>NZ_JBXARR010000001.1:1119555-1412645 GCF_058808435.1 Pseudomonas sp. GW821-FHT11D10 | reverse complement strand
CGCCGGATAGATTTAAGCAAGCCAACCACACCACCCGTTAATCAGTATTGCAAAAATGGGGGTGACCATAGATTTTTGTTGCCTGCGAAAAAGCGAGCAGGCGATCAATTGATCTCGATGCTGCCATCGGCCTGTTGCTTGTAGATCGTGTAGGGCAACAGCAAGGTATCGAGCACGCCCGACACGGCCGCATCGACCAGCAGACCCGGTGTCGCGTTCTTGTAGTTGAACGCATCGACGTCATCCGGCTTTTCGGCGTGCAGCATGCAGAAGTCGTACGTCACGCCACTGTAGATACGCGGTACAGCGCCGCAGTAGGATTTGTTCGCTTTCAACTGATCGGTGGAATGCTTGTCACTGAACGCCACGGTCTGCACCGTCCCGCACCCTGCCAGCATCAACGCCGCCAGCATCATTGCCTGAATTTTCATGCCGCCAATCCTTCGCCGGAAAAACTCAATCTACGCCGCTCAGGCCATCGGCGGCAACCGCCGTTTTACCGGGGTCTTCTTGACGATCGCCGTATTGGTTTCCGCCAGCGTATTCAGCCGGTCGAGCAAGGTGTCCAGTTGCTCCATCGAACGCACATGCAGGCGAGCGATAAAACAGTCCTCGCCAGTGACCTTGTCACACTCGGTGAACTCGGGAATCGACATGATCTGCCGCTCCACTTCCTGCAGCTGCCCCGGCAACGGCCGCACGCGGACGATGGCCTGCAACTGGTAGCCGAAGCATTTCGGGTCGATCTCCACGGTGTAGCCCTTGAGCACACCGCGCTCTTCCAGGCGGCGCAAGCGCTCGGCCACGCTCGGCGAAGACAATCCGCTGATCTGCGCCAGCGCCTTGAGCGAGCGCCGCGAATCCTCCATCAAGGCTCCGATCAGGATCTGGTCGATATCGTCGGTCATACAAAAAAACTCCCGCATTAGGCGAATGACGCAAACCACCCTTGATAAGAAAGGCAGAAATCGAGTTTAGCCTGCTTTTTGCGCTGGAGAAGCCACGGTCTCGCTTGGCATACTTTTGCCACACATTAAGGAGATTGATGATGGACAACACAATCCGTCGCGGCTCATTTGAAATGACCGCCGCCATGCTGATATCCGGGACCATCGGCTGGTTCGTGCTGGTGTCCGGGCAACCGGTGCTGGACGTGGTGTTCTGGCGCTGCGTGTTCGGCGCCGGAACCCTGCTGCTGATCTGCGCCGCGTTCGGCTTTCTGCGCCCAGGCATTCTGACCCGCACCACCTTCCTGCTGGCGGTGCTCAGCGGGGTGGCAATCGTCGGCAACTGGGTGCTGCTGTTCGCCTCCTACTCACGGGCCTCGATTGCCATCGGCACGGCGGTGTACAACGTCCAGCCGTTCATGTTGGTGGGATTGGCGGCGCTGTTTCTCGGCGAGAAGATCACCCTGCAGAAGCTGTTCTGGCTGGCGATTTCTTTCATGGGGATGCTGGCCATCGTCAGTGCCCACGGCGGGCAGGGCGAGGGCGGCAATGATTACCTGACAGGGATCGCGCTGGCGCTGGGGGCGGCGTTTCTGTACGCCATCGCAGCTTTGATCATCAAGCGCCTGACCGGCACGCCGCCGCACCTGATCGCGCTGATCCAGGTCTGCACCGGGGTGTTGCTGCTCGCGCCATTCGCCCATTTTTCAGCGATGCCGCAGGCGCCAAGTGCTTGGGCCAGTCTGGTGACACTGGGCATTGTCCACACCGGTCTGATGTATGTGTTGCTCTACGGCGCGATCCAGAAACTGCCGACCGCACTGACCGGCGCGCTGTCGTTTATCTACCCGATCGCGGCGATTTTCGTTGACTGGTTTGCCTTCGGCCACCAACTGCAAACCCTGCAATGGATCGGCGTGGCGGCGATTCTGCTGGCCGCTGCCGGCATGCAACAGGGTTGGGGCCTGAAGGCGCGGCGCCTGGCCGCGCAGTAAACCTCAGATATTCCAGCGCGGCGCAGTCTTCGCCAGGCGCTGGCGCATCTCGCCGACGTTGGCGGCGAGTTGCCGGGTCAACAAACGGTAGCCATCGAGTGGGCTATAGACCGGCGTGTCGAGGCTGGCGTCCGGCAACTCCACCGGACGCCCCAATCGACCGGACGCTCCGGTTTTCAACGCCCGGGCCATGCCGATCAATTGCACGCGAATATGCCGGTGCTCGGCCTTGAGCGCCGCTTGCAGGTGCGCCATGGCGTCGGGATCGTTGGCATCCGGGCGGATGTTGCCGAGGATTTCCAGGGTGCTGATGCACATGCGCAGGTTGCGCTGGATCGCGTCCAGTTCGGTCATCGAGACTTTGACTTCCTTGGACACCGACGGCATCAGCGAACGCAACTGCACCATCACTGCGTTCAGCCGGCTCATCAACTTCAAGTGTTCGTCGGCGGTTACAGGCTGGCCGCCGATGATCCGTCCGTATACGGTTGCGCAATCACGCAGCGCATCGGCCAGGTTGTAGCGCCACGAGTACACCGCGTACAGCGGCAGGGCGAAGGAAAAGGCCAGCGCCAAAGCGATACCGATCAGGATATCGACCCCGCGCCACAGCCCGTCGGTGATCGGGTTGTCGCCATGCCCGGCGACGATGAACACGGTGATGGCCGAGAGCAGGGCGGTGTAGCCGCCCTTGCCGATGGCGTGATACGAGAAAAATCCGCACACCACCGCCATCGCAAAATAGGTCAGCCACGGCATGCCCAGCCATGCCTGCTGCGCCACCAGTAACAAACCGACGCCGGCGCCGATCAAGGTGCCGGTTGCACGTTCGGCGGCTTTCTTGCCGATGTTGCCGTGATGCTGCAAGCCGCCGATCACCACCAGCATGGTCACCGACGCCCATTCGCCGTGGGGCAGATTGATGCCGGTGGTCAGCAGGATTGTCGCCAGCAACCCCAGTGCCACCCGCACCGCGTGGATCGTTCGTGCATGGCGATAACGTCGATACGGGTCGAGCAACGGCCGCAGGATCCGCCGCAACAGCGGCGGCCAGCGGTGGGGGCTGAAAGTGCTCAGCGCTGATTCCTCCTCAGAAGATGTAGTCGGTGGCGATGAAGTTCGAATCGCGCCCGCGAATGATTTCGCTGATCAGATCCTTGTTGGGTTCCTGAAACTTGGTTGCCACCAGCGTACGGATCGAGAACACCCGCAGTGCATCGTGTACCGACAGCGTGCCCTCGGCGGAGTTCTTGCGCCCGTTGAACGGGTAAGTGTCCGGGCCACGCTGGCACTGAGCGTTGAGGTTGATCCGCCCGACCTGGTTGGCAAAGGTGTCGACCAGTCGGCCGACGGCCACCGGGTTGGTGCCGAAAATGCTCAGTTGCTGGCCGAAGTCCGATTCCAGCACGTAGTCGATCACGGTATCGAGGTGACGGTAAGGCACGATCGGTACCACCGGGCCAAACTGCTCTTCCTGATACACGCGCATCTGCGGCGTCACCGGGTACAGCACCGCCGGATAGAAGAACGAGGCCCGCGCTTCGCCCCCATTCGGGTTGACCACCTGGGCGCCTTTGCTCTGCGCGTCAGCCACCAGCCCATGCAGATAATCGACCTTGCCCGACTCCGGCAGTGGCGTCAGCGAAACCCCGCTGTCCCACGGCATGCCCGGCTTGAGGCTGGCTAATTTGGCGTTGAATTTCTCGATGAAACTGTCCACCACATCTTCATGCACGAACAGGATTTTCAACGCGGTGCAGCGCTGGCCGTTGAACGACAGCGAACCGGTGACTGCTTCGCTGACCGCGTTGTCCAGATCCACCTCGGGCAGGACGATGCCGGGGTTCTTCGCATCCAGGCCCAAGGCGGCGCGCAAGCGGTGTGGTTTCGGGTGCAGTTTCTTCAGGTCGCTGGCGGCCTTGTTGGTGCCGATGAACGCGAAGATGTCGATCTTGCCGCTGGCCATCAGCGCGCTGACGGTCTCGCGGCCGCTGCCGTAGATCACGTTGATCACGCCGGTCGGGAAGCTGTCGCGGAAGGCTTCAAGCAACGGGCGGATCAGCAGCACGCCGAGCTTGGCCGGTTTGAACACCACGGTGTTGCCCATGATCAGCGCCGGGATCAGCGTGGTGAACGTCTCGTTCAGCGGATAGTTGTAAGGCCCCATGCACAGCGCCACGCCGAGCGGGACGCGGCGGATCTGGCCGAGGGTGTCCTGTTCCAGCTCGAAACGGCTGGAGCGGCGGTCGAGTTCTTTCAGCGCATTGATGGTGTCGACGATGTAGTCGCAGGTGCGGTCGAACTCTTTTTCCGAGTCCTTGAGGTTCTTGCCGATTTCCCACATCAGCAGTTTCACCACGGCGTCGCGCTGTTGGCGCATGCGTCCGAGGAAGGCTTCGACGTGCTGGATGCGTTCGGCCACGCGCATGGTCGGCCACAGGCCCTGGCCGCGGTCGTAGGCGCGGACGGCGGCGTCAAGAGCGGTGAGGGCGGTATCGGCATCCAGTAGCGGCGTGCTGCCGAGGATCACCTGCTCGTCGCCGTTGTCGCCATGCAGATAGACCGGGCTGCGCACGGTGGCGAGCGGGCCGTCCCAGCGGCGCAACTCGCCATCGACCAGGTATTCGCGTTGCTCGACCTGACCGTCGAGGCGGTATTTTTCCGGGATGTCGCTGACAGAAGGGAACAGGTTGCCAAGGATGTTTGCTGTGGTCATGTCGCTACCCCGTGTTGATGTCCGCATGCAGATCAAAAAGTCTCAACAGGTTATACGCCTGAATGCGCGGAAATTTAAACCCGCAAATGTCACGCGAATGTCACGCGAAACCGCACAGCAGAGCGGGCATCCACACATGATCGTTCCCATGCTCTGCGTGGGAATGCCTCAAGGGACGCTCCGCGTTCCACGCGGAGCGTGGGAACGATCATCTTCAGGTAATGGGCTGGCCCCGTTTGCCCCCCTCAATGTCCCGCAATGCCCTCAACCCGCCGACCCGCCTGCCTTAAGGTGTGACCACAACAATAAGCGAGGCCGTTATGCGGGCAATCCGACTCACATTATTACTGGCGTTGGCCATGACGCTGTCAGGCTGTGGCGAAGACCCCAAACCCCCGGCCAGCACCAACAACACCATTCCCAAAGACCCGGCGCTGGCGCAGATCTACGCCAACAGCTGCCAGCTCTGCCACGCCAACCCCGCCGCAAATGCGCCGCTGACCGGTGACCGCAAGGCCTGGGAACCGCGCATCCAGCAGGGCGCCGACACGCTGCTCGACCACGCCATCAACGGCTACAACGGCATGCCGCCGATGGGCCAGTGCGTCGAGTGCTCGGAAGAACAATTCCTTCAGTTGATCGGCTTCATGGCCGACCAGCCGCTCCCACAATAAGGATCCTGGCATGCCGATAGATCTGACACGCCGGCAGTTATTGCAACGGGCAAGCATCGTCGGCGCGTTCAGCGCGCTGGCTTCCAATCCGGCGCTGGGCCAGTTGATGCGCGCACCGCGCCTGATTCCCTGGCGCAACTGGTCGGGCGGGCAGAGCTGCCTGCCGGCGGCGCGGGTGGCGCCGAAGAGTCTGGATGAATTGACGACGATCATTCAGCAAGCCCCCGGCAAGATTCGCCCTGTCGGTTCGGCGCATTCCTTCAGCGCGCTGGTGCCCACCGACGGCACATTGTTGTCCCTGAGCTACTTCAACGGTCTGCTCGATCACGACCCGAAAACCCTGCAGGCCGAATTCGCCGCCGGCACGCCGATGTCGCGCATGGGCGTGCCGCTCAAGGATGTCGGCCAGGCCCTGCAAAACATGGCCGACATCGACTACCAGACCCTCGCCGGGGCGATTTCCACCTCAACCCACGGCACCGGCAAAACCTTCCAATCCTACTCGGCCCACGTCTGCGGGATGCAACTGGTGACCGCCAGTGGCGAGGTGTTGGATTGCGACAACCAGCGTCATCCCGAAGTGTTCAACGCCGCCCGGGTGTCCCTCGGCGCACTCGGCGTGGCGACCAAAATCCGCCTGCAAAACCGTCCGGCCTATCGCCTGCGGGAAACCCAGTGGATCGCCAAAACCGAAGAGCTGCTGGAAGACCTGGACAAGAACACGAGCGAAAACCAGCACTGGGAAATGCTCGTCGTCACCCATTCCGACTACGCCTTGTCGATCGCCCTCAACGAAACCACCGACCCGCCCACGCCGCCGATCCCGCCCGAAGAGGAGGGCGGCAACGAGTTCGTGACCCTGATCGAGAAGATCGACAAGTACGGCAGCGATTTCCCGGGCCTGCGCAGTTCGCTGCTCAACAGCCTGCGGCATCTGGCGAGTTTCGATGACCGGGTCGGCGACTCGTTCGATATCTACGCCAACGTGCGCACCGTGCGCTTCAACGAAATGGAATATTCAGTGCCCGCCGAACACGGTCCGGCCTGCCTGCGCGAGATTCTCAAGCTGATCCGCGACAAGGACCTGCGCACCTGGTTTCCCATCGAGTACCGCTACGTCAAGGCTGACGACATTCCGCTGAGCATGTTCGAAGGCCGCGACAGCTGCTCGATCTCGGTCCACCAGCATTACCAGATGGACCATCACAACTTCTTCGCCGCCGTCGAGCCGATCTTCTGGAAGTACAACGGGCGCCCGCACTGGGGCAAATTGCACACGCTGAATGCCCGGACGTTGCAAACGCTCTATCCGCGCTGGCAGGAATTCATTCAGGTGCGCCAGGCGCTGGACCCGAGCGGCAAGTTTCTCAACGGGCATCTGTCGTCGATTCTGGGGGTGAGCTGATGGCGGTCAATCGACGTAACTTCGTGCTCGGTGCGTTGGGTGTCGGCGCCTTGCTGGTGGGGGTTGGCGCATGGTTGAGGCCTGGAGATCGCGGCGGGCCTTACAGTGACTATTTCCGGGCGCTGAACAACGAGCTCAAGACCAAAGGCCCGATGCGCCCGGTGTTGCTGATCGATCTTGATCGACTCGACCACAACATCGACGTGGTGATGCGCTCGGTCAAACGCGCAGGCAAGCAGTTGCGGCTGGTGGAGAAATCCCTGCCGTCACCGGGGCTGCTCAGCTACATCGGCCAACGGGCAGGGACGCAGCGGCTGATGTCGTTTCATCAGCCGTTTCTCAATCACGATGCGGTGACGTTCCCGCAGTCCGACATTCTGCTCGGCAAGCCGTTGCCGGTGCGTTCCGCCGAGATTTTCTACCAGATCCACAAAGGCCCGTTCGACCCGACGAAACAACTGCAATGGCTGATCGACAACCCCGAACGTCTGCAGCAATACCTCGCACTGGCCCAGGGATTGGGCACGCGGATGCGGATCAACATCGAGCTGGACGTCGGCCTGCACCGGGGCGGCGTCAGTGACGTGAACGTGCTCGGCCAGATGCTCGCGCTGATCGCCGCCAACCCGCAGCATCTGGAGTTCGCCGGGTTCATGGGTTACGACCCGTTCGTGGGCATGGGCGTGCCGGGGATTCTCGGCTCGCCCGAGGAACTGTTCGCCAAGGTGATGGTGATTTATCAGCGCTGCGTCGACTTCACCCGGCAGCAATATCCGGCGCTGTGGCATGACGGTTTGTGCCTGAACACTGCCGGTAGCCCGAGTTATCGCATGCATGCAAACGAAAGCCTGAGCAGCGAAGTGTCGGTGGGTACGGCGATGCTCAAGCCGACTCATTACGACTTGCCGTCACTGGTCGAACACGAGCCGGCCGCGTACATCGCCACGCCAGTGTTGAAAAGCACGGGGGCGGTGAATATTCCGGCGCTGGACGACAAGTCGAAGCTGTTTTCGTGGTGGGACACCAACCAGCGGCAGACCTTTTTTATCTACGGCGGCAACTGGATGGCCGAGTTCGAATCACCGCCCGGATTGCAGAGCAATGGCGTTTACGGCCGTAGCTCTAATCAGGAAATGGTCAATGGTTCGAATGCCGTGGGGTTGACGGTGGAGGATCAAGTCTTTCTGCGGCCGACCCAGACCGAGGCCGTCCTCCTGCAATTCGGCGACTTGCTGGCGGTGCGTGGCGGCAAGATCGTCGATACCTGGCCGGTTTATTCCTGACGTTGAATCACGATGAAGCCCTGTGGGAGCCAGCCGGCTCCCACAGGTTTTTTTATGCCCGCAATTCCCCGATCAATTTCTGTAATGAAGCTTTTATGACAAAAGTTCGGTAGCACATCGCCAGTCCGGTCATGCCTATGTAACGCGCTTGAGGGGCCCTTTGGGCGCTTTTCACAAGCCGAGGCGGGACGCCGGGAGTGAGGCAATGGGGACTATGGAACGCTACTCGAAAGTGGGCATGCAGGAACTCGATCAACGCCTGTCGAAGATCGTCGAAGCCGCGCGCAAGAAGCCGGTTTCGGTGTATCGCTACGGCGCGCCGTGGGTCTGGATCGTGTCGCAGGATGACTGGCAGGGCGCCTTGAAAGAGGTCTCCAGTTACATTCCGCCGGGGCATTCGCTGGTGCTGCTGCGCCCGCAGATCGATGACCTGCTCGACGCCCACCGCGACCTCCTGCACGACCTCAATGCCCAACCCGGCATGCTGATCGCCCCGCAGACGGTCATGCACATTCTGCTGCTGCAACTGCTGTATTCGGTGCCCAGCGAGCAGCAGCTTTATGAACAGCTCAATTACAACCTGCTGTTTCGCTGGTTCGTCGGCCTGGGCCTGAACCAGAAAGTCTGGAGCTTCAACGTCCTCAGTCGCGACATCGCCACGCTGCTCAACGAGCCGCGTGCGGTGCAGCTCATCCAGAAAATCATCGGTGAAGTGTTCTGCGGCGCGCTGCTGCAAATGCCCGAGTTCTCGCTGAACTTCGCGCTGCTGCACACCTGGCTGGGCAAGCACACCGGGGCCTGCACTTCAGCAATCAAGAACGCCAGTAACTGACGCACACGCAAGGCGCATGAGCGCCAACAGGTCATCGCGAATTTCAGGGGGTAGTGTGGAGCAGATTTTCACGTCACGGCTGGCGCTGTGGGGCTGGCTGCTGGTGACGGCCGGCGCGCAGCCGGCGTTCGCCGATGAGGCCGAAAACGCAGCGGCGCAGCGTCTGGTGGACGTCAACGAATACTTCGTGCGCGGCAACACCGTGCTCGATGCGCGGGCGATCGAAGAAGCGGTCTACCCGTTTCTCGGCCCGCAAAAAGCCTTGAGCGACATCGAAGGCGCGCGCGATGCCTTGCAGAAGGCCTATCAGGAACGCGGCTACCAATCGGTGTTCGTCGAACTGCCGGAGCAAGCGGTGGCCGACGGCATCGTCTACCTGCAAGTCAGCGAAACCAAGGTCGGCCGGGTCCGCGTGGTCGGCGCCAAACACTATTCGCCACTGGATATCCGCGACAACGTCCCGGCGCTGAAGGAAGGCGAGGTGCCGGATTTCGCCAAGGTCCAGGGCGAACTGGCGCAACTCAACAAGACCCCGGGCCGGCAGGTGATGCCGCTGGTGCGCGAAGGCCAGCGCCCCGGCACCATGGACGTGGACTTGCAGGTCGAAGACCAGAACCCGTGGACCGCCAGCGTGGGTCTGAACAACGACTACAGCGCCGACACCGAAAAACTGCGCACCGTCACCAGCCTCGGCTACAACAACCTCTGGCAGTTGGGGCACAGCGTCAACCTGACGTTCTTCACCGCACCCCAGGAAACCGACAACGCCAAGGTCTGGTCGGGCTCCTACACCGCGCCGCTGACCGAGCGCTGGAGCGTGCAGTTCTCCGGTTACCAGTCCGACAGCAACGTCGCCACCATCGGCGGCAGCAACGTGCTCGGCAAGGGCCATTCCTATGGCGTAGCGGCGATCTACACGATCCCGTCCAGCGGCAACTGGTCGAACTCGCTGTCGGCCGGCATCGACTTCAAGGACTTCGACGAGCGCCTGACCCTGTCCGGCGAAAGCGACAAGGTGCCGCTGAAATACGCGCCGTTCACCTTCGCCTACAACGGCTATCGCTACAGCGAAAAGAGCCAGCTCGGCCTCGGTCTGAGCCTGGTCGCGGCCACCCGCAGCATCTTCGGCTACGGCAGTTCCGACGAAGACTTCGACTACAAACGCTACCGCGCCAACCCGAGTTTCGCCGTGCTCAAGGGCGATACCAACTTCACCTGGACCTTCGACAGCGACTGGCAGAGCGCAAGCAAAGCCGCGTTTCAGCTGGCGTCGGGGCCGCTGGTTTCCAATGAACAGTTTTCCGCCGGCGGCGCGACTTCAGTGCGCGGTTATCTGGCGGCCGAACGCACCGCTGATGACGGCTTCCTGCTGAGCGAAGAGCTGCGCACACCGTCGCTGGCCAAGTACGTCGGCGGCTGGATGCAGGACTGGCGCTTCTACGCCTTCGCCGAAGGCGCGCAACTCTATCTGCGTGACGAACTGCCGGACCAGGACGCCAATTACGCCCTGGCCAGCATCGGCCTCGGCACCCGCGCCAGCCTGAGCAAATGGCTGTCCGGCAGCCTCGACTGGGGCTACCCGCTACTCGAAGGGCCGAACACCTCGAAACAGGAATCGCGCCTGCACTTCAACCTTCAGGCCACTTTCTAACAAGGAGCACCTCCATGCAGCGCCTTTTCCTTTCGTTGTTGATCTGCCTGGGCTTCGTGCTCCCGGCCACGGCCCAGGCCTGGTGGCAGGACGACTGGCATTACCGCAAACAGATCGCCGTCGACACCACACCGCAAGGTGCCGCGATCAATCAGGCTCTGGGCCGCACCGCGCTGCTGGTGCGCCTGCACACCGGCAACTTCACGTTTGATGGCGTAAAAGAGGACGGCTCGGACCTGCGCTTCGTCGCCGCCGATGACAAGACCGTGCTCAACCACCAGATCGAAAGCTTCGACGCGCTGATGGGCATGGCGCTGATCTGGGTCGATGTGCCGAATGTCGAGGGCGGTCAGCGTCAGGACATCTGGATGTACTACGGCAACCAGAAGGCGCCGGCGACCGGCAACGGCCAACTGACGTTCGATCCGAATTACACCGCGCTCTATCATTTCGACGGCGCCACCGGCACCCCGGCGAAAGACACTACCGCCTACGGCAACACCGCGCAGAGCGCGACCGGCGCGGCGATTGACGGCGTAGTAGGGCGTGCCTTGCAGTTCAGCGGCCAGCCGCTGCTGTTACCGGCCAGTCCGTCGTTGCAGCACAACGCCGGCAGCGCGTTCACCTTCAGTGCCTGGCTGCGACTGGATCAGGCCAATGGCGAGCAACTGATCCTGGCCCGCCGGGAAGGCACCAACAGCTTGCTGGTCGGTGTGAATCAGGGCGTGCCGTTCGTGGAGATCGATGGCCAGCGCGCCGTCGCCACGCAGCCGCTGAATCCGGGCCAATGGCAGCACGTCGCACTGACCGCCGAAGGCGCGAAAGTGACGCTGTACATCAACGGTCGCGAAGGCGCGGCACTGGCTCAGGCAATGCCGGCGTTCAACTCGGTCATGGCCATCGGCGCCGACCTGCACGAAGGTCCTTTCCAGCCGTTCGTGGGCGCTATCGATGAACTGCGCCTGTCGAAAGTCGCCCGTCCGGCGCCGCTGCTGCTCGCCGACGCCACTTCCCAGGGCGCCGAGTCGAAACTGGTGGCTTACGGCGTCGATGAAGAACAGTCCGGCTTCGGTTTCGGCAGCCTCGGCTTCCTGCTCAACGCGGTGCCGGTGGACGCCTGGGTGATCATCGCGGTGCTGGTGCTGATGATGTTCCAGTCGTGGATCATCATGCTGCGCAAGAACCGCACCCTCAGCCGCGTCACCGCTGCCAACGAAGACTTCCGCGTGCAATTCGCCAAGGTCGGCACTCGCCTGGAAATGTTCGCCGACGACACCCAACTCGCCCAGCGTTTGCAGCACTCACCGCTGTGGCGCCTGTATCTGGTGGCTGTGAAAGAGATCCGCACCCGCCGCGAGCAGGGCGCCGATACCTCGTCCGTTTCGGCGGCGACCATCGAAGCCATCCGCTGCTCCATGGACGGCGTGCGCACCCGTGAAAACCAGCAGCTCAGCTCGAAGCTTTCGACCCTGTCCAACGCCATCGCCGGCGGCCCGTACATCGGCCTGCTCGGCACGGTGCTGGGGATCATGGTGGTGTTCCTCGGCACGGCCATGGCCGGCGACGTCAACATCAACGCCATCGCGCCGGGTATGGCGGCCGCGTTGCTGGCCACGGCCATGGGCCTGTTCGTCGCGATCCCGGCGCTGTTTGGCTACAACCGCCTGATCACCCGCAACAAGGAAGTCAGCGCCGACATGCGCGTGTTCGTCGACGAGTTCATCACCCGTCTGGCGGAGATGCACGGCGAAGGCCAGTCCAGTGAAGCGGCGCATCAGCGCGGTCATCACGCCAACCACTCCGTACCGGCCTGAGGAGCACAGACATGGCGTCCGTAAATGCCTCCCACGACGATGACGAAGATGCAGCGGTAGACAGCATCAACATCACGCCACTGGTGGACGTGCTGATGGTGGTGCTGGTGATGTTCATCCTCACCGCCACCGCGCAGGTCTCCGGGATCCAGATCAACCTGCCCAAGGCCAGCGCCGCCGTGTCGCTGTCCGAGGCCAAGACCAAGGCGATTTCGGTCAACGACGGCGGCCAGGTGTTCCTCGACGCCTACCCGGTGACCCTGCCGGAGCTGGAAGAACGCCTGCGCATCGAGAAAGCGCAGAACCCGGACTTCCCGGTGATCGTGCGCGGCGACGCTACGGTGCAGTACCAGAAAGTCATCGAAGTGCTGGATCTGCTGCGCCGGCTCGAACTGTCCCAGGTCGGTCTCGTTACCGGCAAACCGACGCAGGGCTGAGTGATGACTGCACAACTGCCAATCGAGCCTTTGCCGGTGAAGAAGTCGCCACTGCGTTACGTGAAGTGGGGCGCCGGGCTGTTGCTGGGCGCCGTCGCGGCATTCCTGTTGTGGCAGTGGGCCAACGACATGAGCGGCATCCGCCGGGAAGCGCCGAAGGTGCCGACGATCATTCCGTTGCCGCCACCGCCACCTCCGCCGCCGGAAAAACCGCCAGAGCCGGAAACCCCGGTGGAAGAAAAAATCGTCGAGCCCGAGCCAACGCCCGAGCCGCAAGAGGTCAAGCCCGAGGAAGAAGCACCGCCATCGCCGGCGGACGATCTGGCCAACCCGATGCAGATCGACGGCGACGCCCAGAGCGGCAGCGACGCCTTCAACATCGGCGCGGGCAAGGGCGGCGGCATGGCCGGTTCCGGCGGTGGGCGATTGGGCAACGGCACCTACAGCCAGTTCCTCGCGTTCACCTTCCAGAAGCTGCTGCGCGAGAACCCCGACCTGCGCAACCTCGCGTTTTCGCTGCAGGCCGATGTGTGGCTGAGCAGCGTCGGCGAGATCACCCGGGTCGAGCTGATCAAGTCCAGCGGTAACCCCGAGATCGATAGTCAGGTGTTGGCCGCATTGCGTAACGCGCCGCATCTGAGCGAGCGGCCACCGGCCTCCATCACCTTGCCTGTGCGCATGTCCCTGCAAGGGCGGCGTCCGGGTTAACCGAATTCATAAAGCTGTATGAAAAGGAGTTGTGTGCAGATGATTTCCAACGTGAATCGATTGTCCCTGGCGGTCGGCATGGTCATCGCGACCCTGGTCGGTCAGGCCGCGGCAGCGCCTGCGCCCTCGGAAAACGCCACGATCAATCTGATCCGCTTGCTGGTCGAGCAGGGCATTCTGAAACAGGACAAGGCCGACGCGCTGATCGCCCAGGCCCAGAACGAAGCGGCCCAGGCCAAGCAGGCTGCGGCGTCCACCGCGGTGGCGGCCGGGCCGGTCGCAGCACCGGGCGATGTGCGGGTGCAATACGTGCCGGCGGCAGTGCGCGACCAGATCCGCGATCAGGTCAAGGCCGAAGTCATGGCCACCGCCAAACAGGAAAACTGGGCCGCGCCCAACACCTTCCCGGACTGGGCGTCGCGCATCAGCTTCGACGGCGACATCCGTCTGCGTGACGAATCGCGCTACTACTCGGGCAGCAACAGCAACGAAATCGTCGACTTCGCCAAGCTCAACAACAACGGCCCGTACGACGTGAACCCCAACAGCAGCACCGCGTTGCCGCCGTTGCTCAACACCCGCGAAGACCGCGAAAACCTGTTCCGCCTGCGCGCCCGGCTGGGCATGAAAGCGGTGATCTCGCCGGAATGGACCGCCGGCATCCGCATCGGCACCGGCTCGGACAACAACCCGGTGTCGACCACCCAGAACCTCGGCGGCGGCTTCTCGAAAAAAGACATCTGGCTCGATCAGGGTTACCTGACCTGGAAGCCGTCGGATGAACTGACCCTGACCGGTGGCCGCTTCGCCAACCCGTTCATGTCCACTGACATGCTGTATTCCAACGACCTGAACTTCGACGGCGTGGCGGCGATTTTCGACCACAAGCTCAGCCGCGACTGGGGCGTGTTCGGCACCGTCGGCGCGTTCCCGGTGGACTACACCAACGACACCACCACCAGCAATGGCTTCGACAAGGAAGAAAGCGACAACAAATGGCTGTACGGCGCGCAGATTGGCGCCAAGTGGGCGATCAACAGCAACAACCGCCTGAAAGGCGCGCTGGCCTACTACCGCTTCGACGACATCGAAGGCCAGCGCTCGAGCCCTTGCGAACCTTGGGCTGGCGCACCGGGCTGCGACAGTGACGGCACCCGCGCGGCGTTCATGCAGAAGGGCAACAGCGTGTTCCTGCTGCGTGATATCACGCCGAACCCGCTCAACCCGACCACCACGCCACAGCCGCAGTTCGTTGGCCTGGCCTCCGAATTCAACCTGCTGGACCTGAACGTGGTGTGGGACGCCGATCTGCCGGAAGACTTCAAACTGCGCAGCCAGGGCAACTACATCCACAACCTCGGCTACGACGAAGGCGACATGCGCAAGCGTTCGGCGGGGCAACTGGTCAACAACCTCGACAGCAACGGCAACATCGAAAGCGGCGCCAATGCGTGGATGGTCCAGTTCACCCTCGGCAACGCGCTGGAGCTGAAGAAGCAGGGCGACTGGAACCTGTTCGCCGGCTACAAGTACATCCAGCCGGACGCCTTGCCGGACGGCTTCAACGACTCGTCTTTCCACCTCGGCGGCACCAACGCCAAGGGCTACTTCCTGGGCGGCAATTACGGTCTGGCGAAGAACGTCTACGCCACCGGCCGCTGGTTGAGTTCGGAAGCGGTGTATGGCGCGCCGTTCGATATCGACGTCATGCAGCTTGAGATCAACACGCGCTTCTAAGCGCCGGGAGAGGGTTATGAAAATCCGCTTTTTATGGCTTGGGCTCGGCATGTTGATCGCCACCGGGGCGAGCGCCGAAGGCATGGAAGAACGCCTGCGCACCCAGTTGCGCAGCACCACCCAGCAGTTGCAAACCCTGCAAAGTCAGCAGGCCCAGGCCAGCGCCGCGCAACTGGCGGCGCAGAACGAAGCCAAGGCTGCGCAGGCGCAAATCAAGCAATTGACCGCCGAGTTGGCCAAAGCCAAAGGCCTCGCCGAGCAACTGGCCGGGCAGCAGCAAAGTCTGCACAGCCAGGCCCAGGCGCAAGTCGCGGCCAGCAACGAGCAGACCGGCAAGTTCAAGAAAGCCTATGACGAGTTGTTGGTCATGGCCCGTGCCAAAGAGGCAGAACGGTCTAAGCTTCAAGCGCAATTGACTGAACGTGACACACAAGTGCAGCAATGTTCGGTCAAGAATCAGCAGATGTACGGCGTGGCCAAGCAGATTCTCACCGCCTACGAAAACATCGATGTGGCCGAGGTGATGAAGATCCGCCAGCCCTTCGCCGGCAGCGCCCGGGTCAAGTTCGATGAGCTTGCTCAGGGCTTTGGCGACGAACTGTACAAGACTCAATTCGATGCGCCGCAAGCCGCGATCGCGCACTGATTAAAAGACTCATGGACAAGGAAGAAGTAATGACTCAATTGATCTCCCACGTATCCCCGCAATCCCTGACCGACGTTCTGCAAGCCGCCGGTTACCGCGTCAACCAGACTGAACAGAACGGCATCGTCCAGTTGCTCAGCGCCAGCCAGGGCATCGGTTACGCCGTGCGTTTCGGCAACCCGGCGGTGGCGGAGCAGGGCAGCTACGTCGACTTCACCTTCAGCTGCGCGTTGCGCGTGCAGGGTGAGTTGCCGGCCGGTGTGGCCGAGCAGTGGAACGCAACCCGCCGGTTTGCCCGGTTGTCGTTGCAGGGCGAGTTTCTGGTGATGGAGATGGACGTGGTGGTGGCCGCTGGCGTGAGCAGCGATTACCTGCGCGGCAACCTGGAGCTGTGGGATCGCCTGCTTCAGGAATTCATCGTGTACCTGCGTGATTTCACCCAGAACGCCGCTGCCGCTCAGGCTCCAAAGGTTGAGCAAGAGGAAGTCGCGCTGTGACAAAACCTGCCATGGTAATCAGCGCCGCTGCGGTGGCGCTGTTGGTGGTGGCCGTGGCGCTGGTGGTGCGGCCGGGTAATGACCCGGTCGCCGCCCAGCAGCCGGCGCCGGTCATTGCGGCGAACAGTGGACCGGCAGTGGCCAGATTAGGCAATCAGCAGGTTTCGCCGGAGGAATTGCAGGCGTTGCTGGCGGCTGTTCCACCGCAAACCCGCGAGCAACTGCGCGGCAATCGTGAAGGGCTGGAGCGCTGGATTCGTTCACGCCTGGCTGAAAAAGCCGTGCTGGAACAGGCCGAAGCCCAAGGTTGGGCGCAGCGCCCGGACGTGGTTCGGCAGACCCGTGCCGCTACCGAGCAGATCGTGTTTCGCGACTATTTGCAGTCGGTGAGCCAGGTGCCGGCGGATTATCCGAGCGCTGCCGAGTTGCAGCAGGCGTACGACGCGGGCAAGGCCAACTGGCAGACGCCGGCGCTGTATCGGGTCAGTCAGATCTTCCTCGGGGTGAATGAGCCGCAGAATCTTGAGGCCGTGCGCAAGCAGGCGGCGGAGTTGAGCAAGAAAGCCCAGTCGACCCCTGCGGAGTTTGCAGCGCTGGCCAAGGAGTTTTCCCAGGATCGCCTCACCGCTGAGCGCGGCGGCGACACCGGCCTGCAACCGTTGCAGCAACTGGTGCCGGAAGTGCGTGGCGCCGTGGCACGTCTCAAGGTTGGCGCGGTTTCCGATCCCGTTCAAAGCAGCGCCGGTTTCCACGTGATCAAACTCACCGAACAACAACCGGCCCGCACCGCGACCCTCGACGAGTTGCGCGATCAACTGACCCAGGCCTTGCGTGCCCAGCGTCAGGAGCAGATCGCCCAGGCCTATCTGGACGGCATGCTCAACACCGCGACGCTGAGCATCGACGGGGCCGAGCTCAACAAGGTGCTGGAGACCAAACCCTAAGCGCTGCACACCAAAACAAAGATCGACAGGGAGTCATCGATGTCATTCACCGAACCCGCAGCACGACAGAGCAGCGCCGATTTCCGCTGGCCCCGGGACAAGGACGAACCCTGGCTGGCGCAAGCCGCGACCCTCGACGGCGACGTCGCCCAATACTTTCTGGTCAGCGCCCGTTGCGGCTGCTTCATGCAGGCCGCTCGCAGCCTCAACGTGCGCTCGACCCTGCTGCGCAAACAACTGGCGCAGCTCGAACAGCAACTGCAATGCGCGCTGTTCAGCTTTCAGGGCAGCGCCTTGACGCTGACCCGCGAAGGCCAGCAATTGCAGGCGCAACTGGTTGCCCTGGCCCACGAACGTAAATTGCCGGTGATCGAGCAACCCCTGATCAGGCTGGCCGTTGCCGAATCGATCCTGCACGACATCCTTGGCCGCGACCTCATCGCACTGCTGCGCCGCAACGCCAGCGTGCGCCTCGAAATCATCGCCCTCGACAGCGAACTGGCCCTGCGCGCCGTCAGCGCCGACATCGTGCTGTGGCTGGCCCACGGCGACACCCCGCATCCCGGCCCGACCTTCGCCACCAGCGAACCGCAACGCCTCGCGCAACTGGAATATCAGCCGCACATCGCCAAACGCTACTCCCGTGTCACTGCACGCCCGGAAAGCCCCGACGACCTCGCCGATTTCATGCTGGTGCAATGGCAGCATGATCGGCAGATCGACAGCTTCCGGCCGTGGAATGAACTGGTCGAACAGCGGTTGGCCGGGGTGGTGCAGATGCAGTCTTACGAGCTGATGCTGGAGATGATCCGCTGCAGCGCCTGCATTGGTTTGCTGCCGATGTACATGAGCCGGTTCGATCGCGGGCTGGTGGCGTTGCCGGGGTTGTTTGAAGAGGCTATGCGGTTGCAGGCGTGGTTGGCGGTAAATTCCGCATCGCGGGATGTGGCTGAAGTGCAGACGTTGGTTGAGTTGATTCAACGGACGTTTAGTGAACGTAGGGAATGGTTTGAGTAACTGCGTTAAAAAGGACGGGCTTATTTGATTAAATAAATCCGTCCCATTTTTAGTTTTCTTTTTTTACACTCAAACCTTCACATAAAAGAACCGCCAGGAATAAATAGTGTCCTCATATTCTGTGGATATATTGGACCAGACGAAGCCCCAGTGCGTGCCAGGCCGTCCAGGAGTTGAGGTCAAAGTAGCTGCGCTACGACCAACTATTTGCAAGTTTGCTGGTATAAAACTGCGATAGATCGATTGGATTTCAGACAACGTAAAAAGCCTGCCCCCCACGGCATTGAGGTATGGCCCGATCTCGGCCCATTTTCGGTGCGGAGCGCTGGAGCAATACACCGGTGTTGCAGTACCAGAAGTGGTGACGGTATAGCTTTTCGTCTGATTGGCCGAGTCTTTGGCGGTAATGGTCGCGATACCATTTCCTCTGGCATAAATTCGTCCACTACTGTTGACAACTACAACATCGAGATTAGAGGAGTGATAGGTAATGGTGCCTAAACCGCCCGAAGCAGGTCGATCAATTGAAGTACCAGGATTAGGGTGTGAAGGGAAATCATAATTTCCCAAGTCTGTAACGGTCGGCGTCACATAATGACGAGAGCCGGATAAAGATACTGGCGTGGTATCCATTTTCAGTTCGGGCAGACCGGTTCCCACTACCTGCGCTTCGGCAGGTTTGGAAATCCCGATGACTTTGCCTCCCCTGATCTGTTCGAACTTGACCCTCACCTGACTGTTGGCAACCACCTTCACATTGGGTATTGGCCAGGAAAACTGCCCAGGAACATTGCCAACCGGCAATGTCTCGTCATGGGTGGCGACCACAGCGCCGTTCAGCCACGCTTCGAACATTAGATGAATCTTATCTCCTGACTGCCAAATCGAAGGAATCAGGTGAATCAGCGCCCACAACGGCCCGCCGTTCATCTTGCCCAGATCAACGATGGCCGGATCATCACCGTTTTCTCCGAGGATTTCCTGAAGGATGGCCTCAAGCAGTTCTGCCCAATCCAGATGCACATTAACCACACAGTCCTTCGACCAGAATTCCTGCGGGTTGAATACTCCGTTCGATGACGTGCCGGAAAAGTCGTCTATCTGACTGATGACGTTGTACTTGAATATGAACTGCGGGTTGTTGGGGGCATGGGCGAAATCGGCAGTGTTGAAGGTCAAGACTACTGGTTTGGTTTCGGGGTTGGGATCCTGCGCCGTTGGCACGAGCTGATGGGTGAGGGTTTTACCGCCGAAGTTGATGGTCAACAGGTCATACAGTGCCATGCCTAGCCAACTCATTGTGAGCTTCACGCCTGCTATAGCCTCGGCCGGACCGATACTCTTCGGGGTGACGTCAATGTTCAGCAATGAATTGCCGGGATTCGGATCTGTGTCATTGCCGGCGGGGGCATCGTGGGAATGCAGCACGCGCAGCTCTGCCGAATCCAGATTGCCCGACTGGCGCTGGAGGTTGACTTTCAGAATGTTCACTCCATTTGATAGCAACCCCGGTGGCACGCGAAAAGCAAGCGGTGACGTCGTATCTTTGGTGACCTGGACCGGGATCGGCGCAGTCGAGCCATTGATAAGCATCCGTCCGGACTCATTGGGCAGTTGACCGTCATAAGGCCCAAACAACACTAACAGCCCGAGCGGGTCCGCGTAATAGTTGAGCCTGGAAAGCCCGACATCAGCGGCCGGGTGAATGATCGGGTAGGTCTGGCTTGGAATATAGGGCGGTGTCAGTGCCAGGGCGACGATGGGGCCGCCGCTGGATGCGGGAATTTTCATGGCACGCAACTCCTTGGTAATTGATGTGCCATGAAAACCCTGAGCGATTCATTTCGGCTACTGTCAGATCTGACAGGTGAGGCTGGTTTTAAGACGGACGGTCATCGGAGGAGGGGTTCATGCCAGTACCGCAGATAGAAAAACGGCCCACAGAGGGCCGTTTTGGTTTCACCACTTAGACGCGCGGCTCAGCCGCCACTTCTAAATTATCCAGCGCCCGGTTAACCGCCAGTTCACCCAGCATGATCAATTGCGCAATCCCCAAAAGCACATGCCGTTGCGAACCGTCCACCAACCCGGCGAAGTCGGTGGCCATGGTTTTGGCCGAGGTCAGGGTTTCGCAGGCGTCGGCCAGCAGTTCTTCGCTGTCGATGCCGGGGGCGATGAGGTAGCGGGTGTTGGGTTTGAGCAGCGGTTTTCTGGGGAGCAGGGGATTGAAGTAGTGATCGAGGGCGCGTTCGGCGGCTTCGTGGAAGGTCTTTGAATCGAGGGATTCGTAAGGCGAGGTGGTGTCGGTTTCGGGTGGGTTTGGCGTTGGTTTGATCATGGTGAAGCTCCTTGAGAAATGGAGCCGTCATCCATCGCTGCTAAACGAATGAGGTGGCGGCTGTACGCGGGTTAGCAGACCAGGCTCAAGGATCCCGGCGCACCGAAGTGCCCCACGCAAGCCGCCATAAACAGAAATGGCGAAACCAGCGTGCCTTGAGAATTGCCGAGCTGCTAAACCCGATCGCTGATTCATCAGCGACCCGGAAACGATAGAGCTGGCCCCCAAGGCACACAAGCCGGCGGATTCTGGCGGATGCGTAGGCAATGGCGCAAGGCGTTGTGGCTTGCAGGACGTTTCGGTCAACGGCTTTAAACAGTCATGGTGAGCCCGCGAAAAAACGGTTTAAAGCAATCGGCTACGCACTGATTAAGGGCTGGTAAATAAATGCGTCCCCTTTTGCTCACTGATCCAGGAGGGATCTTTCATGCCTGAGCACAACCCCGCCATTCACCTCGAACGTTTCAACGAATCCCACGTCGAAGGCATCACCGCGCTCTATAACGACCCGGCCGTAATTAAATAAATCTGTCCCCATTGTTGTCCGCCCCCATTGTTGTCCCCATTGTTTTGATTGTTTTAAACAGCATCTGGCGGCGACGCCGGGGCAGTATCGGGGATTACCTGGGGACAATAGTCAAAGCTCTTACCTTGTCCGCACTGGTTAATGGAATAGTAGTAGCTCCTATATACGGATACGAACCTCCCGTCACCCAGAACAAGATCTGAATGCTATTGATACTGGGAATATCGAAATTGCAACAAGCCACACTCCGGCCAGCCACGTTATCAAATAGATCAGGCAACGGATTGACCAGATCAAGAGCAGCCACATTCGACACTGCAGTATCTACCAAGCCACCGACGCTTCTTATCCAGGCCAATGCTTGAGCAGGGCTCATTGACGACTTGTTGACCAAAAGCTGATATTTGTTGGATACCTCAACGGGATAGGAATCGCTCTTGCCGTTGGCAGCAGTCACGGTGATTAACGTGCTACCGGTCTGGCCACTAGTAACCGTACCGCTTGCATCGACTTGTGCGACCAAGACATTCGCTGAGCGGTATTGGAACGGAGCTTGCCCCGCGATCGGTATCCGTCGTTGTGGAGCTTCAGTAACTACTTTGGTGGCCCAACCATATGAGTTCTTGTAAACCGGAGTGTCCATATGCATTGGGGTTTTATCAATGACCAATTCTTGTTGCTGATTTGCACGAATATCAATAAACGAAGTCGCCGACATATTGCTGTTGGTCAATTGATCGACCACCGTGGCACTGACCGGGTGGTTACCGTCACCGATCTGCTGAAGGTCAGTGACTGTCAGGGGATAAAGGATCGGTTTGGTGTGATCGAAGTTGGTAAGCGTGATGCTCCAGTTGCCGATGGTCAGCGTCACGGTTCCGAAGGGGCGTGGGTAGCTGATGGTGATGGTGATTGGTCCCGTTTGTCCTGGGCCAATGCTGGCCGGATGGCTGACCGTGATACCGGAGACCGGGTTGTTGAACAGCACATTCAGTATCGGGGTGGATTGATCTTTATTACCGCTGACCCGGGTGACTTCGTAGTACAGCGTATTGAGGCCATCCTTCAACACTCCCCAAGGAGCCTCCATAAAAATGCGGTCGTTCTCTTCGCCCGGCTTGATCGGCTTGATCACGGATGTCGCCTGGCTGTTTACCCACAGTCTTACGGAGTCACCTGCTGCAAAGGGAGTGGAAAACAACGTGACCGGGTCGATCACCATGAAGAGTTTGGTGGATGGCGAATGAATGCTCTCGGGAATGCCGAGATGGTAGACCCCTGGCGGTTGCAGGTTTTCTACTGCGCCGGGAATGGCCATCGGATACAGCTGGAGCAAGGCGCTGATCTGTGTTGAATTGACGTTGATGCTCATGTTGCTCTCCTGGCGTGCGGTGGGAAGCCATCTTCGGGGCGAAGTTCATGACACCGCGAAAGGAGAGCCTCGTCACCTGTCAGATCTGACAGGTGAGCGTGACTTCGAGACGAATGGTCATCGGTGAACGGTTTCCTGCAAACGCAAAAACGGCCCCTTAAAGGGGCCGTTTCGGTTTCAACACTCAGACGCGCGGCTCAGCCGCCACCTCCAGATTATCCAGCGCTCGATTCACCGCCAGTTCCCCCAGCATGATCAGTTGCGCAATGCCCAGCAGCACATGCCGATGCGAGCCGTCCACCAGTCCGGCGAAGTCGGTAGCCATGATTTTGGCCGAGGTCAGGGTTTCGCAGGCGTCGGCCAGCAGTTCTTCGCTGTCGATGCCGGGGGCGATGAGGTAGCGGGTGTTGGGTTTGAGCAGCGGTTTTCTGGGGAGCAGGGGATTGAAGTAGTGGTCGAGGGCACGTTCGGCGGCTTCGTGGAAGGTCTTTGAATCGAGGGATTCGTAGGGCGAGGTGGTGTCGGTTTCGGGTGGGTTCGGCGTTGGTTTGATCATGGTGAAGCTCCTTGATAGACGGAGCTGCAACCGTTCGCGGTCAATCGAAAGGTGGCAGCTGTACGCGGGTTGACCGACCGGGAATCAAGGAACCCGGCATACCCGAAGGT
The DNA here is from genome assembly GCF_058808435.1 of Pseudomonas sp. GW821-FHT11D10. Classification (NCBI taxonomy): domain Bacteria; kingdom Pseudomonadati; phylum Pseudomonadota; class Gammaproteobacteria; order Pseudomonadales; family Pseudomonadaceae; genus Pseudomonas; species Pseudomonas sp. GW821-FHT11D10. The sequence continues at coordinate 1,389,440 of NZ_JBXARR010000001.1, read as the reverse complement.
ATCCCACGCACAGCCACCGCGACACGTGGGTTCAGAAAGACGTCTGAATCCGGTCCTGGGCACTGGCGCGCCTTGATTGAGTCGGACGGTCAAATCCGATCGCTGATTCATCAGCAACCCGGAAACGATAGAGCCGGCCCTCAAGGCGCACAAGCCGGCGGATTCTGGCGGATGCGTAGGCAATGGCGCAAGGCGTTGTGGCTTGCCGGACGTTTCGGTCAACGGCTTTAAACAGTCATGGCGAATCCGTGAAGAAGCGGTTTACAGTGACCGGCCACGCACTGATCCAGGAGGGATCTTTCATGCCTGAGCACAACTCCGCCATTCACCTCGAACGCTTCAGCGAGTCCCACGTCGAGGGCATCACCGCGCTCTATAACGACCCGGCCGTGACCCGGCAGGTGTTGCAGATGCCGTTTCAGACCACCGAGGTCTGGCGCAAACGCCTGGCGCCGGACAACGAGCGGGTGGTGCAACTGGTGGCGCTGCATCAGGGGGTGGTGATTGGCAATCTGGGGCTGGAACAGTTTTCGCGAATTCGCCGCAGTCACGCCGGCAGTGTCGGCATGGCCGTTGCGGTGGCGTGGCAGGGCAAGGGTGTCGGTTCGAAGTTGTTGGCCGCGGCGCTGGACATCGCCGACAACTGGATGAACCTGCACCGGGTCGAACTGAGCGTGTACGCCGACAACGAGGCGGCCATCGGGCTCTATCGCAAGTTCGGCTTCGAAACCGAAGGTCTGCTCCGCGATTACGCGGTGCGTGACGGGCAATGGGTCGACACCCTGAGCATGGCGCGCCTGCGCAAGCGCTGACCTTCTGTCCGTCAATGGCCGACGAGGCGACCGTGCAGGCAAATGACTTGCACGGTCGTCATCGGCATCTGCCATGCTCGACGTCCGCAGCACTGCTTCCTTGAAGGAACACCGCAATGGACGACGTACAGCAACTGGGCGAAATGCTTCGCCACTATGCCGACAGCGAAGCGCACAAGAAGCAGGTGTTCGAGACGCAATCGGCGACCTGGGCCACACGGATCACCGAGTTGTTCGGGCAGATTCAGCAATGGCTTGAACCGGTGCAGGCGCCGGGGTTGCTGGAGGTGAATCGGGAGGCTTATGTGGCGTTCGGGCCGAGCACTCCGGTGGAAACGTCGACCTTCAAGACTGAGAAGCTGAGCATCGTGATTGCCGGCAAACCGGTGGAGTTTGTGCCGGATGTGATGGGCAGTGGCGGGCAGATTTCGCTGGCGGTGATGGGGCTGACGGCGGCGCGGTACGGGAGTGTTTCGTTGGTGGGGCTGCCCAATGGTGATTGGCAGTGGCGCAAGACCAATGGCTTGAAAGAACCGGATACCTTTGCCTTCGATGCGAATTTCCTCGCGCAGCAATTGCAAAGCCTGATTCCCCGAGACCGCACCTAAGATCAAAAGCCACCCCTAGCTGATCGTTCCCACGCTCTGCGTGGGAATGCCTCAAGGGACGCTCCGCGTTCCAGCTCTGGAAGGGACGCGGAGCGTCCCGGGCTGCATTCCCACGCGGAGCGTGGGAACGATCAACGGAAGTAGCTCACATCTCAAGATTGACCCACCCCGGCTTCGCCACCTCCGGCGCCACCGCTTTCACGGTCTTACCGGTGGCCAACTCAACCCGCCGAGCCACCTCCGGATCATCCGCAAACGGCGTCAGACTCGCCTCATCCAGGCTCTCGGCCGTCTCGTGCCGCAAGCAGTACTCCACCGCCAGCCACAGAAACACCACACCCAACACATTCAAGAAAATATCGAACATGACCGGCTCCCCTGATCAGACGATCTGCGCTTCACGATGGGCAATCGCAACGTCCGCCACCCGCACCGTGCGCCACACGTTGTAGGCCATCAGCAGCATGCCCGTCAGGAAGAACACCCCACCGGCAAAGCGCACGACAAACCCCGGATGGCTGGCCTGCAGCGCTTCGACGAACGAGTAGGTCAGCGTGCCGTCCTCGTTGATCGCCCGCCACATCAGGCCCTGGGTAATCCCGTTGACCCACATCGAAGCGATGTACAACACCGTGCCAATGGTCGCCAGCCAGAAGTGCAGGTTGATCAGCGGCGTGCTGTGCATCCGCTCACGGCCAAAGACCTTGGGCACCATGTGATAGGTCGCGCCGAAGGTGATCATCGCCACCCAGCCGAGCGCGCCGGCGTGTACGTGGCCGATGGTCCAGTCGGTGTAATGGGAGAGGGCGTTGACGGTCTTGATCGCCATCATCGGGCCTTCGAAGGTCGACATGCCGTAGAACGCCAGCGACAGAACGAGGAAACGGAGGATCGGGTCGGTGCGCAACTGATGCCATGCGCCGGACAGGGTCATCATCCCGTTGATCATCCCGCCCCAGCTCGGGGCCAGCAGGATCAACGACATCGCCATGCCCAGCGACTGCGCCCAGTCCGGCAGCGCGGTGTAGTGCAAGTGGTGCGGGCCCGCCCAGATGTACAGAGTGATCAGCGCCCAGAAGTGCACGATCGACAACCGGTACGAATACACCGGCCGATTCACTTGCTTGGGCACGAAGTAATACATCATCCCGAGGAACCCGGTGGTCAGGAAGAACCCCACCGCGTTGTGCCCGTACCACCACTGCACCATGGCGTCGGTGGCGCCGGAGTACACCGGATAGGACTTGAACCAGTCCACTGGAATCGACAGGTGATTGACCACGTGCAGCATGGCAATCACCAGAATGAAGGCGCCGAAGAACCAGTTTCCGACATAGATGTGTTTGGTCTTGCGCTGCACCACGGTGGTGAAGAACACCACGGCATACGCGACCCAGACCACCGCCATCCACACCGCGCCGGAGAATTCGATCTCGGCGTATTCCTTGGTGGTGGTGTAGCCCATCGGCAGGGTGACCAGCATGATCACGATCACCGATTGCCAACCCCAGAAGGTGAAGGCAGCGAGCTTGTCCGAGTACAGCCGCACCTGGCAGGTGCGCTGCACCGCGTAGTAACTGGCGGCGAATTGCGCGCTGCCGGCGAAGCCGAAAATCACCAGGCTTGTGTGCAACGGTCGCAAGCGGCCGAAGGTGGTCCACGGCAAGTCCAGATTCATGTCCGGCCATACCAGTTGCGAGGCGATCCATACCCCCATCGCCATGCCCACGACACCCCAGAAAACAGTCGCGATGACGAATTGGCGGACGACCTTGTAGTTATAAGCCTGTCCGATTGTTGCTGTGCTCATGGTCAGTTCATCCACGGTTGCAAAGTCTTGCCAGGCCACCCGGTCTGGCACGAGCTGCACTGTAGAAACCCCGCCAGAAACAAAACAGGCTCAGGAATTGTTCATTTATGCGGATCAGATCGAAGCGCTGCCTGCGGCCATCTGCCGCGCCCTGATACGGTTTTTATGCGTTCAGGTGAATCTGTAACGGGCTGCGCTGTTCGGCCATAGTCAGGGAAAATACTGTGGGAACGGGCGAACCCGAGATAGCGCCAGACGCGAACTGGCGCTATCTCGGGTTCGCCCGTTCCCACAGGAATCCGTGCAAGTTCCTGACGAGGTAGTAGGCCGATGTATCAGTACGATGATTACGACCGGGCGCTGGTGTTCGAGCGCGTTGCGCAGTTTCGCGATCAGGTCGAGCGCTTCATGGCCGGGGAGTTGAGCGAAGAAGAGTTCCTGCCGCTGCGCCTGCAGAACGGCCTGTACATGCAAAAGCACGCTTACATGCTGCGGGTGGCGATTCCTTACGGCACGCTGAGCGCCGAACAGATGCGCACACTGGCGAGCATCGCCCGGGATTACGACCGTGGCTACGGCCACTTCACCACCCGGCAGAACATGCAGTTCAACTGGATCGAACTGCACGAAGTGCCGGACATTCTCGAACGTCTGGCGCAGGTCAACATGCATGCGATCCAGACCTCGGGCAACTGCGTGCGCAACATCACCACCGAAGCCTTCGCCGGGGTCGCGGCGGACGAGTTGATCGACCCGCGTCCGCTGGCCGAGATCCTGCGGCAATGGTCGACGATCAACCCGGAATTCCTGTTCCTGCCGCGCAAGTTCAAGATCGCCATCTGCTCGGCGAAACAGGATCGCGCGGCGATCATGATGCATGACATCGGCCTCTATCTTTACCCTGGACGTGACGGCCAGATGCTGCTGCGAGTGATCGTGGGCGGCGGTCTGGGGCGCACGCCGATCCTTGGATTGCAGATCCGCGACGGCCTGCCGTGGCAGCACTTGCTGTCCTACGTCGAGGCGGTGCTGCGGGTCTACAACCGCCACGGTCGGCGCGACAACAAGTACAAGGCGCGGATCAAGATTCTGGTCAAGGCGCTGGGTATCGAAGCGTTCGCCAAGGAAGTCGAGGAGGAATGGCAACACCTCAAGGACGGCCCGGCGCAGTTGACCGAAGATGAATACCAGCGGGTCGCCAGTGCTTTTGTGCCGCCGAGTTACCAAGCGCTGGCGGGCACCGATCTGGATTTCGGCACGCACCTGGCCGACAACCCGGCGTTCGCCCGTTGGGTCGCGCGCAACGTGCAACCGCATAAGGTGCCGGGCTACACCAGCGTGGTGCTGTCGACCAAACCGGGCCTGGCCGCGCCGCCGGGGGACGTGACCGATGCGCAGATGTTGGCCGTGGCTGATTGGTCCGAGCGTTTCGGATTCGGCGAAATCCGCATCGCCCACGAGCAGAACATCGTCCTGCCGGATGTGCCCAAGTCCGAGCTGTATGCGCTGTGGCAACTGGCGAAAGAGCAGGGGCTGGGCGCCGCCAACGTCGGTCTGCTGACCGACATCATTGCCTGCCCCGGCGGTGATTTCTGTGCGCTGGCCAATGCCAAGTCGATTCCGATTGCCCAGGCGATTCAGGCACGGTTCGACAACCTCGATTACCTGCATGATCTGGGCGACATCAGCCTGAACATCTCCGGCTGCATGAACGCCTGCGGCCATCACCACATCGGCAACATCGGAATTCTCGGCGTCGATAAAAACGGCAGCGAGTGGTACCAGATCACCCTCGGCGGCGCCCAGGGCAAGAACAGCGCACTGGGCAAAGTCATCGGCCCGTCGTTCAGCGCTGCCGAGGTGCCGCAGGTGATCGAGCGAATCATCGGCACCTTCGTGCGTTATCGCGAGGCCGAAGAACTGTTCGTCGATACCGTGGCGCGCATCGGCCTGGAGCCGTTCAAGGAACGGGTCTATCCGAAAACGCTGGAGGTGTCGGCATGAACAATCTGCTGAGGATGGAGGCGAGTGGGGCGCGGATCGTGCTGGATGATCCGTGGACGCTGATCCGCTCGCCTGAAACGGCTGACAGCACTGAAATGCTGATTCTGCCGCTGGCCCACTGGCTCGAATCACCCTCGACCCATGCGGTCTGGCTCGGCCCGGACGACGGCGTTGAAAGCCTGTTGCCGTGGCTGACCTCACTGCCACTGATCGCCCTCGACTTCCCGAGCTTTCGCGACGGCCGCGCCTACAGCCAGGCCTATCTGCTGCGCAGCCGTTTCGGCTGGAAAGGCGAGTTGCGCGCCATCGGCGATGTGCTGCGCGACCAGCTCAGCCACATGCGCCAATGCGGTTTCGACAGCTTCGCCGTACGCGAAGACAAATCCGCCGAGGATGCGCTCAAGGGCCTGGCCGGGATGAGCGTGTTGTACGGGCGCTCGGTGATCGAGCCGCGACCGTTGTTCCGGCGCAGGTGATGCAGGGGAAACCCTTAGAACCCTGATGAATCGGGGATTTTTCCTTGGGTCGATGGTGGCCTTTTGGTAGAGTCCCCGTCGCCAGCGGGTTTTCGGCTGGACGACGGAACGAAGAAGGGAGTCTGATCAGTGAGTCCGGGCAAAAAAATTCTGGGCATCACCGCGTTGCTGCTGATGGTGACGCTGTGGGCCGGTTACATCTATGTGTTCAACGAAAACCGCGGCGGTCAGCTCGGTGGCATCGGCGAAAGCACCGCTTGGTGCGGCACACCGCCGAACACCGAAGCGGCGCTGCTGGGCAAGGATCAACTGACCCTGCGCATCACCAACAACCTGCGCGGCGAGTTCATGCTCAGCGGCGCAGTGGTGGTCTCCGAACGTACCTTCAACCGCTATGACCTGGGCCGCAACGAACTGCGTCTGCGCCTGGAACCGTTGCAGTGGTCGTTTGGCGTCACGCCGATCTTCCTCGAACAGGTGAAAGTCCTGCCCCTGAGCCGCAACCTCGCCTCGACCGACAAGAGCGCCTTTGCCGAACTCGAATCGCGCCCGATCAGTGTTCAGGGCCGGGTCACCGAATTTCCTTTCGACACCTATCGCTACGGCTACAAACCGGTGCTGTATTACCTCAAGGGCAGCGAGCGCATCGACCTGCGCTTCAAGAACATCACCACGCTGATGGAGATGTCCAACACCTTCACGCCGATCCAGAAGTACAACCGCGCCGACTACATCAACGAGAAAAACTCGATGATCCGCGACGAGGATTACAAAGCCTACGGCCCCCACGAATGCGCGTTCAGCGTCGAGCGCAAAGGCTCGTTCAAGGTTGTAGTGCTGTTGATGCTCCTGGTGCTGTGCCTGCCGTTGCTGCTGGTGTTCTACCGCGATGAGCCGGGGATCGACTTCCTCGCCACGCTGGTGGGGATTGGCCTGGTGCGCACGGTGCTGGTGGGGCCTGTGCAGGATTTCCAGCTGTACAACATCGACTTCCTGTTTGGTGCGGCGATTTTGCTGGTGGGCACGGTGTCGCTGATCAAGGCGATGCGGGCGAACAGCCGGCGGGAGATGGCGTTGCGCAGCGGAGAGACTTCGAGCTGGTGACGCAATCAGGCGGGAGCAGAAGAGTGCTGCTCCCGCCTGTTTTCATTTCAACGCCGGATCCCCCATATTCAGCTTCTTCCACCCCTGCAACACCACCTGCGCCTTCGGCTCCTGCCCGCTGTCGAGATACCACTGAATCAGCGACAACCGCGCATTGCGGTTCGCCGGTTGCAGCTTGAGCAGCGCCTCCAGCTGCGCGCACGCCTCATCGACCTTGCCACTTTCGTGCAGCGCCACCGCCAGCACATAACCGTACTGTGCGTTCTGCGGTTCCAGTTGCGCGGCCTTGCGCAGGGGCGACATGGCTTCGGCCGGTTTGCCGGCGCGGATCAATGACAGGCCCCGGGTGTGCTGCAACAGGGCGGCATCCGGATGTGCCTTGAGGTTTTCATCCAGCAGTTGCTGCGCCTCGGGACCGCGACCATTGGCCTCCAACCATTGCACCAACGTGACCAGCGCCGGGTAGAAATCCGGGTCGCGTTTCAGTGCGGTTCGCAACAGTCCTTCAACCTCCGAGCTGCGGCCGCTGGCCTGATAAAGCATCGCCAGATTCAGGTTGGCCTCGGCACGTTCGGCCAGGCTTTTCTGCACCGCCTCGTACTCGACAATCGCCGCCTCCCAATTGGCCTGCGCCGAACCCAGACCATTGCGGGCGACACTCAGCAGATCCCGCGCCGCAGCGATTCTCACCGCTTTCACCGGATCGCCCAGTAACGGCGTCAACAGAGGCAAACGCTCCGGCGGTGGCAGGAAAGCGCTGATCGCCCGCACAGCGTTTTCGCGAACCTGCGGCGCCGGGTTTTTCAGATCCGTCGTCGCCAGTGTCAGGGCTTGTTCACTTGGATAGAGCGGCAACTCTGCGAGCAACGTCGCCCGCTGGATCGCCGGCAGATTGCTGCGCTGCAACTGCTCATACAACGCCTGCGCAGCACCCGGCTGGCCGTTGCGAATCAGCCACAGGGTTTCGTCGTAACGCGGCGCTTGCGGCGTGGTCGAGGCATTCCACAATTTGAACTGCGCAGTGACCTTGTCGCCAGCCTTGCCCTGATGGCAGGTCAGGCAGGCGTCCGGCGTGCCGAGCTTTTGCGCACGTTCGGGGTTGGGGATGCTGAAGCTGTGGTCATGCCGGAAGTCATTGCCCATGTAGAACTTGCCGGGCATGTGGCAATCCACGCATTGCGAGCCGGGTTGGCCCGGGGTGTGGCGGGTGTGTTCGATGCTGTCGTAGTTCTTGGCTTGCAGGCCCTTGCCGTCGACGCCCTCGACCGAGGTTTTGCCGGCGGTGTTGTGGCATTGCAGGCACACCGCGTTGCCCGGCGCTTTCAGCGCGGTGCTGTGAGGATTGTGGCAATTGCTGCAGCGCACGCCCTTGTCGAACATTTTGCTTTGGGCGAAGGAGCCGTGTTCGAACACTTCGTCCTTGATCTTGCCGTCCAGCGCATACAGCTCGCGGGTGAGGACACTGGGCAGGTAATCGTCCATCAAGCGTTTGCCCACGGTGTAGCCATCGCCCAAGGGTGCGCGGCGAGCGTGGCAGCGGGCGCAGGTTTCGATTTCGACGGTGGCGTTCTTGTCCTTGAGATCGACGGCGAACCCGGCGTGGATCAGGTCGGTTTTCTTCGCCGTCCATTCCAGGTGATTCGACGCCGGGCCGTGACAGGCCTGGCAGCCGACGCCGAGGCTGTTCCACTGGCTGGCGAAGGTGTTGCTCGCCGCATCGAAGTTACGCTTGTACCCGGTGGTGTGGCACTCGACGCACATGAAATTGGCGTTCTGGCTCGGCTTGCTCCAGTGCAGCGGATTCTTGAAGTTCACGCCCTGGCCGGGGTAGAGATGAAACCAGCGGTTTTTCTCGGTATCCCAGGCCACACCGAGCGCCTGCAATCGGCCTTCGCCGACTTCGATCAGGTATTGCTGAAGCGGAGCGATGCCGAAGGTATAGGCGACTTTGAAGTCGGCGTTCTTGCCGTCGATGCCCGGTGTATTGACCCAGAAGTCGTCGCCCTTGCGCGAGAATCGGGTGGTCTCGTTTTCGGCTTTGACCACGACGTTGTTGAAGTCGCCAAGCATGGTTTCAGCGTTTGCCGGTTGCATCGCCAACTGGTGATGGGAGCCTTGCCAATCCTTGACCTGCTCGTTGTGACAGCCCTGGCATTGCTGCTCATCAACCATGCTCGCGGGCGCCGCCGCCACGGTGGGTGCAGGTTTGGCCGGCGCCACAACCGGGGCGCTCACGGGCATCGGTTTGACCGGCACCGGCGCCGGGCTGAACAGAAACCAGCCGATCCCCGCCACGGCGGCCAGCAGCACGCCGATGGAAACGGGAAACAGGTAACGTGAAAACGAGGTCGGTGAAGCATCAGGCTGAAGCGGTGCAGCTTTATTTTTATGCTTGGGCATTGCGACTTCCGTAGTCCAGGTGCATTTGCCGTCTGGCGCGCGTTCAAGCTTGATGCAGCTTTGCCGCCTGACCTGCATCTGTCAAATGAGTGGAAGCCGCGTGGTGTGAATATTGTGTTTTGTGATCGCAAACCGCGCGGTTTTAGCTATACCTGTAACTCCCCAATGTAATAAATCCGGCCTTCCGACAGGAGTTACAGCATGAAGCTAGCCGTAATGATGAGCACCCTGTGCATTGCCACGCTGGGCGTGGTGGGCTGCTCCAGCAAAACCGTCGCACCCGACGAGTACTCAGGCTTCCTCAAGGACTACAGCCAGCTGAGGGAGGCCAAATCCCCGTCGGGGGCTGAAGTGATGCGCTGGATTGACCCGAAAATCGATATCAGCAAATTCACCAGCGTCTACGTCGAACCGACCCAGCTCTATCCCAAACCGCAACCCACCGTGAAGATTCCGCAGCAGACCCTCAACGGCATCACCAGCTACTACGATCAGGCGCTCAAGCGTGAACTGGGCAAATCCCTGCCGCTGGCCTCAGGCCCTGGGCCAGGTGTGATCGTGGTACGCGCGGCGATCACCGCCGTGAGCAGCAAGACCGAAGGCCTGCACGCCTATGAAGTGATTCCGATTGCCCTGGTCGCCGCAGCGGTCAGCACCGCCAGCGGCATTCGCGATCAGGAAACCACCCTGGCGACCGAAGCGGTGTTCCTCGATGGCGGCACCAACAAAGTGGCGGCGCAGGTGGTGCGCAAAGGCACCGGCAAGCCGTTGGAAAACGATTCGCAGGTGATGAAGGCCGATGACGTGAAAAGCGTGATCGATGGCTGGGCGGCGGATCTGCATCAGTCCTACCTCAAGCTCAAGGCCAAGTAAGACCGGCACGCCGGGTCGTCCCTGAGGGCGATCCGGCGTGTGCACTGCGTCAGAAACTGGCGCGCGCCAGTCGGTTGTAATGGCTGAGCAAGCCGTCGTAACTGCGGGTCACGGCGTAGTAGTCCTCGCTCAAACGTTCGGGCTTAGCGTGGTTGTGCCAGTCTGCTTGCAGGGTGTTCAATGCCTCGAGATAGTCTTGCCCCGGCTCGCCGATGCGCAGCCACAGATCCCGTGCGGCATCGGTCTTGTTCTGGAATCCACCCGTGCGCGGTGCGAGCCAGGATTCGCGACGGTTCCACGCCTGTTGCAGTTTCGCGGTGGTTTGGGCCAGCAACTTCGGCGTCAGCGTGCGGTTTTTCATCGCTTCGTCGAGCACGTCGACGGTCTCCCGCGCCTGAATCATGTAAGCCAGCAAATCCCAGTGAATGTCCCTGCCCAGACGCGCCTCGATCAGCTTGAGCTGTTCGGGACGTTGCGCGGTGTCGAGCGGCAGCAGGCTTTGCCGCAGAGCCGTCGAGGCGCCGATGTACTCCTGTGAAACGCGCTCGATGGCAGCCAGTTCTCCAGGGGAGGGCTGTTGCGACCCCGAGGTGAAGCTCGCTTCTCGGTAAAACCGCGTGGGGGCAATGGTGGTCGTGACGTGACTCAGCGCCCGGACGTACTCGTTGGCCTGGCGCGCCAGTTCAGGCTGCCAGGCCAGAAGATCGAGTTTTTCCGTGAGGCCCTGACCGCAGACATCGCGCTGAATGTCCCGCACATTGAACGCGTCACTGTCGTCGAAATCCTTGAGGCTCTTCAACCAGCGCTGGTCGCGCGGCAAGGGCGGTTGAGGGTTTTTGTAGCGATCGTAGGCCGCTCGCCATTGCACGTCGATCCGGTTGACGCGAGCGATCACCGGGCTCAGCGCATTAGCCTGGGCGGTGACCGGCGCATCGCGCCCGTCCAGCCAGAGATCTAACTGAAGGAAAGGGCGGGTCGCACTGGTCAGCGCCATCACCACCAGTGCGAAGAAAATACCGACGCAAAACATCACTCTCGTGGTCATGGGCGCGCCTCCTTGCCGTACCACTGTTCAACGGTGGCCGGTGCGCTGCATTCGGCGGTGGTGGCCGGCAAGCGGCTGCACAGACGTTCGGTCCAGGGTTGCAGGCCCTGATTGCGATTGACCGTGCCTTGGCTGGCGACCACTTTGAATACGCCGAGCACGAGGGCCAGCACCACAATGCCGAGGATCGTCCCGCCGACTTTCATGGCCGGACGGCTCTCTTCCCAGGACACCCGTGGCCTGGACTGCCAGCGGCGTACCAGGCCGAAGGTCGCCAGGGTCGCGGCGTAGACCGCGCCGGCAATCGGGCCGAAAAACCAGCCGAGCCCGGCCACCATCAACGCGCCGGGCACCAGGTCACGCAGCACGCCGAACGGCGGCGAGTCTTTGAAAGCTCCGGGGCAAAGAGCAGCGCTGAGCCGGTCATCCAGCCGCCATACCCGATGGGCGACGTTGTGCACCAGCCAATTGAGCCCCGCCACGATCACGCCAAACACCACGGTCGAGATCAAGACGATATTGATCAGTCCACTGAGGCGCACGCCCAACGGAATGTAATGGGTGAACGCGCCGATCAGGCAGGCCAGCACCACGCCCACATACGTCGGCCAATCATTGAAGCTCAGTTCCCAGCTTTGCCAGAAAAACGCCGTGCCGCCGGGCATCTGTGCGCAGACCTTGGGGTGATTGGCGTACAGCTCCGAACTCAACTTGCGGCACTGCGCCCAGTCTTTTTCGCGCATGCGTCGGGCCAGTGCGCGGCGGGCGCTGAACGAGCCGGTGCCCAGCAGCAGGCGGGCGGCGCGGTGTTCGGGGGTGGCCGGCGGTTCCAGAGCGAGCTGTTGCTGGCGAGCCACAAAAAACGGCGCATTCTGGCGAGCCAGCAGGCGTTGCCATTCGCCATCAGGGCAGGGATTTCCCGTGCTGCCGTGCCAGCCTTGACCGGTGCGCACCCGTTCGAAAATCTCGGGAGACCAGAACGGCGCATCCAGCAGCAAATGGCTCAGGGCACGGTTGAACCATTGCCGATGTTGTTCAATCGCCAGCCAGTTGAAATCGGCACAACGGGCGTAGGCCTGGAGAAATCCGTCGACGTCTTCCCGTTCGAGGGCATCACGCATCGGTTGCGCAATGCGCACGCGTTGTTGATCCAGCAACAGGTCGATCGATATCTCGTCCAGCTCGAGGCGTTGCCAGGCGCTGAACCAGAAGAAGGTCGGGATGGCCCAGTCCACCAGCGTCTGCGAAGTCTCAGGGTGTTCAATGCAATGATGCAGCACCGTGTCTTCGAAGAAATGTGCGCAACCCTGTTCGAGGGTGACGGCATGGCGATGATTCAGCTCTTCAACGCTGAGCCCGTCCAGCGAACGGGTCGCCAGTTGCAGGGCATCGACCTCGACCACGGTCAGGCCGCTCAGGTCCCAGGATTCTTCAATGCGCTGGTCCTGGGTTTGCTCCTGCTCTTCGTCCTGATTCTGCTCGTGATACTGCTGCCATTCCTTGTAGGCCAGTGCCTGCTCATAGGCATCGCGCAGTCGCTGGAAACCCTCGGGGTCGTCGTCGGGGCGGGTCTGTTTGAGCAGGACGGCATATTGGCGTTTGATCGTGCGCACATCGGCGTCGGCCGACAGGCCAAGGACGGTCCAGCAACTCATTGCGATGACAACTCCATAAAAACCGCGACGCGATCCAGTGGTGGCATTGTGATGTTGCGCACCCTACCTGTTTCGCGTCGAAAAGTCCTCGTGTCTCGCTCAGTCGCCGACGAACCAGCGGAAATACGGATTGCCGCCATCCCCGCGCATCACCTCGCGGATGTCCCGTCCCCAGGCATCGCGGTCGCCGTCGTAGGCATGCAGGCTGGCGCGGTAGAACTGCATCAGGCGCTGGCGGTGGGCTTGCATGCGCTCGTCGAACCCGGCGTCTGCGTTCACCAGCGGCGGCGCGACGTACAGATCCAGCAGGGCCGGCAGTACGCGGGTGATTTCCTTGGTGCGAACCCACGGCGCGTACTCGATGCGCGGCTGGTCGTCGGTCACTGGCGGTGCGTCGGCGGCAAAACGTTCCAGCCCGGCGCGGTCGGTGACCCAGGTCGACAGCAGCGCTGCCGCCGAGCCGATGCCGACGTCCTGCAAGGCGCCGCGTACGCTGTCCTGTTGCAGGCGCTGGGTGATTTTCCCGGCGTCCAGCTCGATGGGCGTCAGTGAACCCACCAGCAGCATTTCGTGGAACTCGCTGGTCCACAGCGTCGCGTACGGGAACACGTCGAGGAAGCTGCGCACCAGCGAGCGCGAGTCGTCGATGTTCTGGGTCGGCAGCGGCAGCCATTGCGCGACCAGACCTTGTTTTTCCAGGCGGCTGGCGGCCAGTTGGTAGAAGTCTCGGGAATACAGATTCACCACGCCGGCGGCGGAGGGCGGCGGTGGTTCGAGGGTGATCAGGTCGTAGGTCTGCGGACTGCGCAGCAGTTCCTGACGACCGTCGCGCAGACGCACATCGACGCCGGGGTCACTGGCGGCGTTGAAGTTGCCCTTGAACAGCGGCGCCGCCTTGACCACCGCTGGCAGCAGTTCGGCGACCACGCGGTGTTCCAGCCCCGGATAACGCAGCAGCGCGCCGGCGGTGATGCCGGTGCCGAAACCGATCACCAGTGCCGAGCGCGGTTCGCCGTTGTGGATCAACAGCGGCAGCAATGCCTGAATGCGCATGTAGCGCAGCGACGGCATGGCATCGCCGGTGTTCGACACGCCTTGAATGTACAAACGCTGAAAGGCATTGCGGCCTGTTCCCTGGCTGACCACCGCCACCGTGCCGCCGCGTCCTTCCTCGTAGAACGCCAGCGTTCCGTTGCGCGCGCCGGGCAGCAGGCTGGCGAGTTTGTTGACCGGGGTCAGCACCGCCAGTGCAACCGACAACAGACCGAGCGCAACCACGGCCTGACGCCGGCCTTTCTTCACGCCATGGCCCTTGCGCACGGCGAACCAGCCGATGCCGGCGGCGATGATCGCCAGCAGGCCCAGCGTGCGCACCAGCCCCAGCAGCGGAATCAGCACGAAGCCGCAGAGCATCACCCCGACAATCCCGCCCAGGGTGTTGAACGCCACCACCGCGCCGACATCGCGACCGATGCGCTCCTGCCCGACACTCAAGCGCAGGGCCAACGGAAATGCCGCGCCCAGCAGCAGGGTCGGGACAAACACGATGGCCAGCGCCGCCACGGCGAAACGCGCGCTCATGCCGGCCAGTTCACTGGCGCCCTGGGTCAGCAGCCAGATTTCCGCCTGGCTCTGGGCGATCACCAGCCAGCGGCCGAGCACGGCGATTTCCAGCAGGGCAATCAGTCCCGCGCCGGCGATCAGCAGGCCGAACACGCCCCACGGATCACGAATCCGTTCAACTCGCCGGGCGAGCAGGGCGCTGCCCAGAAACAGTCCGGCCAGATACGTCGCCAGCACCACGGCGAACGCGTAGGTGCGGGTACTCATGAATTGCACGATCGACTGCGACCACACCACTTCGTAGCCGAGCGCCACGCCGCCGGCGATGGAATACAGCCACAGTGCGGTGCGATCCGGTGCCTTTTCGATGTGATGTTTGACCGACGCCTCGACCGGCATTGGACGCAGGCGCTGCCAGCCCAGCGCTCCGGCGGCGGCCAGCAGGTTGAGCATCGCGGCGGCCAGCGCACTGCCGCGCACGCCGAGGGTGGCGATCAGCAGGAATGCCGCGAGCAACGTGCCGGCGATCGCGCCCAGAGTGTTCGCGGCGTACAACTGACCGCCGGCCTTGCCCGGACTGGCCGCCAGCGAGCGCACCAGCACCGGCAACGTGCCGCCCATCAACACCGCCGGAGCGCCCACCAGAAGGAACGGCAACAGCCAGGCGAACAGTCCGACATGATTCTGCAGCCAGGCAAACGGACTGGCCGCCACGCTCATGGCAAAGGTCGCACCAACGCCCAGCACCGCCACCAGCACCTCCAGCCAGGCATACAGCAACACCGGCTGCTTCAGTCGATCCGCCCAGCGCCCGAACCACCAGCCACCGAGTGCGAGCCCGGCGAAGAAGGCGCTGATCCCGGTGGTGATCGCATAGACCTCGACCCCGACCACCAGCGACAGCTGCTTGATCCACAGCACCTGGTAAACCAGCGCCGCAGCACCGGAGATGCACAAGAGCAGGGCGGGGATCAGCAACGCCGCGGTGGCGGTGTGCGGGACGGGGTGGGCCGGGGATTTGCTGGCGACACGTGAGGACATGCAGATGGCCTTGTTCCGGTTCAAGAATGGCTGCGACTGTACGGGCCTCATCGCGAGCAAGCTCGCTCCTACAGGGATCCATGGCGTTATACAAATCCCTGTGGGAGCGAGCTTGCTCGCGATGGGCGCGACTCGGTCACAAGCCGAAAACAGTGCCGCTCGCCAACGCAGGCGAGCGGCGGTCACGCAGGTTTACTTGGCCGCTTTCATTTTCTCGGCAATTTTCTTGTCCACTTCCTCGCGGACCTGGTCGATGCTGAAGCTCGCCGGACGTTGGCTCGGCGGGTAATCGACGAAGGTTTGCAGGAACTTGGCGGAACGGCTTATACCCTGGAAGATCAGGTAGTCGTTTTTCGCCAGCCAGTCGAAGTATTGGTCGGAGACCACGTCGGCGCGTTCGTACGGGTCCATGCGCAGATTGAAAATCTTCGGTACGCGCAGGCATGTGAACGGTTCGCTCCAGACCTTGAAGCCGCCCGGTGCACGCTGTTCGCAGAAGACGAACTTCCAGTCGTTGTAACGCATGCTCACCAGTTCACCGTCATCGTTGAAGTAGTAGAACTCGTTACGCGCGCTCTTGTCGGTCTTGCCGGTCAGGTAGTCCAGCTGGTTGAAACCGTCCAGATGCACCTTGAAGTTCTTGCCGCCGACGTCCGCGCCCTTGAGCAGGCGATCCTTGATGTCGAGATCGCCCACCGCCGCGAGCAAGGTCGGGAACCAGTCCAGACCGGAGAACATCTGCGTCGACACTTCACCGGCCTTGACCTTGCCCGGCCAACGAATCATTGCCGGCACCCGATAGGCGCCTTCCCAGTTGGAGTTTTTCTCGTTGCGGAACGGCGTGGTGGCCGCATCCGGCCAGGACCACTGGTTCGGGCCGTTGTCGGTGGTGTAGACCACGATCGTGTTGTCGGTGATTTTCAGGTCATCGAGGGTCTTGAGCAGTTTGCCCACGTCACCGTCGTGTTCGAGCATGCCGTCTGCATACTCGTTGCCGGGCATGCCGCTCTGGCCCTGCATGGACTCACGCACATGCGTGAAAGCGTGCATGCGGGTGGTGTTCATCCAGACGAAGAACGGTTTGTCGGCCTTGGCCTGTTTCTCGATGAACGCCTGCGCAGCGGCGGTGGTTTCATCGTCGATGGTTTCCATGCGCTTTTTGTTCAAGGCGCCGGTGTCTTCGATCTTGCCGTCGGCAAAACTGTGGATCACGCCACGGGGAGAGGCAGCCTTGACGAACTCGGCATCATCCTTGGGCCAGTAAGGGCGTTCCGGTTCCTCTTCGGCGTTCAGGTGATAAAGATTGCCGAAGAATTCGTCGAAGCCATGGTTGGTGGGCAGGTATTCGTCTTTGTCGCCGAGGTGGTTCTTGCCGAACTGGCCGGTTGCATAACCGTGGGCCTTCAGCGCCTGGGCGATGGTGACGTCACGGGCCTGCAAGCCGACGGGTACGCCCGGCATCCCGACCTTGGACAGGCCGGTGCGCAACGCTGTCTGGCCGGTAATGAAGGTGGATCGTCCGGCGGTGCAACTGTTCTCCGCATAGTAGTCGGTGAACATCATGCCTTCCTTGGCGATCCGGTCGATGTTCGGCGTCTTGTAGCCGACCACGCCCATCGAGTAGGCACTGATGTTGGTCTGGCCGATATCGTCGCCGAAGATCACCAGAATGTTGGGCTTGTCGGCCGCTGAGGCAGTTGCCGACAGGGCCATGACTGAAGTCGCCACCAGGGCGAGCCTGGGTATCCACTTGCGTATGCGAGTCATATGACTTGCTCCTTTAGCGCGGGGGTGGGGTGCACGACAAACGTATTTCCTGTTACTTCACTTGCTCGGGTACGGGCGGATCGAACGGATAGATCCGGCGCCAGTCGCTCGCCATGTCCACCACGGTCCAGCCTCGGGAATTCGCTTCGTCGAGGGCCTTGTCCAGGCGCCCGATATCGGATTGGCGGTCATAGGCCCATTCGCGTTTGGCGTCGGTGTGATGCACCAGGCCCATGAAGCGTTTGCCGGGACCGGCGGCGGTCCACTGAAGCATTTGCAGGTCGCCGTCGGAGTTGCCGAAGGCGAGGATCGGCCGACGCCCGATCACCGAATCGATGCTCACCGGTTTGCCCGGGCCGTCGTCGTTGTGCGCGAGTTTTGCGGTGCGCACGATGGAGGCCTTGCCGTCCTTGTATTCGAACGCGGTCACGAAGGTGGTGCCGATCACCTGTTCCGGCGGGATGCCGTAGACCTTTTCGGCGAAGGCGCGCATGAAGCCGGTGTCGCCGCCGGAAACGATGTAGGTCTTGAAGTCCTGGCTGCGCAGGTAGTCGAGCATTTCCAGCATCGGCTGGAAAATCATCTCGGTGTACGGTTTGCCGGTTTTCGGATGACGGGCCTGGGTCAGCCAGGTCTTGGCGTAGTCATCGAACGCGTCGGTGGTCATGCCGGTGTGGGTGGCGGCGACGATTTTCAGGAGACCGTCCATGCCGGCGGCGGCCAGCGCCTTGTGGTCGTTTTCGATCACCGCTTTGAACGGCTGCGTGGTCTTCCATTCCGGGTGCTGCGCGGCGGTGCGCTTGACCTCGTCGAAGGCGAACAGCAGCTCGAAATACGCCGGTTGCTCGCTCCACAACGTGCCGTCGTTGTCGAACACGGCGATGCGTTCGGCGGGTTTGACGAAGTCCTTGCCGGACTGATCGGTGACCGCCTCGACGAACTCGATGATGTGCTTTTTCGCCGGGCTGTCGTTCCACGACGGCAGCGGTTCGCTGGCCTGTGCCAGCAGCGGCAATGCGAGGCCGAACAACAGGGCCAGACCGAAACGTTGGCGGTGCAGCATCGGGTTCGTCATGGGAAATCCTTCTCGTGAACGGGGTTGAGCGGGCGCAGGGCCGGGGCCGGGCGGGCCTGCTGCTGTTCGGCCTGACTGTGAAGCGTAGACAACGATTGACGCAATTGACCCAGTGCCTGCCCAGCGGCCGGATCGCGCCCGTAAAGGCTGCGCAACAGTCCTTGCAGACGCGGCCCGGCGTGGGTCAGTTTCAGGCCCAGACCACAGCGCCGCAGCCACAGGTACAGGGCCGTCAATTGCGGCGGTTGACCGGCCAGTTGCCCGGCGACCTGCTGCCACGCGAAGTCGGCCGATTGCTGGCGGGCCTGTTGCCGCACGAGCTGGCGCTGCTGCCATTGACGGCGCGCACGGCTGAGCGCGGGCCTGCCCAGATAACCAAGTACGCCCAATGCGACCAGCACGGCGAGCCAGATGAATCCCTGGGTGGACAGGTGCAGGCGATGGTTCTGGCCGAGCTGGCGCAGGTCCTCGGTGATCGAGAACACCGGTTTGTACGCGCTGTTGGCGCTGGCCGCGAAGCTGACTGCGGGGACTTGTGCGGTGCGGATCTGTTGCGTGCGCGAATCCCACCATTTCACGTCGATGGCCGGCAGGCTGTAGGCCCCGGCGGTGTCGACGCGATAGCTCACGCTGTCGATGCGCTGACCGCCGAGAATATCGCCGCGCCCGTCATCGAGGCTGCTGACCTGTGGTGTCTTCACATAGCGGCTCAGACCTTTGACGTCGCTCAGCGCAGGCACCGGCAGGGCCATGGCCAGTGCGCCGTCGGCTTGCAGGGTCAACTGGCGGGTGAGGTTGTCGCCGACCTTCAGCGGCGTGGCCGATTGGGTGACGGTTTGGCTGAAGCGCAGCCCGGTGGCCACCAGCGGTGTTTCCCCGGAATTGAAACCGGGTGGCAGGGCGGCGCTGAATTGCAGCGGCTGGCTGCGGGCGCTGATCTCAGTGGTTGCCTGGCCGGGTGTGGCGCTTACAGTCAGCGCCGGAATGTCGAAGGTCCGGGCGGCGTTGGGCGTGATCAGGTAGCTGTAGCGCAGACCGCTGAAGGCCTGGCCGTCGATGGTCTGGTTCAGGTGCTGGGCCTGACCGTCCGGTGGCATCACCAGCGCACCGTCGAGTTTCAGGTCGGGCAGGGTGGCGGCGCTGGTGAACCAGGTGTCGGTGAGGACATCGAGTTGCAGCTCCACCAGACCGCCGACCTTGATGCCGTCGGCGGGTTGCAGCTGGGCCTGTACGCGCAGTTGCGGTTCGGCTGCGATCGCCTGGGCGCTCATCAGGCACAGAATCAACAGCATCCGGTTCATGGCCGGGCCCCCGCCTGATCCTGCAGGCTGAATTTCTGCCGGAGGAATTTCGCCGGTGAGGTGGTGAGGTTCTGCAGCCACAGCGCATCCGACGTCGCCTGTTCTGTGGTCACGGCTTTGCTCTGGCCCTTGCCCGGTGTCTTGTCGAACTTGACCTCGTCCGGTTTGGTTTCGGGAGCGTTCTGTTCGGCGCTTTCGGTGTCTTTTTGCAGCGCGATGGCCAGTGCCAGGTTGGCCGTGGCTTCGGGGAATTGAGGTTGCAGCTTCAATGCCTGCTGATAGGCCGCGATGGCCTGATCGAACTTGAAGCGGCGCACATAGATGTTGCCCAGATAGAAATACGCCTGTGGCGTGTCGAGCCGGGCGAAGGTCGCCAGCGCCAGATCGAAGTCGGCAGCGTGATAGGCCGCGACGCCTTTCCAGTACGGATCGACAAACAGCGCCGCCGCTTGCGGGAAGTGCTCATGCTCGAAGGCCCAGCGCCCTTGCTGATCGCGGGTGAAGAAGGCGTCGGTCAGCGCGTTGGCCTGCGCCGGCGCCGATGGCCAGCCGAGGCCCACGGCCAGAGCCAGCGCCGGCATCCAGTTCACGCTCCAGCCCCTGCGCACGCTGAACAAGGCCAACAGCAACAACGGCCAGCACAGCCAGTATCCGGCGTCTTTCCAGTGCAATTCCTGCTGTTCGGCGCTGGCGCTCTGAAAGTGCTGTTGCGCGTGCAGTTCGACCCAATCCAGATCGTCGTTGGTCAGGGTCAGACTGCCCAGCGGCGCATCGAGTGCCGAGGCCAGTTGCTTGATCGCCGCCGGGTCGAAGCTGCCCAGTACCGGACGACCGTTGCTGTCGGTGCGCGGCTGGCCGCTCGCATCCTGAATCAGCCCGCCGTCCTGATTGCCCACCGCGAGCACCAGCACTTGCAACCCGGTGCCCTGCAACTGTTTGCCCAGTCCATCGAGCTGCGCGGTGTCGGCGCCGTCAGTGATCAACAGCAGGCTGCCCGGGGTTTTCTCGGCCTCGAGCAGGCGCTTGGCCTGATCGATTACGGCGCCGACGTTCTTGCCCGGTTTGTCGATCAGCCCGGTGCCCAGGGCCTGAATGAAACTGTCGAGCAACGCCGGGTCATCGGTCGCCGGCAGCACCAGATGCGCGCTGCCGGCGTAGGCGATCAACGCGGTGCGCGCACCGGCGCGGCGCTGGATCAGGTCGTGCAGGGTGTGTTTGGCGGCTTCCAGCCGCGTGGGCGGAACATCATTGGCGTCCATCGACGGTGACAGGTCGACGGCTACGATCAGTGGTGCACGATTCTCCAGAAAGTCCGGCCGATCCTGTTCCCAGGTCGGCCCGGCGGCCGCCACGGCGCCCAGCACCAGCAACGCACACAGCAAATGCACCGGGCGCAGGCGCTGATGATCCTGCGGGGTGACCAGCAGGTGCGGCAGCAGATGCTCGGCGATGTTGCCGCGCAGGCGCCGCTGCAAATCGCGGCTGCGACGCCAGATCAATGGCAGCAGCACCGCGAACAGTCCAAGCAGCAGCCACAGTGGCCGCAAGAAGTGGAAGTCGCCGAGATTGATCTCCATCTCAGGCCTCCTGCCGCTGACGTGCAACCGCCAACCTTGGGCGCAGCAGCGCGCCGAGGTGATACAGGGTCAGCAACACCAGCGCCGCGCCCAGCGGCCAGTAAAACAATTCGCGCTGGGGTTGATGGCTGAGGGTTTTCACTTGATGCGGCGTGAGCCGGTCGAGGGTGCTGTAGACCTGATCCAGCGCGGTGCGGTCTTCGGCGCGGAAGAACTGGCCGCCGGTGGCCTGGGCGATCTGTTGCAGGCTTTGCAGATTGACCTTGGCTTCACCGGAAGCAGTGGGGTCGCCGATGCCGATGGTATGAATCACCACGCCTTTGGCGGCGGCCATGTCGGCGGCATGGTCGGGGGTGATGGCGCTGCTGGTGTCGTTGCCGTCGGTGAGCAGGATCAGGACTTTTTCCTGTTCATGGGCCTTGTCCAGCAGCTTCAGGCTCAGACCGATCGCATCGCCGATCGCGGTGTTGGGGCCGGCCATGCCGATGCCGGTGTCTTCCAGCAACAGGGACAGGCTGGCGTGATCGAGGGTCAGTGGCGCCTGCGGATAAGCACCGCTGCCGAACACGATCAGGCCGAGGCGGTCGTCCTTGCGTTTGTCGATGAAGCCTTGCACGACCTCTTTGACGGCGGCCAGTCGATTGATTTTCTGACCGGCGGCGTTAGTGAAATCCTCGGTCTCCATCGACTGCGAGAGGTCGATGGCGAGCATCAGGTCGCGCACCGGTTGCTGGCGTTCGATGGGTTTTTCGACGAGCACCGGGCGGGCAGCGGCGACCAGCAACAGGGTCCACACCAGCACATTCAGCCACAGCTGCCAGTGATTGCTGCGGGTGCCGGCACTGGCCGGTGTTTCGCCGACGGCGCGGCTCATGGCGCCGAAGAACGGCACCCGCACGGCGCTGCGCGCTTCCTGGTAGGCGGGCAGGTAACGGAAGGCCAGCCAGGGCAGCGGCAGCAGGAGCAACAGCCACGGGTAATCAAGCTGCCACATGATGACGCTCCACCCAATGTTGGCAGGTGTCGAACAGTGCCAAGCGCTGCGGCGCGGGCAGGGCGCGTAATGCGTCGTCCGGGGCGTAGGCGAGTTGCGCCAGTTGCTGGCTGAAATCGGCGGGCAACGGTTTTTTGCTGTGTTGTTGCAGGAAGCGCTGCCAGTCCTCCTCGCTCAGTGCCGCGACCGATGTTGAAGCCGGCATCGAAAGCGCCACACGCTTGAGCAATTCCGGCAACTCGCGCAATGCATTCAAGTCATCGCTGCGCTCGCGCAATTGCGCCAACCGCACCAGCGCTTCACGCCGATATTGATCCCGTCGCCATTGCCGATAACGCCGCACACCGATCAGCACCGCCGCCAGCACCAACAGCGCCAGCAACACCCACCAGCCCCAGGTCTGCGGTGCATAGCTCACCGGCGTCGGCAGGCCCAGCTCCTTGAGCTGTCCGATGTCCGGAACGTTCGGATTCATCTTCTCGCACCCGTGGATTTACCGAGCTCGGCGCGTAATTGCTGATGCGCTTCTTCGGCGGTGCTGAACATCATCAGCGGCACCTGACTGCGGCGCAGCAAGGTGGCGACGTCCTTGAGCCGACCACCGAGGAAATCCCCCAATGGCTGGTGCACGCTGCGTTGCTCGACCGCCAGCTCTACCTGCAACTGGCCCTGGGTCACCAACAGCCGGCCGTCGCTCGGCAATTTCAGCGCCATAGGGTCGTAGACTTGCAGGGCGATCACGTCGTTGTGCGCCGCCAGTTGCCGCATCAACTGCAAGGTGCGCTCGCCGGCCCCGGCGAAATCACTGACGATGCAGATCAGATGGTCGTGCCCGGCCACTCCCAGACAACGCTGCAGGGCCTTGTCCAGTTGATCCTCGTCTTCGGCGTCCGGGTTGCCGGCGTTCAGCGCCTGATTCTGTTGGGCGATGCGACTCAGCAGCGCTTCGACCCGTTTGCGGCTGCGCAATGGCGCGATGCTGTCGATGCGTTGATCGTTGAACACCAGCCCGCCGACCCGGTCGCCGGCATGGAACACCATCCACGCCGCCAAAGCCCCGAGTTCGGCAGCAACGGCGGACTTGAAGCTGCGCTGCGAGCCGAAGAACATCGACATGCGCTGGTCGACCACGATCAGCGCCGGGCGGTCGCGCTCTTCGGTGAAGGTGCGCACCACCGGTTTGCCGGTGCGCAGCGAGGCGCGCCAGTCGAGGTGGCGCAGGTCGTCACCCGGCTGATAACGGCGCAATTCATCGAAGTTCAAACCCCGGCCGCGCAGGCGCGAGGCATGGTTGCCGGCGAGGATGCTGCCCTGGGGCTGGCGGGCGAGAAAACTCAGGTCACGGGCCTTGAACTCCAGCGCCATCAATTGCGCGAGAGAGACATAGACCAGCCCGTCGGCGGTTTCCATAACAGACCTCAGGCCGGAATGGCGACTTTGTCGAGGATCCGGTCGAGCACCTGATCGGCACTGACGCCATCGGCCACCGCGTCGTAGCTCAGTTGCAGGCGATGACGCAGCACCGGGTGCACCACGGCGCGCACGTTGTCCGGCGAAACGAAATCCTGGCCCTGCAACCACGCATCGGCGCGGGCGCAGCGATCCAGGCCAATGCCGCCGCGCGGGCTGGCGCCGATGGCGATCCAGCGGGCGAGGTCTTCGTCGTAGTCGGCCGGATGGCGGGTGGCATTGATCAGGTCGATCAGGTAGCGGTCGATGGCGGGGGACACGTGCACCGCGCTGACCTCCTTGCGCGCGGCGAAGATCACGTCCTGCGCCAGCTCGAAGCCCTTGGTCGGCGCGGTGCTGGCGCCCTGGGCGAACTCCTCGGCGCGCAACAGTCGCAGCACCTGGCTTTCGTTGTCGGCGTTGGGGTAATCCAGCAGGACTTTCATCAGGAACCGGTCCATCTGCGCTTCGGGCAGCGGGTAGGTGCCTTCCTGCTCGATCGGGTTTTGCGTGGCGACCACAATGAACAGCTCCGGCAGCGCATGGCTGTTGCCGGCCACGGTGATCTGCCGTTCTTCCATGGCTTCGAGTAACGCGGCCTGCACCTTGGCCGGCGCACGGTTGATCTCGTCGGCGAGGATCAGGTTGCCGAACAGCGGGCCGGGCTGGAAGCGGATCTCGTTCTTGCCCTCGACCTGATGCAGTACCTCGGCACCGGTGATGTCCGAGGGCAGCAGGTCGGGGGTGAACTGGATGCGGCTCATCTTCGCGTCCAGGTGTTTGGCCAGCGCCTTGACCGTGCGGGTCTTGGCCAGCCCCGGCAGGCTTTCCAGCAGCAGGTGCCCGTTGGCCAGCAGGCCAAGCAGGATCTGCCGGATCACCTGATCCTGGCCGAGCACCGCTTCGGCGATGCTGGCTTGCAGGGCGTTGAGGTCGGTCAGTGCAGTCATGTAGGTTCCCTTCTCGACACGTGAGGATCGAATGGCCGGCTATAAAGGAGGCCGGCCGCGGTCTAGAAAAACGCCAGAGTCAGGTTGACGGCGACGCCGTTGCCTTCAGGCCGGTTCTTGGTGTCGAACTCCGGCACCCAGCGCGCGCTGACGCTGGCCTGGGCATCGGCGAACTTGCCGCTCCAGCCGACGGTCGGGCCGGCGCCCACCGAGCGCCCGCGAAAGCCGTTCAGGGTGTCGGCGGTGTCGCCCTTGTCGTCGCTGATCTGCTGGACGTAACCGGCGACCAGCCCGGCGTTCCAGCCGTTGCCGAAACCGTGGGTCCACAAGGCTTCGAGGGTGAAGATGTCGCCGGTGCGGTAATCGGTAGCCTTGTTCTCGGTGTAGAACTGCAGGTTGCCGGAGAGGGTGAATTCGCCGCCCTTGCCGTCCAGATGAGAGAACGCCACGGTGGGCATGAATGTGTAGTTGTTCTGCCCGGCGTTGGCCAGACGATCATCGTTATAGGCGCCGGTCGGCACGTAGATTGGCAGCGAAAACGCGATGTGGTTGAGCTCGTCGAAGTGGTAGCCAGCAGCAATCGGCGTGATCAGCGCATCGGCAAACTGGGTGCCGGAGTCGCTGGTGCCCAAAGTGCGACCGCGCGGGCCGGTGACAGCGGCATCGATGTCGGTGTACTGGACGGGCACACCAATGGCCGAGGCGTAATTCCATTGGCCCTTGCCGGTGTCCCAGACGTGGGTGAGGTTGGCCATGGTGTAGGAGACTTTCATCTTGATCCCGGCGCTGACCTCACCGGAAATCGGCGCGCCGCCACTGCCCTTGATCTCGCCGTCGTACCAGATACTGGTCACGGACATCACCCAGCCCGGCGCCGGCGGAATCACACCGGCATTGGAGAAAACCTGCTGGCCGGTGATCGGCCGGCCGACGCCACCTTCAGCCGCGTACACCAACGGACTGCCGATCATGCACAGCGCCAGCAACGGGCGGACAACGCAAGGCTTGACCATGAAACACTCCGTTTATTGTTTTGAGTCGGATGGCGTCAGCAGCGGCATTTTCCACTCGCCGCTGGCCACTTCCGGTTTGGGCAGATATAGGCGCAAAACACCGTAGAACGGCCCGTTCGGTGCCGGCAGCCAGTTGGCCTGTTTGTCCTTGCCCGGATTCTTGTGCTGGACGTAGAGGGTCAGGCCGCCGTCGGCGTCGAGCTTCAGGTCCGGCAGCATTCGCGAGTTGATCAGGTAGCGGTTGAGCGGGTTGGCCACCAGCAATTTGCTCTGGCCGTCGTACATCGTCAGCGACCAGAACGCGTCGGCCGGGGGCAGGGTGCCCTTGGCGAAATGCAGGGTGTAGTCGTGTTTCGAGGCATCCGCCGGCTGGCCGTCCTTGTCGACGAAATAGCCGATGTAATCCGCTTCTTCGGCAGAGTTGCCGAAGATCCCCATGTTGGCCCCGGCGTAGCGGTACAGGTAATTGCCCTTGAGGTGATCGCGGGTGCCGAAGAAGTCGCCGCTGCTGACTTCATGAGTCTCGACCTTGTCTTTCTTGAAGGCAGCGAACTCGGCTTTCGCGTCAGCAATGCCGTCCTCCAGCGCCTTACGGTGTTCGGGGCTGAGTGTCTTCGGGTCAAACGGCTTTCCGGCACCGATGCCGATTTTGGCAAAGCGGCCGAGCAGGTCTTTCTCGACATCCTGCGGCGGGGTGAAGGCCAGCATGAAATTCAGGTAGCGAAACAGGTCCGGGGTTTCGCTCATGGTCGGCGTCGGTTTCGGCCAGTTGACCTTCGGTGCCGGCGGCGGGGCTTTCTGCTTCACGTAGTGGCTCAGGGTCTCGACCTTGTAGCCTTTCTGGATCTGTTTGACCTTGGCCAGGTCCTTGTCGTCGAAGAGCTGCGTGCGGTAAAGCGCATAGGTGATGTTGCTTTCGCTGCGCAGCAAGCGGTCGATGTTGAGCGGTTGCTGACCCTGCCAGTCCGGCCCGGCGATCATGAAGTGGCCGCCGTTGTTGCCGGTGCTGCGGGTGCCGAGGTAAGCGAAGTTCTGCGTGTAGGCGTCGATCAGTTGCACCGAGTAATACCGGTGCTCTTCGATAGGCGGCAGGGTGAGAATCAGCGGTTCGGCACGCAAGTCCATCCAGACAAATGAATAGGGCGTGTCGGCGTTCGGCGTGACGAACGCGGTGTCTTTCGCGGTGAAGGCCTTGGCGGTGTTGCCGATCTTGTTCAGCGGCGCCTTGTAGTTCGGACTCTTGGTGTCGATGGCCTGGGTGTAGAGGGTCTTGTACATCTCCACCACCGGAAAGCCATACAGATAGGCTTCCTTGGCAATGGCCCGGGCTTCTTCGGGGCTGGCGGTGAAATCCTGAGCACCGACGCCGCAACTGACGAACATGCTCATCACGCCGTAGCCGGCGGCTTTGATCAGCGTTTTCGAACGGCCGCTGAAGACTGACGTCAGCACGCTTGCCGACCACAAGACGTTGATCCTGTTGTGCTTGGACATGATTCCCCGGTTCCCTGGTGGCTCAGTGGACGACACGGCACTCTCTAGGCCGTTACGACGTAATCCCTTTCTTATCAAGCCTGTAGGACATGTCTGTTGACGCTAGCAGTTAATCGGGGGTTAGCCAGTCTAAGGGGTTAATTCTTTGGTTTTGTGCGCAGGATCAAGTTGCTTTGTGCACGAAAGTGATCCTGCGCAAATTTTCGGTATTCAGTGTTTCTTGGCTTGTTCGCGGATGCGTTCTTCCTGCTCGCGCAGTTCCGGGGTGAACTCGGCGCCGAAATCTTCCGGGCTGAACACCTGGCGAATCTCGATTTCCGACTCAGTGCCCGGCATGGGGTTCGGGCAGCGCTTGACCCACTCGATGGCTTCTTCTTTCGACTTCACGTCCCAGATCCAGTAGCCGGCGATCAGCTCCTTGGTTTCTGCGAACGGGCCGTCAATCACGCTGCGGTTTTCACCACTGAAGCGCACACGGGCGCCTTTGCTGCTGGGGTGCAGGCCATCGGCTGAAACCAGAATGCCGGCCTTGGCCAGTTGTTCGTTGTAATTGCCCATGTCGGTCAGCAGTTGCTCACTGGGCATCACGCCGGCTTCGGAGTCGTGGCTGGCTTTGACAATGATCATGAAGCGCATGGTGTTTCTCCGCAGATAGGTGAGGGATTCATGGCTTAGTCGAACGGCCGGGGTCTGAATCGACAGGTCGTTAAAGAAAAGATGCAGACTCGCGTTTTAACAAGCATCACCTTCATTCGGAATGTGTCCGTCATGCCCACCCTGGAACTCACCACGCTGATCCCCGGCCGCACCCCGAGCGAGGTGCTCGACTTCTGCCTGGAAGGGGTCAATTTCCCGAAGATCTTCCCTGAACGCATCACGCCGCTGGGGGATATCGATCTGAGCAACCTGCGAATCGAAGCCGGGCGGCAGTTCCGCTTCCGGCACTGGATGTTCAATCTGATTCCGTCGAACTGGACGGTGACGATCCGTGAAGTCAGCGACACGCATTTTGTCGATGAAATGCTCAAGGGACCGTTGCGGGCCTTTCGGCATGAACACCGGGTGGCGGCGGGCGAGGGCGGTACGCTGTACACCGACCACGTGACGTACTCGGCGATTGGCGGGGCGTTCAGCGAAGGCTTGCTGGTGAACGGTTACATGCGGCGGATCTTCGAGGCCCGGCATCGCAACATGCTGCAATTGCTGGGTTGACGCTCAAGGTTGTATCCAATCTTGCGGGGTGGCACATGACAATTTCGGTTCAGGCATAGGTCGTCGGACAATTTCGTGGTTAACTTCCGCCTCTTGCATGCTTTCCCAACAACGTTAAGAAGGACTCCGTTCATGGCTCAAGTCACTCTCAAAGGCAACCCGGTTCAAGTCAACGGCCAACTGCCACAAGCCGGTTCCAAGGCGCCAGCCTTTTCCCTGGTAGCCGGCAATCTGTCCGACGTCACCCTGAAAGACTTCGCCGGCAAGCGCAAAGTGCTGAACATCTTCCCAAGCGTCGACACTCCGACCTGCGCCACTTCGGTACGCAAGTTCAACGCTCAGGCCAACGACATCAGCAACACTGTTGTGCTGTGCATCTCGGCTGACCTGCCGTTCGCCCAGGCTCGTTTCTGCGGTGCCGAAGGTCTGGAAAACGTACAAAACCTGTCGACCCTGCGTGGCGCCGAGTTCATCGAGAACTACGGTGTGGCCATCGCTGACGGCCCGCTGAAAGGCCTGACCGCCCGTGCGGTGGTTGTACTGGACGAAAACGACAACGTCCTGCACAGCGAACTGGTCAAGGAAATTGCGGAAGAGCCTAACTACGAAGCGGCGCTGTCCGTTCTCAAGTAAGCGCTTTTACAATTGTTAACGGCCTGGCTCTGTCCAGGCCGTTTTCATTTGTGTATCAGTGTTTTGCCTCACACCTTGAAACGTAAGTGGAAGGTAAATTGCCGGTAAAGCTGCTTTGCTAAATCCCCACCAGTGCTTATCGTTCAGCCTCCCGTAAAAGAAGCCCACGCGCCCAATGGTTAATCACTCCATGCAATCGTCTTCCCGAAACTCCCGTCGCTGGCTGTTGAGCCTGCTTGTCCTGCTGGTCATTGCCGGTCTGTGCTGGAAATTCTGGCCCGCCGGTTCGACCCACAAGGAGGGCGGCGAGAAGGCGCAGGCCGGCCACACTGGCCGTTCGGGGATGATGCGTCCGGGCTTCGGTGGGGCGGGCGGGCCGATTCCGGTACGCGTGGCGCCGGCGGTCACCGGGGACTTCCCGCTGTACTACAAGGCACTGGGCACGGTGACGGCGCTCAACACCATCAATGTGCGCAGCCGGGTCGGCGGCGAGCTGGTGAAGATCTATTTCGAGGAAGGGCAAATGGTCAAGGCCGGCGACCTGCTGGCGGAGATCGACCCGCGCTCGTACCAGAACGCTTTGCTCCAGGCCGAAGGCACCTTGCTGCAGAATCAGGCGCAGTTGAAGAACGCCCAAGTCGATGTCGAGCGTTATCGCGGTCTTTACAAAGAAGACAGCATCGCCAAGCAGACCCTGGACACCGCCGAAGCGCTGGTCGGCCAATACCTCGGCACCGTGAAAACCAATCAGGCGGCAGTCAACGACGCCAAGCTCAATCTCGAATTCACCAAGATCCGCGCACCGATTGCCGGTCGCGTCGGCCTGCGTCAGCTCGACGTCGGCAACCTCGTGGCGGCGAACGACACCACGTTCCTCGCGGTGATCACCCAGACCCAGCCAATCAGCGTGGCCTTCACCCTGCCGGAAAACAGCCTGGAAACCGTGCTCGCCCGCTACCGCAGCGGCGCCAAACTGCCGGCCGAGGCCTGGGATCGTGGCGACACCAAACTGCAAGCCACCGGTGTACTGCAAAGCCTCGATAACCAGATCGACGTGACCACCGGCACCCTGAAATTCAAGGCGCGCTACGAGAACCGCGATCAGTCGCTGTTCCCCAACCAGTTCGTCAACGTTCATTTGCTGGCTGACACCTTGAAAGGTGTGGTGCTGGCTCCGTCGGCGGCCATCCAGTTCGGCACCAACGGCACTTTCGTCTACGCGCTGGACGGCGACAAGAAAGTCACCATCCGCCAGTTGAAGATCGGTGCCAGCGACGGCGAAAACACCGTGATCACCGAAGGCCTGGCCGCTGGCGATCGGGTGGTGCTGGAAGGCACCGACCGCCTGAAGGAAGGCAGCGAAGTGGAAGTGGTCAACGACAGCAAGGATGTGCCGACCACTCCGACCGAACACCTGCAAGGCAAGTCCGCCGCCACCGCGCCTGACGCCACCGTCACTGACAAGGCCAAGAAGGGCGCATGAACATTTCGCGTCTGTTCATCCTCCGCCCGGTCGCCACCACGCTGAGCATGCTGGCCATCGTGCTGGCCGGTCTGATCGCCTATCACCTGCTGCCGGTCTCGGCCTTGCCGCAGGTCGATTACCCGACCATCCGGGTCATGACCCTGTATCCGGGCGCCAGTCCGGACGTGATGACCAGCGCCGTCACCGCGCCGCTGGAACGTCAGTTCGGGCAGATGCCGGGCCTGACGCAAATGGCCTCGACCAGTTCCGGCGGTGCGTCGGTGCTGACCCTGCGTTTCAGCCTCGACATCAACATGGACGTCGCCGAACAGCAGGTGCAGGCCGCGATCAACGCCGCGACCAATCTGTTGCCGACCGACTTGCCGGCGCCGCCGGTTTACAACAAGGTCAACCCGGCGGACACCCCGGTGCTGACTCTGGCCATCACCTCGAAAACCATGTTGCTGCCCAAACTCAATGATCTGGTCGATACGCGCATGGCGCAGAAAATCGCCCAGATCAGCGGCGTCGGCATGGTCAGCATTGCCGGCGGTCAGCGTCAGGCGGTGCGGATCAAGGTCAATCCGGAGGCGCTCGCGGCCAATGGCTTGAACCTGTCGGACGTGCGCACGCTGATCAGTGCGTCCAACGTCAACCAGCCCAAGGGTAACTTCGACGGCCCGACCCGAGTGTCGATGCTTGACGCCAACGACCAGCTGACCTCGCCCAAGGATTACGCCAACCTGATCCTGGCCTACGCCAACGGCGCGCCGCTGCGGCTCAAGGATGTCGCGCAGATCGTCGACGGCGCCGAGAACGAGCGTCTGGCGGCGTGGGCCAATCAGAATCAGGCTGTTCTGCTGAATATCCAGCGTCAGCCGGGCGCCAACGTGATCGAGGTGGTCGACCGGATCAAGGCGCTGCTGCCAAGCATCACCGACAACCTGCCGGCCGGTCTCGACGTGGTCGTGCTGACCGACCGCACCCAGACCATCCGCGCCTCCGTCACCGACGTGCAACATGAATTGCTGATCGCCATCGCGCTGGTGGTGATGGTGACGTTCCTGTTCCTGCGGCGCGCCAGTGCCACGATCATTCCGTCGGTGGCGGTGCCGCTGTCGTTGATCGGCACATTTGGCGTGATGTACCTGGCCGGGTTCTCGGTCAACAACCTGACCTTGATGGCCCTGACCATCGCCACCGGTTTCGTGGTCGACGATGCGATCGTGATGCTGGAAAACATCGCGCGTTTCATCGAGGAGGGCGACAGCCCGATGCAGGCTGCGCTCAAGGGCGCGAAGCAGATCGGTTTCACCCTGATTTCCCTGACCCTGTCGCTGATCGCGGTACTGATCCCGCTGCTGTTCATGGCCGACGTGGTGGGGCGGTTGTTCCGCGAATTCGCCATCACCCTGGCGGTGGCGATCCTGATTTCCCTGGTGGTCTCGCTGACCCTGACGCCGATGATGTGCGCGCGTCTGCTCAAGCGTGAGCCGGAAGCACATGAGCAGGGCCGTTTCTACCGTGCCAGTGTCGCGTTCATCGACTGGATGATCGCCGCTTACGGCCGCAAGTTGCAGTGGGTGCTCAAGCACCAGCCGCTGACCCTGCTGGTAGCCATCGGCACCCTGGCCCTGACCGTGTTCCTTTATATGGTGGTGCCCAAGGGCTTCTTCCCGGTGCAGGACACCGGGGTGATCCAGGGCATTTCCGAAGCGCCGCAGTCGATTTCCTTTGCTGCGATGGGCGAACGTCAGCAGGCGCTGGCCAAGGTGATTCTGGAAGATCCGGCGGTGGAAAGCCTGTCGTCCTACATCGGTGTCGACGGTGACAACGCCACGCTCAACAGCGGTCGGCTGCTGATCAACCTCAAGCCCCATGGCCAGCGTGATCTGACGGCGACCGAAGTGATTACCCGCCTGCAACCGCAGCTGGACAAACTGGTGGGCATCCGTCTGTTCATGCAGCCGGTGCAGGATTTGACCATCGAAGACCGCGTCAGCCGCACGCAGTACCAGTTCAGCATGTCGTCGCCGGATTCCGAATTGCTCAGCCTGTGGAGCGGCCGTCTGGTCGAGGCCCTGGCCCAGCGTCCGGAGCTGACCGACGTTGCCAGTGACTTGCAGGACAAGGGTTTGCAGGTGTTCCTGGTGATCGACCGCGACGCCGCTTCACGGCTGGGTGTGTCGGTCTCGAACATCACCGATGCGCTGTACGACGCGTTCGGCCAACGGCAGATTTCGACCATCTACACCCAGGCCAGCCAGTACCGCGTGGTGCTGCAGGCTCAGGCCGGGGAGAAGATCGGCCCGCAGGCGCTGGATCAGATTCACGTCAAGACCACCGACGGCGGTCAGGTGCGGTTGTCGAGTCTGGCCCACGTCGAGGAACGGCAGGCGCAACTGGCGATCACCCACATCGGCCAGTTCCCGGCAGTGATGATGTCGTTCAACCTCGCGCCCGGCGTGGCGCTGGGGCATGCGGTGGACATCATCGAGCAGGTGCAGAAGGACATCGGCATGCCGATCGGCGTGCAGACCCAGTTCCAGGGCGCGGCCGAAGCGTTCCAGGCATCGCTGTCGAGCACCTTGCTGCTGATTCTGGCGGCGGTGGTGACCATGTACATCGTGTTGGGCGTGCTTTACGAGAGCTACATTCACCCGATCACCATCCTGTCGACCTTGCCGTCGGCGGCGGTGGGGGCGTTGCTGGCGTTGCTGCTCAGCGGCAATGATCTGGGCATGATCGCGATCATCGGCATCATTCTGCTGATCGGTATCGTGAAGAAGAACGCGATCATGATGATCGACTTCGCCCTCGACGCCGAACGCACTCAGGGCATGGCGCCGGAGCAGGCGATCTATCAGGCGGCGCTGTTGCGCTTCCGGCCGATTCTGATGACCACGCTGGCGGCGCTGTTCGGTGCGGTGCCGTTGATGCTGGCTACCGGTTCCGGTGCTGAATTGCGTCAACCGCTGGGTCTGGTGATGGTCGGCGGGTTGCTGGTGAGTCAGGTGCTGACGCTGTTCACCACCCCGGTGATCTACCTGTACTTCGATCGTCTCGGCCGGCGCTGGGGCCGTGCTCCTTCGGCCGTGGAGCCGGTGGAACAGCCATGAACCTGTCCGGTCCTTTCATCAAACGCCCGGTGGCGACCATGCTCCTGAGCCTGGCGATCATGCTGCTGGGCGGCGTGAGCTTCGGCCTGCTGCCGGTGTCGCCGCTGCCGCAAATGGACTTCCCGGTGATCGTGGTGCAGGCCAGCCTGCCCGGCGCCAGCCCGGAAGTCATGGCGTCCACCGTGGCCACGCCGCTGGAGCGTTCGTTCGGCGCCATCGCCGGCGTCAACACCATGAGCAGCCGTTCCAGCCAGGGTTCGACCCGGGTGATTCTGCAATTCGACCTCGACCGCGACATCAACGGCGCGGCGCGGGAAGTGCAGGCGGCGATCAACGCCTCGCGCAACCTGCTGCCGAGCGGGATGCGCAGCATGCCGACCTACAAGAAGGTCAACCCGTCGCAGGCGCCGATCATGGTGTTGTCGCTGACTTCGGACGTGCTGGAAAAGGGTCAGCTCTATGACCTGGCGTCGACGATTCTGTCCCAGAGCCTGTCCCAGGTGCAGGGCGTGGGTGAAGTACAGATCGGCGGCAGCTCCCTGCCGGCGGTGCGTATCGAACTCGAACCCCAGGCACTGAACCAGTACGGCGTAGCGTTGGACGATGTGCGCAAGACCATTGCCGAAGCCAACGTGCGCCGGCCCAAGGGTTCGGTCGAGGACGACCAGCGTCTGTGGCAGATTCAGGCCAACGACCAGTTGGAGAAAGCCAAGGATTACGAATCGCTGATCATCCACTACAACGGCGGCGCGGCCCTGCGTCTGAAAGACGTGGCCAAGGTCAGCGACGGCGTGGAAGACCGCTACAACAGCGGTTTCTTCAACGACGACGCGGCAGTGTTACTGGTGATCAACCGGCAGGCCGGCGCCAACATCATCGAGACGGTCAACGAGATCAAGGCGCAGTTGCCGGCGTTGCAGGCGGTGTTGCCGGCCAGCGTCAAACTGAACCTGGCGATGGACCGTTCGCCGGTGATCAAGGCCACCCTGCACGAAGCGGAAATGACCCTGCTGATCGCCGTGGCGCTGGTAATCCTGGTGGTGTTCCTGTTCCTCGGTAATTTCCGCGCGTCCCTGATTCCGACGTTGGCGGTGCCGGTGTCGCTGGTCGGCACCTTCGCGGTGATGTACCTCTACGGATTCTCGCTGAACAACCTGTCGCTGATGGCGCTGATTCTCGCCACCGGGCTGGTGGTGGACGACGCCATCGTGGTGCTGGAGAACATTTCCCGGCACATCGACGAAGGCGTCAAACCGATGAAGGCTGCGTACCTCGGGGCCAAGGAAGTCGGTTTCACCTTGCTGTCGATGAACGTCTCGCTGGTGGCGGTGTTCCTGTCGATCCTGTTCATGGGCGGGATCATCGAAAGCCTGTTCCGCGAGTTCTCAATCACCCTGGCCGCTGCCATCGTGGTGTCGCTGGTGGTTTCCCTGACGCTGACCCCGATGCTCTGCGCCCGCTGGCTCAAACCCCATACACCGGGCGAGGAAAACCGCCTGCAACGCTGGAGCCGCCGGACCAACGACTGGATGGTCGGCAAATACGCCACCAGCCTCGACTGGGTGTTGCGCCACCGGCGCCTGACGTTGCTGAGCCTGATCATCACCGTCGGGGTGAACGTCGCCCTCTATGTGGTGGTGCCGAAAACCTTCATGCCGCAGCAGGACACCGGCCAGTTGATCGGTTTCGTGCGCGGTGACGACGGTCTGTCGTTCAGCGTGATGCAGCCGAAAATGGAAGTCTTCCGCCGTGCCGTGCTCAAGGACGAAGCGGTGGAGAGTGTGGCCGGGTTCATCGGTGGCACCAACGGCACCAACAACGCCTTCATGCTGGTACGCCTGAAGCCGATCAAGGAGCGCAATCTGTCGGCGCAGAAAGTCATCGAGCGCCTGCGCAAGGAAATGCCCAAGGTGGCCGGTGCGCAGTTGATGCTGATGGCCGACCAGGACCTTCAATTCGGCGGCGGTCGCGAGCAGACCACTTCGCAGTACAGCTACATCCTGCAAAGTGGTGACCTGGGCGCCTTGCGCGAGTGGTACCCGAAAGTGGTCACCGCGCTGCGGGCCTTGCCCGAGCTGACCGCCATCGACGCCCGCGAAG
Organism: Pseudomonas sp. GW821-FHT11D10; assembly: GCF_058808435.1. Taxonomy (NCBI): domain Bacteria; kingdom Pseudomonadati; phylum Pseudomonadota; class Gammaproteobacteria; order Pseudomonadales; family Pseudomonadaceae; genus Pseudomonas; species Pseudomonas sp. GW821-FHT11D10. Next base: position 1,353,900 of record NZ_JBXARR010000001.1, on the reverse strand, counting down.
GCGCGGGTGCGCAGCAGGTGACGTTGATCGTCGACCGCGATCAGGCCAAGCGCCTGGGCGTGGACATGGAAATGGTCACGGCGGTGCTCAACAACGCCTACAGCCAGCGGCAGATTTCCACGATCTACGACAGCCTCAACCAGTATCAGGTGGTGATGGAGGTCAATCCGAAATACGCCCAGGACCCGGTGACGCTCAAGCAGGTTCAGGTGATCACCGCCGACGGCGCGCGTATTCCGTTGTCGACGTTCGCCCACTACGAAAACAGCCTGGAAGACGACCGGGTCAGCCACGAAGGCCAGTTCGCCTCCGAGAGCATTTCCTTCGACATGGCCGAAGGCGTGACGGTGGAGCAGGGCAGTGCCGCCATCGAGCGGGCGATTGCCAGGCTCGGTCTGCCGGAAGACGTGATCGTGAAAATGGCCGGCACCGCCGATGCGTTCGCCGCCACCCAGAAGAGCCAGCCGTTCATGATCCTTGGTGCGCTGCTGGCGGTGTATCTGGTGCTGGGCGTGCTGTATGAAAGCTACATTCACCCGTTGACGATCCTGTCGACGCTGCCGTCGGCCGGTGTCGGTGCCTTGCTGTCGATCTACGTGCTGGGCGGCGAGTTCAGCCTGATCTCGCTGCTCGGGCTTTTCTTGCTGATCGGCGTGGTGAAGAAGAACGCGATCCTGATGATCGACCTGGCGCTGCAACTGGAGCGTCATCAGGGCATGGCGCCGCTGGAATCGATTCGCAGCGCCTGCCTGCAACGCTTGCGGCCGATCCTGATGACCACGCTGGCGGCGATCCTTGGCGCCTTGCCGTTGCTGCTGAGCCGGGCCGAAGGCGCGGAAATGCGCCAGCCGCTGGGCCTGACGATTATCGGCGGGCTGGTCTTCAGCCAGGTGCTGACCCTTTACACCACGCCTGTGGTTTACCTCTATCTCGACAAGCTGCGCCATCGTTTCAACAAATGGCGTGGCGTGCGCACCGATGCCGCTCTGGAAACTCCGCTATGACTGACCGTTCGCTTATCAATCTGGCTACCGCTCGCGGCTCGCGTCTGCTGAGCCTGTCCCTGTGCGTGGCGATGCTCAGTGCCTGCGCCGTCGGCCCGGACTACCAGCGCCCGCAGACCGCCGAAATCGCCCAGTACAAGGAAGCCGAAGGCTGGCGTCAGGCCAACCCGAGCGATTCCCTGGCACGCGGCGCCTGGTGGGAGCTGTATGGCGACCGTCAGCTCAACGAGCTGATCGAGAAACTCAACAGTTCCAACCAGACCGTCGCCCAGTCCGAGGCCCAGTACCGTCAGGCCCAGGCCTTGGTGCGCAGCGCGCGCGGGGCGTTTTATCCGAGCGTCGATCTGAGCGCCGGCAAGACCCGTTCCAGTCAGGGCACCGGCAGCAGCAGTTCGAGCCTGAGCAGTTCCTCCAGCGGTATTCGTGACACCTACAACGCGCAACTGGGCGTGAGTTGGGAGGCGGATATCTGGGGTAAATTGCGTCGTGGCCTTGAAGCCAATGAAGCCAGCGCCCAGGCGAGCTACGCCGATCTGGCGGCGATGCGTTTGAGCCAGCAGTCCGAGCTGGTGCAGAACTACCTGCAATTGCGGGTGATCGATCAGCAGAAACGCTTGCTCGAATCGACAGTGGCGGCGTACGAGCGCTCGCTGAAAATGACCATGAACCAGTACAACGCCGGGGTTTCCGGGCGTGACGCGGTGGCGCAGGCGCAGACCCAGTTGAAAACCACCCAGGGCGATCTGGTGGACCTAATCTGGCAACGGGCGCAGTTCGAAAACGCCATCGCAGTGCTGACCGGCCAGCCGCCCGCCGAATTCAACATTGCCGAAACTCAGGACATTCCCAAGCTGCCGCAGATCCCGCTGAGCCTGCCGTCGCAGTTGCTTGAGCGCCGCCCGGACATCGCCTCGGCCGAGCGTTCGGTGATCGCCGCCAACGCCAACATCGGCGTGGCCAAGGCTGCGTACTACCCGGATTTCAGCCTGAGCATGAGCGGCGGCTACAGCAGCAGCACCTCGCAGAACCTGATCAGCCTGCCGAACCGCTTCTGGTCGGTGGGGCCGCAAATGACCCTGCCGCTGTTCGACGGCGGCATCCGCTCGGCCGAAGTCGACCGCACCGAAGCGGTGTACGACCAGACCGTGGCCAAATACCGCCAGACCGTACTCGATGGCTTCCGCGAAGTGGAAAACTATCTGGTGCAGTTGAAGGTGTACGAAGACGAAGCAGCCGTGCGCCAGGAAGCGCTCGATGCAGCACGGGATTCGTTGCGTTTGACCGAAAACCAGTACAAGGCCGGGGTGATTGCTTATCTGGATGTGGTGGTGGTGCAGGCCACGGCGCTGAGCAATGAACGCACTGTCCTGAATATCCTGCAGAGCCGCTTGATTGCCAGCGTGCAGTTGATCGCGGCACTGGGTGGCGGTTGGGACGGGCAGCTGGAAACCACTGATAACCGTTGAAACAGAGCCGGTAACGATCTGCTCAAGACACCGAAATAGAGCCTTGTCAGACGATCAAACAAGCGTTTCATCGGGTTGATGGCCATTTGATTACTTTGTCAGTGAATTCTTTTACGCAATCAGTACAATCGGCGCATTTGGCCCCGCCGAGAACGGACGCAGTACGGCGGGGTAGTCTCGAGAATTCTCATGCTCATCGGTAGCTATTCCTTCACGCTGGTTTTCATTTCGCTGTGTGTGGCGATCCTCGCTTCCTACACCGCGCTCGATCTCACCGGGCGCATTGCCACTGCCAAGGGCCGCGCCGTGCATTTATGGACGGCCGGCGGGGCATTTGCCATGGGCATCGGCGTCTGGTCGATGCACTTCATTGGCATGCTGGCGTTCAAGCTGCCGATCAGTCTCGGTTACGACATTTCAATCACGGCGCTCTCATTGCTGATCGCCGTGCTGTCCTGCGGTTTTGCCCTGTGGCTGGTCAGCCAGCCGAAACTGCCGGCCTGGCAGCTGGCCTTTGGCGCGTTGATCATGGGTGCCGGCATCAGCGCGATGCATTACACCGGCATGGCCGCGATGCGCATGCAGCCTGGCATCGACTACGATCCGACACTGTTCGGCGCTTCCTTATTGATCGCTGTTGGCGCTTCGGCGGCAGCGTTGTGGATCGCCTTTCGTCTGCGTCAGCAGTCGCCTTACGTGCGGTTGTTCCGTGCCGGGGCGGCGATTGTCATGGGTGTGGCGATTGTCGGCATGCACTACACCGGCATGGCGGCAGCGCGGTTTCCCGACGGCAGTTTCTGCGGCGCAGCACTCAGCGGCCTGAACGGCAACGGTCTCGACAATCTGGTGCTGATCACCACATTGGCGGTGCTGGCCATCGCGCTGCTGACCTCGATTCTCGACGCGCGCCTCGAAGCCCGCACCGCTGATCTGGCCCATTCGTTGACCGTGGCCAATCGCGAACTCACTCAACTGGCTTTGCACGACACTCTGACCGGCCTGCCCAACCGCATGCTGCTGGACGACCGGATCAATCAGGCGATGAAAAAGGTCAACGAGCAGGGCGGCTGTTTTGCGCTGATGTTCATCGATCTGGACGGCTTCAAACCGGTCAATGACGCTTTCGGTCACCACATGGGCGACCAGTTGCTGCGCGAAGTCGGGATACGTTTGCGTGAAGATTTGCGCAGTCTCGATACCCTGGCGCGAATCGGCGGCGACGAGTTTGTCCTGCTGGTGCGCCTGACCGAACCCAACGATGCGCTGGGCCTGGCGGCGCGTCAGGTCGGCCTGATCGCGCAGTCGTTCCGGGTGGCCGAACATGAGCTGCAGATTTCCGCCAGCGTCGGTATCGCCCTGTACCCGGGCAACGGCCAGAGCGCCCAGGAGCTGCTGATGAACGCCGACGCCGCGATGTATCACGCCAAGGGTGGCGGCAAGAACGGCTACAGCTTCTTCGACGCCTCGATGAACAGCAACGCGCGCAAGCAACTGCAACTGCTGCAGGACTTGCGCGCGGCGCTGGAGCACGGCGAGTTCAGCCTGCATTACCAACCCAAATTTCATGCGGCCGACGGTCGTCCGGTCGGTGCCGAGGCGCTGTTGCGCTGGGAGCACCCGACCCACGGTATGCTGATGCCGGACAAGTTCATCGATCTGGCGGAGAAGACCGGGCTGATCATTCCGATTGGCGAGTGGGTGCTCAATGAAGCCTGCCGGCAGATGCGCGAGTGGTACGTGCTGGGTTACACCGACTGGCGGATCGCAGTGAACCTGTCGGCATTGCAGTTCTGCCATTCAGGGCTGGTGCGCAGCGTCGCCAAGGCGTTGGCCACTCACCATTTGCCGGCCAACAGCCTGACGCTGGAAATCACCGAAACCACCGCCATGAGCGACGCCGACGCGAGCATGACGGTGTTGCAGGAGCTGTCCGACATGGGGGTCGACCTGTCCATCGACGACTTCGGCACCGGCTATTCGAGCCTGATGTACCTCAAGCGTCTGCCGGCCAACGAGCTGAAGATCGACCGCGGTTTCGTCCGCGATCTGGAACACGACAGCGATGACGCGGCCATCGTCTCGGCGATCGTCGCCCTCGGTCAGGCATTGGGCCTGCGCATCGTGGCTGAAGGTGTGGAAACCGATTCGCAGCAGGACTTCCTGACGCAACTGGGCTGCGATTCGCTGCAAGGTTATCTGCTCGGTCACCCGATGCCGGCGGACCGCTTCCTGCAGGACATCGTGCGCGGCAAACCATTGGCGGTGAGCTGAGTCGCTGATCGCAGGTCATGCAAAACCCTGCAATGACGGTTATTCTTGCCCCGACTGTTACGTGTGCATCGGGGGAAAGGCCAGCATGGATAAAGTCATTGTGATCACCGGCGGCGGTCGAGGAATCGGCGCCGCCACTGCGTTGTTGGCTGCCGAGCAAGGCTACCGGATCTGCATCAATTACCAGACGGACGAACAGGCCGCTCACCACGTGCTCGATCAGGTGCGTGAGCGCGGCGCGACGGCCATCGCCGTGCGCGCCGATGTCAGTATCGAAGACGAAGTGATCGGCCTGTTTCACCGGGTCGACACGGAGCTGGGTCGGGTCACCGCCCTGGTCAACAACGCCGGCACGGTGGGGCAGAAATCCCGGGTCGACGAAATGTCCGAATTCCGCATTCTCAAAATCATGAAAACCAACGTGCTGGCGCCGATCCTCTGCGCCAAGCACGCGATCCTGCGCATGTCGCCCAAACATGGCGGGCAGGGTGGCAGCATCGTCAACGTCTCCTCGGTCGCCGCGCGGTTGGGCTCGCCCAACGAATACGTCGATTACGCAGCGTCCAAAGGTGCGCTGGATACGTTCACCATCGGTCTGTCCAAGGAAGTGGCGGGCGAGGGGATTCGGGTCAACGCGGTGCGCCCGGGTTACATCTACACCGATTTCCACGCGTTGAGCGGCGATCCGGATCGGGTCAGCAAGCTGGAGTCGGCGATTCCGATGGCCCGGGGCGGGCGGCCGGATGAAGTGGCGGAGGCGATTGTGTGGTTGTTGTCGGACAAGGCTTCGTATGCGACGGGGACTTTTGTCGATCTCGGCGGCGGGCGCTAAACCCCCACTGATCGTTCCCACGCTCCGCGTGGGAATGCGTGAAGGGACGCTCTGCGTTCCAACTCTGGAAGGGACGCGGAGCGTCCCGGGCTGCATTCCCACGCAGAGCGTGGGAACGATCAGACATCAGTCTTTCAGAACGACCGCACAATCCGCCCCAACGTCTCCATCGCTTTCTCCGCATCCTCGGTCCACGGGCTGCCGTAGTTCAAACGGATGCAATTCCGGAATCTTTGGGTCGGCGAAAAAATCGGCCCCGGCGCAATGCTGATGCCTTGCGCCAACGCCATCTGAAACAACTTCAACGAATCCATCTGCGGTGGCAGTTCCAGCCACAGGAAGTAGCCGCCGGCCGGTTGGCTGACGCGGGTCTGCGCCGGGAAGTAGCGGGCGATGGCGGCGAGCATCGCGCTTTGCTGTTCTTCCAGGGCGTAGCGCAGTTTGCGCAGGTGGCGGTCGTAGCCGCCGTGTTGCAGGTAGTCGGCGATGGCTGCCTGGGCCGGCATCGAGGCGCACAGCGAGGTCATCAGTTTCAGTCGTTCGATCTTTTGTGCGTAGCGGCCGGCGGCAACCCAGCCGATGCGGTAGCCGGGGGCCAGGCTTTTGGCGAACGAACCGCAATGCATCACCAGACCTTCGGTGTCGAAGGCCTTGGCCGGTTTCGGCGCCTGCTGGCCGTAATAGAGTTCGGCGTAGACGTCGTCTTCGATCAGCGGCACCTGATGCTGTTTCAGCAGTTCCACCAGCTCCTGTTTCTTGGCCTCGGGCATGGTCGCGCCCATCGGGTTCTGGAAACTGGTCATGCACCAGCAGGCCTTGATCGGGTGCCGCTCAAGTGTCTGGGCGAGTACGCCGAGGTCGATGCCATCGCGCGGGTGCACGGGGATTTCCACGGCTTTGAGTTTCAGGCGTTCCAGCACTTGCAGGCTGGCGTAGAACGCCGGGGCTTCGATGGCCACCAGATCACCGGGTTCGGTGACCGCTTGCAGGCACAGGTTCAGCGCTTCGAGGGCGCCGTTGGTGATCAGCAGTTCTTCCATCGGCAGCATCAAGCCGCCGACCATGTAGCGCAGGGCGATCTGCCGCCGCAGTTGCGGGTTGCCCGGCGACATGTCGGTGACCACCATGCGCGGGTCCATCTCCCGGGCGGCGCTGGCCAGTGACCGGGACAGGCGTTGAAGCGGGAACAGGGTCGGGCTGGGGAACGCCGAGCCGAACGGCACGGTGCTCGGGTCTTTGATCGACTCGAGTACCGAGAACACCAGTTCGCTGACGTCGACCTTGGTGGACTCGTTGACCTGGCTGCTGATTACCGGCTCCGAAAACGGGCTCGGCGCGTGGGTGTTGACGAAGTAGCCGGAGCGGGGGCGGGCGCGGATCAGGCCGCGACGTTCCAGCAGGTAGTAGGCCTGGAATACCGTGGACGGGCTGACGCCGTAAGTCTGGCTTGCGTAGCGCACCGACGGCACCCGCTGACCGGGGCCGAGGACGCCGGAGCGGATCAGTTCAGCGATGTCGTCGGCGAATTTTTCGTAGCGTTTCATCGATGTCCTGCAATGGATGGGAGTTGGAAACGGCTGTGCCAATGCAAGCAACGCCATTGGCACAACGGACAGCATCTTAAAGCCTCACCGATTCATCGGCGCAACAAACCGGCTCTTCGCCACGCTATAAATCTCGGGCTCATCACTATCGGCAATCTTGAAACTCAAGGTCTGCGAACTGCTGGCCGCACGTTCGGTGGTCATTGCCACCGATACCGGCACATCGACAATCTCGCCCGGCGCCAGGCTCAGTTCGGTCTTGCCTTGCAGCTGGAAGCCTTCACCATCGACCAGCGTCAGGTTGTAGTCCTGGCGCTGCTGGGTCTTGTTAATGATCTTGAGGGTGTAGATGTTTTCGATCTGGCCCTGACCGTTTTCACGGAACAGGCCACGGTCCTTGGTCACGTCCAGCGACACCATCGGCCGTTCGACCAACGCCAGGGCAAGCGCGCCGATCATCACCACCAGCACCGCGACGTAGCCGATCAGCCTCGGGCGCAGCAGATGCGTCTTGCCACCCTGCAATTCACGCTCGGAGGTGTAGCGAATCAGGCCACGGGCGTAATTCATCTTGTCCATGATCGAGTCGCAGGCGTCGATGCACGCCGCGCAGCCGATGCATTCCATTTGCAGGCCGTCGCGGATGTCGATGCCGGTCGGGCAGACCTGCACGCACAACTGGCAGTCGATGCAATCGCCGAGCCCGGCTTCGGCCGGTTTCACCTCGCGTTTGCGCGGGCCACGGTTTTCGCCACGGGCCACATCGTAGGAAATCGCCAGCGTGTCCTTGTCGAACATCACGCTCTGGAACCGCGCATACGGGCACATGTGCATGCACACCGCTTCACGCAGCCAGCCGGCATTGATGTAGGTGGCGGTGGTGAAGAACAGCACCCAGAACAGGCTGACACCGCCGATCTGCAGGGTCAGCAGTTCTTCGGCCAGCGGCCGGATAGGGGTGAAGTAGCCGACAAAGGTCAGACCGGTCAGCACGCTGATCGCCAGCCACAGCGTGTGCTTGGCCGCACGCCGCGCCAGTTTGTTCAGGCTCCAGGGCGCCGCTTGCAGCTTGATCCGCTGGTTGCGTTCGCCTTCGGTGATCTTCTCGCACCACATGAAGATCCACGTCCACGAACTCTGCGGGCAGGTGTAGCCACACCACACCCGGCCGGCGAACACGGTAATCGCGAACAGGCCGAACGCAGCGATGATCAGCAGCGCCGACAGCAGAATGAAGTCCTGTGGCCAGAAGGTCGCGCCAAAGATGTGGAACTTGCTTTCGGAAAGGTCCCAAAGCACCGCCTGACGACCGCCCCAGTTCAGCCACACTGTGCCGAAAAACAGCAGAAACAGAAAACCCGCGCCGCTCATGCGCAAGGTGCGGAACAGGCCGGTGAAGCTGCGGGTGAAAATCTGGTTGTCGCTGGTGGCGTGTTTCGCCTTCATTGGGCGCGCCGGTACTTTTTTTATCTGGGGAGATGCTTCTACGGTTCGGACGGGGATTCGTTCGCTCATGGTCGTTCGCTCATCAGCCTCCATCAGGCCAGAGAACTATGAGCGCCGATCTGTTTGCATAACAGACTCAGGTATTTCAATAAAAAGCGTATCAGATGGCTTTTTATGCCACGCATGCGACAACTTGAAGCAGCCCGCAGGCCAAGGCGCAGATGCCTATCCCAGACGCCTGCGCCGGTTGTTGATCGAGGTCAGTCAAATCACCGAATCACTGTCGTCGGCCTTCAGGTGTTTGCGTCCATCCCGGGCGCCTGCGACGGTCAACGCATCAGCTTCCGCTTCGGTGACGTAAATGCGCCGTCCTTCCACTTCGACGAACGACATGGCTTTTTCGCTATCTGTCCTGACTTCCAGCGTGTCGCAGATCCGGATTTCTTCACCATTTTCCACGGTGAAAAAACAGACTTTCGATTCCGGATTGCTTTCATCGATACGAAGGGGCATGGGGCTGTCCTTTTTTCACAGGGGATCTGAATCGTTAGGGCCCACGCTCCGCCGATCGTTCTACGCAACCGATTAATGGTCGCCGCTGTCCACCTTTTATAACCCCTTCACAAGGACTGCACGATGAACGCCTGGTGGCATGAAGTGTGGGAAACCCTGCAAGCGGAATTCGCCGACATCGGCGATGCATCGCAGCTGACGCGGATCACCGTGCGCCTGTTGATGGCGGCGATATTGGGCGGGATTCTCGGGTTCGAGCGCGAGCACAAGGGCAAGGCCGCCGGGGTGCGAACGCACATGCTGGTGGCGCTCGGCGCGGCGTTGTTTGTGCTGGTTCCGCAATTGTCCGGTTCCCAGGCCGATGCCATGAGCCGGGTCATGCAAGGGGTGATTGCCGGGATCGGCTTTCTCGGCGCCGGCACCATCCTCAAGAACCACGAAGGTGACGAAGGCCACGTCAAAGGCCTGACCACCGCCGCCGGTTTGTGGATGACCGCCGCCATTGGCGTCGCGGCCGGTCTGGGCCGCGAAGCGACGGCGGTGCTCAGTACGTTGCTGGCGTTGGGAATCTTCAGCGTGATGCCGAGGATCGTGAAAATCTTTGAAAAAGATAATGACGACCCTCGCTGATCAGACAATCACCGGCGGCATGGTCGTCGGCGGTTCCTCCTTGGGCGGCGGCGTGGTGCCAGGCGGTTCCTGTTCGGGGATCGGCTGCGGCTCAGTTTCGGGCAAGACCGGTTTGTCGATGTTCGGATCAGGTGTTTCGGCCGGAATCGGAATAGTCATCGGGTGAACCTCCGTGTGGCACTTGGCGTGGGAAGTGCTTAAGTGGGTTGACCACTTCACTGCGAAATCGATCCGATTTTGTGGCGGGGCAAATCCCTGTGAACTTTTCCCGGCAACGGTCGCTCGGAACCTGAGAGAGTTCATCGCTGGGTGCAGGCCCGGTCGTGACCGCCAAACAGGCAAACGAGCGTCCTTGGGGCGTTAAGGAGAGATGCTCAATGACTGCTGAAAAACCCTCCGAACTGAGCTACAACCCGCACATGCCGCTGTCGCAGGCTCTGCTGCTGCCGCGCATCGTCATTGAAAACACCGCGCCGACCCTCGACGGCGGACAGTTTGCCGTCAAGGCGATTGCCGGCCGGGAGATCGTGGTCACCAGCAAGGTGTTTGCCGACGGTCACGACAAGCTGGCGGTGCGCATTCGCTGGCGCGAAGAGGGCGATGAGACCTGGCAGACCGAGGTCATGAGCGATCAGGGCAACAACGGCTGGCGCGGTGTGTTTCAGCCGCAGCGCATGGGCCGTTATCTGTACCTGATCGAAGCGTGGATCGACCAGTTCGCCAGTTTTCAGTACGAACTGGAGAAAAAGCACACCGCCGCCGTCCCGGTCAGCCTCGAGCTGCAAGAGGGACGCACCATGGTGCAACAGGCCGCCGAACGCAGCGAAGGTCAGCTCAGCGAACAACTGGCCGGCTTGCACCACGAATTGTCCGGCCTGCTCGAAACCGAGCAGGTCGCGTTGTTTCTGCACTCGCGCAGTGCGCAACTGATGGCCGAGGCCGATCATCGCGCCTATTTGAGCCTCAGTCCGGAATTCCCGGTGGACATCGAGCGCGAATTGGCGGAATTCGCCAGCTGGTACGAACTGTTTCCCCGCTCGATCACCGACGATCCCGCCCGTCACGGCACTTTCAATGACGTGCACTCGCGCTTGCCGATGATTCAGGACATGGGCTTCGACGTGTTGTACTTCACGCCGATCCACCCGATCGGCCGCAGCCACCGCAAGGGCCGCAACAATTCTCTGACTGCTGGCCCGGATGATCCCGGCAGCCCGTATGCGATCGGCAGCGAGGAGGGCGGCCACGAAGCGATTCACTCGCAGCTCGGCACCCGCGAGGACTTCCGCCGGCTGGTGGCTGCTGCCGCTGAGCATGGTCTGGAAATCGCCCTCGACTTCGCCATTCAGTGTTCCCAGGATCACCCGTGGCTCAAGCAGCATCCGGGCTGGTTCAACTGGCGGCCGGACGGCACGATCAAATACGCGGAGAACCCGCCGAAGAAATACCAGGACATCGTCAACGTCGACTTCTATGCGCCGGAAGCGATTCCGAGCCTGTGGGTCGAGTTGCGCGACATCGTGGTCGGCTGGGTGCAGGAGGGCGTGAAGATCTTTCGCGTCGATAACCCGCACACCAAGCCGCTGCCGTTCTGGCAATGGCTGATCGCCGATGTGCGCACGCTGTACCCGGAAGTGATCTTCCTCGCCGAGGCCTTCACTACGCCTGCGATGATGGCGCGGCTGGGCAAGGTCGGTTACACCCAGAGCTACACCTATTTCACCTGGCGCAACACCAAGGCCGAACTGGCGACCTATTTCAGCGAGCTCAATGAATCGCCGTGGCGCGAGTGCTACCGGCCGAATTTTTTCGTCAACACCCCGGACATCAACCCGGCGTTCCTGCATGAGTCGGGACGTCCCGGATTTCTCATCCGCGCGGCGCTGGCGACCATGGGTTCGGGCCTGTGGGGCATGTATTCGGGGTTCGAACTGTGCGAATCGGCGCCGGTGCCGGGCAAGGAGGAATACCTCGATTCCGAGAAGTACGAGATCCGCGTCCGCGACTTCAACCAGCCCGGCAACATCATTGCCGAGATCGCTCAACTCAACCGCATCCGCCGCCAGAACCCGGCGCTGCACAGCCATCTGGGCCTGAAGATCTACAACGCCTGGAACGACAACATTCTGTATTTCGGCAAGCGCAGCGCGGACGGCAGCAACTTCATTCTGGTGGCCGTCAGCCTCGATCCGCATAACGTTCAGGAAGCGAATTTCGAGCTGCCGCTGTGGGAAATGGGCCTGCCGGACGATGCCACCACCCACGGCGAAGACCTGATGAACGGCCATCGCTGGGACTGGCACGGCAAGTACCAGTTCATGCGGATCGACCCGGCTTACCAGCCGTTCGGAATCTGGCGCATTACTTCTTCCTGATGATCGTTCCCCCGCGGAGCGACTGATCGTTCCCACGCTCCGCGTGGGAATGCATACCGGGACGCTCCGCGTCCCAAAGCGGACGCAGAGCGTCCATGGCGGCATTCCCACGCAGAGCGTGGGAACGATCAGCGTGGGGCGCCCTTATTGAATTGAACAGGAGTTTCACATGGCGAAGAAACCCAAGTCAGCCACCTTCATCAAGGATCCGCTCTGGTACAAGGACGCGGTTATCTATCAGGTTCACGTCAAATCCTTTTTCGACTCCAACAACGACGGGATCGGCGACTTTCCCGGCCTGATCGCCAAACTCGATTACATCGCCGAACTCGGCGTCAACACCATCTGGCTGTTGCCGTTTTACCCCTCGCCACGCCGCGACGACGGTTACGACATCGCCGAATACCGTGGCGTGCACAGCGATTACGGGACAATGGCCGACGCCAAGCGATTCATTGCCGAGGCGCATAAACGCGGGTTGCGGGTGATCACCGAGCTGGTGATCAACCACACCTCCGATCAGCACCCGTGGTTCCAGCGTGCGCGCAAGGCCAAGCCCGGCTCGGCGGCGCGGGACTTCTATGTGTGGTCGGATGATGACCAGAAATACGACGGCACCCGGATCATTTTCCTCGACACCGAAAAGTCCAACTGGACCTGGGATCCGGTGGCCGGCCAGTACTTCTGGCACCGCTTCTATTCGCACCAGCCGGACCTCAATTTCGACAACCCGCAGGTCATGAAAGCCGTGCTGTCGGTGATGCGCTACTGGCTGGACATGGGCATCGACGGCCTGCGCCTGGATGCCATTCCGTACCTGATCGAGCGCGACGGCACCAACAACGAAAACCTCCCGGAAACCCACGACGTCCTCAAGCAGATCCGCGCCGAGATCGACGCCAACTACCCGGATCGCATGCTGCTGGCCGAAGCCAACCAATGGCCGGAAGACACCCAGTTATATTTCGGTGACACCGACGCCGAGGGGGTGAATGGCGACGAATGTCACATGGCGTTCCACTTCCCGCTGATGCCGCGCATGTACATGGCGCTGGCCCAGGAGGATCGCTTCCCGATCACCGACATCCTGCGCCAGACCCCCGAGATCCCGGCCAATTGCCAATGGGCGATCTTCCTGCGCAACCACGATGAACTGACGCTGGAGATGGTGACCGACAAGGAACGCGACTACCTCTGGAACTACTACGCCGCCGACCGTCGCGCGAGGATCAACCTTGGCATCCGCCGGCGTCTGGCGCCGCTGATGGAGCGCGACCGCCGCCGCATCGAGCTGCTAAACAGTTTGCTGCTGTCGATGCCCGGCACGCCGACCCTGTATTACGGCGATGAAATCGGCATGGGCGACAACATCTACCTCGGCGACCGCGACGGCGTGCGTACACCGATGCAATGGTCGATCGACCGCAACGGCGGATTCTCCCGCGCCGATCCGGCCAGTCTGGTGCTGCCGCCGATCATGGACCCGCAATACGGCTATCAGTCGGTCAACGTCGAAACCCAGGCCGGCGACCCGCATTCGCTGCTGAACTGGACCCGGCGCCTGCTGACCGTGCGCAAGCAATCCAAGGCATTCGGTCGCGGCACCTTGAAGATGTTGTCGCCGGCCAACCGTCGCGTGCTGGCCTACACCCGTGAATACACCGGGCCGGACGGCAAGCACGAAACCATCCTGTGCGTGGCCAACGTATCGCGCAGCGCCCAAGCCGTGGAGCTCGACCTGTCGGCCTACGTCGGCATGGTGCCGGTGGAGATGCTCGGCGGTAACGCGTTCCCGCCCATCGGCCAGTTGAGTTTCCTGCTGACCCTGCCGCCCTATGGTTTCTACTGGTTCGGCCTGGCGGCGGAAAACCAGATGCCGAGCTGGCACGTCGAGCCGGCGCAGAGCCTGCCGGACTTCACCACGCTGGTGCTGAAAAAACGCATGGAAGAACTGCTCGAAGCGCCGTCCCGGGCCACCCTTGAGCAGACCATCCTGCCGAACTGGCTGCAGAACCGCCGCTGGTTCGCCGGCAAGGACGCCGCCATCGATCAGGTCAAACTGGCCTATGGCGTGCGCTTCGGCGATGCCCAGCATCCTGTGCTGTTCAGCGAAATCGAAGTGCAGAGCGGCGGGCAGACCAGCCGTTATCAATTGCCGTTCGGCTTCATTGCCGAAGATCAGGTCGGGCCGGCGTTGCCGCAGCAACTGGCCTTGGCCCGAGTGCGCCGGGTGCGTCAGGTCGGGCTGATCACTGATGCCTTCAGTCTTGAAGCGTTTATTCGCGCGGTGCTCGAAGGCATGCAGAGCGGAACGGTGCTGGAATCCAGTGAGGGCGAGATCCGTTTCGAGGCAACGTCGCAACTGGAAAAACTCGGCCTCGGTGCCGAGTCCGAAGTGCGCTATCTGTCCGCCGAGCAATCCAACAGTTCGGTGGTGATCGGCAACAGTCTGGTGCTCAAGCTGATCCGCAAAGTTGCTTCTGGCGTACACCCGGAACTGGAGATGAGCGCTTATCTGACGGCAGCCGGTTTCGCCAATATCTCCCCGCTGCTGGGTTCGGTGATTCGCCGGGACGGGAAGGGCGAAGACAATCTGCTGATGATCGCGCAGGGTTATCTGAGCAATCAGGGCGACGCCTGGGAATGGACGCAGAACAACCTCGAACGGGCGCTGCGCGACGAGTTGGCCGACGCCGTGTCCGAGCAGGCGCAGCACTACAACGCCTTGGGTGAACTGAAGGATTTCGCCGGGATGCTCGGCCAGCGTCTGGGGGAAATGCATCAGGTGCTGGCAGCGCCGAGCGACAACCCGGACTTCGCGCCGCAAGTCAGTTCGGCCAAGGATGCGCAGGCGAGCGGCAAGGATGTCGCGGCGCAGGTCGAGCATGCGCTGAAGCTGCTCAAGCAGCATCAGGGCGAACTCGATGCGGCGGATCAGAAGCTTGTTGCTCGGTTGCTCGACAACAAGAAAACCATCCTTGCCCACGTGCAGGAACTGGCGAAGCAATCGGCCGGCGGCTTGCGGATTCGCGTGCACGGCGACCTGCATTTGGGGCAGGTGCTGGTGATCAAGGGCGACGCGTACCTGATCGACTTCGAAGGCGAACCGGTGCGGCCACTGGCCGAACGCCGAGGCAAGCACAGCCCGTACAAGGACGTCAGTGGCGTGCTGCGCTCCTTCGACTATGCCGCCGCGATGGCCCTGAATGTGCACAACGTCGACAACAGCCCCGAGGCCGAAGCCGCGCGTCGGCGGGTCACGGAGCGTTATCTGCGTGAAGCCCGGGAAGCATTTCTCCAGGCATATCGCCAAGCGGCAGCTAGTCTTGATCATGCCTGGCAAGATCCTGAAGGTGCCGACGCCGCACTGGCGTTGTTCGGTCTGGAGAAAGCGGCCTACGAAGTGGCCTATGAAGCCGAAAATCGCCCCACCTGGCTGCCCGTGCCGCTGCACGGTCTGTATGGGTTATTGACGGGGCTCAAACCCTTTTCCGATCTTGGTGGAGAGTAGTCATGAGTTTCTCGAACAAGGAACAGGGTCACGTTAACGAACGATTGCTGCCCAGGGCCAAGGACATCGATGCCTTGGTGCGCGCAGAACATCACGACCCGTTTTCCATTCTCGGCCCTCACGGCGATGGCGCCGGTGGGCAGTTCATCCGGGCGTATCTGCCCGGCGCGTTGAGCGTTTCGGTGCTGGACCGGCACAGCGGCGAAGAGCGCGGCCCGCTGGAAGCCACCGAAACACCGGGGCTGTTTGTCGGCCATTTCGAGGACGCGCGGCCGTACCTGTTACGTACCCGTTGGGCGGGTGGCGAACAGGTCGCGGAAGATCCTTACAGTTTTGGTCAGTTGCTTGGGGAAATGGACTTGTATCTGTTCGCCGAGGGCAATCACCGCGACCTCAGCAGTTGCCTCGGCGCGCAGTTGAAAACCGTCGATGGCGTCGACGGTGTGCGCTTTGCCGTGTGGGCGCCGAATGCCCGGCGGGTGTCGGTGGTCGGCGACTTCAACGTCTGGGACGGCCGGCGGCATCCGATGCGCCTGCGGCATCCGTCCGGGGTCTGGGAGTTGTTCATTCCGCGCTTGCAGGCGGGGGATCTGTACAAATACGAAATCCTCGGCGCCCACGGCATCCTGCCGCTGAAGGCCGACCCGATGGCGCTGGCCACCAGCCTGCCGCCGGACACCGCATCGAAAGTCGCCTCGCCGTTGCGGATCGACTGGCAGGATCAGGACTGGATGAGTGGCCGTCGCGAGCGTCAGCAGCATAATGCGCCGCTGTCGATCTATGAGTTGCACGCCGGTTCCTGGCAATGCGAACTCGACGATCTGGGTGAAGTGGCGCGCCAGTACACCTGGCCGGAGCTGGCCGAGCGTTTGATTCCGTATGTGAAGGAGCTGGGTTTCACCCACATCGAACTGATGCCGATCATGGAGCACCCGTTCGGCGGTTCGTGGGGTTATCAGTTGCTGTCGCAATTCGCCCCGAGCGCCCGTTACGGCACGCCGGACGAGTTCGCGGCGTTCATCAACGCCTGCCATCAGGCCGATATCGGCGTGATTCTCGACTGGGTGCCCGCGCATTTTCCGACCGATACCCACGGTCTGGCGCAGTTCGACGGCACGGCACTGTACGAATATGGCAATCCGCTGGAAGGCTTCCATCAGGATTGGGACACGCTGATCTACAACCTCGGCCGCACCGAAGTGCACGGCTACATGCTGGCCTCGGCGCTGCACTGGTTGAAGCATTTCCACGTCGACGGCCTGCGGGTCGATGCGGTGGCGTCGATGCTGTATCGCGACTATTCGCGCAAGGCCGGCGAGTGGGTGCCGAACCGTCATGGCGGTCGCGAGAATCTGGAAGCCATCGATTTCCTGCGGCACTTGAACGATGTGGTGGCGCTGGAAGCACCGGGGGCGCTGGTGATCGCCGAGGAATCCACGGCGTGGCCGGGCGTCAGCCAGAGCACCCAGCAGGGCGGTCTCGGTTTCGCCTACAAATGGAACATGGGCTGGATGCACGATTCACTGCACTACATCCAGCAGGATCCGGTGTACCGCGCCCATCACCACAACGAGTTGAGCTTTGGCCTGGTCTACGCCTGGTCCGAGCGTTTCATCCTGCCGATCTCTCACGACGAAGTGGTGCACGGCAAGCATTCGCTGATCGACAAGATGCCCGGCGACCGCTGGCAGAAATTCGCCAACCTGCGCGCCTATCTGAGTTTCATGTGGACCCATCCCGGCAAGAAGCTGTTGTTCATGGGCTGCGAGTTCGGCCAGTGGCGCGAATGGAATCACGACCAGCAGCTCGACTGGTATCTGCTGCAGTATTCGGAACACAAAGGTGTGCAGAAACTGGTCGGCGACCTCAACCGGCTCTACCGCGAAGAACCGGCGCTGCACGAGCAGGACGATGCGCCGCAAGGGTTTCAGTGGTTGATCGGCGACGATGCGATCAACAGCGTTTACGCATGGCTGCGCTGGAGCAAGGACGGAACGCCGGTGCTGGTGGTGGCCAATTTCACCCCGGTGCCGCGCCAGTCGTACCGCGTGGGCGTGCCGTTTGCCGGGCGTTGGAAGGAATTGCTCAACAGTGACGCCGACACGTATGCCGGTTCCAATTATGGCAACGGCGGCGGGGCGTTCACCGAAGAGGTGGCCAGCCATGGGCAGGCGTTGTCGCTGGAACTGAATTTGCCACCGCTGGCGGTGTTGATCCTTAAACCAGAAGCCTGATCCCTACACGAGATCGTTCCCACGCTCCGCGTGGGAATGCCTCAAGGGACGCTCCGCGTTCCAGCTCCGGAAGGGACGCGGAGCGTCCCGGGCTGCATTCCCACGCAGAGCGTGGGAACGATCAGTAGAGGAGCTCACCAGCGCATCCGGATCCCCAAACTGCCAATCAACCCGTTCAGGTCGTTGTCATCCACGTCGCTGCTGTAATCGGCGCTGACGTACAGGCTCACCGTCGGCGTCATTTTCGCCACCAGCCCCAGTCCGACTTCCACCGTCGAGGACTTGCGGCTGCTGCTGATCTTGTCCACCTGGTCCAGCGTCACCGTGTTGCCGGTGTACACCGTGTGCCACAAGTTCGTGCGCACGTAGGGTTCGACCGGCAGACCGTTCAGATCGTAGCTGCCTTTCAAGCGCGCACCGACCCGGCCGCTCCACGATGAAATGTCGCTGGAGGAGGCGTTGCCCGAGCCCGCATAGGGCGTGTCCAGGGTGATGCGCTGATTGATCAATTGCGCCTGCGGTTCTACCACCCAGTTTTCGCCGAGGCCGATCGGGAAGCCGCCTTCCACCGACAGCGTCATCGCGCTGCCTTCGGTGGCCAGCCGTGCGCCTTGCTCGTTACGGCTGAAACCGCTGACCCGGCCGCCACTGGCCGACAGATCGACGTGCCAGCCCTGCGGGCCGGTCAGGCTGTAGTAAGCGCCAAGGCTCTGGCCTTGCAGGTTGAGGGTGTCGGTGGTCGGGTCGACGAGGGCGCGGCTGGTGATCAGGCCGTTGCTGTTGCCTTGAATCTGACTGACGCCGCCGATCAGGCCGATTTGCTGGGTGTGGCCGCTGCTGCTTTTCAGGGTAAGCACCGCGGGGCCCTTGAAGTCGCCAGTGCCGGGCATGGCGAAGCCGGGGCTGAGGACATCGGTTTGTGCCTGGCGGGAGGTCGCTCCGTAAAGCTGATCCCAGGCCGAGGGCGCGAGGTCTTCGGTAATCAGGTTTGCCCCGCGCAGATCCGGCTGTGGGCTCAGCCGTTGCGGGCCCGGGGTCACGACCGTGGCGGGGAGGGTCATGACGGGAATGTCCTGGCGATACCAGGGTGTCGCCTCGTCCGCCACAGGACCCGCCTGCGCCTCCATGGACGAGCACAGCAAGATAGAACTTGAAACAGTGCAAAACGTTGTTTTGATCTCTTGTGAGGTGAGTGAAGTTTTCATGGAGGTCTACCTTGCTAGCGCACGCGGTATCTCGCCTTGGCGTCTCTCCTACCCCGAACGAGGGGCGACCGAATGGAGCGTGGCGAACCCGTGGCCGCCCGTTTTGACGAGTGACCTGAGGTTCGCCCCGAGTAGTATTTCCGGGGGTAGTAAGGTAGAGCTAAGAAGACCTGAGCCCTTGCGTCAAGAAATTGGACGATGAGCGGTCGGGTCAAAACGGGTGACGCAAGTTTCTGTTTTTGCGTATTTATCTAAGTTCTTGTTTGTAGGGCCAATCACTGCGAAAGCCGCGAGGCAGAGACGTTTTGCAGCCGACAGTCGGTCTGCGAAACCGGGCTTGGCGACCGGTTTCGCTTCGTTCTGCATGGGGGGACATCTGTCAGTATCGCGTTACAAATGCACTTCGACCGCCAGCGGCAAATGATCCGAGAGATGCGTCCACGGCTTGTTGCCGAGGATCTGCGGGTCATGGCTGCTGGCATTGCGCAGGTAAACCCTATCCAGGCGAAGCAACGGGAACCGCGCGGGGTAGGTCTTGGCCGGGCGGCCGTGATGGCGTTCGAAGGCTTCGTGCAGGTAGTCGCGGCGGGCGAGGGCGACGTTGCCCTGCAACTGCCAGTCATTGAAGTCGCCGGCGATGATCACCGGGGCATCGTCGGGCAGCGATTCGAGCAACTGGCAGAGCAGCTGCAACTGCAATTGCCGGTGGCTTTCGAGCAGGCTCAGGTGCACGCAGATGGCATGCACTTCGGCATGCCCCGGCACATCCAGTACGCAATGCAACAGCCCGCGCCGTTCCGGGCCGGTAATGGAGACGTCGAGGTTGCGATATTCGCGGATCGGGTATTTCGACAGCAGGGCGTTGCCGTGATGGCCATCGGGATAGACCGCATTGCGGCCGTAGGCGAAGTCGCTCCACATGCTGTCGGCGAGGAATTCGTACTGCGAGGTCTGCGGCCATTCGTTGTAGCGGCTGGAATGCCGCTCGTGTTCGCCCACCACTTCCTGCAGAAACACCAGGTCGGCCGAGGTGCTGCGCACCGCTTCGCGCAGCTCCGGAAGGATGAAACGTCGATTGAGCGCGGTGAAACCCTTGTGCGTATTGACCGTCAGCACCCGCAGGCGATGGATGGCGGACGGGGTCGAGGTCTGTGCGTCGACGGCATGACGCTTGGGATCGCTGGACACGTTCACTCCTCTGAATCATGACTGCCTGTTCATGCGACTGATCCGGGCGCGGGCAGTTCACTTTGAGTGGCTGCCTGCGCCCGACGGATCGTCAATCGACGAAGACGATCTCGTAGGGCAGGCGCATGCGCTCCAGAATCGACTTGGGCAACAGCGGCGCGATACCGATCGCCGGTTCGCCATTGAGCTGGCTGGCGTAGGCGTGGGTGGCGTGGCTCTTGCGCGCGACGGTCCAGGTATCGAGCCGTAGCTTGCGTGCGCGATGCCAAGGAATCTGCGTCTGATCCCGTTCCGGCCAGTGCCAGGCCCAGACCGGCACGTCGTGGTAGGTCGCGCCGATTTGTTGTGCCGCTTTGGCGCTGGCCCGGCCGACCACTTCATGGTCGGCAGTGCCGTCTTCGCACCAGGTGCTGAAGACCACGTCGCCGGGGCGCAGGTAGCGGGCGATGAAGTCGGTCAGTTGGGATTCCTGATCGAGCAGGGCGTTGTCGGTGAAACCGCCGCGCACCCATTTCAGGCTGTGCATCGGCAAACCCAGACGGCGCAGGGCTTCGACGCTTTCCTGCGGGCGGAACACGCTCAGGCGTTTCTCCGACCACTGGCGCGAGCCCGGATGACTGGCGCTGCCATCGGTGATCGAAAGTAATTGCAAGGGATGGCCGAGGCTGGAAAGCAGTTGCAGCAGGCCGCCGCAGGTCACCACTTCATCGCCGGGGTGCGGGGCGATGACCACGGCGCGGGCGCCGGGTGGCACCAAAGTGTGGGTGTTGATGACGGGAATGTTGTCGAGCTGCGCGGCACTGTTCCAGATCTGCGCCGGCAGGCCGCTCTCGCTGAGGGATAACGGTTTCATGAGTGATACGTCCTTGTTGTGTCTCGCCCTCAGTCGCCCAAACGCTGGTGATACCAGGTGTGTGCGACCCGTGAAGGCTGGTGGATAGCCCGGCAGCGCTCCGAACCCTGGATTGCTGCGCAGCAGAGTATTGCTCAAGACGGGCGGTTCGTCGCGTCACAGATCAACCTGATCCGCTTTTTTTTATTCAGTCTGTGCCAACTGTCGCAGATAGTCGCCAAAACCGCCGCGTGCGCGGCTGTCCAGACGGGCGCTGGTGATGACTTGCGGGCGATGGCTCCAGGCGATGCTCGCCCCTGAACGCTCGAGTTGACGCACCAGCTGCACGTCCTCATCACAGGACAACGGCTCGAAGCCGCCGGCGCGGACGTAGGCTTGCGCGCTGACACCCAGGTTGGCGCCATGGATGTGCCGGTGACCTTCGCAGGCGCGGTAATCGCGGTGATAGCGAATCTGCGCCGCTTCATCGAACCCGTCATGCCACCGGTCAACGGTCACCGTGCCGCACACGGCATCGGTGCCCAGCCCCAGTTGCGCCACCAGCCAGTCCTCGGCGACCCGGCTGTCGGCGTCGGAGCAGGAAATCCAGCGCGCACCGCGTTCAAGCAATTGCTGCGCACCGATGGCCCGCGCCTGGCCGACATTGCGCGCTTCGATGCTCAAGGCTTGCACCGGATACTGGCTGACGATGTGTGCCGACCGATCGGTGCAACTGTCCAGCACCACCAGAATTTCCACCGGTTCACCCGCCAGCATGGGATGCCCGCCAGCCCGCAAAGCTGCGTGCAGGCAGTCATCGAGCCAGTCTTCTTCGTTGTGCGCAGGAATCAGGATGCCAATCATCGCAACCCCTCCAGCGCGGCCACCGAACGGGGTTCGCGGCTCCAGACTTCCAGCAGGAAATCCGCTTCCTGATGCAGGACCAATCGTGGCAGGTGCAACTGTTCGTGAATCAGGTCGTGAACCTGTCGCGCATTGAGCGGGCAATCTTCGATGGGCGGCCGCCAGTGACAGGCCAGCAATTGTCCGTCCGCTGTCAACGCATCGCTGATGCGCCGGATGACCTCTGTCAGATCCTGCCGATCGAGGTAGTAGCCGATTTCGCTGAAAACGATCAGGTCGAATTTTTCCTCAGGCCAGTCAACCGGCAAGCGCTCGTGACGCACCTCGGCGTGATCGAACAGGCTCAGCCGGGTACGCGCCAGACTGGCTGCGGCGGCGCTGGTGTCGCAGCACAACAGCCGGTCGCAGCGTTCGGCCAGCGCCGCACTCAATTCACCGTTGGCACAGCCCGGCTCGAAGATGGCCCGGTAGTGCGGCCGGGGCAGGGCTGCCAGAGTCACGAGGCGTTTGCGTTGTTCGTACCAGCGCTGGCGAAAGCCCCAGGGGTCGTTATTGCCTCTGAACAGGCCTTCGAAGTAGCGATCCTCGACACTCATAGAAACACACTCATAGGAAGATCAGCTCGAACGGTTGCAGCAGTCGATCGATGACATAGGGCTTGAGCACCGGGGCCAGGCCGGCTTCGGGATCACCTTCCAGCTGGCTGGCGAAGGCGTGCACCGCGTGACGCTTGCGTGCAACCTGTGCCGGGCTGAGCAGGATTTTGCGCGCCCGTTCCCAGGGCACGATGGCGTCTTCGGGGGTTGCCCAGTGCCAGGTCCAGACCGGCAGCTCGTGGCAAATCGCGCCCACGCGGCGCGCCGCTTCCACGCTGGCGCGGCCGACGGCTTCGTGGTCGCTGTGACCGTCTTCGCGCCAGGTGGTGAAGATCACGTCGTCGGGTTGCAGGTAGCGGGTCAGGTATTCGCAGAGCATCGACTCGCGCGCGGCGACCTGGGTGTCGGGAAAGCCGCCGCGCAGCCACTGCAACTGGTGCATCGGCAAGCCGAGACGGCGCAGGGCTTCGGCGGATTCCTGCGGGCGCACCACGCTCAGGCGCTCCACCGGCCAGCGATCCGAGCCCGGATGACTGGCGCTGCCGTCGGTGACCGAGATCAGTTGCAGGGTACGGCCCGCCTCAGCCAGCCGTTGCAACAGTCCGCCGCAACCGAGCACTTCATCATCAGGGTGCGGCGCGATCACCACCGCCCGCGATTCCGGCGGAACCAGATCCAGAATGTCGATGCTGTCAACCGCCGCCAGGTGGCGTGAGCCCTGCCATTCATGGAGGGAAGTTCCTTCGCCGACGATCGGATTGCGTTTCATAGGGCCCAGCTCTCGCGCGGTTGCTGCGCAATCAGTTGGCCCAACGCTGCCAGATCACGTTCGGCGTGGCTCTGGCGCAGATACACCGGCAAGTCGGCCACCAGACGGGCAAAGTGCGGGTCCTTGCAGAACGGCCCGGCGCCGAGGGCACGACCGGTCTCGCGGATCACCTGCTCAGCGGCATCCTCGACCACGGCGCGTACGCGACGAGCCAGCAACTCGGCGTTGCTGTGGGGATGGCTGTCGATGTCCAGAGCGCTGACGCGCAGCGCTTGAGCGGCGCCGTGCAAGGCGCTGTCAACGGCGCCGAGACTGGCCAGCGCGTGGGGCTCTTCACGTCGCGCACATTGTTGGCGCAAGCGCTCGCCGATCTCCCTCGCGGCGCCGTACCAGCACGCGGCAATCCCGATTCCGCCGTGCCAGAAACCCGGACGTTGCAGGTAGTCGCCAGGGTCGCCGATTGCCTGTGCCTCCACATCATCGAACAGCACCTCGACGCTGCCGGTGGCCGCCATGCCGACCGCTTGCCAGCCTTGATCGGTCACGGTCACGCCCGGTTGATCGAGGGCCACGGCCACCAGTTGCTGACGATCGTCCTCATCCCAAGCCGTAAGCAGGGCATGGCTGAGCACCGCCGCCCCGGAACACCAGGCTTTGCGTCCGTTCAACCGCACCAGTTGCCCCGAACGGCTGACCCGAACCCGCGCCTGCGGTGGTTCGGCCGCCCACATGCCCCACGTGCTGCCGGGTGTTGGTGAACCACCGAGTTGCTCGATGATCGCCAGCGCATCGGTATGACCTTCATAGAGTTTGCACAACCCCAGATCATGCCCGCCGACCTCGGACAGCCGTTGCCAGCGCTCCAGCGTACGACCGCTGCCGGGCAATGGCAGACGGTCGAGGCCGGCCTCGACCATTTCCCGCAGACACGTGCCGAGGGCAGCCGTGTCGCGGTAATCCGGGGTGTGCCGTGAGAGATAGCCGGGCAAGTCCATGTCAGTCCTCTTCTTCGCGTTGCAGTTCGAACAGCAGCAGCGAGCGCCCGGTGACCGAGTACTCGTGACCGAACGTGAAGCGTTCCTGCCCGCGGATCGATGG
This sequence comes from Pseudomonas sp. GW821-FHT11D10, assembly GCF_058808435.1. NCBI lineage: Bacteria > Pseudomonadati > Pseudomonadota > Gammaproteobacteria > Pseudomonadales > Pseudomonadaceae > Pseudomonas > Pseudomonas sp. GW821-FHT11D10. Next base: position 1,329,522 of record NZ_JBXARR010000001.1, on the reverse strand, counting down.
CTGATTGGTGTCGACCATGCAAGTCCAGAAACTGCCTTCAGGCACTTCCGGCAAGGTGAAGTTGACGATGTCGTGATGGGCGTTGACCACCAGCAGCAACGTTGCGTCGGCGCCCTTGCGGCGAATCCCGGTTTCCTGGGCGCGACCGTCGAGCAACATCCCCATGCAGCGGTTGTGCGCGTCATGCCAGTGTTCGGTGGTCATCTCGGTGGCGTCCGGCGCAAGCCAGGTCACGTCCTTGACCCCGATGTCCTCGTTGTATTCGCCGACCAGAAAACGTCCGCGTCGCAGGATCGGGTAAGCCAGGCGCAACTTGATCAGGCGTTTTACGAATTTCAGCAGTGCCTTGCCGTCCTCGCTCAGGTCCCAGTTGACCCAGCCGATTTCGCTGTCCTGGCAGTAGGCGTTGTTGTTGCCGTCCTGGGTGCGGGCGAACTCGTCACCGGCCACCAGCATCGGCGTGCCCTGGGACAGCAGCAGGGTGGCGAAGAAGTTGCGCATCTGCCGGTGGCGCAGCGCATTGATTTCCGGGTCGTCGGTGGGGCCTTCGACGCCGTGGTTCCAGGACAGGTTGTTGTTGCTGCCGTCCTGATTGTTTTCGTCGTTGGCCTCGTTGTGCTTGTCGTTGTAGGACACCAGATCGTTGAGGGTGAAACCGTCGTGGGCGGTGACGAAATTCACCGATGAATAAGGCCGGCGGCCGCGCTGGTTGAACATCTCGCCGGAGGCGGTCATGCGGCTGGCGAAGTCGGCGAGCTGGCCGTCGTCGCCTTTCCAGAACGCGCGCACGGTGTCGCGGAACTTGTCGTTCCACTCGACCCAGCCCGGCGGGAAGTTGCCGACCTGATAACCGCCGGGACCACAGTCCCACGGCTCGGCAATCATTTTTACCTGGCGCAGCACCGGATCCTGACGGCAGGCGACGAGGAAACTGTGACGTTCGTCGAAGCCATCGTGATAACGACCGAGAATGGTCGCCAGATCGAAACGGAAGCCGTCGACGTGCATCTCGCTGGCCCAGTAGCGCAGCGAGTCGGTGACCATTTGCAGCACGCACGGATGGCTCAAGTCTAGGGTGTTGCCGGTGCCGGAATCGTTGATGTAGAAGCGCTTGTCGTCCGGCATCAAGCGGTAGTACGAGGCGTTGTCGATCCCGCGCATCGACAGGGTCGGGCCTTGCTCGTTGCCTTCGGCGGTGTGGTTGTAGACCACGTCGAGAATCACTTCGAGATTGGCGTCGTGCAGGTGCGCCACCATCTCCTTGAATTCGGCAATCTTGCCGCTGGCCAGGTAGCGCGGATCCGGGGCGAAAAACGCGATGCTGTTGTAGCCCCAGTAATTGGTCATGCCTTTGTGCAGCAGGTGCTGGTCGTTGACGAAGGCGTGGATCGGCAGCAATTCAACGGTCGACACACCCAGTTTGCGGATGTGTTCCAGCACGTCGTCGACCATCAGCCCGGCAAACGTCCCGCGCACGTTCTCCGGCACGAAAGGGTGGCGCATGCTGATGCCGCGCACGTGGGTTTCGTAAATGATGGTCTTGTCCCACGGCACGCTGACGCGGTGGTCGTGGCCCCAGGTGTGCGCCGGGTCGATGACTTTGCATTTGGGGACGAAGGGCGCGCTGTCGCGCTCGTCAAAGCTGAGGTCGGCGTCCGGGTGGCCGATGGTGTAGCCGAACAGCGCTTCGGACCATTTCAACTGGCCGACCAGTTGTTTGGCGTACGGGTCGATCAGCAATTTGTTGTGGTTGAAGCGGTGGCCGTTGGCCGGGTCGTACGGGCCGTAGACCCGGTAGCCGTAAATCAGCCCCGGATGCGCATCGGGCAGGTAGCCGTGGTAGATCTCGTCGGTGTATTCCGGCAGCTCGATGCGTTCGAGCTCGACTTCACCGGCATCGTCGAAAATGCACAGCTCGACCCGAGTGGCGTTGGCGGAAAACAGCGCGAAGTTCACCCCCAGACCATCCCAGGTCGCGCCGAGCGGGAAGGGCAGGCCTTCACGGATGCGCGAGGGTTCGGCGTGCGCGGCGGGCTCGGCTTTCTTTGGACGGGTCATAGGTGCTCCTGCAAGAAATCGGGGGTGGTCATTTTTCGAGGACGAGTGCGCCCTCGGTGGCGGGCTAGCCCGCCACACGGTCGTTCAATTCAATGGTTCGGGACGCGTCAGACCGCGGGCGGCTTGCGCGGCGCGCGGGGCTTTTTCTCGGCGGCTTTTTCGCCCGGGGGAATGACCTTGGCGGCACTGGCTGGCTTGGCCTTGGCCGTCGTGGCCTTGGGTTTGGCGGCGGGCGCCTTGCCATCGACGGCTTTGCCGGTGGCGGTCTTGCCGGCGGTTTTACTGCCGGCAGCCTTCGGCGATTTTTTCGGTGCCAGCGCCTCGGACTCGGCCAGTTTGCGCGCCATCTCCCAGTGGCGCGATTCCTGGCCTTCGGGTTTACCTTCGGATTCCCAGATCTGATAGGCGAATTCGCGGATGCGTTTATCGTCGGTACTCATCGCAATGCTCCTGGACTGAACTCATGCTGCTAGACGTGTTGGATAAGCAGATTGACCGGGAAATCCCCCAGCGCGGCGCTGACGTGCAGCTCCCTGTTTTTTGTGACTGCGGTGCTCGAAAAAAGTCCCTTCAGATTTTCGTCAGAGGCGTCGAACGGTAAAACCACCCGCGTATCGCCCCAGCGCAGCGCATCGACCATGGGTAGGGCACTGTTTTCCAGCAGTGTTGCGCAACGGATCGGCACGATCACGATGACCCGTTGCTCCCCATGCTCGCGGGCAAACGCGAGCACGTTGTGCGCCTGGCTGCCCAGCACCTCGAGGGCCTGGTACGAACCGCGGCGGAACAATTCGCTGTGTTCGGTGCGCACCTGCAGCACCTGGGCGATCAAGGCCTGCTTGATTCGCCCGTCCCGCCAACCCGACAACAGTTCCTCTGCGGGCGTCGCCGTCAGGGTCTGTTCGCGCCGGCCGTAGTCCACCGGCCGGCGGTTGTCCGGATCGACCAGACTGAAATCCCAATACTCGTTGCCCTGATACAGATCCGGCACGCCCGGCACGGTCATGCGCAGCAAGGTTTGCGCCAGACCGTTGAGGGCGCCGGTCGCAGCGATGCTGTTGACGGTCTTGGCCAGCGCCCCGCGCAGCAGTTCGCCTTCGGGGGCCAGCAGCAATTGTTCGGTAAACGCTTGAGCTGCGTTTTCGTAAGCCTCGTTCGGCGCGCTCCAGCTGCTTTGCAGCTTGGCTTCGCGCAGGGCTTTCTGTTGCCACTGCCAGATGCGTTTGGCGTAGTCGGCGAAACCGGCCTGATCGTCGTCGCGCAGGTCCAGCGGCCAACTGCCGAGCAGTGCCTGATAAAGGATCAATTCGTCCGCCGACGACGGCAGTTGATCGTCATGGCGCAGCGGCCGGGCGAGGGCACGCCACAGTTCGATCTGTTCGGCGTACCAGTGACTGCGTTCGCTGAGCACGGCCAGTCGCGCGCGGGTGTCTTCGCCGCGTTTGTGGTCGTGGGTGGCGGTGGCCAGCAGGTTGTCGGGAAAGCTCGCCAGACGTTGCTGGTTCACCGCGTGAAAGTCGCTGACCGGCGCGCTGAACTGCTCGGTGTTGTAGCCGACGTCATTGCGCGACAGCAGCACCGCCGAGCGATACAGCGCAGTGTCTTCCACCGCTTTGGCGGCAGCCGGTGAAGTGAGTTGCTGAAAGCGTACGCAGGCATGCTTCAGGATCTTGCGCGAACGGCCACGGGGTTTGCGCCGCCATGGCTGGCCGCCAAGCCAACCGGCGACGGAGTCCAGCACCGGCCAATCGGCTTCGCTCAATGCCTGCCGCGCACCGTCCATGGCCTGCTGGAAAAACACCTCGTCCCGTGCCGAGCGGCCCATCGGGGTGATGTAAGTGCGATAGACCGGGAAGTGCACGATCAGCGCCTGCAACACCCGGCGGATCGAGCCGAGCGTGAGGTCGCGGGTCATCAGGTCATCGCGCGCCACTTGCAGCAGGGCCTGGGCGACGCTTTCGCAATCGCTGGCCAGCGAGCCGTTGAGAATCTGCTGGCGCGCCAGTTGCGCTTCTTCGATAAACGCCGAGGGGCGTTCGGTGCGGCGTTTCCACAGCTCACCGAGCACATGTTCGCCGTCCGGATCGTGTTGCAGCAGCGACAGCTGGTTCATGAACTCGTAGCCGGTGCTGCCGTCCACGGACCAGTCGGTGGGCAGGGTTTCGCCGTCGCCGAGGATCTTCTCGACGTAGATCGGCAAGTGTCGGCCCGGTGCCAGGTGGTCGAGACGACGGCGCAGTTTGCGGCAGTAACTGCGCGGGTCGGCGAGGCCGTCGATGTGGTCGATGCGCAGGCCGTCGATCAGGCCTTCGCCGATCAACTGGAAAATCTTGCCGTGGGTGGCCTCAAACACCGCCGGGCGTTCGACGCGCAAACCGCCGAGTTCGTTGATGTCGAAGAAGCGCCGCCAGTTGATGTCGTCCGCCGCCGTGCGCCAGCTCGCCAGGCGATAGCTTTGCCGCTCCAGCAATTGATGCAGGCGCTGAAAACCTTCTTCGGTCTTCGAGTCGTAGTGGGTCAGGTTGCGCTGGATAGCCTCGAGGATCTGCGGGTCGCTGGCCAGTTGCTGGAGTTCTTCCTTGAGCGGGATGGCCAGCGAGCGGGCGTCGGTCTGGTAACTGAGCGCGCTGAAGCGGTCGGCGAGGGCCTTGAGCGCTTCGTTCGGGGCGTCATCGGATTTGAGCAGTTCGCCGTAATCGCCGGGGCAGATCGGGAAGTGATGTTCGTAATGCTCGACGTGGAAGGTGCCGCTCTCGGCGTTGAACACCAGCGGCAGGGTCGCGTCCTGTAGCGCGACGCCGTAATCGCTGCCGAGAAACGGCAGCAACAACTGGCCTTCCATCAACGGGTCAGGCGAATGCCATTGAATGTCGAAAAACTCGCCGTAGGGGCTTAGACGGCCCCATTCCAGCAGATCGAGCCACCACGGGTTGTCGCCGCCACCGACGGCCATGTGATTGGAGACGATGTCGAGGATCAGCCCCATGCCGTGTTCGCGCAGGCTGGCGACCAGGCGGCGCAAGGCTGGTTCTCCGCCGAGTTCCGGATTCACCCGGGTCGGGTCGACCACATCGTAACCATGCATCGAGCCCGCGCGGGCGGCGAGCAGTGGCGAGGCATAAATGTGGCTGATGCCGAGTCGGGCGAAATACGGCACCAGCGGCACGGCTTGATCAAGGGTGAAACCGCGATGAAATTGCAGGCGGACCGTGGCGCGCAGTGTCTGGATAGGCCATGCACTCATCGGTCACGCTCGGCTGCCTGAAGACGCGCGCAAGCCAGCAGTTCCAGGCGTCGTGCGGCGTCGACGCCGTCGAGCAGCGCCTCGCTGGTGCCCGGCAAGCGCCGCGACCAGTTCGGATGGGTGTCGATGGTGCCGGGCAGGTTGGCCTGTTCGTCGAGACCCAGCGCATCTTCCAGCGGCAGCAGCACCAGCGGCGCCCGGGTGTGGCCGAGGAAACGCACAGCGGCGTCGACCACCTGATCGGCCTCGTGGGATTCCTCGCGGAAGTTCTGCGGGTCCTGGCTCAAGGCGCCGCGCAGGCCTTCACGCTCGCGTTCGCGGTAACGGCGCCAGTCGATTTCGCCGTTGGCGTCGATCAGCCCGAGCCGCGCGTTCCAGTCGATGTCTCGGCCATGCCACCAGCCGTTGAGCGTTGGCAAATCGTGGGTGCTGGTGGTGGCGAGCGCGTTGTCCGGCCAGTCGAGGATCGGCTTGAAATGGGTGTTGTCCTGCTCGAACAACAGCACGCGCATGCCGAGCATGGCCCGGGCGATGAGTTTTTCCCGAAGGCCGTCAGGCACGGTGCCGAGGTCTTCGCCGAGCACGATCGCTTGGTGGCGATGGGATTCGAGGGTCAGCAGACGCAGCAGGTCGTCCACCGGGTAATACAGGTAGGCGCCGTCCGCCGGGACTGCGCCGTTAGGGATCACCCACAACCGTTGCAGGCCCATGACATGGTCGATGCGCAGCCCGCCGGCGTGAGCGAAGTTGGCGCGCAGCATGTCGATGAACGCCCGAAAGCCGTTACGCACCAGACCTTCAGGCGAGAACGCAGAAATGCCCCAGCCCTGGCCTGAGCGATTGAGAATGTCCGGTGGTGCGCCGACGGTCAGCGAGGCGAGCAGTTCGTCCTGAAAACTCCAGGCCTGACTACCGGCACCGTCGGCACCCACCGCCAGATCGGCGATCAGGCCGATGCCCATGCCGGCGCTGCGGGCGGCGGTCTGGGCGCGTTCCAGGCAGCGGTGGATCAACCACTGGCAGAACGCGAAGTAGCTGATGCGCTCGGCGTATTCTTCGGCAAACGCGCCGAGAGCGGCGCCGCGCGGGTCGTGCCAGTGTTCCGGCCATTGGCGCCAGTCGAGGTTTTCGCCACGGGCGGCGCGCATTTCCTGGATGGCTTCGAAGCGGCAGTGGTTCTCCAGCGCTTCGCCGCCGGCATCGCGGAAACTGGAGAAGTCGGCGTGCAACGGGTGCTCGCCGCTGATGAAACCGTCGTACAAGGCTTGCAGCAGTTTTAGTTTGGCCTCGGCGGCTTTCGGCCAGTCGATCAGTTTCAGGTTTTCCAGTTGCTCGAACTGATCGGTCAGGCCGGCCGCGTCAATCGCATCGCGCAGGGCGCGTTCGCCGAGGATTGCGCCGGGTGCGGCGTACAACGAATTGAGAAACAGCCGACTGGACGGCGAGTAGGGGCTGAAGCGCCCGGTGTCGGCGCTGAACATCGCGTGCAGCGGGCTGATCGCCAGGGCATCGGCGCCGCGCTCGCCGGCCACCCGGGCCAGTTCTTCCAAAGCCTGGGTGTCGCCGAAACCGCCATCGCCGGGGCGGCGCAAGCCATACAGCTGCACGCTCAGGCCCCACACGCGAGGGATCGGGCTGTCCACCGCGTCACCCACGCTGAAGCAGCGTTCCGGTGCCACGGCCAGAGTGAATTGCTGATCGGCAATGTGCACTTGCTGATAGCCGACTGGGATCTCGCCGGGCAACACGGCCTCGGCATCCAGCTTGAGGCTCAGGCGCGAGCCGTCTTCCAGGTGAATCTCGCAAGGGGTTTCGGGTTCGAAATAGCGGGCCAGATCCAGACCCACGCCGGCGTCGGCGGTGAGCAGCGGCGGCAGATGGCGGTTTTCCTGCACCTGTTGCAGCTCGAGCAGGCTCGCGTCGATTTCCTGAGCCGTTCCGGCCGGGTGACCGAGGCCGGTCAGAACATTGCGCAGTACGGCCGGGGCGACTTTTTGCGGACGGCCGTTGGCGTCGATCCAGTCGACGGCAAGGCCGGCTCGGCTGGCGAGAATTTCCAGTTGCGCATCGCTCATAGGCGCTCTCCATCCAGGGGTGGCAAAGGGGTTGCGGCCGTGAGGCTGACGAGCGCGCAATACGGGGGCAGTTGCCCCTCATCCGACAGGCCGGCAGTGGAGGGCTGGCGAAACAGCCACACCGGTTCGGCCTGTGGAAGGTTGACCACCGGCGTGTCGCTGAGGTTCAGGTCGATTCGCAGCTCGCTGCCATCGCCCAGCCGCCAGCGCGCGCTGACGGCGCCAGGCCCCAGCACCTGGGCGCCAAGCGCTTGTGTGCCGGACAGGTTGGGAATGATGTATTGATGGCGCAATTGCAGAAGCTGGCGATACAGAGCAAGTGTCGCCCGTTGCCGAGGGGTGCCGCTGCCGATCAGTCGCGGTTGCGAGGCGTGAAAGGTTTGCTCGGCGTTCGGGTCGGGAATCTGCTCGCGCTTGTGCGGGTCGGTGAAGGCGCTGAAAGCTGCGAATTCATTGCGCCGACCTTCGCGCACCAGTTTCGCCAGTTCGTCATGGTGGCTGGTGAAAAACAGAAACGGTTGCTCGGCGGCGTATTCATCGCCCATGAACATCAGCGGAATCATCGGTGACAGCAACAGCAACACGGTTGCGGCCTCGACGGCACGCGGGTCGGCCAATTGGTGCAAACGCTCGCCAAACGCGCGGTTGCCGATCTGGTCGTGGTTCTGCAGGAACAGCACGAACGCGGTTGAGGGCAGATGCTCACTCGGCTCGCCACGGGGTTCGCCGTGACGGGTGATATGACCCTGAAACACGAAACCCTGGCTCAGGCAGCGGGCCAGTTGCTCGGTGGGTTGTAGCGCGTAGTCCGCGTAATAGGCGTCGGTTTCACCGGTCAGCAACACGTGCAGGGCGTTGTGGCCGTCGTCGTTCCATTGAGCGTCGTAGTTTTCCTCCAGCAGGCTCGACTGGTTGAGTTCGTTCTCGATGGTCAGCCAAACGTGGCGGGCAGGGTCGATCTGCTGACGGATGCGATGGGCGAGTTCAGGCAGAAAGTCGGGGCTTTGTATGGCGTGAACCGCGTCCAGACGCAGGCCGTCGAAACGGTATTCCAGCAGCCACATCAACGCGTTTTCGACGAAGAAGTCCCGCACTTCGCGACGGCGAAAGTCGATGGCGGCGCCCCACGGCGTGTGTTTGTCTTCGCGGAAAAAGCCCTTGGCGTAGCGATGCAGGTAATTGCCGTCAGGGCCGAAGTGGTTGTAGACCACGTCAAGAATCACCGCCAGGCCATAACCGTGGGCGCTGTCGATCAAGTGTTTGAGTTGTTCCGGCGTGCCGTAACTGGCCTGCGGCGCAAAGTGCAGAACGCCGTCGTAGCCCCAGTTGCGATCGCCGGGAAACTGCGCGATCGGCATCAGTTCGATGGCGGTGATGCCCAGCCCGGCCAGACGCGCCAGATGCTGCTCGACTTCGGCAAACCCGCCGAGTGCACCGACATGCAATTCGTAGATCACCGCTTCGTTCCACGGCCGACCTTGCCAGGTGGTGTTGCGCCAGGAATAGAGGTGCGGATCGACCACCACGCTGTGGCGGTCGAGGTCACCGTCCTGCGCCCTGGAGGCCGGGTCGGGCACCTCCAGTTCGCCATCGATATTGAAGCGGTAGCGGCTGCCGGCGGGGCAGCGGGTCTTGATCACAAACCAGCCATCGCCCTGGGGCAGCATGGGCAGGGACTGGCCGTTGTCCAGCTCGACGCTGACGTAAAACGCATCCGGCGCCCACAACGCGAATTGCGTGTGGTCGGCATCCAGCATGATCGCGCCGTGGGGCCAGCTTTCAGGTGTCCGTGACGGCATCGTTGAAAACCTCCCTGGTTATTTGTGGTGCGTTTTACCCAGCGCCTTGGCCACCAGTTGTTCGTAGAGTTCGGCGTAGGGTTCGACCGCCTTGCACCAGTTGAACGGCGCAGCCATTGCCCGGCAACGCATGGCGTGCAGCAGGTCCGGGAAAGCAAATACCTTGAATGCGCGGCTCAGGGCTTCGCGGTAGCTGTCCGCGGTCGATTCGTTGAACAGGAAACCGGTGACACCGTTTTCAATGGTGTCGGCCAGTCCGCCAGTGTTACGCGCCACCGGCAGCGAGCCGAAACGCTGGGCGTACATCTGGCTCAGACCGCACGGTTCATACCGCGATGGCATCAGCAGGAAATCGCTGCCGGCGAACATGCGTCGGGCGTCGGTTTCATTGAAACCGATGCGCACGCCGATCTGCCCGGGGAAGCGCAGCGCCAGTTCACGCATGGCCTGTTCTTCTTCCGGTTCGCCACGGCCGATGATCGCGATCTGGCCACCGTTCTGGACGATGTATTCCGAGACCGCTTCGGTCAGGTCCAGGCCTTTTTGATAGACCAGACGCGAAACCACGGCAAACAGCGGGCCTTCGGAATCTTCAAGACCGAACAGTTCGCGCACATGGGCGGCGTTGACGGCTTTGCCTTCCCAGTCGCCGATGGCGAACGGTGCGAACAGATGCGGGTCAGTGGCGGCGTCCCAGCTTTCATCGATGCCGTTGGGGATGCCGCTGAGCAAACCTTGCTGGGTCTTGGCGGCGAGAAAACCGTCGAGACCGCAGCCGAAATCCGGGGTGGTGATTTCCTGCGCGTAGGTGGCGCTGACCGTGGTGATGTGGCTCGAATAGGCCATGCCGGCCTTGAGGAACGACATCTTGCCGTAGAACTCCATGCCTTCCTGTTGCAGGGCATGGGCAGGAATCCCGAGTTCCGGGCACGAGCCGAGGCTGGTCACGCCTTGATAGGCGAGGTTGTGAATGGTGAACAGGGTCGGCGTGCGTTGCCCGCGCCAGTGCATATAGGCAGGTGCCAGCCCGGCCGGCCAGTCGTGGGCGTGCACCAGATCCGGGCACCAGTGGATTTGTGCGAGGTTGGCGGCGATATCGGCAGCGGCCAGGCCCAGACGGGCGAAGCGAATGTGGTTGTCCGGCCAGTCGCGACCGTTGTTGGCGCCGTACGGGCCACCGTCACGGGCGTAGAGTTCAGGGCAGATCAACACATAAATCACCAGACCGTCAGGCATGTCCATGCGCCCGATCTTGCAGGGCGGCAGCGCGGCGTGGCCACCCAGTTCGCCGATGATGTGGATCGGATTCTCGCTGTTCATCACTTGCGGGTAACCGGGGATCAACACCCGGACGTCATGCAGGTGCGCCATGGCGCGGGGCAGGGCGGCAGAAACGTCTCCCAGACCGCCGGTCTTCACCAGATCGGCGATTTCCGAGGTCACGAACAACACTTTCTTCTTGTTGGGGTTCTGACTGGCCACCGGGGTCAGCGTCTTGGTGCCCGGGACGTTGATCGACCGGCTGCCGGGAACGCTCACGGTGCTCGACTCGCCGACCGGCTGGTGAGCACGCTCTCCCTGAATATCCAATGCCGCACTGATCATATGAATCTCCCGTCTTTTTTGATCTGGTTCTTGTGTTAAACAAGCGATGTCCATGGCCAAGTCCTGTGGCCGGGCGCAAACGTGCCACGCATCGGTGAGCAAACGCTACCCAACACGCGCAAGCAGAATGGGTGAGGGGACCATTGCAAGACTTGAACCAGTCGCTTTGGCCCTGCCTATCAGATGACCCGTCGCGATCAGCAAAAGTTTCGACAAAATTTCCGCTTTGTGACCGGCCGGTTTTACCCCGCGAAAACCAGTCTAGGCCAGATCCTAGAGCGGGCCAGGCCAATCGGATGAATTGTTCGACAATCTGTTGCAGGCTCACGAAATCCGTGGCTTCGGGAGGGGGTGCGCCCCGACGAAGTGCATGTTTGGCAGGGTCGATGATGCAAAATGGTGACCGGCCGGTCACGATTTCGGGCGCCGGGAACGTGCGGGCGCACTGTTGCGGTGCGGACAGTTGTGTTGGCGGGCGGACAGCGGGTGCTGCTTCGCGGGCAGGGTTGCCCGCGAAGGCGAGGCGGCTCAGTTGAGCAGGCGGACGGGTTCCCCGGCTGACCAGGCTTGAATGTCTTCGATCATCTGCGAAAAGAACAACGCATAGTTCTGGCGGCTGACGTAACCGACATGGGGCGTGGCCAGCACGTTGTCGAGGGTGCGAAACGGGTGCAGCGCCGGCAACGGTTCCTGATCGAACACGTCGAGGGCCGCACCGCCGAGGCGCTGTTTCTGCAAGGCCTTGATCAGCGCGGCTTCGTCGACAATCGGCCCGCGCGCGGTGTTGACCAGCAGCGCGGTCGGCTTCATCCAGTCCAGCGCCTGGGCATCGACCAGACCCCGGCTGCGGTCGCTGAGCACCAGATGCACCGACAGCACGTCAGCCTGTTCGAACAACTGCTGCTTGCTGACATAGGTGACGCCGGCCTGTTCGGCGCGCTCGGCGGTGAGGTTTTCGCTCCAGGCGATCACGCTCATGCCGAACACCTGACCGAACTGCGCCACCCGCTGGCCAATGCTGCCGAGCCCGAGAATGCCGAGGGTCTTGCCGTGCAGGTCGCCGCCAAGACCTTGCTGCCATTGGCCGGCGCGCAGGGCGTTGGCTTCGTTCACCAGATTGCGGGTGGCGGCCATGATCAGCGCCCAAGTCAGTTCCGGAGCGGCATGTTTATAGCTGTCGGTGCCGCAGACCTTGATCCCGAGGCGGGCGGCGGCCGGCATGTCCAGCGCGGCGTTGCGCATGCCGCCGGTGACCAGCAGCTTCAGGCTCGGCAAGCGTTTGAGCAGGTCTTCATCGAAGCGCGTGCGTTCGCGCATCACGCAAATCACCTCGAATCGACCCAGACGTTCGGCCAGCGTGGCGTTGTCCGCCGGGTACTCATGGACGAAGGTGACTTCGCCCAGACTGTCGAGCACCGACCAGTCGACTACGTCGCGGGCCACGTCCTGCCAGTCATCGATCACCGCAATCTGCACCGCCATCAGCGTTACCTCTTCAACGAACGGGATTGGTTTTGTCCAGCCAGCCCAGCAGCGCCTCGTGGAATTTCGCCGGCTCTTCCATCTGCGGGGCGTGGCCCATGCCGGGGAACTCCACCAGCGTGGACTGAGGAATCAGTTTTGCCACCTGCTTGCCGAGCACTTCGTAGTGACCGATTTTGGCCTTCACTTCCGGCGGCGCAATGTCCTTGCCGATGGCGGTGGTGTCGGAGGTGCCGATCAGCAGCAGGGTCGGCATCTTCAGGTCCTTGAACTCGTAGTACACCGGCTGGGTGAAGATCATGTCGTAGATCAGCGCCGAGTTCCATGCGACCTGAGTCTTGCCCGGGCCGTTGCTCAGACCGGCGAGCATGTCGACCCAACGGTCGAATTCGGGTTTCCAGCGGCCGTCGTAATAGGTCGTACGCTCATAGTCACGAATGCCTTGGGCGGTGACTTTCAATTCGCGCTGATACCACTGATCGACGCTGCGATACGGCACGCCGAGGGCTTTCCAGTCTTCCAGACCGATCGGGTTGACCAGCGCCAGTTGCTCGACCTGATCCGGGTACTGCAGCGCGTAACGGGTGGCGAGCATGCCGCCGGTGGAGTGGCCGAGCAGGGTGGCTTTCTGGATGCCCAGCGTCTTGAGCAGTTGCTGGGTGTTGGCCGCCAGTTGCTGGAAGGTGTATTGGTAATGATCGGGCTTGCTGGAGGTGCAGAAACCGATCTGGTCCGGGGCGACCACCCGGTAGCCGGCCTCGCTCAGGGCCTTGATCGAACTGTCCCAGGTCGCGCCGCAAAAGTTCTTGCCGTGCATCAGCACCACGGTGCGCCCGTTGGCCTTGCCGTGGGCGGCGACGTCCATGTAACCCATCTGCAGCGACTTGCCCTGGGACTGAAAGGCAAAGTGCTTGAGGGTGTAGGGATAATCGAAGCCTTGCAGCTCCGGGCCGTATTGCTGGCCTTCGGCGTGAGCCAGCAGGGGCAGGGCGGCGGTCAATAACAGGCCGGGCAGCCAGCGGGTCAGCGACACAGACATAGGACAACTCCACAAGAAATCGGCCGATGCTGGAACGGCCGGATTAGGGCGACGTTAAACACAGGCAATCCCCGGGCCCGATCGTTCAACCGAGCCAGCCGAGGGTGAGCATTGCCAGCACCCCGTAGCGGGCGCCTTTGGCGAGAGTGACGATCAGCAGAAATCGCCCGAGGGGTTCGCGCATGACCCCGGCGATCAGCGTCAGCGGATCGCCGATCACCGGCAGCCAACTGAGTAGCAGCGACCAGTGACCATAACGCTGATAGTGAACGCGGGCGCGCTCCATATGCCTGGGGCTGACCGGAAACCAGCGCCGGTCCTGAAACCGCTCCAGCCCGCGACCCAGCCACCAGTTCACCAGCGAACCGAGGACATTGCCCAGCGTCGCCACGGCCAGCAGCCCCCAAAGCCAGTAACGATCGCTGACCAGCAGCCCGACCAGCACGGCTTCCGATTGCAGCGGCAACAGGGTCGCTGCGCCAAACGCGGCCAGGAACAGCCCAAGATAACCCGCCGTCATCAATGAGCCGGGTAATCCGCCACCACCACATCGGCGCCGTCTTTCTTCAGGCCGATCACTTGATAGGCATCGCTCATGCCGTCCATTTCCATGCCCGGCGAGCCCATCGGCATGCCCGGTGCGGCAACGCCCAGAAGGTCGTCACGCTTGCTCAGAGCCAGCACCTGTTCCGCCGGTACATGGCCTTCGACGAATTTGCCGTTGATGATTGCGGTGTGGCAGGACGCCAGGCGTGGCGGTACGCCGTGCTTTTGCTTGAAGCTGCTCATGTCGGATTCGACGTGGTCTTCGACCTTGAAGCCATTGGCTTCCAGGTGGCTGATCCATTTTTTGCAGCAGCCGCAGTTGGCGTCGCGGTGGACTTCGATCGGGATAAGGTCGGCGGCTTGCGCCAGGGAGGAAATGAACAGGGCGCTCAGGGCGGCCAGACGCAGGTGGTTTCGCATGGAGGGCTCTCGGCTCGAAGGAGGAACGGTCAAAAAAGGAAGGCATTTTGACCGGTTTTTCCTGCCGGGCATCAACGGAGTGTTTCCAAGTGATACGAGGCAGGCCTGCCAACATGATCGTAGATCAAAGCTGACAGGCCAATGAGCGCAAGATGACAAAACGGTCAGCGAACCTTGAAGCGCCCCATGATCGCGCTCACCCGGCTGTTGGCTTCCAGCAGCTGGCGGGTGTTGAGTTCGCTGGCCTGGCCGCTTTCCACCAGCTCATCAACCATGTGGCGGATCTGCACCATGCTGCGGTTGATCTCTTCGGTGACCGCGCTTTGCTGCTCGGCGGCGGTGGCGATCTGGGTGCTGAGGCTGTTGATGTGGCTGACCGAACCGGCCATCTCGTCGAGGCCACTGTTGACTCGCGCAGTGGCATCGGCGGCCGACTGACAGCTGGCCTGGGTGTTTTCCATGGCGCTGACGGACGAGCTCACACCTTGGGTCAATCGGGTCAACATCTCGTTGATTTCCGAGGTGCTGGCCTGGGTGCGGGCGGCGAGGGCACGCACTTCGTCCGCCACCACCGCAAAACCGCGACCCTGTTCACCGGCACGTGCCGCTTCAATCGCAGCGTTGAGCGCCAGGAGGTTGGTCTGGCCGGCAATGGCGCCGATCACACCGAGGATTTCGGTGATGCGCTGGGCGTCCTGCTGCATGCTTTCGACCTTGTGGGTGGCGCTGGCCACCTCATCGATCAACGCCACCACGCTGCCGGACGCTTCACCGACCACGATGCGCGATCGGTCGGCGTTTTCGTTGGCGCGCTGGGTGAAGGCGGCGGTTTCGGCAGCATTTTGCGCGACGCTTTCGGCGGTCGAGCTCATTTCGTTGATCGCGGTAACGGTCTGGTCGGTTTCCGAAGCGTGGCGCAGCAGAATCTGGCTGGTGTGCGCCGAGGTGCGTTGCAGGTTGTCGAGGCTCGAAGCCATGGCACCGGTGGCCTGGGTGACCTCGCCGATCATGTTCTGCAGGTAGGCGATGAAGGTGTTGACCGAATGCCCGATGGCGCCGAGTTCATCTTCAGCGCGGATGGTGATGCGCCGGGTCAGGTCGGCATCGCCGCTGGACAACGAATCGATATTGGCTTTCAGCGCTTTCATGCGCGAAACCAGTTGGCGGATCGCGTAGACCTGTAGCAGCACCAGCAGGATCACCAGCGGAATCTGCAACAGGCTCAGGCTGCTGAGCACGTCATCACGCTGGGCGGTGAGCATTTTGGTCGGCAGCGCGGTGGCGAGGAACCACGGCGTGCCTTCGATCGGGCGCATGAAGAATGTGCTGGCTTCACCGTTGTTGTCGAATTCGACGCGCTGCGCCTGCTCGCGGTTTTGCAGCCCGGCCTTGACCTGGCTGGCGAAGGTCGAGCCGCCGGCCAGTTCGCTGATGTTCTTCAACACGATCGGCCCGCTGATGCGCGAGCTGTTGCTGATGATCTTGCCGTCGGCCTCGACGATCAGCATTTCGGCGTTGAGGTCTTTTTCCTTGCGCGCCACCAGATCGTTGAAGAAGCCCAGGGTCACGTCGATGGTCGAGACGCCCCAGGCGCTGCCGTTTTTCTGGATGGCCATGGCGCAGTTGGTGCGTGGTTCGGCGCTGGCGTCATCTTTATAGGCAGCGGCCCAGGCGCACTGGCCGCGCGGGGTCTGCATGCCGCCCTTGTACCAGCTCTGGTCGTAATAGTTGGGGGCCGCGTCGCTGTTCCAGAACGTGTTCACCGCCAGTTTGCCGGAGGCATCACGGTGCCAGAACGTACTGAACTTGTTGCGTCCGGCCTCGCGCTGGCCGGGCAGCGGCCAGATGCCGCCGCCAAATACTTTCAGTTCGCCGTATTGATCCACCAGCCCCGGCAACACGGTGTCGATGGCCGCGCTGTCGAGCAGCGGGATGGTCTGGGTGATGCTGCGCTGTTGTGCCTGGACCTTGTTCAATTCGCCCTGGATCTGCTCGGCCACCTCAGCGATGCGGTTGAGCACCACTTGCTCTTCGGTGTGGCGCAACTTGGGCGCGACCAATTGGCTGATGCCAACCACGGTCAGCACCGACAACAACAGAATGAACAGAACCAGAAACAGCGTGTAGCGAGCCTGAATGGTGCGGAATGCGGGCATGGAAACCGGTCCTTGAGCAGGGATTCTTATTGTGGGCAGGAGAAAAAACAGCGCGGGTTTCCTAACGTATCGTCGGGTCTTCGGGAAGCTTTAGGTACTTTCGTCCTAAAACATTCAATCCCGACCGATGGAACGTATCTGGCCTGATACATGAGAACTAACCGTCCCGAACATTAGAGCAATAAACCCACTTTCATCACCTTGTCATGAACGCTCTAGTCCCGTATTTCCGGGGCTGTTGTCGGTTTGTATCGTGAATGTACAAAAATTGTAAAAAAGTGCAGAAAGGAGTTGGTGCCATTAGTTTGCCGGCCGATACTCCGGGCAACTCAAAAGTGGTTCAACAAGGAATTTTTCATGTTTTCCTCGCAAGGAGCTTGCTCATGACTATCGGATATACCGGTGCCTGGCAACCCAAGGCGGGTTTGCTGGTTCGAGACACAGGAAGCTCGAGCAAACCGGTTTCTCAAAGCGTGAAGGTCAAGCAGATGCTGGCCCTGGTCGGCAACGACCCCAACGCAATCAGCATCGCGGAGATGGACAAGCAGGGGCTGCACAAGAACATCAAGGGCTTCGATCCCACCAATGTTTCGGCCAAGCAACTGGGCAGTCTGAGTGCAATGCTGCGTGGCCGGGGACTGATTTCCGAGATCACGTCCATGACCCTGCTCAACGCCGGCGACAAGTTTGATCGCTTCGGCGTACAGAAGGATCCGGATGCCAAGTTCAATGCGCTGGAGTACTTCGCAACGCAGCTGGATACCATCCAGAACAACAATCTCAAGGGCAACAAGTACGCGAACACGTTGATCCCCGAGTACAAGAAAGCCATTTACGTACTGCAGAACCTGCAAACTTACGGTCAGGGCGGGGAACGCAAGCCGCCGCCTACCGATCAAGGCGTCAAAGCCAAGGCGTGAAAGACAGGGCCCGCCCCGGTAACGGGGCGGGCCCTTTCGTTTATGGGCGGTTGCCGCAAACCCGTAGTGCCGTCAGCGGTGCGATTTGTCGCTGCATTTCGTCATGCAATCGCTGCATTCGCGGGCAATGCAGCACCAGGGATTTGAGCTGGAATCCGCGATGAAACAGCGCCAGCCATCCTGCACCTCTGTCATCGGGCGCCAGTCCGCTGAACACGAAACCCATCGCCGATAACCGGCGCCAGGCATGCTCGAAACCCTGCGCCAGCCTGAGCCTGATCGAAATCAGCCAATGGTCGGGCAGTTGTTGCAGCTGCTTGAGCAAACTGTCGTCCACTTCGTTGAAGACCCCGTCGTATCGCCCCCAGCGCTGTTCCAGCCGGGCCGGTGCGCCGACCCAGGGCGACACGTTCAACCGCGTTCCGAACACCTCGCACATCTGTTGCATGAATTCACGGCATTCGTCCGGCCAGGTCAAGGCCGGCAGCGGGCGCTGATAACCATCGACCGGGGCGTAACCCAGCACGAGTGATTCCGTCACCGCGTCGCCAAAGGGCGACGGTGCATGATCGGGCAGCAGGCCTGTGTTGTGGAAACCAAGGCCGGTGGCCATTTTCTGGGTGTAGGGGTGATGGGTCATTTGCTTGATCGTGACCCCTTGATAACCCAGGGCCTGCGCATGGATCAGCAAATGCCGGCCCAATTGCGTGGCGACGTTTTGCCCACGGATCTGTGGATCAACCACACTCAGAGCCAGTTCGGCGAGGGATGATCCCTTTTCGAGAATCAACGCCGAGTGACCCGCCACCTGATTGTCGGATACCGCCACCAACGAGTGCCAGCGGCCCTCGGCATGGTTCTGGCTGATCATGCGAGGCAGGTAAACATGCGGCTGGGCGTAGTGGTCGCCATAGACGTTTCTGAACAGGCGACTGACAGCCGGTGCGTCGCTGGTGCGATAACTGCGCAGGGTGATCGCTTCCATCAGCCACGCTCCTGACCAAGGCCGTTGTAGACGCGCCGGTCCAGCACACGCAGGCGTTTGCCGGAGCGTGGGTGACGTGCCAGTTCCTGAACCGTGCAGCACCGAACCTGCAACGTCAGCAGGCGATCGGCGCTCAGTTGCTCGATCAACGGATAGTCTTCGATCAATGCTCTGTGCAGTGTGCGGTCGGCTTCAGCGATGGCCGTAGACATGGCGTCCGGTGCCCAGTGCAGGCGCAGGATATCCATGACGCCATCCTGCTCGATCACCAGTTGCCAATCGTCGCTGCCGGTGACGCGCCGCACGGTCTCGCCGATCGATGGCGGCAGCAGGGTCAGAATGCCCACCCGCACGCGCTGGCTGTCGGCGCAGCGGCCCATCAGCGCGAACTTGCGCCGGGAGGTGCCGGGTGGTTCTCGCCAACAGGCACGGTCGCCGACCGGGTAGCGGATCAACGGCATCAACCGGCGTGTGAGGTTGGTCATTACCAGGCGTCCGACCCGGTCGCAGTCTTCGATCACTTCACCGGTCTGCTCGTCGAGAATTTCCAGCACACTGTGGCCTTCGGGTACCCGGTGTTCACCCAGGTCGCAGTCGCGATGGCTGGCGCCGATAAATCCGGCGTCCACGCTGGCGTAGCCAATGGACGCCACGCGGGCATTGGGGAACACCCGCGCCAGCCGCTGCAACTGTGCGTCAAACAGGCTTTCGCCGGCGTAGAGCAGGGCGGTGACGCCCTCAATGACCCGATCATGTTGCTCCAGCCACGCCGCAAAACTCAGCAGATGGGCCGGAAGTCCTGCCAGCACGTTGATCCAGTGCCGGGCAATCGCATCGGCCAGCACGCTCGAGTCGACATGGCCGGTGAACGGAAACTCGACGATCTCGGTTTGCGCATGCGCCAGCGAGTCGTGGGTAAAAATGAAGCTGGCATAGAGGTCACCGACAAAAAACAGGTTGGCGATTCGGTCCCCGGTGCTCAACTGAGCGTCGAGACTGCGACCGAAGTCCGTCACCAGCGTCTGCCATTCCTTGCGCCGGAACAGCGAAAACTTGCCGGCGCTGGTGGTTCCCCCGGTCTTGAAGACCAGCGCGTCATTCAGCGGTGCCGTCAGGACCGGCCAGTGGTCGAGGTCATGACTGCCATTCCAGTAGGCCCCGGGGTCAATCACCGGCAGTTGTTCCAGTGAAGAGATATGCAGGGGAATTTCAGCGAAATGGTTTGCATAAAAGCCGGAATGCCGCCGTGCCAACGTCACCAGTTCTTGCAGTTCAAACCGTGTGTTCATGTTCGGCTCCTCGCCTGTCTGCGCTGGGGCGAGTGCCCCGATTGTCGATCAGCAGCGGCGTCTTGCCGCTGTGCCTGTTGCGGGTGAACCGATCGCTGCCACAAACCTCTACCTCCACGGTCAGCAGACCTGTCTGGATGAGCGTGGCCAGGGTCGGATAGTCCAGCAGGCGACGCTGAACATCATCGACTTGCCGTGGGCTGAGAAAGCGCATGCGCTCCAGGCCGTCCGTAGCATGTTCGAGGATCAACTGGAACTCGGTCTGCAGATGCTCTGCCAGTTGCGCCAGGCAAATGAAGTCCGAACCAATGCGCATCAACCTGCCATGCCGTTGCAGCAGCTCGAAGCGCGGCGTGGGCAGCCCGCATTCACACACGCCGGGAACCCAGCGACCGCTGTCGCCGACGTCGTAGCGTTGAACGTTCTGACCTTCCCGTTCGATGGAGGTGAACACCAGGCGTCCGGTTTCACCGCCGATCACCGGCCGATCGGCCTCGAATTCGACGATCTCCAGGTGCTGGATATCGCTCATCAGATGGAACACGCCATCGCCGGTGGCCGGGCAGGCATGGCCGAGCGGCCCGGCGTCGACACTGCCGTAAATGGCCGAGCGGATCAGCCTGACACCGCAGTCGCGCATCAGTGCGAGACTTTGTTCACCGGGGTGTTCGCCGCCGAGGAAGACCTTTTCGACCCCGCCATAGTCACGCAGCAGTGCCTGCTCATTGAGGAACAAGCGGTGCAGGGTGCTGGGCATGCCGACCAGCACGGTGACGCGCTGTTTGATGATTATCTGCGCGATCTCGCGATAATCGTCATCGGCCGGCGCGCCCATCGGCAGGTGCGTGGCACCCAGCAGCTCCAGCACTTTGGAAAAACTGAAGAAACCGCCATACAGCCCGCCACTGAAGAACAGGTTCATCACCCGGTCGCGGCTCGGGTCGAGGCCCGCCGCGAACAAGCCGTCGGCGCTGGCACGCATCTGCCGATCGAAATCGCGGTAGCTGTAACCGGCCAACGCCGGGGTGCCGCTGCTGCCGCCGGAGCGGAAATACAACCGCGCCGCCGGATGGATCGGGCGGGTGACAAAGGCGTCCTTGCTCATGATCGGCAGATTGGCCACGCCGGGTGGCGTCGGCAGAGGGTCGAGCGTGGCACGGGTCGCCAGCTCTGTAGCCGGCAGACTGACCGACACCCGACGGCTCAATCGCTGCAAGGCATACACACCGTCGTGGGGTTCGCCCTCATAGCCCTCGTGAATCGCTTGCACCGGGGTGACCCGTGTGACGCCTGCAGCGATCAGCGTTTGAGCCAGTTCGGCCATTTCTTGTTCGGCACATATCAGCCCGGCGCTTTGCAGCACGTTTCGCCAGGGCAACAGCGCCTCGGTGACCTGTGCGCGCGGCAAGGGTTTGAGCAGCAGGCTGCGAAACAGCGGCGAGGGGCCGAGCTGCTGGTCGTGGGTCCAAATGATGCGCCAGTCCGGCGACTGCCAGACCTGGCCGCTGGCACCGCCAAAGCTCTGAGCCAGGCGCGCCATCGCCGTTCGGGTGGTGATTTCCGAGGCTTCCTGTATCGAAGGCTGCAACGCCGGCCAGTGTCGGGTCCTTCGCTCGAACGCCTCGGCCAGTCCCTCGCCGATTGAGCGCAAAGTGTTTTCATCGTCACTGTCCACCAGCAGCCATTGCGGGCTGGAGCAGGCCTGCTGGTCGAGGCGACAGACTTCATCGGCCACACTGTCCAGAGCTTCTGGCGTGATCGCTGTCGGTGTCAGGTAGATGAAGCTGATGCGGTGGCCCCATTCGATCCAGCGACACCCGGGCGCCAATTGCTGACGGATGGCCTGTAGCGCCGATTCACCGCCCCACGCCGATACGCCGTTGGCCTGTTGGCACAATTGACCGATCTGTGCGGTGTCTCCCGGAACGACCGCAACATGCCCGGCCATCTGGCCGGTTGGATCGCACTGTGCCAATCCATGAAGCAATTGCGCTGTCACACCCTGATCGCTGCGGCTGGGGCGCAACCAGTTGACGTTGCCCGCCAGCAGGCCTTCGATCACTGCGCAGAAAGCCAGCAGCGGCGCGTTGCCGGGGGTGATGTGGACCACCAGTCCCAGTGGGCTCCAGCGTTCAAAGCGCGGCTGGCGATAGTCGATGCGGCGCAAAGCGCCCGGTTGCTCGCCGAGTTCACGTTCAAGCTTGCGCCGAAGAGCCGCGGGCTGGCAGAACTCGATCAGTGACTGGCGTTGCTCGGGATCGATGGGGAATGCCATGTCCGGGTCTTGCAGGCGTGTGGCAAACGTGGCTGCTGCGTCAAGCACAGTCGCTGTGTCGAGCGCCCTGGCCAACCGTTGTGGCAAATCCGGATAAAGCTGTTCCAGTGCGACGTCTAAGGTGCAGTCGTCGTGAAGTTGTCCGTTGATCAGGTACATATCAGTGCTTCCCCAGCAGTTCAGAGGCGGCCATGGCGCAGCTTCGGCCGGCGGTGGTGGCGGCGCGGCCATGCAGTTCGAACCAGTCGCCGGGCAGCCCGCAGCCGCAACTGGCGCCAGGATGCAGGGTGGCGAGATCGCTCATGACCACTGCGTGCGCCGGGCTCGATGAGATGTAAGGCGAGACAAAGCTCAGCAGGCCCTGCCGGCCATAGGGCTGAACCGTAAAGTCAGCGGGATGGCGCACGAAAACCTTCGAATAGACCGGTACATGGAAACGGTGGTGAGCACACTCGAGATAAGGCACCGCATGCTCGACTGCGCCGTAGCCGTCACGGCAGCGGGACATCTCGATGCCCAATTGGCGGTGGATGCGCTCGTACAGTTGCTGGCGGGGAATCTCTTGCGCCGCCTGGGTTTTCCAGCCGCCGCCAAACAGCGTCAGCGAGCCTTTGGCCAGTTGCAGGTCAGCCACCCCGGTGGCCTGCATGCGTTGCAGGGTCTGCCAGAGAAAGGCCGGGAAGCCGAAGATCCTTACCGGCAAGCCTTCTTCGGCGAAGGACTGCAAGGCGGCGATCACGCCAAAGCCGTCGAACTCATGACCACCGCCGGTACGGCGCAGGGCGTAGGCCACGCGATTGACGGGAGCGAACCGGCACAGAAACTGATCGGTGAACGATGTGCCCAGGCTGATGGTGCCTTCGGGTTCATAGCTCAGCAGCAGGTAGTTGCACGGGGTGTGCGGGGTGTCCCAGTCATAGTGCTGGAAGATTCGTTCGACCATGTTCTGGGCTGCGCCAAGGCTGCGTTCGTCGTAACGCATGCGGCTTTTCTCGCCACTGGTGCCGGAGGACGTGAGTTCCAGCGCGCCCGCTGCGGTGGAGCTGAGCAAGGCCTGGCGCTTGAAATAACTGGCGAAAACCGGCGGCAGCCGTGACCAGTCATCAAGGTGGTCCAGGTCGTCCACGGTCAGGCCATTGGTGTTCAACCAGTGTTCGTAGCCGGGTGTATGCGAGCAGTGAAACCGGCTGATTTCGGCCATGGCCTGGTTGAACAGACCATCCGGCACGGAATCCGGACAATAGGGTTGCGTCAGCGCGCAGAGCGCGTCGCTGTGAGGGAATTGGCTCATCAGGCGTCCTTGTTGTTATGAGGAAGTGGCGGAGTCTGCAGGGATGTGTGGCAGAAACCGGTACAGCAGGGGCAGGCTGAGCAGTCCGCCCAGCGCCGCCCAAATGGCGAAGGATTCGAGGCGGGTGCCGCCGCCGATGGCAGCGATCAGCGAACCACCGACGCCCATCACGGCAATCGAGATCATGCCGATCGTGGCGGAGACCAGACCTTTGCTGTCATCGCTGGAATACAGTGCGAGTCGGTACAGTGCGGCGTTGCTCATGCCCAACCCCACGGCATACAGCGCAAGGCCAGTCATCAATCCCGCAAGTGAAAGGCTGGTCAGTGCGGTGGCGATCAGGGTCAGCAGGCCCAGACAGAACGGCCAGAGCGCCAGGCGAATCAATTGCGGCAGATCCCGTGACGCGAGCAATCGATCAAGGATCAGATTGCCGACGATCACCGCCGAAAACACCGGAATTTGCCATAGCGCATATTCGCGGGTGGTCAGGCCGAGCGACTGGACGAGCAGCAGCGGCGACAGTCCGATCCAGGCAATCAGCGGCAGGCTCATCAGGCCCAGGGCCAGGCAGATGCCGACGAACCGTTGATTGCACAGCAGTGCCAGGTAGCGGCTGCTGATCTGGCGAAAGGAGAAGGGGCTCGGCGCTTGCTGACCGCCATCGTGGCGGACAACGCCGATCGTCTCCGGCATGCAGGCATACAGTCCGATCCAGGTCAGTGTCGCGATCAGGCCCAGGCCGAGGAACAGCTCGCGCCAGCTCAGCCATTCCAGCAGCAGACTGCCGAGCAGCGGTCCGAGCAGGGGCGAAAGCAGCGCGACATTGCCCAGCAGTGCCATCAGGCGCACCGCATCCGCCTCGCAGAAGACTTCCTGAAGCGAGGGGTAGCTGACCGCCACGACAAACCCCAGGCCCATGCCTTGCAACAGGCGCAGGGCGTTGAACACTTCGATGCCGGGCGTGGCGACAGCCGCCGCACAGGTCACGCCGAACAGCGCACTACCGGCCAGCAACAGCGGGCGCCGGCCAAGCCGGTCGGACAGCGGCCCGATCAGCCATTGCAGGCAGACGCCGCCGATCAGATACAGATTGAACGCGTTGGGGATGTGAGCGACATCGGCTTCGAGATCCCGGGTGACGGTCAGCATGGCCGGCATGACCATGTCGCTGGCCATGTAGGTCAGCCATTCGAACAGGGTGATGGCGAGACAGAAGCCGAGCGCCTGGAGTGGCGGGAGGGGGATGAGAGTTCTTTGCATGCGCTTTCACGATCGTCGAGAGGGAGCGCAAAGGGTAGGGAGGGGAAGTCATTGTTCCTACGTCGTTGGTGTGACGGTCTGTGACTTCGTAATGCGTGATGTTGCAGAGGGAGACTTTCTTGCTTGCACAGGTGAAACGCCCTACGGCATTAATTGCCGATCCATAAAAAAAGCCCACATTCCTGTGGGCATTTTTCCTGACGCTAAAATCCGTTGTTGCATTTGAATGGCTGGACGCTGGCATCCTTGCGGCGAAATGACTTAACGATGGTAGTAGCCCGGGCCAGGCCCGTAGTGGCGATGATCGCCATGCCAGCCGCCGTGGGGAAAGATGATGCAGCCGCTCAGGGTGAGCAGTGCAAGGACAGGAATCAGCCAGGTGATTCGACGCAGCATTTCAAGGATCCTCATGGTTAACGCCGTTTGAAGCCAAAGCTCTTCATCGGCTGTAACATGAGACCCCGTTTACTGCGGCGCATCCCCGTCAAACGGTATGCGCATGGCATCAACGCCGATACAAACCCGATACATTCCAACGGTTCAGGAACCTGTAATGACCCATAAGCAACGCTTGATATATTCGATTCTGATCGCCGTCGCCGTACTGCTGATCATGCTCGGCCTGTCCTGGCTGCAAAACGCCGGCAAGCTCAGCGAGCAAACGTTCCAGTACATCGCCATCGGTGTGGCGGTGGTGGTTGTGGTGATCAACGGCGTGATGCGCCGCAAGGTCAAACCCTGACGGTGTCTGCCGCGTGCTTCAATCGTTGTTGAGCACCGCGGCAGCCTGGGGATGGAGGCTGTAGCTCTTGTCGTCGTTGAATGTGATCACACCTTCGGCACACAGACGCTTGAGCACTTCGCGCACGCTGAGGAAGGACAACGGAATGTCCAGATCCAGCAGCTGGCTATGCACCCCACGTACACCCAGACGACGGTCGTCCTCGGCGGCGACCAGCAGGGTGTCGATGACCTTGAGGCGAATCAGGCTGGTGCGCAGGCCGAAGCTTTTGAGCAGCAAACGGATGCGTTCATTGCCGTGACGCTCGATCCGTTGCCCGAATACGTCAGCGTGTGAACCCATGTGCGCTCCTTGTGGGGTCTGGCTACCTTCCGATGGTAGTGGCGGGTTGTACATGCGATTACTCCTTTCAGAGCCTGATCAGGAAAGGTTTTTTGTGCTCTCTCTAAACAAGACGTTTCAGCTCGACAAATCATGAAGCGAAAAATGTAGAAAATTTGTCGCCGTTTTGTCTTTTCCCCGTGATTGCGGCACGAAACGGGTGTGTGACCGACTAAATTTTTTTTCCGCGGCTTCGTTTTCTGGACAGGCTCATTGCGCGTGACGCGTGGGTGATTTCAGAGCGAGCCGGGCCGACGTGTTCACGGTGGCCCGGCTCGCTCTACGGCATTTCGATCAGGAGCGAGCGTGACTATTTCCAGGCAATTCACCGGACTGACCCTTGCCGGCCTGTTTCTCGGGCTGAGTCTGTCGGCGCAGGCGTTCAGCCCGTCCGGCCAGACCGGCGCCGACATCCGTCGCACCGGTTTTGGCGTACCGCACATCCGCGCGGAAAACGAACGCGGTCTCGGATTCGGCATCGGTTATGCCTATGCGCAAGACAACCTGTGCCTGCTGGCCAACGAGATCGTGACGGTCAATGGCGAGCGGTCGCGGTACTTCGGGCCGGAGCAGCTGACAGTCGAAGAGCGCGAGAACCGCGTCAGCGACGTGTTCTTCCAGTGGCTCAACACGCCGCAGGCCGTGAATGCCTTCTGGCAGGCACAGCCGGTCGAAGTGCGTGATCTGGTGGAAGGTTATGCTGCCGGCTACAACCGCTATCTGGCCGAGCGCCGTCAGCAGGGCTTGCCGCAACAGTGCCAGGGTGAATGGGTGCGCGATATCGCCGCCGAAGACCTGGTGAAGCTGACCCGTCGTCTGTTGGTCGAAGGCGGGGTCGGTCAGTTCGCCGAAGCCCTGGCGGGTGCTACGCCGCCGCAGGCCACTGCGAAAATTGAAAAAGATGCCCGGGCTTACCAACTGGCGGACACGCGCCAGCAGCGCTTCGCACTGGACCGTGGCAGCAACGCGGTAGCGGTGGGCAGCGAGCGTTCGTTCAATGGCCGCGGCATGCTGCTGGCCAACCCGCATTTTCCGTGGGTCGGCGGCATGCGCTTCTATCAGATGCACCTGACCATTCCCGGCAAACTGGATGTGATGGGCGCGGCGCTGCCGGGCCTGCCGATGATCAACATCGGCTTCAACCAGCACCTGGCCTGGACCCACACCGTCGACTCGTCCAAGCATTTCACCCTGTATCGTCTGCAACTCGATCCGAAGGATCCGACCCGTTACCTGCTGGACGGCCAGTCCTTGCCGATGAACAAGCAGACGGTCACGTTGCAGGTCAAACAGGCGGACGGCCAGGTCGTACCGGTCCAGCGGGATGTCTACAGTTCGCAGTTCGGCCCGATCGTGCAGTGGCCCGGCAAATTGGACTGGGACAATCAGTTCGCCTATAGCCTGCGCGATGCCAACCTCGACAACGACCGGGTGCTGAAACAGTGGTACGCCATGAACCGCGCCGGCAATCTCAAGGATCTGCAGGATTCGGTGCACACCATCCAGGGTATTCCGTGGGTCAACACCCTGGCGGTGGATGACAAGGGCCAGACGCTGTACATGAACCTGTCGGTGGTGCCGAACGTCAGCGCCGACAAACTGGCCAGGTGCAGCGACCCACGCGCCGGTCTGAAAATGATCGTGCTCGACGGTTCCAACAGCGCCTGCGCCTGGGACATTGACCCGCAAGCCGCGCAAAAGGGCATCTACGCGTCCAGCCAACTGCCGCAGCTGTTGCGCAAGGACTTCGTCCAGCACTCCAACGACTCGGCGTGGCTGGCCAACCCGGCGCAACCGCTGACCGGCTATTCACCACTGATCAGTCAGGACGGCCTGCCACTGGGTCTGCGCTCGCGCTTTGCGCTGGATCGTCTGGCGACCCTGAGCAAAAAAGGCCCGGTGTCGGTGCAGGATCTGCAGCACATGGTGATGGACGATCAGGTGTTCCTGGCGACGCAGGTGGTGCCGGATCTGCTGAAGTTCTGTGCTTCCCAGACTGATGCAGCGTTGAAATCGGTGTGCAGCAGCCTGAAGGCGTGGGACGGCCGGGCGAATCTGGAGTCGGGCGTCGGGCTGGTGCATTTCCAGACCATCATGCAAGCGATGCAGGAATCGCCGCAGGCCTGGCGCGTGGCGTTCGATCCGAAGGATGCGCAACACACCCCGCGTGGGCTGGCCATTGAAAAGCCCGAAGTGGCCAAGGCACTGCGCGAGGCCATGCTGGCGTCGGCCGAGTCCGCGACCAAAATGGGCCTGACCGAGAAAACCCGTTGGGGCGATGTGCAGGTGGTCAGCAGTGGCGGCCAGCAAACGCCGATCCACGGTGGTCCGGGTACGCTGGGCATCTACAACGCCATTCAGAGCGTGCCGCGCGAAGACGGGAAGCTTGAAGTGGTCAGCGGCACCAGTTACCTGCAAGTCGTGACGTTCGACGACAAGGGGCCGCATGCCCAGGGTTTGCTGGCGTTCTCGCTGTCCAGCGATCCGGCGTCGAAATATTCCCGTGACCAGACCGAGGCGTTCTCGAAGAAACAGTGGAGCGTGTTGCCGTTCACCGAGCAGCAGATCAAGGCTGATCCGCAGTATCAGGTGCAGACCGTGCGCGATGATCTGGAAAAGGCGGGGAAAGTGGCGGCGCAGTAATCAGCTGTTTTAACCCGTCGACAAGCGTAAAAGCAGAAGGCCGCTCCCTCACGGGAACGGCCTTCAGTTTTTTGGCGGTTGCTGCGGCATCGGATTGATCACCGGGTTGCCGTCCTTGTTGCGGGTCAGGAACACCGGCAAGACTTTGGGCAGGGAACTGGCGAAGCTGTTCAGTTCCTTGATGTTGTAGATGCCACCCACCCGGATCGAACCGGTCGAGTTGTCGGCGAGCATCAAGGGTTTGTCCAGGTAGCGGTTGATCTGCGGCAACGCTTCGTTCAACGGCAGGTTGTCGAGCACCAGTTTGCCGCTGCGCCAGGCCAGCGAGTTGTCGTTGGCGTAGGTCTGGCTGATTTGCGGCATGTCGTCGCCGTGTTTGTAGCGTGCCTGCATCGAGGGGCCCAGACGCAAGCCATCACCGGCCAGTCGGGAATTGCTGGTGACCAGCACGGAACCCTCGATCAGGTTGACCTTCACCTGATCCCCATACATCCAGACGTTGAAGCGAGTGCCGGTGACGCGAATCTTGCCTTCGGCGGCCCTGACAATGAACGGGTGGCTCAGGTCGTGGCTGACTTCAAAGAACGCCTCGCCTTTTTTCAGGGTGACGCGGCGTTCGTCCTTGAAGTTGCTGTAGGTCAACTCGGTGTTGAGGTTCAGCTCGACCTGGCTGCCGTCACCCAGGGTGACATGGCGGACATTATCGGTGGCCGCGAAATGCTGATAGCTGTTGGGCAGCCAGCCGAGGTTCCAGCCGGTCCAGGCGGCCAGCGGCAACGCCAGTGCACAGACAGAAGCCGCTACGGCGTACTGGCGCCATGAGCTGGCGGGTCGGCGAATCGGCACAACCGGTGCGGGTTCCGGGCGCGGCAAATGCTCGGCCACGTCCCAGATTTCCAGCATCGCCTCATACTCGAACGCGTGAAGCGGGTGTGCATCGCGCCATTGTTCGAACGCCAGCCGCTCTTCAGCGGTACAGTCAACGGCGTGCAGACGCATGCACCAATGCGCGGCGGCATCGGTGATCGCATCGTATTCGGCTTCCGAGAGGGTGTTCTGGGTCATTGACTCATCCTGATTTCCCGCATTCTAACCTTTGGGGCAAGGTGCCGAGAACAACCGTCATGGCATTTACCCATCAAACGTGGAACTTTTTTTCGCCAAGACGCCCCAAAAAACCAGGACGTCCTGTGAACACTATCCACAAATGGAGTGAAAAAATGATCAAAAGAACCTTGGCCGCTATCGTCGCAACCGCCGGTCTCCTGAGTGCTGGCGTAGCGCTGGCCGACCGCCCGGGCGCTGGATGGATCACTATCGAAAAGGCCATCGAAATCGTTAAAACCAAGGCCGGGTATGTCGAGGTCTACGAGATCAAGGCCGACAACAACGGCTACTGGAAAGGAGAAGGGCGCAAGGCCGATGGCGTGGTGTACGAGTTCCGAATCGATGGTGCCTCGGGCAATGTGCTGCGGGACCAGAAGGACTGAGTCTGCTTTACGAGGCTTGATGCATTGAGTGCGCAGGTGTTGAACCTGCGCATTTTTTTCGTCTGTTTCAAGGCGACTGTACGGGATCGAGTTGCCGGCCGATTTCGCAGATCAGGCGGGCTACGGAATCGGCATTGCGCAGGATCACATCGATACGCGCATCGGGTGTTTTCTGATCGAGGAAAGCATTGCGTGCTTCCGAAAGGTTTTTTGCGCCGGTCAGTCGCAGGATTTCCTCGTAAATCAATTGCATGTCCGGGATCTGGTCGATTCCCTGCCAGGTTCTGAGGGTCGTGTTCCATTCGGCAAACAGCTTGGCTCGCGGCGTACTCAATGACAAGGCCGACTTCTGATCGAATTCCAGATCTTCGTACAACTTCAGACCCTGTGGCGTGAGCGTCGATATCAAATCGAGGAACGGCTCGCGGGCGCGCAGTGTTGCGATATCCAGCGTCTTGCTGAATTGATGGGAAAACTCGTGGATCAATGTCGATGCCTGGGCATGCCCGTCGATATCGAACGGCACCAGCATCAGGGGTTTGAACTCGTCCAGTTGCTGGTTGAAAAAATGCTCGGTGAAGTGCACCAATCGCTTCTGGTCGCCATCCAGGACAAAAGCGATCACATCGTGCAGATACCTGTTCGAACCGACAACGAAACGCTCGGTCTCGAGCAGGTCATCGGAAGGATCTACCAGGGCTTTGCAGATGGGCACGATGGCGGTGCTGACTTTGTTGAGCATCGTGGCGGTAATCTTCGGCACATCAAAAAATTCTTCCAGGAAATGGCTGGCCCGGGGGTTGGCGATACCCTTGGTGAGTGGAACCAGATTGTGCAGACAATAAAAGGCATAGCGCCGGGCCAGGTCGATTGCGTTCACCAGTTCCCGGGCTTTTTGCGGGTATTTGAGGCGAATCTCGTTCATCCCGTGGGCTTCGATGTTCAAGATGGTGCGACGCAAGTGGTTGATGGTTGCGCGTTCGGCCAACTTTCTGAAGGCCTGGCCGTAGTGAACGGTCTGGCCAGGTGAAATGCTTACGCGGCGTGATTCGCTGATCTGAACCATTGGGCCGCGTTTATCCGGGCTTTGCAGTTGCCAGGCATCACCCCTCTGAGCGACCGGGTAGACTTTGCCTTCAATGGCTGCGTAGTGGCGGTTGCTCGACACGTCCCGGTAGGTGTCCAGTGTCGGGCTGTAGGTGAGATCTTCAAGTGCCACATCTGTTGCCTCAAAGGGGCTCAGCAGGGTACGCCGGGGTGCAGTCGGTTCCCTGTCGACGATGTTCACCGCAGCCTTCTCTGCGGCGTTTGGCAAGACGGTCTCGGCGGTAGCGGCGCTTTCCTGTTCGACTCCCTCGCTGGTGAGAGCGGTTTCGGCCGTCATCTGCGGCAGTTGCCCCATGGTGACCATTTGCGCCGCACCTTCGACAAAGGATCCCAGCGCCCGTTTCCAGTGGTGATTCTGCAGCGCTTCGGCCGAGTCCTTGAACCCGTCGTACGCTTTCCAGAGAAAGGGAATAACGGCCAGTTTGCCTGGCAGCAGACCGGGAACCTGTTTGATCCCATCGCTGAGCAGAACTTTCACGGTCTCCCAGTCTGACTGTGCTTCGCTCTGTTTCTGGGACCCCAGCAGTTGCGTGAGCAACTTGAGGTTGTCGGTGTACAGATACTCCAGCAGGTTGCCGGTGATCGCCCGCAAATCCAGGCTCATTTCACTGGTCCGTCCCAGTGTGGATTCCAGCAGGCTGCGAAATACCGCGCGCTCTGACCCGGGCAGGCGACGCAGCAGCAGATTCTGCAAAGGCCCGGGTACATTCAACGCCTCTATCAGCGCTTTTTCGTCATCGAACTCATGAAAGACCTGTTCGTCATAGGGGGCATAGAGCACCAGTGGCTCCCTGTTTTCGCCACCCGACGTGAACACATGCAGTCCCGGGACGATGACCGCTTGCGCACCCTCGGTCTTGATCAGCGAAAGCGGGCAGGCAATGGCCTGAGCCTTGGCGGCGGCCCGGGCAATGCCGTCGGGCATGTCCAGCACCTGACGTACGAAATCGAAAGCGGCGGCACACAGCAACTGTTGCAGTTTCAGGGCATGCGCCTGCTGCATCAGTTGCCAGGGAAGCTGGCGGAAAAAACGCTGCTTGCGGACCCGTCCTGCGGACGCCTCGGTCGACAGCGATTCAGTCACTTTTTTGGCAAAGGTCGTGGGTATCGCCAACGAAAGCAGCAATTGCATCACCGCCCCCTGATTCAGTCCGACCGGTATCGCCTGGCGGTTTTTCGATGCCACCCGAAAGCCGGTTCCCTGGGCGACGTTGAGGTGGTTCAAGGCGAATTCCACCAGCGTCTTCGGGGGGCCGGCCAAGGCCAGGTGAGGGGTGATTTCTATCTCTCGCGGATCGAGCCGATGACCCGGGAAACGACTGTCGAGCAAGGTCTTCAGCGTCTGTTCGACATGGCTGACCAAGGTCGGCACGCCAGTCAGGTAATCCTGGTCGTTCGAAACACTCTGGTACCACTGCTCCAGCAATTCAACGTGTCTTTTCTGCTCCATTACCGGTGCCATCCCCAGCCAGGCGGGCAAAGTCTGTGCGGTGGCGATGGCTTGCGCATGATTGGCTGCCAGCTGCAGGTTGGTGTTGATCGTTGTGCCGCGCAGTTGTTCCAGCGCCTTTTCCAGGCGGGTTTGCTCCGTGATCCGTGTACGCACCTGTTCGCATCGATCCAGGTAATGCTCGATGGTCGACCCCATACGATCAAGCAGCACGTTGCCGCCAATGAATTGGAACGGCCCCAGGGTATATCGCTGATGGGCCTGATACTGCGATGCAAGGACGTTTTCCAGCAACGCAAGGCGTTGTGTACCGTCGAGGAGTCGCCGGTTCAACTGCCTGCGGACACTGGCCACGCTGTCGAAAACCTCCAGCCCTTGCGAAGGCGTCCATAGCACGGCAAACCCCGAGTGCTGTTCGTCGAGGCCACCACGCTCGGTTAACAGGAGGCAGTGAGCCAGGCGCACGAGATTGTGTTCGCCGGGACTTTCGACTGTGAGCGAATAGGCATCAGGGCGGAAGCCATTGAGCGCCTCGCGCTGCAGGCGGTCGGGTTGGCCGGCACTGATAACGGTATTGACGATCGCTTCCGCCCAGGCCGGAAGGGTACCGTTCAATCGGCGGAGCCTGGCCTCACCGTTAATGCCGACAAACCAGGCATGTGCCAGATCCGGCTTCATGGTTTCCAGCCAGTAACGCTGGATGGGCAGATTCTTCATGGGTTGACTGGCAAGCCGGGTGGCCAGGGGAGCCTCGACGGAACGGAAGGTCTTGACAGCCGCAAGGGCCTTCTCTGCCAGTACCGCAGAGGGTTGCTGGTTGCCGGCGATCACCGGGTGCGTGCTCCAGCGCCCGCCCGTGTCCAGCTTCAACAACCGCTCATGGATCATCGAGCGGATATCCAGACTCTTGTCGAACAGTGCATGAAGGTTGACGGCACCGTCGCTGTGTCGAAACACCTGCAACGCATATTCGATGTTCTGCCGTTGCTTGGTAATGATCGACTCGAACAGGATCCTGAAGATGTCCCCGACGATCCGCTCTCCCGATACCTTGGGTTGATCGAAACCGAGAAAACGATTTCGCTCATCCAGGTTCAACAACCCGAAGAGCTCGTCCTGGTGGCCCTTGGCGAGAAATTTATCCTGCAGCGTTTGCTTGAGATCTTCGTAATCCTCGAGCAGTTGCAGGCCCTGGACAGGCGTGTAAAGAAAGGCATGAGGCTCGCTGATCATCAGCGAACCTGCCAACTCCACGTAGTTGGCTTCGTGTTCCCACAGCCGTACGGTTTCCACGACAGGAAAACTGACGGCCGACGAAACCGGACGTATCAGTTGATGCAGGGTGTTGAACTGCTCGCCATCCAGGATCCCTGCTTCACGCTTGAGCATCCATTCGCAGCGAGCCTGGTCTTCCAGCATTCGACCAAAGAAAACGCGCCGGGTGGTGCCCGCGGCGGAGGGGCCGTCCCAGAAACCTTCCAATTCCCGAAACAGCAGCACCGGCAACCGTCCCGAGGTGTTCTTGACGGCTTCCTCCCAAGTGGTCTGATCGTCAGTTGCCGGTTTTCTGTCCGGGTTGGAAAACTCCGGTTGTCGGCCGGCCACTGTTGATGTCGGTAATACATCAGCACGGCGTCACTCAGATTCATGGATTCGGGCCAGGGTCTGTCGAGAAGTTCCATGGGGTCTTCGCTGTCACTGGCAAGCGGACGCAAACGGACGCGTGTATTTTTTTGCCGCAATGTCCCGAAATGTGGCTTGAGCGCGTTATCCAGTATCGCCTCCAGCATGTCCGTGAGCGTGGCGATGGCTTTCAGTTCGGTGCACATGGCTTGCGCGTTCAATGCCTGGCTTTGTTCGAGGCTTGCGCGCTGCTCTTCGAATATATCCCCGTCGATGACGCTGAAGGTCAATGAAAGGGGCCCGGCGTTGAGTAGTTGCTTGCGCTGGGGCTCGGCCAGAAACGCCAACAGATTGTCCTGATCATCGACGTCGTTGAGGCGTTGTTCGAGTTGTGTTTTCAAGGATGCCCGGCTGTGATGTTTTTTGATGCCGTCATACGGGGTGTAGAGAATCAGGGCTTTGTCATCCGGCGTCTCCCCGAGAACAAAGGCACCGGGCAGCGGCAGGGGAATCTGGTTGCCGACGTTCAGCAACAGGCGTTCGGCACGCAGGGGAGGCGTCTGTTGGCCGCGCAATGTATCCGACGCCAGCCGGGCATGGGCGAGCCAGCGAAAATCCTTTTCGCGCAGGCCGTGTGCCTTGCCCAGTTCGGGCCAAAGCCCCGGTGAATCGAAGGCTTCGGGGAATAACAACGGGGGAGTAGGAGCTGACATCGTCGAGTCTCGATAAGGGCGTTTGCACGCGCACGTGGTTTGAGGCTCAAAATTAAAAGTCGGCCGGGAAGGGCAGGTGGTACATGGATATTGCGCCCGCTGGGATCAGCATCACGGGGTTGACAGGTTACCGGCTGCATGTGGTTAATCCGGTTGCGGGTTGTTCGTTCGCTGTTGTTCCCTCCAATAATTACTCTGGAGCTTCAGATGTCTGCGCCACACGATCATGCGGTCTCGTCCACGGTGTCCCTGGACGAGCTGACTCAATTGCTGGAAACGATTTTCACCCGTCACGGCACCTCGGCCGAAGTCGCCCGAACGTTGGCCGCCAATTGCGCCAACGCCGAGCGGGACGGTGCGCACAGTCACGGCGTATTCCGGATTCCCGGTTATGTCTCGACGCTCAACAGCGGCTGGGTCAACGGCAAGGCCGTGCCGAAGGTCGAGGACGTGGCTTCAGGGTTCGTCAGCGTCGATGCCGGCAACGGTTTTGCTCAACCTGCGCTGGCGGCGGCACGTGCGCTGCTGTTGGAAAAGGCCCGCAGTGCCGGGATCGCGGTGCTGGCGATCCGTAATTCCCATCACTTCGCCGCGCTGTGGCCGGACGTCGAGCCTTTCGCCGACGAAGGTCTGGTGGCGTTGAGCGTGGTCAACAGCATGACCTGCGTGGTGCCGCACGGTGCCGACCGGCCATTGTTCGGCACCAACCCGATCGCCTTTGCCGCCCCACGGGCCGACGGTGCGCCGATCGTCTTCGACCTGGCCACCAGCGCCATCGCCCATGGCGACGTGCAGATCGCCGCGCGCAAGGGCGAGAAACTGCCGGCCGGCATGGGTGTCGACAGTCTCGGTCAGCCGACCTGCGACCCAAAGGCGATTCTGGAAGGCGGTGCATTGCTGCCGTTTGGCGGGCACAAAGGCTCGGCGCTGTCGATGATGGTCGAGCTGCTGGCTGCGGCGCTGACCGGTGGCAACTTCTCGTTCGAGTTCGACTGGAAGAACCATCCGGGGGCCAAGACCCCGTGGACAGGTCAGTTGCTGATCGTCATCGACCCGAGCAAGACCGCCGGGCAAAGCTTCGCCGAACGCAGTCAGGAACTTGTGCGGCAGATGCACGGAGTAGGGCTCAAGCGCTTGCCGGGGGATCGGCGGCATTTGCAGCGGGCCAGATCATTGGCCAAAGGGATCGAGCTGGATCAACAGACCCTGTCGCAGCTGCGTGAACTGGCCGGCGAATGAGTTTTGCCGGAGATGAAAAAGGCGAGCCCGAGGGCTCGCCTTTTTTTTGTTCGCGCTCAGCGGCGACCGAGCAGCAATCCGACCACCAGACCGAACCCGGCGGAAATCGCCACGGTCTGCCACGGGTGCCCGCCGATGTAGCTCTCGGTGGCGTCCACCGCCGGTTTGGTGCGGTCACGCACGCTGGTGACCGAATCCAGCGCCTGCTGCAGTTTCTGGGCGATTTGCCCGCGCAGGGTCTCCGCTTCCTCGCCGACCAGCGAGGCACTGCTCTTGAGCAGTTTTTCCGACTCTTCGATCAGCGCCTGAAGTTCGCTGAAGGCCTGGTCCTTGATTTGGTCTTCGGCGGCTTGAACGGCGGTTTTCCGGGCCATTGGGTGACTCCTTGCAGGTGAATGGACAGTGAACAATGGAGTGTGGCGCGACTTGAAAAGTTGCAGCGATTTTCCATCCGGAGCAAAAACCAGCGTCAGAGGTTTCCGTCCAGCGTGTAAGATGTCGCCATTTCATGCAGCAGGTAATTCCCGATGAGTTTCAATCTGGCCGACAAATCCCTCGCAGAGCGCGCCGCGCTGGAAGACGAGAAATCCCGACTGTTCGAACTCTGGCAGAACAATCTGGGCAAAGCCAAGGGCGAAGCCGCGCGGTTGTTCGGCGAGCGCTCCAAGCGCAAGGGCAAGTGGGCCGAGTTCGTGCGCGCCGAACTGGACGGCATGTCGCCGCCGGAATTCGCCAACATGGTGCGCAGTGAAGTCAATCGCCTGATGGCGGCCAACAAGTAATCACTCGGCCCTGAAACTGGCGCCAATCGCTTCGCGCACCGTCAGCACCACCGGATCGA
Source organism: Pseudomonas sp. GW821-FHT11D10 (assembly GCF_058808435.1). Lineage (NCBI taxonomy): Bacteria > Pseudomonadati > Pseudomonadota > Gammaproteobacteria > Pseudomonadales > Pseudomonadaceae > Pseudomonas > Pseudomonas sp. GW821-FHT11D10. The sequence goes on along the minus strand of NZ_JBXARR010000001.1, from coordinate 1,292,846 downwards.
TCTGGGTGCTGGTGCGCCAGCCCAGTTCGATCGGGTAACGCGGCAGCGCCAGCGGGCAGGGCAGCAGCGCCAGCCCGCTCATTGCAGCAATGGCCTGCGCGGCGTGGGTCGGAATGGTCGCCACCGCATCGCAGCCCTTGAGCAGATGCGGCAACGCCGCGAAATGCGTAGTCGAGGCGCAGACCCGGCGACTGCGGCCCAGCGCCGCCAGCCCCTCATCGGTGATCCCGATAAAACCGCCCGACGACACCAGCAGGTGCTCGCGGGTGACGAACTCCTCCAGATCGATCTGTTGCTGGCCCGGCGCCAGGCTCGCCGGATCCACCAGGCACGCGTAACCCCCTTCGCCCAACACCTGACGACTGAGCAGCCGTTCGGCGAACCCGCCGGCGGTGATCGCCAGATCGATGCTGCGCTCCATCAGCGCCCGGGCGACGATCTGGCTGTGGGTCTGGCGGAAGATCAGCCGCAGTTTCGGTGCGCGGCGGGCGATTTCCTCGATCAGGCGGCGGCCGTAAGCAATCTCGAAATCGTCCGAAAGGCCGACCGTGACCGAGCGTCCTTCGTAGTGATTGGCCGTCGGGTCGACCATGGCCAAGCTTTGCCGGCACTTGTTCAACGCATCGCTGACCACCGGTTTCAACTGGTTGGCCTTGAGCGTCGGCGCCAGCCCCCGGCCGGTGCGCACGAACAATTGATCGCCATACACCTCGCGCAACCGGCGCAAGGCCGCGCTGACCGCCGACTGAGTCACGCCCAGGCGCAACGCCGCGCGGCTGGCGCTGGACTCTTCATGCAGGGCTTCGAAGACTTTCAGCAGGTTGAGGTCGACGGTTGCGATATTCATTTGGCTCATATCATTCAGCAGTGGATCGGTCTTTATTCATGATCCCGTGGCGCCGGAGAATGCGCAACACCTGAACCTCACGGAGTGACCGCCATGCCCAAATCAATCGTTGCCGCCCTGCAGATCGGCGCCTTGCCCGGTGGCAAGGCTGAAACCCTGGAACAGATCCTGAGCTGGGAAACCGCAATCATCGAATCCGGCGCCGCGCTGGTGGTGATGCCCGAAGCCTTGCTCGGCGGTTACCCGAAGGGCGAGGGCTTCGGCACCCAGCTGGGTTATCGCTTGCCGGAAGGCCGCGAGGCCTACGCCCGTTACTTCGCCAACGCCATCGATGTGCCGGGCGCAGAAACCGAAGCGCTGGTCGGGCTGTCGGCGCGCACCGGGGCCAACCTGGTGATCGGCGTGATCGAGCGGGCCGGCAGCACCTTGCATTGCACGGCGCTTTATTTCGACCCGCAGGCGGGTCTTGTCGCCAAACACCGCAAACTGATGCCCACCGGCACCGAACGGCTGATCTGGGGCAAGGGCGACGGTTCGACGCTGCCGGTGCTCGACACGCAGGTCGGCAAACTCGGCGCGGTGATCTGCTGGGAAAACATGATGCCGCTGCTGCGCACGGCGATGTACGCCAAGGGCATCGAGGTCTGGTGTGCCCCGACCGTGGACGAGCGTGAGATGTGGCAGGTGAGCATGCGCCACATCGCCCACGAAGGGCGCTGCTTTGTGGTCAGCGCCTGTCAGGTGCAGGCCTCGCCGAATGAACTGGGTGTGGAGATCGCCAACTGGCCGGCGGATCGACCGCTGATCGCCGGTGGCAGCGTGATCGTCGGGCCGATGGGCGACGTGCTGGCCGGGCCGTTGCGCGGCGAGGCCGGATTGCTCACCGCCGAAATCGACACCGAAGAACTGGTGCGCGCCCGCTACGACTACGACGTGGTCGGCCACTATGCGCGGCCGGATGTGTTCGAGTTGAGCGTCGACGAGCGGGCGAAACCAGGCGTGCGGTTCACGGTTTGACGGTTTGTCGGCGCCGCCATTCTTCGCGGGTGATTTCCCAGATTTCCCGTGGGAAGCGGCCGCCGACGAAGTCGTCCTCATCGGTGCGGATCAAGCGCATGCCAGTGCGCTCCGAGAGCTTTCGCGAACCAAGGTTCGGTGCGGCTTTCGGCACGCGCATCAACGGTTGATCGAGGGTTTCGAACCAGTACCGGGTCACGGCTTCGCTGGCTTCGGTCATCAAGCCCCGGCCCTGCCAGGCCGGGGCGAGCCAGAACCCGCGGTGGTTGTCCGGCTCGTCCATCAGGCTGATGTTGCCGATCAATTGCCCCGGTGCCGATTTTAGGCGAATCGTCCAGTGCCACTCTTTGCCTGCCGCAATGGCAGGCAGCGCAATGTCACGCAGGTAGGTGAGGGCGCCGTCGTCCGGATAAGGCCAAGGCACGAAAGCGTTCAGATACCGCACCACTTCCCAGTGGGGAAATTGCTGCTGGATGGCGTCGGCATCCGCGAGTTCAAGCGGGCGCAAGATCAGTCGTTCGGTGTACAGCGTGGGGGTGTCTTCCATAAACCTGCGGCTTCCATGTTTCTGTAATAAACGCCGCAGGCTACCGCATCTTTACCATGTTGCGGCACTGGCCCTCGGCAGACTCAGCTTGCCGGTATCGACAAAGCGCATCGTGCCAAACAACCCGCCCGCCAGTTTGCCGCGCAGCACATAGGGCAGGTTGTCGAGGGTTTGGGTCTGGCTCAGGCCGAGGGTCTGGCGCAGCACCGAGAACGCGGAAATGCTCACCGGGACGCTGACGATGGTTTCGGAGAACCGTGGAATCGAGCCACTCTGATCGCTCACACCCGACGCCAGCGAGTGACCGTTGACCTCCAGATCCAGCGCGATGCCGTTGTAGTCGATGGGCGTTTCGTTGGGGTTCTGCACCCGCAGCTTGATCGCGAAGCGTACTTCCAGATCCTGGCTCGGCAGCGGTTCGAGGCCGACCACGTTGATGTTCACCGGGTCGCGGTTGGGGAACAGCGCACAGGCGCTGAGGGAGAGCAGAAGCAGGGACAGGATGACGGCTTGGATACGACGCATTGATGCTCTCTCATTGAAAAAGGGCTGAGCCGTCGCCGGTATCAGCCCTTTTTCATGGAGCGGACAGGATCAACGGTTCAACTGTGCGACAGCGGCCGTTGATGCGGGTTCAGCTTTGGCCGGCAGGTCGGGGTTTTCCATGACCTGAAGGATAGAGGCTTCCGGGTCGAAGTCATCTTCTTCCAGCTCGATGAATTCTTCCGGCAGGAAGATATTCAGCACGATGGCGCACAGCGCGCCGACGGTGATTGGCGACTCGAAGATGTTGCGCAGGGCCTGCGGCAGTTCGCGCAGCACTTCCGGCACGGCGGCGATGCCCAGGCCCATGCCGACGGAAATCGCCACGATCAGCATGTTGCGCCGATGCAGGCCGGCCTCGGCGAGGATCTTGATCCCGGCCACGGCCACGGTGCCGAACATCACCAGTTCCGCGCCGCCGAGCACCGGTTTCGGCATCAGTTGCAGCACCGCGCCGATCATCGGGAACAGGCCCAGCAGCACCAACAGGCCGGCAATGAAGAAAGCGACGTAACGGCTGGCCACGCCGGTGAGCTGAATCACCCCGTTGTTCTGGGCGAAGGTCACCATCGGCATGCTGTTGAACACCGCGGCCATGGCCGAGTTGAGGCCATCGGCGAGCAACCCGGACTTGATCCGGCGGATGTACAGCGGGCCTTTGACCGGCTGACGGGAAATCATCGAGTTGGCGGTCAGGTCCCCGGCGGCCTCAAGCGGCGACACCAGGAAAATCACCGCCACCGGCACGAACGCCACCCAGTCGAAGTTGAAACCGTACTTGAACGGCACCGGCACGCTCACCACCGGCACTTCGGGCAGGTTGGCGAAATCCACGGTGCCCATCAGCCACGCCACCACGTAGCCGAGGGTCAGGCCGATGACGATCGCGCCCAACCGCAGGAACGGCACATCAACCCGGTTCAACACCACGATGGTGCCCAGCACCAGCGCTGCCAGGAACACGTGACTGCCCGCGCCCAGATCCGCCGCGCCGAAACCGCCGGCAATGTCGGTCATGGCCACTTTGATCAGCGACAGGCCCATGAGCGTAATGATGGTGCCGGTCACCACCGGGGTGATCAGCATGCGCAACTTGCCGATGAACTGGCTCAACACCACTTCGATGAAGGCGGCGAAGAAGCACACGCCGAAGATCGTCGAGAGGATTTCATCGGTGCCGCCGCCCCGGGCCTTGACCATGAAACCGGCGCTGAGAATCACGCTGATAAAGGAAAAACTGGTGCCTTGCAGGCACAGCAGCCCCGAGCCAACCGGGCCGAAGCGCTTGGCCTGAACAAAGGTGCCGAGGCCCGAGACGAACAGCGCCATGCTAATCAGGTACGGAATTTCACTTTGCAGGCCGAGGGCGCCGCCCATGATCAGGGTCGGGGTGATGATGCCGACGAAGCTGGCCAGCACGTGTTGCAGGGCGGCAAACACCGTTGCGGTGAAGTGCGGACGGTCGTTGAGGCCGTAGATCAGATCGTTGTTGCGCGGGGCTTTTTCAGAGACGGTCATGGTGGTTTGCGTGCCGCAATGCGGGGCCGGGTCGGAAAATGGGTGCGCAGGATGCCGTAAGCGAGGGGCGAGGGCAACGCATTAAAACTGCCCAAAAGGTCAGGTTCGACCAAAGGCTGACAGTAGATCCTCTTCAAACGCTTTCTGTGCATCTCCCGGCACCTGCGCCCGATGGCGAGCAAGATGGAACGCCACGTCAAAGCTCAACTCGCCTTCGCGCACCGGTCGCAGCAGGCCCTTGTCCTGCCATTGGCGGGCGTAATGGTTGGGCAGATAACCGACGTGTTTGCCGGACAGAATGAAGGCGAGGGTGCCTTCTACCTGTTCCGAGCGGGCCGAGCAGACCTTGCCCTGAAACGGCTCGTCACTGCGCAGAAACCGATACGGGTGATCGACCCGGTCACAGGCCTGCAACGCGGCGTCATCGGGCGCATCGTCGGTAAACAGCGGATGGCCGGGCGCGCAGTACAGATGCTGGGTTTCGCTGAACAGTTCGCGGTAGTCGAACGCGCTCTGCACCTGGGAGAAGTAACCGATGGCCAGGTCCAACCGCTGTTGCAGCAGCAGACGCTCCATCTCGCCGGGCATGGCGCTGATCAGCTCGATACGCACTGATTCGTCGCGCTCGCGAAACCGGCGGATCGCATCGGCCACCCGTTGCAGCACCGACTGATCGACCGCTTCCGACAGGCCCAGCCGCACTTGGCCGATCAAGCGTCCGGCGACGCCGTTGGATTGATGGCGGAAGGTTTCGATCGAATCGAACAACGCCCGCGCGGCAATCAGCAGTTGCTCGCCCTTGGGCGTCAGGCTGAAACCACCCTTGCCACGGTTGCACACCCGATAGCCGAGACGGGTCTCGAGCTTGGCCATTTGCTGGCTGATGCTCGACTGGCTCAGCCCCAGTTCACCTTGGGCGGCGCTGAAGCCATTGGATTCGACCACGCCGAGAAACAGCCGCAGAAGCTGAAGATCGACATCGTGGAGCTGACCGAGCATCACATTACTCCGGGATAAAGTCAGGTTAACAAACTTGATATTTCTCGAATGTATCCGACGGCGCATCCTGCCACCACTTCCTTCGGTCAGGTGTTCGTCATGGCTCCCGTCTTCAAGCTGTGTTTGCCCGCTTTGTTGCTTACCGTCTCCATCGCCGCCCAGGCCGAAGAGAAAACCCTCAATCTCTACAGTTGGGCCGATTACGTGGCGCCTGAAACCTTGCAGCGCTTCGAAAAGGAAACCGGCATCCACGTGCGCTACGACACCTTCGATACGTCCGAGGTGCTGGAAACCAAATTGCTCACCGGCGGCAGCGGTTATGACGTGGTGGTGCCTTCGTCCAGCGTCCTGGCCCGTGGGTTGGCCGCCGGCGCGTTGAAGGAAATCCCTCACGAAGGGCTCAAGGGTTACGCCAATCTCGATCCGGATCTGCTGGAAAAACTGGCGGCGGTCGATCCCGGCAACCGCTACGGCGTGCCGTACACCTGGGGCACGCTGGGGCTGGGCATGAACGTCGAGGCAGTCAAACAGCGGCTGCCGGATGTGCCGCTCAACAGCCTCGATCTGCTGTTCAAGCCTGAATACGCCAGCAAACTCAGGGATTGCGGGATCGCCATTCTCGATTCGCCGCAGGAAGTGATCGGCCTTGCGCTGCATTACCTCGGTAAAGATCCCTACAGCACCGACAAGACCGATCTGGCCGCCGCCGAAGCCTTGTTGCAGAAGTTGCAGCCCTCGGTGCTGTATGTCGCCACCGGCCGGCAGATCAGCGATCTGGCCAACGGCAGCGTCTGCCTGGCGCTGACCTATAACGGTGACGCCAGCATGGCGGCCGATCAGGCGCGCAAGGCCAACAAGTCGTTTGAGGTCGCTTACCGGATCCCCAAGGAAGGCACGCTGGTATGGCAGGACAACCTCGCCATCCCCAAAGACGCGCCGCACCCGGAAGCCGCACGCACCTTCATCGAGTTCATGTTGCGCCCCGAATCCGTGGCGGCGCTGACCAATACGCTGTTCTTCGCCACCGCCAACCAGGCCGCCACGCCGTTGGTGGATGAGGCGGTGCGCAACGATCCGGACATTTTCCCGAAACCCGATGTGCGCGAGCGGCTGTACGCCGACCACAGCATGAGCCTCAAAGACATGCGCCAGCGCACACGCCTATGGACCACTTTCCGTAGCCGCCAATAGCCCTTCATAACAACAGGAACACACCGATGGACGTGCCCATGCAAAACGATCAGGCCCTGACCCGTGACAGCCTTTTCGGCACCGCCGCCGAAAGCACCTACGCCGGGATCACCAGTTTCATGCGCCGACGCTACAGCCGTGACTTGCGCGGCGTGGACGTGGCGGTCAGCGGTGTGCCGTTCGACACCGCCACCAGCAACCGTCCCGGCGCGCGTTTCGGGCCGCGCGGGATTCGTGCGGCGTCCACCGGGATTGCCTGGGAGCGGCACTGGCCGTGGGCATTCGACCCGTTCGATCATCTGGCGGTGATCGATTACGGCGACTGCGACTTCGATTACGGCTCGCCGCACACCATTCCGGAAAGCATCGAGGCCCACGCCGAGCACATCCTCAGCTCCGGCAGCGCGATGCTCACCTTTGGCGGCGATCATTTCATCAGCTATCCGCTGCTCAAGGCCCATGCGCGCAAGCATGGGACGCTGTCGCTGATCCACTTCGATGCGCACAGCGACACCTGGCCGGACGAGGGCGGCAAGCGGGTCGATCACGGCACCATGTTCTGGCACGCGGCGCGGGAAGGGCTGGTGGATCCGGCGCGTTCGGTGCAGATCGGCTTGCGCACCACCAACGACGATCATCAGGGTTTTCAGGTGCTGGACGCGCGGCAGGTGCATCGCCGTGGCTGCGAAGCAATCATCGAGGCCATTCGCGCGCGGGTCGGGGATAACCCGGTGTACCTGACGTTCGACATCGATTGCCTCGACCCGGCCTTCGCACCCGGCACCGGCACCCCGGTGTGCGGCGGGTTGAGCACGGTGCAGGCGCTGGAGATCCTTGGCGGCCTGCGCGGAATCAATCTGGTGGGCATGGACGTGGTGGAAGTGGCCCCGGCCTACGACCACGCGGACGTGACGTCGCTGGCGGCGGCGACCCTGGCCATGGAGATGCTTTGCCTGTACGCGGCCCGGCACAAAGTCGACGCGTGATCCCTCCGAGCCTGGTGAAAGCTCCTGACAATTTCTGACACCAGGCTCTGCTAAGCTCCGGCAAATTTCTGCCCAGAGCCTCCCACCGTGTCGCGAACCACTCGACTGTTGACCCTGTTGCAAGTGCTGCGCGGCAAGAAGCGCCCGGTGACTGCAGCGACGCTGGCCTCCGAGCTGGAAATCTCCGAACGCACGCTCTATCGCGACATTGCCGAGCTGACCGCACTCGGGGCGCCGATCCATGGCGAGGCGGGCATCGGTTACGTACTGCGCAGCGGTCTGTTTCTGCCGCCGCTGATGCTCAACGCCGACGAGACCGAAGCCATCGTGCTGGGCCTGCGTTATGTCGATCAGCGCGGCGACGAGGTCCTGAGCAAAGCCGCCGCCGATGCGTTGGCGAAAATCGCTGCGGTGCTGGACCCGCAGGCCCAGGAAGCGCTGCGCAATCCGACCGTCATGCCCGGGCCTTCGGGCTACGGCTTTCCGCAGAATGCGGTGCCGTTGAACGTTTTCCGTCACGCGATCCGCGATCAGGCCAAGCTGCACATCGATTACGCCGATGCGCAGCAGGTGCAGAGCCAGCGCTTGATCTGGCCGCTGGCGCTGGGCTTTCTCAACGAGGTGCGGATCATCGTGGCGTGGTGTGAATTGCGCGGCGCCTATCGCACCTTTCGCACCGACCGGATTGCCGCCGCCAGCCTGCAGGGCGAGCGCTATCCGGGGCGTCGCAGCGACCTGTTGCGCACCTGGCAGCGGCAGATGCAACTGGACGAAAATGGCCGTTTCACTCCTGACAGGAATTGACGCAGGGCTGTTCTAGGATGGCGACAGAACCCGAAAAAAAGGAGCTGTAACCATGTTCCATCCCACCTCGATCCTCGCCCCGGCCATCGTTGAGTACATCAACGCCGCCAATGCTCGCGATACGTCCCGGGTCGGCAGTTTTTTTGCCGAGGATGCCCATGTGTTCGATGAAGGCCATCATCAGATCGGCCCGCAGGCCATCGCCGACTGGATGCAAGACACCGCCAAGCGCTATCAGCCGCGGGTCGAAGTGCTCGGCGTCCAGCAGCGCACCGGCAAAGTGCTGGTGCAAGGGCTGATCTCCGGAACGTTTCCCGGCAGCCCGCTGGAGCTGCGCTACACGTTCCGGCTCAACGAACAGGGCAAAATCGCTCGGCTGGATATTTCCCTGTAGCCATCGTGGCATACTGCCGCGCATGACTTTCGACTCCCCTTTGAGTGCCTGGCAATACGCCGTCGACCACAAGGGCTTCATCCAGGATGAAGCCCAGGAACACGCGGTCTGGGCCTTGCAAAAATGCCATGAAGCCCTGCACGCCGGTGCCCGTTCGATCACCGGCGTTTACCTGTGGGGCCCGGTCGGGCGCGGCAAGACCTGGCTGATGGATCAATTCCATCAAAGCCTGCGGGTGCCGGCGCGGCGGCAGCACTTTCATCACTTCATGGGCTGGGTGCACCAGCGTTCCTTTCAGTTGACCGGGATCGCCGATCCATTGCGGGCGCTGGCCCGTGAGTTGGCGGCCGAGGTGCGGGTGCTGTGTTTCGATGAGTTGTTCGTCAATGACATCGGTGACGCGATCATTCTCGGTCGGCTGTTTCAGGTGATGTTCGACGAAGGCGTGGTGGTGGTCTGCACCTCCAACCTGCCGCCGGATCAGCTATATGCCGACGGCTTCAACCGCGACCGCTTCCTGCCGGCAATCACCGCGATCAAACAGCACATGCAAGTGGTCGCGGTGAATGGCGCTGAAGATCACCGATTGCATCCCGGCGCCGTCGAGCAACGCTATTGGGTTTCATCTCCGAGGCAGGGTAGCGCGCTGAGCCAGGTGTTCGACGCGTTGGCCGCCGGGCAAACCATCAGCGCCGAACCAGTGCCGGTCGGTTACCGCGCCCTGAACGTGGTGCAGGCCAGCGATTCGGTGCTGTGGTGTCGTTATAGCGACCTGTGCGAGCAACCGTTCGCCGCCATGGATTTCATCGCGCTGTGCGACACCTACCGGGCTATCCTGTTGAGCGAGGTGCCGAACCTCAGCGCGAAAAAGCGCGAAGGACGGATTGCCCGTGGCACCGAGGACGGCGCGGAGCGGGTGGTGGCCGGCGATCGTGAATTGCCGCAGCTGTCGGTGCACGACGACGGCGTGCGCCGGTTCATCGCGCTGGTCGACGAGTGCTACGACCGCAAGGTGCCGCTGTACATCGAGGCCGAAGTGCCGATGGACGCGCTGTACACCGAGGGCTATCTGGAATTCCCGTTCCGCCGAACCCTCAGCCGCTTGCAGGAGATGCAGCTGCAACGCTTCGCCGAAACCTGAAACACGGAGGGCGCGACATGACTCAGCCACTGTCCCACCATTTGCTGACCATGGCCTATCAGAACGCCTGGGCCAACCATCGACTGGCCAAGGCCTGGAGCCAGCTCGACGACACGCAGCTGGCGGCACCACGGGTCAGTTTCTTCCCGAGCATCCGCCTGACCCTCAACCACATCCTCACCTGCGACTGGTTCTACGTCGATGCGCTGGAGCGCGAGTTGCGCGGCGACGAACCGCATCCCGATTGCTACGTGTTCTTCAACGCTGACGAACCCTTCACCGAGGCGCAGGCCTTGCGTCGTGAGCAGGCACATGTCGACCGTCGACTGATCGCCTACTGCGAGCAACTGCGCGATGCCGATCTGGGGCGCATCGTCACCATCGCTCGCGATACGCCGCAGCACGACAGTCGCCTGCGGATGATTTCGCACCTGTTCGAACACCAGATCCACCACCGTGGCCAGGTCCACGCCATGCTCAGCGACACGCCGGTGAAACCGCCGCAACTGGACGAGTTTTTCTGTGCCGGCGAGTCCGGATTGCGAGCCGAGGATTTCGCCGAACTGGGCTGGACCGAAGAACTCATCTGGGGCCACTGAAAACGCCGGGTTGTCGACGGGGCCTGCCTCGCGCTAAGGTCGCGGAGCCTATCAGTGCGTATCAAACGCGCCGGGGCCCCGTGCGATCGAGGAAGGAAATGGATTCCGCAGAAATTCTTGTGCTTCAAGCCAGTTACACCAACCCGGTGCATGCCGAGGCCATCGGTGTGGTGCTCAATCATTACGCCGAAGACCCGATGGGTGGCGGCCATCCCATTGCTCCCGAACTGTTGCAGCAACTGCCCGCCGAACTGGCCAAGCGGCCCCACGCGTTCAGCGTCCTGGCGTTTGTCGGTGGCGAACCGGCAGGGCTGGTGAACTGCTTTGAAGGGTTTTCCACGTTTGCCTGCAAACCGTTGGTCAACGTGCACGACGTGTCGGTGGTGACGAAATTTCGCGGACTGGGGCTGAGTCAGAAAATGCTGCGCAAGGTCGAGGACATCGCCCGTCAGCGCGGTTGCTGCAAGATCACCCTGGAAGTGCTTGAAGGCAACGCCGTGGCGCAAAACTCCTACGCCAAATTCGGCTTCGCGCCGGGCATGTTCGACCCGAATCATGGGCGCATGCTGTTCTGGATCAAGGATCTGCAGGCATAAAAAAAAGGCGCCCGGAAAGGGCGCCCAACTGTCATCTGCGAAGCCAGAGCGGAGCCATCGCAGGTCCATCGGTAAAGCGTTCGCTCAAGGGCGATAGGACTCGGTGACCTGAGCGGTCTGGTCGTCCGGAACCTTGAGTTCATTGGTCTTCGCGTCAGCCTGCTGGCTTTGTGCGGAGTGAACCGGGAAATTGGCCCAGTAATGCCTCATGCGCTCGGCGCCGCCTTCGGCGAATGCGCTCGCGGATGCGAGGGTGAGTAGACCTGCAAGGATTGCAGTGGTGGTTTTCATGGTGCCTCCTACTAAAAATGTCGGAGCCGTTCATCCATGAATCTGGTCCTCGGGGCGCAGTGTCCGCCGAGGGCATTAACAAGGGGTTAACGCTCGTTCAGTGTAGGTTTTACCGGGTGTTTCCACGGCGTATCGGACGAACGCTGCACGCGTGAATGACGCGTGCAGCTCGCGAGGGAAGGGCGTCAGAGTTTCCAGTCGAGGCTCAGCGTCACGGTGCGAGGATCGCCCCAGAACACGCCGTTGTAGAAGCCGACGTTGTCGTAATACTTCTTGTCGAACAGGTTGTCGACGTTGAGGGACGCCGACAGGTGTTTGTCGAACTCGTAGCGCGACATCAGCTTGACCACAGAGTAAGCGCCCTGACTGATTCGTGTCCGTTCGGTGATGACCCGGCCATTGGCACCGCGTCCGACCGGGCGGTTGGAATTGCCGTAGACGTCACTCTGCCAGTTCACCGCGCCACCCACGGTCAGGGCGCTCCAGTCGCCCGGCAAGCGATACGCGGTGGAGACGCGAAGCATGTTCAGCGGCTGGTTGGTGTTGGTGCGGTTTTTCTCGCCGTTCAGTGCGTGGGTGTAGGTGTAGCCGGCGGTCATGTTCCAGCCGTCATGGATTTCGCCCGAGAGCTCGGCCTCAAAACCGTTGACCTTGTTGCCTTTGCCGCCGCTCTTGTAGAACTCCTCACCGGTGACCGGATCCGGTGGTACCGAGTCGTCAAGTTCCGCGACGTTGTCCTGCTTGCTCCAGAACACGGCCGTGGCCAGGTTCAGGCGTTCGTCCAGCAGGCTGCCCTTGAGGCCTATTTCATAGTTGCTGCCAACCACCGGTTCAAGGAATTTGCGATTGGCGTCGCGGTATTCCTGAGGATTGAAGATGTCGGTGTAGCTGGCATACACGGTGTATTCGGGCGTCAAGTCGTAGAGCAGCCCCGCGTATGGCGTCCACATGTCGTTGTGTTGCTGGCGGCTGGCGTCGACAGCGCTCACTTGCAGATTGTCGTCAAACGTATTGTCGGCTTTTGACGCTTTCCAGCTGCCGTAGCGGCTGCCGAGTACCGCGTGCAAGTCGTCGGTGAAACTCAGGCGTGTGGCCAGGTAACCGGCTTTCTGGCGGGTGCTGGAGGTGGAGCCGGTCAAGTTTGTGACGGTGTCGGGGAATCTGGCGATATCACCCATGTATTTCCAGTCGCGGATGCGTCCGTAACCCGGCGGCACCGGGCCGTCGATCGTATAAGGGGAGCGCTCGCTGCGCTCGGCTTCGCCATAACCGAACATCATTTCGTGTTCGCGACCGAACAGCGCATAGGGGCCCGACACGTTGAAGTCGTAAGTCTTCATTTTCTGCGTGCCAATCATATGCGACATGTAGGCTGCCATCCCGCTGCGGTCGTCCGCGGGAAAACCGGTTCCGCCGTAGTAGACCTTGCCGTCGGTATCGCTCTGGCGATGGGTGTAGGCCGCTTTCAAGTGCCAGCCGCCCGCCAGCGCCTGATCGAGGGTGGCGAATGCTGTCTTGTCCTTGATCGGCCACGAGCTCCACGACGTCGCCATGTTGGTCGAGCGACCGAGGCCCGCCTTGCCACCGTCGGCGTTCCAGTACGGCACAGTGCCCCAGGAGCTGCCTTGCACTTGTTTGTCCTGATAGTCGTAGCCGACTGCCAGCACGGTCGATTCCGTCAGATCGCCTTCGAGGATGCCGTACCCGACTTCCCGTTGCAGCGCGTAGTGGTCGCGAAACGACTGGCTGTCGCGATAGGCCAGCACACTGCGGCCGCGCAAACGGCCATCGAAGGCAAGCGGACCACCCACGTCCACGTAACTGTAGTAATCGTCATAGCTGCCGCCGCTGACGCCGGCCAACGCCTGCAACTGCGCGGTGGGGCGCTTGCGCACCATGTTGATGGTGGCAGAAGGATCACCTGCGCCGGTGGTCAGGCCGGTGGCGCCCCGTACCACTTCGATCCGGTCGTAGATGATCGTGTCGGAATCGGACTTCATCCGGCTGAAGGTGTTGAGCATCCCGTCGATCTGGAAGTTGTTGATCGAGTAGCCGCGGGATGAATAGTTGACCCGATCCGAGTCGTAGTGCTGCACCACGACGCCTGTGGTCTGGCTCATGGCTTCGGACAACGTACCGAGCTTGAAATCATCCATTTGCTGGCGAGTGACCACGGACACCGATTGCGGGGTTTCCTTGATCGACAGGTTCAACCGCGTCGCCGTGCTCATGGCGCCGGTGGTGTAGGCGTGGGTGATTTCGGTGGTGCTGCCCAGGCCTTGGGCGGTGACGCTGGTCGAGGCCAGCTCCAGGGCCGGCGCAGCAGGGGGCGACTGTTTTTCTGTGTCGGTTTCAGCCAGCAGATCCGGGCTCAGTGCAACACTGCACAGGCCCAGGGTGAGGGTCATGGAACGGGTGATGGGCGCGAACATCGCAGCCGACTCCTTGTCTTCGAGGGAAAAATTCCGTTTGCTCAAAGACGAAGGCGGGCAGTGCGATTTAGTGTCAAACGAGAAATATTGTTATTTGAAGGCGTTTCGCCGATATGAAAAAAGGGCCGTTTCCGGCCCTTTTTGTTACTGCTGCAGCACCACTTCCGTGGTCGCCGTGGCAGGCTTTTTCGGCTTCATCAGGCTGAAGTCGATCAGGGCCCGCTGTTCACGTTCGTAAGGGTTGCCGATCAACAGCGGACGCGGCTTGAAGCTGTCGCTGACCAGACTCTTGCTGCGATCCAGTTCATCGAAACTCAAGCCGGCCAGGTCCGCCCACGTATGGATCAGGTGCGAGCTGCTGTAAGGGCGGCTCAGATCCCCGGCGAAACTCCAGTCGTGGTTTTCGCGCCACTTCGGCGACGCCCAGGCCATGAACGGAATGGTGTACATCGGCGCCGTCGGCTTGTTTTCGTTGCGGCCCAGCGTGCTGTGGCCCACCGAGTCGAACACGTCTTCACCGTGGTCGGAGAGGTACAGCAAAAAGCCGTTCGGATCGGATTTGGCGTAGTCCTTGATCAGGCTCGAGACCACGAAATCGTTGTACAGCACCGCGTTGTCGTAGCTGTTGTAGGTCGGGACCTGATCGTCACGCACGCCGGCCGGAACGCCGTTGCGATCCTGGAACTTGTCGAAGCTCGGCGGATAACGGTACTGGTAGCTCATGTGCGTACCGAGCAGATGCACGACGATCAACTTGCGCGGTGCCGCGTCGGCCAGGGCCTTGTTGAACGGCTCGATCACGTCGCCGTCGTACTGCGCGGCGTTCTGGTTGCGGTTGTTGTTCAGGTACACCTGCTCGTCGGCCTGTTCGGAGAACGTCGTGAGCATGGTGTTGCGCTTGGTCATGGTCTGCTGGTTGGTGATCCAGAACGTCTTGTAGCCGGCCTGTTTCATCATGCTGACCAGCGACGGCGTGGACAGGTACAGGTCCGGGTTCTCTTCGTCGGCGAACGTCAGCACCTGTTGCAGCGCTTCAATGGTGTAAGGGCGCGGGGTGATGACGTTGTCGAACACCGACAGCTGATCCTTGAGCTTGTCCAGCTCCGGCGTGGTCTTACGCGGGTAACCGTAGAGGCTCATGCGCTGGCGGTTGGTGGATTCGCCGATCACCAGCACCAGAGTCGCCGGCTGGTTGGCGCCCGAGTCCTTGAGGTTTTTCAGCGGCGGGATCTTGCTCGCGCTGTGCAGCATGCCCTGCATGTCGGCCAGGGTTTCCTGATAGCGGTGATAAGCCACGGCCATCTGCCACGGCACGGCAGGCTCGATGCGGGTTTCGAATTTCTCGAAGCCTTGCTCGAAGCTGCCGGTGCGCATTGTCTGCTTGACCAGCGGATAACCGATCACGGCCACCAGAATCGCCATGGCGGCGACGAACGCGCGGCCACGGGGCAGGTACACCGGACGCAGGCGGGTCCACAGGAAATACGCGAACGCAGTGTGCGCAAGGAACGCAGGAACCATCCACCAGGCAAAGTACTGGGTCATGTACTCGCCGGCTTCGGACACGTTCGACTCGAACATGATGAAGATCACGCTCTGGGAGAATTCCTGCTGGTAGATGAAGAAATAACCCAGGCTGGCCATCGAGCAGGCCCACAGCACCACGCCGATCAGCGCGGCGAGCAGACGGGTGCGTTTGGGGAACAGCAGCATCGGCGCGAGCCACACGGCGCTCATCACGAAGGCCTGGCGAAAGCCGGTGAACCCTGAGGTGCCCGTCAACTGGATCAGCAGTTGGGTGATACCGGAGAAGTACCAGAAAAACACGAACAGCCAGAGAAAACCGGCCCAGTCGAAACCTGTCGCAGTCGTATTGCTGCGTTTGAACACCGCCATTCAGCACTCCAGCTCAGTCGTCACATCCACCGCCGGGCGCTTCATGCAACCGGCGCATGAACCCGACGAACGGAGGCCATGCGCAGACACGCACGGCCAGAATGCGCCGGAGTATCAACAAGCGAATGTGAAAACTTTGTTAGTTGCCGAAAAAGGCCAGAGGTGCAGCATGTCGGGAACGGCAATGGCCGCTCCCGAAGCGGGCGGGGAGATCAGGCGTGGGGCGAGCGCTGTACGCGCGGCAAGGACTGTGGCTCGGCGCCCTGGGTCAGCAGGCGCAATTGCGCGAGTTCCTGCTTGAGCTGATCGCGTTCATCTTTCAACTGTCGCAATTCATCGCGACGGATGGTGACGTACAGGGTTTGTGGCGGCATTGCTGTGTGTACTGTGCCCATTGCTCACCTCGCAAATGGCGTGTCTCAACTGCAGATCAGCCCCGGTTTCGGGCCTTGACCTGCTATCGGCGCCGATTTTGATTTCTTTTGCTCGTGAATGGAACTTTTTTATTTTTCATGGTCGTTGTGTCTTCGGCACGTTTCCAGACGTTATCAGTCTGGATCGGGCACAATGCACGGAAACTTCAACCCGACGCTCTGGACTAACCTCCATTAGTCGCGTTGGGCTATACCTTTGACACACTTTTATTTGTAGTAAGGAGCATCAGCACATGCAACTCGGGATTATTGGACTGGGCCGCATGGGCGGCAATATTGCGCGACGTCTGATGCTCAACGGTCACACCACCGTTGTTTACGACCGCAATACCGCCTTTGTCGACACCCTGGCCGCCGAGGGCTCTACCGGCGTCGCCGACCTGCCTGCACTGGTCGCAGGCCTGGCCAAGCCGCGTGCGGTGTGGGTCATGCTGCCGGCCGGCGCACCGACTGAAGACACCATCGAAACCCTGAGCTCGCTGCTCGAGGCGGGCGACACCATCATCGATGGCGGCAACACCAACTACAAGGACGACATCCGCCGGGCCAAAACCCTGGCCGAGAAGGGCCTGCACTACATCGACGTCGGCACCTCCGGCGGCGTCTGGGGCCTGGAACGCGGCTACTGCATGATGATCGGCGGCGATGCCGAGACCGTTAAGCGTCTCGACCCGCTGTTCGCCGCGCTGGCGCCGGGCATGGGTGACATCCCGCGCACCAAGGACCGCAAGTCCGATGACCACCGTGCCGAGCACGGCTACATCCACGCCGGTCCCGCCGGTGCCGGTCACTTCGTCAAGATGATCCACAACGGGATCGAGTACGGGATGATGGCGGCCTTCGCCGAAGGTTTCGACATCCTCAAGACCAAGTCCAGCGAGCGTCTGCCGGAAGATCAGCGTTTCGACCTGAACGTGGCCGACATCGCCGAAGTCTGGCGTCGTGGCAGCGTGGTGTCGTCGTGGCTTCTCGACCTGACTGCCGATGCTTTGGCCAGCGATCCGAAACTCGACGGTTTCTCGGGCTCCGTGGCGGACAGCGGCGAAGGCCAATGGACCATCGAAGCGGCCATGGAACAAGCGGTGCCGGTGCCGGTGCTGTCCAACTCGCTGTTCTCGCGCTACCGCTCGCGCGGCCAGGGCACTTTCGGCGACAAGATTCTTTCGGCCCAGCGCTTCGGCTTCGGCGGCCACGTGGAGACGCCTAAGAAATGACCCATTCGATCCGCAGGAAATCCAAGGCAGAACCCGCGCCACCGACCACGCTGTTTCTGTTCGGCGCCCACGGTGATCTGGTCAAGCGCCTGCTCATGCCGGCGCTGTACAACCTGAGTCGCGACGGCCTGCTGGATGATGGCCTGCGGATCGTCGGCGTTGACCACAACGCCATCACCGATGAAGCCTTCGCGCAAAAGCTCGAAGACTTCATCCGCACCGAAGTGGCGGCGAAAGTCGGCAAGGGCGATCAGATGCTTGATCCGGCCTTGTGGGCCAAGCTCGCCAAGGGCATCAGCTACGTCCAGGGCGATTTCCTGGACGACAGCACTTATTCAGCCCTGGCGGCGAAAATCGCCGACAGCGGCACTGGCAATGCGGTGTTCTACCTGGCCACCGCGCCACGTTTCTTCAGCGAAGTGGTGCGCCGCCTCGGCAGCGCCGGGTTGCTCGAAGAAACCCCCGAAGCTTTCAGAAGGGTGGTGATCGAAAAGCCGTTCGGCTCCGACCTGCAGACCGCCGAGGCGTTGAACGCCTGCCTGCTCAAGGTCATGTCGGAAAAGCAGATCTACCGGATCGATCACTATCTGGGCAAGGAAACCGTGCAGAACATTCTGGTCAGCCGGTTCTCCAACAGCCTGTTCGAAGCGTTCTGGAACAATCACTACATCGACCACGTGCAGATCACCGCCGCCGAAACCGTCGGCGTCGAAACCCGTGGCAGTTTTTACGAACACACCGGCGCCCTGCGGGACATGGTGCCCAATCACCTGTTCCAGTTGCTGGCCATGGTCGCAATGGAGCCGCCGGCGGCGTTCGGCGCCGATGCGGTGCGGGGCGAGAAGGCCAAGGTAGTCGGTGCGATCCGGCCCTGGACCACCGAAGAAGCACGGGAAAACTCGGTGCGCGGCCAATACAGCGCCGGTGAAGTCGCTGGCAAACCGGTGGCCGGTTATCGCGACGAGAACAACGTCTCGCCCGACAGCACCACGGAAACCTACGTGGCGCTGAAAGTGATGATCGACAACTGGCGCTGGGTCGGCGTGCCGTTCTACCTGCGCACCGGCAAACGCATGAGCGTGCGCGACACCGAGATCGTCATCTGCTTCAAACCGGCGCCGTATGCGCAGTTCCGGGATACCGAGGTCGACGAACTGCAGCCGACCTACCTGCGTATCCAGATCCAGCCCAACGAAGGCATGTGGTTCGACCTGCTGGCCAAGCGGCCGGGGCCGGCGCTGAACATGGCCAATATCGAGCTGGGTTTCGCCTACAAGGATTTCTTCGAAATGCAGCCGTCCACCGGCTACGAAACCCTGATCTACGACTGCCTGACCGGTGACCAGACGCTGTTCCAGCGCGCTGACAACATCGAGAACGGCTGGCGCGCGGTGCAGCCGTTCCTCGACGCCTGGCAACAGGACGCGAGCGTGCAGAGTTATGCCGCCGGCGAAGACGGGCCGAAAGCCGCCGATGACCTGCTGACTCGCGATGGTCGCGTCTGGCATGGTCTCGGATGAGCGAGCCGATCCGTTTTCTGTTGAGTGACATGGACGGCACGCTGTTGCTGCCCGATCACAGCCTGAGCCAGCGCACGATTGACGCGGTTCGTGCGCTGCGCGAGGCGGGCGTGCTGTTCAGCCTGGCCACCGGGCGCCCGCCCAAAGCCATGCTGCAGCAGATCGAGGCCCTGGGCGTCGATCTGCCGACGGCGGCGTTCAATGGCGGCACGATCGTCAACCCGGATGGCAGCATTCTGGTTGCACATTACCTGCCGGCCACGGCAGCGCTGACTGCACTGGCACTGTTCGCCGATCAGCCGGACGTCGAAATCTGGGTGTTCAGCGGTGGCGACTGGCTGCTCAAGGACCCGCACGGGCCGATGGTGCCGCGTGAGCAGCATGGGCTCGGGTATCCGCCAGTGGTGGTGGAGAGTTTCGAGCCGTATCTGGAGCGTATCGACAAGATCGTGGCGACCAGCAACAACACTGAGCTGCTGATCGAGTTGGAGGCGCAGTTGCTGCCGAAAGTCGAGGGCATGGCGCAGGTGTCGCGCTCGCAACCGGTTTACCTGGATGTGACGGCGGTCGAGGCCAACAAGGGCTCGGCGCTGGTCACGCTGGCTGAACACCTGGGCGTGCCGCTGGCGCAGACCGCTGCGATTGGCGATGGCGGCAATGATCCGGCGATGTTCCATGTTGCCGGTTTGTCGATTGCCATGGGGCAGGCCGAGGACGCGGTGAAGCGTCAGGCCGACGTGGTGACCGGGCCGAACACCGAGGATGGTGTGGCGCAGGCTATCGAAAATTACATCTTGCCGCTCTGATCGAGGCATAAAAAACGGGAGCCCCATGGCTCCCGTTGTTGTTTCTACAGCCAGTAACTCACGGCGTACCAGCCGAGCAATCCCATCACCACGGTGTAGGGCAACGCCATCCAAACCATCCGACCGTAGGACAAGCGCACCAGCGGTGCAATCGCCGACGTCAGCAGAAACAGGAACGCGGCCTGACCATTGGGCGTCGCTACGCTCGGCAGGTTGGTGCCGGTGTTGATCGCAATCGCCAGCGTCTCGAAATGCTCGCGGCTCATGTGGCCGGACAGGAATGCCTGCTTCACTTCGGTGATGTAGATCGTGGCCACGAACACGTTGTCACTGATCGCCGACAGCAAGCCGTTGGCGATGAACAGCATTCCCGGCTGCTGATCGGCCGGCAGTGCCAGCACCCACTGGATCAGCGGCGCGAACAGTTGCTGGTCGTGAATCACGGCGACCACGGCGAAGAACACCACCAGCAGCGCGGTGAACGGCATGGCGTCCTTGAAGGCGCTGCCCAGTCGGTGCTCATCGGTGATGCCGGTGAACGCCGTGATCAGCACGATCACCATCAGGCCGATCAGGCCGACTTCCGCGATATGGAACGCCAGCCCGGCAATCAGGATCAGCGCAGCGCAGCCTTGCACCAGCAGGGCGGCGCGTTGGCGCGGGGTGCGCTCGGCGTTGTCTTCGGCGGCGTAGTTGGCCAGCACGGCGCGTACGTTGTCCGGCAGCAGCGTGCCGTAGCCGAACCAGCGCAGTTTCTCCAGCAACACGCAGGTCACCAGTCCCGCGACCAGAACCGGCAGGGAAACCGGCGCGACTTTCAGGAAAAACTCGGCGAAGTGCCAGCCCATTTCATGGCCGATCAGCAGGTTCTGCGGTTCACCCACCAAGGTGCAGACGCCGCCCAATGCAGTGCCGACTGCGCCGTGCATCAACAGGCTGCGCAGGAAGGCGCGAAACTGTTCCAGGTCCTCATGATGCAGTTGGGGCAGATGCTGGTCATCGCTGAATTCGCTGTCCTGGCGCGGATCGTTGCCGGAGGCGACACGGTGGTAAACCGAATAGAAGCCTACGGCAGCGCTGATGATTACAGCCGTCACGGTCAGTGCGTCGAGAAACGCCGACAGAAACGCCGACAAAAAGCAGAACATCAGGGCCAGGAGCGCCTTCGAACGCACGCCCAGCAACAGACGCGAGAACAGGAACAGCAGCAGGTCTTTCATGAAGTAGATGCCGGCGACCATGAACATCAGCAGCAGAATCACCGGGAAATTGTGCTGCAGCTCTTCATACAGCGCCTGGGGCGTGGTCATTTTCAGCAGCAGCGCTTCGATCAGCAGCAAGCCGCCGGGCATCAGCGGGTAGCACTTGAGCGCCATGGCCAGGGTGAAAATGAACTCGATCACCAGCAACCAGCCAGCCGCGACCGGGCCGACAGTCCACAGCACCAGCGCGTTGAGAATCAGAAACCCGACGATGCACGCCTTGTACCAGCGGGGCGAATGCCCGAGAAAATTGTGCGCGAACGCCTGGGCCATCGAACCGGACATCGGTTGCTCCTTGTTTTAAGAAGCGCGCAAGTTGCCGTAAGCGATGGGCAAGATCAAGTGCAGGAAGGTTCGCATCATTGATTCAGATAACGCGCGACCACTGCGCGGTAGTTGCCATCCAGCGAATAACCGCCCACCAGAATTTCGCCATCCGTTTGTATCGCCACTGAAGTGGCGGTATCGAGGCTGCGCCCCAGCCGCGTACGCAACCAGCCATTACCGGAACCGAAGCTTCGATCAAGGCTGCCGTTGGCCAGATAGCGGGCGACGATGAAGTCGGCTTCAACCCCGCCGATGGTCGCGCCGACCGCGAGGGTGCGACCGTCCGGCATCGCTTGCGCTGCGCTCCACTGGCAACCGCTGGGACCGATTTCCAACAAATGCGGCTGACCACCGTTGCAGTGCAGATCGGGGCGACCGTTGCCATGGACAGACAACGCCATGCATCGAATCGGATCGCGACTGCTCCCAAAGCAATGGAGATGCTCCGCCGATTCGATGACTTGATTGACCAGAGCGCTGCGCCCCTGGACCTTAAAGGCCAGGAAGCCGTCCACTGCAAAACGTTCGTCGAGCCGCCCGTTCGGCAGGTAACGGGCGAGCAGGCCTTCCTGAGGGAAGTCGATGGAGCCGGCTACCACGATTCGTCCGTCGTCCTGTAGCAGCAGACCGCCTAGCCAGGTATTGAGCAGCAAGTGACGGACCATGACGAACCCGCGACCGTTGAAGGACGGATCGAGGCTGCCATCGGGTTTGAGGCGGATCAGCATGCCGACGTGATCGGCCAGTTCGAAGTGATGGTTTGCGATCAGCAGGATATGCCCGTCCGGTTGCACCGCGAAATCGCAGGCTTCGGCGCCTGGAACGCCCGGCGGGAGCCAGGCGTCGCGGGTGCCCATGGACAGGTCGCCGGGCAGGTGGACAACTTGCCGGCCGTTGTCACCGAAATCCGGGTCGGGTCGGCCCTGGGCATCGAACAGGGCCAAAGCGGGCAGGGTGCGATGTTCTGATTCGTAGTGCAGGCCCGCCAGCAGAATCCGCCCGTCAGGCAGGACTTGAACCTTGCTGCCGGTGGCTTCGAAACCGGCGGCGAACCGACCGATCACGCTGCCTTGAAAACCGAACCCAAGATCCGCCGAGCCGTCCTCCAGCAGGCGCGCCAGCCCGAAACGACTGCCTTGAGCAGTGCCCACCTTGGCGGCGACCAGAATCCGGCCTTGCGCATCGAGCGCCACGCTCTGGGTCAGACTGGACGTACTGCCGGCGAAGTAGACCTGTGCCACGCCGTTGCTGGAAAAGGTCTTGTCGAGTTGTCCGGCGTTATTCGCTAGCGTCGGCAGCGCTATCGCGATCTGGGATGACATGCATGCTTCTCCTTGCGAGTCGACCGATATCCGGAGGCGGAACGGGTAACTGCATGAGCGAAACATTCAATCCCTGAATACGCGCTAGTACAACTGTAAGAACTAACAGGTGGAGGGTCGTACTGTGCCAGAACAGTGTCTTTTTGAACCAGTCGCAAGCCTGCCAAGCATTCAGGTGCGAAAGTATTGAGGAAAGTTGTACAAAGAAACTGAAGTTGGAAAAAGATTCGCAACTAACAGAAGAGGGCGGATGACTTGAGCGTCATCCGCATTACCCGCAAATATCAGTGTGGCATCGACCAGGATTGCAACGCGTAACCTTCTTCGCTCAATTCGGCGCGGGCTTGTTGCAGGAGGTATTCAAGTTGCGCCGGATCGGAGTAGGCGCTGCTCGGAATCTGGGTGCGACCGATCTGGGAGTTGGTACGGTCAATGACGGTCAGGCTCAGTTCGCCATTGCCGTCTTGTGGGGCCCAGGCGACGCATTGAAATGGCTTGAATGCGCGGTTGGCAATCAAAAGAGCTTCGTTGATACGGAGCGGGGCGGTCATGGGATCTTCTCTCTATAGTGCCCAATCAAGTGATGTGCCGTCGGTTGGGCTTACCGTTCGGCGAGTTACTTGTACTGATGCACGCAACCCGCTGGCGGGTCACACAGAATTTGAAGAAATTTCGACTTTCTTTCATACACTCAATATTCAGACAGGTTTTGAAAGCCTGGTGAAAGAATCAAGTCGATAGCTAACTAATAAATCCGGTTCTTATAACTGCTTCACTTGTACACCTATAAGCAATCGATACAAGACGCCGTCAAATTCTTGCTAATGTAACAGTCAGGTTTGCCAAATGACTGTTTTTACGATCATTTCCTAAAATTTGGCGCCAAGGAACAGTCATGAGCGAAGCGCCTGCATTACGACGTTTATTGGTCGTCGACCCGTGCGACGACTGTCACCGATTGTTGCCGGGTTTACGTGCTGTAGGTTGGGACGTCGACAGTTGTAGCCTGGAGAATGCCGCCGACCGAAGCTGCGATGTCGGCCTGTTGCGGTTGCAGCCTTTTCACCTGGAACGTCCCGAAGCCGTCAAAGAGCTGATCAGCCGCAGTGGCACCGAATGGATCGCCGTGCTGAATCAGGAAGTGCTGCGCTTGCAGAACGTCGGCGATTTCGTCTGCGAATGGTTTTTCGATTTCCACACCTTGCCGTTCGACGTGTCACGGGTGCAGGTCACCCTCGGTCGCGCGTTCGGCATGGCGCGTCTGCGCGGTCAGGGCACGATTCACGTCGATCAGCCGGAACACGAGCTGTTGGGCGACAGCAAACCGATCCGCGAGCTGCGCAAGCTGCTGAGCAAACTGGCACCCACCGAGTCGCCAGTGCTTATTCGCGGCGAAAGCGGCACCGGTAAAGAACTGGTGGCCCGTACCCTCCACCGGCAGTCGCAACGCCACAGCAAGCCGTTTGTGGCGATCAACTGCGGGGCGATTCCCGAGCATTTGATCCAGTCCGAACTGTTCGGTCATGAGAAGGGGGCTTTCACCGGCGCCCATCAGCGCAAGGTCGGACGTATCGAAGCGGCCAATGGCGGCACCTTGTTTCTCGATGAAATCGGCGATCTGCCGCTGGAACTGCAAGCCAATCTGTTGCGTTTCCTTCAGGAAAAACACATTGAACGGGTCGGCGGCAGTCAACCGATCCCGGTGGATGTGCGGGTGTTGGCGGCAACGCACGTCGACCTTGAGGCGGCGATCGAGAAGAAGCGCTTTCGTGAGGACTTGTACTACCGGCTCAATGTGCTGCAGGTGGTGACCGCGCCGTTACGCGAGCGCCACGGCGATCTGTCGATGCTGGCCAACCACTTTTCCCACTTCTACAGCCATGAAACCGGCCGCCGTCCGCGCAGCTTCAGTGAAGACGCGCTGATCGCCATGGGCAAGCACGACTGGCCGGGCAATGTCCGCGAACTGGCCAACCGCGTGCGCAGGGGGCTGGTGCTGGCCGAAGGGCGACAGATCGAGGCCCGTGATCTGGGGCTGATCAGCCAGCAGTCGATCGCCGCACCGATGGGCACGCTCGAAGACTACAAGACCCGCGCCGAACGCCAGGCGTTGTGTGATGTATTGAACCGGCACAGCGACAATCTCAGCGTTGCCGCCAAAGTGCTGGGGGTTTCCCGGCCGACTTTCTACCGTTTGCTGCACAAGCACCAGATCCGCTAGGGCGCGGTGCTTCCTGAAGACAGGAAGCTGAAAAGGCCCGCTGCGATGCAAGTCGCAGCGGGCCTTTTTATGATGTTGCGTTCATTGTGTCGACGTTTAGAAGTAGTAAGGGAATTTCAGGCTGAAGGAAAAGTCCGGGGCATCGTCGGTCATGCCGATGGACAGGTTGGGCACGATGGTCAGGTTGTCGGTGGCCGCGATGGTCATGCCGACGTTGAAGTAACCGGCGTTGGCGTCGCTGGACACCACCGATTCCCAATCCCCGCCATCCTGTTTCAGCTTGCTCTTGCGTTGCACCAGGTCGGATACGGAGAACGACATACTCATCTTCTCGTTCAGTGCGAAGGCAACACCCGCGCCAATCTGGAAGCTGTCGCCGATGCGTACCTTGCCCGGGTTTTTCTGGTTGACGGTCGAACTGATGTCGTCGAACGATTCCTCGAAGTTATGGGTGTAGGACAGGCTGCCGAACAACACGGCCGGGTCAAACGTCTTGACCAGCGAGATGCCCGGGGTGATCGACCAGACGCCGTTGCCGGTGGGCAGGGTGTCAGGCACGAACAGGTTCGAATTGGCATCGGTCTGGCGCAGTTTGATACCGAACGGATCCTTGCCCGTAGGCGCCTTGACCCGCAAGGAAACCACGGCGTCCGGGGTGTTGACCGACTCGTCCAGGAACTTGTAAGCAATGCCGAAGTTGACGTCGCCGATAGTCGGGTCGCGGCTTACGTCCTGTTCGGTGGTGACGTTGGAGGCGCCTCCGTTGCCGCCGCCGGACTGATAGGTCGATTCACGGTAGACCACCGGCACGTTCAGGTCGAACTGCCAGCGGTTGTCAAAGTTGTAGCGGCCCGTCAGGTCGAGGGTCCAGGTGTCGGCCTTGATCCGGTCGAGGTTGATGTTGCCCAGAAAGATCGAGTCCAGGGCGAGGAAGCCGTTGAGGATCAGTTGGCGGGTGTCGTAGCGTGAGTAGGTCACGCCGGTTTCAAAGCTGAACTTGCCGCCGCCAAAGAAGCCGCTGGCTTCGTCGTACAGATTGGACACGCTCTGTGCCGGTTGCGAATCGTCGGCCAGCGATTGGCCATAGGATGCGCCGCTGCCCCCGGCGGCGCCCCCCGACGCTGCCGCAGCCCCGGTGCCGGTGGCTACCCGGTTGCCTTTCATGTCCGAAGGCGATTTGGCCAGGCGTTTTGGGGGTGGGGAGGCGGGTTGTTCTTCGACCTGGCGGACCCGCTGTTCGAGCACCGCCAGGGCCTTTTGCTGCACTTCGTATCGTTGCTTAAGCTCCAGAAGTTCCTGTTTCAGGGCTTCTACATCCGCATCGGGTGCTGCTTGCAACATCGCCGCGGGTAGAAGAGTACTCAAACATACAGCGGCACGCAGTGATACTGATCGATACATGAATAAGCCGTCCCTTTAAGCCCAATGATCGAGACTCAGCGTAGTTCAATATCCGATGTTGCGTAGTGCCCTGAGTTGAGTCAGGTTGCAGTCCAGTGCGCCGGCAGTCATGCCGTTATTGTTAAGGACAACGTTGAGTTGTGTCAGGTTGTTGACTACGTTCGCGTTACCCAGCAAGCGGGTGTTTTGCAGCAATCCGCCTTGGGCGACCTGTTGCAAGGCTGTACCCTGATTGCCGGAGGCCTGAATGGCCATTTGCACACCGCCATTTGTGGCTGAAACCGCGACGCTGCCGGCACCGTTGCTGCCGGAAATGGTCTGGCCGGCCATCAAGGCCTGGCCCTGGGCGGGCATCAGGGCAGGTGCCTGACTGGCTTCTTTGACGTTGATCGCAACGTTGTTGTAGGCGGAGTTGCCGTCGCCAGCGGCGCGCACACTCTGCGTCACGCCCTGGCTGGAGTTGAGTCCCGCGCCACCCACGACCGAGCCAGTCCCCAGTTCCGGGGTACTGCCATTGCCGTGTTCCTTGATGGTCGAGACGTAGAATTCAGGTTTTACCGAAGCTGCCTGCAATTGCATCGTGGCCGAGGCCCCGATCAGATCTCCACTGGCGTTGCGCCAGGTACTGCTCATGACGACACCGAAGCTGATGATCCGGCCCGGCATAACGTAGCGACCGCGTAGCTCAGCGAGCTCCTGGTCCTTGATTTCGATGGGTTTGAATCCTGCATTGGCATAGCCTGACGCGCTCGCTGCCAGGCAGGCGGCGGCCAGCCAGTATGAGGTTTTCATCTGCTGCTCCCGGGACATCCAGCCCCACTCTTGTAATCGGCGATTAAAAGAAGTCGCTCTGTATGAACCCGAAGTCCATCAATTCAGCATCTTTGACCGGGTTGAATCCATCCAGCTTGTTTTTGGCCGTCAGCGGTGTCGGAGGACTGCGTAATGCATTGGTCTTGTCGTATCCGGGGCCGACGATGGCAAAGACAATGCCGTTCCAACCTTTGACAAAGTCATCATGGGAGTAGCGTTTGTGTCCTAAAACCGGGTCTCCGATGTAAACCCAATCCTTGTCCGCCCGCTGCATCACCACGAAATGCTTGTAGCCGCGAATTTCCATCAGTACCACCACCGGGATCGTGACTGCGTCAAGTTTTTCCCGGGGAATCTTGTAGCCCCTGGCGCGCATGCCGATGCTTTCTATGTAGCGCTTCATGTCCAGCATGGAAAAACCCTGAGTACGAACAAGGTCCTGGTCAGCGTTGACCAGCATGCCTTTGATGATGTGCTCTTCATCGACGTCGAGCCAATAGGCCTGGCGCAATACCGTCGCCAGTGCGGCGGCGCCGCAGCTGAAATCGGTTTTCTGTTCGACGATGTCGGCAAACTTGCGCTCACGGATGCTTTGCACGTTCTTGTAGACAAGCGTGCCGCCAGGCAAGGCAGCAACGGGCATCTGGGCAGCCTGGGTCAGGCCACAGAAGCAAAGCAGAGCGAGGAGGGCAGTCTTACGCATGATCGATACGCCTTTGCGGACTGAGGAAAAGCCCCGTTTCCGGGGCTTTCGTTTCGATCGCGATTACAGGCAGGCTTTGCAACCTGCGGCGATGGACAGCGAGTTGCTTTGTTGGTTGCCGACACCAGCAGCGTTGTTGAAGCCAGCGTTGCCGTTGAAGTTGTTGCCGACATTGCTCATGTTGGCAGTGTTGGTAACTGGGTTTTTCCAGCCGTCTGGAGTCAGCACTTGTTGAGTGGTCACGCCAGCCAGACCGAATACACCCACGGCTACGAAGTCAGATTTCTGATCTTTGCCGCCGCCGTTACCGCCATGGCCCCGGTCGTTGTTGCCATAGCCGCCACCGCCGTGACCGTGATCGTCATCTTTGGTGGTTGCAGTGCCTGCGGCCACGAACGCGCCGACGGCGTTGACAGTACCAGTGAGGGTTTCTTTTTTGTTAACCACGGTGCCGTAGTTGGAAACACTCAAGCCAGTGGAGCTTTGGTTGGCAGCGGCTGCTGCGTTAGCTACACGACCACCGGATACAGCGATTGCCAGGTTGTTTTTCTGTTGGTTGAAGTCGCCGGCAGCGTTGTTCACGCCGATGTTGCCGGATCCACCGTTGCCGACATTGTTCATGTTGGCATTGGCAGTGCTTGAGTAGTTATAGACAGTGTTGGCGTTGTTGACCTGAGTTGCGCTGGAAACCGCAACCGCGGTGCCGAAGATAAAGCTTTCGTCAGCCGTGGCCAGAGCAGCCGCGTTGTCTTGTTGGTTGCCATCGCCCGCGGCGTTGTTCATGCCGAGGTTGCCATTGCCACCGTTCGCGGAGTTGCTGATCTGGGCGTCGTTTTTGGTCCCTTGGTTCAGGACGTCGTTGCCTTGGCTGTTTTGGACATCGAGCACTGCGGCACCGGCGCCAGCGCCGATTTGCAGCAGTTGTTCCAGGGTTGGGCCTTTTGGTTCATGGTTGCCATGACCGTTGCCGTGCCCGTTACCATGACCGTGATTATTATCATCACGACCGCCTGCCTGTGCTGCGATTGCCATCACTGCTGCGAGTGCGAAAACCAGTGGTTTGAGGGCCATTGTAGGTTTCATGGTGTTTCTCCGTGCTTATTAGTTGGTTAAGTGTTGGTACTTTCTAATTGCACTGCTTTTTATTTGGGTCAGTCTGCGACCCGGATGCTCAGGGTGTTAGCCATTCGGTTCCCCACCCCGGCACTCTGGTTCACCTGGATTACCCCTCGGCTGCCGGTGAAGGCCTGATCACTTGTCGTGACCTGGCGACTGCCGGGTGAGGTGCCAGTTGCTCCTGAGCTCGGTAACAACGCCACGTTCTGTTGGGAAAGGGCGCTATCGTCAACGCTCTGCGGGCCGGCACTGATGCTGACGCGCGTTACGTTGGCCATCTGGTTGTTGGCCCCGGCGCCCTGGTTCACGCCCAGGATTCCGTTGCCATTGGTGAAGGAGTTGCCGCCGATATTCGCGCTCGCATTTACAGAGCGGTCGGCCGGTGTATTGATTCGCTGGATGACGCTGGTGGTTGCGCTGGCGTCGGTGCCAATTGCGATGGCCTTGGTGTTGGTCTGTTGCATTTGGTCGCCGGCGGCCTGGTTGACGTTGTAATTGCCGCGGTACTGAATGCCGGTATCTTGAATGTTCGCGTTGTCCACAGAACTGGGGCCGGCCGCCATGGCGCTGGCACAGCCGAACAGGGCAAGCAGAAGCAGGGAACGATTCATCTCATTGGCCTCCAGCCATGCGGGTCAACGGAGCAAGGCCGGTGCTCATGGCACGGTTGACGGTATTGGAGATCGCACCGCCGGAGCCGCCGCCGTGACCGGCGCTCATGCCTGGCATGCCGTTCGGGTTGGTCAGGGTGTTCAGTCCGGGCACGCCGGAATTGGGCGTCACCATGCTGCCGCGAATCGAGGAACCACTGGCTACACTGGCAAATTCACCGTCGTTGAGCTCAGTGCTGGTCATGGCGCTATCGATGCGCCCGGCCGGGTTGGCATTGACGGTCGTCGGGTAGGGATCTTTGCCGCCGCTGCGGCCGATCGGGATCGGCTGGACATCACGATTGAGTACGATCACGCCATTGCCTTCGGCCTGAACGTTGAAACTGAGGAAAGTGCTGGCAGCTGATCCGATCAGCAGAAGGCAGGTAAAGGCTTTATTGATATTCCCCACGACGGCAATTCCTTCTTCAGTGGGCTGAGCCTGTTCAGCGTTGTGAAGGAGAGAGCGAAAGCTGTGCCGTTTTTCAAATGTCTTTGTATTTCAGTGCCTTGGGTTGGAATAGCGCAGGGCTGATACAAATACTGTTTCAACGTTGAAACAGGCCAGGGCCTTCTCGGCCCCCCACAGCCATTGCAAAGCTCTGGAACAAGGGTTTGCAGGGCAGTGTTTCAACCGCTTAACAAGTCCGATGACAATGGGATGAAGGCCGCTGAGACGGGCCCTTTGCACTCGCGCGAGTGTTTCAGGAACGGACACTTTGGCCCCAAAACAGGGGAGACGCCGGGGCAAACGCCCCGAAAACCGGGTCAGTCCGCGAGCAGGGCGCGAACCGCGTCGAAGGCTTGCTGCTGGCGTTCGGCCCAGCTGCCCTGAATGATCTGCAAGGGCTGGTGATGGGTTTGGAGCCAGGTTCGAGTGGCCTGATAAAACGCGAGCCGTTCACTCAAGTCGGGCTGGCAACGCTGACCATCGTCCGTCCATTCGATCTGCTCGGGGGAGAGCAGCAGGTGCAAGTCGTAATGACGGGCCAGCAATTCGGTTTCCAGCCAGAGCGGGCAGTCGCCGAACAAGGTCTGGCTCCACAGGATGTTGCTCAACAGATGCGTATCGAGAATCAGCAGTCGCGGCTGCTGCGCGCGTGCCTCGTCCTCCCATTGCAACTGGCCGCGAGCGATTTCGGGAATGTCGGCGAGGCAGGTATCACGAGGGTTCCGCTCGATAAACCAGCGCACATATTCGTCCACCCGCAAACCGCCGAACTGCTGTTGGATTCCGGCCGCCAGCCAGCTCTTGCCCGTGGATTCGGGGCCGGTCAGAACGATGACTTTCATCGTTGCAACGCCGGATCGGCACGCCATTCGCGCCAGCCTTGCACCGCGATCAGGGTGAACAGGGCATACAGCGCCGCCGTGAGGTACAGCCCTTTATAGAGAAACAGCCCGACGAAGATCACATCCAGCACGAACCACAGCGCCCAGCATTGCAGGCGTTTGTGCGCCATCCAGTATTGCGCGACGAGGCTGAAACCGGTCAGCGCCGCGTCGAGCCACGGTTGCGCCGCGTCCGTCCAGTGAGCCATGGCCGCGCCCAGCAGCAGACTGCCGACCGCGCCGATGGCCAGTCCCTGCAAAATCGAACGAGAGTCGAGCAGGCTGACCTCGCGCCCGTCATGCATCGTCCCGGCCCGCGTCCATTGCCACCAGCCATAGATTTGCAGCCCGGCATAAACCACCTGCAGCAGCATGTCCGAATACAGCTTCACCTCGAAGAACACCCAGGTGTAGAGCGACACCATGACCAGCCCGATCGGCCAGCACCACGGATTCTGTTTGACCGTGAGCCACACGGCGATCACACCGAGGGCGGCCGCAAACAGTTCAAGCCCGGACATGCAGGATCCTTGGGGGGAATAAAAGAGGGGGCGGATTGTACCGAAAAACAGGTGGGAAACGAGTTCCCACCTGAAAGGGCGATCAGACGCGGAACTGGCGCAGCAAACCGTTCAACTGTTCGCTGAGTTGGCCCAGGCGCACGCTGGCCACGCTCGACTGTTCGGCCGCCAGCGCGGTGCTGTGGGACAGGCCCGCCGCCTGGGTGACGTTCTGATTGATGTCCTCGACCACATGCGCCTGCTGCAGCGTTGCGCTGGCGATCGAGGCGTTCAGGCCATTGAGGTTGCGCAGGGCCTGGCCGATCGCGTTCAGGCTGGCGCTGGCCAGACCCGCTTGCTCGATGGTCAGTTGCGAGGCCTTGCTGCTGTCGCCGATCACCTTCACCGCGGCTTCGGAATGGTTTTGCAGACGTTCGATCATGGTCTGGATTTCCGCCGTGGACTTCTGCGTGCGCTGAGCCAGCAAACGCACTTCGTCAGCCACCACCGCAAACCCGCGCCCCTGTTCGCCAGCGCGAGCCGCTTCAATCGCGGCGTTCAGAGCCAGCAGGTTGGTCTGCTCGGCAATCGAGCGGATCACTTCCAGCACGCTGCCGATCTGCGTGCTTTCGGTCGCCAGCGTGCGGATGACTTCCACGGCCTGATCGATGGTGCCGGAGAGCTTGTCGATCTGTTGCAGGCTGCCGTCGATGTTGATCTGACCTTGCTGGGCCTGAGCCTCCGCGTCACGCATTTCGCTGGCCGCGTGTTCGGCGTTCTTCGCTACGTCCTGCACGCCGTAGGTCACTTCGTTGACGGCGGTGGCCACCAGTTC
Source organism: Pseudomonas sp. GW821-FHT11D10 (assembly GCF_058808435.1). NCBI lineage: Bacteria > Pseudomonadati > Pseudomonadota > Gammaproteobacteria > Pseudomonadales > Pseudomonadaceae > Pseudomonas > Pseudomonas sp. GW821-FHT11D10. Next base: position 1,260,589 of record NZ_JBXARR010000001.1, on the reverse strand, counting down.
CATCTGCTGCGACTGCTGCTGGCTGCGTTGCTGGGCTTGGGTCGCGTCGTTGCCCAGTTCGCTGGACGATTGGCCCAATGCGCTGGCGGACACCTGCAAGTCACCGATCACCCGGCGCAGCTTGGCGGTGAAGGCATTGAAGTGATGGGCCAGTTGAGTGACTTCGTCCTGGCCGTGGGTGTCGAGGCTGCGGGTCAGATCGCTTTCGCCGCTGGCGATGTTGGCCATGGCGTTCACGGTTTCCTGCAACGGACGAACGATGCTGCGGGCAATCAGGATCACCAGCAGCGCCATGATCACCGCGATGACCAGCCCGACCACGGACGCCTTGATCACCTGGCCCTGAAACTCCACCTGCACGTCATCGACGTACACGCCCGAGCCGATGACCCAGCCCCAAGGCTCGAACAGTTTCACGTAGGAAGTCTTGGCCACCGGCTCACTGGCGCCGGGTTTGGGCCAACGATAGTCGACCATCCCGGCGCCCTTGGCCTTGGCGATGGCGACCATTTCGTTGAACACCGCAAAGCCGTCCGGGTCGCGGATCGCCGAGAGGTTCTGGCCTTCAAGCTTGGGATTGGTCGGGTGCATGACCATCACGGGGGTGAGGTCGTTGATCCAGAAGTAATCGTTCTGGTCATAGCGCAGGCCACGGATCGCAGTCAGCGCCTGTTTCTGCGCCACGTCGCGGGTCAGGGTGCCTGCCGCTTCGAGGCCCTGGTAGTAAGTCAGCAAACCGCTGGCGGTCTGCACCACATGCTGGGTTTTCTGGGCCTTGGCGTGGTAAAGGTCATCGTGGATCTGCTTGAGCATCAACACGCCCAACGTCAGCAGCATGACCACTGCCACAATCAAGATGAGCCACAAGCGTCGGCTGATCGACACACTGCGCAAGCTGTTCATAACGCTGTCACTCCGGATTCTTTTTCTTGTAATAAACCACCGCCAGCATCCAACCACGTTTCGGTGACCGGGCATACGCGACCCAAGTCGTATAACGCGGCAGCGCTATTACGGCTTGTCTGTTAGGATTTCGGCGCCGCGCGTGAAAACCTGAATCCAAATTGATTTTTCACGGAATTTTGACTGTTTCGTGTGGATCCTGTGCGTGCGGAATCGGTACAGCTACGCTGATCGCAGTGAACGTAAAAAAATACTATCGGGGCATGCCGCCGGGCATCGCTCTTTGGGGGATTGATGGATCTTTGGACGGCCTTGCAGGCACTGATTCTTGGAGTTGTAGAGGGGCTGACGGAGTTTTTGCCCATTTCCAGTACCGGACACCAGATCATTGTTGCCGACTTGCTCGATTTCGGAGGCGAGCGGGCCATGGCGTTCAACATCATCATCCAGCTCGGCGCGATTCTCGCGGTGGTCTGGGAATTTCGCCGCAAGATCCTCGACGTGGTCATCGGTCTGCCGACCCAGCCGAGTGCGCGGCGTTTCACCGCCAACCTGCTGATCGCCTTCCTGCCCGCCGTGGTTTTGGGGGTAATCTTCGCCGACCTGATTCACCATTACCTGTTCAACCCGATCACCGTGGCCGCCGCGCTGGTGGTGGGCGGGATCGTAATGTTGTGGGCCGAGCAGCGTCAGCATGAAGTGCACGCCGAAACGGTCGACGAGATTCGCTGGACAGACGCACTGAAGATCGGCTTCGCCCAGTGCCTGGCGATGATCCCCGGCACTTCGCGTTCCGGCTCGACCATCATCGGCGGCCTGTTGTTCGGCCTGTCGCGCAAGACCGCCACCGAGTTCTCGTTCTTCCTGGCGATGCCGACCATGGTCGGTGCGGCGGTGTATTCGGGCTACAAGTATCGTGACCTGTTCGTTCCGGCCGACTTTCCGGTGTTCGCCATCGGTTTCGTCACGGCGTTCATATTCGCCATGATCGCGGTGCGCGGCCTTCTCAAATTCATCGGCAGCCACAGCTACGCGGCGTTCGCCTGGTACCGGATCGTCTTCGGTCTGGTGATTCTGGCGACCTGGCAGTTCGGCTGGGTTGACTGGACGGCGGCCAAGCCATGAGTGATTCCCGCGCACGCCGCCCGGATCGCGGGCCTTCCGGTGGCAATATTCAGCATCTGAAATTGAAGCTGGTGGTGCTGCTGATCGTCTGCGCGTTGCCGTTGTTCGGCTCGCTGTCGATGTGGCTGCGCGGGATTTCCCTGGTACCGCTGACGGCTTACGGGTTGGTCAGCGTGCTGACGTTTTTCCTGTACTGGGCGGACAAGCGCAAGGCCCGCGCCGACGCCTGGCGCACACCGGAGAACATCCTGCACGCGGTGGAACTGGCCGGCGGCTGGCCGGGCGCGTTGATCGCCCAACAGGTTTTCCGCCACAAGACGCGCAAGGTGTCGTTTCAGGTGTTGTTCTGGATGATCGTGGCGTTGCACCAGGTGTTCTGGATCGATCAACTGTTCCTCGGTTCGAACCTGCTGGCGCTGTTTTAGAGCAACAGCCCGACCTGCACGCGCTTGGGTAGCTTGCTCACCACCAGTTGATGGGAACGCTGCAGCAACCCTTGCAGTTCCTCGGCGCCCAGCGGGTAGGGCGGGTGCATGATGATCCATTGCGCCCGGGCCAGATACGGCGCCGGGTGAATGCCCGGCCGGTCGCAATGACCGAGAAACAGGTCCTTGTCGACCTTGAAAGCCAGCGAATCACCGCGCAATCCCTGCAAGGCAAACATCTTGTTGCCGGCAATCGAAAACACCCGCACGCCACCCCATTTGTAGTCCTCCCGGGCGCCGGGCAAGGCCAGACAGAAATCCGCGACATCCTGCTCGCTCATCTTTCCTTGTTTCATAACAGCCGCTCTCCACAGGCATTGAACGATTCGACCAGATGATCGATCCACGCGCGCACCGCCGGCATCACCCCGCGCCGATGCGGATACACCGCTTGCAGCCAGCCGCCGGGCAGTGACCAGTCCGGCAGCAATTGCACCAGCGTGCCGCTATTCAGTTCCGCTTCGCAATACATCATCGGCAACAGGGTAAAACCTTGACCGGCCAGTACACAGGCCTTGCGCACGATGAAATCGTCGATCCCCAGTCGTGCCTCCAGCGCGAGGTCGCAACTCTTGCCGTGCTGATCGAGCAGGCGCACATGCACCATGCGATCGGCTTCCAGCGCGCCCAGCACCGGCAGGTTCTTCAGGTCCTGCGGATGATTGATTTCCACGCCCTGTATAAAGGAAGGGCTTGCTACCACCACCATTTGCGCCTGCCGCAGGCGGCGGGTCACCAGCATCGGCTCTTCATTGCCGTGTTCGCGCACGCGCAGGGCCACGTCGATGCCTTCGGTAATCAGGTCGACCCGACGATTGATCAGGGTCACTTCCAGCTGCACCTGAGGGTATTTTCCCAGGAAATTGCTGATCACCACCGGCAGCATTTCATGAGCCAGCCCGGTAGGGCTCGAAACCCGCAGGCGTCCGCGAGGCTCGCTGGACATGCTGGCGACCGTCTCGTCGGCCATTTCCGCTTCCAGCAGCATTGCCTGACAGTGACGCAGATAGCGTTCGCCGACCGCCGTCAGCTTCAATTGGCGAGTGGTGCGTTGCAGCAAACGTGCGCCGAGGCGTTCCTCCAGCTCGGCAATGCGCCGCGAAAGGCGTGACTTGGGAATGCCCAGCAAGCGGCCGGCGGCGGCGAATCCGCCGGCCTCGACCACTTTGGCGAAATAGTAGAGATCGTTGAGGTCTTGCATCTGGAAATCCGACTGTTCTATCAGTGGGACGAACTATCGCATTGTTGCCGTCTAATCAGCTATTGGTTTCGTCGGTAGGATTGTCTCCATTCCGTCGCCACCGGCGATTCATTCCAGGAGATTCCACATGAAACTGCTGCACATCGATTCGAGCATTCTGGGCGACAACTCCGCTTCCCGTCAGCTGAGCAGTCAAGTGACTCAAGCCTGGCAAGCCGCCGAACCAAGCGCTGTCGTGACCTACCGCGACCTGGCCGCCGACGCCATCAGCCACTTCTCGTCGACCACTCTGGTGGCTGCTGGCACCACCGCTGAACTGCGCAACGCCGCCCAACAGCACGAAGCCGAACTGAGCGCCACCACCCTGGCCGAATTCATCGCCGCCGACGCCATCGTCGTCGCTGCGCCGATGTACAACTTCACCGTGCCGACCCAGCTCAAAGCCTGGATCGACCGCATCGCCGTCGCCGGCCAGACCTTCCGTTACACCGAAGCCGGCCCTGAAGGCCTGTGCGGTGGCAAGAAAGTCGTGATCGTGTCCACCGCTGGCGGTATCCACGCCGGTCAGGCTTCGGGCGTCGCGCACGAAGACTACCTGAAGCTGGTGTTCGGCTTCCTCGGCATCACCGACATCGAAGTCGTGCGTGCTGAAGGCCTGGCCTACGGTGAAGAAGTGCGCAACAACGCCATGAGCGCTGCTCAGGCGAAGATCAGCGAGCAACTGTTCGCCGCTGCGTAAGGCTTGCGTAAAGCGCAGCTCGCGTTCAGGTAATCCTTTAAAAAACTCTGTATTCTGGTTCCGCAAGGGCCAGATACGGAGTTTTTTGTTTCTGACTGTTACATAATCTGGCCCGGGTTATGCAGTCTGATGATCAACGTCTGAGTGCAACGCCGCGCCGGATCACCGAACCTCGGAATTTCGGGCGTCGAACACAACGGATCTTTCGATTGAGTAACAACAGGGTGGGGCATCCCATGATGCGTCTTTGTGCAGCGTTACTGATTTGCCTGCTCGGCAGCCTGAATTCAGTGCACGCTGCGCCCGGGCAGCACCCGCGCTGGAGCGTCGGCTATCACGAGATGACGTTCCTCGACCCGCTCGACCTGCAACCGATGCGTGCCATCGCTTTCTATCCCTCCAGCGACCGCGAACACATGAGCCTGCTCGAAGGCTATTCGGTCGAGGCCGGCGAAGACACCAAAGTCGCCATCGGCCGCTTCCCGATGCTGATGCTGTCCCACGGCAACACCGGCACACCACTGGCGCTGCACGATCTGGCCACGTCATTGGCACGCAAGGGCTTTGTAGTGGTGGCGGTGATTCACCCCGGCGACAACTCCAAGGATCACAGTCGTCTTGGCACACTGAGCAACCTTTACGGTCGGCCGATCCAGATTTCCGAAGCCATAACCGCCACGCTGGGCGACCGTATGCTCGCGCCGTACGTGAACGCCGAGCAGGTTGGCGTGATCGGCTATTCGGCGGGCGGCGAAACGGCGTTGATTCTGTCCGGCGCACAGCCTGATCTTGATCGCCTGCGCCGTTACTGCCAGGAGCGCCCGGACGACCGCGACGCCTGCAACACCCAGGGTGAGTTGATTGTCGACCGCGACGATCTGCAACCGGTGGCCGATCCGCGCGTGCATGCGTTGTTGCTGATGGCCCCGCTTAGTCTGAAATTCGGCCGTCACACTCTCGCCGATGTGCATGTGCCGGTGCTGCTCTACAGCGGCGACGGCGACAAACTGGTGGCCTTCGACAAGAACGCAGCCGCCCTGGCGCGCAAACTGCCGACTGCGCCCGATTTCAAGCTGCTGGCCGGGGCAGGGCACTTCGTGTTCATGGCGCCGTGCACCGAAGAGCAGATCCTCGCCATGCCGGCGCTGTGCACCGATGCCGATGGTGTGGACCGCGAAGACATTCACCGCAACCTGATTTCCGAGGCCGGGCGGTTCTTCTCCCATGCCTTGGGCAGGCCGACCCGCGCGGGGATGCAGACGGCGGATCAGTGAGGGTTCACGCCATTGCCCGGCGTTTGAGCAGCAAGGTCAATCCCAGTCCGGTCACGGACAGCACCGCCGCACTGAAGAAAATCCACGAATAGCCCAGATTCAGTGCCACTGCGCCCATCAACGGCCCGGCAATCGCCAGTGCCAGATCGAAAAACACTGCGTAAGCACTCAGCCCGGCACCGCGACTGGAGTTGGGCACTTGCTTGATCGCTTCGACGCCTAACGCCGGGTACACCAGCGACAGACCGAACCCCGCCAGACCCGCGCCGATCAAGGCATACGCGGTCGAGGGCGCCAGCCACAGCATGACCAGGCCGACGGTTTCGATGGTCATGCAGGCAATCGCCGAGGTGAATCCACCGAAACGCCCGATGGCCGAAATGAACAGCAACCGCGACAGAATGAAACACACGCCGAACACGGTCAGGCAGTACGCCGCACCGGTCCAGCCGCGATTGAGGTAATACAGGGTGATGAACGTGGTCAGCGTGCCGTAACCAATCGACGCCAGACTCAGACTGGTGCCGAACGGTGCAATCCGCCCGAACACCGCCCAGAACGGCAGCCGTTCACCGCGCACCACCGGCACCGACGGCTTGTTGCGGATCAGCAGCAAAGCGCCGGCCGCGAGCAGCGACAACGCAATGCCAAGGCTTTCGAAACCATAGTCGGCGACCATCACCACGCCCAACGGCGCGCCAATGGCAATCGCGCCATAGGACGCGATGCCGTTCCAGGAAATCGAGCGCGCGGTGTGTTCGGCACCGACCTGGCCCATGCACCAACTGATGGTGCCGACGCCGATCAGGCCTTGGGCGATCCCCAGCAGCAGGCGACCGACGATCAGGATCGACAGGCTCAACAACGGCAAGCTCTGTAGTAGTGTCGAAACCAGCGTCAGCACACCGCTGAGCACAATCCCCGACAAGCCATACACAATCGCCCGCTTGGTGCCGATGGTGTCCGACATGCGCCCGGCCATTGGCCGGCTGAGCAGGGTGGCCAGGTATTGCGAACCGATCACCAGCCCCGCGATCACGGCGCTGAAACCCAGTTGTTCGTGCACGTAGCCGGGCAGCACCGCAATCGGCAGGCCGATGCAGAGGAAGGCAATAAAGGTATAGAAAACGATGGAGACGATCTGCAGGGTGATCGCCATGGAGCTTTGCGGTGGCTGTTGCTGCGCAGACATGAGGACTCGTTCGCGGGCGGCGGTGGGAGAGTTCGCATCATGGCGTGGCGCTGGACTAAAAGGAAGCAGGCTAACGATCTTTTCCTAGACGCAAAAAAAGCCCCGTCACAAGGACAGGGCTTTCTGTTTACCGCTCGTTCGACTTAGAACACCACGCCTTGGCTGCGCAGGTAATCGTCGTAGGTGCCGCTGAAGTCGGTCACGCCGTTCGGGCTCAGCTCGATGATGCGCGTGGCCAGGGACGATACGAACTCACGGTCGTGGCTGACGAAGATCAGCGTGCCCGGGTAGTTTTCCAGCGCCAGGTTCAGCGCCTCGATCGATTCCATGTCCAGGTGGTTGGTCGGTTCGTCCATCACCAGTACGTTCGGCTTTTGCAGGATCAGCTTGCCGAACAGCATGCGACCTTGCTCACCACCGGAAATCACCTTCACCGACTTGAGGATCTCGTCGTTGGAGAACAGCATGCGACCGAGGGTGCCACGGATCACTTGCTCGCCCTGAGTCCACTGACCCATCCAGTCGAACAGGCTGACGTCGTCTTCGAAGTCGTGAGCGTGGTCCTGAGCGTAGTAGCCCAGCTCCGCGCTTTCGGTCCACTTCACCGTGCCTGCGTCCGGGGTCAGTTCGCCCATCAGCGTGCGCAGCAGGGTGGTCTTGCCGATACCGTTCGGGCCGATGATCGCTACGCGCTCGCCGGCTTCAACGGTGAAGCTGAAGTTCTTGAACAGGGTCTTGCCGTCGAAGCCCTTGGACATCTGCTCGATGGTCACGGCCTGGCGGTGCAGTTTCTTGGTCTGTTCGAAACGGATGAACGGGCTCACGCGGCTCGATGGCTTGACCTCGGCCAGCTGGATCTTGTCGATCTGCTTGGCGCGGGAAGTGGCCTGTTTGGCTTTCGAGGCGTTGGCCGAGAAGCGGCTGACGAACGTTTGCAGTTCGGCAATCTGGGCTTTCTTCTTGGCGTTGTCCGACAGCAGTTGCTCGCGGGACTGGGTCGCCGCGGTCATGTACTCGTCGTAGTTGCCCGGGAACAGACGCAGCTCGCCGTAGTCCAGGTCGGCCATGTGGGTGCAGACGCTGTTCAGGAAGTGACGGTCGTGGGAAATGATGATCATGGTGCTGTTACGCGCCGTCAAAATCGTTTCCAGCCAGCGGATGGTGTTGATGTCCAGGTGGTTGGTCGGTTCGTCGAGCAGCAGCACTTCCGGATCGGAGAACAGTGCCTGAGCCAACAGAACACGCAGTTTCCAGCCCGGCGCGACTTCGGTCATCGGGCCGAAATGCTGTTCCAGCGGAATGCCCAGACCCAGCAGCAGTTCACCGGCGCGGGATTCGGCGGTGTAGCCGTCCATCTCGGCGAACTCGGTTTCCAGCTCGGCCACGGCCATGCCGTCTTCTTCGCTCATTTCCGGCAGCGAGTAGATGCGATCGCGCTCGGCCTTGACCTTCCACAGCTCTTCGTGACCCATGATCACGGTGTCGATCACGGTGAATTCTTCGTAGGCGAACTGATCCTGGCGCAATTTACCCAGGCGAATGTTTGGCTCCAGCATGACCTGGCCACCGGACGGCTCGAGGTCGCCGCCGAGGATTTTCATGAAGGTCGACTTGCCGCAACCGTTGGCGCCGATCAGGCCGTAGCGGTTGCCGCCGTTGAATTTGACCGAAACGTTTTCAAACAGCGGCTTGGCGCCGAACTGCATGGTGATGTTGGCTGTGGAGATCAATTACTTTACCTATCAATGGGTTGCAGGCTTCAGGATTGGCGATGGGGCCACTCCTGAGGCAATTTTGAGCTTTTACATCTCTCCCTGATCGCCGCTGGAACTGAGCTGGCGGACATAGGTGGAGAGCAGCATCTGGACGCTTCGTCCAAGCTGTTGGGCAATAAAGGCGGGATTTATGCCGGACATTGCGCATAGTGTCGCATAAGTAGGACGGCAGTTGTATGACGGACGACCACCAGACTCAGGACATTCTGTCAGTGGCCCGCCGACCGTGCCCCCGCCAGCCTGTGTTCTCTCGCCTGCCCAACGGGTGAGGAGCACAGTCGCAAATGCCGATAACGCCAGAATCCGGTTGGGCCGGGCAAGTCGCAATGGCTTGCTCAATGTCTCTCCAGTCAATAAGCATTCGTCGTGCGCAGTCCGGTTTTTATCCGGATGTCTTCGAGGATTTTTTTGGAGGCGAGCAAGGAGCCGTCGATCGAGAGATGAGCGCTGTCTGAATACAGAATCTTCCCACCCAGAACGGTGCTGCACGTGCCAGTCATGCAGAAGGTATCCAGAGTATCGACATAAAATGTCCGACTGTGGGTTTCAGCAAACTTCTTGAGCACCTGATTGATTTTGTAGGCTGACGATTGCTCCATTTTGAACTCGAGGAACTTTTCACAACCCTGAGGTAAATATCGTGGTCGGAGCAAACAGGTAACCGTTGGCGGTGTACCTGGCGGGATAGGTTGGCTGCCCACCAGGATGAAGTCTCGATCGCCTATGTCGTTTCTGGTTCTTGAAAGCATATCTTCGATAACGGCGAAATAGTCTTTCCCGGGCGTTACCGCGTTCTTACCTGTGTGATCTGCCACCAGTACGGAATAGGCTGGCCAGCCTTCTGCGAATATGAAAGGCAGCGTGTTGCCGTTCAGAAGCTCAAGAACTTTTGAATAGGTGGCCCGGCAGTCCTGTCGGGGTACGCCGTCGAGAAGGCGAGTGTATTCGCTGGAAAGAACACAGCCATGGATGTATTGCGCTTGAATGGATTTCCCGCTGTTCTTCAACTCTCTGTCAAAGCCACTCGCATATTGGTGGGCGAAACTGTCTCCGGCCATGATTGCGATTCTCTCCCCCGACGCGTCGCCGAGTATGGGTGAGAGCGTGTAGCCTGTGCCACCGTAGTTGTTGATGTGGAAGTTCTTTGGATCTTTTGTGAAGGACAGATATTTTGCGTCTACGCGATTAACCCAGCCGCCCGTTTGTATGACCGACAGGGCACCGGCTGCTGTCACTGCAACAGATGCCGCTAATGCACCATATACGACAGGCTTTCGAAAACTGTATTTACCCATGAAGATGCGCTCTACAGAATGATAGAGCACAGCCCCCATTACGATTGACAACGATAGCAGTGCGAGCTTTTCGTGAGTGTTGAGTTCTCTGAAAACATAATATTTGTAGAACACCAGCAGCGGCCAATGCACCAGATATACGGAGTAGGAAATCAGACCAAGATAAGTAATGGGTTTGAGTGCGGTGAGCCCTGCTGCAATTTTTGCTCGACCTGCATATATGCAGGCGGCTGCACCCATACACGGCAATAAAGCTCTCAAACCCGGGAATGGTGAGGATGAGTCAAGAATAAAGGCAGCGCCAAAAACGAGAGCAAGACCCATCACATAAATCAGTGCTTCCAAGGCTGGTTTGAGTCTCTGTTGAAAAACAAAGACCAGCATTCCGCCCAGCGAAAGTTCGAATATGCGAAAGGGCATCATGTAATAAGCAGCGGATGCATTAACCGACAGCATCGCTTGTGAGGCGACAAGAGACAAAATTGTCAGTGCTGACAGGGCCACCAATCTGGATGTTTCAGGGATTTTTACCAGAAAGCAAATGACGACCGGCCATACTGCATAGAATTGCCATTCTGTAGCTAGCGACCATGTATGTAACAGTGGCTGAGTGTTCGCCGCCGCGTCGAAATAGCCTTGATTCTGCCAGAAATATATATTGGAGAATGACAGAAGGGTGGGGACCGATGATTTCGCCAACTCAATCAGTGAGGCTGGATCCATCAAGATAAATCCCACTCCCAGACTGAGAGCGACTGTTGCAATCAGTGCGGGGTGCAGGCGTCGTAGCCTGCGACTATAAAAATCTACAAACGAAAACCGGTTCTGCTCGATCGCGCTGCGAATCACCTCGGTTATCAAAAAACCCGAGATAACAAAAAACACATCCACACCGATAAAACCGCCTGGCACCCCCAGGTCAAAGTGGAAAAGCAGAACAAGAAATACGGCAATTGCGCGCAGTCCATCGATGTCTGGGCGATAGCTGAGATTATTGCTTTGCATGAGTTCCTTTCACTTGGGGGCTTGCCCAGCATGGATTTTCGAGCGCGCAATCATACAAGCCAAGCAGTGCTCATGCATAAAAAACCAGAAAGAAACATCGCCGGACAACACGCGCAGTCGTGCCGCCAGCGCATTCAGGCCTCGCGCTTGCAACGGCGCGGTTGCCCGGTGGCGCGATCGCGGGACAGTTTTTCACAGATGAAGGTTCACTATTGGTTACAAACTGTGGCTAAAATGCCATCCATTCACCCAATGCCTTGTACGGCATGGGCTCAAGGATGCGCCACCGGGACGCTTTTTGATTTCAGACCACTGCCACAGACCTTGGGCCACAGCCCTAAAGGCGCGCAGTTTGTTCACTTCTGACGTGTGACGATTTCCGTGAAACTCATCATTGCCGCTGTATATGTCATTTCCATTGCATACGTTCACCTGCGCGGTCGCGTGCGCCACAAGCTCGGTCGCCAACTGAGCGATCACTCGTCGTTTCTGGCACCGATCAACTGCTTCCTTTATCTGTTCTCGAAAAAGCCCAATACGCCGTACCTGGATCCGAAAGACTTCCCCGATCTGAGCCCTTTGCAGGCCCACTGGGAAGAAATCCGTGAGGAAGGTCGCAACCTGCTGCGCGCCGGTGAGATAAAACGCTCGAATCAGTACGACGATGTCGGTTTCAACTCGTTCTTCAAGACCGGCTGGAAGCGTTTCTACCTGAAGTGGTACGGCGACAGCCACCCGTCGGCGCTGCAACTGTGCCCGCGCACCACTGAACTGGTGCAGAGCATCGGTTCGATCAAGGCTGCGATGTTTGCAGAATTGCCGCCGGGCTCGAAACTGGTACGCCACCGTGACCCGTACGCCGGTTCCTACCGTTATCACTTGGGCCTGGAAACGCCGAACGATGCCGGTTGCTACATCAACGTCGATGGCGAGAACTATCACTGGCGTGATGGCGAAGCGGTGATGTTTGACGAGACCTTCATTCACTACGCAGAAAACACCACCGACCAGAACCGTATCATCCTGTTCTGTGACGTTGAACGTCCGATGAAGTATCGCTGGGCAGCGGCGTTCAACGGCTGGTTCAGCCGCACCGTGATGTCGGCGGCCGGTGCGCCGAACGATGCGGGTGACCGCACCGGTGGCATCAACCGCTTGTTTACCAAAATCTACAAGATTCGCCTGCGCGGCAAAGAACTGAAGAAGCGCAATCGCAAACTCTACTACATGGAAAAGTGGGCGATCTTCGGCGGTCTGCTGGCGATCTTCATTCTGATCTGACGAATCGGGCGACTGTTGAAAGACAGTCGCCCGATTTCATTTTCACGACGCTTTTTTGGTCTTCTTCGCCGCTGTGGTCTTGCTGGCAGTCTTCTTCGCCGGTTTGGCCGGGGCTTTCCCGCCGAGGCTGCGCTTGAGCAGTTCGGTCAGGTCGATAACATCGGCCGATTTGCGCTCTTCTTCACCGGAAACCGTCTCAACGTCTTCGATCTTGCCTTCATGGGCCTTCTTGTCCACCAGCGCCATGATCTTGTTTTCGAACTCGTCGTTGTAATCCTCGGGCGTCCAGTCCGCCGTCATGTCTTCCACCAGCCGTTTGGCCATGTCCAGTTCGCCCTTGGCCAGTTGCGGCTTGGTCACTTCGCTGCCCAGTGCCAGTTCATCGAGGCTACGTACTTCCTGAGGCCAGCGCAGTTTCACCAGCACCAGCGCCGACTCGAGGGGCATCAACGCCGCCAGATACTGGCGCGTGTGTAAAACCACGCGGGCGAGGGCGACCTTCTGGGTTTTGCTCAGGGTTTCACGCAGCAAGGCGTAGACCTTGCCACCGCGTTTGTCCGGGGCCAGGTAATAGGGCGTGTCGATGTTCTGCAACGGGATCTGTTCGCTGTCGACGAAGGCGAAGATGTCGATGGTCTGCGTCGAAACCGGGTGCGCCGAACGGATTTCTTCCTCGCTGAGCACCACATAGCGGCCTTTTTCGAACTGCACGCCTTTGACGATGTGCTCTTTGGTGACTTCCTTGCCGGTGACCTTGTTGACCCGTTTATAGCCGACCGGGTCCATGCTGCGGCTGTCGAGCCAGTCGAAATCGACGCCCTGGGACGAGGTCGCCGAAACCAGCGCCACGGGGATGTGCACCAGACCGAAACTGATTGCGCCTTTCCAGATTGCCCGAGCCATGGTGCTGATCTCCGAGTGATGTTCGGGTGACCCGTGGCCCGGCGTAAAAGTTTCCGTTGTTTGCCGGGGGCGGCGGTAAACGGCAGGTCAAGCCGTGTTACATCTTGTTTAGCGGTGACGGGTTAACAAATCCGAACCCTGGGCGTAGCGTGGACTCGAAGGCTCTAATCCACGTGCATCGAGAGAGGCCGTTCATGAACCGTTTCCTGCTTGGCATTGCGTTGCTGGCCCTCAGTGGCGGGCTGGTTCACGCCGAGGGCGCCACCACGCATTCATCGCTGTTGCTGGCGCAAAGTCCGACCGGCAACAGCAACAACCCCTACAACAGCCCGATTCGCCGGGCGAACCCCAACAGCATGCAGGGCACCCAGCCCAGCGCTCCAGCAGTTCGCGGGCCGAACACGGTGCCTGTGCCGCGGCCGCCGACCCTGGAAAACCGCGGCATCGGCAATGGCCAGCCGCTGCGCTCCGTCCCGAGCACGCCACCCACCTTCATTCCCAATCCTCCAGCCCGTGACAGCGGGAGCAACCGTTGAATGGCAGAACCGCTTCTGTCAGCCCTTCAAACGAACAAAAGGAATCGTGCATGTTGCGTAAAACCCTTCTGGCCGGCCTGTGTGCCAGTGCACTGATCGCCGCCCCGGCGTTCGCTGCGGCTCCCGAAGAGCTGCAAAGCGAGCAGGGCACCCTTGAGGTCACGACGATTACCCAAGGGCTCGAGCATCCATGGGCGTTGGCGTTCCTGCCGGATCGTCAGGGCATGCTGGTGACCGAACGCCCCGGCAACCTGCGCGTGGTAGGCGCTGACGGCAAACTGTCCGCGCCGATCACCGGCGTGCCGGACGTCTGGGCCAAGGGGCAGGGCGGATTGCTTGATGTGGTGCTGTCGCCGGATTTCAAACAGGATCGCCTTGTGTACCTGTCCTACGCCGAGGGCGGCGGTGCAGGTGACAAGGCCGGAACGGCGGTCGGGCGCGGGCGTCTGTCGGATGACCTGAAAACCCTGAAGGACTTCAACGTGATTTTCCGTCAGGAACCGAAACTGTCGGTCGGCAACCACTTCGGCTCGCGGCTGGTGTTCGACCGGGACGGTTATCTGTTCATCACCCTGGGCGAAAACAACGACCGCCCGACCGCGCAGGATCTGGACAAGCTGCAAGGCAAGGTCGTGCGCATCTACCCCGACGGCAAGGTGCCCGATGACAATCCCTTTGTCGGCCAGTCCGGCGTACGCCCGGAGATCTGGTCCTACGGCCACCGCAATCCCCAGGGCGCCGCGCTCAACCCGTGGACCGGCACCTTGTGGGAAAACGAGCACGGCCCGCGCGGGGGCGACGAGGTGAACATCATCGAGCGCGGCAAGAACTACGGCTGGCCGCTGGCGACCCACGGCATCAACTACTCCATGCAACCGATCCCGGAAGCCAAGGGCAAGACCGCCGAAGGGACGGTCGAGCCGCACCATGTCTGGGAAAAATCCCCGGGTGTCACCGGCATGGCCTTCTACGATTCCGATCGCTTCAAACCCTGGCAGCACAACGTGTTCATCGGAGCGCTGGTGACGCAAGAGCTGATCCGCTTGCAGTTCGACGGCGACAAGGTGGTGCATGAAGAACGCTTGCTGGGCGAACTGAAACAGCGGATCCGTGATGTGCGCCAAGGGCCGGACGGTTACCTGTATGTGCTGACAGATGCGTCCGATGGCTCGCTGTACAAGATCGGACTCAAATGAACCTTCACGCGGGTGAGCGAGCGTAGAGCACCACCGCTGCCCGCAACTTGCCACGGCCGAAACGGCACATCTTCTCGAACTCCCCATGGCTGACCGGCACGTGCTGGCAGTCCATGGGTTGGCGATGCTGGCTGTGATCGACATCCGGGTCGTGCAGGTAGACGAAGTCTTCGTCGCAGTCGGTGACGATCACCCAATGCGGCGATTTGGAGCGGGTCAGGCGATAACTGCTGATCAGCACCAGAGGCTGACCGCCGTTGGCCAGCAGCGCGGGTAAATCCAGTGTTACGCCGATGGATTGTTCGACATTGGTGTCGTTCAGTTGCGCCATGAACTCGTCATGCACCAGACGCATGACGTCTTTTTTATGCGCGTCGCGGACTCCGTCGAGAAACAGCGGCCCGCTCATGCTCAGTTGCAAACGCACTTTGAAACCCCGGCGCCACGCCGCCAGTGCCAGGCCCTGCGGGCTGCAACCGCCATGGCCGGCCGTCATGAACACCGTGGTTGCCTCGCGCCACAGCTGCAATTCCTCGCGCCGCTCAAGCAAACGATCAGCCTGCAACCTGCCCATGGCCATCAGCAGGCAGGCCGGGCCGCAGGTGAAATCGGTGGTTTGTCGGTAATAGGGGACTTTGATGTTGCGTGAGTCGCGGTGCTGGAGAATGCGTTTCTCCAGACGCAGCGCGTCGGCGTGATCCTCGTAGTAGTCATGGATCAGCGCAAAGCGCCGGTAACCGTTGCGCTCGTACAGGGCGATGGCGGCGGGATTGTCGGTGCGCACTTCCAGCCGCAGGTAGGCGCAGTCGTGCTCGAGCGCGCAGGCCTCGATTCGTTGCAGCAATTGCTTGCCCAGACCAGTGCCGCGCGCTTCGGGAGCAATCGCAATCGAATACAGCCGGGCCAGCGAGGTGCCGCGATGAAACAGCACCAGCGCATAACCGGCGAGTTGGCCCTCACGTTCGGCCACCCACAATTGCCCGTGGGCCCGGGTGATCATCCATTGGAAACTGCGGCGGGTGAGCCGGTCCGTGGTGAAACAGTGCATCTCCAGCGTGAGCAACGCTGGCAAATCATCAACGACCGCCAGGCGAAAAACAGCATTCATATGACCACCGTAAAAGTTGCGTAACGAAACGGGACTTTCGAAAAACTTCGTGCTTAATAGAAAAGGTCTTGTTCTCCAACGGATCAATTTCTATGTCAGCGGTACAGGGTCATTGGCGCGAAGTATCCAGTCAAAGTTTGCCACCGGCAACTTATTTAAAACCGCAGATCAGAACTTCCAGTCAAGTGTTGATCATCGTCGAACGCAAGGAAGACTGGGCCTCGTATTTCCCCAGCGAAGACATCGTGACGGCCCAGGAATACCTTGAACAACCACCCGACAGCGAGCCGGGAAAACGGGTACAGGTGATCAATCTGTGCCGCAGCTACAAGTATCTGGGGCACGGCTACTATTGCTCGCTGCTGGCTGAAGCCCGAGGGCACAAGGTGATTCCTTCGGTGCGGACCATCAGCGAACTGACCCGGAAATCCCTTTACGGCCTGGCACTGGACGATCTGGATAAAACCCTGGAAAAAGCCCTCAGCCATCATCTCTACAGCGACACCGAAGGTTTTACGCTGACACTTTATTTCGGCAGGACGCATATCGAGTCGTTGCAGGACCTGGCCCGACAATTGTTTGAAGTGTTTCCGTGTCCGATTCTGTTAGTTGAGTTTCGTCGAACTAACGGCTGGCACATCGAAGGTATAAAGTCCGGCGCCTTGCACAAGTTGCGCGACGATCAGGAAGACCAGTTCGCCAATGCGCTGGACGGCTTCAGTCGCAAGATCTGGCGTGTTCCGCGTTCGCCGCAAGTGGCGCGTTATGACCTGGCGATCCTGCATGATCCGCAGGAGGCGTTGCCGCCGTCCAACGCCCGGGCACTGGAAAACTTTGTGCGGGTCGGCAAAGGCATGGGCATCGATGTCGAGCTGATCGAACGCAAGGACTACGCAAGGCTGGCCGAGTACGACGGCCTGCTGATCCGCGAGACCACCAGCGTCGACAACCACACTTACCGCTTCGCCAAGAAAGCCGAAAGCGAAGGTCTGGTGGTGATGGACGACCCGACGTCGATCCTGCGCTGTACCAACAAGGTCTATCTCACCGACCTGCTCAACAGCCATCAACTGGGCATGCCGGCCACGGAAATTCTCTACAAGGAGCGACCCGAAGACTTCGAGCGGGTCGGCGAACGCCTCGGTTTTCCGTTGGTGCTGAAAATCCCGGACGGCTGTTTCTCCCGTGGCGTGATCAAGGTCGAGAGCCAACAGGCCTTGCTCGAAGCCACCGCCGAACTGTTCGAACATTCGGTGCTGTTGCTGGCTCAGGAGTTTTTCTACACCGAGTACGACTGGCGCATCGGCGTGCTCAACCGTAAACCGATCTTTGCCTGCCAGTACTTCATGTCCAAGGGCCATTGGCAGATCTACAACCACAAGGCCAAGGGCCAGGACGTCAACGGCGAATGCCGCACGCTGGCGATCCACGAGGCGCCGCGCGCGGTGGTGGAACTGGCGGTGAAAACCGCCAACCTGATCGGCGACGGACTTTACGGCGTCGATTTAAAACAGGCCGGCGACAAGGTGGTGGTGATCGAGGTCAACGACAACCCGAACCTCGACGCCGGTATCGAAGACGCCTATTTGCAGGACGATCTGTATTCGCTGGTACTGGAAGAGTTTGTGCGGCGTCTCGAACTCAAACGTCGCGGCCAGGCCTGGTGACCGGCCGATGATCAACAGCTTTGCACTCAATCACGGCGGTTTGCAGCGGGTCGAGCGGCTGGACGCCGAGGTGATGCTGTTCAGCGACCCCGACGCCGCCGAGCGCGACTTGCTGCACAGTCACTTCAAACTCGATGAACACGCGCTGGCCTCGGCGCTGGATCCGGACGAGGTATCGCGGATCGAGTTTCACCCCGATCACTTGTTTCTGATCTGGAAACGCCCGGAAAACTATTCCGGCGGCGGCAGCCTGGCGTTCGAGGTGTCGTCCTGCGGTTTGCTGTTCTCTCCGGGCCAGTTGCTGGTGATCGCCACCGACGACACGCCGCTGCACGGTGTCGGCACACGTCAGCCACTCAACACGCCGCTGGATGTGTTGCTGGACCTGCTGTTCAACAACATCCATCACTACCTTGGGCATCTGAAGGTGATCAAACTGGTCGCCCGGGAGTTGCAGCAGAAATTCAACGCCTCGATGCAAAACCAGCATCTGGTGCAGATGTTCAACCTCAGCGAAAGCCTGATCTATTACATCAACGCCCTGCACAGTAACGGCGCGGTACTGACGCGGTTGCGCAATCACGCGGAAAAGCAGCATTTCGGCAGCGAAGCGATCGGCCTGATCGACGACCTGATCATCGAAAACAACCAGTGCTACAAACAGGCGGAAATCTATTCGACGGTGTTCTCCGGGCTGATCGACGCCCGGGGCAACCTGATGAACAACAGCATGAACAACCTGCTGCGCAAACTGACGCTGATCAACGTGGTGTTCCTGCCGCTCAACCTGATTGCGAGCATTGGCGGCATGTCGGAATTCAGCATGATGACCGCCGGCACGCCGTGGTGGGTGTCGTACCCGTTGTTCCTCGCGGCGATGCTGCTGGGGGCGGGCGGGATGCTGTTCGGGCTCAGGCGTCTGGCGAAATGAAAGCAAAATTCGCCATTGACTTGCCAGCAACGCCCGGGCTAATTTCGAGCCCATGACTTCCACCGTACTGCGCTGCCAGCCAAGCATTATTACCGCCATTCCTCATTTGGCGGGCTAGCTCACGACTGCAGCACCCAACCCGCCCTAGAGGCGGGTTTTCATTTTCTGTCTCCGGGGTTCTGAATCAAACGTCAGGAGACGACCATGCGCTACAGCCCCGCCCAGCAAGCCCTGCTTGAGCAGTACGTGAAAAAGATCCTCGCCGCGCCGGTGTATGAACTGGCGGTGCGCACGCCGCTGCAACCGGCGCCGGCGCTGTCCGAAGCGCTGGGCAACCGGATCCTGCTCAAGCGCGAAGACCTGCAACCGACGTTCTCCTTCAAGATCCGTGGTGCCTACAACAAACTGGTGCAATTGAGCGACGAGCAGAAGGCGCGCGGGGTGATCACGGCGTCGGCGGGCAATCATGCGCAAGGCGTAGCGCTGGCGGCGCGTGAGCTGGGCATTGCTGCGACCATTGTCATGCCGGCGACCACGCCTGAGTTGAAAGTGCTGGGCGTCAGTAGTCGCGGAGCCGAGGCGCTATTGCATGGCGAAAGCTTTCCGTTTGCCCTGGCCCACGCGCTGCAACTGGCTGAGCAGACCGGCCGAACTTTTGTCTCGCCTTTCGACGATCCCGATGTGATCGCTGGCCAAGGCACGGTCGCGATGGAAATCCTGCGCGAGCATCAGGGCGCACTGGACGCGATCTTCGTCCCCGTGGGCGGTGGCGGGTTGATCGCCGGCATCGCGGCGTATGTGAAATACCTAAGACCGGAGGTACGGATCATCGGTGTCGAGTCGGAGCATTCGGCCTGCCTGAAGGCTGCCATGCAAGCGGATGAGCGAGTGGTGCTGCCCAACGTGGGCACTTTCGCCGATGGCGTTGCGGTGGCGCAGATCGGCGCGCACGGGTTCGAGGTTTGCCGCTTCTGCGTGGATGAGGCCATCACCGTCAGCAACGACGAGCTCTGCGCGGCGATCAAGAATATCTACGACGATACCCGCTCGATCACCGAGCCTTCCGGTGCTTTGGCGGTCGCGGGCATCAAACAGTACGTGGCGCAAACCGGCGCACGGAATCAGGCGCTGATCGCCATCGATTCCGGCGCCAATATCAACTTCGACAGCTTGCGCCACGTCGCCGAACGAGCGGCGGCGTGCGGCGTTATGGCTTGAAGCTACTCGGGAATGGCCACGCCAACCTTGTCCGAGGCCGACCAGAGGCGATAACGCACTTCGACGTCCGCCGGTGCGTAAACCACGATCGGCAGCTTGCTGTTGTAGCGAACGGTGAAACCGTCACCAATCACCGGTACGAACGCGCGTTTTTTCTGGGTGCCCGGTGGGCAGGCCATCAGCGTGCTCATCGGGCCGCTGACTTTTTCCAGGCGGTAGAACGGATAGCCCCAGCCTTCGAGGTTTTTCTCTTCGAGGGTGCCGCCCAGGCGCTGGCGGTTGCAGTCGACTTCGAGGGTCTTGCCAGCGAGGATTTCGACTTTGAAGTTTTCTTCCTGGGCCTGCTGCGGCAGGTGGATGACCTGGCGCGTGAATCCCGCCTCGGCCTTCGGATAGGGCGCGGTGTCTTCAAGTTTGGCGGCGTGGGTGAGGGTGGACAGGCTGGCGAGCATCAGGCCGGCGGTCGCGTAAACAGTGAAATTTCCCATTGAAGCCTCCTGGCGGGTGTACGTTGGTTGACGGGCATTCTCACTGTCACAGGCGATGAATGCAAACCGCCCGCCGCATGCAAATTGCAGTGCCTGCACGATCGAATCTTGCATTTTGCAACTGGCCAGTGGCCTGCCTTTTTCTCAAGCCATTGATTTGCAAGGAGGTGGAAGCGACCCGATGAAAGGCACGTTTTATGCGTTGATTTGGTGCGGCGCACCGAGTTTGGGCGCCTACACTCCAATGGGCATTTCGCAGTACAGCCGCTTGTCACACCCAGGGATTCAGCGGGGATACACCCGTGGGAAGCCGTGGCAACGGTCGACGTGAATACTTGATTGGCAGTCTCACAGTAAGGAGAGGTTTCGCCATGTTTCTGTCTGCCTTGGAACTCCGCAACATCATAGAAAGCAGCTTTCTACCAAAACGCTGCCAGTGCACGCTGTCCCCGGATCTGTCGATGACCGTCAAGGTGTATGGCGATCACCAGACCGATCAGGTTGAGCTGCTGGTGAGTGGCATCGATGCCAGTCACTTGAACAGCTGTCGCGAAATCAACGGCCTGATCGCCGGGTTGCGCTCGGATCTTGCGCAACACTCGGCAACTCATTCCGTGCCGCGATCCCGAGTCGTCTAACCGACTGTTTCACCCAGTTCGACCGTCACGCGCCGGGCCTGCAAGAAGCCAAGGCCCAGCGCGAACTCGACCAGCACCGCGAGCAGAATCCCGGGGCCGGCGTGGCCATTGAGCCATTCAGCAAACCCCAGTACCGCCAGGCCAAAACAGCCGACGATAAAGCCGTTGCTCAGCGCATTGCGCGCGATCGACACCGGCGCGTTGCGCACCAGATAAAACATCACCCCCAAAGCCGCAAACAGCACTGCGCTGCGCCGTGCGACGAATCCGGCTGCTTCCGAATACTCGATGCTCCAGATCGCCAGCAACACCTGTGGCGCCAGACCCCATGCAAGAGCAAGCAGAAAACACAGGCAGAAGGTGATGGTCGAGAGCGTGCGAAACGACAACTGCATGGCGAATCCTTGCGGCAGTGAGGAGGGCCCCGAGCATACCCTTCGAGACCCGTGCTCGCCTACCGCAAAGCCGCAAATCAGAGCTTTCTGTCAGTTCTGGAAGTTGCAGGCGTCAGACATTTTCCGGTAACTGATTTCCTCGGGTTTGCCGGCGTTGTCGAGGTACTTCATGTCGGCGGTAATGACCTTGCATTGCTGCGTCTGCGGCTCGGTCATCGAGATCACTTTGCTGACGTGCAGCGGCATGCCGTACTCGTAAGGCACAGCCTTGGCATTGGCGGACGTGTCATTGGCCTGGGCCAGCCCGGCAAACGCGGTGCAGGCGAGGGCGGTGGTGAGCAGGAACGGACGAATGTTCATGATGGACTCCGGTGCGACGGAAATTGAGTTCGGCATGTTGCAAGCCAAACCTGCCGCACTCGGCGTCAGCCAGGGGCTGAGGGTGTGAGGTTCAGTAGAGTTTTTGACCGCGGCGTTAAGCGATGGTTAACCGGGCTGAACGCCGGCTGTCTGGGCGGGGATTGTTTCGTGGGGGAGTCTCGGCGGATTCCTACAAGGGTGGATGCCTTGTCTGCTTTCGGGGGCTGGAGTGGGGCGGTTATGGTTTGGCGTCGCTGCAAAATCAGCGGCTTAGGTTTGGTCACCTAACGTAATCACCTGTGCATGTGTGCCATTATTCGCCCCGACGGACATTCGTGTCCGTGGAGTGCATTGCTGTGGCGGCTGTGTGCAGGGTCGCCTTCGGGCGAGCCGAGTCAGGTGGTTCTCGGTTGACCAAGCCTGTACACAGTCCGCCTCCCCATCGTTTGGTCACGGTGCTGGCGGTTACTTTCAAGCTGCCTTGAGTAATTCCAATGCCAATCCTGAAATTAAGCTCCGTTCGATATCTTCCGCTCAACAGCGGCGTCACCGACAGCGCACCGCTGGTCATCGACACCCAAGCCAACCCGAAAGACCTCTTCGAAGCCGCCGTGCAACGCATCCGCGCCGCCAGCGACCTGCTCGAGACCCTGCACTGCCTGTGCTTCAAACACGCCGATGTCCAGGACATTCCCCACATCACTCATGCGCTGTACCTGCTGACGCAGGATGGCAGTGATTTGCTGCAGGTTGCGCAGCAGAAAATGTTGAACTGGCAGGCGCCGGTTTGATGCTGTAAGTAAAAAGCGGAAGGAGTGAGGCATTAATGCATTTCACTCGTTCCGCTTTCTCTATACGCGACCTTCCGATTTCCGTAGGAGAACTTCGAACTAGTTTCCAAGCTTGTCAGGGAAAAAGGAGAGAGGTGGGTGGGTGGCTTTCCATTCTTTTGCCACTTTTTTTGATTCTTCGATTTGTTCGGCTGTCATTTTTTCAGCGATCATTTCTATTTTCTGGTCAACATAATCCTTAATTCCACCGGCATCCTCTAACTCTTTCAGTAAATAGAACATCGCATAGCCTTTCACTAAATCCAGTGGGTAGCCCACTCTATCGGGCGTATGCGAAATGTAGGCGCCATAGTTGCTCATGGCTTCTGGCTCACCAGTTTCCGCGGCAGCTTTAAGCCAGTAATGGACAGCCTGCCTGTCTCCTTCATTCTCAAGGATTGCCAAGTAGTTATTCATTGCTTGAGGGTAGCCGCCCTCTGACGAAAGCCTAAACCAGTTACGAACTGATTCATCGCGTTTGCCGGGGATAAAAAAGAATCCTCGCCCTTGGCGCTCGCCCACTGCCATCCAATATTGTGCAAGTGCATAGCCAGCTTTCGCAGACTTTTCAAGCCATTCGTAATCCAGTGTTATTTCATACATCAAGAACAAAGATTCAGCATCGCCCTTGTTGGCGTTTTGCAGAGTCAGTTCTTTTGCATAACTTAGCCACTCAGCAGGAGTCCTGGCACTGGCGGGACAGTTTTCCATGATCCTGCATAGGTCTGTATCTTTACGGCCTAAATGAATCATTGCGTATATGGAACCATTCGCCGCAGCCACTTCATACCAGTGCTGCGCTTCCGGTGTCATATAGCGATTGCGTTTTCGCAGAGCTTCTGCCAGGTAGTACTGTGAATCGACATTTCCAGATAATGCCTCCTTTTCCAATACGGGAAAGGCAGCGTTAAATCTTTGCTGGTTGTATAGAATCACCCCGGCAGAAGGAGTCTGCTTTTGCTGTTCACTTATGCTGGCCCCGCTGAAAATTAAAAGTGATGTGGCAAGAAAAAAATTTAACAATCTCATTGAAATTATCGACCCAGCTTGTCTGGAAAAAAAGAAAGAGGTGGATGGGTGTTCTTCCATTCTTTTGCCACGCCTTCAGCCTGTTCGACTTGTGCTGGTGTCATTTTTCCAGATATTTTTTCTATTTTTCTATCAACGTAGTCTTTTATTCCGCCAGCGTCTTCAAGTTCTTTAAGTAAAAAGAAAAGAGCATAGCCTTTTACGAGGTCTAACGGGTAGCCGACACTATCCGGAGTATGTGAGATGTAGGCGCCATAGTTGCTCGTAGCTGTTTGATCTCCGGTTCCGGCTGCCACTTCAAGCCAATGGCGAACACTGGTCATGTCTCCCTCTTCGTACAATATTTGCAGGTAATCCATCATGGCTTTAGGATTGCCTCCCTCAGATGAAAGCAGTAGCCACTTTTTGACAGACGCATCACGCTTACCTGGAATGAAAAAGAAGCCTTCGCCCTGTCGCTCGCTTACCGCCATCCAGTATTGTGCAATGGGATATCCAGCCATTGCCGACTTTTCTAGCCAGTCACGATTTAGCGTTATTTCATACATTAGATATAAAGATTCGGGGTCACCTTCATTCGTTTTTTGAAGTGCTAAGCCTTTTGCTTTTTCAAACCAGTCAGCAGGGCTTTTCTCGCCCAATGGGCAATTTTTCATTTGTTGACAGAGGTCGTGGCTACTTCGGCCCAGCTGGATCATCGCATAAATGCTGCCGTTATTCGCAGCTGTCTCATACCAGTGTTGCGCTTCGGAAGTCATATAGCGATTGCGCTTCCTTAGAGCCTCACCCAAGTAATACTGTGACTCCACGTTTCCAGATTGTGCTTCCTTTTCCAGCTCGGAGATGGCTGAGCTAATTTTAAGCTGGTTGTACAAACTCACGCCTAAAGTTGGCTCGCTTCCTTGCGGGGTCGCTAAGCCGGTCGCAGTATAGGTGGCAATGGTTAATGCCAAAACAAGGTGGCGTATAAGCAGCACTGGTGTTAGTTACCTAGTTTGTCAGGAAAGAAAGAGAGTGGCGGGTGGGTGGCTTTCCACTCCTTTGCCACGGCTTTTGACTGTTCAATCTGCTCGGCAGTCATCTTGCTTCCAATCTCTTCGAGTGTATCCTGCACGAAGTCCTGAATGGCACCGCCCCCATCCAACTCTTTCAGTAGACTGATTAGGGCATAACCCTTGACTTGATCCAATGGGTAACCAACTTGGTCAGGCGCATGGGCAATGTAAGAGGCATAGCTACTGATTGCTTTTTGATCTCCCGTTTCAGCTGCGGCTTGAAGCCAATGTCGAACCCCCTCAAGATCACCTTTTTTATAAAGAATCTCGATGTAGTCCATCATCGCTTTAGAGCTTCCACCTTCTGAAGACATTTTCAACCAACGGCTAATGGCCTGCTCGCGGCTTCCCGGTATAAGGAATAAACCCTCACCCTGTCGATCACCGATGGCCATCCAGTATTGTGCAGGCGCGTAGCCTGCATTTGCAGATTTTTCTAACCAGTCACGATCGAATGTTATTTCGTACATCAGATATAAGGATTCTGGATCTCCTTCATTTGCTTCCTTTATAACCTTGTCTTTGGCCTCTTTTAACCACTCGGCGCTTGAATGCTTGCTAGGGGCGCAATTATTCATTTTTTTGCAGAGGTCGTTATCTTGTCGGCCTAGCTGAATCATTGCAAATACGGACCCATTATTTGCGGCTTCTTCATACCAACCTTGAGCTTCATTGGTCATATAGCGATTCCGCTTTCGTAGAGCTTCGCCTAAATAGTATTGAGAATCTACATTTCCAGCTTTGGCCTCTTTTTCTAGTTGCGGAATAGCGGCGTCGATTTTCAGCTGATTGTATAAAATTATCCCGAGGCTCTGGCTGGAGCCCTGTTGGATATTTGAGTTTAAGTTGTTCGTTTCGGTGCTTTGAGCTTGTAGGGGCGCAAAAAGCAGTATTATTAGCAATAGGATTGGATTGGAAATCTTCATTTTTTTGCAATGCTCATTAGTAGCTTCTAAGGAACGGTGACGCGCCGCTACTGGAGTAGCTAGGACGAGGGATGAAATTTCTTTGGCAATACTCCGAAAGGTTTGCGCCGAGAAGTTTCACGTGTTTTTTGTAACGCTCTCTCGCGCTGTTGCTTTGTTTGTCTAGTAAATTCTGAACACCCTCTGCCATGAAGCTATCCAGAGCAAATCGATTCTTGCAGTAGTCTTGCTCTGAGTCTGTGGCCTTTATTCCAAACTCATTCATCGACATACATGCTATCTCAAACTGACTTTGTGCTTTGTCAATAGTGTTGCTGCTTTCTGCATTTTTAACTATCCAACCTAGAATTCGCTCAATTGCTTTCTGTTGAAGCGCATGAGCTTCCGATTGAGAGTATGTTCGTTTTGATCCTTCGCCATTTACAGTAAATGCTTCAGGTGGGCTAATTAGCGTTCTAAGTAGTGGGCCCAATGCACTAGGGATTGCGTTAATACACCAATCTTCTAGCTCGCTCTGGTTGCCGTACTCAACAACCGCATCCGCGATCGCTCCCCCTTTGCCACTCCGAGTCAACGCTTCATAGAGACTCATCACAACATCCCAACGCATCATGTACGCCATCGCCACATTCAACCCAGCAGCGCCCAATGCATTAAGCGCTGAAGCATATTCGCTCGCTTCAGGGTCCATCCATTCGACTTTACGGCCTTTGGTTTTATGCAGTTCTTTTCGATACAAGTTGATGATGTCAACCACCGCCTCATACCCAATCTCGAACTTAAAGCTGCCGTTAGCACCAGGCCCCAGTACCACTGCCGCTTTCAGGTTGAGAATAAAGCGCCCGTTATCGAGTGATATCTGCGCGGTTCCCTGGAATCCCGCACCCAGCGCAACCCCTACAGACCCACTCAGCTTGGCGAGGGTCAGCCATGGGTTGGTTTTTTTCGCGTCTTTGTCACTGCCGATACCCATGGTGGGTGCTGTGCGCAGTGCGACGAGGTCTTTGGGTGGGGCCCAGTTCAATGCGCCGGTGAGTTCGATGGCCGCTTGCAGACCTCCGAAAACGTTGAAGGTGGCCTTTGCCCCGTTTTCAATTTGCACATTGGCTTTTTTGCCGGTGAGTACCTGGTCCGAGCTTTTGGTATCGACATAGGTGCCGGACTTTGACTTGTGTTCAAGATCGGGAGTAGGGCTGTTGTCACCGCTGTCGGCCTTGGCCTTCTTGGCCGCATCGTGATCTGCACGTTCTTCTTTGGCCGAGGCGTCCTCGCGCTGTGCGCGTTTGACGGGGCTGAGGGATGCTCCGTATTTGACGTTGCCGAGGATAGGGTTCAACTCGACGGTACCGGCCAGCAACAGCGACGCGCCAGCGTAGCCCCAGGCCTTCACACCAAAGTGAAAGGAGAATCGGCCAAAACTCATCTGCTGGGCTTTGCCGTCCAGAAGGTAATCCAGTGTGATGTCTTTGGCGCTTTCCTTGGCGGGCATGTCGACTTTCATCAACTGCACTTCGCCGCGAGCCAGGTCGAGGCTCAAACCCATGTTGGCCGACATCTGAAAGCCTTCGGCGGCGCTCATTTTCGGGCCTTCCAGCTTCAGTTCACCGTGAATGCTTGGCTGGGGAGGGGTCAGACAGCGGACGAATTGAGCCTGCGGGCTGTTGTCGAACAGCCTGACTTTGCCGCGAATACTTTTTTGGAAGACCAGTTGTTGAAGGTGTTCCCCCCAACTGGTCAATGTTGCACTGTTCTCGAGCTCAGTGACCTTGTAGCCCTGCTTTTTCAGATAAGCGTAAAAGTCATTGGCCTTGAACCAGCCTTTATTATCAAAACAATCACCTACCTGATCATTGAACTTGATCGCACCCTGCGCAAGAAGCCATTGGCGGAACGAGCTGGTTTCGCTGTTTTTATCCGAATCTTCTGTGGCATCGGTCGGTAAGCTTTCGCCGATCTTCTTGGGGGAGAGGAGGGCTTTTTTTCCATCTTCCTTGATGATTTTCTTGAAGTCTTTCAGGTTCGTCATGCTGAACCAGCCCAAGGGCGTGCCCTTGGAATCGGAGAGGCTGACTTCACGCAAAGGAAACCCGGGTTTAACCATGCGGTCGACGGGTTTGGGCTGGAACTCTTCCGGTTCCCAGATCAGATGGCGTCCCGGTTTGGCGGCGATCACATTCCGCTGGGCTGTTGCCTGCAAGTCGTCCTTGATTTTCTGCAGGCGATCCCACTCGGCTCGCTCGACATCAACCAGGCCCGCCGGTGCCTGGGCATTTTGCCCGGTGGCTTCGATCCAGCGTTTGTATTTTTCCTGGAGCTGTGCGGTTATTTCCGCCTGTTTCTTCTCGGTGTCCATGTACAACTTGAATTGCGCAATGCCCGATGGCAGGCCGTCACTGATCAGCGCGAACTCTGGAAGCGCGATACCGTATTCTGAAACTCTGATAATGGATTCGGTGTAATCGTGGTAATTCAGCGCGTCGGCGTTCTTGTGCAACGTGTAAGCGTAAGCGACGAGGTCGGCGGTGCAGTCGGTCATGCCGGTGCAGATGTTCTCGTAACTTTTTTTCTTCTCAGCGAGGGCCTTGGCGACATCTTCGAGTGACACCTGCTTGAAGTCTTTATTGGCGAATAGCTTTTTCCGGGCCTCGAGATACGCTTGCACGCGGGCGCGGGCTTCAATGGCATCCTTGGAGTACAACGTCCCGCTTTCGTAGGAGTAGCCTTCAAGCTTTGCAGCCGCTACAGCCTCTTTTTTCAGTGCAAGCCACTCAGCTCGCCGTTTGTGAAAGTCGACAAATTCTTTGCGGATACTTTCCTGACCTGCGATGTCCGCATTCAAACGGTCCATACGAGACTGCGCAGTGTCTTCCTGAGGAGGTTGCGCGGGAGCGGCCGCGGGTTTGTTTCGATTGGCTTCGTTCTGTCTCTTTTTGGCGGTGGCGGGATCTATTTCGATCTCATCGCCCATCGCTTCGAACTCTTCCATGCGGGCACGCTTTGCGCCTGTGAGGAAGTTGCTCAACTTGGGTTCGAGGAAGTACTCGAGCAGACCTGACTCTTGCAGCCCGTTGAGGCGCGCATCGCGGGCCTTGTTCGGCGCAATCATTTTCTCCAGAGTGAGCATCGACTCTTTAATGGAAGACACTGCACGCTCGGGCAGCAGCCAGAACTCTTGTTCCTCTGTTGCATAAATGGCGCTGGCAAAGGTTTTGCTGCAAGGAGGGGCGTGCGGTTTGAAGGTCTTCGAGGCTTTGTCTGGAGCGTCCTTGACGGGGTCCAGTTCAACCAGGTCCTCAGCCGTACACTGAGCTGGCGCATCGGGAGATGCCTGGGCAGGCGTTTGAGAAGCAGCGGGTGCCTGAGCGGCCGGTTTGGCTGACGCGGCTTGGGCGCTTTTCGGTACGCTCAGATTCCATCCGACCTTGACGTTGTCCGGATTGGTAATGAAGGGATTGAGTTGGCGCAGTTGCGCCACGGTGCTGTTGTAGCGCGAGGCAATCTGGGCAAGGGTTTCGCCGGGCATGACGGCGTGATTCGTGATTTCCATGGTGATTCCGTTCTGTTGTCGCGTCGCCGTTAACGTTGGGCGACGGCGGCTGATTCCAGGAGCCGATCTACTTTGATAAACGACTCGTCCTTTGATTGCAGGATCGCCATGATCTCAGGCTGTGTTTCAAACAGTGGACCGTTTACGGCATGACCCAGTTTGAGCAGGTGGTCGCCGTCATAAATGTTGTTGTTGAGCAGCAGGTCGAGATTGTCAGCAATATCGTTCAAACGATCATCGCCGGGTTCGCCAAACGCCTCGTACTCTTCATCCACCCAATACACCCATCCGAGGCGCGCCTGAACTTGCGCGGCCGCCATCGGAAGGTTGAATGCCGCCTGGTCACCCGACCATGTCGATTCCGCGTTAGCCACCCAGGCTAACCATGGACCACGTTGCTGGCCAAAGTTTCCTGGCGCGGGGGCGTAAACGGCCGACCAGCAACCCAACAACTGATCGAAAGTCTTTTCAGCGGTATAGGCCAGTGCTGCCCACAGGCTCGGCTTGTGGTAGCTCAGCAAACTTTGCCCCCCGGAACCGTCGTTGGCTTTGAGCAGCCAGCGTGCATGAGCCAGGGCTTTTTCCGGGTCAGGTGTCGAGATCGCAATTCCCGAAAAGTGTTCTTCACAGAGTTTTGCAGCTTCTGCAGCCAGTTTGCTGCCTCGGGGGGCGACCAGCCACAAGGGACCATCGGGTATCTCGACGAATTCCGTCCGGAAAAACAGCCCTTCGCAAACTACGGGCTCACCCACCCGGTAGAGCCGGCTCATGGCTTGTGGCTGAAGCCCCTGGTCGATGATGAAACACAGCGATGGGTTCGCTGCCGGCAGGTCCGAGAAGTTGTAGCGAGGCTCTTCCAGCAAAGCACTCAGCGCTTTTACATGCATGTGCAATCCTTACGGCTGCAAGCGCCGTTACTCTGTTTTCCGCACAGCGGCGTGATGCCTGATTCGTTCAGGCGGGCGGGCAGCGGTGCTTTCCCGGCCTTATCCGCATCCACCACCTTCATCGGCCCCGGCAACAAAGGTGCTGCCGGTGTCCCCACGCCCGGCGCGCCGCCGGTGTTGATCTTCACTTCGGCGCCGCTGATGGTCACGCCGCCGGCATCGGCTTTGACGAAGCTGCCGCCGGCCTTGGCGGTCAGTTCCATTGCGCCTTCGATCACGACTTTCTGGCCGGCGTAGTAGTGGATCTCGGTTCCCGCTTCGACCAGTTGCGCCGTGCCGACTTTGAGGTGCTGGGTCACGGCGACGGTCAGGTGATCGTTGGCGCGCATTTCACTGATGCGATTCAGGTGAGTGATGCGGTGTTCTTCGACCTTGAACTCGCTGTAGGTGTTGGCTTCAACCGTGTCATGCCGCTCGTTGCCGACGCGAATCTTCTGATCGTGCTCGATGTTCTCGTCCCAGTCGCGCTGGGCGTGGATGTAGATCTGTTCGACGCCTTTCTTGTCTTCGATGCGGAATTCGTTGTAGCCCTTGCCGCCCGGTGAGCTCAGGGTCTTGAAGGTGCTGCGGGTCTTGTTCGCCGGCAGGGCGTAGGGGACGACGTTTTCCTTGTGGTACAGGCAACCGGTCACCAATGGCTGGTCGGGGTCGCCTTCAAGGAAGGTCACCAGCACTTCCATGCCGATCCGTGGAATGGCGATGCCGCCGTAGGCTGCGCCGGCCCAGCCGCTGGCGACGCGTAGCCAGCAAGTGGTCTTGTCGTCGGCCTGGCCGTCGCGGTCCCAGTGGAATTGCACTTTCACGCGGCCGTACTGGTCGCAGTGGATTTCTTCACCGGCGGGACCGGTGACGATGGCGGTCTGGCTGCCGAGCACTTTCGGTTTCGGGTGTTCGAGGGCAGGGCGGTAGTGGGCGTCCCACGGGGTGGCCACGAACGAGTTGCGGTAACCCTGGTGGAAATCGCTCTTGTTGTCGGTGACGTCGCTGGTGACGTTTTCGCCCAGCACTTGCGGCTGTTTGCCTTCGTGGAAGACTTCCAGCAACAACCACAAATCGTTCCATTCGGCGCGTGGGTGTTCGGCCAGGGTCATGAAGTGGCCGCTGGTCAGGGTCGGTTCGTCACCTTTGCCTTCGGCGAGTTTGTAGTCGCTGCGATGGCGTTCCAGCGCGCGGGTCGAGAGGAACTTGCCGCGCTCGCGCGTGGTGAAGCGACCGGGGTAGTCGTAGTCTTCGAGGTCCGGCATGAACTCGGATTTGACGGCGCCTTCGGGCAGGATCTTCGGTTTTTCGAAATCGTAGTCGCGGCGGCTTACGCGGCTGGTACGGGTTTCCAGACGCAGGTTGAAGCGCTTGATCACCGGTTTGTCGGCGGTCATGCCGGAGTCTTGCTGGTAGTTGACCGGTTTCAGTTTGCGGAACACGGTCTGGTCGTCGCCGAACACCAGTTTGTGGCCGCCGCTGCTGTGCTGGAAGTGGAAATGAATGCCTTCCTCTTCGCACAGGCGCTGGATGAAGTGCAGGTCGGATTCGTCGTACTGCACGCAGTAGTCGCGTTCCGGGTATTCGGCGCCGAGCTGGAAGCTGTAGGCGTTGCCCAGAATGCCGCGTTCTTCCAGCACCTGGGCAATGATCTTCGGCACGGTGAGGTTCTGGAAAATCTGCTGGTCATGGTTGTGCCGCAGGTAGGCCAGTTGCGGCACCAGGCTCAGGCTGTAACGGGTCAGGGTCTTGCCGGAATCGCCTTGTTCGATGCGATACACCAGGCCATGAATCGTGCCCTCGCCAGTGGCGCCGAAGGTCAGGCAGCCAGGCTTGTGCAGGAGTTCTTCAAGATTGAGGTCGGGACGGGCGCTGACCAGTTCGAGGTCGAAACGGAACGGTTCGTTGAGGGCTTCGCGACCGGTGAAACTGAGGACTTGCAGGTCGGCGGAAGCGCCTTCGAGCGTGAGGGTAATGTGGGTAGCATTGGCGTCCAGCATGCCTTGTTTTCCGTCCTTTGGATTAGCGTGGGCGGATGGTGCAGGATTAAACCGCCTCGTTCAAGGCGCAAATGCCGTAGAGGCGGTGGTCCGGCGGCATAGGGAAAACCCTTAGAACCACAGTTTTGCCCAGTAAAACCGGAACTTACGGCTGACAGATATTCGACCGTTATTGAATTTGCCGCTGGAGAACAGCCAGTCAGTTTCAGACTAAAGTCGCCTTCAGCACATCAAAGCCTTCTGCCATCATTGCCTTTCACACCCCCGCGTATTCACTTCCTCACGGTTCATCACTGTTCCGGGACGGGAGCTATTTCTGGTTGTTTGCGCCCCTGCGCAATCGTTGTTCTGTTGGAGTTTTCAATGCGTCCCCCATTTCCCCTCATCACCCCGCGCCAGTCGCTTGGCTTCGGAGCCTTTGTGCTGTGCGCGGGTTTTACCGCGCAGGTTCAGGCCAGCGGTTTTTTCGAAGACACCACGGCGAAGATCGAATCGCGCACGGTGTACTTCAACCGCGATTTCCGTGACGGGCACACCTCCAGTGATCAGGGCGCGTCCAAGCGCGAAGAGTCGGCGCAGGGCTTCATTCTTAATCTGCAATCGGGCTACACCGAAGGCACCGTCGGTTTCGGGATCGATGCACTGGGCATGGCGGGTTTCCAGCTCGATTCCAGCCCGGATCGCAGCAACAGCGGCCTGCTGCCGTCCAGCGGCGACAACCCGCGCGGTTCGAAAGGTCAGTACGCGAAGATGGGGCTGACCGCCAAGGTAAAAGTCTCGGACACCGTGCTGAAATACGGCGCGCTGCTGCCGGATCTGCCGCTGCTCAAGTACAACGACGGTCGTCTGCTGCCGACCATGTTCAACGGTGCGATGCTGACCTCGAAAGAGGTTAAGGATCTGACCTTCATGGCCGCGCGGCTGGACAAATACACCGCCCGGGATTCGACCGATTCGCAAGACATCCGCGTGCACTGCAAGAACAAGCGTTATGCGTGCAACACCACCGCCGATCATTTCGACATGTACGGCTTCGACTACAAGATCAATGATCGCCTGACCGCGCAGTACCACTACGCCGAGCTGGAAGACATCTATCGCCAGCACTTCGTGGGGCTGCTGGCCAATCAGCCGCTGGGTGACGGCGTGCTGAAAGCCGATCTGCGTTTGCTGAAAAGCGCCGACAGCGGTGATGCGAAAGCCGGTTCCATCGACAACCGCGCCTTGAGCGGCATGCTGTCCTACGGCATCAGCGGTCATACCTTCAGTGCCGGTTGGCAGCGCATGAACGGCGACAACTCGATGCCGTATCTGGATGGCAGCAACCCGTACCTGGTGAACTACGTGCAGGTCAACGATTTCGCCGCCGCGCAGGAACGTTCCTGGCAGCTGCGTTATGACTATGACTTCAAGGCGATCGGCATCAACGGCCTGAGCTTCCTGACCCGTTACGTGAACGGCGATCACATCAAGGTCCCGGGCAGCGATCAGGAAGGCAAAGAGTGGGAACGCGACAGCGAGTTGAAGTATGTGATTCAGACCGGGACGTTCAAGGACGTCAGCCTGAGGTTGCGTAATGCGACTTACCGCACCAACTACGAGAAGTTTGCCCGGGACGTGGATGAGACCCGGTTGATTGTGAGTTACAACTTTTCGGTGTTGTAAATCCAGCCCGAAAAAAAACCATCGCGAGTTAACTCGTGATGGTTTTTTTAGCCTGCGATCAGAGCCAGTGCCAGAACCGGCTCCAGAACCCGCGATTCAGATCATCCTTGCACGCCGCGTATTGCTGACCGTACATGTCCGAGCGGTTCTGCACCTTGCGCGCCACCGGCGGCAGCCACGCCTTGCTGGCGTAGGTCTTCTGGCGAAAACCGCCCCAGCCTTCGTGGTAGTTGAGGTACTGGTTGTAGGCGTCGTATTTGTACACGCCGTTGATCGAGGTGGTTTTGTCCATGTACCAGCCGACAAAGTCGATGGCGTCGTCGAAGTCTTCGCGATCGGCGCCATACCTTCCGGTGCTTTTCTGGTAGTCGGACCAGACTTCATCCTTGGCCTGCGCATAACCCGAGGCCGTCGTGACGCGACCCCACGGAATCACCCACAGCAGGTATTTGCGCGGCGTCTTGGCGTCGTAGCGGTAGCCGGACTCCTGATACATGATCGCGAACGGCACCTGGATCGGTACGCCCCAGCGCTTTTGCGTGACTTGCGCTGCGTCGTACCAATCACTTTTTTCGCGGAAAATCTCGCAGAGGTTTTCCGGCGAACGCGGCGGCGATGTTCCGCAGCCGCTCAACAGTGCCGCCATTACCAACAGACCAACCGTGCGCCCCGAATTCAAAAGCCGTCATCCCGTCGTGCAAAAAAGGGCGCCAGTCTACGCGGTCAGGTCAACTGGTGGCGATAAGGCAAATCCGGACCTGTTTTACTGCATGTAAGGGCGGCGGCCTGTACGGCAAACCCGAGCATGCCGTCGATCTGTTCGCGGCTCAGGTGCTGCACGCCTTCCACCGAATCCAGTTCGTGCTCTGTCAGCCAGGTGATCAACGCGGCCTGGAAGGTATCGCCGGCGCCGACGGTGTCGGCAATCTTCACCGAGCTTGCCGGCACCGACCATGAACCATGGGCACGGCTGAACACGGTCGCGCCTTCACCGCCACGGGTCAGGAACACCACCTGGCAGCGATGCTGCAACCAGCCTTCGATGACGCGCTGCGGATCCTGCTCGGGATACAGCAGGCTCAAGTCTTCGTCGCTGACTTTGATCAGGTCCGCCAACGGCACCAGCGTAGCGATTCGTTCGCGCCACAGGTCGATGTTCGGCTCGGGGTTGAGGCGCACGTTCGGGTCGAGGCTGATCAGGCGCTTGCCGCTTTCACGCTGCACCAGCGCAAGCAAGGTATCGGCAATCGGCTGCACCACCAGCGAGAAGGAACCGAAGTGCAAGCCGCGCACTTCAGGGCCCAGCGTTGGCAGGTGCGCCAGGCTCAACTGGCGGTCAGCGCAGCCTTCACCGCGGAAGCTGTAGTGCGGCGAGCCATTGGCGCCCACCGCGACCATCGCCAGCGTGGTCGGCGCCGCGAAGTCCACCAGGTAATCCGGACGTACGCCTTCATCCTGCAGCACTTGCTGCAAACGCCGGCCGAGGTAGTCGGTGGACAACCCGCCAAACAGCGCCGAATCCACGCCCAGTCGGCGCAAACCCACCGCCACGTTGAACGGCGAGCCACCGGCAATCGCCTTGAAATTGACTTTCGATGCCTGTCCGCCGGCATCGTCTTCGCTGAAGAAATCGAACAGTGCTTCGCCACACACCAGGTACATAGTTGTTTGCTCTTTATAAGGTTGCGACATGCAGTCGATAGCGTTCATAGGCCTGCTGGAAGGCCGCGACATTGGCGGCAACCGGCAGGGTTTCACTGTTCAGGTCGAGCTTCACGCAGCGCTGGCACAAGTCCGCCAGGGTGTCTTCGTGGCCGTTCGACCACGACTTGCACCACGCCGCCTGAATCGCCGCGCCCAGGGCTGCGGCTTCGCTTTGCTCGGTGCAGATCACCGGGGTGTTCATGATGTCGGCGACGATCTGCCGCCACACCGCACTTTTCGAACCGCCGCCGATCAGGCAAATGCTGCGGCTTTGTAAACCATTCTGGCGCAACAGATCCAGTCCGAAACGCAGGCCGAAGGTGGTGCCTTCGACGGCGGCGCGGCACAGATTGGCTTGCGTCAGGTTATCGATCGTCAGGCCATGCAGGCTGCCGGTGGCGTGGGGCAGGGGAGGCACGCGTTCGCCGTTGAGGAACGGCAGCATGCTCACGCCCTCGGCACCGATCGGCGCCTGGGCCACCAAGGCGTTGAAGGCGTCGAGATCGAGGTCGAACAGTTCGCGGATCGCGCCGGTGGCATTGGTCAGGTTCATGGTGCAGATCAACGGCAACCAGCCACCGCTGGACGAGCAGAAGGTCGCGACCGACGCGTCCGGGCTGACCTTCGGCGCTTCGGCGTAGGCGTACACCGTGCCGGAAGAGCCGAGGCTCATGGTGATCGCGCCCGGCTGAATATTGCCGGTACCAATGGCGCCCATCATATTGTCGCCGCCACCGCTGGACACCCGTGCGTTGGGGTTGATGCCCAGATGTTCGGCGATTGCGGGCAGGATCGTGCCGACCGCTTGATGGGCGTCGATCAGCTCCGGCAGCGCGGATTGCAGACGACCGCTGGCGTCGATGTCGCGCAGTAGCTGCAAATCCCATTGGCGAGTGCGTACGTTGAAATAGCCGGTGCCGGATGCGTCACCGTATTCGCTGCACGAACGGCCGGTGAGCCAGAAATTCAGGTAGTCGTGGGGCAGCAGGATCCGTGCGATGCGGGCGAACACGTCCGGATGCTGTTCCTTGGTCCACAGCAGTTTGGACACGGTGTAGCCCGGCGCGATGACCACGCCGAGGCGTTCCAGCGAGCCTTGTTCACCGCCCAGATGAGCCAGCAGGCGGTCGTTTTCAGCCGTGGTTTCGGTGTCGCACCAGAGCTTGGCCGGGCGCAGGACCTGGCCTTGGTCGTCGAGCAGCACCAGGCCGTGTTGCTGGCCGGAAACGCCTATTCCGAGGATCGACTGGCCGTCGACATTTGCCGCCAATAAAGCGCGGCGGGTGGCGAGGGCGAAGGCTTCCAGCCATTGCGAGGTGTCTTGCTCGCGACGGCCGTTGGCGCCGCTGATCATCGTGTGAGCGGCGGCGCCCTGGCCCAATACCTGACCGCTGGTGGCGTCGAGGATGATGGCTTTGGTGCCTTGGGTGCCGCAGTCGATGCCGAGGAAGAGTTGTTGGGTTGTCATGTGCGCTCCACAAAGATCGACAGATCGTTCCCACGCTCTGCGTGGGAATGCAGCCCGGGACGCTCCGCGTCCCCATTCAACAGCGGACGCAGAGCGTCCATAGATGCATTCCCACGCGGAGCGTGGGAACGATCAGGTCAACAGGTGTTCGAGAGTTCGTGTTACGCCTTCTTCTCGCAAGCTGTTCAGGCACCACTCAAACGCCGCCACAAACTCCTTCGAACGCGGTATTGCCACCCCAAAAATCTCCTCAACCCCCAACAACCGCTCAGTAATCAGCGCATCCTCCGCTACCAACGCCTGACAGAACGCCGCCCGAGGATCCGGAATCGAATAAGTGTCGCCATTCTCATCCACACCCTTCAAATAAAGCGCCCAGGCCGCCACCACCAACGCCGCCCGTTTGGTCTCCTGCCCATCGGCAATCAACCGATTGATCGTCGGAATGGTGAACTTGGGAAACTTCGAAGAACCATCCGAGCAAACACGCTCAAGCTGATCGGCAATCGCCTGATTGGAAAACCGCGCCACCAGCGTGTCCTTGTACTCGGTCAGGTCGATCCCCGGCACCGGCGCCAGTTGCGGGGTCACGTCCAGGTCCATATAGGCGCGCATGTAGCGCACGAACAGCGGGTCGTTCATGGTCTCGTGAACGAAGCGGTAACCCTTCAAAAAGCCCAGATAAGTCAGCGCCAGATGGCTGCCGTTGAGCAGTTTGATCTTCATCTCTTCGTAGGGCGAAACATCGTCGGTGAACTGCACGCCGACCTTTTCCCAGGCCGGGCGGCCGTTGACGAACTTGTCTTCCAGCACCCATTGCACGAACGGCTCGCAGACCACCGGCCAGGCGTCGTCGACGGCGTGTTTGTCCGCCAGTTGCAGGCGATGCGCGGTGCTGGTCATCGGTGTGATGCGGTCGACCATGGCGTTCGGGAAACTGACGTTGGCGTCGATCCAGTCGCGCAGGTCCGGGTCAAGCAATGCACTGAACGCCAGCAGCGCTTTGCGGGTGACCGCGCCGTTGTGCGGCAGGTTATCGCAGGACATCACCGTGAATGCCGGAGTGCCCGCCGCACGACGTCTGGCCAGCGCCGCACAGAGGAAACCGAACACGGTTTTCGGCTGTTGCGGGTACGTCAGGTCGTGCTGAATCTGCGGCAGGTGCGCCATGAACTCGCCGTTGCTGTCGTCGATGCAGTAACCGCCCTCGGTGATGGTCAGCGAAACGATGCGAATCTGCGGGTCGGCGAGTTTGTCGATCAGCACCTGGGCGCTGTCCTCGGCCAGCAGCATGTCGCGGATCGCACCGATGACACGGACTTCAGTGTCGTCGTTGTCGCCGAGTTCGAACAGGGTGAACAGGTAGTCCTGCTCCTTGAGATCGTCCCGGGCACGGCGGTCTTCGGCGCGCAGGCCGACGCCGCAGATCGCCCAGTCCAACGCTTCGCCGGTGTTCATCAGTGCATCGGTGTAATACGCCTGATGCGCGCGGTGGAAGCCACCGACGCCAATGTGGGCGATGCCCTGGCGTGTGTCGCTGAGGCTGTAGGCCGGCAGTTTCACTTCGGCGGCCAGGCGGTTGAGGTTTTGCTTGTTCAGTTTCATCGGGTCAGTCTCGAAATCAGGCGGCCGCGCGCAACGGGCGGGTCAGCGCCACGCCGTCGGCATCGAACAGATGGCAGTGGGCAGCGTCCAGGTGCAGGTTCAGTTGTTCGCCGTAACGGCTCGCCAGATCACCGCGCACGCGCATGGTCAGGGCTTCGCCGGCGTTGGTCTTGACGTGGCAGAAGGTGTCGCTGCCCAGCCGTTCGCTGACGTCAGCGGTGACTTGCAGGGTGCAATCGCCCGCTTGTGCCAGCTCCAGATGTTCCGGGCGAATGCCGAGGGTCACGGCGCTGCCGACGCTCAGGTTCGACGCGTTGAACGGCAGGGTGATGCGGGTGCCGGCGTCCAGCGAGACTTCGCAGCTCGCGCCATCGATCCGCACGATCTGGCCTTTGAGGAAACCCATTTTCGGCGTGCCGAGGAAACCGGCAACGAACAGGTTGGCGGGGTTGTGATACAGCTCCAGCGGCGAGCCGACCTGTTCGATCTTGCCGCCATTGAGCACCACGACCTTGTCGGCCATGGTCATGGCTTCGACCTGATCGTGGGTCACGTAGATCATCGTCGCCTTGAGGTCCTTGTGCAGGCGCAGCAGTTCCAGGCGCATCTGCACCCGCAGGGCGGCGTCGAGGTTGGACAGCGGTTCGTCGAACAGGAAGATTTTCGGGTTGCGCACGATCGCCCGGCCGATGGCCACGCGCTGACGCTGGCCGCCGGACAGTTGCTTCGGCTTGCGTTCCAGCATCGGGCCCAGTTCCAGAATCCGCGCCGCTTCGCCGACTTTCTTCTCGACTTCAGCTTTCGGTACGCCGGCGAGGTCGAGGGCGAACGACATGTTTTTCTTCACGGTCATGTGCGGGTACAGCGCGTAGGTCTGGAACACCATCGCCAGATCGCGCTTGGCCGGGCTGACTTCGGTGATGTCGCGTCCGTCCAGCTCGATGGTGCCGCCGCTGACTTCTTCAAGGCCGGCGATCAGTCGCAGCAGGGTGGATTTGCCGCAGCCCGACGGGCCGACGAATACCACGAATTCCTTGTCGTTCACCTCAAGGTCGATGCCCTTGATGATGGAGAAACCTTCGAAGCCTTTTTGCAGATTCTTGATTTTCAGGTTGGCCATGGTGGCGCTCCTCTTACGAATTCTTATTTCACGGCGCCGAACGACAGGCCGCGCACCAGTTGTTTCTGGCTGATCCAGCCGAAGATCAGGATCGGCGCGCAGGCCAGGGTCGAGACGGCCGACAACTTGGCCCAGAACAATCCTTCGGGGCTTGAGTAGGAGGCGATCAACGCGGTCAGCGGCGCGGCTTTGGACGAGGTCAGGTTCAGCGACCAGAACGCCTCGTTCCAGCACAGGATCAGCGACAGCAGCACGGTCGAAGCCAGGCCGCCCTTGGCGATCGGCAGCAGCACGCGGAGCATTTCCTGGGCGAGGGTGGCGCCGTCGAGGCGGGCGGCTTCGAGGATGTCCTTGGGGATGTCCTTGAAGTAGGTGTAAACCATCCAGACCACGATCGGCAGGTTGATCAGCGTGTAGATCACGATCAGCGCAATGCGCGTGTCGAGCAGGCCGAAACTCTTGGCCAGCAGGTAGATCGGCATCAGCACGCCCACCGGCGGCAGCATCTTGGTGGAGAGCATCCACAGCAGCGTGCCTTTGGTGCGCTGGGTTTCGTAGAACGCCATCGAGTAGGCCGCCGGCACCGCAATCAGCAGGCACAGAGCCGTGGCGCTGAAGGAAATCACCACCGAGTTCCAGGCGAAACTGAAGTAATCACTGCGCTCGTTGATGTGCAGGTAGTTCTCCAGCGTCGGCGTGAAGATGAACTGCGGCGGCGTGGCGAAGGCGTCGATTTCGGTCTTGAAACTGGTCAGCACCATCCAGAAGATCGGGAAGAAAATGATGATCGCGATGGCCCAGGCCAGCGTGCCGAGCAGCAGGCTTTGCAGCCGGCGGGATTGTTGAAGAGTCATGGCAGGCCTCAGGCTTTGTCAGTCAGGTTTTTGCCGATCATCCGCACCAGAATGATCGCGGCGATGTTGGCGATGACCACGGCGATCAGGCCGCCGGCCGAGGCCATGCCGACGTCGAACTGCACCAGCGCCTGGTTGTAGATCAGGTAGGCGAGGTTGGTCGACGCGTAGCCGGGGCCGCCGTTGGTGGTGGTGAAGATTTCGGCGAACACCGACAGCAGGAAGATGGTTTCAATCATCACCACCACAGCGATCGGGCGCGCCAGGTGCGGCAGGGTCAGGTGCCAGAAGATCGCGATCGGGCCGGCGCCGTCGAGGCGGGCGGCTTCTTTCTGTTCCTGGTCGAGGGACTGCATGGCGGTCATCAGGATCAGGATCGCGAAGGGCAGCCATTGCCACGAGACAATGATGATGATCGACAGCAGCGGGTAGTGGGCCAGCCAGTCCACCGGCTGCGCGCCGAACAGTTTCCAGATGTAGGCGAGGATCCCGGACACCGGATGGAAAATCAGGTTCTTCCAGATCAGCGCACCGACCGTGGGCATGATGAAGAACGGAGAAATCAGCATCACCCGCACGATGCCGCGACCGAAGAACTCGCTGGCCTCCAGCAGCGCACTGATCAATACGCCGAACACCACGCTGATCAGCAGCACGCTGCCCACCAGCAGTAAAGTGTTGGTGGCGCCGGGCATGAAGCCGGAGTCGGTCAGGAAGTAAGTGAAGTTTTCCAGCCCGACGAATTCGTTGGTGCTCGGGTCGAGCAGGTTGTAGCGGATCATCGAGAAATAGACGGTCATGCCCAGCGGCACGATCATCCACAGCAGCAACAGGGCCACCGAAGGGCTGACCAGAAACCAGCCGGGATTGGCCACACGGCTTTTGCGCCGGGGCTGCGACAGGTCGATGTGGGCTTTGGCAGTTGAAGTATTCATGGTGATCACAACCGAGTCATACAGACCTATGGAGATCCCGTGCGGGAGCGAGCAATCTCGCTCCCGCAGGAGGCAGGAGAGGCTTTCGCAGGATTACTTCGGATAACCCGCGCGCTTCATCTCGCGTTCGGTGGTTTGCTGGGCAGCGGTCAACGCCTGGTCGACCGTGGTCTGGCCGATCAGCGCCGCCGAGAACAGCTTGCCGACCTGGGTGCCCACGCCCTGGAATTCAGGAATGGTCACCAGCTGGATGCCGATGTACGGCACAGGTTTGAGGGACGGTTTGCTTGGGTCAGCCGCTTTCAGCGATTCCAGCGTGACCTTGGCAAACGGCGCGGCGCTCATGTACGCGTCGCTGTAGGTCGAGGCGCGGGTGCCCGGCGGAACGTTGGCGATGCCGTCGGTCTTGGCGACCAGTTCACCGTATTCCTTGGAGGTGGCCCAGGCGCTGAATTGCTTGGCGGCGTCCTTGGCCTTGGAGCTGGTCGGAATCGCCAGCGCCCACGAGTACAGCCACGCCGAGCCTTTGTCGGTGACCTGATGCGGCGCGTAGGTGAAGCCGACGTGATCGGCGACCTTGCTTTGAGTCTTGTCGGTGACGAACGAGCCGGCGACGCTGGCATCGACCCACATCGCGCATTTGCCGCTGTTGAACAGGGCGAGGTT
This sequence comes from Pseudomonas sp. GW821-FHT11D10, assembly GCF_058808435.1. Taxonomy (NCBI): domain Bacteria; kingdom Pseudomonadati; phylum Pseudomonadota; class Gammaproteobacteria; order Pseudomonadales; family Pseudomonadaceae; genus Pseudomonas; species Pseudomonas sp. GW821-FHT11D10. Next base: position 1,218,544 of record NZ_JBXARR010000001.1, on the reverse strand, counting down.
TTCGTTGAAACCGTTGCTGGAGGCGCCCGGCGGGCCGGACTTCTTCATGGTGTCGACGTAGAAGTTCAGCGCGCTCTTCCATTCAGGACCGCTGAATTCCGGTTTCCATTGCTCATCGAACCAGCGCGCGCCATAGGCGTTGGCCACGGTGGTGATCAGCGCGATGTTTTCGCCCCAGCCGGCCTTGCCGCGCAGGCAGATGCCGTACTGTTCCTTGTCCTTGTTGGTGAGTTTTTCAGCGAAGCCGGCGATCTGTTCCCAGGTCGGACGCTCCGGCATGGTCAGGCCGGCGTCCTTGAACAGGTCGGTGCGGTAATAGGTGATCGAGCTTTCGGCGTAGAACGGCAGGGCGTACAGCGAACCCTTGACCGACAGGCCTTCACGCACCGACGGGAACACGTCGTCGAGGGCGTAGCTGGCCGGCAGATCCTTCATCGGTTCGAGCCAGCCTTTTGCACCCCAGAGTGCGGCTTCGTACATGCCGATGGTCAACACATCGAACTGACCGCCCTGGGTGGCGATGTCGGTGGTCAGGCGCTGACGCAGAACGTTTTCTTCCAGCACCACCCAATTGAGCTTGATGTCCGGATGCTCGGTCTCGAAGGTTTTCGAGAGCTTTTGCATGCGGATCATGTCGCTGTTGTTGACGGTGGCGATGGTCAGGGTCTGGGCGCCAAGGCTGACGCTGCTGAGGGTCATGCAGGTGAGGGCCAGCAGAGCTTTTGCAGTGGGTTGCATCGTGCACTCCTTTTCTGCACCCGGTGGGGGCAGAAGGACAGTTATTGTTTTTGTGTTCTTCCGGCGGGGGAAGAATGTGCACTGATTACAGCCTTCTAACGCAGGGCTGACAAATCATCCCTAGCACTTGAATCGATACTTTTTTGCACTCGGGATTGGCGCGATAAACGCAGGCAAGGGCGTTTCAGAAGGGCGGCAGGCATGAATCCGTACAGGTTTTCAGGCGTCAGCCGTGGTTTTGCTCGGTCAGGCGCTGCACCACCAGCCGCCGATAATGCGACGGCGTCATGCCTTTGAGCTGCTGAAAGCGCCGATTGAAGTTGGAAATATTGTTGAAGCCCGACTCGAAACAGACCTCGGTCACCGGTTTGTCGCCGTCCGCCAGCAATTCGCAGGATTTGCTGATGCGCAGGCGATTGACGAATTCGATGAAGTTGCGCCCGGTGGCCTGCTTGAACACGCGGCTGAAGTAGGTGGGTTTCATGCCAAGGTGCTCGGCGACTTCCTCCAGCGGCAGTTCGCGAGCGTAGTGGGCGAAAATGTAATCCACCGCGCGGTTGGTGCGGTCGATGTTATGCTCGTCCGCCAGTTGCGGGGTGGTTGCGCCGGACAGGAGTTGGTAGTCGTCGGTGGCGGCCAGCAACTCCATCAGGATGAAAAAGTGCCCGAGGCGGGTGATGCCCTTGGTGTCGGCAATCTTCTGCATCAGGTTCATGGCCTGGCGAATCGTGCGCGGGCAACGGAATTCGATGCCGTACTGCGCACGCTCCAGCAGCGGCGCCAGGGTCTTGAGTTCGGCGAACACCTGATGACCGCTTTCGAACAGCTCATCGGTGAAGTTGACCAGCATGTCGCGCTTCTCGACCACCTCGTCTTCGGCCACCTGGCTGATCCAGTTGTGCGGCAGATTGGGGCCGGTCAGGAACAGCGTCTGCGGGTAGAAGTTGCCGATGTAGTCGCCAATGAACACCTTGCCCGAACTGGCCACGATCAGGTGCAGCTCGTACTCCTTGTGAAAATGCCAGCGCACCAGCGGGCAGGGGAAACCGTGCTGGCGGTAGATGATGGACAACCCGTTGTGGTCATCCATCAGTTCATAAGAGGGGTCGGTGACGCGGGCTGTTCGAGTCATGGTCGGGCGCTTTTTTTGTTATCGCCCGGCGATCATGCCTCTTTGCGCGCCCGTTACGCCAGTTTGCGATCATACGAGTGCTGGTGGGCCTTGGTCTGATTCACGGCACGGCAGAACGACACGATATTGGACTCTTCAAGGAAGTCGACGTTGATGATGTTGCACTTCATCGCCCAGTCACTGTTGTTCGGGTCGAACCACTCGTTCAATTCCTTATGAATATCAACCGGCCCGCCCAGCGCGGTGAAACTGGTGGCAGACAGTGACCAGGGATTCCAGGAACCCGGTGGGGACTTCAGAGTATTGCCGATGAACTGCTTCAACTCCTGGGTTGAAGTCAAGTCGCTGCCCGACCATTGATGATTGATTTAATCAATGTACACGTAGCGATCAAGTTGCCAGTGTGGGCGGGCAGCGATGAATACACGCTGCTCGCTGCTGAGGTGTTTAAGTTGGCCAAGGCTTGAAGTCAGGTATCGACTTGGAATCAGACGGTGCCCCAGCAAGTGAACCACCATTTTATGGAAGTATTCATAATCGAAATCGTCGCCATCAAGGCTGTGAAAGTCCAGGACAATGAACTCGTCCGGGCTTTGCCGCAGGAAGTTTTCGACGTCGGTGATCAGGTTTCCCAATGTTCTGGAGTTGCGGTGTCCGCCATGGTGAGCAACGAACTTGCCGACGCCCTCTGCCTTTGGCTCGTAGGCCAGACGGACGTCCAGCACCCTTGCGCCGTGGTGTAACTGAGCATGAAACGAATCATGCTGACAGGCCAGCCAATGGCGGGGCGGGCCGAGTACCGGATAGGTGGCGCGCCAGTCACTGCCGGCGTTGTGGGTTCCCGGTAGCGTCAGATTGCAGATGGAAAGGGAATCAATGGACGGTGTCGCCGCCATCCAATTATGCAGCGCGTAGTTATTGGTATCGCTCATGGATGCATCCTGCATTAGTGGGTGAATCGCGCCACCTCGAACCAGAAGCTTGGCGCGTGCAGGATGTTTATAAGGTTGAGCGTTTTTACTGGCTATTGGTTGAGTGATGCAAGTTGTTGGCTGTTGTGTTTATACATTTCCAGATCGAATTACTTGTTCGAGTTTTTCGCTTCAATCCATTGAGCCATGTACTGCGTGCTCTTGTGCGAATGATGTCGCAACATGCTGCCGGTGAAGTTGTTGCGCCTCGACTGGACAATGTTTTGGCGACAGTCCTGCAGTTTTTTGATCAGCGCCGGCCCATGGATGGCTTGCTGATAAACATCCTTGAGCAGTGTTTGCCCATGGGACTGGGCGGCGTGCCAACGGGCTTCGTCGCGATACAGCTCAACCGCAGCATTGGCCAGATCCTGCGCCGTACGGCAAACCGCGCCAGGCCACGGCTGATCAGTGTGCATGCCTTCAGCGCCGATCGGCGTGGTGACACTTGGCGTACCGCACAGCATCGCATCAATCAGTTTGCCCTTGATGCCGGCACCAAAACGCAAGGGCGCCAGGCAGATCCGTGCATCAGACATGACCTGCAACGCATCCTCGGCCCAGTTCATGATGTGAAAACCCTGGGCGGCATTGTGCAGGGCCGCTGCTTTGGGCGGCGTGTAGGCGCCGTAGAGGTGCAATTGGGCTTTGGGCAGCTGCTCGCGGATCAGCGGCCAGACGGTGGATTTCATCCACAACACCGCGTCCCAGTTCGGCGCGTGACGGAAGTTGCCGATACTGAGGAAATGCGCGCGCTCCTCGAAGGGTTTCGCTGGCGTGTTCGGTGGCTCGACCATCAAAGGGCACCAGTGCAACAGCTCGGGTGGCAATTTGAACTGCTGCACCAGCAACTCGATTTCCACCTGCGAGATCATCAGGTTCAGGTCGCAGCGATACAGCGCGGCGATCTCGCGCTTGGCCAGGTCGGTGTCAGCCATCAATTCGAACTCTTCAGCCAGCGCCGGGGCAAACAGCTCAGCGAAGTCGTTGGCGTCATCGCTGTGCTTCAGCCGATCCTTCAAACGCTGATGCCGTGCATGCCGCAGGCTTTGCAGATCCGAGGTTTCCAGAACGCGCAGGGCGTCGGGACAATGTTTCTCCACGCGCCAGCCGAACTGTTCTTCGATCATGAACTGGTCGAACAGCACGATATCCGGCATCAGTTCGCTGATGAATGTGTCGAAACTGCTGTTATTCAGTTCGATCGGGACTTCGCGGATCCCCAGTGCGGTCAGGTCGGCGCGGTGTTCGCCGGTGCCGGCAGGGCTGGCAAAGGTGATTTGCCAGCCCTGTTGCAGGAACGTCTCGAGAATCTGCATCACATGCCCGCTCGCAGCGGAGGAGCGGGGTTCCGGCCAGACGTAACCAATGACGAGGACTTTGGTTGCGGGCTGACTCATGAGAAACGGTTCCTGGGACGAAGTGACGGAAAAAAGGCGCGCGGATTAGACCATAACCCACGTGTCGAGTGATCCGTTTTTATCGGATATACGTCGGGCAAGTCCGAGCAAGAAGGCCGCCGGCAGGGCCCGTGACAGCTTGCTCAGGCATTGACGTTTTGTGCTCAGGATTGCTCCAGAACGGATTTGACCTTGTCGCGCAGTTGATCAATGGAAAACGGCTTGCCGATCACATGCATGTCCGCCGGCACTTCAATGGTCTCGGCGTAACCGCTGGCAAACAGAATCGGCAGTGCCGGGCGAATGTTGCGGGCTTCGGTGGCCAGCTGACGGCCATCCATGATCGGCAGGCCGACGTCGGTCATCATCAGGTCGATGTGCTGATTCACATCCTTGAGGATTTCCAGCGCCTGTTCGCTGCCATCCGCTTCCAGAACCTCGAACTCCAACTCCTCCAGCACATCGACGATCAGCATGCGCACGATGGCGTCGTCTTCTACTACAAGGATGGTGGACGCGGTGCTGGACATAGTGGCGGCTCTCAAGAATGGGTAAAGGGGCGCCGGTCGATCAAAAATGCCGGGCTCTTGCATGAGTAAGTGGCGCATAGCCACAAGTTCCCGAATGGATACAAAAAAGAATAGGCGCAAACGGGCGGGCAAGGATAACCGTTGGCCTGAGATTCGGCGCAGGCAAATGTGGGAAAACAGTGCTAACACTGTGAGAAAAATGGATCCATGCCACTGTTTTGGGGCAAACTCCCTGGTTTTCAACAGTTCGACAAGGCTGCCACATGTCCTCTCCGTCTTCGGTTGATGAGCAACGGTTTCGCAAACTCCTGAGCCGCAACGTCAGTTTGCCGTTGGGCGTCGGCGTGATCAGTGCCGTGTTCTTCGTTTCGCTGATCACTTATCTGCTGTCCGTGATCCAGTGGGTGGAGCACACCGACCGGGTGATCAATAACGCCAACGAAGCGGTGAAACTCACCGTGGACCTGGAAACCGGCATGCGCGGGTTTCTGCTCAGCGGCGACGAACACTTCCTCGACCCGTACGAGACGGCCAAGCCGCGCATCGCTGTGGCACTGAACACCTTGCTCGAACTGACTGCCGACAATCCGGTGCAGACCGATCGTCTGCGTCGTCTTCAGGCGCTGCAAGCCGAGTGGGCGACCTACGCGCAATCGATGATCGATCTGCAGCGCGCCAGCGGTGACTACAAGGCCGCGGTCAAGGCGGGGAAGGGCAAGCGCCTGACCGATGAAGTGCGCAAGCAGTTTGACGATGTGATTGAAACCGAACAGTTGCTGCGCGCCGCGCGCAATGAAGACGTGCGCCGCACCACGATCTGGAGCATCAGCCTTTATCTGCTGTTTGTGGCCGGCATCAGCGGTCTGCTGGCCTATGTCGGTCGACGTGATCTGCTCAACCTTTCGCAAAGCTATGGCGCGACCCTGGCCGCGCAAGAGGCCAGCGCCCATCGTCTGGAGCAACAAGCCTGGCTGCGCAACGGCCAGACGCAGCTGGCCGAGCAGGTCCTGGGGCAACTGACGCTCAACCTGCTGGGGCGCAACATTCTGCAGTTCTGCGCCCAGTACCTTGGCACCGCCGTGGCCGCGCTGTATGTGCGCGAAGAACATGGCGGCCTCAAACGCGTGGCGACTTACGGTTTCTCCCGCGAACAGGAACAACAGGAACAGTCGATCTACAGCGATGAAGGCATTGTCGGGCAGGTTGCCCAGCAGGCGCGGCTGATTCGTCTGGACTCGGTGCCCTCGGATTACTTCAAGGTTAGTTCCGGTCTGGGCGAAGGCCTGCCGCACAGCGTGCTGGTGGTGCCGACCAGCGATGACGAACGGGTCAACGGCGTGATCGAACTGGGTTTCCTGCGTCCGCTCTCCGACCGCGATGTCGCGCTGCTGGAACTGATTGCCGGCAACATCGGCACGTCCATCGAAGCGGCGCGTTATCGCCAGCGTTTGCAGGAAGTGCTGGCCGAAACCCAGCAGCTCAACGAAGAATTGCAGGTGCAGCAGGAAGAGCTGAAAACCGCCAACGAAGAGCTGGAAGAACAGTCGCGGATTCTCAAGGAGTCCCAGGCGCATCTGGAAACCCAGCAAGTCGAGCTGGAACAGACCAACGAGCAACTGGCCGAACAGGCCCAGACCCTGGCCGAGCAGCGCGACGCCATGGATCAGAAGAACACCGAGCTCAATCAGGCCCAGGTGCAGCTCGAAGAACGCGCCGAAGAATTGCAGCGTTCGAGCAAGTACAAGTCCGAATTCCTCGCCAACATGTCCCACGAGCTGCGCACGCCGCTGAACAGCTCCTTGATCCTGGCCAAGCTGCTGGCGGAAAACCCGCAGGACAACCTCAGCGCCGAGCAGGTCAAGTTTGCCGAGTCGATCTATTCCGCCGGCAACGATCTGCTCAACCTGATCAACGATATTCTCGACATTTCCAAGGTGGAAGCCGGCAAACTCGAAGTGATGCCGGAAAACACCAGCGTCGCGCGTCTGGCCGATGGCTTGCGCAGCGTGTTCGAACCGCTGGCGGCGGACAAGAAGCTGACCTTCAACGTCGAATTGCAGCCTGATGCACCGATCACCTTGTTCACTGACCGTCAGCGTCTGGAGCAGGTGATCAAGAACCTGCTGTCCAACGCGGTGAAATTCACCGAGCAGGGCACGGTCAGCCTGACCATCGCCGGCCAGCCGGACGATCGCATCGCCTTCATCGTGCGCGACTCGGGGATCGGAATTGCGCAGGACCAGCAGGAAAGCATTTTCGAAGCCTTCCGCCAGGCCGACGGCACCACCAACCGCAAATACGGCGGCACCGGCTTGGGCCTGTCGATCTCCCGGGATCTGGCGACGTTGCTGGGCGGTTCGATCAGCGTCAGCAGCGCGCCGGGGCAGGGCAGTGCCTTCACCCTGGTGTTGCCGCAGCAATACAGCGAGCCGGGTGACACGCCGGTTGTGCCGCTGACCTTCAGTCCACCGGCCTCTACTCCGGTCATCGCGCCTGTCGCAGCGGTTTCGCCTCTGGCGCCTGTCGACATCCCGCGCTTCAACGATGACCGCAACAAGGCACCGTTCGCTACCCGTTGCATTCTGGTGGTGGAAGACGAGCCGAATTTTGCTCACATCCTTTACGACCTGGCCCATGAACTGGGCTATCAGTGCCTGGTCGCCCACGGTGCCGATGAAGGTTATGACCTGGCGAAAGAGTTCGTGCCAGACGCGATCCTGCTGGACATGCGCCTGCCGGACCACTCGGGCCTGACCGTCCTGCAACGCCTGAAAGAACACGCCGAAACCCGGCACATCCCGGTACACGTGATTTCCGTGGAAGACCGCGTAGAAGCGGCGATGCACATGGGCGCCATCGGTTACGCCGTCAAGCCGACCACCCGCGAAGAGCTCAAGGACGTGTTCGCTCGTCTTGAGGCCAAGCTGACCCAGAAGGTCAAGCGCGTGCTGCTGGTCGAGGACGACGATCTGCAACGGGAAAGCATCGCCCGCCTGATCGGCGATGACGACATCGAAATCACCGCTGTCGGCCTGGCACAGGACGCGCTGGAGCTGCTGCGCACGACGATCTTCGATTGCATGGTCATCGACCTGAAGTTGCCGGACATGCTCGGCAACGATCTGCTCAAGCGCATGTCCACCGAGGACATCTGCTCGTTCCCGCCGGTCATCGTCTACACCGGACGCAACCTGACCCGCGACGAAGAGGCCGACCTGCGCAAGTATTCGCGCTCGATCATCATCAAAGGTGCGCGCTCGCCGGAACGTCTGCTGGATGAGGTCACACTCTTTCTGCACAAAGTCGAATCGCAGTTGTCCCATGAACGGCAGAAGATGCTCAAGACCGCCCGCAGTCGCGACAAGGTCTTCGAAGGTCGCAAAGTGCTGCTGGTGGACGACGATGTGCGCAACATCTTCGCCCTGACCAGCGCGCTGGAAACCAAGGGTGCAGTCGTGGTGATCGGCCGTAACGGCCGTGAAGCGATTGAAAAACTGAATGAAGTCGAGGACATCGACCTGGTGCTGATGGACGTGATGATGCCGGAAATGGATGGTTTTGAAGCCACCATGGAAATCCGCAAGGATCCGCGCTGGCGCAAGCTGCCGATCATCGCGGTGACGGCCAAGGCCATGAAGGACGATCAGGAGCGCTGCCTGCAGGCGGGCGCCAATGATTACCTGGCCAAGCCCATCGACCTGGATCGCCTGTTCTCGCTGATTCGCGTGTGGTTACCGAAGATGGAACGCATTTAGTGGAACGCAGTAATCCCGTTGAACGAAACAGTGAAATCGAACTGCGGTTGCTGATCGAGGCGATTTATCTCAAGTACAGCTATGACTTTCGCGATTACTCCGGCGCTTCGATCAAGCGCCGGGTGCAACATGCGCTGAGCCAGTTCGAGTGCGCGACCATCTCGGCCTTGCAAGAGAAAGTCTTGCATGACCCGACGGCGTTCATGCAGTTGCTGCAATTGCTGACGATCCCGGTCAGCGAGATGTTCCGCGATCCGTCGCACTTCCTGGCGATCCGTCAGGAGGTGGTGCCGCTGCTCAAGACCTATCCGTCGATCAAGATCTGGATCGCGGGGTGCAGCACCGGCGAGGAGGTCTACTCGATGGCGATTCTGCTGCGCGAAGAAGGTCTGCTCGACCGCACGATCATCTACGCCACCGACATCAACCCGCGCTCGCTGGACAAGGCCAAGCAGGGGATCTTCTCGATGGAGAACGTGCGCGCCTACACCGCCAACTATCAGCAGGCCGGCGGTCAGCGCTCGTTCGCCGACTACTACACTGCTGCCTATGGCTACGCGATTTTCGACAAGAGCCTGTGCGAGAACGTGACCTTCGCCGATCACAGCCTGGCGACCGATAGTGTATTCTCCGAAACTCAATTAATTTCGTGTCGTAACGTGTTGATTTACTTCAACAAAAAACTTCAGGATCGAGCGTTCGGGTTGTTCCATGAATCGTTGTGCCACCGTGGATTCCTGGTATTGGGCAGCAAGGAAACTCTGGATTTTTCCGGCTACTCCAACCAGTTCGAGCCGCTGGTGAAACAAGAACGGATCTACCGCAAATCATGAACAGTGCAGCGGATTTGCCTCGGGTCGAGGCGATTGTGGTCGGAGCTTCCGCCGGTGGCGTCGAGGCCTTGTTGACGATGCTCGGTTCACTGCGTGCCGGGTTCGGGCTGCCGATCATCATCGTCCTGCATCTGCCGGAAGAGCGCCGCAGCCAGCTCGCCGATGTGTTCGCCCGTCGACTGGCGCTGCCGGTAGCAGAAGCCATCGACAAACAGGACATCGCGCCCGGCACCGTGTACTTCGCGACGCCGGGTTATCACCTGTCGGTGGAGCAGGACCTCAGCCTGTCGCTGAGCCTTGAAGACCGTCTGCATCATTCGCGGCCTTCGATCGACTTTCTGTTCGAATCCGCCGCCGATGCCTACGGGCCGGCGCTGGCCGCGGTACTGTTGACCGGTGCCAACCACGATGGCGCGCGGGGCCTGGCGCAAGTCAAACGCCAGGGCGGGCTGACCATCGTGCAGGACCCGGACGAAGCGCAGGTCGCGACCATGCCCCGCGCTGCGCTGAAGATTCATCAACCGGATTACATTCTTCCCATCCACGGCATCGGCCGTCTGCTTGTCGAGCTGGAACGAATCGCATGCTGAGTAATATCCAGGCAAAACTGCTGATCGTCGACGATCTGCCCGAGAACCTGCTGGCCCTCGAAGCGCTGATCAAACGCGAAGACCGCACCGTCTATAAAGCGTTGTCGGCGGACGAAGCGCTGTCGCTGCTGCTGCAACACGAATTTGCCATGGCCATTCTCGACGTGCAGATGCCCGGCATGAACGGCTTCGAACTGGCCGAGCTGATGCGCGGCACCGAGAAAACCAAGAACATCCCGATCATCTTCGTCAGCGCCGCCGGCCGTGAACTCAATTACGCGTTCAAGGGCTATGAAAGCGGCGCGGTGGACTTCCTGCACAAGCCGCTGGATATCCACGCGGTGAAGAGCAAGGTCAACGTCTTCGTCGACCTGTACCGCCAGAGCAAGGCGATGAAGCAACAGGTCGAAGCCCTCGAGCAGAGCCGTCGCGAACAGGAAGCGCTGTTGCAGCAACTGCAAAGCACCCAGGGCGAACTGGAGCAGGCGGTGCGCATGCGCGACGATTTCATGTCGATCGTCGCCCATGAAGTGCGCACGCCGCTCAACGGCCTTATCCTCGAAACCCAACTGCGCAAGATGCACCTGGCCCGGGACAACGCCGCCGCGTTCACCCTCGACAAGATGCACGCCATGGTCGACCGCGACGAGCGCCAGATCAAAAGTCTGATCCGCCTGATCGAAGACATGCTCGACGTGTCGCGGATCCGCACCGGCAAGCTGTCGATCCGACCGAGTCGCTTCGATCTCGCGCAACTGGTAGGCACGCTGCTGGAGAACTTCGCCCAGCAGATCGAAGCTGCCGAGACCGAGGTCAGCTTCACCGCGACCGAGCCGGTGGAAGGGCAGTGGGACGAATTCCGTATTGAGCAGGTGGTGTCGAACCTGCTGACCAACGCGTTGCGTTATGGCGGTAAAAGTCCGATCCAGGTTCGGGTTTATCGCGAAGGCAATGAAGCCCGGGTCGAAGTTCAGGATCAGGGCATCGGCATCAGCGAGGAGAACCAGAAACGCATTTTTCAACAGTTCGAACGGGTTTCCGCCAAGACGGTGGTGGCCGGCCTCGGACTGGGTCTGTTCATTTCCGAGCAGATCGTCGCCGCCCATGGCGGCTCCATCGTCGTCGAAAGCAAGATCAACGAGGGCGCCCTGTTTCGCGTTTGTCTGCCGCTCCAGGAAAACGGCAAAACAAACGCAACCTCTGAGTGACCACACGGTCGTATCAGCAGCTATTGACCGAACAAAGGCTTCCCATGAGCGTAGATGCACAAGATGTAGTACTCGTCGTCGAGGACGAACCGGTGATCCTGATGGTCCTGACCGATTATTTGTCAGGCCAGGGCTATCGCGTATTGCAGGCCGAAAACGGCGAGCAGGCGTTCGAGATTCTGGCGAGCAAGCCGCATCTGGACATGTTGATTACCGATTTCCGCCTGCCTGGCGGGATCTCCGGCGTGCAGATCGCCGAACCCGCCGTCAAGTTGCGTCCGGATCTGAAGGTGATCTTCATCAGCGGTTATCCGCAGGAAATCCGCGAGACCGGCAGCCCCATCACCCGCCGGGCGCCGATCCTGGAAAAACCGTTCGATCTGGATGTGTTGCAGGAGAAGATTCAGGAACTGCTGGCCTGAGGCGTTAACCGCCTCAGCTCTTGATCATTTCCCGCACCTTCGCCGTCAACAGATCGAAGGTGAACGGCTTGGTGATCATCTGCATGCCCGGGTCGAGGAATCCGCCGCGCACCGCCGCGTGCTCGGCATAACCGGTGATGAACAGGACCTTCAAGTCAGGCCGGTACTGCCGGCCTATTTCCGCCAGTTGCCGCCCGTTCATGCCAGGCAGACCGACGTCGCTGATCAGCAGATCGATACGTTGCTCCGAATCCAGAATCGGCATGGCACCGTCAGCATCGCCGGCTTCGACAAACCCGTAACCCAATTCACTCAATACCGCGCTGACCAGCACGCGCACGGCCGGGTCGTCTTCGACGATCAATACGGTTTCGCCTTCCACGGCGTCCGGCGCCTGCTCCGCGTCAGCGGGTGCGTGAGGCAGTGATTCACCCTGGAAGCGCGGCAGATAGAGTTTGACCGTGGTGCCCTGATCGATTTTGCTGTCGATCGACACATGACCACCGGATTGCTTGCTGAAGCCGTAGATCATCGACAGCCCCAGCCCCGTGCCCTGGCCGATCGGCTTGGTGGTGAAAAACGGGTCGAACGCACGATTGATGACACTCTCCGGCATGCCGCAGCCATTGTCGGTCACGCTCAACACGACGTAATCACCGGGCTCAAGATTGCTATAGGTCGCGGTGTAGTCGCGATCCAGCACCTGATTACCCGTCTCGACCACCAGATTGCCGCCGTCGGGCATCGCATCCCGTGCGTTGATCACCAGGTTGAGCAGGGCGCTTTCCAGTTGATTGGGGTCGGCCTCGGCCACCCACAATTGTTCGTGCAGGCGCATGTCCAGCTGAATGCTTTCGTTGAGGCTGCGTTGCAGCAGTTCGCCCATCGACTGCACCAGATCGTTCATCTGCACGGCTTTGGAGTCCAGCGACTGGCGACGGGAAAACGCCAGCAGACGATGGGTCAGGCCGGCGGCGCGGTTGGCCGAGGTCACGCCGAGATCGATCAGGCTGTCGAGGTCGTCGGTGCGGCCACGGGCCAGTCGCCGGCGCAGCAATTCGAGGCTGCCGATGATCCCGGTCAGCATGTTGTTGAAGTCGTGGGCGATCCCGCCGGTGAGCTGGCCGACCGCTTCCATTTTCTGCGACTGGCGCAGGGCTTCTTCGTTGTGCCGCAGCTGCGCGGTGCGCTCTTCGACTTGCTGCTCGAGGGTTTCGAGGGTCGATTGCAGACGCCGCTCGCTGTTGCTCAGATCGATCAGGCGGTCGCGGGCCTCGTACTGTCGTCGTCGCCCGCGCAGTGCGGTGGAAATCAGGCTGATCAACGTCGCCGGATGGAAAGGGCGCTCAAGAAACGTCACGTTGCCCAACAGTTTGCTGAGCCGCGACGAAGGCCCTTGTTCAGATCCGCCGTGATGGGTGAGCAAGACGATTGGCAAGTCAGACCACGCCGGTTGTTGCTCCAGGTACAGCAGCAGGCCTTCAAGCTCCGGGCCATTCAGGGCCTCGGCCGCGATCAAAAGCAGACCGGCGCCGGGCTCAAGTTCGCTGCACAGCGTGGCGAGATCGGGCGTGATCAGGCCACCGTAGCCGGCCTCGTTGAGGATCATCAGCGCCACCTGGCTGTCGCGCCCCAGGGGCGCGAGGATCAGCGCCCGTTCCGACAGCGGTACGGTGACGGTCACAAGCTGTCATCCTTGAGCAGCGGATTGCTCGCGCCGAGGTAGGTCGGTACGCCGCGCAGCACGCCCTGGAAGGCTTCCAGCGGCTCACCGATGGTCATGCCTTGCGAGGAAATGCGATATTCGCGAATGGTCGATTCGTGGCTGCCGGTGCGTTTCTTGATGATCGAAATCGCTCGACGTACCTTGCCGAGGGCTTCGAAGTAGCGCAGCAGAATCACCGTGTCGGCGAGGTAGGTGATGTCGACCGGGGCCTGCATGTCGCCGACTAGTCCGTGCTGGGCGACGGTCATGAACGTCGCGGCGCCCTTGCGGTTCAGGTACAGCAACAGTTCGTGCATATGCAGCACCAGCGCGTTCTCTTCCGGCATCGCGGCCTGATAGCCGTTGATGCTGTCGATCACCACGGTCTTGATGTCTCCTTCATCGACGCAGCGTCGTACCCGGTGGGAGAACTCACCGGGAGACAGCTCGGCGGCGTCCACCTGTTCGATCAGCAGATTGCCGGTAGCTTGCAGGGCCTTGAGGTCGATGCCGATGTTTTTCATGCGCTCGAACAGCAGGCCCAGCTCTTCGTCGAAAATGAACAGGGCAGCCTTTTCACCACGCGCCACGGCGGCGGCCGCGAAAATCATGGTGATCAAGGATTTGCCTGTGCCCGCCGGGCCCAGAATCAACGTGCTGGAGCCGGTTTCGATACCGCCACCGAGCAGGGCGTCCATTTCCTTGATGCCGCTGGACAGTTGCAGCCGTGGGTAATCGCCCCGGTGCTCCGCTGCCACCAGACGCGGGAAGACGTGTACGCCATCGCCCATGATGGTGAAGTCATGGAAGCCGCCACGGTATTTCTGCCCGCGATACTTGATCACCCGCACCCGACGGCGTTCCGCGCCATAGTTGGGGGTCAGTTCTTCGAGACGGATCACGCCGTGAGCGACACTGTGCACGGTTTTGTCGAGGGATTCGGTGGTCAGGTCATCCAGCAGTAAAACCGTGGCGTCGTAGCGCACGAAGTAATGCTTGATCGCCAGAATCTGTCGACGGTAGCGCAGGGAGCTTTGCGCCAGCAGGCGGATTTCCGAGAGGCTGTCGAGCACCACCCGGGTGGGCTTGAAGCGCTCGACCACTTCGAAAATCTGCTTCGTCGCTTCACCCAGCTCAAGGTCCGAGGAGTACAACAGACTCTGCTGATGCTCGGCGTTGAGCAGGCTTTCCGGGGGCGTCAGCTCGAAAATCTCGATGTTTTCGTTCAGTTCCCAACCGTGGGACGCCGCGCCCTGGCGCAATTCGCGCTCGGTTTCGGACAGCGTGATGTACAACGAACGTTCGCCGGCACGGGCGCCGGCCAGCAGAAAATGCAACGCGACTGTGGTTTTACCGGTTCCAGGCTCGCCCTCCAGCAAGAAAACATGACTGCGGGACAAACCACCGGCCAGGATATCGTCGAGACCCTCGATGCCGGTGGCGGCTTTTGCACTGATCAACGCGTTCGATGTAGACAAAAAATGCCCTCTCATGACTAGGGGAAACGAGGCAGCGGGCGCCGGACGCCGTTTTGGCACTGCCTGATTACTTGACCTTTTGCCGTGACGGCGGTTCCGATTTTCTTGCGGGATGTGTCGAGAAGGCCGCTAGAGACCTTGTTGAAGCGAAGGATCGTCGGGATTCATCTGTTCGAGCTGGGCCAGCAGGATCTGCACGTTCTGCAACTGACCGCTTTCTTTCCAGTAATTGATCAGCAGCACCCGCGCCTTGCGATCGGCAGGGTGACGCTGGACGATTTCCTGCAGCTGCTTTTGCGCCGCTTCCAGTTCTTCGGCGCTGTGCAGGGTGGTGGCGAGGTCGTAGCGGTAGTCCTTGTTGTCGGGCTCGAGCTCCACGGCTTTGGATAAACCGAGCAGGGCGTACTCGCGTTGATCGTGATGCAGCAGCCAGAGGCCAAGGGCATGTTGCAGATAAGCCGAATCGGGTTGGGCCTTCAATTGTCGGGCGAGCAGCTGTCGCGCAGCGTCGCTCTGGCCCTGACGGTCGAGCACTTCGATCTGCATCACCAGCGCCGGCAAGTTGCCGGGGTCCAGGCGCAGGGTTTGTTCCAGCGCTTCCTGTGCCTGTTTCAGTTCGGCGTTGTGCAGATACAGGCGCGCCAGTTGCACGTAGTTGGCGGCGCTTTCCGGCTGGGCCTTGAGCGCCTGCTCCCACACGTCGATGCCTTGCTGGAGCGGGGCGAAATACAGGCCCAACTGATCTGGAGACAAGCCGAGCAGGGCGTTGATCGCGGCGAAGCGTACGGTTTGATCTTCATCGTCGAGCAACGGACCCAGCAGCAGGCTGCGCTGCCCGCCCGGCACCAGGCCGGTCACACTTTTGATCGCTGCCAGCCGCACGTCCGGCGATTCGTTTTGCAGATCGGCATCCGCCAGTTTCAGGGCCTGCGGGCTCGGGTAATTGGGCAACTCGGCATGCAGCCAGACGCGCCGCTTGACCGACAGGTCCGGACGCCCCAGTTGCTGATACAAAACCCGCGCGGCACCCGGTTGGCCAGCCCGAGCGGCGGCCAGCGCTTCGCTGTACCCATGCTTGATCGCTTCCGGCACCACGGGCGCGGTACTGCGCAATGACAGCCAGCCCACGAAGAGGATCAGCACAAGGCCGAGGCTGATGAGCAAATAACGGCGAGACTGAGGCATGCGAATTTCCGAAACTTTCGTTTTGTAGCGGAGGTCGCAAGCTTCTGTCAGCTCGCGCCGTGAGTCAAACCCTCTGCCCGATATGGCCTACTACAGGCGTTGAATCGACCTACAACTCGTGTCGACCCTGTTCGCCGTCATGCCCTCCATGCAGTGTCTACGCTTGCAGAAGTTGTTTCGAAGAGGCTACCCATGCAATCCCTGCTTATTTATTTCAAGGCGGTGATCCACCCCAGCCAGGCCGTGCTGCTGTTTGGTTTGCGCACCATTGCCGCCGGATTGCTGACGTTGTACCTGGCGTTCCTGTTCGATCTCGACCAGCCGAAATGGTCGATCATGGCCGTGGTGATCATCAGCCAGCCTCTGGCCGGGATGGCGTTGGCACGCAGTTTCGGACAAATCATCGGGACGACCCTCGGCGCGGTGGTGGCTGTGGTACTGATGGCGATTTTCCCCCAGGCGCCGCTGCTGTTCATTACGACGCTCGCGCTATGGCTGGCCCTGTGCACGGCCGGCGGCACGTTGCTGCGCTACACCAGTTCCCAGGCGTTCGTGCTTAGCGGGTATACCGCCGTGGTGGTGGCGCTGCTGGCGATTCCGGATCAGGACGGCACCTTTCTGCTGGCGGTGACCCGGGTTACCGAAACCTTGCTGGCGGTGGCATGCGTATGCGTGGTCAGTCTGCTGACGGCGCGGCCCGAAGCGGTATCGCGCAACTATTTCGCGAAGGTCGATCAGGTGATCAAGCTAGTCGCCACCCATGCCGCCGCCGTGCTGCGCACCGAAGAAAGCGAAGCGGACTTTCAGCGTCGGCAAATGCAGCTGCTGGGGGAAATCAGCGCCCTCGAAGGCCTGCGCCGGCATCTGTATTTCGATGCTCCGCGCCTGCGCAGTGCCAACAATCTGGTGTTGTTGCTGGGCAATCAATTGATGCTGCTGACATCGCGCCTGACCGCATTACGCCACCAGCGTGAATTGCTCACCGAACGCTGGGAGGGCGATCTGCCGCTGGACATCCAGCAATTGCGCGCCGAGGAGCTGGCACTTCTTGATCAGCTCGCACAGCAAGGACGCTCATTGCCGGCCGAGGTTCGGCACCAGTTTGTCGCGCTGCAACAGCAATTCGAAGCGCTTGCCTACAAGGCCGAACAACTGACGGAAGACATGAGTGCAACCCTGCGCTCGCTGGCATGGGCATTGCGCTGGGAGCAGGCGCGGCTGTTACAGCAACTGGAGCAGATTCTCGAACTGAGCGACGCGATACAGGAAGGACGAGAGGCCAGCTGCATGTTCCGTGGCCAGTCCAGCCCCTTGCACCTGGATTTCACCCTCGCGACGATGAATGCCATCCGCGCCTTCAGTGCGTTGCTGGTGGCCGGACTGATCTGGATCGAAACCGCTTGGGACGGCGCGCGGGGCGGGATGATTCTGGTGGGGATTCTGTGTTCGTTGATGGCGACGTTTCCGCGCCCATTGATCGCCGCGCAGAGTTACGCCCGAGGGCTGGGACTGGCCTTGGTGGTGTCGGCGTTCTATCAGTTCATGCTGGTCCCGGCGATCAGTGATTTCGAAATGTTGGCCTTGCTGCTTTCACCGCTGCTGTATGTGATCGCGGTCGGACTGTCCAGCCCGGCCACCGCCGGTATAGGCATGGGGCTGGGGCTGTCGAGTTTCCTGATGCTCGGTCCGCAGAACGTCGGCACCGGGCAAAACACCGCCATTCAATGGTTCGAATTTGCCGGTGCCTACGTCAGTGCTGCGATGTTGGCTCTGATTGTCTATGCCTGGATCTTCCCGTTCCGCCCGGCCTTTCGAATCAGGCGCTTTTATAACGAGGCGCGGGAGCAGGTCTACCAACTGACCAAGAGCCCGGCTACCGATGAACAGCAATTCGCCTTCGAAAGTCGCATGGTAGATCGCCTGACCTCGATGCTGGGCGTGTTGCCAGCCGCCAATGATCGGGACATGCAGCGCCTGTATGAAATCAGTCTCGCCTGCGTGGCGCTGGGCGTGGCCATGCACCAGCTCAGGCAACAGGCACAAAACAACACATTGCTGACGGACGCTTTCGGTCGGCAGCTATCGACGGCGTTGCGTCAGACCGGCCGTTTCGTCGCCGGCCGACCGGATGTGCACCTGACACCGTTGCTGACTACGCTGCATGCGCTTGGCGATGAGCTGGATGCCTTGCATGTCGCCACCCATGAACACTTGTGGTCGGTGTTTCGCATGCGTGTGGCCCTGTTGATCGTGGTGTCGTTTCTGGAGCGACATGGCGAGCCTTTGCAGCCCGACCGTTCTGAAGGAGAGCCCGTCCTTGCCCATTGATTTCGAGATCGGCGGCGTTTACCTGCCTCCCATCGCTCAGGCCCTGTTGCTGGGCATACCGGTTTTTCTGGTGCTCGACTGGGGTTTGCGCCGGCTCGGCGTCCTGCGTTTTGTCTGGCACGAGGCGCTGTTCGAAGGCGCTTTGTACGCCTGTGTATGCGCCGCACTGATTTTGCTGATGGGAGCCTGAAACCTTGAAGACGTTGCTCACTCGATTGACGACATTGGCGGTGGTGCTGCTGGCAATCGTGCTCGGCTGGTTTGCATGGGAGCATTACACCCGGGCTCCGTGGACGCGGGATGCGCGGGTGAGGGCGGATGTGGTGACGCTGTCGGCGGATGTTTCGGGGCGCATTGTCACGCTCGCGGTGCAGGACAACCAGCATGTCGACAAGGGGCAGTTGCTGCTGGAGATCGATCCGGCGCGCTACAGCCTCGCCGTCGAGCATGCAAAACGCTCGGTGGAGGTCTCGAAGGCCACGCTTGGGCAGTCGCAAGCGGCCATTGTCGCGAGCGAAGCGCTGCTCAAACAACGCCAGAGTGAAGAGCGCCGGCGACGTACGCTCAAGCAAGGGTTCGCGATTTCCGGGGAGGAGTGGGAAAAGTCCAGTACCGACGTGGCAGTGGCCCAGGCGGATCTGTTGCGTAATCAGGCGAATCTCGGTCTGGCCGAAGCCAACGTGCAACTGGCGATTGCCGCATTGACTCAGGCAGAACTGGATCTGCAACGCACTCGTGTCGAAGCGCCGGTCAGCGGTTATGTCACCAATCTACTGACCCGTCAGGGGGATTACGCGGTGGCCGGTGGCGCCCTGCTGGCACTGGTGGACAGCGGCTCCTTTTATGTCAGCGGCTATTTCGAGGAAACCAAACTGCCACGGATCGAGGAGGGTGACCGGGTGCGGATCGAATTGATGAGCGGGGAAAAATTCGGCGGTACGGTGCAAAGCATCGCCTTCGCCATTGCTGACCGGGAAAACGCGCCGGGCAGTCGATTGCTGGCCAACATCAACCCAAGCTACACCTGGGTGAAACTGGCGCAGCGGGTACCGGTGCGGATCGGCATCGATCCCGATTATGCAGGCAAGGACCGACTGAGAGCCGGCACCACAGCGACGGTCACCGTGCTGGAAAACCATGAAAGACAGGTACAAAAAAGCCCCGCGACCGAATGATACGCGGGGCAAAAAATTTGGTTGGTTGCGGCCAACCAAAGGAGCTCTTTAAAAACCTGTTACTTGCTGGCGACCGTTTCTGGCTGCCAACCACCACCGAGGGCCTTGTAGATCGCGACGATGCCGCGATACAGATCCACTTCGGCCTGGGCCTGGCTGTCTTCGGCGTTCAAACGTTCACGCTGGGCGTCGAGCAACACCAGGAAATCGGTGGTGCCTTCGCGGTAGCGAATCTCGGCGAGGTCGGCAGCCTTGCGGCTCGACTCGCTCTGACGGATCAGCGAAATCAGACGTTGCTGACGCTTGCCGTAATCACTGAAGGCGTTTTCCGACTCTTCCAGCGCGAGCAAGACTTGCTGCTCGTAGGTCGCCAGTGCGCCTTCGGCATCGGCATCGGCGCCGCGCAGACGGGCCCGCACGCTGCCCAGGTCAAACGCTGCCCAGGTGATGCTTGGGCCCAGTGCCCAGGCGTTGGCCGCCGAGGAACCGATCTGCGAACCACGTCCGGCCGTCCAGCCGAGGAAGCCGCTTAGGCTGACCCGAGGAAACAGGTCGGCCTTGGCCACACCGATACGCGCCGTGGCCGAAGCCAGTTTGCGTTCGGCGCTGAGGATGTCCGGACGACGCTGCAGCAGCTCGCCCGGATCACCGATCGGCAAGGCCTTGGCAATCGCCGGCAGGTCTTTCGGGCTCAGGTCGACGGTCAGCTTGTCCGGACGTTCACCCAGCAGGGTGGCGATGCGGTTTTTCTGCCGGGCCTGTTCCGCCTGCAACTGCGGCACGCTGGCTTCGACCGACGCCAGACGGGCATCGGCCCGTTCAACATCGAGCTGATCGCCAACGCCGGCGTCACGCAGGCTGATGGTGATCTTGCGCGACTCCTGCTGGTTGTTCAGGTTGGCCAGGGCGATCTTTTCCCGCAATTGAGCGCCGCGCAGTTGACCGTAAGCGTCCACCAGTTCGGCAATCATGGTGACTTGCAGTTGGTACAGATCGGCTTCGGCCGCTTGCTGGTCGGCGTCGCTGGCTTCCAGATTGCGCTGGATGCGTCCGAACAGGTCCAGCTCCCAGGCCATGTCCAGCCCCAGGTCGTAGCGTTCGCTGTTGACCCGGTTGGTGGTCTGGCCCGGGATCTGACCTTTGGCCAAGTCGCTGCTGGCGCGGCTGGTGATGGTTGGCATCGCATCGTTGCTGGCGTCGTCGCGGATCGCCCGGGCGGCTTTCCAGCGGGCGAATGCCACGCGCAGTTCACGGTTGCCTTGCAGCGATTGAGTCACCAACTGGTTGAGGGTCGGATCGTCGAACTGCTGCCACCAGATGCCTTCGAATTTCGAACGATCGAAGTTCTTCTGGCCGGCGGCGCCGTCGGTGGCGGACGTGATGTTCGCCGCCTCCGTCGTCGGGGTCTTGTAGTCAGGGCCGACGGCGCAGGCACTCAGGGCCAGCACCAGCAGGCTCGGCAGAAAGACTTTCAGACTCATTGGTGCGCCTCCAGTGGCTTTTGAAGATTTTGCGCCTTGGCCGCTTTGCGCTTCTCGCTGCGCTCCACGAAGTTACGGATCAGCACATAGAACACGGGGGTCAGCAGCAGACCGAAGAAGGTCACACCGAGCATCCCGGAGAACACCGCCACACCCATGGCGTGACGCATCTCGGCACCGGCACCGCTGGAGAACACCAGTGGCACCACACCCATGATGAACGCGAACGAGGTCATCAGGATCGGCCGCAGACGCAGACGGCAGGCTTCGAGTACGGCGGCCAGCGGATCGAGGCCTTCTTCCTGCTTATCCTTGGCGAACTCGACGATCAGAATCGCGTTCTTACAGGCAAGTCCCACCAGTACGATCAAGCCGATCTGGGTGAAGATGTTGTTGTCGCCGCCAGAGATGATCACCCCGGTGATGGCCGACAGCAGGGTCATCGGTACGATCAGGATCACCGCCAGTGGCAGGCTCCAGCTTTCGTATTGAGCCGCGAGCACCAGGAACGCCAGCAATACGCAGAGCGGGAACACGAACAGCGCAGTGTTGCCGGACAGAATCTGCTGGTAGGTCAGGTCGGTCCACTCGTAGGTCATGCCGTTCGGAAGTTCATCCTTGAGCAGTTTCTCGATGGCTTTTTCCGCCTGGCCGGAGCTGTAGCCCGGGGCTGCGGCACCGTTGATTTCAGCGGTGATGAAGCCGTTGTAGTGCATCACGCGATCCGGGCCCGAGGTGTCGCTGACCTTTATGAAGGTCGCCAGCGGGATCATTTCGCCTTTGTTGTTGCGTACTTTCAGCTGGCCGATCTGGTCGGATTCGAGGCGGAACTGTTGCTCTGCCTGAACGTTGACCTGATAGGTACGACCGAAGCGGTTGAAGTCGTTGGCGTACAGCGAACCCAGGTAGATCTGCAGGGTGTCGAAGATGTCGCTGACGGCCACGCCGTGGGTCTTGGCTTTTTCCCGGTCGATGGCGGCATCGACCTGCGGCACGTTCACGGTGTAGCTGGTGAACAGGTTGGCCAGTTCCGGAACGTTATGGCTCTTGGCAATAATGTTCATGGTTTCCTTGTACAGCTCTTCGTAGCCCAGGTTGCCCCGGTCTTCGATTTGCAGGCGGAAACCACCAATGGTGCCCAGACCTTGTACTGGTGGCGGCGGGAAGATCGCCATGTAGGCTTCCTGGATCCCGGCGTACTGGCCGTTCAAGGCACCGGCAATCGCACCGGCGGACATGCTCGGGTCTTTACGCTCGTCGAACGGTTTCAGGGTCACGAACACGATGCCGGCGTTCGGGCTGTTGGTGAAGCCGTTGATCGACAGGCCCGGGAACGCTACGGCGCTTTCCACGCCTGGCTGTTTCAGTGCCAGGTCGGACATGCGTTTGATCACGTCTTCGGTACGGTCCAGGCTCGCGGCGTCCGGCAGTTGCGCGAAGGCCACCAGGTATTGCTTGTCCTGGCCGGGTACAAAACCGGTCGGCGTGCTGGAGAAACCGAAGAAGGTCAGCACCATCAGGCCTGCGTACAGGAAGAGGGCGATGCCGCTGCCACGGATGACCCGGCGCACGGTGCCGACGTAGCCATGACTGGCACGGTCGAAGAAACGGTTGAACGGACGGAACAGCCAGCCACCGAAGATCTTGTCCAGCACTCGCGAGAAACGGTCTTTCGGTGCGTCATGACCTTTAAGCAACACAGCGGCCAGCGCTGGCGACAGGGTCAGCGAGTTGAAAGCCGAGATCACGGTCGAGATCGCGATGGTCAGTGCGAACTGCTTGTAGAACTGACCGGTGAGGCCCGAGATGAATGCCGCCGGTACGAACACCGCACACAGCACCAGCGCCGTGGCAATGATCGGGCCGGTCACTTCGCCCATGGCCTTTTTGGTCGCATCGAAGGGGTTGAGCCCCAGTTCAATGTTCCGCTCGACGTTCTCCACCACCACGATGGCGTCGTCCACCACGATACCGATCGCCAGTACCAGGCCGAACAGCGACAGGGCGTTGAGCGAGAAGCCGAACAGGTGCATCACCGCAAACGTACCGATCAACGATACCGGTACCGCCACCAACGGAATGATCGAGGCGCGCCAGGTCTGCAGGAACAGGATCACCACCAGGACCACGAGAATCAATGCTTCGAAGAGTGTGTGAACCACCGCCTCGATGGAGCCGCGCACGAAGATAGTCGGGTCATAGACGATGCTGTAGTCCATGCCTTGCGGGAAGCTTTTCTTCAGTTCTTCCATCTTGCCGCGAACTTCGTTCGAGATTTCGATGGCGTTGGAGCCAGGACGCTGGAAGATCGGGATCGCTACGGCCGGCTGGTTGTTCAGCAGCGAACGCAGGGCGTATTGGCTGGAACCCAGTTCGACGCGGGCGATGTCCTTCAGACGAGTGATCTCACCGTTGTCGCCTGCGCGAATGATGATGTTCTCGAACTCTTCCTCGGAGACCAGACGACCCTGAGTGTTGACCGACAGCTGGAAGCTCTGGGCATTCGGGGCAGGGGGCGCGCCCAGTTGGCCGGCGGCCACCTGACGGTTCTGCTCACGAATCGCGGTCACCACATCGGTCGCGGTCAGATTGCGCGAAGCGGTTTTGTTCGGGTCGAGCCATACACGCAGCGAGTAGTCGCCCATACCGAACAGCTGTACGTCACCGACACCACCGAGGCGAGCGAGCTCATCCTTGATGTTGAGGATTGCGTAGTTGGACAGGTACAGCATGTCGTAGCGTTTGTCCGGCGAGGTCAAGTGCACAACCATGGTCAGGTCGGGCGAAGCCTTGTCGACGGTGATACCGATGCGCGTCACTTCTTCTGGAAGTTTCGGCTCGGTCCGGGTCACGCGGTTCTGAACCTGTACCTGCGCGTTGTCCAGGTCGGTACCCAGGGCGAAGGTGATGGTCAGGGTGATCTTGCCGTCAGCGGTGGATTGCGAGGACATGTACAGCATGTTCTCGACGCCGGTGATGGCCTGCTCCAGCGGAGCCGCCACGGTTTCACCGATGACTTTTGGGTTGGCGCCCGGGAAGTTGGCACGCACCACCACGGTCGGTGGCACGACTTCCGGGTATTCGCTGATCGGCAACTGGAACAGCGAAATCGCACCGGCGATCAGGATCAACAGCGACAGCACCGCTGCGAAGATCGGCCGTGAAATGAAGAATTGGGAAAAATTCATCGGAGTTGTCGTCCCTTAACCGCGTGGGGTCGCAGCAGCCAGTTTCACAACCGATCCCGACGCGCCTTTGGCAGGTGCGACTTTGGGCAGGTTGCTGGCTTCCAGCGCTTGTCGTTGTTGAGCGAGAGCGGCAATGGTTTGCTCGCTGGCCATCGGGATCACTTCAGGCGAAACCGGGGAGCCAGGACGAACCCGTTGCAGACCCTTGACGATGATTGTGTCGTCCTTGTTCAGGCCGCTGCGTACGATGCGCAGGCCTTCGATCTTCGGACCGAGTTCGACGGCGCGGTAGGCGGTCTTGTTGTCGCCATCCATCACCAGCACGAACTTCTTGCCGAGGTCGGTACCGACCGCTTCATCGTTGATCAACATGGCGTTGTAGGTGCCGCTGCCGACCAGTTTCAGGCGTGCATACAGACCCGGGGTGTAGGTGCCGTCGCTGTTGTCGAACACGGCGCGACCACGGATGGTGCCGGTTTTCGGGTTGACCTGGTTGTCGACGAAGTTCATCTGGCCCAGGTGCGGGTTGCCGTCTTCATTGGACAGGCCCATGTACACCGGAGTGGTCGCACCGCGCTGACCCTGACGGGCGAGTTGTGTGTATTTGAGGAATACACGCTCGTCGGCGTCGAAGTAGGCGTAGACCTTGTCGGTGGACACCACGCTGGTCAGCGCAGTGGTGTCGGCGGTCACCAGGTTACCGGCGGTGATCTCGGCACGGCTGACGCGGCCGCTGATTGGCGCGGTGACGCGGGTAAAGCTCAGATTCAGCTTGGCCAGATCCAGTTGCGCTTGCAGCGCGCCGACAGCAGCACGGGCTTCTTGTGCAGCGCTGGTGCGCGAGTCGGCCAGTTCGGCGGAGATGGCGTTGCTGGCACGCAGGCGTTCGCCACGACCGGCTTCGTTTTCACTGCGGGTGGCATTGGCGCGGGATTGGGCTACCAGAGCTTCGAGGCGGCGGACCTCGGCCTGGAACGGACGCGGGTCGATCTGGAACAGCAGGTCGCCTTTCTTGACCAGCGCACCTTCGGTGAAGGCCACTTCGTCGATCTGGCCGGAGACCCGCGGACGGATTTCAACGGTTTCCGGCGCCTCGAGGCGCCCGGTGAATTCGTCCCACTCGTTGACCGGTTGTTCCAGCACCTTGGCCACGCTGACTTTGGCAGCAGGCATGGTGGCGGCGGTCTCCGGAGTCTTGCCGCAGGCGCTCATCACCAGCACGGCCAACATAGCCAACGGGAAGCGCAAATGTTTGAGTGATTGTTCCATGGATGCATCCGCCAATGTATTGAAGATGGGCGGATGATGCTCGGCGGGTAGATGGCAAACGAATCGAATGACACGAAGGTAACTATCATTCGGAATGATATAAGCCCGAGCGAAGCCCTCTAGCATGCGGCTTTCGTTAGGGGGCTATCAATTGGTTTCAGGGCAATTCTCTGTTACCCGTGACGCAAAGGTCGAGTGTGAAACTGCACGGTGGTGATTACGCGAGGATTAAAAATGCCGACCCTGCCTTGCGACAGGGTCGGCAATAGACCTTCGATTGGTGTCTATCTGAAAATCTGCTCAATCATGACCCTGGACGGGATCAATAGCGTATTCGAGTAGTAGGCTTCGTACCCATAGGCGGTTATCCGAACTTTGCACGGGATCGAGTTTTGCGACTCGAGCAACGGCTTGATGGCGTCATAGTCATTCAAGTCGCGTTGAGTTCCATTCGGGTTGGTGTAATAAAAGATAAGTTCGGAGGAAAAATTGTAATTGGGTTTGGCTGGACTGCTGGCGATTACTCGTCCTTCGGCTTTTACGGCAATTGGATGCTCGGATGAGAACTCCGTGTCCCGATTCAGGGAGCAAATCAGGGTCGGTGAGAGCTGATTGGACTGTTCGTAATCACTGAAAGCACTCTGCAAATCCACAGTGGAGCTGAAGTGTGCCGTGAACAGATTACTGGAACCCAGTCCGAAGGACGATAACGTGAGATCGGCCGGTGGAATACTGGCCGTTTTTACACAGCCACTACAGAGAAGCAAGGCAAGGTAAATGACACCGCGTACTCTGTTCATTGGCCGAAGATATCGTTGATTGAGTCAAAAATCAGATCGCAGGCGGACTTGGTCCCTTGGACAGGCTCGATAAACATCCAGTCAGCCGAGGCATGGTGTCGATCAATGGTTTTATTGACGGTCGGACCTGCCTCGATTATCCAGCGCTCCCCGAAATCAGCGACGCCATCAGAATTATCAGGCTTGCTGGCGTTCGCCCGGATGTTGATCCATGTCTCAGCGACAGGTGTTGGTTCAGAAAAGTAGATGTCGGAACCCAGCCATACAAAAAAACCTTCACCCACTGGATCGAGCGTCACCAAAAATTTAATGGTGTAACCGGCCTCGGACAGGATCTGCGACAGATGTGCGCCATTCCATCCACCGAGGCTATGACCGACGATGTAAACCGGGCAGGATTTACTGGGTATGTTCTCTATAAAGTGAGTCTGAATGTCGCCGGAACCCCTTGCGTCCTTATAGCTTTTGGGGAGTCCGGTATATTTCGTCTTCAGCTTTTCGTTGCCGGCTATTCTCGCATCGAGCAGTTTCTGGGCGTCATCGATATTGTGGAAAGCCCCCTGGAAATAGTATTTCTCCTGGTCGGCAGCTCCTCCAATGAAAAAGACGATTGCCTTCTTTGCTGGAACGGGGGCCGTCTTTACCGTCTGATCTTTCACGACGGTCAACGTCGGTGTGACGGACAGGCTTGCGGTATTACCATTGGGAAGTTTGATTTGCTCTGCCGGCATGTTGTCAATCTTCCAAAAACAGTTTTATGGTTTCCGCCACGTGTGAACTCACGACGTGGGTGAATCCCGACGCATCACTGGTTCCGTATTCGAAGCTGCCGTCAGCACGCTGAATCGCGTAGCCATGATTGGGCATGGGTTCACCGGTGCTTTCGTCGATCAATTTGATCTTGTCGCTGAAGTGCACAGGCATCGGCAGCAGGCCGCTGAAAGGTGCGGAGACGAATGTGTCTCCGATGATGACTGTTCCGGAACCTCCCACAACCACATTGCCGTGCCCGCCCGTGCTGTCTTTCGTTGCAGCGTTCAAACCATTGATGAAAACCGTTGCGCTGACGCCTCCGGTGATGGGACTACCGCAAGCGGATTTGTCGCCCATCCGGGCTGCGGCAAGCCCGTCAAAGTTGACATTGGGCGAGCCACTGGCGATCGGATTTGTTCCATGTCCAGGTAGAGGGCAGCTAGTGGGATCTGTTAGGCGTGCAGCAGGTTTTCCGCTCATGTGAAGTTCCGTTTCAATATTTCAGACCAAGCAACTGCGACGGTTGCGCGTGTTCGCTTTCAATCACCTTTGATGGTGTTCGAAAAGCGAAGGGCACGGGTGTCTGTATACGTGCAGCACGCATGGAATTTACCGTCCCTGGAAATTTCGTCGCGAAGAATGCCGCAAGCCACTGCCACATTCAACAATCTCTATGACCCGCTATGGCAAAGGCTATGCCAGGCTATCCGGATCCCCAAAAAACATCTGAATCCGTGACCGCAACCACCGCTCGCCCGGATCATTATCCTGCGACCCACGCCAAGCCATATGCAGTTCAAAAGTGCGCGTCGGCAACGGTGGATCTTCCGCGCGCAGACCGCCAGCCGCCGTCAGTGCATCCGCCGTGTAATCAGGCACGGTCGCTACGATGTCGGTGCCCGCCAGCAGCGTACCCAATCCGTTGAACTGCGGCACCGCCAGGACCACATGCCGTTTACGCTCGAGTTTTTCCAGTTCTTCATCGACGAAACCACTGAGGTCGCCGGCAAACGACACCAGCGCATGCGGTCGAGCGCAGTAATCGTCCAGGCTCAACGGCCCCGGCACAGTATCGGCGCGCAGCAGTTTGGGGGCGCTGCGGCGCAGAACCTTGCGTTTGGCGTTGGCCGGCAGGTCGGTGGTGTAGCTGACGCCGATGGAGATTTCGCCGGAGGCGAGCAGGCCGGGCATCAGGATGTAGTTGACGCGGCGTACCACCAGCACGATGCCGGGTGCTTCGGCGCGCAGGCGTTTGAGCAGCATCGGCAGCAGCGCGAATTCGACGTCGTCCGACAGGCCGATGCGGAATACTGACGTGCTGGTGGCCGGGTCGAATTCGGCTGCGCGGCTGACGGCCGTCGAAATCGAGTCCAGGGCCGGGGAGAGCAGGGCGAAGATTTCCACCGCGCGGGCGGAAGGTTCCATGCTGCGCCCGGTGCGCACAAACAAAGGGTCGTCGAACAGGCCGCGCAGGCGTGAAAGCGCCGCGCTGATCGCCGGCTGGCCGAGAAACAGCTTTTCCGCCGCACGGGTCACGCTGCGCTCATGCATCAGCGTTTCGAACACGATCAACAGGTTGAGGTCGACACGACGCAGGTCATTACGATTCATCTGGAGTCCTGGCAGAGTCATCAAGCTTGACGAGAGCGACCATATGAGAACAATGGCCGGCATGAATCTTACGGGGAAAGGCTGGTAGTCTGCACCGGGTAATTCAGCTTTACTGAGAAGGCGGCAGCAGTTTTTTCATGGATTTTCTCAATGCTGACCATGCTGCGGAATCAATGACAGGCATGTCGACTATTAATAGCCACTGATAGTCTTGGCTGGAAAGCCCAGATAGAGTTCAGGGCATTAGAGGTTACTTTGACGAGGTTTGCGATGTCCCGCACGATCCGTTTTCACAAGTTTGGTCCAGCCGAGGTGCTCAAATGCGAAGAGCATGCGGCTGCTCAGCCAGGTCCTGGCGAAGTGCAGGTGCGTGTCGAGGCGATCGGCATCAGCTGGTATGACACGCTCTGGCGCCAGAATCTGGCGTCGTCCCAGGCGCGTCTGCCTTCCGGCCTCGGTCATGAAATGGCCGGCGTGGTCACGGCGATCGGCGACGGCGTCGAAGATCTGGCCGTGGGCGACAAGGTGGCCAGTTTTCCGGCCGAGAGCCCCAATGATTACCCGGTCTACGGCGAACTGATCGTTCTGCCGCGTACCGCGCTGACCCGTTATCCGGACGTGCTCAGCCCGATTGAAGCCAGCGTGCATTACACGCCGCTGTTGATCGCCTATTTCGGTTACGTTGATCTGGCACGGGTCAAACCCGGGCAGTTCGCTCTGGTGACCGACGCCAGCCACTGTGCCGGTCCGTCCTTCGTCCAGTTGGGCAAGGCGCTGGGTGTGCGGGTGATTGCTGCCACCAAAACCGCGGAGGAGCGTGAGTACCTGCTGTCTCTCGGTGCCGAGAAAGTGATCGTCACCGAAGAAGAAGATCTGTTGATGCGGATCAACAAGATCACCGACAACCGTGGCGTCGACGTCGTATTCGACGGTCTCGGCGGGCCGCAGATGTCATTGCTCGGCGATGTGCTGGCGCCTCGAGGCAGCCTGGTGCTGTACGGCCTGCAGGGCGGCAACCAGACGCCATTCCCGGCCTGCGCAGCGTTCCAGAAGAACATTCAGTTCTTCGTGCATTGCATCGGCAACTTCACCGGCAAGCCGGAGCTCGGCATCATTCAGGATCACGTCGCCTTGCAGCGTGCCTTGCGTGATATAAACCAGCTCACTGCCGACCGTGTGCTGCTGCCGCTCAAGACGCGGGTGTTCCCGTTCAACGAGTTTGTCGAAGCACACCGCTACATGGACGAGTGCCCATGCCGCGAGCGGGTTGCCCTGCAAATCGAAACTGCCTGACCCTTCCAATCAGAGTCCGTGGCCCCACGGACTCTTGTGCGTTTAATCCTTCAGATATCGAGAAACCCCTGGGCCAGACGCCTGGGGACGTTCAGCAACTGAACTGGTTTTTGCTCTCGATCTGTATCTTCTAATTGCCCTCCAGACGCTGATAATTGAATGACTACTTTCATCTCAAGGAATGAGCTATGTCTGTGCATTCTATTTGTTCCGTACAGTATCAATCGGCTGTTTATCAGTGCACCTCAAACTTCTGTTTAAAGTTTGTAGGGGTGCCATGTAATCCCTTCTTTTTTTCTTGTGCTCATTATGTGCAGGGGCTTGTAAGAAGTTTCCTAGGAAAACCCGATCCTGAAAATGGCCTCGCAACCACGCGGCTTTCAGCCATGTCGCTCGTGATTCTGAAATGCCACGCGCTCAACTGTTTCAAATAACTACAAAAACTTAAGTGTTAGCATTTCAGCGTCTATTAATTAATGAAGAGTGATTGTGCGTCCGCCATTTGTGGTCGCGCGATATAAAACCTTTGATACCGGGTGAAGTACTGATGAGCACGATCCATGATCAAGCAATGAATTATGTCTACCAGCAAGTATTGCAACGCCTGCTAAGTTTCTTTTCCCGAGCAGAGCGCACGGCATTGCAGCTGTTGATCCAGCGCCTGGCGGTCGCTGCCGGGGGCATGGATCGCATCGGTGAATTCAAGGTACTGGCAATCCAGTCCGGCACACGCGACTGCAGCTACAGCCTCGCCCTGTTGCGTGCGGCGCAATTGAGCATCGCAGGACGCGCTCCGGCCACTTTCCAGTTGCGTGTCGCCACCCTGCGATGCAATGGCGTGCCGGGTTCGGTATTGCACAACCTGCATCGCAGTTTCAGTGCACTGTTCCTGCATGATGACCCGCGTGTCGAGTTGTTGATGGTCGATCATCGCGAGATCCAGCCTTTCAACCATCTGGCGCCTGTCTGCGATGAAGGGCGCGAAGCCGGCAGGCTCAACCTGCTGATGGTGGGTCATCGCCGTGGCTGGGATGAAGATCTGACTCTGTGGGATGACCAGTATCTGACTACCGCCGAGTTCTACGGTCAGGTCGCCCGCTGGAACAACGGCGTCGATGCCTTGATCAGTAGCGATAATGCGCGCCGTCAGGAGCAGTTTCTCGATGGGCTGGAGCGGGCGGTGCACAAGGTCGGCATTGGCGAGTTGTCACGAAAGGGCGGCGGGTTTGATGAACTGTTCAGTCTGCTCGACAGCATCGGCAGTGATTGTTATCGCGAACTCTACTCACAAGACGATCGGGTGCCGTGGCGTCCGATCGGCGAGTTCGAAGCTTGTCGTCGCACCAGCTATATCGGCATCGACGATATGGTAGTGGGCAAGATGGAGGAGCGGTGGCCCTTGCTCAGTGATTTCCTCGGATTTCAGGCCGACGATCTGATGCTTGAAGCGCGTACCGGCGAGTGTGCCGATCCCCTGGTCGGCGCCTACCTGAAAGGGTTGCAGGCCCTTTACGCAGAAGGGCGCACCTATGAGGCCGGGGTCTCGGAGTATCTGCAGCAATGCCTGACGACAATGCGTGGCAGGAACACGCCGGAGCAGGTTTGTGAGCGGTTTGAATCCGCGTTTGGCAATCTGTCCGATCTCGCGGAGCACCAATCGCTGGCGGCGGCCTCACTGCAAAAGAATTTCGGCCTCAATGAAACGCAACTGGTTTGCCTGTTGTTCGCGCCTTTCATCAATGCCGGCGCCGGCCTCGAGCGATTTCTGCGCACCTGTCATCCGGGGATGCTGGTCGCCATACCGGATCTGCATCGTGCCATGCAAGGCCTGCACGCTCCCGAGCAGGTCTTGCAATGGATGACCGATGTCAGCGGCTTGCCCCTGCGACTGATCGGCCGGTTATATGCAATGGAGGCTGTCCAGATGGGCGAACAAGCCACAAAAGCACAAGAGTTACCCGAGCACGAGGTCACTCTGGGCGACCGTTCGGCGGAAGGTTGAGTGGGGTTTTATTGTCCGGCCACGGGGACCAGTCTGCGGACGTACGTTCATGAGTGAGCCGAGAGAATCGGATTTTGCCTATCAGGCGGTCTATCGTTACCTGACGCAACTGATCAGCGAACCGGGCAATCAGGAAGCGATTCGACTGCCATCCTTACGACAATTGGCCGAGCGGCTAAGCGTGTCGATTTCGACCATTCAATACGCCTATGCGTTGCTGGAAAAAGAAGGCCGGGTCTATTCAGTGGCCAAATCCGGATATTTCGCGCAGCCGACATCGATGGTCATATCACCCGGGTGCGGCAGTGATTTGCTTGAAACGGTTTACGTCAATGCCAGATGCTCCGGCATGCAAGTATTGAGCGCCGATGAACCAGCGTCGATCCAGCCCTTGGACCGCCCCTTGCTGATGCTTGAACGAGAGTTGTTGCGCCAGTACCCCCGCCACTTTCAGACGCCGGCCCAGCCTTGCGGCGATCTGGAACTGCGCACGCTGCTGGCTGCCCGCTACACCTCATCGGCCGCCCATTGCTGGCACGCCGAAGATGTCTACATCGGTGCCGATTTGCGAGGGGTGCTGGAGATTCTGATCGCTGTCCTTGAGCTGCGCCACGCAACGGTGGTGATCGAGTCGCCGTGTGACTGGATGATCCTGCGCCTGTTTCAGTCCGCCGAAGTTCGGGTGATCGAGCTGCCGCTGCAGGCCGACGGGGCATTCGATCCGCAGAAACTCCAGAGACTGCTTGAAAGCGAGCGGGTGCGATTGATCCTGCTGTCCTCCAGATTGAATATGCCCCATGGCAGCCGTATCCCGCTGGCCAGCCGCCAGGCCATTGCGCAGTTGCTTGTGAAGCATGGCACCTGGGTGCTGGAGAATGATTGTCATGGCGAGTTGCTGGACAACGCCGAAGGGGAGCCGCTGCGCGAGCTGGTGGATCCCGACCACCTGTTGGTGTTTTCCATGTTCGAAAAAATCATCGGGGTCGAAGCACCTTACGGTTTTATCCTGTCGCGGCAATGGCGTGCGGATCTGCAGCGTCACTTCCTGTTACGTTCGTTCCGCCTGTCACCGATCCGCCAGAAAGCCATTGCCCGACTCTATGCGAGCGGGCGGGTCGACCAGCATCTGCCGGTGCTCAAGCACTTGCTCAGGGAGCGTCGAACGCGATGGATCGATTTGATACGTGAACGTCTGGGCGACTTTCTGCACATCGTGGAACCTGATGGCGGCGCAACGATCTGGCTGCACTCTGCACGCCCGATTGCGATGGACGCGGTGTTTCAACGGCTGCTCAAGCAACATGTGCTGATTGCACCGGGGGAGTTGTTCAGCCTCAAGGGGTTGCACGCGCAGCACATGCGTTTGAGCGCGATCGGTGGCACGGAACACGAGTTGTTAAGACTTGTCGGACTGATTGGGGATGCGTTGCGACTGGCTCCGCGGGCAGATGCGCGAAAACACTCGGCGTGTACGCAGTAGACCCCATCGCACTCCGGACAAACTGCCAGTAAACTCCGCTGTAATTTCCTGAACCACTCTATTTCAGAGGTTTTGCATGACACTCAGTCCTTTTGCGGGCAAACCGGCACCGGCAGAACTGTTGGTCGACATCCCGCGACTGGTTACGGCGTATTACACCGGTCAACCCGACGCCTCGGTTTCCACCCAGCGCGTGGCGTTCGGCACCTCCGGGCACCGGGGCAGTTCCTTTGATTTGAGTTTCAACGAGTGGCACGTTCTGGCCATCAGCCAGGCGATCTGCCTGTATCGCGAATCCCAGGGCATCACCGGGCCGCTGTTCGTCGGCATCGACACCCATGCGTTGTCGACCCCGGCCGGGGCCAGTGCTTTGGAAGTACTGGCGGCCAACGGCGTGACCGTAATGATCGCCGAAGGCGATGAATACACGCCGACCCCGGCGGTTTCTCACGCCATTCTTTGCTACAACCGTGGTCGCACCACCGGTCTGGCCGACGGCATCGTCATCACGCCGTCGCACAACCCGCCACAAAGCGGCGGCTACAAGTACAACCCAACCAACGGCGGCCCGGCCGACACCCACATCACCAAGTGGATCGAAGCCAAGGCCAACGAGCTGCTGGCCAACAAGCTGGCCGGCGTCAAGCGCATCAGCTACGAGCAAGCGCTCAAGGCCGAAACCACCCACCGTCACGACTACGTCAACACCTACGTCGCCGACCTGATCAACGTCATCGACTTCGATGCCATTCGCGGCGCCAAACTGCGTCTGGGCGTCGATCCGCTGGGCGGAGCAGGAGTGCGCTACTGGTCGGCGATTGCCGAGCACTATCGTCTGGACCTGGACGTGGTGAACAAGGAAGTCGACTCGACGTTCCGCTTCATGACCGTCGACTGGGACGGGCAGATCCGCATGGACCCATCGTCCAGCCATGCCATGCAAGGCCTGATCGGTCTGAAGGAACGCTTTGACGTGGCCTTCGCCTGCGACCCGGATCACGACCGCCACGGCATCGTCACGCCGTCCGGCGGCCTGCTGGCACCGAACAACTACCTGGCGGTGTCGATCGACTACCTGTTCCAGAATCGTCCGCAATGGCGTGCCGATGCAGCCGTGGGCAAAACCGTGGTCAGCAGCGGTCTGATCGATCGCGTGGCCAAGCGCCTCGGCCGTCGCCTGTACGAAGTGCCGGTCGGCTTCAAATGGTTCGCCGATGGCCTGTTCGACGGCTCGCTGGGTTTCGGCGGAGAAGAAAGCGCCGGCGCCTCGTTCCTGCGCAAGGACGGCGGTGTCTGGAGCACCGACAAGGACGGTCTGATTCCAGCCCTGTTGGCCGCTGAAATGACTGCCCGTACTGGCCGCGACCCAAGCCAAGCCTACCGTGCGCTGACCGACGAGCTGGGCGAACCGTTCTCGGTGCGTGTCGACGCCAAGGCCAACCCGGAACAGAAAGCGCTGCTGAGCAAGCTGTCGCCGGAGCAGGTCACCTCGACCGAACTGGCGGGCGAGAAGATCCAGAGCATTCTCAGTAAGGCTCCAGGCAACGATCAGGCCATTGGCGGTCTGAAAGTGATGACCGAAAACGGCTGGTTCGCTGCGCGTCCGTCGGGCACCGAAGACATCTACAAGATCTACGCCGAAAGCTTCATCGGCGACGACCACCTCAAGCAACTGGTGGCTGAAGCGCAAACCCTGGTAGACGGTGCGATCAGCACCCAATAAATCCAGGCAACGGAAAAGGGCGACCCTGAGGTCGCCCTTTTTTGTGCCCGCGATTCGCTGATCAGGCCAGATCCACCAACACGATCTCGCTGTCTTCCAGCGCCGTGACGGTCAACACCTGTTCATCAGCCACCGCCACACCGTCTCGAGCTTGTGCGCGCAAGCCATTGACTTCAATCACACCCGTAGCGGGAACCAGATAAGCACGGCGTCCGGCATCGAGACGGTATTCAGCCGTTTCCCCGGCCTTGATATTGGCCGCCACCAAACGTGCGTCGGCGCGGATGCGCAGGCTTTGATCGTCACCGTCCTTGCCGCTGGCGAGGGTCACGAAACCTTCGCGATCGCCTTTCGGGAACGGTTTGGCGCCCCAGGACGGCGGTGCGCCGGTTTCCGTCGGCAGAATCCAGATCTGGAAAATCTTGGTGTCCGCGGCTTCCAGGTTGTATTCGCTGTGGGCGATGCCGGTGCCGGCGCTCATCACTTGAACGTCGCCAGCCTCGGTGCGGCCCTTGTTGCCCAGGTTGTCCTGGTGGCTGATCGCACCTTCACGCACGTAAGTGATGATTTCCATGTCGCGGTGCGGGTGAGTAGGGAAGCCCGTGCCGGCGGCAATGATGTCGTCGTTCCACACGCGCAGGTTGCCCCAGCTCATGCGTTGCGGATCGTAGTACTCGGCGAACGAAAAATGGTGATGGGCATCCAACCAGCCGTGATGGGCGCCGCCCAGCGAGCTGAAAGGTCTGAGTTCAAGCATGATCGTCTCCTCAAAAGGTTCGTCATGGGGCGTGATGCCTGAGCCACGAAGCGAGACCGGTGATTGATGGCAGGCATCATCTATCAGTCAATCATCGAGAAAAAGCGTAAAAAGTGCGGCATTCCCATCGAATCGATTGATGTGAAAAAGGCTCGAAACCGTCTCATCCCACCTTCAATTCATCACCTAAACCAATGACCTGTAAGCATTTCGCTAGAACAAAAAAGCAAATGCAGACACCATAGCCCTCAACAGCCTCACATCCGGAGTCCGTCAGCGTGGCGCAACACACCCCCGATCTTCCTCCCGAACTTCGTCCCTTGGCCGAGATGCCCTGGTTCAAACGCCTGGCGGCGCGTTTCCTTGGCCACGGTCTGACGCAATTGCGCGCCCAGCACCGGGCTTCGTGGTTGCACGGCCAGGCCGACGGTTTTCGCAGCGGGCATACCGCCGGCGTGGATTACGGGTACAAGGAAGGCAAGGCTGACGGGCTGGAAGAGGGCCGTCAGGTCTTGTTGATCCGCGACAGCCGCAATACCGAGCATCGCCCGCCGGGTATCGACAATCACCTGTTCGATGACTGGCGCCTGCCACTCAGCGCAGAATTGAAGAAGCGCATGAAAGCCGACGTCGCACGCCTGCTGCCTGCGCACGCCCAACCGAGCGTTGCGCAATGGAAGATGATTTTCAGCGAAACCCCGTCCACCTCGGTGATTGCCGGCGCCGGAGCCGGCAAATCGACCACGTTGGTGCTGCGGATCCTTCTGCTGACTCACTATCTGGGCTTCGAGCTCGATTCGATGACTGTGGTGACCTTCACCCGCGAGTCGCGCAAGGACTTCATCAACAAACTGATCGAACTGTTCGCGTTGTGGGGCCGGGCACTGAGTCAGAAAGACGCGCGGGATCTGGTGCGCACCTTTCACTCGCGGATCTTGCCGATGGTTCGCAGTCTGCCGGGGTTCGAGCGCTTGCAGGCATTCGAAAACCTCAGCCACCGCGCGCCGGGTGCAGATGAAGACGTCGACAGCAATCCGTTCGATCTGCGTATCAACGACGCGCAGCGCCAGCAGCTCAACGCCTGTTACCACCGTCTCTACAAAGAAGACCCGCGCTTTGCGCAACTGATCCAACCGCTGTCCCGGCACGCCTTGCAGCTCAAGGAGCTGGAACGCGATCACCCGGACGTGCAAAAGCGCGTCGCTGTAACGGAGCTGGCGGCTCGCCGCGATGAAGAGCTGTGCGACATGATCGAGGACATGTGGCTTCGCGCCGGCGCCTGGCCAATCAAGGGCATCGAACCGAGCCGCCAGACATTCGAAATCAACGGCGCATCGTTCCATTGCCACGGTTACATTCCGAGCCTGGATGCCTGGGTTGTATTGGGTTTCGACCCTCGGGAAAACCCGCAGGTCTGCCGTCCCAACGCCAAACTGACGGTGCGTGCAGAGTGGGCAGTCAAGCGCACCCTGTTTCAAGCTTTTTGTCGTAAACCGTTGATTTGGTTGGATAGTTACGAATCTTCAAAACGTTTATTGGCCACGCTGGCAGGTGATGTCAGTGCCGGCCCCGGCTTCGATTACAAGGTCAAGGGTGAGCTGGCGTCCGCACCGTTGCTCGACTGTTTTGTCGCCGCCGCAGGTTTCATCGAGAACCTGGGGCTGGACGTGCCGGACGCCGTCGGCCGCATGAGCTTCGGCAAGGACGATCCGGACCGGTTTTTCTTCGAAGCTTTAGGCCTGTTCTGGCGAGCGCTGGAAGATCATTTGCTGGATCAGAAACCGCCGGTCATGACCTACAACCGCATGTTTGCGCTGTTCAGCGAGCACTCACCGGAAAACTTCAAGCTGCTCAGCGATGAGTTGCTGCGGCCGATGTCGCACCTGATGATCGATGAGTTTCAGGACGTTTCGCCGCAAATCGTCTCGTGGATCCGCGCCAGCCTCTCGGAAATCCGCAGTCGAGGTCCTGCCATGCACGTTGGACGGGGCGCGCAGCGATCATCGTTGCTTTGCGTAGGCGATGACTGGCAATCGATCTACGGCTGGCGCGGCAGTTCGCCGAGCTACTTCATGGAATTCAACAAGGAATTCCCGTCGCCGAGCACGACCCGGGTGATGCTCAGCGACAACTATCGCAGCCATCAGCACATCATCGACGCGGCGGAGCACATCGTTCGCGCGGCGCCGGCGATTCCCGGCAAGAAGGCCAAGGCCTGCGGCGAAGAGAAGCCGTTGCAGCCGGTCAACGTGCTGGAGCGCGACGATCAGGCGCTCGGCCAGCGCCTGGCAGAACATTATCGAAAGGGCGATTCAATCCTGATGCTCTATCGAAAAAGCAGCGATAAGCTATTGATAGAACAGCATATTCAGTCTGTGGTTAATGTGGATTCGAGCTTGCCGTACGACTCGCGGCGCCTGAAACAACTGACCTATCACAGCGCCAAAGGCCTGCAGGCCGACACGGTGTTCCTGCTGGGTGATTGCCAGCACCTGACCAGTTCACCGTACAAGAATCAGGTGTATCGCATGGCCGGACTGGGCAAGACTGGCGACAGCGAGCCGTACGACAGCGCGCAGAAAGACGAAATCCTGCGCCTGGCCTATGTCGGTATCACCCGAGCAGTCAGCCATTGCTACTGGTATGTCGAGCCGCAAGACACGCAGGCGGTCAACATGCCTCGGGCTTCGGACCGGGTCACCAAAAGCAAACCGTTCTTCGTCGATCATCGTCCGGAAAAGAAAACAGCCTGAATCCGACGCCCACGAAAAAGCCCGCAAATAGCGGGCTTTTTTATTTCAAATCAGCTGGTTACGCGTAACTCTTGAGGGATTCCGGAGGAATGAAAGCTTCCAGCTCATCCTCAACGGCTTCGATTATTCGCTCCACATCCGCCGCGTTCATCACCGTGGCACAGGGAATGCCGGCGATCGCGATCAGGGTTTCGCCGCTGGCCCGATCGAACAGGCGCGCGACCAGACTGCCCGGCGCATCCATGGTCGCCTCGAAACCCATGGGATGAAAATGCCAGCGCATCAGCTGGCAGGCATTGGGGAACGTGACCTTGCTTGACCCTTTATTCATGTGTTGCCCGCCTTCTTCATCGAGCGCTTCCGTTTGCTCATGGTAGGTGGGAAGAGCCTTCATTGGCCCAACCGGTGATTGCCTTTAAAAGTAGCATCTGGATGTGAAATTCCTGTGAGAATTTTCAGTTCATTTAGCGATTGCGCGGATTTTTTTGATGTAAGTCACGCTCCATCCCAATCGTCGCCAAAGTGCCATCACGACGGGTTGTTGATGCAGCGCCAGAAGTTGGGCAAGCTCGGTTCTTTTTCCAAGAGTCCCTTATGCACGCCGATGATGACGGCCCGGAACAGACGCGGGCCACGGCCGAAACGGTCATGCGCTATCACCTGTGCTGGAAACACCGGGACCTGGATGGCGTGATGGCGCTGTACCACCCTGACATCCAGTACAACGATTTCTTCCAGAACCGCGTGCTCGGCCTCGACGAATTGCGCGAGTACGTGCGGGTCAGCATGCCGCGCGAATCCGACGAAGCGCTGGAGCATTGCGACCGCATCCGCATCGACGGCAATACCGCCTTCATTCAATACGAAGTGACGTTGCGCGGCGGCAACGGGCTGGTGTCGTTTCGCTCCAGCGAAGCGATCACGGTCAAGGACGGGCAGATCTGGCGGGTCAACGAATATGCCTCGCTGGTGCGCGAGCAGACCGACAGCCCGACGGCAAGCAGCCAGCGTCCGGCGGTGAGTCGACTGGGCCTGTCGCCGCGTCAGTTGAGCTTCATGGCCGATGACTTGCAGCAGTATTTCCAGCGTCAGCAGCCGTATCTCGACCCCGAGCTCGACCTGCAACGGGTGGCGAAGGAGTGCGGGTACAGCCGCAACCAGATTTCCTATTTGCTGAATCAGGTGCTGGGGCAAAGCTTCTACCGCTACGTCAATCAGGCGCGTCTGCAACATCTATTGCAGTCGCTGGACAACGCCACGCCGCCGTTGCGCATCGACGAACTGGCCTTCGCCGCCGGTTTCAATTCGCTGTCGGCTTTCTATAGCTGCTTTCGCCAGCACACCGGCCAGTCACCCAAGGCCTACGCGAAGCAAATTTCTTTGCGGACACGCGCGCAAGACAATCCCTGAGTTCTGCCTCTAGGATCGACGCCATCGAAACCTGGATTGGCGGAGTCTTGCATGCCGGCGTGGCGCACTATCAGTTTGTGGATGGATCAACTCGACGAGCCGCTGACCGCGCGCCCGTCGCTTGCGCAGGACCTGGACGTCGACGTGGCGATCATCGGCGCCGGTTACACCGGGCTGTGGACTGCGTACTACCTGAAACAACAGGCGCCCAACCTGAACATCGCCATCATCGAAGCGCAAACCGCCGGGTTCGGCGCGTCCGGTCGCAATGGCGGCTGGTTGATGGGCAATCTGCTGGGCGAGGATCGTTTGCTGGCGGGCCTCTCGCCACAACAACGCCGCGCTTCGTTCGACCTGTTGCACGGCATTCCTGATGAAGTAGAAGTCGTCCTCGAACGCGAAGGCATCGACTGCGATTACCGCAAAGGCGGGGTGCTGTACTGCGCCGCGCGTTATCCCGAGCAGGAAGCCAGTCTTCGCGACTACCTGAAAAAACTCCACGCTCAGGGCCTGACCGACGACGATTACCGCTGGCTCAGCCCCGAACAACTGGCGCAGCAGATCCGCATCGCCAAACCGTATGGCGGCATCTTCGCCCCGCACGTGGCGACCATTCACCCGGCGAAACTGGTGCGCGGCCTGGCGCGAACCGTTGAAGGCATGGGGGTGAAGATCTACGAAAACAGCCCGGTGACCCATTGGCAGGCCGGCAGCCTTCGTACCGATCAGGCCAGCGTGCGCAGCCGCTGGATTGTCCCGGCCGTCGAAGGTTATTCCGTCACGCTGCCACCGCTGGGCCGTTATCAATTACCGGTGCAGAGCCTGATCGTCGCCACCGAGCCGTTGTCCGCCGCGACCTGGGACGCCATCGGCCTCAGTCGGGGCCAGGCCTTCAGCGAGTTCAGCCGTCAGGTCACTTACGGCCAGCGCAGCGCCGATAACCGGCTGATCTTCGGCGCCCGTGGCGGTTATCAGTTCGCCGGCAAGCTGCGCCACAACTTCGACCTGACCCGCGATGAAGTCGAGTTGCGCCGCTACTTGTTCGGCGAACTGTTCCCGCAACTGAAAAATGTGCAGATCACCCACGCCTGGGGCGGCAACCTCGGCATGTCCCGGCATTTCAAGCCGCACATGCTCTGTGACCGGGCCAACGGCATCGCGCTGTCCGGCGGCTATGGCGGGGAGGGTGTCGGCGCTTCCAACCTGGGCGGGCGGACACTTGCGGATCTGATTCTCGAGCGTGACACCGAGCTGACGCATCAACCGTGGGTGCTGCCCGACGGCGGGATCCACGCGCTGCGGGCCTGGGAGCCGGAACCGTGCCGCTGGCTCGGCTACAACGCGATCATCAAAAGCTTCGTCCACGAAGACCAGACCCTGGCCAACCCGGCGACCGCGCCCTGGCGGCGCAAGCTTGCCAGTCAGGTGGCCGGGTTCATGGAAGGTTTCATGCACTAAACGTTGTTTACTACCAGACAGGTAACGCCATGAGCATCACCCAATTCAAGAACACCGCCACGTTGCAGCTGGAAGAATCCAACCCGGTGGCCGTGCCGCTCGGCACGCCGGTGGCGATCGCCTCGACCACCAGCGTCGAACGCGACGACGGCGTCGAAACCGGCGTCTGGGAATGCACGCCCGGTCGCTGGCGTCGGCAGATCACCGCTCAGGAGTTCTGCCATTTCATTTCCGGTCGCTGCACGTTCACCCCGGACGACGGCGGCGAAACCCTGCACATACAAGGTGGCGACGCACTGATGTTGCCGGCCAACACGCTCGGGATCTGGGACATCGAAGAAACTGTGCGCAAGACCTATGTCCTG
Source organism: Pseudomonas sp. GW821-FHT11D10 (assembly GCF_058808435.1). Classification (NCBI taxonomy): domain Bacteria; kingdom Pseudomonadati; phylum Pseudomonadota; class Gammaproteobacteria; order Pseudomonadales; family Pseudomonadaceae; genus Pseudomonas; species Pseudomonas sp. GW821-FHT11D10. The sequence goes on along the minus strand of NZ_JBXARR010000001.1, from coordinate 1,176,751 downwards.
ATTTTCTGACGTTTTGATCCTTTTGATTGCCTGCCAACAACAATAGCCAATACAGGAATCGATCCATGATCCGAAAGACCCTCGCGCTCGCACCCTTGATGCTCGCCGTCTCCCTCGCTCAGGCGGCGGATACGGTCAAGGTTTACAACTGGTCCGACTACATCGCGCCGGACACCGCCAAGAACTTCGAAAAGGCCAGCGGCATTGGCGTCACCTATGACGTCTACGACAGCAACGAAACCCTCGACGGCAAGTTGATGACCGGCAAATCCGGTTACGACGTGGTGTTTCCCTCCAACCACTTCATGGCGCGGCAGATCGAGGGCGGGGCGCTGAAGAAGCTCGACAAGAGCCAGTTGCCCAACTGGAAGAACCTTAACCCGGTGTTGCTCAAGGCCTTGCAGACCAACGATCCGGGCAACGAACACGGCTTTCCGTACCTGTGGGGCAGCACCGGCATCGGCTACAACGTCGCCAAGGTCAAGGCCGTGCTGGGTGACAACGCGCCAGTGGACTCCTGGGACCTGATCTTCAAACCCGAATACATGGAAAAACTGCAGAAATGCGGCGTGGCAATCCTCGACAACGGCCCGGAACTGCTGCCGGCAGCGCTCAACTACCTGGGGTTGCCGCATCACAGCAAGAACCCCGAGGACTACAAAAAAGCTGAAGCGCTGCTGATGAAAGTGCGGCCGTATGTCAGCTATTTCCATTCCTCGAAATACACCAGCGATCTGGCCAATGGCGATATCTGCGTGGCGGTCGGTTTCTCCGGCGACATCCTGCAAGCGGAAAACCGCGCCAAAGAGGCGAAGAACGGCATCGAAATCGGCTACGAAATTCCCAAGGAAGGCGCCGCGATCTGGTTCGACATGGTCGCCATGCCCGCCGACGCACCGGACGAGAAGGCCGGCTACGCGTTCATGAACTACCTGCTGCAGCCCGACGTGATGGCCGGCATCAGCAACTACGTGCATTACGCCAACGGCAACGAACAGGCCGACAGCCTGATCGACCCGGCGATCAAGAACGACACCAAGGTTTATCCGAGCCCGGAAATGATGGGCAAGCTGTTCGCCCTGGAAGCGATGCCGCTGAACATCGACCGGATCCGCACGCGGGTGTGGAACAAGATTCGCACTGGCAGCTGAAGAAAAAAGGCGAGGGCGTTACAGCCCTCGCATTTCCAGTCTGATTTATTTGATGTCAATACACTGGCAGCGCACTAATAAAGTGCAGCAAAGTGAGACGCTGCTAACAAAAAACAACTTACCGATATTTAATATTTAAATAAGAAATCGTCAGACAATTAGGCAAACTCACCACACTTACAAACTTCTTTCGGCGGCACGCGCTTTGTTTACGGGAGTTTCCCGGAACAGTTCAGTTTGATCTCAAAAAAACGCTAGACGTTAGATTTCAAATTGTGTCAGGTTTCTTACGCCTTCATTGGGCGAGTGATAGGACAATCTCGCCAGGGGTTGTCGCTATCGGACAAAAACTGTTCCATTGCTAAACAAGGAAGTGTGTTTATGTCGAAAGTAAAAGCTAACGCTATTGATACCGCCGAACAGGCTTTCCAGCTGGGCGCGGCGGCGGATCCGCTGGCGGCAACCAGCACGGCGTATAACCAGATCAATAGCTTCAGCCATCAGTACGATCGTGGCGGCAACCTCACGGTCAATGGCAAACCCTCCTTTTCCGTCGACCAGGCCGCAACCCAGTTGCTGCGCGACGGCGCTGCCTACCAGGACAAGGATGGCAGCGGCAAGATCGAACTCACCTACACGTTCCTGACTTCGGCATCGTCCAGCACGATGTACAAGCACGGGATCAGCGGGTTCAGTCAGTTCAGTACCCAACAGAAAGCCCAGGCCGTGCTCGCCATGCAATCCTGGGCTGACGTGGCCAACGTCACTTTCACCGAGAAAGCCTCGGGCGGTGACGGCCACATGACCTTCGGCAACTACAGCGGCGGCCAGGACGGCGCTGCAGCGTTCGCTTATCTGCCAGGCACCGGCGCCGGTTACGACGGCACGTCGTGGTACCTGATCAACAGTGGCTACACGCAAAACAAAAACCCGGATCTGAACAACTACGGTCGTCAGACCCTGACCCACGAGATCGGCCACACCCTTGGCCTGGCGCACCCGGGCGACTACAACGCCGGCAACGGCAACCCGACCTACAACGACGCCACCTACGGGCAAGATACCCGCGGCTACAGCGTCATGAGCTACTGGAGCGAAAGCAATACCAGCCAGAACTTCAGCAAGGGCGGCGTGGAAGCCTATTCCTCCGGCCCGCTGATGGATGATATTGCGGCAATCCAGAAACTCTACGGCGCCAACCTGACCACCCGTACCGGTGACACCACCTACGGCTTCAACTCCAACGCCGGTCGCGATTTCCTCAGCGCCTCGTCGTCGGCCGACAAGCTGGTGTTCTCGGTGTGGGATGCGGGCGGCAAGGACACCTTCGACTTCTCGGGTTTCACCCAGAACCAGAAGATCAACCTCAATGAAGCCTCGTTCTCCGACGTTGGCGGCCTGGTGGGCAACGTGTCCATCGCCAAGGGCGTCACCATCGAGAACGCGATCGGCGGTTCGGGCAACGACCTGCTGATCGGCAACAGCGCGGCCAACGAGCTCAAGGGCGGTGCCGGCAACGACATCATCTGGGGCGCCGGCGGTGCCGACAAGCTGTGGGGCGGTGCGGGTTCGGACACTTTTGTGTTCGCGGCCAGCTCCGACTCCAAGCCGGGTGCGATCGATCAGATCCTCGATTTCGTCAGCGGTCTGGACAAAATCGACCTGACCGGTATCACCAAGGGCGCGGGCCTGCACTTCGTCAGCGCCTTCACCGGTGCGGCGGGCGATGCGGTGCTGACGTCTTCGGGCGGCAACAGCCTGTTGTCGGTGGACTTCTCCGGGCACGGCGTGGCTGATTTCCAGGTCAGCACCGTTGGCCAAGCAGCCACCAGCGACATCGTGGCGTGATGTAACACGGGAAGCGGCGCCTCATGCGCCGCTTTCTTTACTTGCATCGCCATGGCCGGTAAGCAAGGCTACGTGCCGGAGTGAAATTTCCTATGATCCAATTCGCTTTTACCCGCAAAGCGGCGGCGTATCTGTTGCCGGTGCTGATGATGATTTCTGGAGAAACAACCATGGCAAGCAGCCTGAGACTCGAAGACCCATCGGTATTTGCCGGGCAGTGGCACGCTACCCTGAGCGCCCGCAGTGACAGCCCCGAAGCGCAAGCCCTGCAAGACAAGCCGTCGAACACCTGCCAGATCGACCTCGAGGCCAACCAGACTTTGGGCAAGGGCGCCGATTGCCTGAGCGCGTGGTTGCAGGACACCGCCATTGGCTGGTTCCCCGATCCGGACGGTCTGTCGATTACCGGCAAGGAAGGCTCAAGAATCCAGTTTTTCAGCCGACAACATGACGGGCTTTATCTGAGCACTTTGAAATCGGGCCTGGTGATTACACTCAAGCGTGCTGCGCAGTAGCCGTAATGACCGGAACCGACTGACCGTTTAAATATAAAGCACCCCGTTACAGTTATAAGCGACAGTGCAATAACACACAGGCGCGCTTTAATCGCCGAAGTTGTTATTGAAGTGTAAGCAAGTATTGACGGTGTATGTGCCCCGCTCAACGCGGGCAATTAATTGGAAGTCTCGCCAAGCAGGGCGGGAAATATCATTTCAGGAATAATCAATGAAGATGGCGAAGGCCCCAGCCACCGCTCCCTTATTCAAGGCATTAGGTGACTATAAAAGCATTCTGATCAGCGTCGGATGCTTTACCGCACTGATTAACGTGCTGATGCTGGTGCCCTCCATATATATGCTTCAGGTCTATGACCGGGTGCTGTCTTCGCAGAATGAAACCACCCTGGCGATGCTGTCGCTGATGGTCGTCGGTTTCTTCGCTTTCATCGGGCTGCTGGAAGTGGTGCGCAGCTTCATCGTGATCCGCATCGGCAGCCAGCTCGAGCGCCGTTTCAATCTGCGGGTCTATCAGGCGGCGTTCGAGCGCAACCTGTTCAAGGGCGAGGGCAACGCCGGGCAGTCCCTGGGCGACCTGACCCACATTCGCCAGTTCGTCACCGGGCCTGCGCTGTTCGCGTTTTTCGATGCGCCGTGGTTCCCGGTCTATCTGTTCGTGATTTACCTGTTCAACGTCTGGCTTGGCGTACTGGCCACGGCAGGTGCGCTGCTGCTGATCGCGCTGGCGTGCCTGAACGAATACATGACCAAAAAGCCGCTGGGCGAAGCCGCCGGTTTCTCGCAGAAATCCAGCCAGTTGGCCACCAGTCACCTGCACAACGCCGAAACCATTCAAGCCATGGGCATGCTCGGTGCCTTGCGCAAGCGTTGGTTCCAGGTGCATTCGCGCTTTCTCGGCCTGCAGAATCAGGCCAGCGACACCGGCGCGGTGATCAGCTCGCTGAGCAAGACCCTGCGTCTGTGCCTGCAATCGCTGGTACTGGGCCTCGGCGCACTGCTGGTGATCAAGGGCGATATGACCGCCGGGATGATGATCGCCGGCTCCATTCTGATGGGCCGGGTACTGAGCCCGATCGACCAGTTGATTGCCGTGTGGAAGCAGTGGAGCGGGGCGAAGCTGGCGTACCGTCGCCTCGATGCGTTGCTGCAAGCTTTCCCGCCGAGCGATGAAGCCATGGCGCTGCCGGCGCCGAAAGGCCAGATCACCTTTGAACAAGTCAGCGCCGGCCCTCCGGGTCAGCGCGCCGCGACCCTGCACATGGTCAACTTCAACCTGGCGGCCGGTGAAGTGCTCGGCGTGCTCGGTGCCTCCGGCTCCGGCAAGTCGACTCTGGCGCGGGTGCTGGTCGGCGTATGGCCGGCCCTTGGCGGCACCGTGCGTCTGGACGGCGCCGACATTCACCGCTGGAACCGCGATCAGCTCGGCCCTTACATCGGCTATCTGCCGCAGGACATCGAACTGTTCAGCGGCAGCATCGCCGAAAACATCGCCCGTTTCAGCGAAGCCGATCCGCAAAAGGTTGTGGCCGCCGCGCAACAGGCCGGCGTGCACGAACTGATCCTGCGCATGCCGCAAGGTTACGACACACAACTGGGCGAGGACGGCAGCGGTCTGTCCGGCGGCCAGAAACAGCGCGTGGCCCTGGCCCGTGCGTTGTACGGCAACCCGAGCCTGGTGGTGCTGGACGAGCCGAATTCCAACCTCGACACCGTCGGCGAAGCCGCGTTGTCCAGCGCGATCGTGCAACTCAAGGCACAGGGCACTACCGTCGTGCTGGTGACCCACCGTTCTTCGGTACTGGCCCAGGCCGACAAGCTGCTGGTGCTCAACGACGGTCGCCTGCAAGCCTTCGGCCCGAGCCACGATGTGCTCAAGGCGCTGTCCGCAAACCAGCCCGGCAATCAGCCCGGCAACCCGTCACAACAAAATGAAAAACCTGCGCAAGCACCGGCCGGGCTCAGCATGAGCCGACAGTATCAGCCGACGACAAGGAATTCCGGTGTATGAGCAGCGCGAACATGAACACGCAAAACGAAGCGACGATGGAACACGCGTACATCACCGAACGCCCGGAGCGCGATGCGAAGTTTTTCGCACGCATGGGCTGGATTCTGGCGCTGGTCGGCGCCGGCAGTTTCTTCACCTGGGCGGCATTGGCGCCGCTGGATCAAGGCATTCCGGTGCAAGGCACCGTGGTGGTGTCGGGCAAGCGCAAAGCCGTGCAGTCGATGAGCAGCGGCGTGGTCAGCCGGATTCTGGTGCGCGAAGGCGAAATTGTTAAGCAGGGACAGCCGCTGTTCCGCCTCGACCAGACCCAGGTCGCCGCCGACGTGCAATCGCTGCAGGCGCAATACCGCATGGCCTGGGCCAGCCTCGCACGTTGGCAGGCCGAGCGTGACAACCTCAAGCAAGTGACGTTTCCGGCAGAACTGAGCGACAACGCCGATCCGCGCCTGGCACTGGTGCTGGAAGGCCAGCGGCAATTGTTCAGCAGCCGCCGCGAAGCGTTTTCCCGCGAGCAGGCTGCCCTGCGCGCCAGCATCGAAGGCGCCACCGCGCAACTGGCGGGCATGCGCCGCGCCCGTACTGACCTGAATGCGCAGGCCGACTCCCTGCAACAGCAGTTGCGCAACCTGCAACCGTTGGCCGACAACGGCTACATCCCGCGCAACCGCTTGATGGAATACCAGCGTCAGTTGTCGCAGGTTCAGCAGCAACTGGCCGAGAACACCGGCGAAAGTGGCCGGGTGGAGCAGGGCATTCTTGAATCCCGCCTGAAACTGCAACAGCACGGCGAGGAATATCAGAAGGAAGTCCGCACCCAGCTGGCCGACGCGCAACTGAAAAGCGTCACGCTGTCGGAGCAACTGACTTCCGCCGGTTTCGACCTGCAACACAGCGAAATCCTCGCCACCGCCGACGGCGTGGCAGTCAACCTCGGCGTACACACCGAGGGCGCCGTGGTCCGTCAGGGCGAAACCCTGCTGGAAATCGTCCCGCAAGGCACGCGCCTGGAAGTCGAAGGGCACCTGCCGATCAACCTGATCGACAAGGTTGGCACGCACCTGCCGGTCGACATCCTGTTCACCGCGTTCAACCAGAGCAAGACGCCACGGGTTCCCGGCGAAGTCAGCCTGATTTCTGCCGACCAGATGGTCGACGAGAAAACCGGCGTGCCGTACTACGTGTTGCGCAGCAGCGTCAGCGATCAGGCCATGGAAAAACTCAACGGTCTGGTGATCAAGCCCGGCATGCCGGCGGAAATGTTCGTGCGCACTGGCGAACGTTCACTCCTCAACTACCTGTTCAAGCCGCTGCTCGACCGCGCCGGTTCCGCGTTGACCGAAGAATAAGGATGTTCGGCTGTATGAATAAGCTTTCCATGCTGGCGGCAGCGTTCGCGCTGCTCGCGGGCAACAGTGCAGTGGCGGCCATGGGGCCGTTCGAGATCTACGAACAGGCGTTGCGCAATGACCCGGTGTTCCTCGGCGCGATCAAGGAGCGCGACGCAGGCCTTGAAAACCGCGCCATCGGCCGCGCCGGGCTGTTGCCGAAACTGGGTTACAACTACAACAAGGGCCGCAACTCGTCGAAAGCCACCTCCCTCGACGAACGCGCGCGCAATCGCACTGATGAACGCAACTACAGCAGTTACGGCTCGAGCCTGACCCTGCAACAACCGTTGCTCGACTACGAAGCCTACGCGGCGTATCGCAAGGGCGTGGCCCAGTCGCTGTTTGCCGATGAAAACTTTCGCGGCAAGAGCCAGGAACTGCTGGTTCGCGTGCTCGACAACTACACCAAAGCCTTGTTTGCCCAGGATCAGATCGACATCGCGCAGGCCAAGAAGAAGGCGTACGAGCAGCAGTTCCAGCAGAACGAGCATATGTTCAAGCAGGGCGAGGGCACTCGCACCGATATCCTCGAAGCCGAGTCGCGTTACGAACTGGCGACCGCCGAGGAAATCGAGGCCCGCGACGAGCAGGACGCCGCGCTACGGGAGTTGGGCGCATTGGTAGGCGTGCCGGCGATGGACATCAGTGATCTGGCGCCGCTGGATCAGAACTTCCAGACATTCGCCTTGATGCCGGCCAATTACGACACCTGGCACGAGCTGGCGGTCAGCAACAACCCGAACCTCGCGTCCCAGCGTCAGGCGGTGGAAGTGGCGCGTTACGAGGTCGAGCGCAACCGTGCCGGGCACCTGCCGAAAGTCAGCGCTTACGCCACGATGCGCCAGAACGAATCGGAAAGCGGCAACACTTACAACCAGCGCTACGAAACCAACACCATCGGTTTCGAAGTCAGCGTGCCGTTGTATGCCGGCGGCGGGGTGTCAGCCTCGACCCGACAGGCCAGCCGTACCATGGAACAGGCCGAGTACGAACTGGACGGCAAGACCCGCGAAACGCTGATCGAACTGCGCCGGCAGTTCAGTGCGTGCCTGTCCGGGGTCAACAAATTGCGCGCCTATCAAAAGGCCCTGGCCTCGGCCGAAGCACTGGTGGTGTCGACCAAGCAAAGCATTCTCGGCGGCGAGCGAACCAACCTCGACGCACTGAACGCCGAACAACAACTATTTACCACCCGCCGTGATTTGGCTCAGGCACGCTATGACTACCTCATGGCCTGGACCAAATTGCATTACTACGCGGGCACCTTGAGCGAACAGGATCTGGCGCGGGTGGATGAGGCCTTCGGACAAGGCCCACGGACGCATTAACACGCAAAAAGCTTCGACCCAAAACAACAAAAAGAGTGGTGAACATGGACGTACGCATCAAGCCGGTTTCGGTCGGCACCCTGCTGCTTGTGATTTCTGCAACCCAGGCTCAGGCCCAATACCTCGAAGCCGGCAAACCCGGCGATCCCGCCAGTTGGCGCAGCACCGAGTTCCTGCGTGACTGGGGCCTGGGCCGGATGCAGGCGGATCAGGCCTATGCCGCCGGCATCACTGGCAAGGGCGTAAAAATCGGCGCGCTGGACTCCGGTTTCGACGCCGCCCATCCCGAGTTCGCCAGCGACCGTTATCACCCGGTACTGGCCAGCGGCAGTTACCTCGACGGCTCGCTGTTCAACGTCAATGGCACCCTCAACCCGAACAACGACTCCCACGGCACCCACGTGGTCGGCACCATGGGCGCGTCCCGCGACGGCACCGGCATGCATGGCGTGGCGTACAACGCGCAGATCTACGTCGGCAACACCAACAAGAACGACAGCTTCCTGTTCGGCCCCAACCCTGATCCGCGCTACTTCAAAGCGGTGTACGACGCCCTGGCCGATGCCGGGGTGCGGGCGATCAACAACAGTTGGGGCAGCCAGCCGCCGGATGTCAGCTATCGAACCCTCGCGGACTTGCACGCTGCTTACGCCCAGCACTGGAACAAAGGCACCTGGCTGGATGCAGCGGCGGACGTTTCCCGTCGCGGCGTGATCAACGTGTTCAGCGCCGGCAACAGCGGCTACCCGAATGCCAGCGTGCGCTCGGCGCTGCCGTACTTTCAGCCGGATCTGGAAGGCCACTGGCTGGCGGTTTCGGGACTCGATCAAAGCAATCAGCAGAAGTACAACCAGTGCGGCATCGCCAAATACTGGTGCATCACCACGCCGGGGGCGAAGATCGACAGCACCGTTCCCGACGGCGGTTATGCGATCAAGTCCGGCACCTCGATGGCTGCGCCGCACGCCACCGGCGCACTGGCGCTGGTGATGGAGCGCTACCCGTACATGAACAATCAGCAGGCTCTCGAAGTACTGCTGACCACGGCCACTCAACTCGATGGTTCGGTGACCGACGCGCCGACCGAGCGAGTCGGCTGGGGCGTGGCCAACCTGTACCGGGCGATGCGCGGGCCGGGGCAATTGCTCGGTGCTTTCGACGCCCATCTGGCGGCCGGGCAAAGCGATGTCTGGAGCAATGACATCAGCGACAACGCGCTGATCCAGCGCCAGAGCGAAGACCTTGCCGAACACAGCGCCTGGCAGCAAACCCTGCAAAACAAAGGCTGGCAGAACGGCGTGCCGGCCGGCGCCAGCCAACAGGACCAGACCGATTACGCCGTGGGCATGGCCCGTGACGCAGCAGCTTCCGCTCGGGTTTATCAAGGCAGTCTGATCAAGTCCGGCGACGGGCGACTGATTCTGACCGGTGAAAACACTTATCGCGGGCCGACCACGGTCAATGGCGGTCTGCTGACGGTGAGCGGATCGCTGACCTCGGCCGTGACCGTCAATGACGGCGGCACCCTCGGCGGCTCCGGGCGAATCGGCGCACTGACCGCCAACAGCGGCGGTCGCGTGGCGCCGGGCAATTCGATCGGTACGTTGAACGTTGCCGGTGACGTGACCTTCGCACCGGGTTCGACCTACGCCGTGGAGTTGTCTCCCACCAGCAGCGACCGCATCGTCGCTGGCGGCACCGCCTCCATCAATGGCGCCACTGTGAGCCTGTCGCTGGAAAACAGCCCGACGCTACTCAGCACCACCGAAGCCAGGAGCCTGCTCGACCGGCAGTACGACATTCTGCAAGCGGCGGGCGGCATTCAGGGTCGGTTCGGTGCGGTGCTGCCGGATTACCTGTTCATCGGTGGCAGCCTGGCCTACAGCGGTAACGGCATCGGCTTGAATGTCGAGCGCAACGCGACATCGTTCGCCAGCGTCGGCCAGACTCCGAATCAGCGCTCCGTGGCCACTGCCGTCGAAGGTCTGGGCGCGGGCAATTCCGTGTACGAAAGCCTGCTGTTGTCGGCCACCGCCAGTGATGCGCAACAAGCCTTTCAACAGTTGAGCGGTGAAATCTACCCGGCCCTCGGTTCGGTGCTGATCAACGACAGCCGCCAACTGCGCGACGCCATCGGCGAACGCCTGCACGATGCCCAAGCCACGCAAAGCAACGGCTGGATCAAGGCCCTCGGCGCCTGGGGCAGCACCGATTCGCGCCACGACACCGCCGGTTACAGCACCTCCATCGGTGGGCTGCTGGCCGGTGTCGACGGAGCGCTGGACGAGCAGACCCGCATCGGTCTGGTCACCGGTTACAGCGACAGCTCGCTGAGCATGGGCTCGGGCACGCATTCTTCGGCCAAGGTCGACAGCTATCACCTCGGCGCCTACGCCGGTCATGACATCGGCGCCTGGCGCCTGAGCACCGGCGCGGCCTACAGCTGGCATCGCGCCGATGTGAAACGCGACTTGCAGTACGGCAACGTCAGCGCCAAGCAGAAAGCCAAGGTCGATGCCGCCACCACCCAGGTTTTCGGCGAAGCGGCCTATCGACTGAACCTGCAACCGCTGGCCCTGGAGCCGTTCGCCAACCTGGCCTACGTGCATCTGGACACCGACGGTTTCACCGAGAAGGGCGATGCCGCTGCGCTGAAAAGCGGCGACGACCAGCGCGACGCGGTGCTCAGCACCCTCGGCGTGCGGGCGATCAAGACCTTTGACCTGCCGTCCGCACAGAAGCTGGAAGTGAGCGGGCATCTGGGCTGGCAGCACAGCCTGACCGACATCGAATCCGAACAGCATTTGCGCTTCGCCAGCGGCAGCGCGCCGTACACGGTCGAAAGCTCGCCACTGGTGCGCGACGCTGCGCTGATCGGCGTGCAGGCCAGCCTGGCACTGACCCGCGACGTGCGGGTGAACCTCGATTACACCGGACAACTGGCCAGCCGCGAGAAACAGCACGGCGTGGGCCTGAGCCTGAACTGGCAGTTCTGACTCATCAAGAGATGATCGTTCCCACGCTCCCGCGTGGGAATGCAGCCCGTGACGCTCCGCGTCACTGGACGCGGAGCGTCCCCAGAGGCATTCCCACGCAGAGCGTGGGAACGATCAACGGGGAAGGCGTGGGAACGATCACTTCAATAGACGGATTTTTCGCAACATCACTAAGGAAGGTCGCTGGATGAAAAACAACAACACCCCCGCGCAATCGGGTGGATGCTTTCGCCTGAAAACTCTCAACGTCGCCTTGCTCTGCGCGATGGCCACCTGGGGCAGCGCATACGCGGCGCCCTACGTCGAAAGCGGTCGGGCAGGGGATCCGGGCAGTTGGCGCAGCGCCGAATTCCAGGCCGACTGGGGCCTGGGCGCCATCGGCGCGGATCACGCCTACGCCGCCGGTTACACCGGTAAAGGCGTGAAACTGGGGATCTTCGACCAGCCGGTCTACGCCGCGCACCCGGAGTTTTCCGGCAGCAACAAGGTCATCACCCTGGTGACCTCGGGGATCCGCGAGTACACCGACCCGTACATCCCGGTCAAAGCCGGGGACGCGTTCCGTTATGACGGCTCGCCCTCGGTCGGCTCCGACGGCAAGCTCGGCGCCCACGGCACCCACGTCGGCGGTATCGCTGCCGGCAGCCGTGACGGTGGGCCGATGCACGGTGTGGCGTTCGGCGCGCAGATCATCAGCGCCGACAACGGCGACCCGGGCCCGGAAGACGGCATCGTGCGCGGCAACGACGGCGCGGTGTACAAGGCCGGTTGGGATGCGCTTATCGCCAGTGGCGCGCGGATCATCAACAACAGCTGGGGCATCGGCATCACTGACCGTTTCGACCTCGGCGGCCGTGACCCGGCGTACCCGCACTTCACCGTCAACGACGCGCAAGTGCAGTTCAACGAAATCCGCACACTGCTGGGCACCAAACCCGGCGGCGCCTACGACGGTGCAATCGCCGCCGCACGCAGCGGGATCGTGACGATCTTCGCGGCGGGCAACGACTACAACCTGAACAACCCGGACGCCATCGCCGGCCTCGGTTACTTCGTCCCGGACATCGCGCCGAACTGGATCACCGTCGCCGCCCTGCAAAAGAACCCGGATCTGGCCAGCGCCAATCCGTACATCATGAGTACGTTCTCTTCGCGCTGCGGCTACACCGCGAGTTTCTGCGTTTCGGCACCGGGTACGAAAATCTTCAGCTCGATCATCGAAGGCACCAACGCCGACAACCTGACCACCGGCTACAAAAACTACAACGGCACCTCGATGGCCGCGCCGCACGTGGCCGGTTCCATGGCGGTGCTGATGGAGCGCTTCCCGTACATGTCCGGCGATCAGGTCGCCAGCGTGTTGCGCACCACGGCCACCGACCTCGGCGCACCGGGCATCGACGCCCTGTACGGCTGGGGCATGATCAACCTGCGCAAGGGCATCGACGGCCCGGCGATGTTCGTCACCGAGCAGGACATCCCCGAAGAATTCCGCATTCAGGGCGCCTACGGTTCCGGCCAGTTCGTGGCCGATCTGCCGGGCATCGGCGCGATCATCGATGCGGGCAAACCCACCGAGCGCGTGTGCAACGACATCACCTGCGGGCTCGACACCTGGCGCAACAACATCTCCGGCCATGGTGGCTTGACCAAACAAGGCATCGGCACCCTGGTGCTGACCGGCAACAACACCTACAGCGGCCCGACTCTGGTCAATCAGGGGCGACTGGCAATCAATGGCTCGCTGCAGTCGGCGGTCACGGTCAATGACGGCGGCATCCTCGGCGGTAACGGCCGGATTGCGGCGCTGACTGCCAACAGCGGCGGCACCGTGGCGCCGGGCAATTCCATCGGCACCTTGAACGTGGCGGGTGACGTGACCTTCGCGCCGGGTTCGACCTATGCGGTGGAAGTGTCCCCGACCAGCAGCGACCGCATTGTCGCCGGCGGCAAAGCGGTGATCGAAGGCGCGACCGTAACCATGTCGCTGGAAAACAGCCCGACGCTGTTGACCACAAACGAAGTGAAAAGCCTGCTCGGCACCCAGTTCAACATCTTGCAGGCAGCGGGCGGCATTGAAGGGCAGTTCGGACAAGTGCTGCCCGACTACGCGTTCCTCGGCGGCACCCTGGCTTACACGGCAAACGGTGTGCAACTGGACGTTGGCCGCAATGGCGCCTCGTTCGCCAGCGTCGGCCTGACCCCGAACCAGCGTGCAGTCGGTGCTGCCGCCGAACGTCTCGGCGCCGGCAATGCGTTGTTCGAAACCCTGTTGCTGTCGCCGTCGGCGGCCGCTGCGCAGGATGCCTTCCAACAACTGTCCGGCGAGATTCACCCGGCCATCGGCACGCTGCTGATCAACGACAGCCGCTACCTGCGCGATGCCGTGGGCGAACGTCTGCGCGAACGTGATCTGTTCGATTCCGGCGCGCCGACCGATGACCGCAGCAATGCCTGGCTCAAAGTGCTGGGCGCCTGGGGCAAGAGCGATGGCGGGGCGAAATACGCCGATTCCACCAGTTCCATTGGCGGCCTGCTGGCCGGTGTCGACGGCTTGATCGCTGAAGATACCCGTCTGGGTTTCGTTACTGGTTATAGCGACAGCTCGTTGAGCATGGGCGAGGGTACACATTCGTCCGCCTCGGTCGATAGCTATCACTTGGGCGCGTACCTGGGGCATCAGATCGATGCGCTGCGTCTGACCGCCGGTGCGGCCTACAGCTGGCACCGCATCGACGTCAAACGCGACCTGCAGTTCGGTGGCGTCAGTGGCAAACAGAAAACCAAGCGCGATGCGACCACCGCGCAACTGTTCACCGAAGCGGCCTACGACCTGGGCCTGCAACCGATGAACCTTGAGCCGTTCGCCAATCTGGCCTACGTGCACCTCAACAGCGACAGCTTCACCGAGAAGGGTGATGCCGCCGCACTGAAGGGCGGCGAAGACAACCGCGATGTGGTGTTGTCGACCCTCGGTGTGCGGGCCAAACGCACGTTTGCCCTGTCGGAGAAACACCAGCTGGAACTGGGCGCAAGCCTGGGCTGGCAGCACAACTTGAGCAGCGTGGATTCCGACAGTCACTTGGCCTTCGTCAATGGCAACAGTGCGTTCACCGTGCAAAGTGTGTCGATGGATCGAGATGCAGCGGTGGTCGGCGTGCGCGCCGGGCTGGCGCTCAATCGCGATGTCCGGGTCAACCTGGACTACAACGGACTGATCGGCTCCAACGAAAAGGACCACGGTGTGGGCCTGACGCTGGACTGGCAGTTCTAAGGGGTAGCGGCAGTTCTTTCGAGAACTGCCGTTTTTGAAAGGAAGAGAGAGCACAACATGGGATTGTTCGATTACAAAAATGCCGACGGCAAAGCGCTGTATAGCGATGCCATCGCCCTGACGCTGTATGCCTACACGCCGACCGGGCAGGCTTTGCCCGGCACCGGCTGGAAGCCGATCGGCGCCACGGCGCTGGGCTATCAGGGCAAGGTCGGGGCGCAGGGCACGTTCTTCGGCGAGAAGGACGGCTTCACCAGCGCCGAAGCCGAAGTGCTCGGCAAGTACGACGCCGGGGGCAAGCTGATCGGCATCGGCGTGGCCTTTCGGGGCACCGGCGGGCTGGGTTACAGCGACACCTTCGGCGACATGAAAAACAATCTGCTGGCCGCCATCGGCCCGACGGATTACGCCACCCAGTACGCGAAAAACGCTTTCGACAACCTGCTCAAATCGGTGGCGGCTTTCGCCATCGCCCACGGCATCGCGGCCAAGGACGTGTTGATCAGCGGCCACAGCCTCGGCGGCCTCGGGGTCAACAGCGTGGCGGAGTTGAGCGCGAGCAACTGGGGCGGGTTCTTCAAGGACGCCAATTACATTTCGTTCGCCTCGCCGACCCAGAGCAGCACCGGCACCAACGTGCTGAACATCGGTTACGAGAACGACCCGGTGTTCCGCGTGCTCGACGGCACCACGTTCAGTACCGCGTCGATGGGCAAGCACGACAAGCCGCACGACTCGACCACCGACAACATCGTCAACTTCAACGACAACTACGCGTCCACCGCGCAGAACCTGGTGCCGTTCAGCATCGCCAATCCGCTGAACTGGTCGGCCCACAGCTCGCTGGGGTATGCCGACGGCCTGAATCGGGTGATCGCGTCGAAGTTCTACGGCCTGACGCACAAGGATTCGACGATCATCGTCTCCAACCTTGAGGAAGCGTCGCGGGGCAAGACCTGGGTCGAGGATCTGGGCCGCAGCGGCGAGCCGCACACCGGCAGCACGTTCATCATCGGCACCGACAGCGGGGACTGGCTCAAGGGCGGGGCGGGCAACGACTTCCTCGAAGGTCTGGGCGGCGATGACCGTTTCCGTGACGACGGCGGCTTCAACATCCTGCTTGGTGGCCAGGGCCACAACACCTTCGAGCTGCAAAAGCCGCTGCAGAACTTCAGCTTCGCCAACGACGGCGACGGCACGCTGTACGTGCGTGACGCCTACGGCGGCATCAGCATGACCCGCGACATCGGCGCACTGGTGAGCAAGGAGTCGGGTTCGTGGTGGGGCAGCAAGGAAATCACCTGGACCGTCACCGCCAAAGGCCTGGCCAACGGTGCCGAACTGACCCAGTACAACCACTCGCTCAGCGGCGGCGCCATGGGTGACACCCTCAAAGCCACCGCCGACGGCGACTGGCTGTTCGGCCTGGGCGGCAACGATCACCTGCAAAGCGACAAGGCCCACGTGACCTTCGTCGGCGGCGCCGGCAACGACGTGATGAGCGCGGTGGGTGGCAACAACACCTTCCTGTTCAGCGGCGCCTTCGGCTTCGACGCGATCAATGGCTACCAGGGCAGCGACAAACTGGTGTTCATGGGCGTCGAGGGCGCGGGTCAGGGCTACGACTACAAGCAACACGCATCGCAGTCCGGAAGCGATACCGTGCTGAAGATTGGCGACTTTGCCGTAACACTGGTCGGGGTGGGTGTGGCTAACCTGTCGGATTCGAGTTTCGTCTTCGCCTGACAAACGAAAGTTGTACTGAAATGCTCCGGGGCGCCTCGGGATGGGCGTTCTGGTTGTGAGCTATCTCTGAACAATTCCAACAAAGAGAGAGGCAACAGCAATGGGTGTGTATGACTACAAGAATTTCGGTACGGCGGATTCCAAGGCGCTGTTCAGCGACGCCATGGCCATTACGCTGTATTCCTACCACAACCTCGATAACGGCTTTGCCGTCGGTTATCAGCACAACGGCTTCGGCCTCGGTTTGCCGGCCACGCTGGTGACCGCGCTGATCGGCGGCACGGATTCCCAGGGGGTGATCCCCGGCATTCCGTGGAACCCCGATTCGGAAAAAGCCGCGCTCGACGCGGTGAAAAAAGCCGGCTGGACCCCGATCACCGCCTCGCAACTGGGTTACGAGGGCAAGACCGATGCCCGCGGCACCTTTTTCGGTGAAAAGGCCGGCTACACCAGCGCCCAGGTGGAAATCCTCGGCAAATACGACGCGCAGGGCCATCTGACGGAAATCGGCATCGCCTTTCGCGGCACCAGCGGCCCACGGGAAATCCTGATTGGCGACTCCATCGGTGACGTGATCAACGACTTGCTCGCCGCATTCGGGCCCAAGGATTACGCCAAGAACTACGTCGGCGAAGCCTTCGGCAACCTGATGAACGATGTGGTGGCGTTCGCCAAGGCCAACGGCCTGACCGGCAAGGACGTGCTGGTCAGCGGCCACAGCCTCGGCGGGCTGGCGGTCAACAGCATGGCGGACTTGAGCACCAGCAAATGGGGCGGGTTCTTCCAGGATTCCAACTACATCGCCTACGCCTCGCCGACCCAGAGCAGCACCGACAAGGTGCTCAACGTCGGCTACGAAAACGATCCGGTGTTCCGCGCCCTCGACGGTTCGACCTTCACCGGGGCCTCGCTCGGCGTGCACGACGCACCCAAGGAGTCGGCGACCGACAACATCGTCAGCTTCAACGACCACTACGCCTCGGCGGCGTGGAACGTGCTGCCGTTCTCGATCGTCAACATCCCGACCTGGATCTCGCACCTGCCGACCGCTTATGGCGACGGCATGAACCGGGTGATCGAGTCAAAGTTCTACGACCTGACCAGCAAGGACTCGACGATTATCGTCGCCAACCTGTCGGATCCGGCGCGGGCCAACACCTGGGTGCAGGACCTGAACCGCAATGCCGAAACCCACAAGGGCAGCACCTTCATCATCGGCAGCGACGCCAACGACCTGATCCAGGGCGGCAGCGGCAACGACTATCTGGAAGGCCGCGCCGGCAACGACACGTTCCGTGATGGCGGGGGCTACAACATCCTGCTCGGCGGCTCGGGCAACAACACCCTGGAGTTGCAGAAGTCGGTCAATACTTTCGACTTCGCCAACGACGGCGCCGGCAACCTGTACATCCGCGATGCCAACGGCGGGATCAGCATCACCCGTGACATCGGCAGCATCGTCACCAAGGAGCCGGGCTTTCTCTGGGGCCTGTTCAAGGACGACGTGACCCACAGCGTCACGGCGACCGGTCTTAAGGTCGGCAACAACGTCACTCAATACGAATCGAGCGTGAAGGGCACCGGCGGCGCCGACACCCTCAAGGCCAAGGCCAGCGGTGACTGGTTGTTCGGCCTGGACGGCAACGACCATCTGATCGGCGGGACGGGCAACGACGTCTTCGTCGGCGGCGCCGGCAATGATCTGATGGAGTCGGGCGGCGGGGCGGATACCTTCCTGTTCAGCGGCGCATTCGGCCAGGATCGCGTGGTGGGTTACACCGCCAACGACAAACTGGTGTTCCTCGGCGTGCAGGGCGTATTGCCCAACGAAGACTTCCGCGCCCATGCCACGGCGGTGGGGCAGGATACGGTGCTGAAGTTCGGCGCTGATTCGGTGACGCTGGTCGGGGTTGCGTTGAACAGCCTGAGTGCAGACGGGATCGTGATCGCCTGACGGCAAGGGTGGGGAGGGGCGCGCTCCTCCCCATATCAAAAGTGACTCACCAGCCATTCCCTGACTCCAATCCCTGCACCAACAGGAAATGCGGCCTAAAGCCATGACGGCAACGTTCGTCATGTAAGGGTCGCCAACGAGTACAGGAGATTCACACGTGAAAGGTTTCAAGAGGTTTATCGGGATTGCGGGACTGGCGCTGCTGTCGGCCAATGCCTGGGCCGATCTGCCTCACAGCTCGATTCTGAGTCGCTATGGCGTCACCACCGATGAACTGCCAAAGCCGGCTGAAAGTGATGGCGTCAAACCCGTCGAAGAAAAAAGCCGCTTTCATATTCAGCCCGAACAACCGTTCGTGACCGTTCGCATCGGCGAAGACAAAACGCCGGAGATGACGGGCAACCTGAGCATCGACCGCATGGCGCAGCAGGAGCGTCAGCGTTGCCAGCGCTTGCAGGAAGAACTGGTTCGCCGGGGCGAGCGGCCCTTCAGTTGCGACGACTCCCTCCCGGGCATGGCATTACCCCGCTGATCAATGCAAAAAAGGCTGCGCTCCTACAGGAACGCAGCCTTTTTTTGATGGGGTAACCGTCAGTCTTCCTTGCGCACCGTGGCCACTTCGTCGGCACGCACGCGGATCTTGGCACCGGAAATATCCTTGAACTCGTAGAAGCCGTCCTCGTTTTTGGTATCGGGCATGTCCTCGGTCAGGTACTGGGTGCCGTTCTGCAGGGTAACCACCGTCGGGGTCGAGCAACCGGCCAGAGTCAGCAGGGCTGCAACAGCCAACGGGATCCCGAGAGTCTTGATTTTCATAAGCAGCGTTCCTGTTCATTTCGACCATTGTCGGCCTCTAACGCGGTTGGTGCCATTACGCCGGGAAAAGTTCGATGGCCACCTGAAAAAATCCGCAATGAAGGTGCCACTGATCTTTTTCCGTTTGCGCCCGCCGGGGCAGGCTGGTATCTGTACGCATAACCAGTACTCGCTTGCCATGGCCCCGAAATTACCGTGACTGCCAATCCCCTCGACGATCCGTTCTATTACCTCAACAACTTCCGCCAGGTGCTTGATTGGCTTGAGCTTCGCTACGCCGATGTCATGAACGAAGCGGAGCACGCCTTCATCCGCGATTTCAAGGCACTGCCGCGCGGATCCCAGGGATTGCTGGTGCGGATGGTGATGCGCAAGGGCGTGCACTTTCGTGCCGGCAAGCTGAGTTATCCGGAAATCGGCGACATCGCCGAGGCGGCGCAACCGCTGCTGGAGCAGGGCTGGCTCGATGAACAGGCGCCGTTGTCGATGACAGAACTGTTCGAGGTGTTGCTCAAGGCCGAGATCCTGCAAGCCTTCGGCCCGGCCATCGATCAGCCTAAAGGCAAGAAAGTCGACTGGCTGCCGCTGCTGCACGAACAATTTCCCGAGCCCCGCAGTTTCCTGCAATGGTGCCCGACGCTGGCGGATCGGCTGTTCAGCCTGACATTGATGGACCTGTGCGACCGTTTTCGCCTGATGTTCTTCGGCAACCTCTATCAGGATTGGTCGGAGTTCGTGCTCGCCGACCTCGGCATCTTCACCTACGAAAAAGTCGAATTCAGCGCTGACTCAAGGGGCTTGCGCAGTCGTGCCGACGTCGATGCCTGCCTGTTTTTGCACGACTGTCAGCTGTATTTCGAAGCCGGCGAGCCGCTGGAGCCGATCGTCGAACAGGTCGCGGCGCTGCATTTCGACAACCCTTGGCTGCAACGGCGGCGCGCCAAGCTGTTGTTCCAGATCGGCCAATACTGCGAGCGCCTCGGCGAATTCGCCCTGGCGCTGAAGATCTATCGCGACTGCGCCTATCCCGGCGCCCGATTGCGGATGATCCGCGTGCTGGAGCGCAGCACCGAATATGCGCTGGCCCTGGAACTGGCGGTCACTGCCGAGCAGGCGCCGGAAACCGCCACCGAACAGCAGGGCCTGCAACGGGTGTTGCCACGCTTGCGGCGCAAGCTTGGCGGGCCCCCGATCAAACGCACGGCGCCCGGCCTGGTGGAGCGGCTGGATCTGCACCTGCCGCGTCTCGATCCGGCGTTGTCGGTGGAATATCACGTTCAGGCGCACCTGCACGAAGAAGCAGGCCCGGTGCATTACGTGGAAAACAGCCTGATCAATTCATTGTTCGGCCTGCTGTGCTGGCCGGCGATCTTCGCGCCGTTGCCGGGCGCGTTCTTTCACCCGTTCCAGCGCGGGCCGGTGGATCTGCTCAACGAGGACTTCCAGCCCCGTCGCGCCGAGCTGTTTCAGGCCTGTCTGGCCGAACTCGACGATGGCCGCTATGCCGACACTATCCGCGCGCGGTTCGCCGGTAAATGGGGCGTGCAGTCGCCGTTCGTGTTCTGGGGCGCACTCAATGAAGAACTGCTGGAGCAGGCCTTGGCCTGTCTGCCGGCCGAACACCTCAAGCACTGGTTCAGCCGTCTGCTGCTGGACATCAAGGCCAATCGCGCTGGCATGCCCGACCTGATCCAGTTCTGGCCGCAGCACAAGACCTACCGGATGATCGAAGTCAAAGGCCCGGGCGATCGCTTGCAGGACAACCAATTGCGCTGGCTGGAGTTCTGCCACACGCACCGGATGCCGGTCGCCGTGTGTTACGTGCAATGGGCGGAGCAGGGCGCTTGAGCTACAGCATTGCGGTGCGGGCGCTGTGCGAGTTCACCGCGAAAACCGGTGACCTCGACTTGCGCTTCACCCCGTCACCGACCGCGCTGGAGGGGATTGCCGGGCATCGCACCGTGGCGTCCCGGCGCTACGACGCGTACCAGAGCGAAGTGGCACTGGAGGGCGCATTCGGGCCATTAAAGGTCAAGGGCCGGGCGGACGGCTACAACCCGACGCAGAACTGCCTGGAAGAAGTCAAAACCTATCGCGGTGACCTGAACAAGCAACCGGCCAATCACCGTTCGCTGCATTGGGCCCAGGCGAAAATCTACGGCTGGTTGATGTGCTGTCGATTGCAGCTTGAGCAGATCAATCTGGCGCTGGTGTACTTCGACATCGTCACGGAAAAGGAAACCTGTCTGGTCGAAGCGTTCAGCGCCGATGCGCTGCGGCAGTTTTTCGAACAACAGTGCGGTTTGTTCCTGGCGTGGGCCGAACAGGAAATGGCCCACCGCGACGCGCGCAACCGGGCGGCGCAGCAGCTGGGTTTTCCCCATGCCGCGTTTCGCCCCGGCCAGCGTCACCTCGCCGAATCGGTGTTCAAGGCCGTCAGCACCGGCCGTTGCCTGATGGCCCAGGCCCCGACCGGGATCGGCAAGACCCTCGGCACCCTGTTTCCGATGCTCAAGGCGTTGGCGCCGCAGCAGCTGGACAAGGTCTACTTCCTCACCGCCAAGACCCCCGGACGAAAACTGGCGCTGGACGCGGCGCAAGTGCTGTTCGATCACAGCGAAACCTTGCCCCTGCGGGTGCTGGAAATGGTCGCCCGGGACAAGGCCTGCGAACACCCGGACAAGGCTTGCCACGGCGAATCCTGCCCGTTGGCCCAAGGCTTTTACGACCGCTTGCCCGCTGCCCGCGAAGCCGCCAGCCAATTGCGTCTGCTGGATCAGGCCGCACTGCGAGACGTCGCGGCGCAGCACGCGGTGTGCCCGTACTACCTGAGCCAGGAAATGGCCCGCTGGGCCGATGTGGTGGTGGCGGACTACAACTATTACTTCGATTTCAGCGCGATGCTGTTCGGTCTGGCCCAGTTCAATCAATGGAACGTCGCGGTGCTGGTGGACGAGTCGCATAACCTGGTCGAGCGCGGGCGGCAGATGTACAGCGCCACCCTCGATCAGGCGACACTGGGCAGCGTGCGCAAAACCGCCCCCGAGGCCTTGAAGAAGTCGTTGCAACGGGTCAACCGCGAATGGAACGCCCTGCACAATGACCAGTTGGCGCCGTATCAGGCCTACGACAAGGCGCCGGAAAAACTGTTGCAGGCGCTCTCTTCCTGCACGGCGAGCATCGGCGACTACCTCAACGATCACCCGCAAGGGCTCGACAGCGCGTTGCAGAACTTCTATTTCGAGATGCTGCAGTTCGGCCGGGTGGCGGAACTGTTCGACGCGCATTACCTGTTCGACATCAGCAAGCGTGACCTCGAGCGCAAACGCCCGCTATCGCAACTGTGCCTGCGCAACGTGGTGCCGGCGGCGTTCATCGGCACGCGCCTGACGGCGGCGCGCAGCAGCGTGCTGTTTTCCGCGACGCTGAGCCCGCGCCACTATTACGCGGATTTGCTTGGCACCCCGGCCGACACGGTCTGGATCGATGTCGAGTCGCCGTTCAGCGCCGAACAATTGCAGGTGCAGATCGTCAGCCGGATTTCCACCCGTTTCACGCACCGTCAGGCGTCGCTGGAGCCGATTGTCGAGCTGATCGCCCGCCAGTTCAGCGAACGTCCGGGCAACTACCTGGCGTTCTTCAGCAGTTTCGATTACCTGCAACAGGTCGCGCAGCTGCTCGCCGAGCGGCACCCGCATATCACCCGCTGGCAGCAATCCCGAGGCATGACCGAAGGAGCGCGTCAGGAATTTCTCGATCAATTCACCGCCGACAGCCAGGGTGTCGGTTTTGCCGTGCTCGGCGGTGCGTTCGGCGAAGGCATCGACCTGCCCGGCGCACGGCTGATCGGCGCGTTTATCGCCACCCTCGGGCTGGCTCAACTCAACCCGGTCAATGAACAGATGAAGCGGCGCATGGCCGCGATCTTCGGTGCCGGTTACGACTACACCTACCTGTTCCCCGGCGTGCAGAAAGTGGTGCAGGCCGCCGGACGGGTGATCCGCACCCAGCAGGATCGCGGCGTGGTGATGCTGATCGATGATCGCTTTGCCGAAAGCCGCATCCGGCAATTGCTGCCGCGCTGGTGGCACCTCGATCTCGCAGAAGCACCTTTCCAATCCGCCGGTTTGACGCATACTCCAGTCATTGAAAACCTGCTTTGAGCCAAGCCTGATGAGCGAGAACAAGAAGTCCGCTGCGATCGAAGAGATGCGCTTTCGTTTGCTGATCGATGCGGTGGTCGATTATGCGATCTACATGATCGACCCCGAGGGCATCATCACCAGCTGGAACTCCGGCGCCAAACGCTTCAAGGGTTACGAAGAAGCCGAAATCCTCGGCGAACACTTTTCCCGGTTCTACACCGATGAGGACCGTGCCAACGGTTTGCCGCAGCGGGCACTCGACACGGCGATCCGCGAAGGGCGCTTCGAGGGTGAAGGCTGGCGGGTACGCAAGGACGGCACGCATTTCTGGTGCCACGTGGTGATCGATCCGATTTTCAGTCCGAGCGGGCAACTGCTCGGATTCGCCAAGATCACCCGCGACCTGACCGATCGCAAGATGGCCGAAGAAACCCTCAAGCAGAGCGAACAGCAGTTTCGCCTGCTGGTGCAGGGCGTCACCGACTATGCGATCTACATGCTCAGCCCCGAAGGCCGGGTGACCAACTGGAACCCAGGCGCGCAGCGGATCAAGGGCTACAAGCCGGATGAGGTCATCGGCAAGCATTTCTCGATGTTCTACACCCCGGAAGACCGTGAGGCCGGTGAACCCCAGCGTGCCCTGGAAACCGCGGTGCGCGAGGGCCGTTTCGAGAACAAGAGCTGGCGCCTGCGCAAGGACGGCACGCGGTTTCTGGCGCATGTGGTGGTCGATGCGATTCGCGGCGACACCGGCACCTTGCTCGGTTTTGCCAAGATCACCCGAGATGTGACCGAGGCTACCCAGGCGCAACAGGCCCTGGAGAAAACCCGTGAAGCGCTGTTCCAGGCGCAGAAAATGCAGGCTATCGGCCAACTCAGCGGCGGTATCGCCCATGACTTCAACAATCTGCTGACGGTGATCCTCGGTAACCTGGAAATCGTGCGCAAGCGCCTGGGCGATGACCCGAAAGTCAGCCGACTGCTGGAGAACGCCACGCAGGGCGCATTGCGCGGCGTGTCGCTGACCCAACGCATGCTGGCCTTCGCCCGGCGTCAGGAGCTCAAGACCGAACCGATCGAAATCCCGAAACTGGTGCAGGGCATCACCGGGCTGTTGCGCAGCTCACTGGGGCCGGGGATCCGCATCGAAACGCAGTTTCCCGAAGACCTGCAAGCGGTGCTGGCCGACAGCAACCAGCTCGAACTGGCGGTACTCAATCTGGCGACCAACGCCCGCGACGCCATGCCCGAGGGCGGCAGCGTCACCATCAGTGCCGAACCCGAAGTGGTGCTTGAACAGCACGATTCGACGATGGCGGCAGGACGCTATGTCTGTCTGCGGGTGACCGATACCGGTGAGGGCATGGATGCTGAAACGCTGGCGTCGGCGACCGATCCGTTTTTCACCACCAAAGGCTTGGGCAAGGGCACCGGGCTGGGGTTGTCGATGGTCCATGGCTTCATCGAGCAACTGGGTGGCCGCTTCATTTTGAAAAGCACCCAGGGGCAGGGCACCACCGCTGAACTGTGGTTGCCGGTGGCCATCGACGGTGTTGTCGCCAAACCGCTTGGCCCGATGGTGTCCACCGATACGGTGCCGCGCCTCAGCGTGCTGGTGGTGGACGACGACAGTCTGGTGCGCACCAGCACGGTCCTGCTGCTGGAAGACCTCGGCCATCGGGTGATCAGCGCCAGTTCCGGCGCCAAGGCATTGGAGCTGTTCGATCAGGGCGAGGTCATCGACCTGATGATCACCGACATGGCCATGCCGCAGATGAGCGGCGCGCAACTGGCTCACGCCGTGCGCCTGCTCAAGCCGGACCTGCCGATCATCCTCGCCACCGGTTATGCCGAACGCCTCGAAGGCTTTGCAGCGGGGTTGCCGCGACTGTCGAAACCGTTCAATCAGCTGAATCTGGTGGAGATCATTGCCCAGTCGATGAAGTGAACCGGGGGGCACAATCGGGCTGAACTTGTCCGGGGCGTGGTGCCTCCAAACGCTTTGTTTCGGAGCGTTCCATCGTGCCACGCATATTGACCCAACCGACCGCCGAAGAGACCCTGAACGAACATAACGCCAAAATGTTCGGTTCACCCAAGGAACGGCTGGATTTCTACCGACGGGAAATCCAGTACGAAACCAGCATCCTGGCCAACCGCACCGATGCCTACCTGGCGGCGCAATCGTTTCTGGTGATTGCCTTCGCGTCCTGCATGGCCAACCTCAACCCCGAGTGGGGCAAGTTGTTCACCCTGGTGGTGCCACCGTTCCTGGCCTTGCTCGGCCTGCTCAGTTCGCTCAATGCCTGGCCGGGGATTCGTGCCGCCTACGACATCATCGATCATTGGCACTTCAAGCAGAGTGAATTGCTGCGCAGCGAACCCCTGATGGGCCTGGCATATGACGAATCGCCGCTGTTCAGCGAAATGGAGTCGAGCCACAAGGGGTATCGCAAGTCACTGCTGTTTTCCATTCGTACGCCGTGGATCTTTGCCACGTTCTGGATGTTGCTGGGCAGTTACGCCTTCTACATTCAGGTGACCAACCCGGGAAGCTGAAGCACCACCGTGCTCTTCGGCTTTGCCCGGTTTTTGACGCCCCTCGTAGCGGGCCAGAATTGGCTGGGTGCTGACGCCGTGCAGCAGAATGCTCAGCGCCACCACCGACAAGGTCAGGTCGGTACACAGCGTGCCCACGCTGTCGCCCAGTCCATGATTCAGCGCATAAAAGAGGTAGAACAGACTGCCGATTCCACGAATGCCGAACCAGCCGATCAATAACCGTTGGCGCCCAGCCAGCAGCGATCCCCACGGCATCAACCCCACGCAGACCGGGCGAATGACACAGAACAGCACGCCGCCGACCAGCAGCGCCCGCCAATCCCAGTGACTGACCAGCACCACGCCCAGCAGCGTGACCAGAAACACTTCCATCGCCCGCTCGACCAGACTGCCGAAGGCGAGCATGTCGCCCATCATGATGCCGGCGGCCACCTGGCTGTCTTCCAGTCGTTCGGTATCGCCGTGCACCGCATGCTGCGGCTCGACGTTCTGATGGCCGACCACCGGTTGCACCAGATGCTCGGCGGGCGGTTGGTGGGCGCCGGTGGATTTGACTTCCTCCTGCCGCAACCCCAGGCCGGCGGCGAACACCGACAGAAACCCGTAGCCACCGATGGATTCCGCCACCACGTAGGCCAGCGCGATCAACGCCAGCGCCAGATAGTCATTGGGGCTGAGGGTGCTGTCATCGTTGCGGATGCGCAGTGACAAGGTCAGGCGGCCGATGCCGCGGCCCATCCAGTAACCGCAAAGCAATCCGGCGGGCACGGCCCAGAGCAGGCTGCGCAGCACCCAGTCGGGCCATTCGGCGGCAAAACCTTCACCGTTAAGCAGTAACAAGCCGAGGATCACGAAGGGAAAGGCTATCCCGTCATTCAGTCCGGCCTCGCCGGACAGGCCGAACCGTACGCTGTCGACGTCCCGCGCATCGTTGACCTGCACCAGCGCCGCCAGCACCGGGTCGGTCGGGGCGAGGATCGAGCCGATCAGCAACGAAGGCCCCCAAGGCATGTGCAGGCCGAAGTGCAACAGCAGACACACGCCGATGATGGTCAGCACCATCACCGGGCCCGCCAGGCCGAATGCGATCCGCCAGCGTTTGTCGCGCAATGGCAAACGCAACTTCAAACCGCAGACGAACAGGGAAAACAGCACCGCGACTTCGGTCAGGTGCTCCATCCACTTAGAGGCTTTATCCAGCGGCAACTCCAGCAGATCGAGCCCGACCGGACCGATGCCGATACCCAGCAACAGACACACCGCCGACGTCGTCACCGGCATCCAGCGCAGGTAGGACGACGTCAGGGCGAGGGTCAGCAGCACGGCGCCGAGTACTGCCACCCAGATGATAAATGTCATGGTTGCCGGCCCGTCCTCACCCTCGCGACCCGTTTGGGGGCCTTGAATGTATTGAGACGCGTCCGGTGCGCCGGTTCACTTTTTCCTGCGGCCACTGTCTGGAACAGCCTCCGCATTCAGATCACGGCAGCGTCAGGCCTTGCGTTCGGCCAGGCTGCGCGCCATCCGCGCAATGCCTTCTTCGAGCATCGAACGCGGGCAGCCGAAGTTCAGGCGCACGAACTGTTGGCTTTGATCGCCAAAATCCAGGCCCGGGCTGAGGCCGACGCGGGCGTGGTCCAGGAAGAATTTTTGCGGGTCGTCCAGATCCAGCGCCGAGCAGTCGAGCCAGGCCAGGTATGTGCCTTGCGGCACATTGATGGTCACGCCGGGCAAGCGGTTGCGCACGGCGTCCACCAGCCAGTCACGGTTGGCTTGCAGGTAGTGTTTCAGCGCTTCAAGCCATGGGCCGGCTTCGCTGTAGGCCACGCGCGTGGCTTCCATGCCCAGCGGGTTGACGCTGTCGACCATGCCGCAACGGGCGTGGTTGACGCGTTCGCGCAATGCGGCGTCCTGGATGATCATGAACGAGGTCTTGAGACCGGCGATGTTGTAGGCCTTGCTGGCCGACATCAGGGTGATGGTGCGGCGGGCGATCTCCGGGCTCAGGGAGGCAGTCGGAATGTGGACGCGGCCGTCGTAGCACAGCTCGGCGTGGATCTCGTCGGAGATGATCCAGGCGTCCTGCGCCACGCAGATGTCCGCCACGGCTTGCAGTTCTTCACGGCCAAAGACCTTGCCGATCGGGTTGTGCGGGTTGCTCAGGAGCAGGGCGCCGCCACCGGTCAGGGATTCACGCAATGCGTCCAGCGGGGTGGCGTAGCTGCCATCGGCCTGGGCGTTGAATTCCAGTTCGACCTTGTTCAGGCCCCAATGGCCCGGTGCATGGCGCAGCGGCGGGTAGTTCGGTGTTTGCACCACGACGTTCTGCTGCGGTTGCACCAGCGCCTTGAGCGCCATGTTGAAACCCGATTCCACACCCGGCAGGAAGATCAGCTCTTGCGGTTTGACCCGCCAGGCGAACTTGTTCCAGAGGTCGGCGACGATGGCCTCGCGCAGGTTGTCCTGGGCCACGCTGTAGCCAACCAATGGGTGCAGCAGGCGTCGTTGCAGCGCCTCGATCACCACCGGCGGCGCGGCGAAATCCATGTCAGCGACCCACATCGGCAACACGTCGGCCGGATAGCGGCTCCACTTGGTGCTGCCGGTGTCGTGGCGGTCGAATACCTGATCAAAATCGAAAGTCATGCGCGGTCTCTGAAGGCGGAGATGGGTCGTGCCGGCGATGATAAACCCCCATCCCCTGTGGGCGCGAACTTGTGACCCGAGGGTGGCCGACGGTCGGTTTTCACACAGGCAGCGGGGGCGTTGTCTACAGTGAAAAGGTCGGCATTCGTTTGCCGCAACCGTGATTGTCCAGAACAAACCCGGCTCAAGTACCGGGTTCCACCTGATCAGGAGTGCACGATGGATCTCAGCCGTCGTCAGTTCTTCAAGGTCACCGGTATCGGCCTTGCAGGCTCTAGCCTGGGCGCGTTGGGCATGGCCCCGACGCCGGCCTTCGCCGAGCAGGTGCGCCACTTCAAGCTTGCCCACACCCATGAAACCCGCAACACCTGCCCGTATTGCTCGGTCGGTTGCGGCTTGATCATGTACAGCCAGGGCGATGCCGCGAAGAACGTTGCGCAAAACATCATCCATATCGAGGGCGACGCCGACCATCCGGTCAACCGCGGCACCCTGTGCCCGAAAGGCGCCGGCCTGCTGGACTTCATTCACAGCCCCGGCCGCTTGCAGTACCCGCAGGTACGCAAACCCGGCAGCAGCGAATGGACCCGAATCACCTGGGACGAAGCCCTCGACCGCGTCGCCGACCTGATGAAGGCCGACCGCGACGCCAATTTCGTCGAGCAGAACGCCCAGGGCCAGACGGTGAATCGTTGGCTGACCACCGGATTCCTCGCAGCGTCGGCAGCGTCCAACGAAGCGGGTTACATCACCCACAAGGTGGTTCGCAGTCTCGGCATGCTGGGGTTCGATAACCAGGCGCGTGTCTGACACGGCCCGACGGTGGCAAGTCTTGCCCCGACGTACGGCCGTGGAGCCATGACCAACACCTGGACCGATATCGCCAACGCGAATCTGATCCTGGTGATGGGTGGCAACGCAGCAGAAGCCCATCCTTGCGGCTTCAAATGGGTGACCGAAGCCAAGGCGCACAATGCCGCGCGGCTGATCGTGGTCGATCCGAGGTTTAC
Source organism: Pseudomonas sp. GW821-FHT11D10 (assembly GCF_058808435.1). Classification (NCBI taxonomy): domain Bacteria; kingdom Pseudomonadati; phylum Pseudomonadota; class Gammaproteobacteria; order Pseudomonadales; family Pseudomonadaceae; genus Pseudomonas; species Pseudomonas sp. GW821-FHT11D10. Next base: position 1,147,361 of record NZ_JBXARR010000001.1, on the reverse strand, counting down.
CCGGACCGCGTCAGTGGCCGATTACTACGCGCCGATTCGCACCGGCAGCGACATCGCGTTCATGGGCGGGCTGATCAACTACCTGTTGACCGAGGACAAGATCCAGCACGAATACGTGCGCAACTACACCGACGTGTCGTTCATCGTCAAAGCCGGTTTCGGCTTCGAGGACGGACTGTTTACCGGTTACGACGCGGCCAAACGCAGCTACACCGACAAATCCACCTGGGGTTACGAACTGGGGGATGACGGCTTCGTCAAAGTCGACCCGACCCTGCAGGACCCGCGCTGCGTCTATCAGCTGATGAAGCAGCATTACAGCCGCTACAACATCGACCTGGCGAGCCAGATCTGCGGGATGCCGGTCGATGCGATGCAGAAAATCTGGGAGGAAATCGCCACTTGCTCGATCCCGGGCAAGACCATGACCATTCTCTATGCGCTGGGCTGGACTCAGCACTCGATTGGCTCGCAGATCATCCGCAGCGCGGCGATGGTGCAACTGTTGCTCGGCAACGTCGGCATGCCCGGCGGCGGGGTCAACGCCTTGCGCGGACACTCGAACATCCAGGGCCTGACCGACCTCGGCCTGCTGTCCAACGCGCTTCCGGGTTACCTGACCCTGCCCACCGACGCCGAGCAGGATTACGCGGCCTACATCCATAAACGCACGCAAGTACCGCTGCGGCCGGGGCAATTGTCCTACTGGCAGAACTACAGCAAGTTCCACGTCAGCCTGATGAAAGCCTGGTACGGCGCCAATGCCACCGCCGAGAACCAGTGGGCCTACAACTATCTGCCGAAACTCGACATCCCCAACTACGACATCCTCAAGGTGTTCGATCTGATGGGGCAGGGCAAGGTCAACGGCTACATGTGCCAGGGCTTCAACCCGATTGCCGCGTTGCCGGACAAGAACCGGGTGATGGCGGCGCTGGCCAAGCTCAAATGGCTGGTGGTGATGGACCCGCTGGCCACCGAAACCTCGCAGTTCTGGGAACACGTCGGGCCGTTCAACGATGTGAAGAGCGCCGACATCCAGACCGAAGTGATTCGCCTGCCGACCACCTGTTTTGCCGAAGAGGACGGTTCGCTCGTCAACAGCAGCCGCTGGCTGCAATGGCACTGGAAAGGTGCCGACGGCCCCGGCGAAGCGCGCACCGACGTGCAGATCATGAGCGCGCTGTTCCTGCGCCTGCGTGAGCGCTATCAGGCCGAGGGCGGCAAGTTCGCCGATCCGCTGTTGAAGCTGTCGTGGCCGTACAAGATCGCCGAAGAGCCCTCGCCGGAAGAAATCGCCAAAGAGGTCAACGGCTACGCCACCACCGATTTCACCGACGCCACGGGTGCGGCGATCAAGGGCAATTCGCAACTGGCCGGGTTCGCTCAGCTCAAGGATGACGGCAGCACCGCGTCTGGCTGCTGGATCTTCTGCGGCAGCTGGACCGAAGCCGGCAACCAGATGGCCCGCCGCGACAATAACGACCCTTACGGAATGCACCAGCATCAGGGCTGGGCGTGGGCTTGGCCGGCCAACCGGCGGATTCTGTACAACCGCGCCTCGGCGGACGTCGCCGGCAAGCCGTGGGATCCGAAAAAACGCCTGGTCTGGTGGAACGGCAAGACGTGGGGCGGCACCGACGTGCCGGACTACAAGGCCGACGTACCGCCGGAAGCCGGGATGAACCCGTTCATCATGAACCCCGAAGGCGTGGCGCGGTTCTTCGCCGTCGACAAGATGAACGAAGGGCCATTCCCCGAGCACTACGAGCCGTTCGAAACGCCGATCGGCATCAACCCGCTGCACCCGGACAACAAGAAAGCCACCAGCAACCCGGCGGCGCGGATCTTCGATTCGGTGTGGGACAGCCTCGGCGTGGCCAAGGATTATCCGTATGCAGCGACCAGCTACCGGCTGACCGAGCATTTCCACTTCTGGAGCAAGCACTGCAAGTTGAACGCGATTGCTCAACCCGAGCAGTTCGTGGAAATCGGCGAAGTGCTGGCCAAGGAGAAGGGCATCGCTGCCGGCGACCGGGTGCGGGTCAGCTGCAAGCGCGGGTTCATTGAAGCGGTGGCGGTGGTGACCAAAAGGATCCGGCCGTTGCAGGTCAACAACCAGGTGGTGCACCAGATCGGCATTCCGCTGCACTGGGGCTTCACCGGCCTGACACGCCACGGTTACCTGACCAACACCCTGGTGCCGTTCCTCGGCGATGGCAATACACAGACCCCGGAATCCAAGTCATTCCTGGTCAACGTGGAGAAGCTCTGATGGAGAATCTTTAGATGGCCAGCCAAGACATCATTGCCCGCTCGGCCACCACGACCCCGGCGCCTTCGATACGCGGTCAGGAACAGGTGGCCAAGCTGATCGACACCACCAAATGCATCGGCTGCAAGGCCTGCCAGGTCGCGTGCTCGGAATGGAACGAGCTGCGCGACGAGGTTGGCCACAACCACGGCACCTACGACAATCCGCAGGATCTGAGCGCCGATTCATGGACGCTGATGCGCTTCACCGAGCATGAAACCGACGCCGGCAACCTCGAATGGCTGATCCGCAAGGACGGTTGCATGCACTGCGCCGAACCCGGTTGCCTGGCGGCGTGCCCCAGCCCCGGCGCGATCATCAAGCACGCCAACGGCATCGTCGATTTCGATCAGGACCACTGCATCGGCTGCGGTTATTGCATCACCGGCTGCCCGTTCAACATCCCGCGCATTTCGCAGAAGGATCACAAGGCCTACAAATGCACGCTCTGTTCCGACCGGGTGGCGGTGGGGCTGGAACCGGCCTGCGTGAAAACCTGCCCGACCGGCGCCATCGTGTTCGGCACCAAGGACGACATGAAGACCCACGCCGCCGAACGCATCGTCGACCTGAAAAGCCGTGGCTTCGACAACGCCGGCCTGTATGACCCGGCAGGCGTCGGCGGCACCCATGTCATGTACGTGCTGCACCACGCCGACACCCCGAAAATCTACGCCGGTCTGCCGGACAACCCCGAGATCAGTCCTCTGGTAGGCCTGTGGAAGGGCATCAGCAAACCGCTGGCGTTGCTGGCCATGGGCGCGGCAGTGCTGGCCGGGTTCTTCCATTACGTGCGGATCGGCCCGAACCGGGTCGAGGAAGATGAACATCCCGAACCGCCCGACACCTCGGTGCACGTCGTCGATCCGGCGGTGCACACCTTCGACCCACGCGGGGAGGGCCGGCCATGAGCAACAAGACGATCCTGCGCTACACCGCCAACCAGCGCACCAATCACTGGCTGGTGGCGATTCTGTTCTTCATGGCCGGGCTATCGGGGCTGGCACTGTTTCATCCGTCGATGTTCTGGCTGACCCACCTGTTCGGCGGCGGGCCGTGGACGCGGATCCTGCACCCGTTCATGGGCGTGCTGATGTTCGTGTTCTTCCTTGGCCTGGTGTTTCGCTTCTGGCGCTCGAACTTCTTCATCGACAACGACTGGAAATGGCTGCGACGCATCGACCGGGTGCTGGTAAACGACGAGGAAACCGTGCCGGCGGTGGGCAAGTACAACGCCGGGCAAAAGCTGCTGTTCTGGACTTTACTGCTGTGCATGCTCGGGCTGTTGTTCACGGGGCTGGTGATCTGGCGCGCGTATTTCAGTCATTACTTCGGCATCACCACGATTCGCTGGGCGATGTTGCTGCACGCACTGGCGGGGTTTGTGCTGATCCTGAGCATCATCGTACACATCTACGCCGGGATCTGGATCAAGGGTTCGGTGGACGCGATGATGCACGGCTGGGTCAGCCGCGCCTGGGCCAGGAAACACCATGCACTCTGGTATCGCGAGGTGGACAGCAAAGATCCGCCAGAGCGACCGGTCACGAAAAAGGGCTGACAGTTGCCAACCATCCTCGAACCCGGAGAAATCGAAGCGGCGGCCAGTTCGCCGCCGTTTCTGCACCTGCCGCCGCACAACCTGTTCACGTTGCGGGCTCAGCGTCTTGAGCGTCTGGCCGAAGGGCATCCGCTGGCCGACTATCTGCATTTGATTGCCGGGTTGTGCCGTGTCCAGCAGCAGGTCTTCGACGACCCGCCCTCGACCGCGCCGCTTGATGAACAGCGACTGGACGTCTGCCGGCAACACGGCATGCCACCGTTCGCCGCCGACACCCTGATTCGCGAGGACACCTGGCAGCTGTATCTCGAGGCTTTGCTCCAGCGTTATGTCGCCCCCGAGCAACCGGCGGTGGTCGAGGCCGTGACCACGCTGCGCATCGCCAGCCCCGGCCAGTTGCGCGCCTGGGCCGTGGCGCTGGTCAGCGGCCAGTATTCGCTGGTGCCGGCGGCGCTGGTGCCGTTTCTCGGGGCGGCGCTGCAAGCGGCGTGGAGTCATTGGCTGCTCAGTGCGCCGAACCTGCAACTGACGCCCGGCGACAGCCTCAGCCAGTGCCCGGCCTGTGGCTCGCCGGCCATGGCCGGAGTGATCCGCCATCGCGGCAAGCACAACGGCCTGCGTTATCTGGTGTGTTCGCTGTGCGCCTGCGAATGGCATGTGGTGCGGGTCAAGTGCGTGTATTGCGAGCAGAGCAAAGGGCTTGAATACCTGAGCCTTGAGGATGACCGTCACGCGGCCAATCAGGCGCCGTTGCGCGCCGAAGTCTGTCCGGGCTGCAACAGCTACCTGAAGTTGCTGTATCTGGAGAACGACGGGGAGGGCGAGGCGCTGTCGGCGGATCTGGGCAGTCTGTTGCTCGACATGCGCCTGGCTCAAGACGGTTATCAGCGGCTGGCGCCAAATCTGTTGCTGGAGCCCGGCGACGAATAGGCCTCAGCGATGGGGCAATTCAACCCGTGCGCACAAGCCGCCGCTGCGGCGATTGCGCAAACTCAGTTCGCCACCCTGTTCACGAATGATTCCCCGTGCCGCCGAAAGACCGAGCCCGACGCCACCGGTGTCGCGGTTGCGCGAGGTCTCGAGTCGGAAGAACGGATCGAACACCCGCTCCAGCGCGTCCTCGGGAATCCCCGGCCCCTCGTCAATCACCTCGATGCGGATCGACGTGTCATCGCTGCTCAGCACCACGCTCGGGCGCTGTCCGTATTTCACCGCGTTATCCAGCAGATTGACGATGACCCGTTTGATGCCCAGCGGCCTGCCGTCGTACACCACATGCGCCGGACCGATGAAACCGATGTCCAGGTGCTGATCGCGGTAGTCATCGACGATGGTTTGCAGCAACTCCGACAGATCGAACGCGGTGGATTGCTCCAAGTGAGTGTCTTCACGGAAGAACGCCAGGGCGGCGTTGATCATCGATTGCATTTCCTCGATGTCGCGGATCAGTTTGCCCTGATGGTCGAGGTCTTCCATGAACTCGCTGCGCAGGCGCATCCGGGTCAGCGGTGCGCGCAAGTCGTGGGAGATAGCGGCTAGCATGTGGGTGCGTTCGCCGATGAAATGCTGGATCTGCGCCTGCATCGTGTTGAAGGCGACGATGGCCTGACGGATTTCGTGCGGACCTTCTAGGGGGATCGGCGGCGCTTTCAGGTCCCCGCCGAAACGCCGCGCCGCATGGGCAAAGCGCTGCAACGGCTGGGCAAGTTGCCGCGTGGCCAGCCAGGCGACCAGCAACGTGGCGACCAGTCCCAGAGCAACGATCACGGCAATCCGTACGTTAAGGCTCAAGCCCCAACTGCGCTCCGGCGGCGTGAACGACAGCCAACTGTCATCCGCCAACCGCACCAGCGCCATGTAATGCGCTCGAGGGCTGCCGGCGGGCCAGTCGTCGGGGTTGAACACGTCGATCTGTCGGTCATCGCCAAGCAATTGCCGCAGCGCCGGCACTTTTCCGGCCTCGACCTGTTCGCCGTCCCCCGGCAGACCGAAGTCGACCCGACGGGGTTTCCATAACACTTCAAGCATCGGGCTGCTGGCGGCACTGGCCAGTTGCGGGCGCAAGTTTGCCGGCGCAGCCTCGATCACCCGCGTGGTGGCGGCGATCTGTTCCAGCAACCCGGTGCGCTCGATCGGCGGTCGGGCCCAGATCCCCGCGACCTGAACGAACAGCGCATTGAGCAGCAGCGAAGCGAGCATGGCAGCCACGATCGTCAGGGCAATCCGCCGACTGAGGGTGTCGCGCCGCAGCATTCGGCCGATCATGAGCGGCTGACCTTGGCGGTGAACATGTAACCGCCGTTGCGCACGGTGCGGATCAGGTCCGGGCGCTTGCTGTCCGGTTCGATCTTGCGCCGCAGCCGACTGATCTGCACGTCGATGCTGCGGTCATAGGCGTCGTGGCCCTGGCCGTGGGTCAGGTCGATCAGTTGCTCGCGGGTCAGGATGCGTTGCGGATGTTCGAGCAACACCAGCAACAGGTCGAATTCGCCGGCCGACATCGGAATCATCACGCCTTCGGGCGAGCGCAGTTCACGGCAGGTAATGTCCAGATGCCAACCGGCGAAGGCCATGACCGGCCGTGAAGGCTCGGCGCCGGACGGCGTGCTCTCACCGACCCGACGTTGCAGGGCGCGCACCCGGGCCAGCAGTTCCTGCGGGGCGAAGGGCTTGGTCAGGTAGTCGTCGGCGCCCAATTCCAGGCCGACGATCCGGTCGCTCAGCTCGGCCATGGCCGTGAGCATGATGATCGGGATGCCCATCTGCGCACGGACCTTCTGGCACAGGCTCAGACCACCCTCGCCGGGCAGCATCAGGTCGAGGATGATCGTGTCCGGCCGTGCCTGCGCAATGGCCGCCCACATGGCCTCGCCATGGGCGGCGACATCGACCTGATAGCCGTGCTGAACGAAGAACTTCTTCAGCAAGGACAGAATTTCCCCGTCGTCATCGACGATCAGCAATCTGCTCACGTTTGCGCAATCCATGAACCCAAAAGAAGCGCATCTAAAACCATTTCGATGCGCCGGTCATATATTTCAATCCTGCAACATTCCTTCAGCGCCGACATCAGCCGGACATCGTCGGGCAAACATCCGCAGGCACTCTGCACGCCTTCCAACCAAGGGGGCTCAACATGAAGGACATGAACAGCGGCTACATCACCCGGGACCATGGCGCCGTGCGCCCGTTGATCCTGACCCAGCGCACCACCGCACCGGGCCCTGATACACCGATCCTGTTTCAGGAGACGTGCCTGGGGCTGGCCAACGATCAGAGCCAGTTGATCCTGCGCCGCTATTTCGAACGGTTCAGCCCGACCGAGGCCCATTGGGTCGAATACCTGCACACGATTCCTACCGCCGAATTCATCCAATGGATCATGACCCACGGCCAGTTGCGCATCGAGTGCTCCGACAACACCCCGCACAGCCACGTCCACGCCTGAAAAAGGAAACACCCTCGATGAGTAACCATCGCTCACTGGCCGTGTTGTTTGCCGCCTCCCTCAGCCTGTCGGCGTGCAGCAGCAAGAAGCTTCCGACCGAGCCGCAGGCCGGGTTTCTCCGGGATTACAGCGTGCTCAAGGAAGGGCAGACCGCTTCGGGGCAGAAGATTCTGAGTTGGGTCAGCCCGACTCTGGCCAGAGGCCGTTACACCCAGGTTTATCTGGCGCCGAGCCAGTTCTATCCACGGCCCCAGCCTTCGCCGCGCATTCCCCAAAGTACCTTGTCGGGCGTGACCCACTACTACGACGCTGCCCTCAGACTGGAGCTGGGCAAGGTGCTGCCGCTGGCGTCGAAACCCGGCCCGAACACGCTGATCGTCAAACCGGCCATCACCCAGGTCGCCGCCAGTACTCAGGGCCTGCGCTTTTATGAATGGCTGCCGGTGACGCTGGTTGCGGCCGGCGTGAGCACCGCCACCGGCATTCGTGACCGCGACAGCGAGATTGCCACGGAAGTGTCCTTCGAGGACGGCTCGACCGGGGAAGTCGTGGCCGAGGTGGTGCGCAAGGGCAAGGGTATACCGCTGGAGAACGACAAACAGGTCATGAAGCCCGATAACGTGAAAGCCGTACTCGATGGATGGGCGACGGACCTGAGTCAAACCTATGTGCCGGTTCAGAGGGCCGCGCTGCGCTAGAAGCAGGGTGGTCTAACATCATCAGGCGTATTTCGATTTCGGGAGTGCCTGATGTCCGTGAGTGTTGCCCTGCGGTTACCGTCGATTGACAGCCTGTTACGCCACCCCGCGTGCCAGCCATTGGCCGAGCGTTACGGGCGCGAATCGCTGTTGACGGGGTTTCGCCAGTTACTGGATGACTTGCGCGAAGCGGTGGTGGCGGGGCAATTGACCGCCGTTGAAATCAGCCCTGAAGCGCTGGCCGGAAGGGTTGCCGAACGTCTGGCGCTGAAGCAGCGCAGTCAGGTGCGCCGGGTGTTCAACCTGACCGGCACGGTGCTGCACACCAACCTCGGCCGCGCCTTGTTGCCCGAAGAAGCCATTGAAGCGGTGCAACTGGCGGCGCGCTATCCCTTGAATCTGGAATTCGACCTGGCCAGCGGCAAGCGCGGTGACCGCGACGACCTGATCGAAGGCCTGATCCGCGAACTGACCGGCGCCGAAGCCGTGACGGTGGTCAACAACAATGCCGCCGCCGTGCTGCTGACCCTCAACAGCCTCGGCGCGCGCAAGGAAGGCATCATTTCCCGGGGCGAACTGATCGAGATCGGCGGCGCGTTCCGCATCCCCGACATCATGAGCCGCGCCGGCGTGCGCCTGCACGAGGTCGGCACCACCAATCGCACCCATGCCCGCGACTACGAAGCGGCAATCAGCCCACGCAGCGGCCTGATCATGCGCGTGCACGCGAGCAACTACAGCATCGAAGGCTTCACCGCCCGGGTGCCGACTTCCGAACTGGCCGTGTTGGCTCATCGGCATGACCTGCCGTTGCTGGAAGATCTTGGCAGCGGCAGTCTGCTGGACCTGACCCGCTGGGGTTTGCCGGCGGAACCGACGGTACGTCAGGCGCTGCTTGATGGCGCCGACATCGTCACTTTCAGCGGCGACAAGTTGCTTGGCGGGCCCCAGGCGGGGGTGATCGTCGGGCGCAAGGACTTGATCGCGAAGATCAAGAAGAACCCGCTGAAGCGCGCATTGCGTGTCGACAAACTGACGCTGGCCGCACTCGAAGCGGTGCTCGGGCTCTATCGCGACCCGGACCGGCTGGCCGAGCGTTTGCCGAGCCTTCGTCTGCTGACCCGCCCGCAAGCCGACATTCTGGCCCAGGCCGAACGCCTGCAACCGGCCTTGGCCGAATTGTTGGGCGAGGACTGGACCGTCACGGCGGAGCCCGCGTTGGGCATGATCGGCAGCGGAAGCCAACCGGTGGCGCGTCTGCCAAGCGCGGCATTGTGTTTGCGCCCGCAAGTATCGAAACGCCTGCGCGGACGTTGCCTGTTGAACCTGGAAGCCGCGCTGCGCGCCTTGCCGATCCCGGTGCTCGGGCGGATCGATGACGACGCGTTGTGGCTGGATCTGCGCCAACTCGACGATGAACCGGCGTGGCAGGCGCAACTCGGGCAGTTGCAAACGTGATCGTCGGCACGGCAGGGCACATCGACCACGGCAAGACGTCACTGCTCGAAGCGCTGACCGGGCAAACCGGCGACCGCCGCCCGCAGGAACGCGAACGCGGGATGACCATCGACCTCGGTTATCTGTACGCAGAACTGGCGCCCGGCGCCGGGCTGACCGGTTTCATCGACGTGCCGGGCCACGAGAAATTCACCCACAACATGCTCGCCGGCGCGCAGGGCATCGATCTGGTGTTGCTGGTGGTGGCGGCGGATGACGGCGTGATGCCGCAGACCCGCGAGCATCTTGCGATAGTCGAGCTGCTGGGCATTCCACGGGCGCTGGTGGCGATCACCAAATGCGACCGGGTCGAGGCGGGCAGGGTGGAAGAGGTTCGCCGGCAAGTTGAAAGCCTTCTGGCGCCGGGACCCTACGCCGGGGCGCCGTTGCTGACGGTTTCCAGCGTGACGGGCGAGGGCGTCGACGCGCTGCGCGAGGCGTTGCTGCAGATAGAAGGCGAGGAGCGCAGTCGCGAAGGCGGATTTCGCCTGGCCATCGACCGGGCGTTCAGTGTCGCTGGCGCCGGTATCGTGGTGACGGGGACGGCGCTTTCGGGCTCGGTCGCCGTGGGTGACAAGCTCAGCCTCGGCCCGGCGGGCAAAATCGTCCGGGCCAGGGGCCTGCACGCGCAGAATCAGGCCGCCGAACAAGCCTTCGCGGGCCAGCGCGTGGCCCTGAACATCAATGCGGATCGCCTGGAACTCGGGCAGATCCATCGCGGCCAATGGTTGCTCGCCGAATGGCTGCACGCACCGACCCAGCGGCTGGACATCGATTTCCGGCTATTGCCGGGCGAACGGGTTTTCGAGCATTTCCAGCCGGTGCACCTGCATCTCGGCACTCAGGACGTGATCGCCCGGGTCGCCTTGCTGGAGGGTTCGAGCCTGGCACCCGGCGAGCGCATGTTTGCGCAACTGCTGACCAACGTCCCGGTGCACGGCGTCCACGGTGATCCGCTGATCCTGCGTGACGCCAGCGCCCAGCGAACGCTCGGCGGTGGTCGCGTGCTCGATCCCTTTGCCCCGGCCCGCCAGCGGCGCAGCCCGGAACGGCTGGCGCAACTGCGTGTGCTGGCGATCAGCTCCGAGCTGGAACAGGCCTTGCCGACGCTGCTGGAATACAGCGAAAGCGGCCTCGATCCGCAGCGCCTGGAACGCCAGTTCAATCGTCCGCGTGAGGGCTGGACGCTGCCGGACAACGTCCGCCTGATCGAAACCCGTCAGGGTCCGGTGCTGTTCAATGCGCAGCGCTGGGGCATGCTCAAGTTCACCCTGCTGGAACAACTGGCGCGCTTTCATGAGTTGGAGCCCGATCAGATGGGCCCGGATCGCGACCGTCTGCGGCGTTTCAGCGGTTTGAGCCTCGAACGCGCGACCTTTATCAGCCTGCTGGAAGAACTGCTCGGCGCCGGCTCGCTGGTCGCCAGCGGCCCGTGGCTGCATTTGCCCGACCATCAAGTGCGCCTGAGCGCCGACGACGAAACCCTGTGGCAGGCGTTGCAACCGTTGTTCGAACAGGCCGGCTTCGATCCGCCGTGGGTACGCGACGTGGCGAAAGTCGTCGGTCAGGAGGATGCGACTGTGCGTTTGCTGCTGCGCAAACTGGCGCGCCTTGGCGTGATGCATCAAGTGGTGCGCGACCTGTTTGTCACCGACATCACGCTGCGGCAAATGGCGGCGGTGCTGCTGCGCCTGGCCGAAGAAAATCCGCAGATCGAAGTCACGGCATTCCGCGATGCGCTAGGCTTGGGACGCAAGCGCAGTATTCAGATCCTCGAATACTTCGATCGGCTGGGCCTGACCCGGCGCGTCGGCGAAGGCCGGCAAATCCGTACCGACAGTGCGCTGGCCAACCCCGGCGCCGACTGAGTTCAAGGAAGGCAATCGCGCCCGGTGGCGCGGCCGGGCTTCAAACCCGGTTGGGGACGGCATCCGTTCCCGGGCAGGTTCGACTCCGGCTGCCTTCCGCCAATTTCCCTCAAAAGCCCAACGGGTACTGGATCACCATGTAGATCCGGTCGATGTCATCGCCGGCCTGGGCGCTGTTGGCCCGGTGCGAAACATGGGACAGCTGCAGCGACAGATCCTTGGCCGCGCCGGACTGGACGATGTAGCGCAGATCGATGTCCCGTTCCCAGTGTTTGCCGCCGTCCCCTTGCTGCGGCTGGTATTGCCCGCTGTCCGCGTCAAACGGGTTATAGGCGCCGCCCTTGGGCGCGTGGGTGCCGTCGATATGGCTGCCGGCGACGTAGCGGGTCATGAAGTTCAGCCCGGGAATGCCGAAGGCGCCGAGATCCAGGTCGTAACGCGCTTGCCAGGAGCGCTCGTGGGCGCCGTTGAAGTCGGCGTATTTGATCGAGTTGGCCAGGTAGATCGAGTCGCCGCCGACGAAATCGAACGGCGTGTCGCCATTGATGCGCTGCCAGCCGAGCATCACCGCATGGGCGCCAAAGGTGTATTTGCCCGACAGGCTGAACGCGGTGTTGTCGATGTCGCCGGCCAGTGCCTGCCCGGTGTCGCGGGTGTGGTAGACGTTGGCGTCGAGCAACAGACCGGACTGTTTGAAATGCAGGTTGGCGTAGTACTGGCGCCAGGTGTCGCTCAGATCGGACGCATATAACGCGCCGCCCACCGGGCTGTCGCTGAACAGGTCGGTGCCGATAAAACTGATGCTTTCGCCCCGGGTGCTGGCGCCATAGCCCTGAAAATCGCCTTTGCCGGAAGAGCTGTCCTGGTTCTTGAACGCCGTGAAGCGCCCGGCGACAAGACGCGCGTTATCGATCTCGCGGCTGTCGAGCAGAAACCCCGTGGCGTATTCCGGTTGCAGGCGTTTGTCCGAGGTGTCGAACACCGGCGTTTCAACGGTCATTTCACCGAAGGCGAGGGTGGTTTTCGAAGTCTTCAATTTCAGCGCACCGCCAGCGCTGGAATAGTCGCTTTCGCTACGGCCATCGCTGTCCACCGGCAACAGTCCCGTGCCGGAATGCCCCTTGCCGCCATCGAGTTTCAGACCATAAAAGGCGTGGGCATCGAGGCCAAATCCAACGGTTCCTACGGTGAAACCAGATGCGAAATTGCCGATAAACCCTTGAGCCCATTCCTGTTTGTAGTTTTTCCCGGACGGAGAGGGCGAGCGATAGTCGTTGCTCAGGTAGAAGTTGCGGCTGAGCACTTCGGTCTTGGCGTCGTCGAGAAACCCGCTGGCGGACGCGGTATCGGCGAGCCCGCCAATCAGTAAGGCCAGCGCGAGGCGCGGCGTGGATAAAACCATCATGAGTCAGCGACCAGCATTGGCGGAAGGTGACGCCATGGTCACGCGGATCGGCTTCTGGTGATTGAGCGCATGTGCTGAGTTGATTTGTGACCAAACGTCACGGAACGCGCCTGCCCGCCGAGGCATGGACTAGCCTCAAGGGAAACCGCCAGAGGGCGAGATCATGACCGTTCATGAGTGGGAAAAACTCTACCTGGATGACTTGAGCGTCGGACAAACCTTTGAAAGCGACCCCGTGACCGTCGAACGCGAGTCGATGCTGGCATTTGCCCGGGAGTTCGACCCGCAGCCTTTTCACCTCGACCCCGCCGAAGCTGAAGTGAGCCTGTTCCGTGGCCTGGCCGCCAGCGGCTGGAACACCGCAGCGCTGACCATGAAAATGCTGGTGGCCAGCGTGCCGCTGGGCAATGGCATCATCGGTCTGGGCATCGAACTGGCCTGGCCGACGCCGACTTATCCCGACGATGTGCTGCATTTGAACTGCACCGTGCTGGCCATCGACCACTCGGCCTCGAAAGCGGACAGGGGCGTGGTGACGATGTTGATGGAGACGCGCAACCAGCATGACAAGGTGGTGCAGCGGGCGACGGGGAAACTGCTGGTGTTCCAGCGGCCGGCGGAGGATTGATTGCTCAAAGCACAAGACTTCACGCTCAAAAGCCGGATAATGGCGGCCAATTTGTTTAGCCCGCTATTCTGGTAACCCGCATGGAAATCAAGGTCAATTTTCTCGACAACCTCCGACTCGAAGCCAAGTTCGATGACTTCACGGTGGTGGCCGACCAACCGATCCGTTACAAGGGCGATGGCTCTGCACCGGGTCCGTTCGACTATTTCCTGGCGTCGTCGGCCTTGTGCGCGGCTTACTTCGTAAAGTTGTACTGCAGCACCCGCAATATCCCGACCGAAAACATTCGTCTGTCGCAGAACAACATTGTCGATCCGGAAAACCGCTACAACCAGATCTTCAAGATCCAGGTCGAGCTGCCGGCAGACATCTCCGAGAAGGATCGCCAGGGTATCCTGCGCTCGATCGACCGTTGCACGGTGAAGAAGGTGGTGCAGGCCGGGCCTGAGTTCGTGATCGAGGAAGTCGAGAACCTCGACGCGGATGCCCAGGCCCTGCTGATGCCGGCTTCCACGTCCGGCGCGGGCACCTGCATTGCCGGTAAAGACCTGCCGCTGGAACAGACCATCGCCAACATGTCGGGGATTCTGGCCGACCTGGGCATGAAGATCGAAATCGCTTCGTGGCGCAACATCGTGCCCAACGTCTGGTCGCTGCACATCCGCGATGCGCAGTCGCCGATGTGCTTCACCAACGGCAAGGGCGCGACCAAAGAGAGCGCGCTGGCCTCGGCGCTGGGCGAGTTCATCGAGCGGCTGAACTGCAACTTCTTCTACAACGATCAGTTCTGGGGCGAAGACATCGCCAATGCCGAGTTCGTGCATTACCCGGACGAGCGCTGGTTCAAGCCGGGCGCCAAGGATGAGTTGCCTGCGGAAATTCTCGACGAATATTGCCTGGGCATTTACAACCGCGACGGCGAACTGCGCGGCTCGCACCTGTACGACACCAACTCCGGCAACACCCAGCGCGGCATCTGCTCGCTGCCGTTCGTGCGTCAGTCGGACAACGAGGTCGTGTACTTCCCGTCCAACCTGATCGAAAACCTGTTTCTCAGCAACGGCATGAGCGCCGGCAACACCCTGGCCGAAGCGCAGGTGCAGTGCCTGTCGGAAATCTTCGAGCGGGCGGTCAAACGCGAAATCCTCGAAGGCGAAATGGCCCTGCCGGATGTGCCGCAAGAGGTGCTGGCGAAGTACCCGGGCATCCTCGCCGGGATCAAGGCGCTGGAAGAGCAGGGCTTCCCGGTGCTGGTCAAGGACGCGTCGCTGGGCGGTGAATTCCCGGTGATGTGCGTGACGCTGATGAACCCGCGCACCGGCGGCGTGTTCGCCTCGTTCGGCGCGCACCCGAGCTTCGAAGTGGCGCTGGAACGCAGCCTCACCGAGTTGCTGCAGGGCCGCAGCTTCGAAGGTCTCAACGATCTGCCACAGCCGACCTTCTCGGGCCAGGCCGTGACCGAGCCGAACAACTTCGTCGAGCACTTCATCGATTCCAGCGGCGTGGTGTCGTGGCGCTTCTTCAGCGCCAAGGCCGACTTCGAATTCGTCGAGTGGGATTTCTCCGGCAATGGCGAAAACTCCAACGCCGAAGAGGCCGCGACGCTGTTCGGCATCCTTGAAGACATGGGCAAGGAAGTCTACATGGCGGTCTACGAGCACATCGGCGCCAAGGCTTGCCGCATTCTGGTGCCGGACTATTCGGAGATCTATCCGGTAGAAGACCTGATCTGGGACAACACCAACAAAGCACTGCAATTCCGTGCCGACATCCTCAACCTGCACAACTTGAGCAAAGTCGGTCTGCGCAACCTCGCCAAAGGCCTGGAACACAGCGAACTGGACGATTACACCGACATCACCACGCTGATCGGCATCGAGTTCGACGACAACACCCCATGGGGCAAGTTGACCATCCTCGAACTGCGCCTGCAGATCTACCTCGCCTTGCAGAAGTACGATCAGGCCAAGGATCTGGTCGAAGCCTTCCTGCAATACAACGACAACACCGTCGAGCGCGGCTTGTTCTATCAGGCGGTCAACGTCGTGCTGGAAATGGAGCTGGACGAAGATCTGGAGCTGGAAGACTACGAAGCCAACTTCCGCCGCATGTTCGGCGACGAACGCATGGATGCGGCGATCGGCTCGGTCAACGGCAGCGTGCGCTTCTACGGTCTGACGCCGACCAGCATGAAGCTGGAAGGGCTGGATCGGCACCTGCGTCTGATCGAGAGCTACAAGAAACTGCACGCAGCGCGGGCCAACTTCGCGGGTTGATTCCGTTGGCGGCACGCACAAAAAAAGCACCTTCGGGTGCTTTTTTCGTTTGCAGGCCAGGCGCGTATCAGCGTGATCGCTCCCGCACCCATTGCGCCAGATCCTCTGGGGCCAAAGGACGGGAGAACACATTGCCCTGGGCTATCGGGTAACCCAGCGCTAGAAGAATGTCCCGTTGCCCGGCGCTTTCAACCCCTTCGGCGACGATGTTCAGTTGCAGGCTCTTGCAGATCCCGGCAATCGATTGGGCCAGCGTCCGTGCACTTTCACTGGTTTCGAGATCGTCGATAAAACTCTTGTCGAGCTTGATGGCGTTGACGGGCAGTCGCAGCAGGTAGCTCAGGCTGGAATAACCGGTTCCAAAGTCGTCGATGGACAGGCTGACACCGGATTGACGGACTTCGCTGATCACCGAAATGACCGTGTCGGTGGCGTCGAGGATGAAGTCCTCCGTGACTTCCAGTGTCAGGCAGGAGGGCGGGAGCCCGTACTGTGCCAGCAGCGTTTCGATGAGTTCGATAATGGCCCGGTCGCGAAAGGCGATGGGGAAAATGTTGACCGAGATCTGCGGCACTTCGACCCCGGCGCCGCGCCATTGCGCCATTTGCCGGCAGGCTTCGGTGAGCACCCATTGGTTGAGCCTGGGCATCATTCGGGTGTCACGCACCAACGGAATGAAACGGTTGGGTGGGATGTTTCCAAGCTCCGGATGAGACCAGCGGGCCAGCGCCTCGACACCAAACAGCTGGTTGCCGTCGAGCATCATCTGGGGTTGGTAATGCAGCGTCAGCTGATCGGACTCCAACGCCTGCTTGAGCGCCATACTCAAAGCCAGTTCGTCGTCGGTTGAGTCAACCACCACCGGATCAAACACTTCGATAGCCTGGCGACCTGCGGACTTGGCCTTGTACATCGCCTGGTCGGCATGCAACAGCAACGCCTGAATATCATTGCCGTGGTCCGGGTAAATGCCGATACCAATACTGGCGGAAGGCGAGACACTGACATCGGCCAACATCATCGGCTCCGAGAGCTGGCTGAGCATGCGTTCCGAAAAGGCAACCGCCTGTTCGGCGCTGGACGGGGACAGAATAATGACGAACTCGTCCCCCGAAAGTCGGCTGACAACATCATTGCCCCTCACGGAAGACTGAAGTCTTCTGGCGATTTCAGACAACAGCAGATCCCCGGCCGCATGCCCGAGGGAATCGTTGATCTGCTTGAACTTGTTGATGTCGATGAACAACACGGCCAGGGATGATTGCGAGCGCTGGGCATTGGCGATCATCGTGTTGGCTTTCATCATCAACAGCCGTCGATTGGGCAGCAGGGTCAGGCTGTCGTAATAGGCCAGCCGTTCGATATCGTGGATGAAACTGTCCCGCTCCAGAGCCAGTGCGCAGAGCTTGAGACTGGTTTGCAGCAACCGTTGATGTTGCGCCGCAGGGAGGTGGTTTTCGCGATAGTAAAAAGTGAACGTGCCAAGTGTCCGCCCGTTGTTGGAGCGAATGGTGTTGACCCAGCCGGCCGTGAAACCCAGCGATTGCGAAAGATGCGGATCAACGCATTCACCGTCGTAAGATCCCGGGTCGGTGAAGTTCAGCATGATGCTTTCTTTGGCATCCATTTTTTGCAGGATGGAGCGCTCGGCAAGACTTTCCAAAGACTGAAGCAGTCCGTCAGGCAAGTTGAATTCGGCAATCAGCGGCAGGCAACCGCGCTCATCAAACTGGCGGATGGAAACACCGATTTCCGGCGCGATACGGCCGATCTCCAGACACAACAACTGCATGACATCGCCCAGAGGTTCTTCGCGGGCCATGGCGCTTAGTACCTTGAACTGCAACTCGTCATTCATCTTGGCTTCGGTGATGTCCGTGACAATGGCCACCACGTCCTGCTGAACACCCTGCGGGTCGAGTACCGGATTAGCGACCACGCGAACCCACAGCGGTTGTTTTGATTTGTTGTAGACCAGTAACTCCGTGGTGTGACTTTCTCCCTTCTGGATGCTGTTTCGGAACGAGAGAACCGTTTGCGTATCCGTATGACGGCCGTAAAACACCTGGTCTGGCTTCTTGCCCACAAGATCGGCTGTTTCATAACCCAGCATGCGCACAAAACCTTCGTTGACGTAGGTAATGACGCTGTTTGAATCCGTGACGATGATGGCGCTGTCCGTCCGGTTGACGGCAATTTTCAGCAGTCGGCTTTTCTCGACTTTCTTGATCACGTACAGCAGGAAGAACGTGGTGGCCAACACCAGCAGAAGTATCATCGCCGCTGCCGCGATGTATATCCTGAAGCGATCGCCCATGGACTGAAGTGAAGTCTGGCTGATGCTGTTGCCATACTTGATGAAGTTCTTCTGTTCCTGCAGAAGTTGCTCCTGAATTTCCTGTACCGGCTGCGCAAGTGCCCATTGCACGTCGCCAGCGCCCGTGTACTGAACCAGACGATGGAGCACGTTCACGTAGCGTGAATACACGTCTTTCAATGCCTGGACCCGCACATGGTTTTCTTCGTCCACCCGGGTGCGTGTGAGAAACCGATCGAACGATTCGTTCGCCAGGATCAATTCCATGCGGGCGTGTTGCACCATGTCCTGCGGAACCGTATTGAACAGGGCGATGCGGGTGTTGGCGCGCGACAGGGAGAGGCGTGCTTCCATCAAATGCTGAACGGTTTCCGCTACCGCATCGACCTGGTCGACGGCCACACTTGAAAGGTTTCCGATGCTGGATTGGTTGCTGGTCGCTAACCAGAAGCTGAGCACTAACGTTGCACATTGAAAGACCAGTGCTGTCGTCAGGATCGTTTTCAAACCATGAGGCGGTGCAAACTTGCGAAGCAAAAAATCCTCCTCTGTCCCGGACAGCCAGGAAAGGGTTGGCGATAGTGAGCATCCATGCGGAAAGTGTCAGGCTGGCAGTTCAGGATCGGGCGGAAGGGAACTCAGTGTTCGGGGTTGTACCGGCGTTTTTCAGGGCGAGATGTGTCGCAGATTTTTTCTTCAAGAGAACACTGTCTTCACAGAATTGATGGCCAGGGGCTATTAAGGCGGCGAAGCTTATAAGAAAGTCATGTTTGAATGAAATGGCCGAACGGTGGCTGCGAGGGTTATTTTTTCTGCCGTTATTGGCCGAGCAGTCAGGAAAGTTGATAAAAGTTCTTTGGCACTAAACGGTTATAGAAGCCTGTCTGACAATCGATCATTTACGTTTTTTATGCTGTTTTTTTTCAATCGCGGAGAGTCTTTTAACCCTTGCGAGATGATTATTCATGGCGATGATTATCTTCTGAGTCAGTTTCCCCATAATCCATGAACAAAAAAAGCACCCGAAGGTGCTTTTCCTGTTTAACGCCTGATTGGCAAATGTTGGCGTCAAAGCGCGGCTTTCACCTGCAATCCAAACACCAATGCATTGTCGATGTCCTTCCCGGAAAACGCGCCGGGCTCGATGATGTACTGCATATTCGGGCGCAGCGTCAGCCAAGGCGTGGCCTGATAGCCGTAACCGAGTTCGATCAATTGCTCGGCGCTGTCCAGGTTTGGAAACGCTGCGCCATTGTTCAGCGCGGCGTCCTGCTGCACATCGCGGCTGCGCGGGTTCGGTACTGCGCGGCCGTAGCCCAGGGCAACGGTGTCGCGAGGGCGGCCTTCGAACGGTTTGTACAGCACCAGGCCGGTGCCATACCACTTGCTGAACGGCGAAGCTGCTTCGCTGGCGGCCGAATATTGGCCGAAGGCGTGCAGGCTGCGACCTTCAGAGGCGTCCGAAGCCCAGACGGCTTGGTCGATCAGGACGTAATGACCGCCGCGTCCGGACACCTCCTTGTCACTGCCAATGCGTTTGACGTCGGAGCTGTCGTAGTAATAACCGACCTTGTACTCGCCGGGCAGTTTGCCTGCCTGCTTGTAGACCAGTTCGATCGGCACCACGGTGCCGGTAGTGTGTTTCGGGCCCAGGTGCCAGGCACGGCTGGAGTTGCCGTTGCTTTCCGGGTCGACATTGAACGCGGCGACGCGCAGTTGCCAGGCTGGGGAGAGGTCGTACTTCACCCGCACACCGAGGTGGGCGTTGGGGTAGTTGGTCCAGCCGCTGCCACCGGACATGTTCAGCGGATGGCCGCAGAAACCGGCGTTCATGAAGTTGCAGAGGATGCCGCTGTCCAGCCCGCCGAGATCGTTACCCATGGCCATGTAGCCGAGTTTGACGTTCAGCGCCGGGGTAAACAGGCTACGCTCGTAGCTGAGCTCGGTGAGGCGGGTGTAGAGGCCGCCGTAGTTTTCCTGGATGGGCAGACGGTTGCCGACCAGATCTTCGGAAGCACTATTGCCGCGTCGGTCGTTGATGCTCAGCTGGATCTTGCCGGCGTTGTCGACGCCGTACAGTTTGCTCAGGTCGAACTGCGCACCGAGCTTGATGTTTTGCGAGTAACGCGCCGAGCGATGCAGGCCGCCGTCGGCGTTGTAGGCGGTTTCGCCGGTGTAGTCGCCGGTGAACTTGATGCCGTCTTCGTCGAGCTGGTGGCGCAAGCCGCCCCAGTCGCCGGTCAGGGTGTTGCGGGTGAACACGTTCGAATCGGTATCGGCGAAGGCGGGCAGGGCAGTGCCGCAGGTGAGACCGAACAGCATGCCGGTGAAGACCCCGGCGTGAGAAAAGCGAACAGCCAATGACATTGCTGAAATCCAGAGCGAAGGACATGAAACGACGCGGCACCCGAAGGTGCCGCGCACAAATGAAGTGAAGGAGGGCGCTGCGGTTTACGGCAGGGCGTACGCCATCACGTAGTCGCCACGGTCGGTCGACTGACGAGCGCCGCCGGCGGTGATGACCACGTATTGCTTGCCGGTTTTCGGCGACACATACGTCATCGGGCCGCCCTGGCTGCCGACTGGCAGACGTGCTTTCCAGACTTCTTCACCGTTGCCGCTGTTGAACGCGCGCAGGTAGAAGTCCTGGGTGCCGGCGATGAAGATCAGGCCGCCTTGGGTCGACAGCGTGCCGCCGAGGGTTGGCAGACCGATCTTGATCGGCAGGTGCATGCGGATGCCCAGTGGGCCGGTGTCTTCAACGGTGCCGACCGGAACTTGCCAGGCGACTTTCTGGGTTTTCATATCGATCGCGGTCAGGGTACCGAACGGCGGGGCCTGGCACGGAATGCCGGCGACCGACAGGAAGCGGTTCTTGTTCACCGCGTAAGGCGTGCCTTTCAACGGCACAGCGCCCATACCGGTGTTCAACGCTTCGCCACCGGAGGTTGCCTTGCCGGTGTTCTGCGACGGGATCATCTGAATCCACAGGCCCAGACGCATGTCGTTGACGAAGATGAAACCGTGTACCGGGTCAGTCGAGATGCTGCCCCAGTTCATGCCACCCAGCGAACCCGGGAAGCTCAGGGATTTGTCAGTGCCCGGCGCGGTGTACAGCCCGTCGTAACGCATCGACTTGAAGTCGATCCGGCACAGCAACTGGTCGTACGGCGTGGCACCCCACATGTCCGATTCGGTCAGGTGCTGGGCACCGATCTG
The DNA here is from genome assembly GCF_058808435.1 of Pseudomonas sp. GW821-FHT11D10. Lineage (NCBI taxonomy): Bacteria > Pseudomonadati > Pseudomonadota > Gammaproteobacteria > Pseudomonadales > Pseudomonadaceae > Pseudomonas > Pseudomonas sp. GW821-FHT11D10. The sequence continues at coordinate 1,126,130 of NZ_JBXARR010000001.1, read as the reverse complement.
CGGCATGCCGACCGATTTCGGCTGGGTTGGCGAGTAGGGTTCGTTCGGGATGTTCGACGCCTTGACCGGTACTTCTTTAACGTCGGTCAGAGGTTTGCCGGTGGCGCGGTCGAGCACGTAAATCTGCCCGGCCTTGGTGCCGATCACCACCGCCGGCACGGTTTTACCGTCCTTGGTGAAGTCGATCAGGCTTGGCTGCATCGGCAGGTCGAAGTCCCAGAGATCGTTGTGCACGGTCTGGTAGACCCACTTTTCTTCGCCGCTGTTGGCGTCCAGCGCCAGGATCGAAGCGCCGTAGGTGTGGTCCAGTTTGCTGCGCTCGACACCATAGATGTCGGTGGAGGAACTGCCCATCGGCAGGAAGATCGTGTTGGTCGCCGGGTCATAGGACATCGGCGCCCAGCTGTTCGGAGTGCTGCGCACGTAGGTGCTGCCGTCTGCCGGTGCGTTTTTATCCTGCGGGTTGCCCGGGTCGAATGCCCAGCGCATGGCGCCGGTCATGACGTCGAAACCACGGATCACGCCGCCCGGCATGTCGGTTTGCACGTTGTCGGCCACACGACCGCCAACCACCACGGTGGTGCCGGCCATCAGCGGCGCGGAGGACAGTTGATAGTAGCTGTCCGGGACATCACCCAGACCGGCCTTCAGATCAACCTGGCCGTTGTTGCCGAAACCCTGGCAGAACTCGCCGGTGTCGGCATCGACCGCGATCAGGCGGGCGTCGATGGTGTTGGTCAGCAGACGACGCGTGCAGTTGGCAGCAGGAGCGGCCGGGGTCTCGGTCACTGGCGAACTGGCCGGTTTGGCGACCGCTGCGCTGGCGTCGAAGTACGCCATGCCACGGCAACGCTGCCAGACTTTGGATTGAGCGTTGATCGCGTTTTTCCAGAGTTCTTTACCGGTATCGGCATCCAGAGCAATCAGGTTGTTGTGCGGGGTGCAGATGAAGACTTTGTTGCCGATCTGCAGCGGAGTCAGCTGGTCTTCGGCGCCGTTGCCGTCGCTCTCGGCGATGTCGCCGGTGTGGTAGGTCCACGCGACTTTCAACTTGTCGACGTTGCTGCGATTGATCTGGTCCAGCGCGGCGAAGCGGCTGCCACCCTCGGTATTACCGTAGTGCGCCCAGTCTTTCTGCGCCTTTTCCGGCTCGACCGGCGTCAGGCCCGGGCCGGTGCCGGTAGGGGCGACGGTCGGATGCGCGACGAACATGTTGCCAGCAGCCACGGCCAGTCCAACCGCCAGAACAGCGGCAACACCGTAAGCACCACGACCCGCAACGCCGCCATTGGCGCGTTTGAGCAGCGGATAGACCAGCGCGACCACCAGGCCCACGGCGCTGAACATGAACAGACGCGAGAACACCGGCCAGAACACCAGCCCTGCATCGATCACTGCCCAGATCGCCGTCCCCAGCAGGAACGCTGCGAACAACCAGGCGCCGGCAGGCTTGCGGCGTGCGATCAGCAGCCCGGAAATGGCCATCGCCAGACCACCCACCAGGAAGTACCAGGAGCCTCCCAGGCTGACCAATTTCACACCGCCAGCGGCCAGTGCCAGGCCGAGCAGGGCGATGATCACGCCCAACCCGACCAGAATGAATGTTGATATGCCCGAGAGGCGTTGACTCTGCTTCACGTTGAATGTCCCGTTGAAATGAGGAGGGCATTATATAGTTAGGTAACTACCTAGTTAAATCACTAAATCAGAATGAAAGGTGTTTTGGCGCTCAATGGTGCGACGGATCGACGCTGGCCTTGTCCTCGCGGACCCTCAGGGACTATTGAAACGGTGGAAAAGTCTTCTATTTGCCAGCGGATATGGAATTTATGACAGGTTGATCAGTGGTGGTTTCCGCCGAACAGAATCGGCGGGAACGGTATTGGCTGCGGCCGAGATGAAAGCTTAGCTAACCATCACCTCATCCAGTGCCTGCTCAAGGGTGCTGACCGTACGCTCGATGTTGTGCAGCTTTTCGAGTCCGAACAGACCGATACGAAAGGTCTGGAAGTCGGCCGGTTCGTCGCACTGCAACGGTACTCCGGCGGCGATCTGCAGGCCGTGGCTGGCAAATTTCTTGCCGTTTTTGATATCGGCATCATCGGTGTAGCTCACCACGACGCCTGGGGCCTGAAAGCCGGCTGCGGCCACGCTTTTGAAGCCTTTGCCGGTCAACATGGCGCGCACCCGGTCGCCCAGGACCTGTTGTTCGCCGCGGATCCTGTCGAAACCGTAGGCTTGCGTCTCTTTCATTACGTCGTTGAACCGAGCGAGGGAATCGCTGGGCATGGTCGCATGGTAGGCATGTCCGCCCTGTTCGTAGGCCTGCATGATCTGCAGCCACTTTTTCAGGTCGCAGGCGAAGCTGGTGCTTTGCGTCTGCTCGATGCGTTCGAGGGCCAGAGTACTGAACATCACCAGGGCGCAGCACGGGGAGGCGCTCCAGCCTTTCTGCGGCGCGCTGATCAGCAGGTCGACGGCGCATTTGTGCATATCAACCCAAAGCGTGCCGGAAGCGATGCAGTCCAGCACGAACAGGCCACCTACCGCATGTACGGCGTCGCCGACGGCCCGCAGGTACTCGTCGGGCAGGATGATTCCTGATGAGGTCTCAACGTGGGGAGCGAAGACAATCTGCGGCCTCGAAGCCGCAATGGCTGCCAGCACTTCGTCCAGAGGTGGCGGGGCGTAGGCAGCCTGGCGACCCGTTTCGACCGGTCGGGCTTTCAGTACCGTAGTGGCCGCCGGGATGTTGCCCGTCTCAAGGATCTGACTCCAGCGATAACTGAACCAGCCGTTGCGTATCACCAGACATTGCTGGTCGGTGGCGAACTGCCGTGCCACCGCTTCCATGCCGAATGTGCCGCTGCCCGGAACCACCGCAACCGCCTCGGCGTTGTAGACCTGTTTCAGCGTCTTGGAAATGTTCTTCATCACGGCCTGAAATGACTGCGACATGTGGTTGAGCGAGCGGTCGGTGTAAACCACTGAGTACTCGATAAGCCCTTCAGGATCGATTCCGGGATATAGCTTTGACATGGGGTGGCTCCTTATGTGATTCCCTGACAGTCAAAAGGTCTGGCGACCATCATTGGGAAGCAAGTCTAGGCAAAGGGCAGGGATGAGCTGATTGAATTGCAGAAATGAGGATAGAGTGGTCATCAATGCCTCAATCGTTGTGTGAAAAATGAATCGTCCGCTGTTTATTTCTCTGGATGGGCCAAAAGGAACCGGCAAAACCACATTACTGGAAGCGGTTACGGCAGTACTGAGGGCCGCCAACAAGAAAGTCATCCGGCTTTGCGAGAGAAAAAGCGATCCGTACCGGGGCGCCACCATGGCCCTCGTTAACGAACTTGCCAGAAGTCCCTCCCGGGATCTGGAGTGGGCGGTGTGTCAGCGCTTTGCTGATAGCCGCAGCTGGATCTCCCGGCACGTGCTGACTAAGCAGCCGCTGGGCAGCATTGTCCTGATCGATCGCTGGTATCCGTCTGACGCCGCGTTTCGCCATACCGTCCCGTTTGCAGAGATTCTCCAATTGAATATCGAGCGAAACGTGCGGGTGCCAGACCTGCATGTCGGAGTCGTCACCGCACCGGATATTTCATGGGCCAGGGCAACCACCCGATCCAGAGGACTGGGCGGTACTGTGATTCAAAAACACGCAGAGCATGTCGCGTGTACGGAAATGTTCGAGCAAGCGGCTGCCGATCACGGCTGGGTTTTGTGCCGTAATGAAGGAACGATCGAAGGCGCTACGATGCAGGTGGTTTCCGAGATCTATAAATTGTTTACGCCGCACACGGCACGGACGAGCCCATCACCGCGCTGAGCAAGGCACTGGGGAGCGAGCCCGGATTTCAGCGCACCATCAGCATCCGAAACCCTGTCGCTCCCTGGTGGGGGTGATGGCTCAAACGCTATCGGCACCCTCGACGGCAGATGCAGACACCCTGGCCGGGGCGGTCTCACACAAACAGGTTGCGACCAGCAGCCCGACCAGAACGGCGCCGAGTGCCAGGTACAGCGTGTTTTCGATGCCGTGGTGCTGGGCAATGTAACCGGCGATGGCCGGCGCTACGCCGCCACCGAAAATCTCGCCAATGCCGACCACCAGCCCCGTGGCGGTGGAGGTGAGCGCCGCCGGAACGGACTCACTGGTCAGTGGCCCGACCGTCATGCAGATCATGCTGAAGTTGAAGAAAATCGTCAGGAACAGCAGGGCGAACAGCTTCATCGGTTCGGCGCCCGTGCCCATCAGCAGCCACAGGAAAACTCCCGTGGCGACGAAGGAGATGAGCACCACCGGTTTGCGCCCAATGCGGTCAGACACTGCCGGCATGATCAACTGCCCGAGAAACCCTCCCAGACCGATAGCCGACATGACAAAGCCCATCTGTTGCACGTCGAGATGCAAATGGTCCATCAGGTAATTGGGCATCATCACGCTGACGACAAACAGGCAGGTCAGCATGCAGAACATGCCGACGATGTTCAGCCACACGTTGCGATAACGCAGGGCATCGAGCCAGCGCGGTTGATCGCCGGTGTTCTGAGTGCGGTTTTCCTGTGGCGCAGGGGCACGGGTTTCCTTCAAGTGTCGGTACATCGCCAGGGCCAGCAGGAAACCCGGCAGCGAAACGATCACAAATACCCAGCGCCACGACGGCACCACCAACAACAATTGGGTGGCGAGGATCGGTGCCAGCCCCAAACCGAGGATCGGGAAAAACGCTTGCTGAATGCCGATGTTCATGCCGCGCCGGGCCGGGTGCGACGACTCTGCCGTGGCCGCCAGCGCGGTCGGCGTGAACGCGCCTTCGGAAATGCCCATGATCGCGCGAATCAGCATCAGCCCGCCGATCCCGGTGGCCAGACCGGAAAGTCCCGCCAACAGCGAAAACACCAGCACCGCCGGGATCAACACTTTGCGCCTGCCGATGCGGTCAGACAGTCGGCCCATGAAAATCGACGAAATCCCCCAGGCCAGTCCGAGGATTGCCGTCACGTTGCCCAGATCCTGATAGTTCAGGCCCAGGTCCTTCATCATCACCGGAAACAGCGGCAGGATGATGAACCGGTCCAGGCCCACCAGACCGAAACCCAGGGCCAGCAAGGCCACCGCTTTGAACTCGTAACGAACATCCCACGTGTGCTTATTGTTATTCATGGTTGTGACTCGATGGAGTTGAGGGAGGCGACCGCAGCCGCCTGTGGCTTAGAAATAGATCAGGGCCTCGACCAGTCCCGTCAGTTGGGTTCGATCGCGTCCGGCGCCGAACGGGTGATCGTCGGCATTGCCGTCGAACACGTCGTAACGCACCCCGGCGGTGACGCGTCCCGAAGCACCGGTAGACAACCATTGGACAGCGCCGGCCGGCACCACGCTGCAGGACGCGCAACGGGTCAGCTGGCAAGCCTTTTTCCATGATGAAGGGCTGCGCCAGTTGATCGCTCAAGCCCTGGAGAACAACCGAGACTTGCGCGTTGCCAGCCTGAATATCGAAAAGGCGCAGGCGCAATACCGCATTGCCCGTTCCGACCTGTTGCCCTCCATTGATGCGTCGGGATCAGGAACAGCCCAACGATTGCCGGGTGATGTAGCGCCGACAGGCACGACCGGAACCACTCACCAGTACAGCGCCGGCATTGGCTTCACGGCGTACGAACTGGACGTGTTCGGTCGAGTGCGCAGCCTCAACGAACAGGCGCTGGAGAATTATCTGGGCATCATCGAAGTCCAGCGCAGCGTGCGGCTGGCGTTGATAGCGCAAGTGGCGAGCGGTTATTACCAGTTGCAGGCGGATCAGCAGTTACTGTCGATCGCTCAACAGACCTTGAAGAGTCAGCGCAGCAGTTACGACCTGGTACGCAGCCAATACGACATGGACATCGCCACCGAGCTGGATTTGAGCCAGGCCGAAAGCATCGTGCGCACTGCTGAAGCCAGTCAATCGAGGTATGAACGCCTGGTCGAGCAGGACAAGAATGCGTTGGTGCTTTTAGTGGGCAAACCACTGGCGGCACCGACCTTCGCGGCCATCACCCTTGATGATTTGAGCGTGACGACCGAGTTGCCGGTAGGCCTGCCGTCGCAACTATTGGCGTACCGTCCGGACATTCTCGCGGCCGAACATGCGTTGAAAGCGGCTAACGCCAACATCGGCGCAGCCCGGGCGGCGTTTTTTCCGAGCATCAGCCTGACGGCTTCTGCCGGCTCCGCCAGTACCGATCTCGGCCAATTGTTTGCCGGAGGGCAGGGAGCCTGGACCTTTGTGCCGGCGATCAACCTGCCGATTTTCAATTGGGGACGCAATCAGGCCAACCTGGATGCGGCGAAAGTCCAGAGTTCGATTGAAGTGGCCAATTACCAGAAAGCGATTCAGGTGGCGTTCCGCGAAGTGTCCGATGGACTGGTCGCGCGCGATTCGCTCGACACGCAAGTCCGGGCCGAAAGCCTGCTGGTGCAGGCCAACGAGCGCAGTTATCGCTTGGCCGAAAGCCGCTATCAAGAAGGCGTCGACACCTTCCTCAATACCCTTGATGCGCAGCGCAGCCTGTACAGCGCGCAGCAA
>NZ_JBXARR010000001.1:207386-1119457 GCF_058808435.1 Pseudomonas sp. GW821-FHT11D10 | reverse complement strand
TGACCAAGTTGTCACGAATCAACAATCTGGTTTCGCTGTACAAGGCGCTGGGCGGTGGTGAGCCAGAGGAAAGCCGCTATCAAGAAGGCGTCGACACCTTCCTCAATACCCTTGATGCGCAGCGCAGCCTGTACAGCGCGCAGCAAACACTGGTGCTGACCAAGTTGTCACGAATCAACAATCTGGTTTCGCTGTACAAGGCGCTGGGCGGTGGTGAGCCAGAGGAAAGCCGCTCGCTGTAAGCATCAATCACAATCAGCTTCCTCCTTGGCCCATGAGCGTTTTTTGTCATGGGCCTTTTTTGTTGTGGGTGACGTCTGTGGAGTGGGAAAGCAGCAGAGGGAAAGTTCCGCCCAGACACATCTGTCTTTCAATGGGGCTCGTTCAATGGATAACCCGTTGTTGAGGCTGTGGGGATTTTTCGGTGCGTTCATTCAACTAGCTTCCTGCTGGTGTTTTTGCGTAACCCCAGCCGTTCCGACCTTCGTACGTTTCGGCTTCAACGGAGAAAATCGGGAGGGTAGGGTTCAATTAGCCCAAGCTCAGAAATCAAATTTGCTGATCAAGCTTATCCGACGCGCGCTTTCTCAGCCCGTTCAAGGCGGTGCGGATGGCGTTCTCATCAGTGCATACAGATAAGTCCAAAGCCTCTGCGTAGGCGCGATAGCCAGGATTGCCATCACATTCGAGTACCTCTCCCATTGCTGGATAGTACGTCAGGTCCCAGACCTGGCTACGCCAGTTGTATGGCCCTTTGTGGGGTTCCAGGCATTGGAAGATATAGATGCGCAACTCGCTTCGGCTGTTCTCGACGATTGATGCTTCTTCGGCGTTTTCACCATTGCCGGTGTCGTTCCGGACCCAAACGTCGAACAACAGATCACCCTTTTCATGGCAGTGCTCAGGATCTTCCTGCCCGCCGTTACGAAGCCATAGCACGGAGATGTCGTTAAACGGTAGAAAACGTTGCCCTGCGCTGTTGCTGACCTCTAGCCCGTCCAGGCTCCGGGGCACACGATTTCGCGGTATCTGAGAGTAGTAATCGGCGCCCAGCTCTTCACGTATAAAGCCCAGTAGCTCAAGAATCCGCTGTTGATAATCCGCCAGCAGGCGATAGGCCTTGCGAACATCCAGAAGCGCGTTGTCGATTGAGGTTGCAGTGGTCAAGTTAGTCAGCTCCAACGTGCAATGGGGAATTGGGTAATTTGAATAGAAGGTGCAGAAAGGTTGGATAGGAAGCTGGATGTCGCTCGGCGGCTCGGGACTCGCTTGGCGCTAACGGTTGCGGGCGCGAAGATAGGGGCGCGCGTGGAGTTGATCGATACCGAGGCCAGTTGACCCAACCAGCGCCGGGGAAGAATGCGCAGCCCATGCCATTCGTAAGCGGCGGCAATATCATCCAGCAGACGCTGAAGGCCTGGCGATGAGTCCGTCGATGCATTGGAAATCGCTGCCTCTAGAGCCTGGAACAACTGATACCAACTGCAGCACGCCAACTCGTAATCTGAGCCTGCCCCGCACAGTTCTCTCTCGATTTGGGATTCCAGCTCAAAAGTGCTTTTCTGCGTGTAGCTGTGAAGGCCACCAATGGTAAGGAGTATCGGGTCTTCACCCAGGTGTTCGCCTGCCCAACCAGCCCGCAACTGATTTGCCAGTTGTACAGCGTATTGCTGTTGCAGATCGTCGTGGCGCTTGGCCTCAATCAGCAGCGTACGCTCCGAGCCGTACAGCACCACATCGGGTTCGACACGTCGGTCATCCAGCCACCATGATGGCCAGAACTCGAAATTCTCCAAGGTGCCAATTGGTCTGTCTGGCCCTAATAATTGGACAAAGAAGCTATCACGAACAGATTCGGGAAGATAAATCAGGCGCTCGAATATGGTGGCGGTAAGGATGTCTTCCGCCCCAGTGGCATCTCCCAGGTTTGAATGCTTACCTTCAACGCCGCTACCTCGGCGCTTGCCGTTCAATATTGCAGCGAGCATGTTACCTCCAGGCTAAAGCGCCAAGGAGTTTCATTGTGCGATGTGAGCATCAGCGCAATCCGGGTAGGGTAGGGTCTAGAGCGCGGTCGATCTCTTCAATGCAGTCCCGGATTTTGCTCAGCGCTTGGTTGTAATGTGTATCTGTCGCTTCGTCACCCAAGTCAAAAATGCACCGTTCATGTTTAATCTGGTAGCCGCTTGAAGCCACATAATGCCCAGCCCAGTCAGGCACTTCCCGCGGGCTGGAGGTGAAGTCGGGTAGATGTTTTGCCAGCTCGGTGGTATCAGCGGCACGGAAGTAAGGAAAAACACCAAGCCAGGTGTGCTTGTAGAGTTTGATCCAGAGACCATCGGGCCATTCTTTTACCCGCACGTCCAAGTCATACCGCTTTTTGTCGACATTGCATGTCGGCCTAGTTTCGATCTTGCCGACCCAGTCGGCAAACATAGGCGCGGTTTTAACCTGGGTTTCCAGCCATTCGAAGCGCTCTTGTAGCTTGCGATTCTGGCAATAAACGAAATGTTCGTGGATATGACGATACGCCTCTTCGTTTTGCTGGAAGATCTCCCAGCACAGCTGTTTGAGCTCGGTGTTTCCCGACATGGTCTTCTCGATATGAGTGACAAACTGATGGATAAACAGGAGGGCCCGCGGATCTACGCTCGTCTGTTGACGTAGAAGCTCGGCCAGCTGTCCATAAGATTGGTAATAGACGGGCGTCGGGGAGTCTGGATCGATCGTCGGAGACGCCCGGCCTTTGGGCGTCAGATACACCAGCGCCCTGTGGGTATAGTGGGGGAACAGTTCCTGCAATGCTTTCTGGTAACGGGCAACCTGACGGCTCTGGTCCAAGGCCCATATCTTGTTCTCGATTGCGATCACGAGTTTGAGGGATGGGTAATCGAGCAAGATATCGATATGTTCGAGTTCGCGCGCTACGTTCGCTCGCACGCCAACAGTGCTTGATAGTACGGCTTCCGGTAGCGGGCTGCGCTCGCAACGGCAGCCGAGAAGCGACCTTACATAATCATCTCTGAAGGCGCTGCCCATGCCATGGGCTTCCCGGTCGTTCAAGAGGGAAGCAATGATGTTTGAGTGGACCAGCTCCTTTGTGCTCACACCCATGGCTTTGAAAAGATCAAAAGCCTTGGTATAGCCCGCCAGGTTATTAAACGCTGCAGATGCGGACATTGCTGCTAGATGTTCACGGGCGTCCATGTCGATTTTCTCTATAGATAAGGCTTGTGCAGTCCGTCCTGCCTGCGCTGGCAATGCCAATGTGTCTTCGTGCGAATGACGGCGGTTGAATATTGGATTAGCGCAAGCTGTAGAATTCTGCCTCTCCTTGAGGCAAATGGCCATCGTTGTGATAGTGCTCTCCCTGAGCAGAATTATTGGTGCCAGATGAGAACGATGCTTTGGGAGAGACCTGCGTTATGGACAAGTTCATACCTTTATGACTCGTAGCTTCTGCCAGTCATGTTTCTCGCCAGTCCGCCGATACCCCGGTAGACGTATGTCCGCCGCAAGGGTCTGGCATCTAATTTCAAAGATGAACCGAGGAAGAAACAATGGCGATGGAATCCCCCGCGCTCCTGCTGACCGATCTGAACAAGGCACTGCGTCGTCTACGCGGTGCCTGCACCGACCTTGGTAACGAGGAAATCGACGAAAAACTGCTTGAGGTGATGCGCCGCCTGCTACTCGCCGAGGTGCTGGGTAATACCTGGATCGTTGTGATGGGCGGCTCTCAAGGCGCGGGCAAGACGACACTGATGGCGAGCATCTATGACCTGCGCGGCGATGGGCCGAGGTGGCTGCAGAGCAATGAGGGTCGTGGCGAGAAAATGCCAGTACTCATCCTCGAGGTAGAGGGCCTCGATCGCGCTCAGGGATACGTTCGCAGGCTGGTTCCAGACTCGGCGGCGCAGGGCTACAGGCTGGATGACTTCGAAGTGGATGTTCCGGAGTTCCAGCGCGCCATCTGCGACCCCAATGCCGAGGATCTGCTGCCGGTCCTGAAAGTGCCTCGCCGCTACTTCAAACGCGATAACCAGGCGTGGTTGCTGCTTCCAGGGTACGAGAAGCAGGAGCGCGACAACCGCGCCTGGCAGGAGCTGATGCGCCAGGCGATGATCGCCGCAGGTGGCTGCATCATCGTGACCGACGAGACGCGCATGGCCAATCAGCAGCAGCTCGAGATCGTCCAGGACATGCTGGAGAACGAGCTTAGGGGCTGTAAGCCGTACATCGTGGTCTCCAAGACCGAGTCCCACCGCAACGATCCCAAGCGCCAGGCCGATCTGCGCTCAAGCGCCCAGGCGACATTCCAGGTGGCGCCCGAGCTGGCCGAAAGAAACATCATTCTGAGCGGTACCGACGACGTCGAGTACATTGAACAGTGGATGCCCCACCTTCGTCGCGCCATCGACGACCTCAACTTTACCGGGGAATCGGATCGCCACTTCCAGATGAGTCATCTCTCTGAAATCGTGGGTAAGGATTTGACACGGGTGTTGAACGCGATCCGCAGCAAGGCGCGGCTGTATTTCACGAGCGACAAGGCGAGTGGGATTGATGGCGCTGAAGTGCTGGAAGAGGTTTTGGGCAGGTTCGATGAGGCAGCAGCGGAGCTTCGGAGTCAGCATAATCGGCTTGTGAGCGAGCTGGCTGGGCAGGCGTTTTCGAAAGCGTCCGATTCAATGAGTGCTCGGCTCATTGCCGATCACGAAGGCTTCGGCAACTGGTTTTCGAATGTCTTCGATACCACCAGCCAGACCAGAATGAAAATGCAGGATCTCGTCCAAGGGGCATGGCGCGAAGCGGCGCCGGCGTTTTTTCATAACTACTCTCAAGGCGTATCGTCGTTAACAGCGAGCAAGCTTGAGCGAGTGCCCGTAGAGAAATCGGGGGAGGGCTCTCCCGCGCGTGTGCCACAGGCGAAATCTGAGAATCTGATCCAGATGGGCTTTGTGCACGCATCGGGGCAACCCGTTCGTTTCGCGAAGTTAACCCCTGAAGCGGTCAGTGATATCAGCATCCTTCTGGGCAATGGCCGCCGTGAGGAATGGCAGGCTAACCAGGATGTCAGCAAACAGGTGGGTACCAGTGCCGAGCTGATACCGGCGATGTCGCTGGAATACACCCGGCTTATCTTCGCTGCGCCTCAGGTCGTTGGCGTCAAGCAGGACTTCGTACCCACCGACAACACTTCTGGCGCCAATGCCGTCTCAGCGAGTGTCGAGAACCTCAGAATAGGCGTCGAGCTCGGCAAAACTACTATTCGTTCGCTTGCCACCGTACTGGCGGTAGACGTAGTCAGCGATGGAGACTCCGACATACTGGGTGCGCTCTTCGGCAAGACGACTGACTCTGATGCGGGCGATGCTGCAGATGCAGGCGATTCCAGCAACTCAGACAATTCAGGATCGGAGACCAAGCTCCCTATGCCGCTCACGCTGCACCCCGCTGCAGTAGCGGCCACCGCAGTCGTCGCAGCTGCGTATCTGACAGGCGTGGCGGTAACGCGGATTCGCAGCATCGAGAAAGCAGCAAGCGCCCAGGCGAGGGTCATGCTCGGCACGGTCCATGACCACCATGTTGAAAATCTTCGCACGTCTTTCGATGAGACCATGGCCGTGGCGCGTGCGCGCGTCTGCGCGAGGTTGCGTGCCCGCTATCGCATGGACGAACTGCTGATGCGCAAGGACCGCCTTGCCAAGGCCATCGCTGATGTCACCTCGATCACCAGTGACTTGCGCTATGAGTTGGACTCGTCGGCTTCTGGCTTGCAGCTGTTCATCGCTGACCGTGGTGTCTGACATGGTCAAGCAAGACGTGATGGACCATTGGCACGCTCTGCAGGCACATCAGTCGGACTGGGCGTTTCGTGCCTATGCACGGTTGATCAAGACGTTGAGCAAAGACGTCCAGGAAAAGCTGCAGCTCAAGGAGGAAGTGGCCGAGCCCTATGTGGTCATATTCGGCAAGACCCAAGTCGGTAAGACCACGTTGCTGCTCGACCTGATGGGCATTGACCCGGCCCAGTTGGGAAGGATTTCGCAGGTCATACGTGGCGGGCGCGAGGCGGGCAAGTCGGCGACGGCCACCGCCATGGAGTATTGCCGCTCGGTCGAGGGCCGCTGGGGACTGACTCTGCGCTCGAAAACGCATTGGTTCGAGGCCGAAGCCGATGTTACCCGAGCGCTTGGCCAGCTCAGGGAAGACATGGAGGCCGGGCAACTGGTTGCCGAGTCGCCCTGTGTGGTGCATATACCATCTTCTTTCTTTGCCAGCCAGGCCGCCGAGGGGCCGAGCATTCGCATTCTGGACCTTCCAGGCGATAACCCTGCCAATGCGGCAGAGCAGGCGCATGTGAACCTTATGGCGAAGACTTATCTACCCTTCGCTGACCTGGTGTTGCTGGTTGGCCGGGGCGATGACCTGGGGTTCCTGCGGCCTGAGGCGCTGACGTTGCCTGGAATCGAAGACTGGCAGGCCATGCCGCACCGTTTTCGCATTGTCACAACCTATTCGTACTTCGCACAGTCGATCAAGGACGCTGCTCGAGAGGATGCGAGATTCGATGCTTCTAAATCTCGGCGCCGTCTCATCCAGCAGATCGAGCTTTTCGGTCGCCTAAGCGATCAGGCTCGGGATGAGCACCTGTACTTTCCCCTGGAGTTCGGCACCAGCTGGATGAGCATGCAAAAGAATGAGCCGGAACTGCATGCCCGGATCGCGCCGTTGATTGCCGGACTGCGCAGCGAGTTGCTGGAGCAGATCTCGCAATCCACAAGTCCGGTTGGCCGTCTGCGTAGTACGCTCGATAGTCACTTGGGCGTCGGGTATATCCAGAAGAAGAAGACCGAGGCAGTTGAGCGGGCCATCGAACAACTGGAAAGCAAAAACACGACGCTTGTGCGCGAGATCGCCATCTGGACCGCAGCGATCAAGAAGGCGCGGGATAAGTTGAGGACGGCATTGCAAGACCTGCAAACTAATACATTGGTAGATGGCATGCAGTTGATCGAGCACGCAGCCTCGAGCCCAGTGTTCACTGTCTCCGGTAGCTATCCTCCCAAGGTGGGTGCGGTCAAGGATGACTGCGAGACTCTCAGGACGTTGGTTTATGATTATTACAGGCTACTCAAGGGGATGCGCTTGGAGGTCAAGGGCAATCCCCGATTGGCGTATTGGGAAGGTGTGCGCAGGCTCGTAAATGAGCCTGGCTTGCGGATGATTGAGGATATTATCGACGACGCGTTCAGCTCCATTCGCTACAAACTGGCGGACTACACCTTCGATACCTACCTGTTCTCATCAAACTATCAGGAGGATTTGCGGAAGGTCCACAGCGCAGGCAGCGAAGCCCGGCACGAACTGGTCCGCCTGTGGAAAAAACGTTGGCTCGGGGCATTGACGGTGCTTGACCAAGATTTCAAGCGCGACATCAAGGCGCTCGAAGCCAGCCTCGAACTGCAGCGGCACGAGCAGATGCTTCTGATCAAACAGTGCGAGCGAATCGAGCACGAGACCGCCCTCAAGCACGGCGAGTTGAAGCGCATTGCCCAAAACTCGCAACAAGACCTCGAACGGTGCAAACGCTTCACTCACTTGCTCGATGAGGAATACCTTGCCGAACTCGACCAGCGGATGAGTTTGGCGATGAACGAGGAAGATGATTGTGACGCGTTACTGCAATTGCTGGCCTGTATGCAACTGAGCAACCAGCGGGTAGAACTGATGAGACTAAGCCAAGATGGCCGGGCCTGAAAAATGAGTACAGCTACAGAGATTCACAACAAAGAAAAGGCCCTGGCCGAGTTGATGATAAAGATTCTGAAGGAGCCTCTCAAACCACTCGAAGCCTCGATCAAGGCATTGAGTGGAGACCTTGCGGACACAAGAGATTCCATCACTGAGATCAACGACACCTTGGGCGCTTCCGCGGGCGATACGGAAAAAGCCACGAAGTCGTTGCTACAGGCGTTGCGCAAGATCCGCGAAGAAGACGTACCTTCGTTGCTCACCAAGCTTCAGAAACACATCACCGACCAGAGCGCGAGTGACGCTCGTGCAGTCGAGGCCTTGCTCGAGCAATCTACGGCCGTCCACACTTCTAGCCTGAACTCGACTGAGTCCGTGCTGCTCGAAGCTCTCGCTGGGGCGACCCGGCAGCAATTGGAGCTGGCGCAGTCGATCGAAGCGCTGCGTCCGCACATTGAAAGCTCGGCTGCTGAGGTGTCGCGCCAGCTGTCGTCATCGCATGGCTCAAGTGTCACTGATTTCAAGGCAGCGGTCGTTGACGTCGGCGTTCGCATCGCCGAGCAGCAGAACGCTTCGCAGGAAACCCTCCTGGCAGGGCTGGAAGCACTCGGGCGTGAAGACCAAGCGGCCAAGGTCGAGCATGCCGAGGTGGCGGAAAAGGTCTTGAAAGAAATTGCGTTGAACCGGGAATTCAGCAAGAGGATAAACTCGGCCTTGGCGGCGCAAGTCACCATCCTGGGCACGGATGTGGCAGTTGTACTCACCCAGCTGTCGACGCAGGTCGAGGCCGTGGCGGCTGAAAACAAACGCTTTGTGCAACAGCTCTCGGCAGCGGCCACGGGCGAGCAAACCGCACTGGTCGCGCTGCTGACCCAGCAGAATGCGGGTCTAGCTGCGGAGCTCTCATCCAACCAGCGTCACGTGAAAAGACTGACAGTCATCACGGGTATGTTTTTCGGATCGATGCTGCTGTATGTGGGGTATGACATCTGGCGGAATTTGCTCTGATTTAGCAGGAAGCAATAGCAACAAGCGCCCCTTTGGACCCGAAGTAGCGCTCCGCGGAGGGCTGCTCGCGGCCAAAAGCACTTGCTAACACCCGAATTAAGCCTTGCTGCGAAGCGGCTTCGGTTTGCGCCTGAATGACCCTCTATCTGACTTTGGTGCTGGATCTGTTTTCTCGTCAGGTTGTTGACTGGTCAATGAAGTCGCATATGACCACTGAGAATGAGCTTGCAAGGTGTCTAGAGAGTCCGGGGCGATTCATAATGGTACCTTCTCGGAGTTCAGTTCGTAGCCCGCTCAAGTCGCAGGCGTTAGGTTTTGTATGCTTTAAATAGCTTGTCGGGCACGATGTAGACACCGCCTAGTGCTCAAGAAAAAGCTACATACAGCTTGTTCCTAGTCTGAGCCACAGACTCGTGCAACGTCCCTTCTTGGTACTGCTTCCAGGCCTTGGCGCCCAAGACGACGCAGACGTCCTGGTAGTGATCTTGCCCTTTACTGGCCCCCCAGTTCTGCGAGTAGCACCCGTATTTGTAGTGCTGCTCGTAGAACAGCTTGACGACGCCATGGTCACCATGCAGCTGATCAGCCAGCTCCTGGGTGTCAACGATGACGATCTCGCTGGCATAGTCCGGCAGATTGAAGCGGGTATTGCCGTTGCCACCATTGCAGGTGCCGATGGCCGCGAACAGTGTCGTGTAGTCTGAAATCTGCAACTCGCTGTCGTCATAAATGGACCACCCCATTTCGTTGAGCTGATTGTTGCCGAGGTTGCCGGTATAAGGCAGAACAGCGCCGACCGGAACGGAAATATCCTTGCTCTGCATAGGTTGCTTCTTTAGTGGGGACGGCAACTGCCATCCGTTGCGTTAACGCGGGCCGGTGGAAGTAAGCGTTCCTATGGCTGCGCTTGAAAGCGGTGTTTTCGGTACAGGCAAACTGGGTGAAAAGGCTATGCAGCCTTCGCGGCGTTGGGTGAAGAAGGCCAGCCTTGCACGGGTAATGGCACTTGGATATTACTGGAATTGGGTATAAATCACCTTGGCGACGATTGCGTTGAGGGCAACCGCCTGAGGCGCTGAATTACGTTTCAATGTCATTGGTGGCCAATTGCCAATGGTCTGCTATACCTTCCGAAGCTTTCGTATGCCGTCAATCGTTCGGCCGGGTGCTGAACCGGTCGCGAAGGTCCAGGGAGGAATCGATATGGCAGCGGTTCTGGCACGTGGTGTACGCGGTGATCTTGTCGAGCAACTGCAAGCGGCATTGACCAAAATCCAGGTTCCCGGGCCTGACGGAAAACCCGGGCCAGCGCTTTCCAGGGTCGATGGAGACTACGGTCGATCCACGCAGCTAGCGGTACAGAAAGTCCAGTCCCAACTGGCGCTCCCCATCACCGGAACCGTCGATCAGGCACTCTGGAAAATCATCACTCGCACAGAATGGCCCGGTAGTTTCGAGCGGCACCTCGGGCTGCTGGCGGCGTTTGAAGGGCACGGGTACACCAAGGCGGCCGGGAATTGGGACAAGGCCGGGATCACCTGGGGCGTTATCGGATTTACCTTGATCACCCATGACAAGGTCAATGACAAGCCTGTGCTGAAGTTCGGTCCACTTCGGGAACTGCTGAAAGAGGCATTCACCAAATCCGGGCCGACGCTGATTTCAGCCTTTGGAGAGGAACGCGCGAAGACCCTTAAGTCGATACTCGATGCCACGCCTGAGGATCTTTACCAATTCGCCGTCCAGGTCTCGGATGGCAAGCAGGACCATGCGCTGCTGCCCGAGTGGCAGAAAGCCTTTGCGCAGTTGGGCCAGGACCCCGCGATCCGCGAGTTGCAGCGTGAGTTCGCGAGGCGGCTTTACTACGAGCCTGCGCTCAAGGAGGCCATGGAGTTCGGCGAGGAGTTCGACATGGCGTCCGAGCGCACCGTGCAGTTGTTCTTCGACATCCAGGTGAACAATGGCGGGCTCGGGCGCAAGCAGGAAAGGCCAAACGTCAAGGCGGCCCTGAAGGCGTTGCCGGCAAAGGCGACGCTGACCGAAAAACTGAACGCCATCACGCAAGTCCTCGCGAAGTCGCGGCCCCGCTTCGCCAAGGACATCCTCGAACGCAAGGGCACGATTTCCAACGGCTTCGGCCGTGTCCACGGCAAGGATTACCGCCTGGACGGGTGGGGAATCGAAATTGATGCGGCGCCTGTTGCGGTACCCGAGCCACCTGTGCCATCCCCAACTCCGTCACCGCCTGCCAAACCTCTCAGGATTTACCTGGGCATGCTCAGTCTCGAGCCGGTACAGCAGGCCGAGCAGATCGATCTCGTTGTCAGCGCCAAGAACCTGGGATGGATCGAGCCAGGTGTCGAGCTTCTGGAAAGCGGCGTCTGGCCCGGCGGGAATGAGATCGAGGTGGTGAACGCCAGGAAGGTGAAGTCACTCAGTCTCAGGGGGCTGCTCGCAGACCGAGGCAAGACCTGGATCGGCCCCAAGGGTGATGCACTGCTCCACGGGATCAATCTCATGTTTCGCGAGCCCGTCGGGATACTGGCGGTGATGGGGCAATCGACGCCTTTGCCCGGGGATGTTCCGACAGACCATCTGCTGGTGGGACGTGAAGATCGTCACTACATCGGGCTGAACCTCCGGAAAACCGATGAGTTGCACCTGGTACGCCAGCGAACGCGAGGGAAAACCCGGGAAGAGTCATTGCTCGACATTACCGAAATCCGACCGCAGTTGGCCGAGTGCCGGATATTGATGCTCTACGCGGGGTTCGGGGTTCCTGGCAATGCCTTGCCGGGCAGTGGCGTGCGCTGGCGCGAGTGGCTAGCGCCGTTCAAGGCCTCGCCGATCGTGCTCGGCTGGTTCGGTAATGTCCGCTTGCCCCGCGATGCCGCGCGGCAGGTGGTTGCCAGCGACTTCCTCACGCGCATTGTCGCGCTCCAGCCCGGGGCCGATTTTCACACACTCTGCGCCAACCACCCCGATGCCATCGTCCAGAAATGGGGTGAGGCCTGCCATGACGCATTCCATGCCGGTGCCCAGAAGTACTTGTGGCGGGACCAACCCATCGAGGCGCTGGGCCTGAGCCTCAGTGGTGCTGCGGCGATCGGCCAGGATGGCCGTGTCTGGCACGCCAACCCCATGTACGGGGCCACCGGCGAGGCGGCCATGAAGGTGGTGACCCTATGAAAATCAAGACGCCGAGGCCGGATCAATACATCGAACTGTCGGGGAAGGATCTCGTCGAGGGAAAGGGTGAGGAGTTCAATGCAACGGCGTTCGACCAGTTGGATATCGTTGTTGGCAAGACCCATATCCGCTGGCGCCTGGATCCTCGTACGCCCACGGGTGCCGGTGACGCGCCTGGCTTCGGGCGTGTATCCACGGCTCGAGGCTCGTTCCCCCCAAAATCCGAGACCATACCCAAGAACGGGCACCTCAAGCTTGAATTCCACGTCAGTTCGCCGCTGAGTCCGCGGGAAAGGGGGATCTGGGTCCGCCTGTGGTTGAAGGTCGTCGACGGTAACCTGCAATTCGTACACATGCCGACCGAGTCAGGCGGGACTTACATTGCCGACGCCTCCGACCTGGAGAAGGGCCTCAGCAAGTGGTTCTCCGATGAACGCTACCGCTGGGTCGTCGACCAGCAGCGCCAGCCGAGTCGTGGCAATGCCTTGTTGTGTGCAACTGTCGCGGGCCAACCAGGGCGCGAGAACCTGGTGCATATCGATGCCAGCCTCAAGGCACAGAATCCAAACCACTATTCGTTGGCCTTCGTCCTTGTTAGGGCGTTCGACCAAGACATCTACAACGTTTGCACTGAATTGCTGCTCGACTCCTCGTTCATTTCTGCGGCCCAGGTCAGCGGCTATGCCTTGCGACTGGACTTCGCCGAACGGGCTAGCGCGCCGCTGGTGGCGAATGGTCTGAGACTGCTCTGTATACCCGGGACGAAACACCAGGGCTGGTGGCTGGAATGGTCGAAGATCCCTGGCGGCCGGGGGCTGCGACCGGCCGAAACGCTGACACTCGAATCCATCACCCAAGGATTGCTTGAAGGCCACGCACTGGGTCTTGCGACAACCCGCTCACGTAACCGCCTGAGTCTGGTCCCGACCTGGATCAGCAGCGATTCTGCGGACGATCACGTCACGCTCGTCTTCCGGCTGCTGGCGGATGCACAGCAGAAGCTGACCGATACCCGCCTGGAGTCGATCCAGCTGACGCAGCGGACAAACATTGCACTCCACTGTGGTGGAGCACTCGACATCGACGGCCAGCCCCTGGTGCTCCGTGGGTGGGCTGAGCAAGCCCCGTCGAAACTCGATCCGCTGCTGTCCTGGACACTTCGCAACGACGACGTTACTCAGCCGCCCTACAGGCTGGGGATAGGTTCCGTCCTGCTGTCAATGGCTTCATTCAAAGGGGGGAGCCTGACGCTCAGTATCGCAGACGAGGGTGCGGCTTACCGCCGTGCACCACTTGAAAGCGTGCTGGAACTCGAATTCGACAAGGCCAATTACACGGCGCTGAGCATGGACCCGGAGCTGGGGTTTGAAACCCTCTCCGACGCGGTCGAGCGCAAACGGCCCTGGGCTTTCGACCTGGAGCCAGCCGAGTCCTGCAAACTCACTATCGAAGAGCGTGCAAACCAGCAGCAAAGTCGGTTATTGCGCATTGCACTCCAGCTTGATGCGGTCAAAGAACACAAGATCGATGTCATTCTGGTCGATCCTGGCCCGCTGACGGTGGCGCGTGTTCAGTCGTTGGAACGGCCAAAAGGCGACGAGATCCTCGCCGAGTACCTGGATGACGCCGATCAGGCACCCGAGTGGCGGTTCTACTCGACCCGGGGCGAGATGACGGTGATCTTGCCGCCACAGGGCATTGGCGAGGAGATGATCAAGGGCTACCTGCACCTGGACCGCGACGACCCGGCCAACCCGAATAACAGGATCAGAACGCGCGTGCCCGGCGAAAACGAGTTGTTCGACTTCCGTCTCACGCCACCGGCCGTTCTGCGGCTGGACCGAACCGATGTCGACATGGCTCGCTCCGAAGCACCCTGGTCGCTGCGGCGTCTGCTGGCGCGGCGACTGGGAGCGGTCGGCGTCAAGCTGGAATCGGCGGATTTCGAGTTGCTGTATGGCCTGGCTGCGCATCTGGAGACCGAGGGGCTACGTATTGCCGAACTCGATGGATTCATCGGCCGCGTTCCGTTCCCGGACGAGCTTCAAGTCGTGCCGCGTGGCGGCGATGCTTCTGTTAAACAGCTATATGCAGAAAGGGTCAGGCACTGGTTGAGCGGCCTTTGGGCGCGACCCTCCTGGTGGCGTGTCTACCGGGACATTGCCCAGCGCGGGCGGGTTCTGGTCGATCAAGGACTCTCCTACAGATTGCGCGCTACACGTGATACCGCGCATCCGTTCGACATTGGACATCGCCACGACTACACCACGACCGCGCGCGAGCCTTTGCGTGGAGGTGTGGACTGGCCATTCCAGTCCCGCAATATCTATGAAGAACTGCGTGCCAAGCCGTTCTCCAGTGCCGCTTCGATCGAGGGCCTGGTATTCGGCACCCTGGGTGGCGAGGGAACACAGACGGCGGCCTTCAACAACGGCAAGACACTGATCATCACCAACACCCGCCAGGGACGACTCGACTCCTTCACCCTGATTCGCGTTGGCCGTATCGCGATGCTGTGGAACAAGGCCCGCCATGTGATCGTTTACGAACGAACGACCCGCTGCGCACCGCGATACACGGGAGAGTGTCCTCCGGGCCAGCAGGACACCCTCGAAGCACAACCGGAGTTCGCCGGCATTGCAGCTTTGCGCAAGGTGCGCGAATACGTCGAGATCACCGAGCCGCGACGGCTGTACCCCGACCACAAAACGACCCTGCCCAGCGGCGGACCGCTGGTGCAGAGCGTTTTCGGCAGTATCCAGATTCCGGTGCGGTCCGATTGGGGGCAGGACATCCCCGACGGTTTCATCATCTCGCTGCGTGGCCCGATACCCGCCGGCCGTGAGCTGGAATTCCCGGATCCCCATGCATTTCTCGATCTGGCGCGTGCGCCTGGAAAGGGCGAGGGCGCCATTGCCCACCGTATCAACAGCACGGAACGCCTGGTTTTCTTCAGCAGCACCCGGGACCAGGACGGCGGCGACACCGACGCATGGCCAGCCTGGCCGGATGTCGATTTTCCTCTGCTGAAACGTCCTCGCTCCCCGGATTTGCCTTTTAACAGCAGCTTCCAGGGACGTATCCGGCAGCCTGATGCCGCTGCGATTGAACTGGGCATGGCCAGGTTCACCTTCACCCTCGACCCTGCCGAGGAGGCGGTTGACCTGATGCACGGGCGTAACGTGCCTGGCCTCGAGGCCAAGGTCACCAACATCAACCTGGCCCGAGGCCTGCCGAAGGACGAGCGCAAGCAGACACTCGAGGTCGAGACGATCGCCGAGCCTTTCGGCAATGTCCAGGCACAACTGGTCGATGGGCTCGCCGAGTTGCGTGCGGTGTTGCGTGAGCGGGTTGCGGCGGGGGAAAACCCATCGCTGGACAAGGAACCCCAGCTCAAGGAGGACGTCAGCAAGCTCCTTCAACGATTGCGTGCGGCGGTAAGCGACGTCCCGCAGCCAACGTCTGGCAACACACGCGGGTGGCTGGAACAACAGAGTGAACGCAATCGCCAGTACATCAATGCCATCAAGGGCGTTGACAGCAACGTGGGCGATGCGGTTCGCCTCGGCCAGCAGATGGAAGTCCTTGCAAGCAGGGTGTTGGGCAATGCTGTGGTCCAGGACCTCGAGCCGGCGCGCAATCAGGCGAGCGCCATCGTCGATACGATCAGCCAGCAGGCCAGGCAACGGGTGGGTGAGGTCGGGTTTGTGCCGCAACAGGCGTTGGCAGCGGTGCGCCGCCTGCTCGAGTCGCTGAAGGACGGTTTTGAAACCCGCCTCTCGCGCCTGGTGGGCGACTTGATGCTCGAAATCCAGCGCATCGAAAAGGCCTACGAGGTCGATCCCGATAATGCCGCTGACCTGGACGCCCGGTGGCGCATGACGTTTGCCGGCCTGCCTGTTCAACTGCGCCATCTTGTCGAGGTACTGGATCAACTCGCCGATGGCGCCCTGGGTGAATGGTTCTCACGTGTCAGCAGCAATCCCACGGTCTATAAGCGCCTTGGCGAGAGCATCGCAAGCCAGCTTGATGCAGCCATCGATTGGCTCGATCGCTGGAACGACAGCCTGCCTCCGTTCGATGTCGTGCCCCCCGACTTCGAAGCTATGCAGAGCACGCTATCTTCGAGCATTGGCAAGTCGTTCGCCGCATCCCTGGTGAGCTCGGCTTCTGAGCCGTTCAAGAAGATGTGGGAGCAAATGGCGGGCGTCACGGAGATCACGAAAGCGGCCGTTGCAGACATTGATGCCTGGGCGAAGGGTCTGGAGAAGAAGATACAGGGCGCACTGTCGGTAGACGATTTGCGCGATGCACTGCTAGCCGGGGCAAACGGGTTGATCGGTGAGCTTGGTAGGGTGGCAGAAAAAGTAAGCACAGACCTGTTGGCCGAGTTTAACCAATTGTCCTTCGGCGACCTTCAAGGCTCCATGGATGTCTTGAAAGACTTCAAATGTGAGACCAGTGACGCGCTACAAGCGATAGAAAATCAACTGTCCGGCACCTTGGGCGATCTTGAGCGGGCAGTCCGGGAACAGGCGGAAACCGTTCAAGACTACGTCCAGGCTGGCGGCCGGCAACTGGAAGACTGGGCCCGTACCTCACTGGGCCCCGAGGTCGAGATCGCCAGGCAGAATCTGGACGCGGGCCTGGAGACCCTGCGCATGCTGGCGCAGGGACCCGTCACCGAGGCACTGCAAACCAGCCGCGAGCTGGTCGGCTATTACTTCGAACAGGCAAACCAGACTCTGGGCCTCACACGCGCCAGTGCCTATTTCAACCACCTCGGGCAAGACATGCTTAACTCGCTGAGTGCGAGCATGCCGTTCGACCGCATTCGCGATCGTCTGCTGCCAAAAATCGGCGGCCTGGCGATCCGCGACCTGTTCCCCGATTTCTGCGGGATAAAGCTCACTTATTTCCTCCCTGACCTCGACGTCCCGCTGGACGGCTCCTACGAGTTCGAATGGATCAAGCTGCAGCATGGCTTTGACAAAGACAGGCTGCGTGCCTGGGCCAAGGTGTCGATCAATAAACAGTTCGACGAGCCTGCCACACTGTTCGACCTGGGCCCGGTCAAGCTGCGCCTGATCAATCCACACTTCATTGCTGACAGCGACCTCAGCGTGGCGAAGGACGGCACACGCTGGCAGCGTACGGCTGCTGCGCTCAATGCCGATTTCCAGCTGTCGCTGAACGACAAGCCGATGGTGACGCTGCGTGAGGCCAGCCTCAACTTCAACGAGCAGGGCGAGCTCAAGTTCGACTTCGATGGCGAGAAACTGGAGCTGGCGCCTGAGCTGCAGTTCATCACCGACGCATTGAAGGCCATGATGCCGAAGATGGAGGGTGCAACGATTACTCCATTGCTGCCCTCCGGAGTGAGCGCAAGCCTGAGCCTGCCACTTCCCGACATCGGCACCGGCGCTTTCACGCTGACCGGCATCACGCTCAACACGCACCTGGACCTGCTTATCGGCGATGGCTTCGAGATCAGCACCGGTCTCTGGCTAAGCAAACCGGACCGCCCCTTTGCCCTCGCCGTGCTGTTCCTTGGCGGCGGAGGCTGGTTCGGAATCGACGCGTCGTACAAGCCACCATCACGCTTTGTTACCCGGGTCTCGGTGGGCGTCTCGGCGGGGGCTTTCGTCGCGGTCAATTTCGGCTTCGCCCAGGGAAGCGCCGGCATTCTCTTTACCGGCGGGGTGGATTTCTACCGGGATTGGCAAAGCGGCACCGGAAGTTCCGCCCTGTCTGTTGGCATCCTCGTCTGGGGCGAGTTTTCCGTGATGGGTATCGCTTCGGCATCGGTTCGACTGACGCTACGCATCACCTACGACGGCGGTGGAATGACCGGCAAGGGAACCTTCAACGTGAGCATCCGCATTTGCTGGTGCTACACGCTGCGGGTCTCCCGCCAGGCGCAGAAGGTCTTTTCCGGTTCGGGCACCAACAATGACTCCGGCACTCGGGGTAACAGCAACCGTGCTTTGAACAGGCGGTTATCCGACGTCACGTCCGCCGGACCTGGCGCAACCGGTTTGGTAGATGCACCTGATTACGGCGTGCTGGCTGCCACCGATATGGCGGGCGCCGTTAACGACTACTTTGAAACCCTGGCCGTGTACAGGAGCGAACCATGAATTCTCTGAATCTGGGCTTGACCCTGTCAATCGTCGGCCCCCGGCAGGATCTTCTGGAAAAACCGAAATGGCTGATGGCACTGCGCGTCTCCATTGGCTCGAACTCAACGGACGACTCACTCCTGGACTGGATCGTATCAACACTGCCGTGGGAGGTATGGCCCGACGCACTTCCCGAAGTCGTCATCGTCGATGAGAGCGGCCAGGAAATCATGCGCTGCATTCCAGAGGCGCCGATGTCAGACGAGACGCCCTTCCTGTTGTCTCTCAAGGCGGCTGTACGCGATCGCGGTATGGATCTGGCCAAGAAGAAGCGCCTGATATTTACCTTCGATGGCAAGGATCAGGAGTTCAACGACACCGGTGACCAGCAGCCGGTGTCATGGCCCGGGCTGATGATGACCTTGAACACTCTCGCCCAACCGACTCCGTCGGCACTCAAGTGCACGTGGTTCTTCTACGTCGACAGGGATCGAGTGGCGACTCAGGACGGCGAGGGCACTTGGCAATTGAAGGCGATTTCTGCTGCTCCAGCGAGCGTAAAAGGCGCGAGCTACTCAGGTACCAAGGTCACGGACGACTCAACGGTGCACGTCCATTCCTACGATATCGGTGGCATCCAGGCGTACTGTAAGTTGCTGGCCCTCAATGATGAGCTGGCTACCGAGCTGGACGAGCTCGACAACTATTGGCTGAGCATCCGCGACAGCCGTGACCACTCGCTGCTGGACTTGGCCACGCGGCTTGAAACGGCACTGGATCCTCAGTCGATTCTGAGCGCCCTGAACATCGAAGAATTGACCCGCGCCTGTCTATCCAGCGGCGCGGACCAGCCTCCCAGAGCTGCGACCGTCAACGAAACCAAGGACGCTCTGACACGCTGGAAAAAGCGGGCCACGGAACTGGTCGATTGGGTGCCGAACCAGCGTCGAAGGATTATCAGCGAGGCTCTGGTCGATCCGCTCAACTGGGAGGACATCATTCGTCAACGGTATCTGGAGGAGGTGAAGGCGACCTTGTCGACCCTGAAGGAGGCCCAGTCCAAGGACATTTTCACGGAGATCCCGGAGGATGCCATGCCAGGCTTAGTGATCCAGCTGCGCGATCGACTCTTGCCTGGATTCGGCGAGCGCGACCCCGCACCCTGCCGGCCAGGCGAGGGCATCGAGCTGGTACTGGGCGACGAGCTCATGCGTCTGCGAGCGGAATTCCAGCTGACGGGCAAGCCATCGGTCCATGCGGTGGACAGCGTTGCCGCAATCCAGTTGTTCGGACGTCGCAGCTCCGACGTTGCTCAGCTCAATGCTCCGCGTAACGCCTCGACCGCTGGCTGGCATGCGTTGAGTGGCGGGCGATACGCAGTGAAGGCCATCGATGCTGATGCCGATAAAGCCGATTGGAGTCATTCGTCTGACCGGGTGCTCGGTGTGACCGCCGGCTACGTCGATCAAGTGTTGTGCCGGGAGCTGACCTACAGCGGTGCCAATCTGGTCTGCGAGAACCCGATGCAACGCGTGCACCGGGAGCGTCTGGAGAAGGATCCGGCTGAAGATGACGGGTTCGGCCTGATGCAATTGAACAGATTCGCCAGCCCGACCTGGGAACTGCGAGCCCTGCCGCTGCGCTATGGTGACCACTATGAGTTCGCGGCGAGCGTGATCGACCGGGCGGGAGGCCAGGCGGCCGAGCTGTGCAAGGCCACCGAGCCCTGGGAATTCGATCCGACCAGTATCGCTCGTCTCTCGCCGCCACAAAGGTGCGGTGTGCACTTTCTTCGGCGGGTCCCGGTCGGGAATTGCAACATCCTGCCGCCTGAACACGGTTGGCCGCAGACACCCGCCGACGTATGGCTCCGCTGCCTGGAGGAGGCTCCGCCTTCACCTGAATATGGCGCGCAGCCTACCTCGGTCTTGCTGGTGCCGTCCGCGCCAGGCGTATTTCACAGGAAAAGCAGTCGTGATAACGCGAGCGAATGGCCGTCCTCGGTGTCCTTCGCCGTGGAAGCACCGCGTCTGGACGAGCACACGCTGCTGCGTTGGAACATGCCTGCGACGACCCTGGGGCCAGATGATCAGAAAGCCGCTGTGACGGCGCTGAAGGAAGCGTTGACCGAGATCTACCGAGTCCGGGACAGGTTGCTTGCCACTGACGCCACGCTCAATGCTCCCGGTGGCGGATTTCCATTTGATCCTGCGGTGACGGCGCTGGGCGTCAGCTATCACTTCGACAGCGGTACCAAAGGCCGTCACATCATCCAGGACCGGGGTATGAGCATCACGCTCGAATGTGGCGAGACAGACGAGCTGCAGCTCAAGCAGACGACCCCAAACCAACTGCTTGTGGTTATCGCACCGGGCAGCCATGTGCGGCTCGGACTGGTCCCGCTGATTGCGCCGGATGACTTCAAGCGCATGGACGAACAAGCGTTGAGCGGGCTACTCGATCCCGATCCCTGGCGTGCGGAAGACGGCACTGCGTACCGGGCATTCGCCGAAAGTGTCATTTTCGCAGAAAGCGCAAGCCGGGATCTCCCGGCACTGAACGTCGACCATCTGACAGTCAAGGAGGATGACGCCGGCAATGTCGAGGTCCGCTACGCCTTTTCGGCACTGGACGCTCTCCAGCAGGGTCATTTGCGACATGTCCACCAGATGCGGATCTCCTGCCAGCGCTGGGTCTGGCGCAACTTGCCGGTGCCTGCGAAAGACCTTCCGTCATCACCTTCCGAGCAGCGTCGACGGCTGGCGAGCGGTCCACCACCGGAAATCGTCGACCCGGCGGCCAGGGATGCAGCCAGCTCTGAACTCGTCAGCTACTTTGATGAACTGGCCGGGCTTGACCAGGGCTTTGTGCGGCGTGAGGAGGTGATCCTTCGGTTCCCGCGGCAGCGCAGCGACAACATCGCTCTGCACATCGACCGGCGCGACGGCATCACGGCTGCCGATTACCTGCGCTATCACCTCACACTGAGTTCCCGCTATCAGGGTGTGCTGGCGGAAAAAGAGGGCAAGTCGATTGGCCCGCGGCGCATTGCCATGGCATTCCGTGGCAATGCCGCGCAGATCAAACCGCCCAGGGTGCTGGCGGTATTGCCGCTGGTTCGAGGGATGAGCGACAGTCCTCGCAAGACTGGACGCAACGAGGGTTCTGCCTTCCTGGTCATTCTCGATGAGCCCTGGTTCAGGGAGTACGGCATGGGCGAGCGTCTGCGGGCGAGGGTGGCACATGTCAAAGCAGAGGTCAGCGATCAGACCGAACCTGCCGAGCTTCGCTTCGGTCCGTTGCCGGACCACAGCGTAGAACCTCTCAAGAGTCCGGAGCTCAAGCGGTTGTTGGCTGAAGATCTCGACTGTTTCGGCCCATTCGGTTTCTCTCTCGACAGGGGAAGCAGCCAGGCGATGGCGAATGCGACCGGGTTCGTGGTCTACCCCCCGGAGGGGACGCCCGCGCACTACAACCTTTTCGTGGAGTTCAGTCGCTTGCTGGATATACCGTCCGGGACGCAAAAGGATGGCAAGGTAACAGTGCCGCTCGCCAGTGCAATCAGCGATGCAATCCCCCTCTACACCTTGCCTGACAGTGATGACCTCAACCCGCAGGACGGCCCGCTGCTCATCACCACGTCAGCCGCAGGGAACATCTCTTTCGAGGCCAGTCAAGTGGCCACGGCACCTTTTGCGGGTGCGAGTGGCAGCGTCCTGCTTCAGTACCGGTATCTATTGATCGTCGGCAGGTTCGTGCGCGATGGTGGGCGGGCGGTAGACGTCTTCCTACCGGAAGACGGCCTATGGATGGAGGGTGGGGATCTTCGGTTGTTGGGGGAGGGGGCGCGGGAAATCAGTGGTTGCACTGCCGGGGTAATTGCCGAGGTACTGTTGAATGGTCGCCCTGGTGAGCATGATCCTTTGGGGCGCGCCACTGACTTGCGGTGTTTTTTCAAGATGATGTTCGACGGCACTGATAATGATTCACCGGGGATGATTCGCAGGTTCTCGAAGGTATTTGATCTCAAGTTTTGGGGTTGATAACGGGTGACACACCAGGAAAGGTACTGCTTCAGCAACTGCAAGTATTGGTCACGGGTGCGCGGATCGATCTGAGGAAAAGGTGCTGTTGCAGCTGTGCCAATTCGGGCGATCAGATTATCGGCTTGACGGCCGCTTTGAAGCCAAATGGCATAACCGTCCAGCACAGCCAGAATCGCCTCAAAGTGGCAGGCCAATATGGCCTCATCGATATCCAGGTCTCGGCTTTCGGCATAGCTGTAGAAAGCCTGAATCGCGCGCAGATGTGCCGCCGCCGTGTTGTAAGCGCGGTGCCTGAGTTTGAGTTGAACGTAGATGAACGGAATGAGTATGGGCAACGGCGCTGCGTGACCAGCTTGCACCAGCAACGGTATCCGCTGACCTGAAGAGAACCGGCACTGAATCAGCTTCATCGGCAGCCACCTCAGTTAAGGATTAGCCATGAACACGGAGTACATGGCCCGTTAACAGAGTGGACGTCAGAAGCAGGTTTGTCGAATCAGTGTCTTATGAGCCTCATGAACATTTCTAACATGGCATCTGGTTTAACATAATATACATTACACGTAACAAAGTATTACGGAG
Organism: Pseudomonas sp. GW821-FHT11D10; assembly: GCF_058808435.1. Lineage (NCBI taxonomy): Bacteria > Pseudomonadati > Pseudomonadota > Gammaproteobacteria > Pseudomonadales > Pseudomonadaceae > Pseudomonas > Pseudomonas sp. GW821-FHT11D10. Next base: position 1,096,752 of record NZ_JBXARR010000001.1, on the reverse strand, counting down.
TCAGCCCGGTTGCGCACACCATTTCAATCTCCTGCGTGGCTCTGATACGACCTGATCCTTGAGGCCTGCGGATCGCTCCATTTGAAATGTGCTGCGCTCAATCCTCGTCACGCGTCAGCTTTTCAATCAGCACTCGATGCTGCGGATAATGCGCCGTGAGTTTCTGCCGATTCCCCATTTCCATATCCGCGAAATCAAACCCTGGCGAAACCGCTTCGCTGATCAAACCAAATCCGTTCTCGCCATCCAGCAGTCTGGATGCTTTCCAGATTCCGCCCGGTACGTGCAATTGCAGTTGTTGACCGGCCAGAACATCGCTGCCCATCACCAGCGTCTGCAGCGAGCCGTCGGCATGAATCAGGCTGTACTCGATGGCGTCGCCCAGGTGGAAATAATGCAGGATGTCCGATTGGTTGAAATGAAACTGGCCAACCGGTGAATCTTCGGTCAACAGGTAGTAAATCGACGTCATCAGATAACGCGGCCCGCCGGTGGTTTCGAGCATGTCGCGGTGGTCTGCCTGATAGGTTCTGCGAAAGAATCCGCCTTCGACGTGAGGTTCAAGATCCAGTGATGCGATAAGGTTTGACGCTGTAATCGGGGATGGATTCATGACCTGCTCTCCAGCGATTTTCAATACAGAGTGTAATAACTCGACTAAACGGTCATTTAGTGTAGTTAACCTAAAATAGCAGCACAATCGAAGACGTTAGCCTCATTTGGAAACAGCATCATTCCTTTAAAAAACCGGCGGCATGAATAACCTCGCAGAGATGCAACCCAGCTGCATGCACAACGATAGCAGCTCAAATCAGCCTTCCTGCCGCCCCAATCTCAGCTCCCATAAACCTTCGCAGCCGGCACCACCCGATCCATCAACTGCGCCACCGCATCGCCAACTTCACCCACGGCCCAGCGGCCTTGCCGGTCCAGTTCCGGCCCGCGACGCCAGCCATCGGCAATCGACAACTTGCCGCCTTCCACTTCAAACATCTGCCCGTTCACCGCCGCGGATTCCTGCGAACCCAGCCACACCACCAATGGCGCGACGTTCTCCGGCGCAAAGTAGTCGAACCCCTCCTCCGGTTTTTTCATGACGTCGGCAAACACTCCCTCGGTCATGCCCGTACGTGCCGCCGGGGCCAGGGCGTTGACGGTAATCCCGTAACGCCCGAGTTCCGCCGCTTGCACCAGTGTCAGCGCGGCGATCCCAGCCTTGGCTGCCGCGTAGTTGGACTGACCGATAGACCCCTGCAAACCGGCACCGGAGCTGGTGTTGATGATCCGCGCACTCACGGGCTGCCCACCCTTGACCTGCTCACGCCAGTAACGCGCGGCATGACTGGAAATGCAGAAATGCCCTTTGAGGTGCACGGCCATCACCGCATCCCAATCAGATTCGCTAAGGCTTGTGAACATCCGATCACGACAGATGCCGGCGTTGTTGACCACTACATCCAGCCCACCAAAAGTCTCAATCGCCTGGCGCACGATCAACGCCGCATCGTCATAGCGGGTGATGTCATTACTGTTGGCCACCGCCATGCCGCCCTGCGACTCGATGGCATCCACCACCGCCAGTGCGGCCTCGCGGTTGATGTCGTTGACCAGCACTTTCGCGCCCTCGGCGGCGAATGCCAGCGCATACGCCCTCCCCAGCCCTCCCCCGGCACCGGTGATGATCACGACGCGGTTTTTACAGATCTGCATGGTCCTGCTCCCTTCAAAACTTCATTCACAAACGTTCGATGATCGTCACGTTGGCCTGACCGCCGCCTTCGCACATGGTCTGTAAACCAAAGCGGCCACCGCTACGTTCCAGTTCATGCAACAGGCTGCACATCAAGCGCGTTCCGGTGGCGCCCAACGGGTGACCGAGGGCAATCGCGCCGCCGTTGACGTTGGTCTGCTCGTGGGGATAGCCGGTCTCTTTCAACCAGGCTATGGCGACGGAGGCAAAGGCTTCGTTGATCTCGACCCGATCAATGTCTTCCAGCTTCATGCCCGCTCGTTTCAGTGCGTAAGCAGTGGCCGGAATCGGCGCAGTGAGCATCCAGATCGGATCTTCGGCACGTACGCTGAGGTGATGGATTCGCGCACGCGGCGTAAGCCCGTAGCGTTTGAGCGCCGCTTCGGAAACGATCAGCATCGCGCTCGCCGCATCGCAGGTCTGACTGGACACCGCCGCCGTCACCCGGTCACAGCCAAACAGAAACTCCAGTTCAGCCATTTTCTCGAGACTGGTGTGGCGCGGCGTTTCGTCGTGAACAACGTCGGCCAGGGGCACGATTTCCCGCAGGAAGCGGCCCTGTTCGATGGCCCGCAATGCCCGCTGATGGGACTCCAGCGAATACGCTTCCAGCTGCTGGCGAGACAATCCCCACTTTTCGGCAATCATCTGCGCCGAACGAAACTGGGTCGGCGGTTGCGCGCCGTAGCGCCGTACCCAGCCTTCGGAGCCGCTGAACGGGTCACTGAAGCCCAAAGGCTCGGCCGCGATCATCGCCGAAGAAATCGGGATCTGCGTCATGGTCTGCACACCACCGGCGATGACCACGTCCTGGGTGCCGCTCATCACCGCTTGCGCGGCAAAGTGCACCGCTTGCTGGGATGAACCGCACTGGCGATCAATCGTGGTGCCGGGGACGGATTGCGACAACCCGGCAGCCAGCCAACTGGTGCGCGCAATGTCCCCGGCCAGCGGGCCGATCGTATCCACGCAGCCAAAGATCACGTCGTCGTAATCCTCATCGGGGATGCCATTGCGTTCGACCAGCGCACGCAACACGTGGGCGCCCAGATCGGCCGCGTGAATATGGCTCAAACCACCCTTGCGCCGCCCGGTGGGCGTGCGCAGGGCGTCGACAATATAAGCTTCAGGCATGATTTTTCTCGGTAAGTGGTGCCGTCAGAACGTCTGGCCGGCGCCCAGTGCAAAACGTCCGTCGAACAAGGCTGTGCGGATCCGCTCTTTGTGAGCGCCCCGATCGCCCCAGACCTTGTCCAGCGCCCAGGCGCGTTTCATGAACAGATGCAGATCGACTTCCCACGTGTAGCCCATGGCACCGTGGGCCTGAATGGTGTTTTTTGCGGCAAGCATGGCGGCTTCCGAGGTCGCCAGTTTCGCGTGGGAAACCAGCACCGAGCGGTTCGGCTGCTGCTCGGCGACGGCATAGGCCGCGCGATACAACGGCCCCTTGGCGAACTCGATCTGCACCGCGACATTGGCCATCAGATGCTTGACCGCCTGAAACGAGCCCACCGGTTTGCCGAACTGTTTGCGCTCGAAGGTGTAATCCACCGCCAGATCGACCATGCGTTTGGCCAGCCCCAACAACTGCGCTGCACTGGCCAGCGCGCCACGATCAACCGCATCCGCCCACAGACGCTGCCCTTGTTCGCCGGAAGCCACGCACGTGGCGGGAGACGGTGTCCACGAAACTTGAAACAACTGCCGAGCCGGATCGACCGACACATTGCGGGTCAACTGCACCGCACCCGGTTCAACCGCATGCACCTCATCGCCATGGGCCAGCAACAGCAGATCGGCGACATGCGCATCGCTGACCAGCGGATTGCCCGGTTCGGCGACTGCAAGTCGCGCACTGCCTTCCGCGATACGTCCGAGCCAGTCCTGCTTGAGTGCCGCATGGCGATCATCCAGAGCAGCCAGCAATGGCACGCCGATCAGCATCGTCTCCACCAACGGCTCGGGCAGTCCGGCATACCCGCACTCCTGAGCGAGCAGCACAAAATCCAGCTCGTTCATGCCCATCCCGCCATACGCTTCGGGAACGGTCAGCGCGGTCAGCCCCAGCTCGACCAATTGCGCCCAGAGCTCATCGCTGCGCCCGCTCTCGGTCTGCCAGAGTTCGCGAATGCGCTCCGGCGTCACCTCGTTGATCAGAAAATGCCTGACGTTGTCCTGGAACAGCAGTTGGTCGCGGCTGAAATTAAAGTCCATGGTCTCTTCCTCAAGCACGCGGCATGCCGAGCATGCGTTCGGCAATGATGTTGCGCTGGATCTCGTTGGTGCCGGCGTAGATCGGCCCGGCCTGGGCAAACAGAAAACCTTCCAGCCAATGGCCGACATCGCCCGCCGCCGGCGCCTCGGGCAGCAACTCGCCACGCAGGCCGAGAATGCTCATGGCGGTGTCGTGCATGCGCTGATCGAGTTCCGACCAGAAGATTTTGTTGGTCGAGGATTCCGGCCCGATCTTGCCGCCCTGCACCAGTTGCGAGGCGGTGCGGTAGGTGTTGAGGGTGTAAGCCTCGGCGTCCAGCCAGGCGCGCATCACCGCCTCGCCAATCGCCGGATCACGGTCGGCCTGCTCGCGATTGGCCTGATACAACTGCACCAGACGCCGGGCGGTTTCCTGAAAGCGTGCGGGTGAACGCAGCAGCAAGCCGCGCTCGAAACCGGCGGTGGACATAGCCACATGCCAGCCCATGCCCTCGCCGCCCAGCGCGTTTTCCACCGGGACCTTGACGTCGTCGAAGAAGATTTCGGCGAACCCGGGCAAACCGTTGAGCTGAGGAATCGGCCGCACCGTGATCCCCGGCGTATCCAGCGGCAGAAGAATGAACGTCAGGCCATGATGACGCTGCGAGTTCGGGTCGGTGCGGAAGATCCCGAACACCCAGTCGGCCCAAACGGCGCGGGTCGACCAGGTCTTCTGGCCGTTGATGACGTAGTGATCGCCAACCCGCTCGGCTCGCGAACGGATCGCCGCCATGTCGGAGCCCGCCCCCGGCTCGGACCAGGCCTGCGCCCAGATATCTTCACCAGTGGCCATGCGCGGCAGAAAACGCGCTTTCTGGGCCTCGCTGCCGTACTCCATCAGCGTCGGGCCGAGCAGGAAGATCCCGTTCTGGTTGACCCGTGCCGGGGCTTCGGCACGATAGTACTCCTCCTCGAAAATCAGCCACTCGATCAAGTCGCAACCGCGCCCGCCCAGCTCGACCGGCCAGGTGACCATGCCCCAGCGCCCGTCGTTGAGGCGGTTTTCCCAGGCCCGGTGTTGAGCAAAACCTTGTTCGGTGTCGAATGATTGCAGCGGCTCGCGAGGCACGTTGGCCGTCAGCCACGCCCGTGCTTCGGCGCGAAAGGCCTGTTGGGCCGGGGTATAGGTCAGATCCATGAGAGAGCCTTCAGCCGTTGAAGTGAGCATCACGTTTCTCGATGAACGAGTCGCGTGCTTCCTGTGAATCCAGTGAGCGATAGGCTTCAAGCGTGAAGCCCTGCTCCCAGCGATACTTGTCTTCCAGATTGCCGTCCTCGATGCCGTTCAGCGCTTCCTTGGCGAGGCTGATCATGGCCGGGCTCTTGGCGGCGATGGTGCGAGCGATCTGCAACGCGGCTTCGCGCAAGTCTTCGCGCTTGACCACGCGTTCCACCGCCCCGAGGCGCCAGGCTTCCGCCGCATTGATGGCTTCACCGGTGAAATACATGTGCCGGACTTTCTGCACCGGAAACAGACGCTGCAAATGCGCGCCACCGCCCATGGCGCCACGGTCGACTTCGGGCACGCCGAAGGTGGCGCACTCGGAGGCCACGACAATGTCGGCAGCGCCGCACAGACCAATGCCACCGCCGAGCACGAAACCGTGCACCGCCACGATCACCGGCTTCGGATTACGGTGAATGGCCTTGAAGCTGTCGTAGTTGCCCTTGTTGACCGCCACGATCAGGTTGCCGTCGGCGGCCAGTTCTTTGATGTCGACCCCGGCGCAGAAGCCGCGACCTTCGGCGCGAATCACGATGACCCGCACCCGGTTGTCGGTTCCCAGGCCTTCGATTTCACGGGCGATATCGGCCCAGGTACGGCAATTGAAGGCGTTGACCGGCGGCTGGTTGAACACCAGTTCGGCAATGCCGTTATCGATACTGACGCTGAATGGCTGCATGTTTTTTCCTTTCACGACACGCGACGGCAGAGTTCGTCCAGACGCAACTCGGCGTCACGAACGATCTGCTCGATCAATTGGGCACAGCTGGGCAGGCTGTCGATGGAGGCCGCGACTTGCCCCGAAGGCAACACGCCTTCGGCCGGCAGCCCGTCGACCATGGCTTTCTGAATCACCATCGGCGCATTGGCGGCCATGATGCTTTGCGCGGCAGTCAGGTCTCCGCTGCTGCGCATCTTCAGTGCACTGGAAAGCAACTGACTCAAGCTCATGCCGCTAAGGCGGCGGTAAGCCAGACCACTGCGCACCGCCAGCAACCAGCGTTTGAACACGCCGCTGGTTTCCAGTTGGTCGAGCAGTTCGTTGCGGATCATGCGTTGCGGCATGCCGTCGATGGCGCGGCTGACGATGATCGCTGCCGGGTCCTTGATCGCCAGGTAACGCGCCAGGGTCTGCGCCGGCACCGGGCTTTCGGCACACATCAGAAACCGCGTGCCCATGGCAATGCCTTCGGCGCCATAAGCCAGGGCCGACACCAGTCCCCTGCCGTCCTTGAAACCGCCGGCCGCGACCACCGGAACCGACACCGCGTTGACCACCTGATCGAGCAACAACGACGTCGGCACCGAACCGGTATGCCCCCCGCCCTCGCCGCCCTGTACGGTCACGGCATCAGCGCCCATTTCCACGGCTTTCTGCGCGTGCTTAAGCGCGCCAACCGTGGGAATGCACACGACACCGGCATTCTTCAGGCGCTGGATCATCTGTTTGCCGGGTGAGCGGCTGTAACTGACCGCCCGCACATTGTGGCGCAGCACCAACTCGACGATGTCGTCGGCGTTGGGCTGGTACATATGGAAATTGACCCCGAACGGCTGATTGGTCAGGCGCCGGGTTTCGAGGATCGCGGCTTCCATGTGCTGCGGCTCGATGGTCGCGCCGGCGAGAAAACCGAAGGCGCCGGCATTGCTCGTGGCCGCGACCAGTTTCGGGTCAGCCACCCAGCCCATCGCGGTCTGAATGATCGGATAACGGCAACCGAGCAACTCGGTCAGCCGGGTATTCAATGAGATCGCCATGTTCACGCCCCGCCCGTCGAGCGTTGCGAACTCGCCATGGCTTTGGCGTCGTAGCCGCCGAGCCGGTCGCCGGACACCAGTTCATTGTGGGCATGGGCGAAATGGTGCAGGCCGAAGACCATGTCCATGGTCGCGCGCTTGCCCATCAGGTCTTCGGCGTTGTTGACCGCCTGCTTGCTCAATTGCAGGCCCAGGCGCGGCATCTGGGCGATGCGCCCGGCGATGTCGAGGGTTTCCTGTTCGAGGGATTCGCGAGCGACAACCCGATTGAGCATGCCCATCTGATAGGCGCGCGCCGCCGGCATGCGTTCGCCGAGGAACAGAAACTCCTTGGCGATGCGCGGATTGAGTTCATGCGCGTGGGCAAAATACTCGACCCCGGGAATGCCCATGCGCACCACCGGATCGGCAAAGTACGCATCCTCACTGGCGACAATCAGGTCACAAACCCAGGCCAGCATCAGCCCGCCGGCAATGCACGCGCCCTGGACCATGGCGATGGTCGGCTTGGGCATCTCGCGCCAGCGCCGGCACATGCCCAGATAGACTTCCTGCTCACGGGCATAGAGAAACTCGCCGCCGGGCTTGTTGGTGTGGTCGTACCAAAGGCTTGCACGGTCGAACGTCTTGTGAACGTCCCGCCCCGGCGTGCCGATGTCATGCCCGGCGGAAAAGTGCTTGCCGGCCCCGCGCAGCACGATGACTTTCACCTCGTCGTCATCGCAGGCCCGGCGAAACGCCGCGTCCAGCGCGTAGGTCATCTGCGAGTTCTGGGCATTGTGATACTCGGGGCGATTCATGGTGACCAGCGCCACCGCCCCGCGCACTTCGTAGAGCACCACGTCGGCGGCATTATTATCGTTATGTTCAGCCATCACTTTTCTCCGAAACGGTGCGACTCAGCGCTGGCCCGGCGGGTTGTCTTTGAGCTGACTGGCGCGCAGGTTGTGCGGGTCCAGACGCTCGATCAGTTGCAACTGCGCGGCGGTGGGCGGCGCTGTGGTCGGGCAATCCTGCGGCACATGCAGCTCGAACCCGGTGTTGTCCTGCACCTGCTCCACGGTCACGCCGGGGTGCAGCGAACGGATCCGCACTTGCCGTTGCGGGCCGAGAAAATCCAGCACGCACAGATCAGTCACGATCAGGCGGATATCGATCTCGTCCAGCGACCAGCCCCGGGCCAGGCGCGCCGGGTTGTAGCCGACCGAGGCGACCATATCGACCTCGCCTTCGACGAACACCCGACGGTTGTGGCTGGGCACGCAGAAGGAGTTGGCATGACTGATCGAGTTGCCGGGAAAGCCCCGCACGCCGAGCATTTGTGCTTTCGGCTTGGCGTAATCGCCGATGCAGGAAATGTTGGCCTGACCGAAGCGATCGATCTGCGTCGGGCCCACCAGCGCATGGCGCTTGCCGCCCCAGACGTTGTCGAAAATCCGCGAGAAGCCCATCCAGCTGTCGCGCTTTGGTTCGTAGCCGTTGCGTGCGCCGAGCGGCACCGGTTCGGCGACCATGTACGCCTCGGAATCGGTCATCAGCAGCTGCGGATTGCTGGTCAGCATGCTCAATGAAGTCGCCAGTCGCGGAATCACTCCGATCCCGGTGGCGAGCACCTCGCCGTCATCGCGCCAGGCTTCGGAAGCCGCGCAGATCATCAACTCGGCGAGGCTGTAAGTCGTTGCAGAAGTCGTCATATCAAGGCTCGCTTAGTAGACCGGCAGAGGGAGCTGGCGGATGGCGTTCAGGCCGCCGACCTTGTCCAGATACTGTTCGTGGGTGCAGTCGACATAGGCGCGGACGTAGTCCTGCCAGCCCTCGCCAACCTGGGCCGAAGCGTTGTAGGCCTTGAAATGCGCGACATCGAAGCCGTACAGCGGCGCGCAGGAAGACGGGTGCGCACCGCCCGGCACGTGCGCCACGGCGGTGGTCAGGTTGCGTTCCCAGAACACTTGATGCGCCCGCGCCGGATCGGCATGGAAGTAGTCGCTGTCGACCAGTTCGTCGCACGTCACATAGCTGTGGGTCGCGGCCCGGACGAGCAAGTCATCCATGTAGTGATCGGGGCCGCTGATCTGGCACACGCCACGCGCATCGGCACGGTCGACGTGAATCAACGCCGCATCGAGTTTGAGCGCCGGCATCGCGACCCATTGCTTGTTGTCGGCATAGGGCGAGTCGATCAACTTGATCTGCGGGTTGTGCCGCAGCACATCAGTGCCCAGCCCCACCGCCGTAGGAATGAACGGCACCTTCATCGCAGCGGCACGCAGACCGAGCAACAGCATGCCTTCGTCGATTTCCATCACTTGCAGTGCCGCGTCCTGGCGTGCCTTGCGGAAGTACGGTTCGAGTGGAATGAAATCCAGCGACACGAAGGCAAACACCAGTTTGCGGATCTTGCCGGCTGCGCAAAGCATGCCGACATCCGCGCCGCCATAGGCGACCACGGTCAGGTCCTTGAGGTCCGAGCGCAGAATCTCGCGCACCAGTGCCATGGGCTTGCGTCGCGGGCCCCAGCCACCGATGCCGATGGTCATGCCGTCACGCAGTTGGCCGACCATTTCGGCCGTGGTCATTCGCTTGTCCATCGTCGTATTCCTCATTGGCGACCGACACTGAAGTCATGGCCCCAGTGGCTGACCACGGTGCTTTCGAAAGGCGTGTGCTGCTCCCAATCGACCACCAGGCCATCGCAGCCGTACTCCAGGTCAAACCCGGACGGGGTCTTGATGTAGAACGAGATCATCTGGTCGTTGGTGTGCTGGCCGAGGGTGGCGGACATCTTCACGCCGTTGGCCTGCACCCGGTCGAGGGCCCGGCCGACTTCATCCAGGGCGTTGACCTCGACCATCATGTGCACGCAACCGTGGGGCATCGGGCACTCGAAGATCGCCAGTGAATGGTGGCGGCCGTTATTGCAGTGCAGGAAGTGAATGCGTTTTTGCGGTTCGGCCGGGTCCGGTGTGAAGCGGACTTTCATCAGGTCCGACAGGCCGAAACCGAGCACCTGCTCGTAGAAATCCCGGCAACGATCAAAGCTCGGCGCCGGCAGCACCACATGGCCCATGCCCAGTTCATTGGTGACGAAACCCTTCACGCCGACCGGCGACACGAAGCGCGCGAAGTCCTGCAACGGGCCCCAGAACAGTTCGTGACGATTGCCGTCCGGATCGCTGAAGTGCACCAGTTCCTGGACTTTACGGTCCCGGGCCTGAGCCTCGGTACCACGGGTGACTTGCACATCGGCGCGTTCCAGCTCGCTGACAGCCTGTTCAAGTGCCGCTTTGCCGGAAACTTCCCAACCGCAGGCGCCGAAGCCGTTTTCGGTGCTTTTCTCCACCAGAATCCGGTGGTGGCGCTCGTCCATTTTCAGGTACAGGCGCTCATCGTCATCGCTGCCGGCAACCATCATGCCGAGCACCTGACTTGCGTACTGCCGCCATTGCGCCAGATCGCTGGATAACAGGGTGACGTAACCCAGACCACGGATATCCATGGATGCACTCCTCGTTGTTCTCAGGCCGAGCCGCCCGACGGCGATTGCCGGGGAGACTGTATTGAGGCCTATTCAAACGGGTTCGCCGGGGGGAAACATCGTCCAATGGGACTAGCGCACATGCGCAACGCAGGCATAAAAAAACGGGCCTTGGGGACCCGTTGGAAATGGGGACTGGATTCCGTTCCAGACCTTATGCGCGGCGTGAATGATCGTTCCCACGCTCCGCGTGGGAATGCAGCCCGGGACGCTCCGCGTCCCATTCAACAGCGGACGCAGAGCGTCCATTGAGGCATTCCCACGCAGAGCGTGGGAACGATCAATCAATTTCAACCCTTACGAAAATGCGGAATCACCTTCTCGCCAATATTCTTCAACGTCTCCAGCTGCGCCCACTGCGGCACGGTGCCCATCTGGCAGATAAACAGAATCTCGTCAGCACCTGCATCGATCAGCCGCTGCACATAGCCGATGCAATCCTCAACAGTGCCGTAAGCATGGTTCGGGTTCATCATCGCCATGGTCGGGTCGGAGAAATCGACGCTGACCTCTTCCGAGGCAAACCGCGACTTGATCACGCTCTGCCCGTTGCCATCGACGAAGGTGTCGTCCTTCCATTTCTCCGGATCCGGACGCTCGCCGCCGCCGTACCAGTAACCCAGCGACTCCATGAAATACCGCTGGCCACGGATACCGATGCGCCGCGCTTCTTCGTTGTTTTCCAGCACGATCGCCGGGCACAGCGCGGCGATGTGACGGTTGGGACGGAAGCCCACCTGATGTTTCACGTCACGGTTGTCCCAGGCCTGGTGATAAACCTCGACCTTCTTCGCGATCTCTTCCGGACCGCCAAAGCCCAGCACCAGCGCGCCCATTCCGCGACTACCAGCCTTTTTCAGCGAATCGGTGTTGGTGCAGGCCAGGTACATCGGCGGGTGCGGGTCCTGGTAAGGCTTGGGATGGATCGGCCGTTTCGGGATCTGCACAAAATCGCCCTGATGCTCGATTTCGTCGAACACGAACATTTTCGGGATCAGGTACATCATCTCGTCGATCTGCGGCTGCAACGTCGTCAGGTCGTAGCCGAAGGTGCCGGCTTCCTGCTGGGTGCCGCCCTTGCCGACGCCGAAATGCACCCGGCCCTTGGACAACAGGTCAAGGGTGGCGATGCGCTCGGCGACTTTGACCGGGTGGTTCATCGCCGGCGGCAGGCAGACCACGCCGTGGCCGATGCCGATGCGCTCGGTTTTACCGGCGACGAACGCCAGCATGGTTTCCGGCGCGGACATGTGCGAATAGTTGCTCAGCGCCGTGTGCTCCACGCACCAGAACGTATCGAAACCCAGTTTGTCGGCCAGCACGGCCTGTTCAACGGTGTCTTCGAAAATCTTGCGATCGCCTTCACGGCTGGAATCCACCGTCTGGGCTTCGTAAATCAGGGAAAATTTCATGGTTGATCCTTGTACTTGTTGGATGCGCAGCCGGCGCCGGAGAACCACGCCTTCGCGCTAATGCTCGGGCATCGCCGCAGCGCTCGAATCCTGCAAACGGACTAGCCGATTCAGCGCAATGCTCTCAGAGGAAAAAGTCGTTGCTGTCCTGGCCCATGCTCACAGCACCGAGGTTCCAGGCGTACTTCGCCGGGCTGTTGGCAACGTGGGCGCGACCGGTGTGAATGTCGCGGAAGGCGCGGTTGATCGGGTGGCTGCGGAAGATCGTCGAGGCGCCGCTGTTGAACATCAGCTCGCCCACCGCTTTCGCGCACTTGTCGGCGACCAGCGCGGAGTCGTAACGCATCTTCACTCGCTCGGGCATGCTCAGCGGCTCGGCTTTTTGTGCCCGCTCCAGCATCAAGGCGAAGTTGCGATAGAGCACGGTCTTGCATTCGTCGACACAGACCATGGCGTTGGCCAGCGCCGATTGTGCGGCCGGGTCCTGGACCATTTTGCGTCCGTCGTTGACTCCGACCCGTGCGCGGTTGTGTTCGACAAACTGATCCACCGCGCCTTGCAGCGCACCGATGGCCGCCGACGACACCGCCCGCACAAAGATCTGCCCAAACGGCAGGCGAAACAGCGGCGCGGTGTTCACCGCATTCCCTGGGCTGTTCTGCATGAAACCGTCGAACGCCCGATGGGTGCGGTATTCAGGAACGAAGGCGTTCTCGACCAGGATGTCGTGGGAGCCGGTGGCTTCGAGCCCCATCACATTCCAGTTATCAAGGATCCGGTAGTCACTGCGCGGCACCAGGAACGTCCGGTAATCCGGCGCACCACCGGCCTCTTCCGCCGGTACCAACGCCCCGAGAAACGCCCACTCGCAATGCTTGCTGCCGGACGAGAACCCCCAGCGCCCGCTGAGCCTGAAACCGCCCTCCACCCGTTCGACCTTGCCCACCGGCATATAGGAAGAAGAGATCAGCACGCTGGAGTCGTTGCCCCAGACATCCTGCGCCGCGCGGTCATCGAACAGCGCCATCTGCCAGTTATGAATCGCCACGACGCCGAGCACCCAGGCTGACGACATGCAGCCCTCGGCGAGGGTCATCTGCACTTCGAAAAAGTCCTTGGGTTCCAGCTCGTAGCCTTCCCAGCGTGCCGGTTGCAGGATGCGAAAGAACCCCGCGTCCTGAAAATCCTTCAGGGTCTCTTCCGGCAACCGGCCGGTTTGCGCGGCGTCCAGGGCGCGCTCACGCAGAATCGGTACCAGCTCGCGGGCACGCTGGCTCAGACGCTGGCGAATCAGGTCTTGGTTGAGCATTTTTATTGTTCTCCATTGTTCACCCCGTCCGCCGGGGCGCGCGTGCAGCGAGGCACGTGCCGCACTTGCGGTGCCTGCCTCCTGTGCGGCATTCAAACAATGTGAAAAGCGCCGGACATCCCTCAAACGGACCATGTCGACGATGACCCGAAGCACGTACGCAGACCACCCAAACGCCTAGTCCCCTCGGACGATGCTGCGCAGGCACACCAGCGCAAAAATCCATCGCACTCCAGTACAACCACAGGACGAGTGCGATGAACGACGTCAATCTGAAAGCCGACATGCTCCAGGCCATGCGCCGTCTGGCCAAGTCAGTCACCATCATCAGTACCAGCAACGGCTCCGAGCGTTTCGCCATGGCCGCCACAGCGGTCGACTCCCTCAGCACCGAGCCGCCGTCGCTGCTGATCTGCGTGAACAAGACCGCCTCTTCCCACGCGGCGCTGGCCACCGGCGCGGACTTCTGCGTGAACATCCTCGGCGTCGAACAACAAGGTCTGGCCCATCGCTGCAGCGGTTCGATCAAGGGCGAGGCACGCTTCGATCAGGGCAACTGGCTGACTAGCCCCGGCGGCATTCCGTACCTGAGTGACGCTCAGTCGGCGATCCTTTGCCGTCAGGACGGGCACTTCAGCTATGGCACCCACACCGTGTTCATCGGGCGCATCCTGCAAATCCACACCAGCGACACCATTACCCCGCTGGTCTATCTCGACGGCAGCTACACCACCACCGCCAACCCGGCATCTGCCTTCGCTGCTGCGGGCTGAGGCCGGGCCATGGACGCTCAACAACAGTTGTCGGCATTGCGCGTGAACAGCGCCGATCAGTTGGACTGGAACGATCGCTGCGATTTGCTGGTGGTCGGTTTTGGCGGCGCCGGCGCCTGCGCGGCGATCGAGGCGGCCAGTCGCGGATTGTCGGTGCTGGCACTGGATCGCTTCGCCGGCGGCGGTGCCACGGCCATCAGCGGCGGCGTGGTGTATGCCGGGGGCGGCACGCCGTATCAGCGTCAGGCCGGTTACGAAGACAGCCGCGACGCAATGTTCAACTACCTGCGTCAGGAAGTCGGCGAAGCCGTTAGCCCGCAGACCCTGCGCGAATTCTGCGAAGGCAGTTGCGAGCAACTGGCCTGGCTCGAACGCCAGGGCGTGGCGTTCGAATCCAGCGTGCCGCCGCACAAGACGTCCTACCCGAGCGACCGGTTCTACCTTTATTACTCCGGCAACGAAGCCGTCCCGGCCTATGCCGCTATCGCCAAACCGGCACCGCGCGGGCATCGCACCAAAGGCCCCGGCCTGTCGGGCGCGAGCCTGTTTGCGCCGCTGAAAGCCAGCGCCTTGCGCCTTGGGGTACGCCTGCAAAGCCAGTGCGAAGTCCGGCGTCTGGTAATCGATGCCAATGATCGGGTGGTGGGCGTCGAAGCGTGGCAGTTGCCAATCGGCAGTCGTGCAGCGAGGCAACATGCCCGGTTGTCGCGCTGGGCCACGGCGATTCACATGTACGCGCCGGCAGTGGCGGATCGACTGCGCAATCGCTTGCGGGGTATCGAACTCGCCAGTGCCGAACGCCAGTTGATTCGCGCCGACCAGGCCGTATTGCTGAGCAGCGGCGGTTTCATCTTCAACCGCGAATGGGTCGGTCAGCATGCGCCGCGTTATCTACCGGGTTTGCCGCTGGGCACCACCGGTTGCAACGGCAGCGGCATCGCCCTCGGCCAGAGTGCCGGCGGCCGTGTGGCGCGGATGGACAAAGTCAGCGCCTGGCGTTTCATCAACCCGCCGCTGGCCTGGGCCCGCGGCCTGATCGTCAATGCACGCGGCGAGCGCTACGCCAACGAAGAGATCTACGGCGCGACCCTCGGCCACGCGATGGTGGAAGAACAGGAAGGCCGCGCCATCCTGATTCTCGACCGGGCGCTGGTGCGCGAAGCGCTGCGTCAGGTCGGCCCCGGCAAAGTCTGGGCCTTCCAGCGTTTGCCGGTGCTGCTCAATCTGCTGTTCAACGCCAGACGCAGCCGCAGTCTTGCTGATCTGGCCAGGCGCTGCGGATTACCACCCGACAACCTGCAACGCACCGTGAATACCTACAGCTGCGCCGCTCGCGGAGAAATCGTCGATCCGTTCGGCAAGTCGCAAGCGATGCTCGCCGACATGGATCAAGGCCCGTGGTATGCCCTCGATCTGTCCTTCGCCAGCCACCTCTTCCCCTGCCCCGTCATCACCCTCGGCGGGCTGAAGGTCTGCGAAACCAGCGGTCAGGTGCTGAACCACGCCGACCAGCCGATCACCGGCCTGTACAGCGCCGGGCGCAACGCGATCGGGGTCGCTTCAAATCTGTATGTCTCGGGCCTGTCCCTGGCCGATTGCATTTATTCAGGCCGGCGCGCCGCCGCCCATGTGGCCGAACAACTTGCTGCTCAAACCACACGCTCAGGAGAACAACAATGCAACGTGTAGAAGGCAAAGTCTGCATCATCACCGGCGCCGCCAGCGGCATCGGTCGCGAAGACGCCCTGCTGCTGGCCCGCGAAGGCGCCAAGGTGGTGCTGACCGATCTCAACGACAGCGCCGGCCGTGAAGTCGCCGCGCAAATCGGCAGCAACGCGCTGTTCATCCGTCACGACATCACCAGCGAAAGCGACTGGCAGAACGTGATCAAAACCACCCTGGAACACTTCGGCCGCCTCGACGTGCTGGTCAACAACGCCGCGATTCTGGCATTGGGCAGCATCGAAGACACCACGCTGGAGCTGTGGCAGAAGGTGCAGAAAATCAACGGCGACGGCTACTTCCTCGGCTGCAAGTACGCAATCCAGGCGATGAAGGAAACCGGCGGTGGTTCGATCATCAACATGTCCTCGGTGGCCGCACTGGGCGCGATGCCGATGTTCTGTGCCTACTCGGCATCCAAGGGCGCGGTGGCTGCGATGACCCGCTCGATTGCCCTGCATTGCAAACAACAGGGTTACCGCATTCGCTGCAACAGCGTACACCCGGACGGCGTCAACACGCCGATGACCCAGGCCCTCACCGGCGGCGTGGCGGTCAATCAGCAAGACCTCGACCAGGACCCGATGAACCGCATGTGCGCGCCGGCCGACATTGCCAACGTGGTGCTGTTTCTCGCCACCGATGAGTCGCGTTTCGTCAACGGTGCCGAGATCCGCGTCGACAACGCCCAACTGATCAGCGGGCTCTGAAGCCGAGGTGAACATGGGCACGCAACAACAGAACCTGACACCGGCCCAGGCCACGGCAGCCAGCTATTCCTTGCAGGTTTGCTCGGTGATCGACGAAACCGCCGATGCGCGCTCGCTGGTGCTGGACATCCCGCCAGACCTGCGTGAGCGCTTTGGCTACAGACCGGGGCAGTTCCTGACGTTTCGCGTGCCCTGTGCCGGCAAACTGCTGACCCGCTGTTATTCCATGGCCAGTTCGCCGCTGACCGATGAGCTGCCGAAAGTCACGGTGAAGCGGGTCGAGGGCGGCCGGGTGTCGAACCGGATGAACGAGGTGCAGGTCGGTGACTGGCTGGAAGTACTGCCGCCGGCCGGGCATTTCTGCCTCGATGAGCATCAGCCGGATGACGACAAACCCTTGGTGCTGTTCGGCGGCGGATCGGGCATCACCCCGGTGTTTTCCATTCTCAAATCGACGCTGCAACGCAGCCGGCGGCCGATCAAATTGATCTACGCCAATCGCGATGAAGCGTCGGTGATTTTCAAGGATGAGCTGCGCCAACTGGCCCAGGCCCATCCGGAACAACTGCAAGTGGTACATGCGCTCGACTCGGTGCAAGGTTTTCTGACCGCCGCCCAGGTGCGGCATTTGCTGAAAGGTTCTGCCGGCGGCGATTACTTCATCTGCGGCCCGGGGCCGTTCATGGACACCGTCGAACGAACCTTGCTGGAACTTGGTGAAGCCGCTGAACGCATCCACGTCGAACGCTTCGTTTCGCCGCCCGATCCCGACGAATTGCTGGCTGAAGAAGCCGCCGCCCGGCAAGCCGCCCTCGGCTCGCACTGCGAATCGCTGGTAGTCGTGCTCGACGGTCAATCACACGAAATTGCCTGTCAGCCCGGCGACACCCTGCTGCAAAGCTGCAAGGCCGCCGGCCTCGACGTGCCCTCCTCCTGCGAAGAAGGTTTTTGCGGCGCCTGCATGTGCGTCGTCGAGGAAGGCGAAACCCGGATGGCCCGCAACGACGTGCTCAGCCCCAGAGAACTGGCCGAAGGCTGGACCCTGGCCTGCCAAAGCCGCCCGGCCGGTGCGCGGGTGCGCTTGAAGTTCCCGGATTGAGCGGCGGTCGGGAATAGTCTCAACGGACGATCTCCCAGGCGCGATCTGCAGTTAGACTCGGCCAGCCCATTGGCCCAAAAACAATAAAAGAGGTGCAGTTATGGCTCGTTTGCAAAACAAGGTCGCGGTGGTTACCGGCGGCGCATCGGGGATCGGCCTGGCCTGCGTGCGGCGCTTTGCCGCCGAAGGCGCGCAGGTTGTCGGCCTGGACATCGGCAACGCCCCGGCGGATTTTCCGGGCCTGTTCATGACCCTGGACGTGCGCGATGAAGCGCAGGTGCAACAGGTCATGCAGGAAGTCGTCAATCACTTCGGCCACATCGACGTGCTGGTCAACGCGGCAGGCGTGGCCGACCAGGGCAGCGTCACCCAGACCAGCACCGCCAACTGGCAGCGGGTGCTGGACATCAACCTGACCGGCACCATGCTCACCAGCAAATATGCGTTGGCGTCGATGGAGCCCCGGCGCAGCGGTTCGATCATCAACATCGGCTCGATCTTCGGCCTCCAGGGTTGCGACGGCAACGTTGCGTACAACGTGTCCAAGGGCGGCATCAACCAGCTGACGCGCTCGATGGCGATCGACTTCGGGTACGCCAATATTCGCGTCAACGGCCTGTGCCCGGGCCTGATCGAAACCCCGATGACCAGCATGGTCCGCGAACACGAAGCCTTCCACGCCTTCTTCGCCTCGCAACACATGCTCAATCGCTCCGGGCAGCCGGAAGAAGTGGCCAATGTCGCCCTGTTCCTGGCCTCGGACGAAGCGTCCTTTGTCAGCGGCCAGATGATCGCCGTGGACGGCGGTTTCTCCGCCGGCCGCCGCTTCGCCCCGCCCGCCGCCTGATTTGCCTTGCCGGGCGCCTGCCCGGCACACCCCTTTCTTCCGCACCTGTCCTCTGGCCGAGGAGGCCCCATGCTGCCTGTCGAAAACGCACTGACCATCGTCCAACTGTTCGCCAACGCTGCCCGCCACTATGGCGACCGCCCGGCCATCGAGGATGACGGACGCTCGATCAGCTACCGGCAACTCGATCAACTGCGCGCTCAGGCTGCCCGGGCGCTGTTGGCGTTGAACGTCCAGCCCGGTGACCGCGTGGCGATCTGGGCGCCGAATATCTGGGAATGGATTGTCGCTGCCGGTGCGCTGCAAAGCGTCGGCGCCGCACTGGTGCCGCTCAATACGCGCATGAAAGGCAGCGAAGCCGGTTTCATCCTCCGTCAGAGCGGCGCCTGCGTGCTGTTTGCCATCGGCGAGTTCCTTGGCGCCGACTATCCGCGCATGCTCGCCGCCGAAGACCTGCCGGCGCTGCGCCACATCGTCACCTTGCGCAGCGATGACTCAAGCGCGCTGAGCTGGGACGCGTTTCTGGCGCTGGCCAGCGATGTATCACCGCAAACTCTGCAAACACGCGAACAGGCTCTCGACCCGCAAGACCTCTCCGACCTGCTGTTCACCTCGGGCACCACCGGCAAACCGAAAGGCGTGATGAGCAGCCACGGGCAATCCCTGCGCGTGGTGCGCGACTGGAGTGAAGTGGTCGGTTTGCGCGAGGGCGATCGCTACCTGATCGTCAATCCGTTCTTCCATTCGTTCGGTTACAAGGCCGGCTGGCTGGCGGCGCTGATGCGCGGCTGCACCATCGTGCCGCAGCAGATCTTCGACGTGCAGGCGGTGCTCGAATGCGTGCAGCGCGAGCGGATCACCGTGCTGCCCGGCCCACCGACCCTTTATCAATCCTTGCTCGCCCACCCGCAGCGTGATGCGTTCGACCTGACGTCCCTGCGCATTGCCGTCACCGGCGCTGCGACGATTCCGGTGGAGATGATCCGCCGCATGCGCGATGAACTGGGTTTTGCCACCATCGTCACCGCTTACGGCCTCACCGAAACCTGCGGTTTTGCGACGATCTGCCGGCCGGGAGATTCGCTGGAATTGCTCGCGTCCACCAGCGGCCGGGCCATGCCCGGGGTGGAAGTGCGCTGCATCGGCGCCAACGGTCGCAGCCAACCGGTGAATGTCCCCGGCGAAATCCAGGTGCGCGGCTACAACCTGATGCAGGGTTATTTCAATGATCCGCAGGCCAGTCAGGAAGTCCTCGATGCTGACGGCTGGCTGCACACCGGCGACATCGGCGTGCTCGACGAACAGGGTTACCTGCGCATCACCGATCGCCTCAAGGACATGTTCATCACCGGCGGCTTTAACGTTTATCCGGCGGAAATCGAACACTGCCTGCTGGGCTATCCCGGCGTGGCGCAGGTGGCGGTGATCGGCATTCCGGATGAGCGTCTGGGCGAAGTGGCCATGGCTTTTCTGCTGCCGGCGCCGGGTGTCGAGATCGAGCAGACCCGATTACTCGCCTGGTGCCGTGAGCAAATGGCCAACTACAAGGTGCCACGCCGGGTGCAGGTGCTGGAGAGCATGCCGCTGAACGCGGCGGGCAAGGTGACCAAGAATGTGTTGCGCGAGTGGGCGTTGAGCTGACTTCCCTCCCCCAGTGGAAATCCACTGGGGGAATGACCTTCAAATCACCCGGGCCGGATGTTGTTGGCGCGGGTCGCCCAGCAGGGCGCGATGGGACGGCGGCTGACGACCGCCGTCTTCACTGATGCCGTAACCGGCGGCAATTTCGGCGGTGATCACCGTCTGCCCCGAGAGCGCCATCAACTGCGGATCATTGAGCAAGGCGTGAATCACCCGGCCATTGAATTGCGGGGTTTCGGCGTGCGCCAGAAAAGCCTGGTACTGCTCGCCATGCTGTTCGCCGGCAATTCGCGTGCGCTCGGTCAATTGTGGCCCGAGCCACAGCGATAACGCCGCCACGCCACAGTCCTCGAAATCGATGGCCATGTCCGCTGCCAGTTTGTCGCAACCGGCCTTTTGCGCACCGTACGCCGGGCCGTGCATGTAGCAACCGCCGCCAAATGACGAGGTAAAGCAGATCAGCCCCTGTGCGCTGTTCAACAACAGCGGCGCGGCGTGGTAACTGGCGATATACGCCGAGCGAAGGCCGACGTCGAGGATGCGCACCAGGTCCAGCGGCTTCTCCCAGAACGGCCCCGGTTCGATCAACTGGTCATGAATGAACGCGGCATTGTTCACCAGCAGATCCAGCCGCCCGCATTCTCGTTCGACTTGGGCAAACAGCGCCGCCACCTGCCCATCATCGGCATGATCACAGACCACCGCGACGCCCTCTCCGCCCGCCGCTGTAATTGCGGCGGCCGTGTCGGCCAGCGAGCTGTTCAAGGCCTGCCCGTACAGATGCGCGCCTGCCGATTCCGGCGCACGCCCGGTGACGTAAACCCGCATGCCCGCCGCACCGAGTGCCAGGGCAATACCATGGCCGACACCGCGACTGGCGCCGGTCACCACTGCAACTTGCCGATTCATTTGACGCTCCCGAACTGACTGATCAGCGAGCCGCTTTTCTGGCTCTGACGATGGATGTGATTGGCCGCCAGGTAACCGAAGGTCATCGCCGGGCCGATGGTGGAACCGGCTCCCGGATAGGTGCGACCCATCATCGACGCCGCACTGTTGCCGATGGCGTACAGGCCCTTGATCGGTTTGCCGTCCTCGTGCAGGACGCGGGCGTGAACATCGGTGAGCAAACCGCCCTTGGTGCCGATGTCGCCGGCATCGATACGCACGGCATAGAACGGCCCTTTGAACAACGGCGCCAGACACGGATTGGGCCTTACATGGGGATCGCCGTAATAGCGGTCGAACAACGACTCACCCTTGTGGAAGTCTTCGTCATAGCCGCGCACCGCCATGCCGTTGAAACGCTGCACGGTTCGCAGCAGCCCGGCCACATCGACTCCGATGTTCGCCGCCAGGGTTTGCAGATCCGGCGCCTTGAAAAAGTAGTCACGCAGGTGTTCGGGCAGTTGCCAGTCACGCTGGGCATACCCCGGCAACAGCGCGCCGCACGGGTATTTACGGCGAAATTCGGCATCGAACACCATCCAGCACGGCACGCTGACCGCACCTTCGCGGTTGTTGGCGTACATCGCCTCGACGATATCGGTGTAGGGCGCGGCCTCGTTGACGAAGCGCTCGCCCGCCGAGTTGACCAATACGCAACCGGGCAACGTTCGCTCGACGAACATCGCCCGTTGTTTTTCCTCGTCGCGAACATGGGTGGTCGGCGCCCACCAGCTGTGTTCCATCAGCGCAGTGCGCGCGCCGATGGCTTGCCCTGCGCGAATGCCGTCGCCGGTATTGTGCGGCGGCGTGGCGCTCCAGCTGGTCAGCGAGGGTTGCGGCAGATACCGCGTGCGCATCTCTTGATTACGTTCGAAACCGCCGGCGGCGATGATCACGCCGTAGCGCGCCTTGACGTTCAGACGTTGCCCTTCGCGACAGACCCGCGCACCGCCAACCCGGTCGCCGACAATCAGCAGTTCTTCCAGCCCACAGTTCAGCCACAACGATTTGCCGCGATCCTGCAACGAACAGCGCAAGGCGCCGATCAAGGCATTGCCCAGAGTCAGGTAACGATCGCGCTTCGACAGACGCCGGCCCTCGCGGTCGCGCCAGTAACGCCACATGACCTTCAGCGTCAGGCGCAACCAGCCGGGGCCACGACACAGCAACACCTGCGCCTCTTTCATGGTCATCGCCATGCGCCCCATCATCAACGTGCCGGGGGATGGCGCACGCATGCGCAGAAACTCGTCACCCAGCTCGGCAGCGTCGAACGGTTGCGGGTCCATGGAGCGATAGCCGGGTTTGCCGCCTTCGACTTCCGGGTAGTAATCGGCGTAACGCGCCTGGGCCTCGAAGCGCACACGGGTCTTTTGTTCGAGGTATTCAACCATTTGCTTGCCGTGCTCGACGTAGGCTTCGATGCGCCCGTCGTCGATCTCGCCGTGGGTCACTGCGCGGATATAGGCAATCGCTTCGGCGTCGCTGTCACTGCCGCCCAGGGCCTCGATCCGGTGGTTGCCGGGGATCCAGATGCCGCCACCGGACACCGCCGAGGTGCCGCCGTATTCGTTGCTCTTCTCGATCAGCAACACGTTCAGTCCCAGGTCGTGAGCGCGCAGCGCCGCGGTCATGCCGCCTGCTCCGGAACCCACCACCAGCACATCGCAGCACTCATCCCATTTGATCTCGGCAGCTTTCATGCGATCACCCTTTGCTCAGCGCCTTCAAGGCAAAAACCGCTGGCCGGATCTTCGTCCGGCGCAGTCGGTCTCGGGATTGTTGGGCGCGTGTGCCGGGTGGTCATCGTCCGATGGGACTAAGGCTTGTGCCCTCCGATCCTGTGCAAATCGCCCCGTGCAAATCGCTTAGTCCGCTTGGACGATGTTGCGCCCTGTGCCTGACCGCATAGTCGCCCACGGCACCACTTCCCCCCTGAAATGCAGGTCGGGCAGGTCCGACCTGGGCATGAGGACGACATGATAAAAACAATAATCGCCCCACAATCGCTACACCCTCGCGTACAGCTGGCCGTGTTGTTGCTGGCCGGTGGACTGGGCAGCCAGGCCAGCGCGATGACCTTCCAGCCGAGCGAAGATCTGAGCGTCGACTGGGACACCACGCTGACCTACAGCCTCGCCTGGCGCACCGAAGGCCGCGATCACAAGTTGACCGCCAACGCCGATGGCAATGACGGCGACAATGCGTTTTCCAAAGGCAGCCTGATCAACAACCGCGCCGGTTTCCTCACCGAAGCCAACATCAAATGGCAGGACGATTACGGCGTGTTCGTGCGGGCCACGGGCTTCTACGACAACGTCTACGATCAGGACAACGACAACAACACCGGCACCTCGAACTGCTTTACCGGCGGTCATTGCAACCGGCCGGATCGTTTCTCCCAGGACACCATCGATCAGCATCGTAACGAACTGCGCATGCTCGATTACTACGCCTATGGCACCTGGGATCTGGGCGGGCACAACCTCAATGCGCGGCTGGGTAATCAGGTGGTGAGCTGGGGTGAAAGCCTGTTCTACCCCGGCATCTCTGCGGCGCAAAGTCCGGTGGACGCGACCAAATCGACCACGCCGGGTGTCGAGGTCAAGGAAATCCTCCTGCCAGTTGGGCAACTGTTCACCCAGTTCAGCCTGACCGACAGCCTCGATATCCAGGCCTACTACCAATACAAATGGGAAAAGACCCAGTTGTTCGGGGTCGGCAGCTACTTCTCCACCACCGACTACATCGACGAGGGCGGCTACAACGACGCCAGCGGTTTCGTCACGCGCCTGGCCAACGACAAGCCGAGCAATCAGGGCCAGTACGGCGTGGCCTTCACCTACGCCGCCGAGTCGCTGAACAACACCGAGTTCGGCATTTACTACTCGCGTTATCACGACAAGACGCCGTCGCTGGACTTCCAGTCCGAACTCGGTCGCTACCGTGCGGTGTACTTCGACAACATCGACCTGTTCGGCGCCAGTTTCTCCACGGTGATCGGCGACGTCAGCTGGGCCGGTGAAGTCAGCTTCCGCGACGGCGCGCCGGTGATGGTCAACAACGGTTTCTCCAGCGCGGTACGCGGCAAAACGATGCAAGCGCAGTCGTCGATGATCTACGTGCTCGGCCCGACCTCGTTCGCCGACAACACCACCCTGACCGGCGAGGTCGTCTACAACACCGTGATCAGCAACGACAAGTCGGCACCCGTGACCCTGGCGCCGGGCTTCACGTTGCCGGGCACCGACAGCCTGGTCTACGACCGCGAAGCCTGGGGTTATACCGCGCAAGTCAGCTTCGACTACAACGACGTGTTCAGCGGTTGGGACATGTCCTTGCCGATCACTTACAGCACCGCATCCCACGGCGACAGCTCGATTGTCGGCTCGATCAACCAGGGCGAAGGCGACGACCGCGCCAGCATCGGCAGCTCGTGGCGCTATCTGGGCAACTTCACCGTCGAAGCCCGTTACAACGCCTACCTGGGCAACGCCAACAACAGCCCGTTGGCCGACCGTGACAACGTCGCCCTCAACTTCAAATACCGGTTCTGATTCCCCTGTCGGAGGAGCACAGCATGTCTCGATTCACCCAAACGTTATTGAGCACGGCGCTGACCGTCGGCCTGCTCGGCAGTGGCCTGGCCTACGCCAAGGTCAGCCCCGAAGAAGCCGCGCGACTGGGCCAGGACCTGACCCCGATGGGCGCCGAAAAGGCCGGCAACGCCGACGGCAGCATTCCGGCGTGGAGCGGCAAGTGGCGCGGTCTGCCGCCGGGTCTGAAGTTTGCCGGCGCCGGCACGCCTTATCCGGACCCGTACGCGGCGGAAAAGCCGCTGTTCGTGATCGATTCGAAGAACATGGACAAGTACGCCGAGAACCTGTCCGACGGCCAGAAAGCGCTGCTCAAACGCTACCCGGACACCTTCAAGATCCCGGTGTACCCGAGCCATCGCGACTTCCGCGCCGATCAGCGTCTGGAAGACCTGATCAAGAAAAACGCGGTGACCGCCGAACTCGACAACGACAACAACGACACCAAAAACGCCTGGGGCGCCTCGCCGTTTCCGATTCCGAAAAACGGCAGCGAGTTGATGTTCAACCACACCCTGCAAGGGCGCGCCAACACCGAAGAGGCCAACTACGGCCAGGCCGTGGTGTACGCCAACAAGGAAAAAGTCCTCGAAGAGGTCAATTACAAAATCTTCTCGATCTGGTCCAGCCCGGACAAGAACCTGGACAGCGCCAACGGCATCCTGACCAACTTCCTGATCACCACTCTGGAACCGGTGCGCAAGAAAGGTGAAATCGTGGTCGGTCACGAGTTCATCAACCCGACGGCCTCGCCGCGTCAGGCCTGGCAGTACAGCCCCGGCCAACGCCGTGTTCGTCGTGCGCCTACCGTCGGCTATGATTCGCCGACCGGTGCCGGCGGCTTCCGGGTGTACGACGAAGACCGTTTGTTCAACGGTGCGCCGGACCGCTACAACTGGACCATCGTCGGCAAAAAGGAACTCTACATTCCGTATCACAACTACAAGATCGACGACCCGAGCGTGACGGCCGACCAGATCCTCTCGACCACCGGCCACGTCGATCCGCAGTACATGCGTTACGAAAAACACCGGGTCTGGGTGCTGCAGGCAACGCTCAAGGAAGGCGCCCGCCACGTCTATGCCAAACGCGTGTTGTACCTCGACGAAGACACCTGGTCCGCAACCATGGCCGATAACTACGATTCCCGTGGCCAGTTGTGGCGCACCAACATGCAGACCTCGATCTATGCCTACGACATCGAGCGCTACCACGCCCGCCTCGGCATCTACCATGACTTGATTGCCGGCTCCTATCTGGTTGACCGTCTGCTGGTCGATCAGAAGCCTGCGAAGCTGAATGCCACCGCCTTCTCCGAAGACGAATTCACCCCTGGCAACCTGCGCAAACTCGGAACCCGCTGAACCCATGACGCCCTGACCGATTCATTCGGTCGGGGCGTTGTGCTTTTTTCACTTTGTACTTTTGACGGAAACTGCCCATGAACAGATTACTCACTGCGGGCCTTGCCGTGGCCGGCCTCGGTTTGTCGATGCAGGCCAGCGCCCTGAACATTCTGCTGACCAACGACGACGGCTGCCGCGCCCCCGGCATCGACGCGATGTACCGCGCACTGACCGCCGCCGGGCACACCGTGACCCTGGTCGGCCCGCTGAACGACAGCAGCGGCATCAGCGCCGCCAGTGTTGTGGTGCCCGGTCAGGCGTTGGCAGTGACCGAGCTTGCGCCCGGCAGATTCTGCGTCGGCCCGCCCGAGGGCTACACCGCGCCGACCGGCAAGACTTCGGCCATCGGCACCCCGGTGGATGCGGTCAACGTCGGGCTGGATGTGTTGCTTAAGGACACCCCGCCGGATCTGGTGGTGTCGGGCATCAACTTCGGTGAAAACGTCGGCCCGCTGACGCAGATGTCCGGCACCCTCAACGCTGCGATTCGGGCCATGTTCAAGGGCGTTCCGGCGGTGGCGGTATCGACGGCCATCGACATGGACCTGATCATGCGCGACCAGCAGGCCGGCTACCGCAAGACCCTGGGCGCCATGGACGACACGGCGAAGTTTGCAGTGAAAGTCATCGAACAGGCCCATCGGAGCTGCGCCAAACACAACTGCAAACTGAATGTGCTCGGGCTGCCGGGCGTCAACGGGCTGAACCTCAATTACCCGGCGTTGCCTGCCAATCAGGTCAAAGGCGTGAGCTTTGCCCCGATCGGCAATTGGGACCGGGTGAACTTCACCTCCCAGCGCGGCGCCGACGGTACGGTTCACGTCAACCTGGTTGCACCGCCGACACCCACGGCCACTCAGCAACAGGCCGATGCGTATCAGCTGTGGCAAGGGCATGCAGTGATCACGGTGATCGCCGGCAATATGAGCGCGCCGCAGGCGGTGCAGGATCAGGCGAAGAAAATGCTCAAAAGCATCCAGCCTTGAACCGACACAACCCCTGCAGGTATTCACCCGCAGGGGTTGAACGGTTTCAGACGGCGGGCTGGAAAGGGATGAACTCGGTGACTTCGAGATCGAATCCCGACACCGCTTTGTAGGGCACCGGCGAACTCATCAGACGCATCTTGCGCACGTTCTGATCGCGCAGGATCTGCGCGCCAATGCCCAGCGTACGGTGCGGAAAATGCGGCGGCCGCGATTTTCCGCCGCTGCGTTGGCGCAATTGCTCAAGCACACCTTCAGCGGTTTCCTTCTGCGCCAATAAAACCAGCACGCCGTTGCCGGCCGCCGCGATACACGCCAGCGAACGTTCAAGGGTCCATTGCTGTGGTCCATTTTCGCTTTCACATCCAAGTGCATCGCGCAGGGTTTCGATGCCTTGCACCCGCACCAACACCGGTTGAGCGCTGTCGATCCGGCCTTTGACCAGTGCCAGATGCAACGCGCCTTGATAAGTGTCCTGATAAGCCGTCACCTGAAACTCGCCGTGGCGGGTCAGCAAGGGATAGGCCTCGCCGCGCTCGATCGTGCCTTCGTGAAGAATGCGGTAGTGAATCAGCTCGGCAATGCTGCCGATGCGCAGGCCATGGCGGCGGGCGAATTCGTGCAACTGCTCGCCACGAGCCAGTTCGCCGTCCTCGTCGAGAATCCCCACCAGCGTCGCCGCCGGTTGCAAGCCTGCGAGACGGGTCAGGTCACACGCGGCCTCGACATGTCCGGCCCGCTGCATGACGCCACCGGGCAAGGCCTGCACCGGAAAGATATGCCCCGGTTGCACCAGATCCGCCGGGCCGCTGGCCGGGTCGACCGCCACCTGGATCGAGCGCGCCCGGTCGGCCGCGCTGATCCCAGTGGACACACCGGTAGCCGCCTCGATCGACCGGGTAAAGCCCACGCCATGCTGGGCCCGCGAATGCGGCACCATCAGGTCCAGCCCCAGCTCGCGACAACGCTGTTCGGTCAGTGCCAGGCAGATCAAACCGCGCGCCTGCACCGCCATGAACGTCACTGCTTCGGCACCGGCCCGCTCGGCGGCCATCAGCAGTGAGCCTTCGGCGTTGTTTTCGTCATCGGTGATGACCACCATCTGCCCCGCCGCGATGGCTTCGAGCAGTTGCGGCACGCTGTCGAACACCAGACTCATTGCAGCGCCTCGCGCAGATCGGCAGCGGCTTCGGACAACACCTGGGCAGCGCCCTCGACAAACGGCGCCATGCTGATAAAACCGTGAATCATCCCTTCACAACGCTGCACCCGCACGGGGACTTCGGCTTGACGCAGACGCTCGGCGAACGCCTCGCCTTCGTCGCGCAGCGGGTCGAATTCGGCGGTGATCAGGGTCGTCGGCGGCAAATGCGCCACGCTACCGGCGCGCAATGGCGAAGCCAGCGGATCATCGCCCTGCCCGTCTTCCTGTAAATACTGCTGCCAGAACCAATTCATCATCGCGCCGGTGAGGAAGAAGCCATCGGCAAATTCCCGGTAGGAATGGCTGTCGCAACCGGCGTCGGTGACCGGATAGAACAGGCATTGATAGCGGATTTTCGGCCCTTGCCGTTGCTCCGCCAACTGACTGACCGCCAGCGCCAGATTGCCGCCAGCGCTGTCGCCCGCCACCGCGAGCCGACTGCCATCGACGCCCAGTTGCGCCGCGTGTTCCACCAGCCAGCAGGTCGCCCGGTAACAATCCAGAGGCGCGGCCGGGAACGGGTGCTCCGGCGCCAGCCGATAGGCCACCGACACCACCACGGCGTCAGTCAGGTGGGCCAGCGAACGGCACAGGTTGTCGTGGGTGTCGAGGTTGCCGACGACGAAACCGCCGCCATGGAAATACACCAGCAACGGCAGATTGCTCTCTTCCGACGGCCGATACAGACGCGCATCCAGTTCGCCCACCGCACCTTCGACCCGCAAGTTGCGCACTTCAGCCATCGGCACGCCCGGTATCGCCGGCTGCATGTTGTCGCAGAACTGCCGATAGTGTGCGGCATCGAGCTGGCTGTAATCGGGTGCCGGCAGGTCGCTGAATTGCTGGAGTATCAGCGCGATCTGTTTATCGAGCGGCATGGGCATCTTCCTCTACATCGGACATTTTGAATTGTGGGTTGGACTCTTCCAGGATGCTCTGCACCCGGCGCTGCAGCGCCACTTTGAAGCCTTTGTGGGGAAAGACCCAGAAGCGCTTTTCGGCGATGGCGGCGAACACTTGCTCTGCCAGTTGTGCGGGTGTCATGCCCTGACGAATGCTGTTGTCGAGCAATTGGCTGAAGGACGAACCGGCGCCGTCCACCACCTGGTTGGAGGCCATGATTTCACTGGCCACCGGCCCCGGACACACGACTGAAACCGACACGGGCGCACCGAGCTGGGTCAATTCGTAGTGCAGGGTTTCCGACAGCGCCACCACCGCCTGCTTGGTCACGTTGTAAGGCGCCATCAACGGACTGCTGAGCAGACCGGCCAGTGAAGCGGTGTTGATCACATGGGCCGCGCGGCCCTGACGCAGAAACAGCGGCACGAAACAGCGAATGCCGTTGATGACCCCACTGAGGTTGACGTCGAGCATCCGTTGCCATTGCTGCGCGGTGATTTCCCAGCTGTGGCCGGTCTGCATCACCCCGGCATTGTTGAACAGCAGATCGACCCCGCCAAAGTGATCGAGGGCGACATCGCGCAAACGCTCCACCTGTTCCAGATCGCCGACATCGGTGACACAGGCGACTGCCTGCGTTCCGCCGCTTCGCAGTTCTTCGCAAAGCTTTTCCAGCCGCAACCCATCGAGATCGGCCAATACCAGGCGCATCCCCAGTTTCGTCGCATGCTCGGCCAGCCCGCGGCCGATGCCGCTGGCGGCACCGGTAATGACCGCGACCGGCCCTGATTGCTCATTCATTGCCTGCTCCTGACAAAAGTCCGATAGCGTCAGTAGAGCGGGCGCCGGTCGGCCGGCCATCGTCCATTCAGACGATGCCTGCTTCTACAGGGGCGGCAGAATCTCCAGCAAGCTCAAACCCGTGAACCTGGGAGAATAACAAGATGAGTACCCTGCACCGCATCGAAGCCAAACTGCTGGAAGACCGCTACGCACGCGGCTGGCACTGCCTGGGTCTGGCCGCCCGCTACCGCGACGGCAACGCCCACCGCCTGGACGTGTTCGGCACCCGGTTGGTGGCGTTTCAGGGCGAGGACGGCGAGCTGCACATTCTCGACGGGTATTGCCCGCACATGGGCGCCGACCTCAGTACCGGTTGCGTCGAAGGCAATTCCATTCGCTGCCCTTTCCATGCCTGGCGCTGGGGCGCCGACGGTGTGTGCGATGACATTCCCTACGCCAAGCGCATTCCGCCACGGGCCAAGCTGAAAAGCTGGCCGCTGATGGAGGAAAACCATCTGCTGTTCGTGTGGAACGACCCGGAAGGCAACCCGCCGCTGCCCGAGCAACGCATCCCGCGCATCGACGCCTGCTTCAGCGACGATTGGGCCGAGTGGGAAGTCGCCGAGTTGCAGATCGACACCAACTGCCGCGAACTGATCGACAACGTCGCCGACATGGCGCACTTCGGCACGGTACACGGCGCACCGGTCGAAGCCTTCAGCAACGTGTTCGAAGGCCACCTCGCCACTCAGATCATGAGCGCCCGCAGCGAGCGGCTGTCCGGCGACAGCGCGTTGACCACCGTCGCCACCTACTACGGGCCGGCCTACCAGATCACCGAAATGACCGGCGCCATGAACGGCCAGCCGATCCATTCAATCCTGCTCAACTGCCATGTGCCGATCGACCTCGGCAGCTTCACCCTGCGCTACGGCGTGCTGGTGAAAAAGATCCCGGGCCTGAGCGAAGAACAGAATCAGGCGATGGCCAGGGCCTATGTGCAACAGGCCCAGGCTGCCTTTTACGAAGACGTGTCGATCTGGCACAGCAAGACCCGCGTCGATAACCCGTTGCTGTGCGATGGCGATGGCCCGGTCTATCAATTGCGGCGCTGGTACGAGCAGTTCTACACCGACGTCGGGCTGCTTTCAGCGGATGTGCAGGATCAGAAAGAGTTCATCGTGCGGGCCCGCGAACAGGCCTGATCACGGGGCTGTCGCGTTTTTGCGCCTGGTCGGCCGCCGCCGGTCAGGCCTCGTGCCCGGGCGTTGCAAGTGGTCGATACAGGCGCTTATTCTCGGGCACCGCAAACCACTAATAATAAGAACGGGTTCCCCATGCAGCAGAGCCTCAGCCTCGACACGTTCAGCGATCTCATCGGCAACCTGTATCAGGGGCCGCTGGAAACCATTCCCTGGGCCACCTTTCTCAACCAGCTCAACGTTTACCTGAAAAGCAAATATGTGACCTTCATCCTGCGGCCGCCCAGCACCCATGTGGACGGACTGATGGTCAACACCACCGGCACCTCGACCGAGGCGGTCGCCTCGTACAACACGCACTTTTTCACCCTCGACCCCTTCGTCGGCCTGCCCAACCGTCAGGTGGTGACCCTCGCCGAATTCGTCTCCAGTGATGACTGGCAGAAATCCGAGTTCTACAAGAACTTCCTCGAAGCGGTGGACGTGTTCCATATCCTCGGTGCCGACATCAACACCTGCGACGGCGCCCAGTGCCGGATCCGCATCAGCCGTGGCCGCGATGACAAACCGTTTGGCGATGAAGAGAAAACCCTGCTGGCGCATTTCATTCCGCACCTCGAACGCTCGATCAAGGTTCACATGCAGCTCAACCGGATCGAGGTCGAACGCAACCTCTACGCCGGTGCGGTAAATCAGATGGCAGTCGGCACGATCATCCTCGACGAGGCCGGCAAAGTGCTGCAGACCAACCAGGTGGCCGACCGGCTGATCCAGGAAAAGGACGGCATCAAACTGGTCAACGACGGCCTGCAGGTCGGCACCGACCGTGACACCCAGGAATTTCGCCGCTTGGTGAAGCAGTCGCTGCTCTCGCAGAAAAGCAGCAACCCGTCGATGGTCGAAGCGCTGCGCGTGCAGCGGCCGTCCGGGCGCGCCGACCTGGGCATCATCGTGCGCTCGGTGCCGCTGTCGGAGTGGAGCGAAGGCAAACAGTGCCCGACGGTGGTGATCTTCATCAGCGACCCGGAGCAACAGTCCACCGCGCCTCAGGAGATCGTCCGCGCGCTGTTTGACTTCACCCCCGCCGAAACCCAGCTCGCCATGCTGCTGGCCAACGGGCTGACCCTCGATGAAGCCTCGGAAGAACTGGGCATCAGCCGCAACACCGCGCGTGCCCACCTGCGTTCGACCTTCTCCAAGACCGGCGTAACCCGCCAGACCATGCTCGTGCGCCTGATCCTGCGCAGCGTGGCGACACTGGGCTGACACGCCTCCAGCGCCATCGCCTGCCCGGGCGATGGCTTTTGCAAACAACTAGTCCATTCAGACGACGCCGAATATCTCCCGTCGCCCTACCTTGCCTCTACAACAATAAAAATCCGTATGAGGCCCGCGATGCGTCATTCCACCTGCGCCCTGCTCCTGATCGTCTGCGTCGGCAGTTCCGTCAGCCTGTGTCAATTGTTCAGAAACGAAGCCTATCGACCGAGCACCGCGCTACTCGGCTGTTCGAGCACGGCGGTCAACTGCTACCCGCCGCTGGTGCGCAATCTGTTGCCATAAACCTGCGCCCCTAGACCTGTACATATAGAAAAGCACCGGCCTGCTAGCAGCGCCGGTGCTTTTTGTTGCCAGCCGAAGATCAGGTCGGCAGGAAGCCCCGCGCCCGGGACAGGGTCAGCGCCAGGTCTTCGATCATGTCTTCCTGACCGCCAACCGTGCCGCGCCGCCCCAGCTCCACCAACAGCTCGCGGGCGGCCACCAGGTACTTTTTCTCGGCACGTTTGGCAAACAGCAGGAACGAGCTGTAGACCCCGGCGTACCCCAGCGTCAGGGCATCGCGGTCGAGGCGGATCGGCTGGTCCATCATCGGCACGATCAGGTCTTCGGCGACGTCCATGATCCCGTACAGATTGACGCCGCTTTCAACGCCCATCCGCTCCAGCACCGCCACGAACACTTCCAGCGGCGTGTTGCCCGCACCGGCGCCCAGCCCCGCCGCCGAACCGTCGATACGCGCGGCGCCCGCCTCGATCGCGGCCAGGGAGTTCGCAATCGACATGCCCAGGTTGTGGTGACCGTGAAAGCCCACTTCGGTGGCGGCGTTCAGGCCGGCGCGCAGTACGCCGATTTTCTCGCTGACCTCGTCCGGAAGCATGTAGCCCGCCGAGTCGGTGCAGTAGATGCAGTTGGCGCCGTAACTCTCCATCAGCCGCGCCTGTTCCAGCAGTTTTTCCGCGCTGACCATGTGGGCCATCATCAGGAAACCTACCGTGTCGAGGCCCATTTTCGCCGACATGCCGATGTGCTGACCGGAAACGTCGGCCTCGGTGCAGTGGGTGGCGACGCGGATGGTCGACACCCCGTGTTCATGGGCCATGCGCAGGTGATCGAGGGTGCCGATACCGGGCAACAGCAGCGCCGAGACTTTCGCCTGGCGCAGCCGTGGAATCACCGCCGAGAAGTATTCCTCGTCGCTGTGGGCCGGCATGCCGTAGTTCAGCGACGCACCGCCGAGGCCGTCGCCATGGGTGATTTCGATCAGCGGCACGCCGGCCGCATCGAGGCCGGTGGCCACGGCGATCATCTGGTCCAGGCTGATCTGATGCTGTTTGGCGTGCATGCCGTCGCGCAGGCTCATGTCGTGCAGACGAACGCGTTTACCTTGCAGATTCATGGTCATTCTCCACTTAACGGGCGGGCAGTTGCAGGGCGCCCTTGTGGGCTTCTTCGGCGAACATTTCAGCGGTGCGCAGGCCGGCGGCGGTCATGATGTCGAGGTTGCCGGCGGACTTGGGCAGGAAATCCCCGAGGCCTTCCACCTCGATGAAGATCGAAACCTTGCGGCCATCGAACACCGGGCCGTTGATCAGCTTGTAGCCGGGCACATAGCGCTGCACTTCCTCGACCATCTGCAACACCGAGGCGCGAATCCGATGCTGATCCGGCTCGTCGTCCGTCAGGCAATGGATGGTGTCGCGCATCATCAGCGGCGGTTCGGCCGGGTTGATGACGATAATCGCCTTGCCGCGCCGGGCGCCGCCGATCTTCTCGACCGCGCCGGCCGTGGTCCGGGTGAACTCGTCGATGTTCTGCCGAGTGCCCGGCCCGACGGAGCCGGACGAAACCGTGGCGACAATCTCGCCGTAACTGACCGATTGCACCCGCGACACCGCCGCCACCATCGGGATGGTTGCCTGGCCACCGCAGGTGACCATGTTGACGTTCATCGCCAGCGACGCCGCGTGTTCCTTGAGGTTCACCGGCGGCACGCAGAACGGGCCGATGGCCGCCGGCGTCAGGTCGATCATGATCACCCCGAGCTCGTTGAGCTTGCGGCTGTTCTGTTCGTGGACGTAGGCCGAGGTCGCATCGAAGGCGATGCGAATGTCATCGTCGAGCACATGGGGCAGCAATCCGTCGACGCCGCCGGCGGTGGTTTTCACTCCCAGTTCGCGGGCGCGTTTGAGGCCCTCGGACTCGGGGTCGACGCCGACCATCCACACCGGTTCGATCCATTCTGATCGGTGCATTTTCATCAGCAGGTCAGTGCCAATGTTTCCCGGGCCGATAATGGCCGCTCTGAGTTTCTTGTTCATCCGGTTAAACCCCACGGGTCAGGCGCAGAAAGACACCCGGGCAGAGCCCAGGCCATCAATGGTCAGAGAAAAACGGTCGCCCGCACGGGCAGGCTCAAGCGGAACCAGAGAGCCCGAGAGAATCAGCTCCCCAGCCTTGAACGGAATGCCGAAGGCGCCCAGGGTGTTGGCCAGCCAGGCGACGGCCGTCAACGGGTTGCCCTGCACCGCCGAGCCCAGCCCTTCGCTCAGTGGTTCGTCGTTCTTGAATACCCGCATGTGCAGGTTCGGCAGGTCCAGCGCTCGCGGATCGGCTTGCACATCGCCGAGCACAAACACGCCGCAGGAGGCGTTATCGGCGACGGTGTCCTGGATGCGGATGCGCCAGTCGTGGATCCGCGAGTCAACGATCTCGAAGCACGGCGTCACGTATTCGGTCGCCGCCAGCACATCGGCTTCGGTCACGCCGGGGCCGATCAGGTCGTGCTTGAGCCTGAAGGCGATTTCGCCCTCGGCACGGGGCTGGATCAGCCGGTTCGCCGACAGGGAAATGTTTGCGTCATTGGCGAACGACATCTGTTGGGTGATGAAGCCGAAATCCGGCTGATGCACGTTGAGCATTCGCTGGACCGCCGCCGAGGTCACGCCGATCTTCTTACCGACGATCCGGTCACCCGCCGCCACACGGCGCTCGATGCAATAAAGCGAAACATGGTAGGCGTCTTCGATGCTGATCGACGGCCAGCGCTCGGTCAGCGGGGCCACGGTGTTGCCCGCAAGCAGCGCCTGATACAACTCTTCGCCGAACTGGCGACGCAATTGCGCGCTCATCGCTGGCCTTCCTGAAAGAAGAACAGGCATTCGCGATTGAACAGCTCGCGGTATTCGACCATCACCCAATGCCCGCACTCGCTGAGCAGCACAAAACGAATGTTCTGGCAGTGCTGCATCATCGTTTGCGCACCCGAGACCGGGCAGAACTTGTCGTCCATGCCCCAGAAGCCGAGGATCGGGCACTGCAATTCCTTCAGGCGTTCGGTCATGTTCGGCACTTGCATGGTCGACAGCACGCAGACCGGCTGCTCGCGCACCACGGCGACCCGTTCATTGACCGTTTCGGCGCTGATCAACGACTCGTCGAACAATTGCAGGCTCAGCAAGCGGCGCATGCCGTCCGCGTCGTGCAGTTCACCTCGGGCAAACGCCGCGCCCATTTTCTGGATGCCTTCCATCTGCAAGTAATACTGTTCCTTTTCCATCAACCCGCCCGGCGCCATCAGCACCAGTCGGCTGACCCGCTGCGGCTGGTCCAGGGCCAGTTTGATCGCGATGGCGCCGCCCAGCGAGTTGCCCACCAGAATGCAGCGCTGGATATCCAGGGCATCGAGCAGACCGCTCAGCGCATTGACGAAAAAGTCCAGGGTGTAGAGGGTGTCCGGTTTGCCGGACGCGCCATAACCCGGCAGGTCGGGCACGATCACCCGGTAACCGGCGGTGACGAACAGCGGGTAGTTCTGTTTGAAATTGCTGTGGCCGCTGGCCCCGGGCCCGCTGCCGTGGATGAACACCACTGTCTCGCCGCTGCCGGCGCCCTGCCCGCCGATGTCCAGATAATGCAGCCGCAACCCCTGCGGCAACGTAACGAAGTGCCCTTGCGCCATTGCGCTCATAAGGTGTGCTCCCGGCTATTGTTGTGCCCGGATTATTTGCGCAGGCAGGCCCTGCAACATCGTCCGACAGGACTAGCCGCTCTAGTCTTTTCGGACGTTGGCCGTACGCGCCTTCACACCTAGCATCGAGGGCATTCATCTGTGACTGAACGAGGCTTTTCCATGCTGGATGCGCTGGATTTTCGCGGCAAAGTGGTGCTGGTCACCGGGGGCGGCAAAGGGGCTGGCCGGGGCATCAGTCAGCGTTTCCTCGATGGCGGCGCCGAGGTGGTGATCTGCGGTCGCGAGGCCCCGTCGTCACTGCCGACCAGCGCAGGACGCGAGGCGGTGTTCCTGCCGTGCGATCTGCGTGATGTCGAGCAGTCCGCGCGGCTGATCGACACCATCGTCGAGCGTTTCGGCCGGCTCGACGTGCTGGTCAACAATGCCGGCGGCTCGCCCAATGCCGACGCGGCCAACGCCTCGCCGCGTTTCAGCGAAGCGATCATTCGCCTGAATCTGCTGGCGCCGCTGAATCTATGTCAGCAAGCCAATCGGGTGATGCAGGCGCAGGACGGCGGCGGTGCGATCATCAATATCTGCAGCGTCAGTGCGGTTCGTCCGTCACCGGGCACGGCGGCTTATGGCGCGGCCAAGGCTGGATTGTTGAATCTGACCCGCTCGCTTGCCGTGGAATGGGCGCCGAAAGTGCGGGTCAACGCGGTCACGGCCGGACTGATCCTTACCGAACAGGCCGCCCTGCATTACGGCGATCAAGCGGGCCTTGCCCGTGTGGCAGCTACCATTCCGCTGCAACGCCTGGCCGCGCCGGAAGACATCGGCGACACCTGCCTGTACCTCGCCTCGCCCCTGGCGCGTTATGTCAGCGGTGCGGACATCACCGTGCACGGCGGTGGCGAACGCCCGGCGTTTCTCGACGCCGCCCAGCCCCACTAAATCTTAAAAACAAGGAAATCCAGCATGCCGGCGATTGCCCGTCACAGCGTCCTGCTCGAACTGACCCCGCCCGCCGCCTGGGCCAAGCTGCGGGACCTGCGCCTTGCGCCCCACTATGTGCCGGGACTCACCGGCTGCCAGCTGCATCCCGGGCCGATCGAAGGGCTCGGCGCCAGTCGCCGGGTGTTTCGCAAGGGTGGTCAATGGCTGGATGAAAGCGTGGTGCAATGGCAGGACGGGGTCGGTTTTGTCCTGGTGCTGCACAAGGCGAGCGCCGGTGCGCCTTTCCCGTTTCGCGAAGCCAGTTTCAGTTATGCCTTGCAGCGCGAAGGCGAATTCAGCCGTATGACCACCCAGATGCACTACAGCCTGCGCGGTGGCAGGCTGATGGAAAAACTGCTGGGCAAGGCGTTCAACAAGGTCGTGCGGCAGATCGCCGAGAATTTGAAGGTCTATTACGAGAACGGCATTGCGAAATGAATCGGGTTGCAGGCTGCGATATTGCGCAGCCTGCAACCGCCATCAGGACTGCGGCCCGATGTTGGCTTCGCTCCAATAGGCTTTCATCGAGCGGATCTTGCCGTCGTCATCGAATTCCATCACGTCGATCACATGCAGCGAGCAGGGCTGCCCTGCCCACTGCATGTCGACCCGAAACGGCATCGCCCCACACCCGTTCAACGTCGCGCGAACCGGGCCGGTCAGCGTGGCCGACACCTTGCTCGCGCCCAGGCCCTGACGGTAGAAACGCTCGATGTCAGCGAGGCCGTGAATCGGCGACTGACCGACCGGGTCTTCGACCGTCGCATCCTCGCTGTAGAGCGCAAGAATCCCGTCGATGTCGCCAGCATCCACCAACTCCACGTAGCGGGCCATGGTGGTTTGAATCTGCTGTGCGCTGATCATTCAGACCACCTCGAACAGGGCCGCAGCGCCCATGCCGCCGCCGATGCACATGCTCACCACGACGTAACGCAAGCCACGGCGCTGACCTTCGATCAAGGCGTGGCCAACCATCCGCGCACCGGACATGCCGAACGGATGCCCCAGCGCAATCGCCCCGCCGTTGACGTTCAATCGCTCCTGAGGAATGCCCAGTGTATCGCGGCAGTACAGCACCTGACAGGCAAACGCCTCGTTCAGCTCCCAGAGGCCGATGTGGTCCATGGTCAGGCCCTGACGCTTGAGCAACTTCGGAATGGCGTAGATCGGGCCGATGCCCATTTCATCGGAGTTGCAGCCTGCGACGGCCATGCCGCGATAGATTCCCAGGGGTTCCAGCCCGCGTTTCTCGGCCAGTTTGGCGCTCATCAACACCGAGGCCGACGCGCCGTCGGACAACTGCGAGGCATTGCCGGCGGTGATGAAACGGCCCTTTTCGGTCCATTCGCCGCCGGCCCAGACCGGCTCCAGTGCGGCGAGATTTTCGCGGGTGGTGTCGACGCGGTTGCACTCGTCGCGTTGCAGGCTGAGGGTTTCGAAGCGGGTTTCGCCGGTGGCCTTGTCGAAGATCGCCTTACGGCTGGTCATCGGCGCCAGTTCCCGGTCGAACAGCCCGGCACTCTGGGCCAGCGCGGTGCGTACCTGGCTCTGGTAGCTGTATTCGTCCTGTTCCTCGCGACTGATGCCATAGCGGGCGGCGACGATCTCGGCGGTTTCGATCATCGGAATGTAAGCATGCGGATCGCGTTCGAGCACTGCGCCGGACTGATTGCGATAGAGATTCTTGTGCTTGTTCTGCACCAGCGAAATCGATTCCAGGCCACCGGCTACCGCGATGTCGATTTCGTCGCACATGATGCTTTTCGCGGCCATGGCGATGCTCATCAAACCCGACGAGCATTGGCGTTCGACCGCCATGCCGGAAACGGAAAACGGTAAGCCGGCGGCAATCGCGCACTGGCGACCGAGGTTGTAGGACTGCGTACCCTGTTGCGCCGCCGCGCCGATGATCACGTCGTCCACTTCGCCGGGCTCGATGCCGGCCCGGCGCACGGCTTCGCGCACCACATGGCCGCCGAGCAGCGGCGCTTCGGTGTCGTTGAACGCGCCGCGAAAGGCTTTGCCGATCGGGGTACGGGCGGTCGAAACAATGACGGCTTCTTTCATGCGGGACTCCTCGAAGGTGCTGCTGAATCTTGCGGGTAGTAGCGGCTGATGGTGTCCACCACGCAGCCGGGGCGTTCTTCGCCGTCAATCTCGACGCTGACGCGGATCGTTGCCTGAACACCGCCCTTGACCTCGTCGACGGCCATCAACTGCGCACGACCGCGCACACGGGAACCCACCGGCACCACCGTGGGAAAGCGCACGCGCTCGCAGCCATAGTTGACGCCCATGGCGATACCGCGAACTTCGACGATCTGCGGCAGAAACAGGTTGACCAGCGAAAGGCTCAGGTAGCCGTGGGCAATGCAGCCGCCAAACGGGCCGCTGGCGGCCTTGAGCGGATCGACGTGAATCCACTGATGATCGCCGGTGGCGTCCGCGAACTGATTGATCCGGTCTTGCGCCAGCAACAGCCAGTCGCTGACGCCCAGCTCTTCTCCCACCGCGTCGCGCAGGGCGAAAGGCGTGTCGAAAATACGCGGCATGTCACGCCCTCTGGCTGGAAACCGACAACACTTCGCCGGTCATGTAGGAGCTGTAGTCGCTGGCCAGGAACATCATCACGTTGGCCACTTCCCAGACCTCGGCAGCGCGGCCGAAGGCTTCGTTGGCCGCCAGTTGATCGAGCACGGCCTGCGGCGCGGATTTGCGCAGGAAATCGTGCAAGGCAATGCTCGGGCTCACCGCGTTGATGCGGATTCCGTAGTCGGCGGCCTCGACCGCTGCGCAACGGGTCAACGCCATCACCCCGGCCTTGGCGGCGGCGTAGTGCGCCTGCTCTTTCTGCGCCCGCCAGCCGAGCACCGACGCGTTATTGACGATGACTCCGGCGCGGCGCTCCATCATCTTCGGCAGCATGGCGCGGGTCATGCGCATGGTGCCGGTCAGCGTCACATCGAGGACCCGGTTCCATTGCTCATCGGTCATTTCCACCAGCAACGCCGAACCACCGAGACCGGCGTTATTGATCAGCACATCGACGCCTACCAGGTCACGCTCGGCGCAGGCGATCAACTGCTGCACCTGGGCTTCGTCGGCGACGTTGCAGACTTGCCCGAAGACCTGTTGCAGACCGGTGGCTTCGCGAATTTTCAGCACCGCTTCGGCCAGCCGGCCTTCATGGATATCGCTGATCATCAAGGCGCGACAGCCTTCCTCGGCAGCCCGCAGCGCGGCGGAAAAACCGATACCGGCCCCGGCTGCGGCGGTGATCAGCACCGACTTGCCACGCAACAGGCCGTGACCGGCAACATAGTGAGGAACAGACATGGAAAACTCCTTGATCACACAGGAAGGCGTGGCTCTTTGGGCATGCCCAAGGCACGCTCGGCGATGATGTTGCGCTGGATCTCGTTGCTGCCGCCGTAGAGGGTGTCGGCGCGGCTGAACAGGTAGAGCGATTGCAGGCGCGTGAGCTGATAAGGCGCGGCCTCGAGCAGTTCAGCGTCGGCGCCGAGCACGTCCATCGCCAGCTTGCCGAGGCTGGCGTGCCAGGTGGACCAGAACAGTTTGTAGATGGTCGCTTCCTTGCGCAGCGAACCGTCCTGCGCACCCGACAGCATGCGCAGCGAGTTGTAGCGCATGATCCGCAGGCCGCTCCAGGCCTGGGCCAGACGCTGACGCAGGATCGGATCGCGTGCGGCGCCGTTGGCCCGGGCGATGCCGATGATCTCGTTCAGCTCATTGTGAAATTGCATTTGCTGGCCGAGGGTCGACACCCCGCGCTCGAAACCGAGCAGCGCCATGGCGATCTTCCAGCCTTCGCCCGGCAGGCCGACGATATTTGCGGCGTCGGTGCGGGCGTCGTCGAAGAACACTTCATTGAATTCCGAAGTGCCGGTCAGTTGCTCGATCGGCCGCACCGTGATTTCAGCCTGCGCCATCGGCACCAACAGGAATGACAGACCGCGATGGCCGACACTGCCGGGCTCGGTGCGGGCCAGCACAAAACACCAGTCCGACTCATGGGCCAGCGAAGTCCAGACTTTCTGCCCGTTGATGATCCAGCTGCCACTGTCCTGATCCAGCGTGGCCCGGGTCTTGACGTTGGCCAGGTCCGACCCTGCGCCCGGTTCCGAGTAACCCTGACACCAGAACGCCGTGCCATTGACGATGCCCGGCAAAAAACGCTGCTGCTGTTCGGCGCTGCCGAACGCGGCGATGGTCGGGCCGGCCAGGCCTTCGCCGATATGGCCCATGCGGCCGGGGCCGCCGGCGCGGGCGTATTCTTCGTGGAAAATCACTTGCTGAGTGATCGACAGACCACGGCCACCGTGCTCCGGGGCCCAGCCCACACAGGTCCAGCCGCCTTCGGCGAGTTTGCGTTCCCAGGCTTTGCGCTCCTCGGGGAACATGTGTTCGTCGCCCGGCCCGCCGCGAAAACGCAGGGCTTCGAACTCACCGCTGAGGTTGACGCGCAACCAGTCGGCCACTTCCTGGCGGAAACGTTCATCGTGTTCGCTGAAACTGATTTTCATGGCTGCTCCCCCAGAATCGCCTCGGCGATACGCTCCAGATGCCAGGCCGGCAGCCCGAGAAAACTCTCGCTGGCGCGGGCGCGTTTGAAATAGAGATGCACGTCGTATTCCCAGGTGAACCCGACCCCGCCGTGCAACTGGATCGCCTCCGACGCGCAGTGGAAGAAGGTTTCCGAGCAATGGGCCTTGGCCAGCGCCGCGGCTGTCGGTAACTCGCCGGCCACCTGCGAATCACCGTCGGGATTGAGCACTTCCTGGGCAACGCACGCCGCGTAATAACTGGCCGAACGCGCGCATTCCACTTGCAGCATCATGTCGGCGGCGCGGTGTTTGAGGGCCTGGAAACTGGCAATCGGACGCCCGAATTGCTGGCGTTCCTGCATGTAGGCCACGCTCAGATCCAGCACCTGTTGTGCGCCACCGGTCTGTTCGCAGGCCAGGGCGATGCAGGCCAGTTGCAGCACGCGCTCAAGGTGCGGCCAGCCCGCGCCGAATTCGCCGAGCAGGCATTGCGCGTCAACGTAAAGACCGTTGAGCCGAACGCGTGCCTGACGACGGGTCTGATCCATCGTCGGCAACATCTGACGCTCGATGCCAGGCTGATCGGCTTCTACGGCGAACAGGCTGATGCCGGACTCGCCCACCGATCCGGGCAGTCGCGCAGCAATGATCAGCAGGTCAGCGCCATGCCCGTCGAGTACATGATTGAGGGTGCCGTCGAGCACAAAACCGTCGCCCTCCTGCACAACCGTGGCCTGCACGTCTTCGGCGGCCCGGCCGTTGGCGCTGCTGAACGCCAACGCTGCGGTCACACTGCCGTCAGCAATCAACGGCAGCCAGCGTTGTTTCTGCTGATCGTCAGCGGCCAGCAACAGCGCCGGCGTGGCCATGCAGGCCGTGGCGAAGAAGGGAGAACACAGCAAGCGCCGGCCCATCTGTTCCAGCAGGATGCCCAGTTCGACAAACCCGAGTCCCAGACCGCCATAGGCTTCGGGAATGTGAATCGCCGGCCAGTACATTTCGCGGCACAGACGCTGCCACAACGCCTCGTCGAAACCCCGCTCACTGACCATCGCCGCGCGCACGGCGGCGGAATCCGAGACATTGGCCAGAAAACCTTCGGCCGATTCGCGGATCATTTCCTGTTCGTCGCTGAATGCAAACTCCATCGCGGCGCCTTCTACTCGTCTGGCGGAGCACCCGTGAAGTGGTGCCCCTTCGAGTCGCCAGTCTGGTCCGGGCGGTGCGCGGCAGAATCGTCAGGCTTGCCTAGTCCGAATGGAGGTTGTCGGAGGGGAATGTGAGAAGGCCGTAACCCTGTACACGCCCTGCCTGGTGTATAAGAAAATGAACCGGCCAACCCAGAGCTTGATTGAATGAACGTTACCCGCCGCTTGTGCCTGGTACTGGGCGACCAGTTGTCCTTCGACCTGGCTTCCTTGCAGGCACTCGATGCCGAGCGCGACACGGTGTTGCTGGTTGAGGTCATGGAAGAAGCCAGCCACGTGCCCCACCATCCACAGAAGATTGCCCTGATCTTCAGCGCCATGCGCCACTTCGCCCAAGCGCTGCAAGACCAGGGTGTGCGTGTTGAATACGTCAGGCTGGATGATCCGGATAACAGCGGTTCGGTGCCGGGTGAATTACATCGCTGGCAAGCGCTGTTGCAGGCCGAGGAAGTGCACGTCACCGAGTGTGGCGACTGGCGGCTGGAGCAATCGATGAAGGAATGCGGCTTGCCGATTCACTGGCACGCCGATACGCGTTTTCTCTGCAGTCGCGAAGAGTTCGCTGCATGGGCCGAGGGCAAGAAACAGCTGCGCATGGAGTTTTTCTACCGGGAGATGCGCCGCAAGAGCCGGTTGTTGCTCAATGGCGACGGCTCGCCGGTGGGTGGCGCATGGAACTTCGATGCGGAGAATCGCAAGGCCCTGCCCAAAAACGTGAAAGCGCCCTACCCGGCGCGCTTCAGTAACGACGCCATCACCAACGAAGTACTGGCACTGGTCAAAGCGCGTTTCAGCCAGCACTACGGCGCGCTCGATGACTTCAACTATCCCGTCACCCATGCCGATGCACAGGCTCTTTGGGCGTACTTTCTCGATTACGGTCTGGCCGGGTTTGGTGACTATCAGGACGCCATGGCCAGTGATGAGCCGTTCCTGTTTCATGCGCGCATCAGCGCGGCGCTCAACATCGGCCTGCTGGATCTGCGGCAGCTGTGCAGCGACGTGGAGTCGGCGTACTGGGCCGGCAGCGTTGCGCTCAATGCCGCCGAAGGCTTCATTCGGCAGCTGATTGGCTGGCGTGAATATGTGCGGGGCGTGTACTGGCTGAAAATGCCTGATTACGCGCTGGGCAACGCGTTCGGCAACAGCCAGGCATTGCCCGAGTTCTACTGGACCGGCGATACGCAGATGAACTGCATGCGCCACGCCATCGGGCAAAGCCTGCAACACGCCTACGCGCATCACATTCAGCGGCTGATGGTCACCGGCAATTTCGCCCTGCTCGCCGGCATCGCGCCGAGCCAGATCTGCGAGTGGTATCTGGCGATCTACATGGACGCCTTCGACTGGGTCGAGCTGCCCAACACGCTGGGCATGGTCATGCACGCCGATGGCGGTTATCTCGGCTCCAAACCCTATTGCGCCAGCGGCCAGTACATCAATCGCATGTCCGATTACTGCCGCGGCTGCGCGTACAAGGTCAGCGAAAGCACGGCAGACAATGCCTGCCCGTTCAACTCGCTGTACTGGCATTTCCTGATGCGCCACGGCGAGCTGCTGCGCGGCAATCAGCGCATGGCCATGATGTACAAGAACCTCGACCGCATACCGCAGGCCAAGCAAGAAGCACTGTGGCAACGCGGCCAGATGCTTTTGGCCCGCCTGGATAACGGGGAGTCGTTCTGAAATCAGCGTTCGTCTTGGGTGCCATGCTCCGCCAGTGAAACTTACCGACGACGCCATCGGTCAACGGATCAGCAGCCACAAGGAGCAACACATGGTGACTTTCCTGATTTTCCTGATCGCCTGCGGTGCAGCCGCAACCACCGGCATGGTTTTCAAGCCCGGCCAATGGTACGCAGAGCTCAACAAACCG
Organism: Pseudomonas sp. GW821-FHT11D10; assembly: GCF_058808435.1. NCBI lineage: Bacteria > Pseudomonadati > Pseudomonadota > Gammaproteobacteria > Pseudomonadales > Pseudomonadaceae > Pseudomonas > Pseudomonas sp. GW821-FHT11D10. The sequence goes on along the minus strand of NZ_JBXARR010000001.1, from coordinate 1,051,815 downwards.
AAATTCACCCCACCCAACTGGGTGTTCCCGGTGGCGTGGACGACGATCTATCTGCTGCTGGCCTGGGTTGGCTACCGCTTGACGATGATTCCCGGCAGCGAAATGGTCCTGGCGTTGTGGGCGGCGCAGATTGCCCTGAACACGCTGTGGACGCCGGTGTTTTTCGGTGCGCAGCGGATTGTTGCCGCGATGGTCATTCTCGTGCTGCTGTGGCTGGTCGTCGCGACGATGGTGGTCCTGGCCTTGCGCCTGGATGTGATCACCGGGTTGATCCTGTTTCCTTATCTGGCCTGGCTGTGTGTCGCCGCGGCGCTGAATTTTTCGATCATGCGCAATAACCGATCGGGTTTTGGCTCATGAACACGCATTCGGGTTGTCGAGCGAATAGTTTGACCGTGGGATACCCGATGAAGTCGCAGCACCTGTAACGAGAACGGACATAATCCCTCGCTCCACTTGAGCCGTCAGGCAATTAGTTATCGCGCTGAACGACTTATTGATGGCGGGGGTTTATAACAACACCCAATATCGGGGAAAGTTTTTGATCTGAAGGAGAGACGCGACCTTTATAAGGGAAAAAAGTTTTTACCTATCAGACAAAAGGAAAACCTATTAAAAAACAGTAGCCTGAGTGATGGCAAAATCATTACTGGATGGATGGCGTGTTTTTTGACTGGTAACGTTTGACAGACCGCAAAGACTGGCCGATAACTACCAAGGTCACTTTTTACAGGGCGCGAGCAATCATTTACTCGCGCCCTGTCGCTTAAGAGACAACTACTTAGTTACCTATCATTAAGGCTGCATTGAACAGACCGTGCGGTAGCTTTGCCTTCTAAAAAGTTTAGCCGGCCACTCGTCCAGATACGCCGCACAACAGCGCACAACTTCGCCGTTCAATGCACGCCAATGAAACACATTGTGCTTCAAGATTGAAACACCACATCGCCCAATAATAAAAACATCATTTCACTACCTGCCCTTACTTAGCCCTCTTTAGAGCTTCTGCCTGCCATAAACTTTCGATCATCAAAGAGTTTACAAGCATGCCAGTCATCAGCTCGGACCAACCTAATTGGTACCTTTTACAATGCAAGCCACGTCAGGATGAGCGTGCCCACCTCAACCTGCTTCAACAGAACTACGTGGTCTTTCACCCTCAACTCGTCAGTGAGCGCGTCATTCGCGGGAAACGACAGCGAGTCCAGGAATCCCTCTTCCCCGGATACTTGTTCATCCAACTCAGTCGTGACGACAACTGGGCACCCTTGCGCTCTACTCGTGGGGTCAGTCGTTTCGTCGAATTCAACCATGGTCCCGCAACAGTGGCAGAGCACGTCATCGAACACCTGCGTGCACGTTGCCTTGAATCAACGTTGTCGGAACCGGATGAAGCGCTGAAACCCGGAGAGAACCTGCAGATCGTCAGCGGCCCGCTCGCGCCACTGGAAGGCGTGTTCCTGGGGTTGCACGGTACCGACCGCGTGATGATCCTCCTGCAGTTTCTTAACCGTGAGCAGCCTGTCTGTTTGCCACTCAGCGTGATTGAACGTCAACAAGCCGGTTTTCACACCTATAACTAACGACTTTGCCTTACATGCCTTTGCTCAGGAGCTCTAACATGGCTTTAAAGTCACGATGCCCTGTCGCACTGATGATGGCCTGTCTCTATCCGGAAATGGCCTGGAGCATTAATCCGCAAGCCATTGATGTTTACGGATTCGACTTCACGCCATCCTTCCTGTTTTCAGAAAGTTATGACGATAACTTTCGCGAGTTGGAAAACAGTAAGCAGTCCTCCATGGTGACCAAGTTGGCGCCCTCTTTCGAGCTCAAGGCCGAGGATCGCAACAGCGCCACCCGGCTCATCTGGCAACCCACTCGCTACATTTATCACGATGAGTCGGATGCCTCGAACACCGCACAACGCGTGCGTGCGGACAGCATCATGGAGTTCACCGACCGGCATCGTCTGAAACTAGACGCCGAGTATCGGAAATGGGAGCGCACTGAATCGACGGCGGTCGAAGGCATCAACGACAAACTCAACAACAAACGCGTGGGTGGTCTCTACACCTTCGGTGCGAAAAGCGCTGACAATCAGATCGATCTCGGGGCCAGTTACGCCCAACTTCGCTACGACAATGCCGATGGCATCAATGACGACAAGGAACGCAATACCACGGCCCTCACTAGCACCTGGTATCACCGCATCGGCAGTAACACCCGGGGCCTGGTGGAATATAACCACACCGACTTTGATTACCAGCAGGCCAACAGCCCGCGCAGCAGCAAATCCGATGCCGTCATGGCCGGTGCCGTATGGGATTTCACGGCACGCACGACGGGCAAGGTTCGCATTGGTTATGAGAAAAAGAACTTCGACAACAGCGAATCCAAAGACCTCGATAACCCGACCTGGCAAGTGGATTTGCAATGGAAACCGCGAACCTATTCGACATTCACCTTCGTCGCTCGCCAGGCCCTCGCCGAGGGTGACGATGGCGCTGATGCCGTGAAGTCGACATTCACCCAGGTGGGTTGGCGTCACGGCTGGACCGAACGGATCACCACGGTGGCACAGGCCGGTTACGGCCGCTATGTCTACGAAGGCCAAAGCCGTACCGACAATCTTCAGGACTACAACCTGGCCGTGGTGTACGCCATGCGCCGTTGGCTGGATATCGAACTGGGTTATCGATATCGCGACAACGATTCCGATGCCGACAACGAAAGCTTCACCCGCAACGTGTTCCAGATCAGCTTCAACGTCAGCCTTTAAGAGGGTTTCGACATGAACGCTCGCATGTTTTTCCTTTTGTTCGCGTTGTTTTTCTTACCTCATGTCAATGCGGAAGATCCCGGTACGCAATACAAACTGGCTGCCGGTGACGTGTTGCGAATCATCGTTTTCGGTGAGCCGGAGCTGAGCATGAAAAAGATCCGGCTCAGTGACGCCGGCACCTTTTCCTATCCGTTTCTGGGCGAGATTTCCGCCAAGGGACTGACGCCCGGCCAGGTCGAAAAAATCATCGTCGACGGGCTCAAGCAGGGTTATCTGATCGACCCGAAAGTCAGTCTCAGCCAGATTGAATACCGCTCGTTCTACATCAATGGCGAAGTGAAAAAGCCCGGCAGTTATCCATTCGTGCCCGGGCTGACACTGGAGAAAGCCATCGCGCTGGGTGGTGGCCTGACCGAGCGGGCCTCGATGAAACGAGTGACCATCTTGCGCGGCGATGGTGGCGCCACCGTTATCGATAACGTGACGCGAAGCACCACCATCGCCCCCGGCGACACCATTTCCATTGCACAAGGCTTTTTCTGATCATGGACAACAGCCCTAGCAACTACGTCGAACGTCCCCTTCAAGCACATCTGCATCAGCAGCATGGCGAAGACAAGGACACCCTTGATCTGCTCAATCTGTGGAGGGTCATCTGGCGCGCCAAATGGAGCATCGGGTGGCTGGTTCTGCTGAGCTGCTTGCTGGCGGCCGTGGTGGTTTCCAGCATCACGCCGCAATACATCGGCAGCACCACCCTGCTGTTCAACGACAAGACACCTCCGCTGATGTCCTTCCAGCAAGTCAAGGAATCAGGCACCAACGGCACCGATTACTTGCAGACCCAGCAGGCACTCCTGCAATCGCGGGACCTTGCCGAACGCGCTGTAAAAAAACTCGGCCTGACGACCCACCCGGTCACCGATCCGCGCCAGCAGCCCAAGCCCTGGTTTGCTCCGCGCCAGTGGCTGGCCAATCTGGACCTGGATCAATGGATCCCGGGATTGGGTCGATTTTTACCGCCGAAGAAAGAGGAGCTCACTGAAGCAGACGTTTTCAATCAGGTCACGCAGAACCTCATGCTGCACACCAGCGTCAAGTTCGTTGGCAAAAGCCAGTTGCTCGAAATCGAAGTCGAGCTGCCAGACCCTGCTCTGGCTGCGGCGGCGGCCAATGCGCTGGCTCAGGGCTTCACCGACAGTCAGCTCGATACCAGCGAGAAATCGTCGCAAACCACCACGGCCTGGATGAACACACGTCTGATCAAGCTGCGCGACAACTTGCGTGTTGCCGAAAAAAAGCTTCAGGGTTATCGCGAAGAACAAGGTCTGGTTGACGTCGGCGGCGTTGCCACCATCAGCGCCAACGAACTGGAAATGACCGGCAATCGCATGGTCGACGCCCGTCGCAACCGCGCTGAAGCCGAGAGTGAGTACCGGCAGGCGAAGGCGCTGGGCAACGGAGATTTGAGCCGGCTCTCCAGCGTGCCTGCGGTCTTGAGCAACCCCTTGGTGCAGAAATTCCAGGCTGACAGGGCTGTTGCCCAGGCCAAGGTTGATGAGCTGGCGGGCCGCTATGGTCCCAAACACCCGAGCCTGCTTTCTGCGCAGACGGAGTTACGCACCGCCACCACCAGCCTGCAATTGCAAGTACAGCAAGTGGTGGCCGGTATCGAACGGCAATACCAGCTCGCCACAGCAAGTGAAGCGTCGCTGCGTCAATCCTTCAATACCAACAAGGCGCAAATCCAGGACATCGCGCGCAAAGAGTTCCAGTTGCGCGAATTCCAGAGAGAAGTCGACAGCACGCGCGCGCTCTATGAAACCTTCGTCACTCGGCTGAAAGAAGCCACGGCCACCGCCGACATGGACTCGACGAAAGTGCGCATCGTCGACCCGGCCATCGTACCTGTCGACGCGAGCAAACCCCGCAAGACACTGATTGTCGGGATTGTCGGGTTGATCGCTGCGGTCATCGGCGTCGGGCTGGCACTGCTCTTCGACAGTCTGAGCAACACCTTCAAAACCGACGAATCGGTCGAGAGTCTGTTGAATGTTCCTCTGCTCAGCGTCGTGCCGTTGGTGATGAAGAAAAGTCGCCGGCAATTGGCACGCCTTTTCGAGGACAACGACAACCCGCGCTTTTCCGAGACCATTCGCAACCTGCGTACCTGGCTGATGCTGCAAAGCAGCGAAAAGCCCTCACAGGTGGTGCTCGTGACCTCGACGGTTGCCGGCGAGGGTAAAAGCACCATCGCCACCAATCTGGCCAGTTCGCTGACACCGCTGGAACGCGTGTTGCTGATCGATGCCGACATGCGTCAGCCAACCCTGTCGCTGAACTTCGATTTCCCACCGGACAGCCCCGGACTGGCGAATGTCATCGCCGGCACGGCCAGGCTTGAAGACTGCATTGTTTCAGTGGGCAATCTGGACATGCTGCCGGCCGGGAAGGTCTTGCCGCCTTCTCTGGATATGTTCACCGCGCCGCGCCTGCCGTCCCCAGGCGATCCGCTCAATCCCGTTCAGCCACCGCCACAGGACTTGCTCAGCTCGCCCCGCATGGCGCGCATGCTCGAGGCGCTCAGATCACGCTATCGCCACATCATTATCGACTCCCCCCCGGCAGAGATGATCAGTGACGCGCTGTTGCTGGCCAGACATTCCGATGCGGTGATCTATGTCGTCAAGGCTGACAGCACCTCGATCAGCCAGGTTCAGCGAGGGATTGCCATGTTGCAACAAAGCCATGTGCCGGTCTTTGGCACGGTGCTCAACCAGGTCGACCTGCGCAAGGCGCGCAAGTACGGCTACCACCATTCCCGGGCGTTCTATAACTACGATTTCGCGCCCAGGTAACCATCGGGCGCATACGCCCGCCGCTACACCCTCTTCTGCCAACGCACCACTCGCTTCACCTCCGCCGAGCTACGGAAAAGCCATCGGGAGGCACGTTGTGCCTGCTCGATTCGCGCTGATGCATGAATGCTGCCTTGAGGTTAAGCCCATGACTTCGCTCTATACCGCTCACATGACACACCGCCGAGGCCTGACGTTCTGGGGCCAGTGGCTGTGCGCGCTGTCGCTGGTGACGGCGCTGTTGATGCTGCTCGTGCATTGGCGCGTCGGCAGTCTGACCAGTGAATACCGCATCCTGATCATTCTGACGGTGCTCGGCTCGGTGCCGATCTACAGCGTGATGCAGGTCTACCACAAGCGCCATGGCTTGCTGGTCGGGTTGGGCAGATTGCTGGCCGGTTGGTTGATCCTGCTGGCCGTACTGGCGGCGATTGCCTTCATTACCCAGACCAGCGCGATTTACTCACGCCAGGTGATCATCGTGTGGGCGGTGCTGGGTTTCGTGGTCCAGACCGCGAGTTTTCTGCCTCTGCATTACCTGGCTCGATTGCACTCGCGCAAGGTCTGCAACGGGCGCCGCTCGGTGATCATCGGCACCTGCCCGACGGCCCATGAACTGGCGAAAAAACTGTCCCGACCGAACCGCGCGCTGGTGCTGGGTTTCATCGCCGCCGAGGACAGCTGCGGCCCTGCACCCAGCATTCTGCCGTTGCTCGGCCACGTTTCCGCCATCCGCGAGATCATCACGGGCCTGGAAGTGCGCCGCGTCTATATCGTGCTGCCGATGGCCCATGCAGCGACCATCGAAGCGCTCTACATCGACCTGCTGGACATGAACGTCGACGTGGTGTGGATTCCGGATTTCGGCAGCATGGTGTTGCTCAACCATTCGATCTCGGAAATCGAGCGAATGCCGGCCATCTACCTCAACGAGAGCCTGATCAGCTCGCATCCAGCCAGCCTTTTTTGCAAGGATCTGTTTGAACGCAGCCTCGCCGGCCTGGCCATTGCTCTGCTCAGCCCCTTGCTGCTGGTGGTGGCCGTTGCCGTCAAGCTGACCTCCGCAGGCCCGGTGTTGTTCAAGCAGAACCGTCATGGTTGCAACGGTGAAGTGATCAAGGTCTGGAAGTTTCGCTCCATGCACGTTCACGACGACCACGAGGTTCGCCAGGCCACCCGCAACGATGACCGCCTCACGCCGATCGGCGGTTTCCTGCGCCGCAGTTCCATCGACGAATTGCCACAGCTGTTCAATGTCCTGTCCGGCCGGATGGCCCTGGTCGGCCCGCGTCCGCATGCCGTCACCCACAACATTTATTACACCGGCAAGGTGCGCGCCTACATGGCCCGGCATCGTCTCAAGCCGGGGATCACCGGGCTGGCCCAGATCACCGGCCATCGTGGCGAAACCGAGACCGTGGAAAAAATGCAGCTGCGCGTCGCCCAGGACCTCAACTACATCAACCAGTGGTCGCTGTGGCTCGACATCAAAATCCTTATCAAGACCCCCTTCACGCTGTTCTCGAAAAACATCTACTGAGCCCCTTTCCCGCGTCTGCCACTCCCCTGCCCGACCGTTGATAACCGTCACGACGACCTGAGGTTCGACCATGAATGTGAGCGTATTCGGTATTGGTTACGTAGGCCTTGTCCAGGGTGCTGCATTGGCCGAAGTCGGGCACAACGTGCTCTGCGTCGACGTCGACGTCGGCAGGGTCGAGGCGCTGAAAGAAGGCACGCTGCCGATCTACGAGCCCGGCCTGAAAAGCCTGGTGCGCGACAATTATCAAAGCGGCCGGCTGCGGTTCGGCACAGATCTGGCGGACGCCGTTCACCATGGTGATGTGCTGTTGATCGCCGTCGGCACGCCGCCCGACGAAGACGGTTCGGCAGACCTCAAATACGTGTTGAGCGTGGCGCGGACCATCGCGTTGAACCTGGATCGGCACCAGATCATCGTCGACAAATCCACCGTGCCCGTCGGTACCGGCGATCGGGTGCGCGCATGCATCGAACAGGTGCTGGCCGACAACGGTCGCAGCGACCTGACCTTCGATGTGGTTTCCAACCCGGAATTTCTCAAGGAAGGCTGCGCGGTCGAAGACTGCATGCGCCCGGACCGGATCATCATCGGCACCGACAGCCCGCGGGCCGAAGAGGTCATGCGCGAACTGTATGAACCGTTCAATCGCAGCCGCGAAAAGATCATCGTCATGGACGTTCGCAGCGCTGAACTGACCAAGTACGCCGCCAATTGCATGCTGGCAACCAAGATCAGCTTCATGAACGAAATGGCCTGCCTCGCCGAAAAGCTCGGCGCCGACATCGAAAAGGTGCGCCATGGCATCGGCGCCGACCCGCGCATCGGTTACCAGTTTATCTACCCCGGTCTCGGCTACGGCGGCTCGTGTTTTCCCAAAGACGTGAAGGCGCTGATTCAGGCGGCCAACGGTGTCGACATTGACGCCCGGGTGCTGAAGGCCGTGGAGGCGCGCAATCAGGAGCAGAAAGCCAGCCTGTTCCGCAAAGTGTTCGATCACTACGACGGTCACCTGCGCGGCAAGACGTTTGCCCTGTGGGGGTTGAGTTTCAAACCCAACACCGACGACATGCGCGAAGCCCCCAGCCGCGTGCTGATGGAGGCGTTGTGGCAAGCCGGCGCCAGCGTGCAGGCGTTCGATCCCAAAGCCATGGAAGAGGCTCAGCGCCTGTACGGCTCGCGCGATGACCTGACCCTGACAGGCACCAAGGAAGCGGCGCTGAAAAATGCCGACGCCCTGATCATCGTCACCGAGTGGCAATCGTTCCGTGCTCCGGACTTCGACCGGCTCAGCCAGTTGCTCAAACAGCCGTTGATTTTCGACGGACGCAATCTGTTCGATCCGCAGCGATTGAGCAAACGTGGTTTCACCTACGTCTCCGTGGGTCGGCAGACCCCTTCAGTCCTCTGAAAGGAGCCGCGCCATGTTCAAACTGGAAATAGTCGGGCATTACTCGGCGAAATTACTGGAGGCCAACCAGGCCTATTCCTTTATCAACTTTGCCTCGATCGGCAGCTTTTTCGAGCAGAACCCGAGCACCGTTGCCTATTTTTGCGACGGCATGCTGATGTCTACATTCATGTCTCGCGTCACCGGCAGAACGATTGGCCGCGTCAGCTTCGACTTCACCTCGATAGCCGACGTCGTGCTGCGCAGCGCCGAACAACTGGGCAAACGCGTCTATTTCGTCGGCGCCCGGCAAGCTGAACTCGACCTGTTCATCGTCAAGATCAAGACCCTCTATCCGCAATTGAGCATCGCTGGCTATCACAACGGCTATTTCGACGCCGCCCAGGCCGAAGGTATTCGGGCTGACATCTGTCGCAGCGCAGCGGACATTCTGATCGTCGGACTGGGCGCCGGACTGCAAGAGCAGTTCGAGCAGGATGCCCTGCGCGCAGGCTTTCGCGGGGTTGCCTTCACCTGCGGCGGGTTCATCCGGCAAGAAGCGCTGGCGACGCAGCAGTACTACCCGGCGCTGATCAATCGTCTGCACCTGCGCGCGTTCTATCGCATGTACCGCGAGCCCCACACGATCAAGCGCTACCTCATCGATTACCCCACCAACTTCCTGCACCTGCTGAACATGATCGTTCGACACAAAGTCGCCATCAGCGTCGGGGAATGACCATGCACATCCTGTTTATCCTCAAGGATTTCAAATTGGGCGGTGGCGTCGAGCGCGTTCAGCAACGGTTGTCCGAACAGTTTCTCAAGGACGGCCGGCGCGTGAGTTTTTTCGTCATGAACGCGGACATGCCCGACACCCCGGATATTCAATGCTTCAGCGGTGGCGGCAGCGGCATCGCCGGCCTGTTCAAGTCCATCGTACTGTTGCGCCGGCTCATCCAGCGTGAAGGTGTCACCCACCTCATTTCCGCCAAGGAACAGGCGAACCTCTGCACGTGGTTCGCCACCCTGGGCAGTGCCTGCAAAGTCATCTACAGCCGTCACGCGACACTCGATTGCAGCGAACAGAAAACCGGCCCCTCAAGCCTGCGCCTGCTCTACACCTTGTACCTGTGTGGCAGCGGCAAGGTGGTGACGGTTTCATCGGCCCTGCGCCAGACCCTCACCGACTTGGTGCCGTGGGGTCGACAGCGCATCCGTTATTGCCCCAATGCCGTCGTCACCGATCAACTGTTTCAGGCTGCCCGGGCACCGCAACCCGCCGGTTTCCCCCGCAACTACTGGTTGGGCCTGGGGCGTCTGGTGGAGCCCAAAGGATTTCACCTGCTGCTGGACGCCTACGCTTTGGCGCTGCGCAGCGCTGCGTTGCCGGATCTGGTGATCGTCGGCGATGGCCCGTTGCGCGAAGCACTGGTCACTCAGGCCAATCAATTGGGTATCGCGCAACGGGTGCATTTCAGCGGCTTCCTCAGCAATCCCTATCCCGTGCTCAGACACGCCCGGCTGTTCATTTTGAGCTCCCTGCAAGAAGGCATGCCGACCGTGCTGATCGAGGCGTTGGCGCTGGGCACGCCGGTGCTGGCGTGCGATTGCGAAACCGGGCCAAGAGAACTGCTGGACCACGGCCGGCTTGGCCAGCTGGTTATCGTGAACGATGTACAGGCGCTGGCCGACGGCATGCTGCGCAACCTGACCCCGTGCAATGACATTGCCTGCAGCGACAAGACGCTCACTGACACCCTGCGTCCATACACCAGCCAGCACGCGGCGCAGGCGTATTACCAGGTCTGGAATCAATGAAAAAATTACTGATCATCCTCCATGACCTCAGCGCCGGCGGCGCTGAAAAAATGATGGCGCGCCTGGCCAAAGCGCTGGTGGATGCGGGCAATGATGTGACGTTGCTGATGCTCACCGGCGGCGGCATTCACGCAGCGCAGCTCGATCCGCGGGTGAAAAAGGTTGAATTGCACAGCCCGCGCAGCGTCCGTGCGGTGCCGGCTCTTACGCGATTTCTGCGTGCCAATCGCTTTGACGCTCAACTGGCGGCCCTCACCCACGTCAACGTGGTGGCGATCGTCGCGGCGGCCCTGTCCGGTACGCTGGCTCGGCTGCACGTCAGCGAGCGCAATGCCTTTTCCCATGACCGGCACGTGAACCCCGATTTCATGGTGCGGACCGCTTATCGGGTGGCGCCGCTGCTGTACCGGCTGATTCCCAACCCGGTGATCTGTGTTTCGCGCGGTGTCGCCCAGGATCTGGTCGATACCACCATCGCCCGGCGGCAGGACGTGACCATTGCCGACAATCCGGTGCTCGACAACGACTTTCGCGAGAAGACGCCGGGACTGCCCCGCCACCACTGGCTGCTGGAAAAGTCCGGCACGGTGATTGTCGCCGTGGGGCGCCTGGCGCCGCAAAAAGGTTTCGACACGCTGATCACAGCGTTCGCGGCACTGCCTGATCGCCGTGCCCGACTGATCATATTTGGCGAAGGTGCCCTCAGGGCCGCACTGCTGGAACAGGCGAAACAGCTGGGGGTGGCGGAGCGCTTCGATCTGCCGGGTTATGCCAATGATCCCCTGGCAGAAGTGGCCGCTGCCGATTGCTTCGTACTCTCGTCGCGTTTCGAGGGCAGTCCCAACGCGCTGGTCGAGGCGTTATCCACCGGCACGCCGGTGGTGGCGACCCGCTGCCCCCATGGTCCGCAAGACATCCTCGTCGGTGGTCTGGTGGCGCCGCTGGTCGCTGTCGATGATCCGATCGCCCTGGCGCAGGCCATCGCCGAGCAACTGTCCATACCGCGCGATCTGCAGCGTCAGTCACGCCTTGATGCGGCCGCACGATTCATGAGTGCCAGCGCGGTGCAGACCTACCTCAAAGCGCTGATCGGGAGCCCGTCATCATGAGCACACTGACGATCAGGTATTCGACGTTACGCGACGGTTTCACCTTGTTCGGCATCCTGTTTTACATTCAGGTGATCACTTTTGTGCTCGGTCTGGGCAGTGCCGCGAGCTTTGGCGATATCAATAAAGACCTCGAAGGCAACGTCGCCAATCAGGTCTGCGGTCTCATCACGCTGCTGGTGCCGCTGTTCTTTTTTATCCGCAACAAGGTATTCCTCAGCAAGACCTTTTATCGCAGCAACTTCTTCCTGCTGGTGTTCCTGCTCTGTGTCATCGCATCGATCGGCTGGTCCCACGACCCGATGCTCAGTCTCAAGCGGTTCATCGCCCTGCTCGGCGTGGTGTTTTTTGCCGGTTTCCTTGCCTATAACTACTCCCTTGAAAAAATCACCTTCATGCTCGGCTGCGCCATCGGTATAGCGGCGCTGATCGGGTTGTTGCTCGCCGTGGTCATGCCCGAAGTGGCGTTCCTCTCCGGGGGCATTCGCGATGGCGCATTCAAAGGCGTTTTCGCCGAAAAGAATGCCGGCGCCCGGCTCAACGCGATCGCCATCATGCTGTTGCTGCCGATGATCCGGCAGCGCAATCGCTGGGCGCTCTTCTGTTCGTTCTTTTCGCTGGTCGCGATCCTGCTTGCCCAGTCAGCCACCGGCGTGGCGCTGATCATTTCCGGCACGATCAGCTACTGGTACTTCCTCACAATGATCCGCCTGGGCATCAATCGCTCGCAGCTGATGTTCCTCGGATGCACCCTCCTTTACCTGCTGGTTTGCCTGTTTCTGTACAGCAACTTTGCGGTACTGCTGGAAATGGCCGGGCGTGACCCGTCACTGACCGATCGCACCCTGATCTGGGAACTGCTCGCGCCTTTCATCGACAGCCAGTTTCTCAAGGGCTATGGCTTCGGCGCCTTCTGGGCAAGCCCCGATGCCGATGCGTTCATCACCCGCTGGGGTTATATCGGCAACGCCCACAGTGGCTACATGGAGACCCTGCTCAACGGCGGTCTCATCCAGCTGACGGCGCTGGCGCTGATGTTCGGTGAAGCACTGTTCAAGCAATACCGTGCCGTGACGGCGAATCAGGCAGCGCGGTTTCGCGCCAGTGCGCTGGTCATCATTGGCCTGTTCGCCGTCACCAACTATGTGGCGTATGTGATTCCCAACTACCGCTCCGCCGAGTTTCTGGTGTTCTGCACACTGGCCCTGACCTTCCGGCACCACCACGCGACCTTCCCCGAATCCTCACCGGCAGCGCTGCGTCAGCGTTCGCCGGGCCGCGCACTACCGCGCGATTCCGCCAGCGCGTAACCCAAGGAGAATCACCGTGCCAAACCAAGCTCCCCGTTCAGCAGATTCAGTGTGCGTCGTCATTCCGATGTACAACGGCGCCGACAGCATCGAGCAGACACTGGCATCCCTGGCCGGACAAACCCGACTGCCCGATCACGTGATCGTCATCGACGACGGTTCCACCGATGATGGACCACAACGGGTCAGAGATTTCGTCGCGCCGTTTCGCCTGACCCTGTTGCAGCAAGCCAACGAAGGCCAGGCCAGCGCCCGAAATCATGGGATGCGCCACTCTGAAGAGACGTTTGTGGCGATGCTCGATGCCGATGATCAATGGCATCCGCGAAAGCTGGAATTACAGCTGGCACTGTATGACGAGCTCACGCGTCAGGGCCGACCGGTGGGGCTGATCGACTGCTACGCGCAAGTCAATTACAGCAACGGCAGGCGCCAGCTGGATGACCGGCTCAAGCACGGCAGGCATTTCTACGATTTCATCCACGCCAACGTCGTCAATGGCGTCTCCACCGCGCTGGTCAAACGTGACGTGATCATGCAACTCGGCGGCTTCGATGCCAGCCTGCGTTATTCCGAAGACCGCTTCATGTGGACCCGGATCGCCGAGCACTGGGAGATCCACACGGTGCCGGAGGTGCTGCTGGAGCGCACGGTCAATGGCGGCAACATGACCGCGAATCCGAAAAAGTACTACCAGAACAAAATCCGCTTCATCGAGGTGTACCTCGCCCGCTACGGCGCACAGCTGACCCGGCAGCAGCGGATCGATTTCGAGCTGGGCAACCACACCGATTTTCTCGAAGCGTTTTCCCGACGTGGCGAGCATGACCAGGTCCTCGGCGTGTACCGGCGAATGCTGGAGTGTTCCTGGCAAGCCCTGATCTTCGCCAATGGCAAACCGACCTTGCGCTACCTGTATGCCCGCGCCAGAACCTTGCGCAAGGCAACGGCGTCAACCACGGCCCATTGAACCGGTATCCGCCATGGCCAACCACCGTCTGATGACATTGACCTGGATCTTCACCGAGAAATTCGGCCTGATCCTGCTGTCGATGATTACCTTCGTCGCCTACGCCAGGCTGCTGTCGCCTGCCGAGCTGGGTGTGGGCACGGTGATCATTGCCATCGTCGAATTGATCGGTCTGGTGTATTCGTCGGTGCTCGAAGATCCGCTGGTACGGCTTGAACGGCTGGAAGACAAACACATCAGCACAGCCTACTGGGCGGCGGTGCTCGTCAGTCTGGTGAGCATCGGCGTCATCTCGGGCGCAGTCATGCTGTACACCCCGGATCCGGTGCTGCAATGGATGACGGCGGTAGCCTCGCTGAAGATCCTGTTCACCATGATGGCGCGGGTCTATGTGGCGCAGATGCGCCGCAGCAGCAACTTCAGGATGCTGGCGTCGCGCACGTTGCTGGGCAAAGTGGCGGGTGGCGTTGGCGGCATTGCCGTTGCGCTTTGGGGACTGGGTGCCTGGGCGGTCATTGCCCAGGCGCTGATCATGGAACTGGTGTCGATCATTGTGTTGATGCGTGCAGACCCGCGGCGCATCCCGTTCCACATCGACGGTCCGATCCTGCGCGAGTTGTTGAGGTCAGGCGCACCGGTGGCCATCAACGCGCTGAGCTCGCAAACCCTGCAGCGCGGGGTCAACGTGGTTCTGGGCATCACCGCCGGCGCGAACGCGGTCGGCATGTTCAACATGGCGATGCGCATCATCGAACTGCCACGCACCGCGATCTACAACGGCCTGCTGAGCTATGCGCTGCCGGCGTTCTCCCGACGCAGCGCAGAGCCCAGGCGACTGATCGGGATCATCGGCGATTCAACCGCTGTCAGCGGTTTTCTGCTGACGCCGCTGTTCATCGGCATCGCACTCACGGCAAACGATCTGATCCTGTTGATCTTCGGCGCCAAGTGGGCCGAAGCCATTCCTCTGCTGCAAGTGCTGGCCTGCACCGCAGCCATCGGCAACACCGCCATGTACGCCACCACCGCACTGGTGGCGGTCAACCGCAGCCACCTCACGATCAAGGCGGAAGTGCTGACCACCGCGCTGGCCCTGGCGCTGGTCTACACCCTCGGCGACCTGTATGGCGGCATGGCCGCAGCCGCTGCTCTGCTTGCGCGAATGCTGGTCATCACTCCGCTGCAGATCCGTGGCCTCAACACCGCGATCGGTTACAGCTGGCGCGGCTTTTTCGAAGCCAGTTACCGCAGCGTGATCGCTTCACTGGTCATGGCGGCAACCGTGCTGGTCGTGCTACCGCAGCTGGGTCTTCAGGGCTACCTGCACCTGATCGGCAGCATCGTGATCGGCGCGCTGAGTTATGCCGTGGGCTACAGCGTCATGCACCCGCACTGGCCACAGGAATTCAAATCGGTTTTCACCTCCCGCTGAGTTCAGTCCCCGAGACAGGAAGACCTCATCATGCGCAAAACCACGTTGATTACTGGCGGGGCCGGCTACATCGGCTCGCATACGGCTCTGGCCCTCATTAACGCCGGCCACAAGGTGCTGGTGCTCGACAACCTGTGCAACAGCTGTCGAGAGTGCATCCGGCGCCTTGAACAACTGACCCTGACCCGCGTCGACTTCATCAAGGGCGATATTCGCGATCCGGTGCTGCTCGACGATATCTTCAGCCGGTACGACATTGAGGCCGTGGTGCATTTTGCCAGTCTCAAATCCGTCGAGGAAAGCGTGCGCAAGCCGCTGGACTACTACGCCAACAATGTCGCCGGCACGCTCGACCTGTGCCAGGCGATGGCTCGCAACAACGTCTTCCAACTGGTGTTCAGCTCTTCGGCCACGGTGTATGGGGAGCCGACACATACACCGATTGCCGAAGATGTCGGCACCGGCAAACCGGTCAACCCCTATGGCCGCACCAAGCTCATGATCGAAGAGCTGCTGACGGATCTGTGCGACTCCGATCCGCGCTGGAGCATTGGACTGTTGCGCTACTTCAACCCGATCGGCGCCCACGAAAGCGGAATGATCGGCGAAGACCCGAGGGGCCGTCCCAACAACCTGTTGCCGTGCCTGACGCAGGTTGCCATAGGCCGGATCCCCGAACTCACGGTGTACGGCAGCGACTATCCCACCGTAGACGGAACCTGCGTTCGTGATTACATCCACGTGGTAGACCTGGCCATCGGTCACCTCAAGGCACTGCAAGTGCTGCAGCACAACAACGGCATTCGCTTCTGGAACCTCGGCACAGGCGTTGGCTACAGCGTGCTGCAGATCATTCACAGTTTCGAAGACATCACCGGCGTCAGCATTCCCTACCGCTTCGCGCCTCGACGTCTCGGTGACATCGCCAAATGCTGGGCCGATCCGGGCAAGGCAGGACGCGAACTGGGCTGGAGCGCGCAGCGCGGCCTGGAACAAATGATCACCGATGCCTGGCGCTGGCAGTCGTGCAATCCGCAGGGGTATCAATCTCCATTCAAGATTCCGGCACCCGTTGCGGTGAAGTGATGCCGATGTTCAAGGAATGTCTGCTGGCCGCGCTGTTTTCGGTTTCGCTGGCAAGCAACGCCGCGCAGGCGCCTCCTGCTGTGCCGAGCACCGGCCTCGTGTTGTGGCTGGACGCCGCCGACGCGTCGACGATGAGCCTGGATGCGCAGAACCGTCTCCAGCGCTGGAGCGACAAATCAGGCAAGGCCAACGATGCGACAGTCGATGGCGCTTCTTCGCCGCCACAACGGATGGAGAACAGCCTCAATGGCCAGGCGGTGGTGCGTTTGAGCGGTAACTCGGGATTACTGGGCCGGGCACTGCGCACGGCCAAAGGGTCTGCGACCGTACTGATCGTGTCCCGTCGGTTGCCTGAGCAGGCCGGCGTCGATCCTTGGCAACGGTTGTTCAGTTCGCGGCCGCAAGCCGCCAGCAACGATAACGTGCTGCCGAATTTCGCTGTCAGCCTGCCGCAAACCGGTGCCTATGAACCGACGGTTTCTGTCCTTGAACTGCAGGACGTGCCACTGGGACCGTATGGCGTGGGGCGCAATGCCGTCGGCAATGCCGAAAACTTTCGCGGCGACATCGCCGAAGTCCTGGTGTATGACCGCCCGCTTGCCTCGCTCGCGGAGCGCCAGCGCGTATTTCGATACCTGGCAGACAAGTGGACCGTGGCCATACCGGTTCAGGCCGATACCTGGACACGTGTCGGTCCCCTGGACGCTCTGCCGTCCCACATCCATACCGATCTGCCGTTGTCCGACCAGGCCAATGCCGGCCGCTGGTTGCTCAACACGACTCTGTCCGACGAGTTCGATGGCACCACCCTCGATCGCACGCGCTGGCACGTCAACAATGCTATCGGCAACGAGTCGCTGGGACGCAAGCCGGCGTTGTTCACCGAGCGCAATGCCAGCGTCAGCAACGGCCATCTGAAGATTGTCTTTCGCAAGGAAACCTTGCCACCGAAGTACGTCCAGCTCGGTTTCAAGGATTACACCTCGGCGATGGTTCGTACCCTTGAACGTGGTTTTTACGGCTATTACGAAGCACGCGCCAAACCCATGAACTCTGCGGGTTCCAGCGCATTCTGGCTGGCGTGGACGGGCATGGCTGACAACGCCACCGAAATCGACATCTTTGAAATCGGCGGCAAGACCAAAGACGCGGTCTCAGACCGCGCCTACAACATGAACGCCCACCTTTGGGCCACGCCGCAGAGCACCGAACACATCGCCAACGGCAGCACCTGGACCAGCCCCTGGCGACTGGCCAGTGACTTTCATGTCTACGGCTTCGACTGGCAACCCGACACCCTGCGCTGGTACGTCGATGGCGTGCTGGTCAGGGAGTCGAAGAACCACCACTTCTTCTTTCCCATGCAGATCGTCTTTGACAGTGAGGCCATGTGGAAATGGTTCGGCGTGGTCGACGATGCTGACCTGCCCTCCACGTTCGAAGTCGATTACATCCGCATGTGGCTACGCAGCCCTTGACCGTCACACGAAGCCTGGGGAGCCGATGAGGCCCCCTCTGCTGTCATAGCTTTCGCCTTGAGTCGAATTTCACTCGACACAGTCGTCAGTTCTCGATTCGCGCTAACAAGTCCGGAGCGCATGTACATGAACAACCGACGGCTGACAGAACTGGATCTGCTGCGCTTTCTTGCGGCGTTCTCCGTGGTGATTTTTCACTATGCGTTTCGCGGGTATGCGAGGGGCGATATGTCTGTAATGCCCTACCCACTATTGGCTGAAGTTGCCAAATACGGATATCTGGGGGTCGAGCTGTTTTTCATGATCAGCGGATTCGTGATCCTGATGACGGCTTCGAGCAACAACCTCAAAGTGTTCTTCATTTCCCGCGTCATCCGCCTCTGCCCGGCTTTCTGGGTGTGCTGCACGATCACTTTCATCGTCACGCTGGCCATTGGGCAGCCAAGATTTTCGGCTGACCTTTATCAGTACGTGATCAACCTGACATTCCTGGGTGACGTGCTCGGTGTGCCGCCCATAGACGGGGTCTACTGGTCACTTTTCGTCGAAATAAAGTTCTACCTGATGATCGCCGTTCTGTTGGCGTTCAAGAAGATAGAGAAAATAGAAACGTTCCTTGTACTCTGGCTGCTGGTCTCAGCCACAGCGGAAGTCTTTGCTTTCGAAAAGCTGCGCTCGGTATTGATCACCGACTACGCGGCCTATTTCATTGCCGGCGCTACGTTCTACATCATCTGGGACAAGGGTTTTACCAAAGCTCGTATTTCCCTGTTGGCGGCTGCACAGGCATTGGCCAGCTACAACGCGATCACCTGGGCCGAGTCGATCGAGGTGAAATATTCGACCGAATACGATTCCTTGATCATCTGCGGTGTCATTGCCCTGTTTTTCATGACATTTCTTTTTATCTCGACGCATAAAACGTCAGCCATCGGAAGGTTCGACTGGACTGCATTGGGAGCCCTGACTTACCCGCTTTACCTGCTGCATCAAATGATCGGCTTCATGATCTTCAATATGGCTTATCCGGCCATCAATTCACATCTGCTGCTGTGGGGCACCATCGCTTTGATGATAGGTGCCTCCCACGTCATCCATGAAAAAATAGAAACCCCGATGGCCAGACTGATGAAAAGATCCCTTTCATCCTCCTTCAATCGTCTCAGAGTCGATTAGTCGGCAGCGCAACAGGCTTGGCAATATCGGCAGGTGAAAAAGACGGGAGAGGTTTCGGTAAATACCGAAACCTCTCCCGTCTTTTTTTGTTTGTGGCGCAGAGTGCCCGTCACAAGGACGCCGAGCGCTTCAATGTCTCGCTCGGCAACTCCTTGAACATCGCCCGGTAACTGCTTGAAAAACGACCCAAATGCCAGAACGACCAGTTCATCGCGACCTCCGCCACGGTGGTGTCTGCCGGTGAACGTTTGAGCAATTCCCGCCGCGCGCTGTTGAGCCGGCGCAAACGCAGCCAATGGCTCGGCGACATCCCGGTGTACGCCTTGAAGGTCTGTTGCAACTGGCGCAGGGAAACCCCGGCGACCCTCGACAGTTCCAGCAGATTGAGGGTTTCTTCCGGTGAATCCGCCGCCCACTCGCCCACGCGCTTGAGGGTGATTCGCTCTTCAGCGCGACGCTGTAAACCACCACCGTCCAGGCACACGCTCGCGTTGTCGAGGATGAACAGACAGTCCTCCAGCAACTGCTGGGTCAGTGCTTCTTTGCTTGGCTGATCAAGGGTTTGCGACAACTTCGTGAGAGTGGAACTTAACCAGCGACTGAACAATCCGTTCTGCGCGCCATTGAGCGGCGCCATGAACAGGCCTTCCAGCCTGGCCACGTCCAGGCCGTTGCGCCGGACGAAGTCCGGGCCGAACACCACGGCGATTTCCTGGTAGTTCTCCGGGGTGATCCAGATGTTGCGGCTCTCTTCATTGAGCAGATAGAGCGCGTTGTCGCTGCGATCGAAACAGAACGCCAGCGAGCCTTCCGGCGCGCTGAAATTCTGCTCGACCCGGGTGTTCATCTGTTCTTCGTAAACCTCCACACCCTGCAAATCCAGATAGCGGATCTGCCCGGCGAAATGCCCCGGCGACATCTGCTGGTAATGCTGAACCCAACCCGGCGTGGCGCGGATCTGTTCGGTGACATCGGCGGTGTTGAAAGCTTGAACCTGTAGCGGATTACACGTTGTCATGGGAGACCTTGCGCACTCTTTTGGTGCGCTTTGGTGCTGCTGAAAGTGGATAGATGGAACGTCAAGGCCCGCCCAAGATAGTCGTCAACGCGCCTCAGGGGAAGTCTGCGAAAGATGAAATCGCTTTCCCCCGCGTCAATAAAACCAACGACGAGGTCTTTATGAATGCCCCTTTCGATCAGCTGTTCACGTGGCTGAAAGATCACAAGATTACCGAAGTGGAATGCGTGGTCAGCGACCTGACCGGCATCGCCCGCGGCAAGATCGCACCGACCAACAAGTTCCTGCATGAGCGAGGCATGCGCCTGCCGGAAAGTGTGCTGCTGCAAACGGTAACCGGGGATTTTGTCGACGACGACATCTACTACGACCTGCTCGACCCGGCCGACATCGACATGGTCTGCAAGCCGGTGAGCGATGCGGTGTACGTGATCCCGTGGGCCATCGAGCCGACCGCGATCGTCATCCACGACACCTTCGACAAGTTCGGCAACCCGATCGAACTGTCGCCGCGCAACGTGCTGAAGAAAGTCCTGCAGCTGTATACCGACAAAGGCTGGAAGCCGATCGTGGCGCCGGAAATGGAGTTCTACCTGACCCAGCGTTGCGAAGACCCGGACTTGCCATTGAAGGCACCGCTGGGCCGTTCCGGTCGCGCCGAAAGCGGTCGTCAGTCGTTCTCCATCGACGCCGCCAACGAATTCGATCCGCTGTTCGAAGACGTCTACGACTGGTGCGAACTGCAAGGCCTGGACCTGGACACACTGATCCACGAAGACGGCCCGGCGCAGATGGAGATCAACTTCCGCCACGGCGACGCGCTGGATCTGGCCGACCAGATCACCGTGTTCAAACGCACCCTGCGTGAGGCGGCGCTCAAGCACAACGTGACCGCGACCTTCATGGCCAAGCCGATCGGCGATGAGCCCGGCAGCGCCATGCACCTGCACCAGAGCGTGGTCGAGATCGACAGCGGCCAGCCGATTTTCGCCAATGCCGACGGCAGTATGAGTGACCTGTTCCGCCATCACATCGGCGGCCTGCAGAAGTACATCCCGAAAGTGCTGCCGATGTTCGCGCCGAACGTGAACTCGTTCCGCCGCTTCCTGCCGGACACTTCGGCACCGGTCAACGTCGAATGGGGCGAAGAAAACCGCACCGTCGGCCTGCGGGTGCCGACCTCCGGGCCTGAGGCGATGCGGGTTGAAAACCGTCTGCCGGGCGCCGACGCCAACCCGTACCTGGCCATCGCCGCGAGCCTGCTGTGCGGCTACATCGGCATGGTCGAAGGCATCGAACCGAGCGCCGCCGTCGAAGGCCGCGCCTATGAGCGCCGCAACCTGCGCCTGCCGATCACGATCGAAGAAGCGCTGACCCAGATGGAAGAGTGCGACACCGTCGCCGGATACCTGGGCAGCAAGTTCGTGCGCGGCTACGTCGCGGTGAAACGCGCCGAGCATGAAAACTTCAAGCGCGTGATCAGTTCCTGGGAGCGGGAGTTCCTGTTGCTGAGCGTTTAAGCCTGAGACCTGATCGCTCCCGGACACTGTCCGGGAGCGATCCCTACCGACTTTACGAGCATAAAAAATCCAACTCGAAGAGGTGTCGATATGCGTCTGTTGAAATCCATGATCCCCGCCGCGCTGGCCCTGGCGTGCAGTGCCGGTGCCCTCGCCCAACCCCAGGTCAGCGTCTACAACTGGACCGATTACATTGGCGAAACCACCCTCGCCGACTTCCAGTCCTCCAGCGGGATCAAGGTGATCTACGACGTCTTCGACTCTAACGAAACCCTCGAAGGCAAACTGCTCGCCGGCCGCACCGGGTATGACGTGGTGGTACCGTCCAATCACTTCCTCGCCCGTCAGGTAAAGGCCGGTGCGTTCCTCAAGCTGGACCGCTCGCAACTGCCGAACTGGAAAAACCTCGACCCGAAACTGCTGGCCCTGCTTGAGAAAAACGATCCGGGCAACGAGCACTCGGTGCCGTACCTGTGGGGCACCAACGGCATCGGCTATAACGTCGACAAGGTCAAGCAAGTGCTGGGCATCGATCACATCGATTCCTGGGCCGTGTTGTTCGAACCGGAGAACCTGAAAAAACTCACCCAGTGCGGCGTGTCGATGATGGACTCGGCCGATGAAGTGTTCCCGGCCATCCTCAACTACATGGGCATGGACCCGCGCAGCGAGAAACCCGAAGACTACAAGAAGGCCGAAGAGAAACTGCTGAGCATCCGGCCGTACATCACCTATTTCCATTCCTCGAAATACGTGTCCGACCTGGCCAACGGCGACATCTGCGTGGCCTTCGGTTATTCCGGCGACGTGTTCCAGGCCGCCAACCGTGCCAAGGAAGCCAAGAACGGCGTGAACATCGCCTACTCGATTCCCAAGGAAGGCGCGAACCTGTGGTTCGACCTGCTGGCGATTCCCGCCGACGCCGGCAATACCAAGGAAGCCCACGCCTTCATCAATTACCTGCTCGATCCGCAAGTGATCGCCAAGGTCAGCGCCTCGGTCGGCTACGCCAACCCGAACCCGGCGGCCAAGCAATACATGGATCCGGAGCTGGTCAACAATCCCGAGGTCTATCCGTCCCAGGAAGTCCTCGACAAGCTCTACATCTCCTCTACCCCGCCCCAGTCGATCATGCGTCTGATGACCCGGTCCTGGAGCAAAGTGAAGTCGAACAAATGAATCAGTACACCCAGGAACACGCCCTCTCCTATTACGCCGCGTCGGCCCGGGCCAGCACACCTTATCCCGAACTGGCGGGTGACCTGATCGCCGATGTCTGCGTGATCGGTGGCGGTTTCACCGGCGTTAACACGGCCATTGAACTGGCGCAGCGCGGGCTTTCGGTAATTCTGCTCGAAGCCCGGCGCATCGGCTGGGGCGCCAGCGGGCGCAATGGCGGGCAACTGATTCGCGGGATCGGTCATGACGTCGAAGGTTTTGCCCGGCATGTCGGCAGCGAAGGCGTGCGCTACCTGCACCGGGCCGGGATCGACTCGGTGGAGCTGGTGCGCCAGCGCATCACTGACAACGCCATCGAATGCGACCTGCGCTGGGGTTTCTGTGAGCTGGCCAACACGCCGGCGCAGTTCGACGCCTTCAAGGCCGAGCAGGACAGCCTGGCGCAGCTGGGTTACCGCCATGAAACGCGGCTGGTCGCCCCCGAAGACATCCGCCGGCAAGTGGTGAACGCGGGTGTCTACAAGGGCGGCCTGATCGACATGGGCTCTGGGCACCTGCACCCATTGGATCTGGTGCAGGGCGAAGCGCGGCTGGCAGCCTCCCTCGGGGTGCGGATTTTCGAGCAGAGCCCGGTGCTGGAAATCGTCCACGGCCCAACCGTTCAGGTGCGCACCCAGAGCGGCACGGTGCGCGCCGGCAGTCTGGTGCTCGGCTGCAACGCGCACCTGGACGAACTCGAACAGCAACTCAGCGGCAAGGTACTGCCCGCCGGCAGTTACATCCTCGCCACCGAACCATTGTCGGCGGAACGCGCCGCCGAGCTGATTCCGCAGAACCTGGCACTGTGCGACCAGAAAGTCGGCCTCGATTACTACCGGCTCTCGGCGGACCGGCGCCTGCTGTTCGGCGGCGCCTGCCATTATTCGGGACGGGATCCGGCGGACATCGCCGCCTACATGCGACCGAAGATGCTCAAGGTCTTCCCGCAGCTGGCGGATGTGCGCATCGACTATCAGTGGGGCGGCAAGATCGGCATCACCGCCAACCGTTTCCCGCAGGTCGGCCGACTGAAGCAGCACCCGAACGTGTTCTATGCCCAGGGCTATTCCGGCCACGGTCTGAACGTCACCCACTGGTGCGCCAAACTGCTGGGCGAGGCGATTCATGCCGGTCACAGTCAGGGCATGGATGTGTTCAGCAATGTGCCGCACATGACCTTCCCCGGTGGCCCGGCGCTGCGTTCGCCACTGCTGGCACTGGGCATGTTCTGGTATCGCCTGCGGGAACTGCTGGGCTGACGCTTTGCGGTTAATGCGTCCTGCACATTTGCTCTATCGCGAAGCACTTCTATATTGATGAAGTGCTTTTGCGTTCCTGACGCTCAGTGCCCAACACACCCTGGAGGTCATGGATGGAGTCGTCAGCCGCCGATCAACCGCGAGCGCCCGGCCAGGCGCCGGTCAAGACCCGGCGTTTCAGCATTTCGCTGGTGTGGATCGTGCCGATCATCGCGGTGCTGGTGGGCATCTCGCTGGTGGTGCACAACCTGATGCAGGAAGGCCCCAGCATCATCGTCACCTTCAAGACCGGCAGCGGCCTGACCGCCAACAAGACCGAAGTCAAATACCGCAACGTGGTCATCGGCCAGGTCACGGACGTCGAGTTGAGCGACGATCAGAAAAGCGTCAACGCCACGATCAAACTGGCCAAGCAGGCCGAAACCTTCACCCGCGAAGATTCGCAGTTCTGGGTCGTGCGGCCGCGCATCGGTGCGGGCGGTGTCTCGGGCATCGACACACTGTTGTCCGGTGACTACATCGGCGCCGACATCGGTCAGTCCAACTCGCGCGCCAAACACTTCAAAGGCCTGGAAAACCCGCCGCCGATCACCTACGGCGAGCCGGGCAAACGCTTCAATCTGCACGCTTCGGACCTCGGTTCGCTGGACATCGGCTCGCCGGTCTATTACCGCAAGATCCCGGTGGGACAGGTGGTGGCCTACGCGCTGGACGCTGATGGCAAAGGGGTGAACATCGAAGTGTTCATCCATGCGCCCAACGACGCTTACGTCACCGAAAACACCCGGTTCTGGAACGCCAGCGGCATTGACGTCAACGTCGGCGCCAACGGTTTTGCGGTGAAAACCGAATCGTTGTCGACCTTGCTGGTGGGCGGCATTGCCTTCCGCGCGCCGGAGTACAGCCCCAACGACGTTGCCGCCGCCGAAGAAAGGACTTACGACCTGTTCGACGACCAGCAAACCGCCCTCGCCCCGCCCAACGGCAAGGCGCAGTACCTGAGCCTGCGTTTCGATCAGGCGTTGCGCGGGCTGAAAGTCGATGCGCCGGTTGAATTTCTCGGCATGGAAATCGGCCGGGTGGTCAGCATCAACCTCGATTTCGATGCGAAAAAACGCAGCTTCCCGCTCAACGTCGGCATCGTGATCTACCCGGCACGCCTCGGCCAGGCTCACGTGAAGATGCTCAAGGTGCTCAATCACAACCCGGATGACGAAGCCGCCGCCGTGCGTCTGATCGGCACCTTTATCGACAACGGCCTGCGCGCCCAGGCCCGCAGCGGCAACCTGCTGACCGGCCAGCTGTACATCGCGCTGGATTTCTACCCGAAAGCCGAGAAAGTCGCGTTTGACCCGACCGCCCGCCCGATCAGCATTCCGACCATTCCCGGCAGCCTCGAACAGTTGCAGGAAAAACTCGAAGCGATGATCGACAAGCTCAACAAGCTGCCGGTGGAACGGATTGCCGGCAACCTCGACAGCAACCTCGTGGAATTGCGCAAAGGCCTGACCCAGTTCAACGCCAAGACCCTGCCCGGCGTGCAGAACACCCTCGCCGACGTGAGCAAGACCTTGCAATCGGCCAGTTCGACCCTGGCCGAAGACTCGCCGCAACGCGAACAACTGACCGAGACCCTCGACGAACTCGGGCGCATGTCCCGTTCGTTGCGTGAGCTTTCCGATTATCTGGGCCGGCATCCGGAATCGTTGATTCGCGGCCGCCCCGACAACGCCGCGCCGCTGGACCTCAAAGGGCCGCCGCGCAATTGAGCACAGGAGCTGTCCCATGGCTTTAAAGCTGAAGTTCACCGTGCTCGCGATCGGCCTGCTGCTGGGCGCCTGCAGCAGCGCCCCGATCAGCTTTCACACCTTGACGCCGACGCAACCAATGGCCGGCCGCGCCGGTTCGGAAATCGCCATCGAAGGCATCAGCGTGCCGCCGCAGGTCGACCGGCCGCAGATCGTCATCCGCCAGGGCAACAGCGGCCTGGCGATCCTCGAGACCGAATGGTGGGGCGCAAGCCTCAGTGATGAATTGCGCAGCGCACTGGTGGATCAACTGAGTAATGCCGGCGGTACGCGCAAAACCTCGGTGCGCATCGATGTGCAACGCTTCGATTCGATTCCCGGGCAATACGGGCTGATCGACGTCAAATGGCGCCTGCGCCAGGCCAATGCCGGTGACGACGCCTTGCTCGCCTGCCGCTCGCTGCTGCAAACCCCGTCCGGGCCGACCATCGATGATCTGGTGGTGGCCCAGCAGAACAACGTCAAGCGCCTGGCTGCGTTGATCAGTCAGGCGGCGGGCACTTCGCGTGGCTGTCCACCGTCCTCTTGAGGGACCGGGCTCAGCGAGACGGCAAAACGACAACCGTTGGGCTCACGCGTGGTGAGCCGGACCCGCCAGTGCTCCCGGTTACAGATCCGCTGCACCAGTGACAACCCCAGTCCAAGCCCCTCTCCTCGACGCTCGTCACCGCGCACGAACGGCTGGAACATCGCTTGGCGCTGCTCCTCCGGAATGCCGATGCCGCTGTCTTCGACCACAAATCCGTTTTCCCCGACGCTAAGCCTGACAAAACCCTGATCGGTGTAGTGCCAGGCATTACGCAGCAGATTGCCCATCACGGACTGCAGGAAGGTCTGGTTGTAGCGAGCCGTGCCGGCCGGACTGATCTCGCAGAAAAAATCGAGACCTTTTTCGCGGATCAACCGCCCCCAGATTTCCCCCTGAACCCGCGCAACCTCCTCGAGCGTGACGCAAATGTCACCACCGGTATCCTCCTGCGAGCGGGCGAGCATGAGGAAAGTGTCCACCAACTGACGCATTTCATGGCTGGCCCGGGCGATGCGGTTGACCTGCGCGGCCGAGCGCACATCGAGCGACGGATTGGCGAGCAACAACTCGCAGGCACCGCCGAGCACCATCAACGGTGTACGAAGCTCATGACTCACATCGCTGGTGAAGAGTTTTTCGCGGCTCAGGGTATCGCGCAGCCGGCCCAGTGTCTGATCGAACGAGAGCGCCAGTTCCCCGACTTCGTCCGCCGCGTAGTCCGGATGCAGGGGCGGCGCGAGTACCAGTAATTGGTCGCGGTGACGAACCTGGCGTGCCAGGCGAATGACCGGGGCCATGACCCGTCGCGCCAGCAATCGACCCAGCACGATCGCCAGCAGAATGCTCAGGATGAAACCCACCGCAACCACGATGAACAACAAATGCTCACGCTGTTCGAGGCTTTCCTGGTCACGCAACAGCACGTATTTGCGTCCGCCCACCACCTCGACCATGGCAAAAAATCCG
This sequence comes from Pseudomonas sp. GW821-FHT11D10, assembly GCF_058808435.1. Lineage (NCBI taxonomy): Bacteria > Pseudomonadati > Pseudomonadota > Gammaproteobacteria > Pseudomonadales > Pseudomonadaceae > Pseudomonas > Pseudomonas sp. GW821-FHT11D10. Next base: position 1,024,542 of record NZ_JBXARR010000001.1, on the reverse strand, counting down.
TCACCCTCGAACATGACCTCCTGAAACCCCGGCGACAGCGCCGCCAGTGACGGGACCAGCGCCATCGAACCCGGTCCGCCTTCGAAGAAAAACAGCTCGCTCTTTTCCGGCCGATGGCTCCAGCGAGCGATGTCATCCATCGCCAGCAAACGATGCAGACCGCCGCTCAAGGTGGTGGTCGTCAACCGGTGTTCAACCACATGCACGGTGGCAACGATTCCCAGCGCAAACACCCCGGCCACCAGCGCGCTCATCAAGGCGAATACGGTCACGATCCGTTTTGTCAGGCTCTGCTTGAGATCCATTCGTTTCAATGACTCCACAGCTGTTTTCGAACTGACCGAGTACAGGAAGCTTCAGGGCAATCGTCAACACTTGTTAAGCCCTGTTCAAAACAAAACAAGGATTTGAGTTTGTTTATCAATTGCTCGTTTAGTTGACCGATTTATCCGCTGGCAATTTTTTCACATGTTCTTCACTGCGCCCCGACGAGCACAAACGTAATGTTCAGGAAGTATTCAAGTAACCAACTCTGCCGGTTGATTAAATCGCCGGCCATTCCTGTCGGTGAATTCAAGGGGCAAGTTGTGGAAGTACAAATGCAATTGACTGCCGCCGGTAAACAACGCCGCAGGTCCCGACCTGGAAAACTGCTGACAATGCTCGGTTCAGCACTGGTGGTCGTTCTGGTCAGTGGCTTCGTCTGGTGGCCGCGCTCGCCTGTCGATCTGGGGCACGCCGGCAAAACCGCCAGGGCCGAATGGGCGCAGGCCTGGCAGGCCGGCGAAGTCGTGGCGCTGGTACGCCACACCGAGCGTTGTGACCGTTCAGACAACGCCTGCCTGGGCCCGGCCGACGGCATCACCCGCGTGGGCACGGCTGCAGCGGCCAAGGTCGGTCAGGGTTTCGTGACCCTGGGCATGCAGCATGCACAGGTGCTCAGCAGCCCGTTGACTCGTACCACGCAAACGGCGCACTTCATGTTTGGCCAGGACGCCGACACCCAGGACTGGCTGGCGACCTGCGGCCCCACCCTGCGCGACGAGGTGGTGGCGCATCATAAAGTTGCACAACGCAATCTGGTACTGGTCACTCACAGCGGCTGCATCAGCGACTTTGAAAAGCAGACCGGATTCCCTCACGCGGCCAGCGCTGAATATGGCAGTACATTGTTTGTGCGTATCAATGAAAAGAAACAACTAAAAGTATTGGGCGTCATGAATACCGATGCATGGACGCCATCAACTGAATAATCCCTGAACCCAACTCTATTGAAGCCCGGAAACTTCGGTTTTTTTGTAAGTGGTCGTGCACTTTCTGACCCGCAGAAATAAACACTTTCGTCTTTACCAGGATCAAGTCATGACGACTGAACATAATCCGTTGCGACACGCTGCCCGTGATTTCCCCCCGCCCCGACAAACCACCCCTTTCGAACGCTGGGCCATTCCCGGCCTGATCCTCGCCTTCGTCGTGTTTTACCTGCTGCCATTGATGACTCACGGCCTGTGGATTCCCGATGAAACCCGCTACGGCCAGATCAGCCAGGAGATGTTGCTGAGCGGCAATTGGGTCGCCCCGCATTTCATGGGCATCCGCTACTTTGAAAAGCCGATCGCCGGGTACTGGATGATTGCGCTCGGCCAGGCGATTTTCGGTGACAACCTGTTTGGCGTACGCATCGCTTCGGCCCTGAGTACCGGGGCCAGTGTCTGGCTGGCCTACCTGTTGGCGCGCAGGTTATGGAGCAACCCGCGAATCAGCGTCGCCAGTGCCCTGCTGTTCATGAGTTTCGGTTTGATTGCCGGTCAGGCCGGGTATGCCAACCTCGACCCGCAATTCACTTTGTGGGTCAACCTGAGTCTGGTGGCCCTGTGGTTTGCCATCGACAGTCGTACACCTCGTGCCCGGCTGGGCAGTTGGGCGCTGTTGGGTGTGGCGTGCGGCATGGGCCTGATGACCAAGGGCTTTCTGGCACTGCTGCTGCCGGTGCTGATCGCCCTGCCCTACATGATCTGGCAACGCCGCTTCGGCGAACTGTTGCGGTACGGGCCGTTGGCCGTGTTGGTCTGCGCTCTGGTCAGTCTGCCGTGGGTGCTGGCCATTCATTACCGGGAACCGGACTTCTGGCGGTTCTTCTTCTGGCATGAACACATCCGCCGCTTTGCGGCCGGTGATGATGCCCAGCATGCGCGTCCATGGTGGTTCTATCTGCCGTTGCTGGTGGCTGCCAGTCTGCCGTGGGCCGTGTTGCTGCCTTCCACGTTCATCCGCACCTGGCGCAAGAGGCGCGAGGCAAAAACTGCCTACCTGGCCTTGTGGTTCTTGTTGCCTCTGGCCTTTTTCAGCCTGAGCAGCGGCAAACTGCCGACCTACATCATGCCGTGCCTGCTGCCGCTCGCCCTGTTGATGGGCCACACCGTGGTGAACTGGCTGGATCAACGCAGCGCCCGTGTGCTGCGCCTGAACGGTGTGATCAACACCGCATTGGCCAGCGTTGCCTTGGTGGCCCTGCTCTATTTGCAGACAACAAAGGAAATCTACGAAAACACCGAGATGTTCAGCCTCTCGCTGGCCTTTATCGTGCTGGTCGGCTGGATCATCGCCAATGCCCTGCAAGTGCTGCGGCCATTGACGTTGTGGGCGACGCCGGCGCTGGGCATCGGCCTGCTCGTGGCGCTGTTGCCTGCTGCCATGCCGGCGCAAATCGTCGATAGCAAGATGCCTGACCAGTTCATTGCCGAACATCAGCCAGAGCTCGAGGGGACGCGCTCTTTGCTGAGCAACGACCTCGGCGCGGCCTCGGCACTGTCCTGGCGACTGAAACGGCCGCAAGTCGATCTGTTCAACACCGAGGGTGAATTGAAATATGGCCTCGAAGACCCGGCCATGGCGGCGCGCAAAGTCAGCCTTGAAAGCGTCAGCCAATGGATGACCGACGCTCGTCGCAAAGGCTCGGTGGGCGTGGTCATGCGCATCAACAGCACGCTTGAAGAACAGGAAGTCGAACTGCTGCCGATAGACGGCAAGCATTATCGGCGTGGCAATCTGCAGATTTTCATCTTCCCCCAGAGCCAGCCCTGACCGCAGCGCCCTGCTGCCGGGCCCGTTCAACCGCCACGCGACGGTAAATGCGTGGCGTACCTCCCTCAAAACTTCAGAAAAACAACGCCGGGCATTGCCCGGCGTCCTCGCCAAGTGACTGCTAACCTGAATGGCAATGACATGTATTAACGGTTTGTTTGACGTTTTTTTCTCATTTGCCTCTCTACATTGCCAGCCAGCCAACATATGCAAATCATTCGCATTGAAACGCCCGCGAATGCTTGCCCATAACGTCTAAAAAACAGGAGCTGCCCCGTCATGAGTCCATCCGTTCCGTCCTTTCTGAAACAGGCCGCGCTGGCGACTGCGCTGCTCGCTGCCGGGCAGGCGTTTGCCGCCGATTCCGTTGGCCTGGTGGTCTACAACGCCCAGCACGAAACCCTGACCAAGGCCTGGGTCGCCGGCTTCACCGAGGAAACCGGGATTCCGGTCACGGTGCGCAACGGCGATGACACGGAAATGGGCAATCAGATCGTGCAGGAAGGCGCGGCGTCGCCGGCGGATGTGTTCCTGACGGAAAACTCCCCGGCCATGGTGCTGGTGGACAACGCCAAGCTGTTCGCGCCCGTGGCCCCGGCGACTCTTGAGCAAGTCGATGCGGCGTATCGCCCAGCCCACGGCCAATGGGTCGGCATCGCCGCGCGCTCCACGGTGTTCGTCTACAACCCGGCCAAACTGCCGGAAAAAGACCTGCCAAAATCCCTGATGGATCTCGCGAACCCGGCCTGGAAAGGTCGCTGGGCCGCGTCGCCGGCCGGTGCGGACTTCCAGGCCATCGTCGCCGCCGTGCTGGAACAGAAAGGCGAAGCCGCCACCCTCAAATGGCTCAAGGGCATGAAAGCCAATTTCACCGCCTACCGTGGCAACAGCTCGGTGCTCAAAGCGGTGAACGCCGGGCAAGTCGACAGTGGCGTGATCTACCACTATTACGCGTTCGTCGATCAGGCCAAGACCGGTGAAAACAGCAAGAACACCGCCCTGCACTACTTCAAGCATCAGGATCCGGGGGCGTTCGTGAGTATTTCCGGCGGTGGCGTGCTGGCTTCCAGCAAACACCAGGAGGACGCGCAGAAATTCCTCCAGTACATCACCGGCAAGCAAGGCCAGGAAGTGCTCCGCACCGGCAAATCCTTTGAATACGCGGTGGGCAAGGACGCCGGCTCCAACCCCAAACTGGTGCCGTTGAAGGATCTGGACGCGCCGAAAGTCGATGCATCGAAGCTCGACAGCAAGAAAGCCGTCGAACTGATGACCCAGGCAGGACTGCTGTAATTGATGCCTGAACCGCTGCCTGCGGAGATCGCTGCGGCGCCCTCCGCCCATTTGTCACGCCGGACCCGCGCCCTCAATGGGCGCGGGAGTCCGTGGGTGGTCGTGCTGGCCATCGCGGTGTCGCTGCTGTCGTTGGTGCCGATCGGTTTTGTGATCGGGGTGTCGTGGTACACCGGCTGGGCGACCATCGAAGCGCTGGTCTTCCGTCCTCGGGTCGCCGAGCTGCTGATTAATACCGTGCTGCTGGTGCTGATCACGCTGCCGATCTGCATCGTGCTCGGCACCACTCTGGCCTGGCTGACCGAGCGCACCGACCTGCCGGGGCGAAGGTTGTGGTCACTGCTGGCGGTCGCGCCGCTGGCGGTGCCGGCGTTCGTGCACAGCTACGCGTGGGTCAGTCTGATTCCGTCGATCAATGGATTGCCGGCCGGGGTGCTGGTGTCGGTGATCGCCTATTTCCCGTTCCTCTATCTGCCGATCGCGGCGACGTTGCGTCGTCTCGATCCGGCGATTGAAGACGTCGCCGAATCCCTCGGCCTCAAGCCATGGGCAGTGTTTTTCCGGGTGGTGTTGCCGCAACTACGGCTGGCGATCTGCGGCGGTGCGTTGCTGGTCGGCCTGCATTTGCTGGCGGAATATGGCCTGTACGCAATGATCCGCTTCGACACCTTCACCACGGCGATCTTCGACCAGTTCAAATCGACCTTCAACGGCCCCGCCGCCAACATGCTCGCCAGCGTTCTGGCGCTGTGTTGCCTGGCCATGCTGGTGGTGGAATCCGGCGCCCGTGGTCATGCGCGGTACGCCCGTGTCGGCTCCGGCAGCGCTCGCGAACAACGCACCGTGCGCCTGCACAGACGCACCGCCGCGCTGGGCTTGTGCCTGCAAGGGCTGACATGCCTGCTGGCGCTCGGCGTGCCGTTGCTGACCCTCGGCAAATGGCTGATCGCCGGCGGTGCCGAGGTCTGGCAAGGCAACGAATTGCTGCCGGCGTTGCTGCAGACACTGTCGTTCGGCGTGGCCGGCGCGCTGTTGACCAGCCTCGCGGCGATCCCGATTGCCTGGCTGTCGATCCGCGCTCCCGGCAAGCTGCAACGCCTGCTCGAAGGCTGCAACTACATCACCAGCGCACTGCCGGGCATCGTCGTGGCGCTGGCGCTGGTGACCGTGACCATCCACTTCGCCCGACCGATCTACCAGACCACGATCACCGTGCTGCTGGCCTACCTGCTGATGTTTCTGCCCCGGGCGCTGGTCAGCCTGCGCGCAGGATTCGCACAGGCGCCGGTGGAGCTGGAAAACATCGCGCAAAGCCTGGGCCGCTCACCGTTGCGCGCCCTGTGGCTGATCACCTTGCGTCTGGCGGCGCCCGGTGCGGCGGCGGGTGCGGCGCTGGTGTTTCTGGCGATCACCAATGAACTGACCGCGACCCTGCTGCTCGCGCCCAACGGCACGCGCACCCTGGCCACCGGTTTCTGGGCCATGACCAGCGAAATCGACTACACAGCCGCAGCGCCTTATGCGCTGCTGATGGTGCTGCTGTCGCTGCCGCTCACGGCCATCCTCTATCACCAATCCAGGCGCAGTGCCGGCCGATGAACGCTCTCGACATCATTTCCTTAAGCAAATCCTTTGGCGCGCAAACGGCGCTGGACAACATCTGCCTGTCCGTTCCGACCGGCAGCCGCACGGTGATTGTCGGCCCGTCCGGCTCCGGCAAGACCACGCTGTTGCGGATGATCGCCGGGTTCGAATTCCCCGACGCCGGCAGCCTGACGCTGAACGGCCAGACCTTGGTCGACAGCACCCACGCCGTGCCCGCCTATCAACGGCAAATCGGTTACGTGCCGCAGGACGGCGCGCTGTTCCCGCACATGACCGTGGCCGACAACATCGGCTTCGGGCTGGCGGAAACCGGCAGCACCCGAACCGAGCGCATTCAGGCGCTGATGGACAGCGTCGCCCTGAACGCCGACATGGCCGCGCGCTGGCCTCACGAATTGTCCGGCGGCCAACAGCAGCGGGTGTCCCTCGCCCGGGCACTGGCCCAGCGGCCACGCCTGATGCTGCTCGACGAGCCCTTTTCCGCCCTCGACACCGGCCTGCGCGGCGCCATGCGCAAAATGGTCGCGCGCCTGCTGGAGGATGCCGGCGTGACCACGATTCTGGTGACCCACGATCAGGGCGAAGCCCTGTCGTTCGCCGACCAGTTGGCCGTCATGCGTGACGGTCGGCTGGTGCAGTCGGGGCATCCGATGGATCTTTATCGCTATCCCGATGACGAGCAGACCGCGCGTTTTCTCGGCGAAGCCGTGGTCATGCCTGCCCGGATCGAAGCCGGTTGGGCCCATTGCGATCTGGGTCGGGTGGCAGTCAACACCAACGGCTTTTCCGGCGCCGCGCAGATCATGCTGCGGCCCGAACAGCTGCAACTGTCGGACATCCCCGCCGACCCGGAAGGCTGCCACGCGGTGGTCACTGATCGGGACTTTGGCGGCAACGTCTGCACGCTGACCGTGGAACTTCGCTCCCAGGCCAGCCCCGGCCGCTCACTGCTGGTACGCAGCTCCGGCATGCACGCGCCACCGGCCGGCAGCGCCGTGCAACTGTCAATTTTGGGAGCGGCCCACGTCTTCGAGACAACCTGACTACAGGTCGAAGCGATCCACCGCACGGCGTCGCTCGTTGTCGTCGCGCACGTCGTAGTTGGCAGTCGTCTGGATATTGCTGTGGTGGGCCAGCTTCTGGGCGATCGACAGGTCATGCTCTTCGATCACCCGGGTGATGAACGAGCGCCGGAAATCATGGGGCATGATCTTCACCCCGACCTGGGTGCCGCGCTGGCGGGCGATGTAATAGATCGCATGCTTGGTGATGCGCTCGCGGGTGATGTGGCTGCCACGGCGAATACGGTTGAACAGAAACGCGTCGTCGCTCTCGCCTTCCTTGAGCTCTGACCGGCGAAACTCCAGCCAGGCATTCAGTTTGGCGAACGCCCAGGCCGGCGCGTATTTGATCAGTTGTTTATTGCCCTTGGCGGTGACGCACAGACTGCGCTCTGTAAAGTCGACCTGATTCAAGTCCAGATCCACCGACTCCGACTTGCGCATGCCGGTGCCGTACAACAGCGCAATCACCGCAGCATCGCGCAAACCCTGTGGTCGCGGATCGGCCGCGCAGACTTCCATCAATTCATGAATCAGCGTGCGCTTCAGATTGCGCCCCTGAGACAGTCGCGTGCCGGCAATGCCTTTGACCGAGCGCATCTTCAATAGATGTTCCTGGCTGATAAGACTCATGCGCCAGGCTTCATTCATCACACCGCGAATTGCGTTTACATAAAGCGAAGACGTATTCGGCGCGTAATTGTCGGCGCGCAATGCGGCGACTAACGCAACGACATCTTCCGGTTGCAGCGCATGCCAGGGAATGTCTTCGACGTTCATGTCTTCGAAACCGAGACGGTCGGCGGCATCTTGTAGAACGTAACGCATGGTGAGCTGGCTGGAGGGAGCCAGACGCGCCAGATACACGGTCATCGGGTTGGTTTTCAGGGTGTCGGGGGATGCAACGGGTAAGTCAATCAAACGTCGGGCCTTGAGTAAAAGCAGTTCAACACAGCAACTAACAACTGCAACATTCTTAATATAAGGGGAACACTTCCGTAGGACTTTTCTACTAAAAACCGCGATAAACGGTAGAAGTCTGAACAGTGGCTGTATGGGTTTCAGATAAACGATTCGCCGACCGGTTTTTCATGTTCCTTTCACAAAAACGGGCATAACCTTAATTCCACTGAGTCCTGTGCCGGCACTGCCCAAGCTGCCGGGCAATGCCTGAAAAGTCAACCGAACCCGACGTTATGTCGTCTTGGCAACTTATTGATGCAAAGGATTTTTTCGCGTCTACGCTTTGATTGGATCCAATTACTCAATGGATCTTTTTCTTTTTTCTTTGCAATGAGGTGTGCATGAGTCAGGCGTTTCTCCCCTTCTCCCGCCCCAGTATCGGTGATGAAGAAATTGCCGCCGTGGAGCAAGTTCTGCGCTCCGGCTGGATCACCACCGGGCCGAAAAACCAGGCCCTCGAAGAACAGTTTGCCCAGTACGTCGGTAGCCGTTATGCCGTGGCACTTTCCTCCGCGACCGGTGCCATGCATGTAACTTTACTGGCGCTGGGAATCGGCCCAGGCGATGAAGTCATCACCCCGTCGCAGACCTGGGTGTCCACCGCCAACATGATTTCCCTGCTCGGCGCCACACCGGTGTTCGTCGATGTCGACCGCGACACCCTGATGACCGACGCCGCGCGCATCGAAGCCGCCATCACCCCGCGCACCAAAGCGATCATTCCCGTGCATTACGCCGGCGCCGCGTTCGATCTCGATCCGCTCTACGCGCTGGCCGACAAGCACGGCATCGCCGTGATCGAAGACGCCGCCCATGCCGCCGGCACCCGCTACAAGGGCCGCCATGTGGGTTCGCAAGGCACCGCGATTTTCTCGTTCCATGCGATCAAGAACATGACCTGCGCCGAAGGGGCGATGTTCGTCACCGACGACGAAGCCTTGGCCAACCGTGTGCGCATGCTCAAGTTTCATGGCCTGGGCGTCGATGCCTACGACCGCCTGACCCACGGCCGCAAACCCCAGGCCCAGGTGATCGAGCCCGGTTTCAAATACAACCTGGCCGACATCAACGCCGCGATTGCGCTGGTGCAACTCGAGCGTCTGGACGCGATCAACGCCCGCCGCACCGAACTGGCCACGCAATACCTGCAAAAACTCGAAGGCCTGCCGGTGCAACCGCTGGCCGTGCCGCCATACGCCCAGCAGCACGCCTGGCACCTGTTCATCCTGCGCATCGACAGCGAGCGCTGCGGCATCGACCGCGAAGCCTTCATGAAGGGTTTGCAGGAGCAAGGCATCGGCACCGGCATCCACTTCATCGCCACCCACCTGCACACCTGGTATCGCCAGCGTGATCCGCACCTGTCCCTGCCCGACACCGAGTGGAACTCGGCGCGGCTGTGCTCGATTCCCTTGTTCCCCGACATGACCGACCAGGATCTGGACCGGGTCGTCGGGGCCATTGAACACCTGATGGGGAAACGCCCGTGAGACCTTATCCGATTCATTGCGTGTCGATCGTCATCCCGGTCTACAACGAAGAGGACAGCCTGCCGGAGCTGTTGCGCCGCACCCAGGCCGCCTGCCAGCAATTGCGGCATGACTACGAAATCGTGCTGGTCGACGACGGCAGCCGCGACGCCTCCGCGCAACTGCTCGAAGACGCCGCGTCCGTCGTGGACAGTCCGTTCGTGGCGGTCATCCTCAACCGCAACTACGGCCAGCACGCGGCGATCATGGCCGGCTTCGAACAGTGCAAGGGCGACGTGGTGATCACCCTCGACGCCGACCTGCAGAATCCGCCGGAAGAAATCCCGCGCCTGGTGGCCGAGGCCGAAAAGGGCTTTGACGTGGTCGGCACCGTGCGCGGCAATCGCCAGGATTCGGCGCTGCGCCGCTATCCGTCGAAACTGATCAACCTCGCCGTGCAGCGCTCCACCGGCGTCGCCATGAGCGACTACGGCTGCATGCTGCGCGCCTACCGCCGCACCATCATCGACGCGATGCTCGCCTGCCGCGAACGCAGCACGTTCATTCCGATCCTCGCCAACAGCTTCGCCCGCCACACCACGGAAATCACCGTGGCCCACGCCGAGCGCGAACACGGCGATTCGAAATACAGCCCGATGCGCCTGATCAACCTGATGTTCGACCTGATCACCTGCATGACCACCACGCCCCTGCGCCTGCTGAGCATCGTCGGTTTCGCCATGGCCGGGCTCGGCGTGCTGTTCGCGGCGGCGTTGATCGTTCTGCGCCTGGCCTTTGGCGCCGGATGGGCTGGCGATGGCCTGTTCGTGCTGTTCGCCGTGCTGTTCGTGTTCACCGGCGGCCAGTTCATCGGCATGGGCCTGCTGGGCGAATACCTGGGGCGCATGTACAGCGATGTGCGCGCCCGCCCGCGTTTCTTCATTGAAAAAGTCCTGCGCGGGCACCCCGCCTCGCCGGCCCCCGCCATCACCGTTGACGGCCTCACTTCCAACTCCACGTCCGATCAGGTTCTCTCATGAGCGCAAAAACCGTTGTCTTCGCCTACCACGATATTGGCTGCGCCGGCATTCAAGCCCTGCTCGACAGCGGCTACGACATTGCGGCGGTGTTCACCCATGCCGATGACCCGCAGGAAAATGCGTTCTACGCTTCGGTCGCGCAACTGTGCGCCAATAAAGGCATCGCGGTTCATGCACCGGAAGACGCCAACCACCCTCTGTGGATCGAGCGGATTGCCAAGCTCGATCCGGATTACATCTTCTCCTTCTACTATCGCAACCTGCTGAGCGAGCCCTTGCTGGCCACCGCCAAAAAAGGCGCGTTCAACCTGCACGGCTCCCTGCTGCCGCGCTACCGTGGCCGCGCTCCGGCCAACTGGGTGCTGGTCAATGGCGAAACCGAAACCGGCGTCACCCTGCATCGCATGGTCAAGCGCGCCGACGCCGGCCCCATCCTCGCCCAGCAACGCGTGGCCATCGAACGCAGCGACACCGCGCTGAGCCTGCACGGCAAACTGCGGATCGCCGCCAGCGACCTGCTGCGCGATGCGCTGCCAGCGATGCTTCAGGGCAAAATCAGCGAAACCCCGCAAGACGAATCCAAAGCGACGGTGTTCGGCCGTCGAACCGCGGCAGACGGCAAACTGGTCTGGGCGCAACCGGCAGAGCAACTGTTCAACCTCGTGCGGGCCGTGACTCAGCCTTACCCCGGCGCCTTCTGCGCCGTGGGTGAGCACAAGCTGATCGTCTGGAGCGCCGACGTGGTCAAGGGCAACGAAGGCCAGGCGCCGGGCCGGGTCATCAGTGTCGATCCGCTGCGCATCGCCTGCGGTGAAGACTCGCTGGTGATCAACGCCGGCCAGCGCAACGACAACGGCCTGTACCTGAGCGGCCCGCAACTGGCCAATGAACTGGGTCTGGTGGACGGCTCGCTGCTGCGCGGTGCCGAATCCGGCCGTGGCCCGCGCCGTACACGGGTGCTGATCCTCGGCGTCAACGGTTTCATCGGCAACCATTTGTCCGAGCGCCTGCTGCGTGACGAGCGCTACGAAGTCTATGGCCTGGACATCGGTTCCGACGCCATCGACCGCCTGCGCAGCCACCCGCGTTTCCACTTCGTCGAAGGCGACATCAGCATTCACTCGGAGTGGATCGAGTACCACATCAAGAAATGTGACGTGGTCCTGCCGCTGGTGGCCATCGCCACCCCGATCGAATACACGCGCAACCCGCTGCGGGTATTCGAGCTCGACTTCGAAGAAAACCTGAAACTGGTGCGCTACTGCGTCAAATACAACAAGCGCGTGATCTTCCCGTCGACCTCGGAAGTCTATGGCATGAGCCAGGACAAACATTTCGACGAAGACAGCTCCAACCTGGTCGTCGGCCCGATCAACAAGCAGCGCTGGATCTACTCGGTGTCCAAGCAACTGCTGGACCGGGTGATCTGGGCCTACGGCGCCAAAGGCCTGAAATTCACCCTGTTCCGCCCTTTCAACTGGATGGGCCCACGGCTTGATCGCCTCGATTCGGCGCGTATCGGCAGCTCACGCGCCATCACCCAATTGATCCTCAACCTGGTGGAAGGCACGCCGATCCGCCTGTTCGACGGCGGCGAGCAGAAACGCTGCTTCACCGACATCGCCGACGGCGTCGAGGCGCTGGCGCGGATCATCGATAACGACAACGACGTCTGCAACGGCCAGATCATCAACATCGGCAACCCGGACAACGAAGCGAGCATTCGCCAGTTGGGCGAAGAACTGCTGCGCCAGTTCGAGGCTCATCCGCTGCGTTCCAACTTCCCGCCGTTCGCCGGTTTCCGCGATGTGGAAAGCAAGGCGTTCTACGGCCCCGGTTACCAGGACGTCGAGCACCGCAAACCGAGCATCGCCAACGCCAAGCGCCTGCTGGACTGGACGCCGACCGTGGAAATGCGCGAGACCATCGGCAACACGCTGGATTTCTTCTTGCGTGAGGCGATGCTCGAAATCGAGAGGCCTTCCAATAAAGGGGCATGTTGATGCAGGCCGGTTTGCGCATCGACGTCGACACCTTTCGCGGCACCCGTGAAGGTGTGCCGCGCTTGCTGGAAATCCTCGATGAAGCGCAGATCAAGGCGACGTTTTTCTTCAGTGTCGGCCCGGACAACATGGGCCGGCATCTGTGGCGCCTGATCCGTCCGCAGTTCCTCTGGAAAATGCTGCGCTCCAACGCCGCCGGCCTGTACGGCTGGGACATCCTGCTGGCCGGAACCGCCTGGCCGGGCAAACCGATCGGTCGCGACCTCGGGCACCTGATGCGTCAGGCCCGGGCCGCCGGCCACGAGGTCGGCCTGCACGCCTGGGATCACCATGGCTGGCAGGCCAATGCCGGGCGCTGGAGCGATGCGCAACTGGTCGAGCAGATCCGTCAGGGCGTCGACACCTTGAGCGACATCCTCGGCGAAAAGGTCACGTGTTCGGCCGCCGCCGGTTGGCGTGCGGACGAGCGTGTGATCGAAGCCAAACAGGCCTTCGGCTTTCGCTACAACAGCGATTGCCGTGGGCAGCGGCTGTTCCGCCCGTTGCTGTCTGACGGCTCGGTCGGTGCGCCGCAGATTCCCGTGGACTTGCCGACCTTCGATGAAGTGGTCGGGCCGAGTGTGGCGGCGAAGGATTTCAACGCCTACATCCTCGACCGGTTCCGCCCGGACAACCTCAACGTCTACACCATTCACGCCGAAGTAGAAGGGATTCTGATGGCCGAAGATTTTCGTCGACTGCTGGCCGACGCACGCCAGCGACATATCAACTTTCAGCCGCTGGGCGACTTGCTGCCCGAGTTTCTCAACACCCTGCCCGTCGGCCGGGTGCAGCGCGGTGCCCTCGAAGGCCGCGAAGGCTGGCTGGGAGTGCAAGGCGCATGAGCAAACGCTGGGCATTGCCGCTGTTGCTGGGAATTTTCCTGCTGGCCTGTCTGCTGCCGCTGGGCAGTCATGGTCTGTGGATTCCCGATGAAACCCGTTATGCGCAGATCAGCCAGGAAATGTTGCTGAGCGGCAACTGGGTGTCGCCGCATTTCATGAACCTGCGTTACTTCGAAAAACCGGCGGCCGGTTACTGGATGATCGCCCTCGGGCAGGCCGTGTTCGGCCAGAACCTGTTCGGCGTGCGGTTTGCCTCGGCCCTGAGCACCGGGCTGAGCGTGCTGCTGTGCTTCCTCATCGCTCGCCGTTTGTGGAATGACCCGCGCAAAAGCTTCGTCTGCGCCCTGCTCTACATGAGCTTTGTCATCGTCGCCGGCCAGGCCGGTTACGCCAACCTCGATCCGCAATTCACCTTCTGGGTCAACCTGAGTCTGGTGGCGCTGTGGTTTGCCCTCGACAGCCGCTCCAACGGTCAGCGCCTGGCCGGTTGGGCGGTGCTGGGCCTGGCCTGCGGCATGGGGTTCATGACCAAGGGTTTTCTCGCCTGGCTGCTGCCGGTGCTGGTCGCCTTGCCGTGGATGCTCTGGCAAAAGCGCTGGAAAGAATTGCTGCTGTACGGCCCGGTGGCCATCGCGGTGGCGATCATCGTCAGTCTGCCGTGGGCGTTGGCGGTGCACGGGCAGGAACCGGATTACTGGCGGTTCTTCTTCTGGCACGAACACATCCGCCGCTTTGCCGGGGACGATGCCCAGCATGACGCGCCGTGGTGGTTCTATCTGCCGCTGCTGGTGGCGTTCAGTCTGCCGTGGGTCGGGATGTTGCCGGTCGCATTCAAGCAGGCATGGCAGACCCGCCGCGAAACCGGCATCGCGTTTCTCGGCCTGTGGCTGCTGATGCCGCTGCTGTTCTTCAGCCTGAGCAACGGCAAGCTGCCGACCTACATCCTGCCGTGCCTGCTGCCGCTGGCGTTGCTGCTGGGCCATGCGCTGGCCGATCGCCTGCGTCTGGAGCAAGGCCGGGCGCTGGGCCTCAATGGCCTGCTGAACCTGTTGCTGGGGCTGGTCACGCTGATCGCGCTGGTTTACGTGCAGCTCAAGCGTCCGCTGTACGACCACGAATTGCACAGTCTGGTGCTGGTGTTCATCGCCCTGACCGGCTGGATCATCAGCAACCTGCTGCAGGCGTTTCGCCCGTTGCAATGCTGGGCGGCACCGGCGGTGGGCAGTCTGCTGCTGATTGCATTGCTGCCGGCGGCACTGCCCAAATCGGTGGTGGCGAACAAGATGCCCGACCAGTTCGTGCTCGCCCACCAGACGGAACTGGCGGCCACCACGCACCTGTTGAGCAACGACCTGGGCGCTGCGTCGGCCCTGTCCTGGCGGGTCAAACGCCCGCAGGTGGCGATGTACAACACGATAGGCGAATTGAAATATGGGCTTGCCTATCCTGACGGCATTCACCAACGGGTCGATCCCGATCAGGTGCAACAGTGGATGCGCGAAGCCCGCAAGACCGGTTCGGTCGGCGTGGTGATGCGGGTCAAGGGGCAAGACGAACTGGACGAACTCGACAGACTGCCCAAGGACGGCGTTCGTTATGAGCAAGGCAACCTGGTGATCATGATTCTTCCAAAGGAGGCGTCATGAGCCTGTGGCTGCTGTTGCTCGCCTGCCTGCTGACCTGCCTGGGCCAGGTCGCGCAGAAATTCGCCGTCGAGAGCTGGCGCGGCGCGAGCCTTTCATGGTCGCGCAAAGTGCGCTCGCCGTGGCTGTGGCTGGCGCTGTTTGCCCTCGGCACCGGCCTGCTGGTGTGGCTGCTGGTGTTGCAGCGCCTGCCAGTCAGCATCGCTTACCCGATGCTCAGCCTCAATTTCGTGATCATCACCCTGATCGCCCGCTTCGTGTTCAAGGAACCCGTCGACGTTCAACACTGGTTCGGCGTGTTTCTGGTCATCGGTGGCGTGGCGCTGTTGGGGCAACAGTCATGAACCGGCGTCGTGGAATCCTCTTCGCCCTGGCCAGCGTGCTGCTGGTCAGCGTGGCGCAACTGAGCATGCGCTGGAGTATGACGCGCCTGCCCCGGCCGGATCAGTGGCTGGCGGTGCCCAGCGTTGACTCAACCGCGCTGGCCGTGGTGCTGGCGGCGATCTTCGCCTATGCGCTGTCGATGCTCTGCTGGCTCGCCGCCCTGCGCGATCTGCCGCTGGGCCGGGCCTATTCGCTGCTGAGCATCAGCTACGCGCTGGTGTACCTGCTGGCCGCCAGCCTGCCGCTGTTCAATGAATCCTTCAGTTTCTCCAAATCACTGGGCGTGGCGCTGGTCATGCTCGGGGTCATCACTATCAACACTCGTCCGGCCCGTGCGCCCGAATTGAGGAGTTCGCCATGAAAATCACAGTATTTGGTAGCGGTTATGTCGGTCTGGTGCAGGCTGCCGTGTTGGCCGAGGTTGGTCACGACGTGGTGTGCATGGACATCGACGAGAAGAAAATCGAACTGTTGCGCCAGGGCCACGTCAGCATCTTCGAGCCGGGGCTGGCCAGTCTGGTCCGCGAAGGCCTGGACGCCGGGCGCCTGCAATTCACCTGCGATGAAAAACTTGCGGTGCAACATGGCAAGGTTGCATTCATTGCCGTTGGCACCCCGTCGAACGAGGATGGTTCGGCCGACTTGCGTTACGTCCTGGCGGTGGGCGACGCCGTGGCCCGGCACCGTGAGAAACCGCTGATTCTGGTGGAGAAATCCACCGTACCGGTCGGCACCGGTGACACCTTGCGCACCCACCTGGACAAAGCGCTGGTCAAGGGCGGGCGCCTGTTGCAGTTCGATATCGTCTCCAACCCGGAATTTCTCAAGGAAGGTTCGGCGGTCGCCGATTGCCGTCGGCCAGACCGGATCGTCATTGGCTGCGAGCGCGAAGAAGTGCGCGACGTGATGCGCGATCTGTACTCGCCGTTCAACCGCAACCACGACCGCATCATGTTCATGGACCTGCGCAGCGCCGAGCTGACCAAGTACGCCGCCAACTGCATGCTGGCGACCAAGATCAGCTTCATCAACCAGATCGCCGAACTGGCCGAACACCTGGGCGCGGACATCGAATCGGTGCGCCAGGGCATCGGCGCCGACAGCCGCATCGGCTACCACTTCATCTACCCCGGTTGCGGTTACGGCGGCTCGTGCTTCCCCAAAGACATGCGCGCGCTGATCCATAGCGCCGAAGAGGCGCACTGCTCCAGTGATTTGCTGCAAGCGGTGGAAGCGATCAACCAGCGGCAGAAACACAAGCTGTTCGAACGCATCAACGCGTTCTACAAGGGCGAACTGCGCGGCAAGACCTTCGCCCTGTGGGGCCTGGCCTTCAAGCCGAACACCGACGACATGCGCGATGCGCCGAGCCGGGTTCTGCTCGAATCGCTGTGGGCCGCTGGCGCCAGCGTGCGGGCGTTCGACCCGGAAGCGATGCAGGAAACCCAGCATCTGTACCCGGAAGAATCGAAACTGATGCTGATGGGCACTCCGGAATCGGTACTCGCCGGTTCCGACGCTTTGATCATCTGCACCGAATGGCAGCAGTTCAAGGCGCCGGATTTCGATCTGATCCAGCAACGCCTCAAGGCCCCGGTGATCTTTGACGGCCGCAACCTGTACGACGCCGAACGCCTGGCCCGCAACGGCTTCCATTACTTCCCGATGGGCCGTGGCGAATCGCGCACCCTGCCGATTCCGTTGCAGCAATGGCCGCACGCCTCGGACGTGGCTTGATCGGTTTAACCCCTGCCCTGCGCCGGCAGTCCCTGATCGCAGGGCTGCTGGCGTTTTTGCTGTTCATCGCCGGCGTGTACGGACAAGCGCCCATCGGTTTTGACTCGCGCTTCGTGTTGTTCGCCCAGGAAATGCTGCGGCACGGGCCCAGTGTGTTTCCCACCACCTATGGTGAGCCTTACGCCGATTATTCGTCGCTCTCGACCTTGTTCATCTGGCTGTTGTCGTTGCCGTTCGGGACGGTCAACAGCCTGACGGCGTGGCTGCCGAGCGCAGTGGCCGGCGCGGTGAGCGTGACATTAATGTATCGCTTGCTCGCGCCTTCATCCGTGCGCTGGGCGGTGGTCAGCATCGCGCTGCTGATGCTCACCAGCACCTTCATCACCGAGACCCGCGCGGTGTCGCAGGACCTGATGCTCGCCGCCGTGGCGTTTTCGGTGTTCTACCTCGGCTATGCCCATGACCATTTCGCTGCCGGTCGACGCTGGCCGCTGGTGTTCATTCTGTTGCTGCTGGGGTTCGGCATTCGCGGGCCGATCGGGCTGGTGGTGCCGACCGGCATGCTGTGCAGTTATTACCTGCTGGATCGCCAATGGTCGCGCCTGTTGCTCTTCGGGGTGCTGGCTTCGCTGTTGCTGGCGGCCTGCGTCGGGCTGTTGTTGTGGCTGGCGGAGGTCAGCGGTGGACCAGCGTTTCGTCAGGACGTGATCCGCATGCAGTTCATGGGGCGCATGGACGGCAGCGAGGGCGTCAGCGGTTCGCTGTATTACTTCACCAGCTCCCTGGGCAACTACGCGCTGGCGTATCCGCTGGCCTTGCTGGCACTCGCGGCGGCGTGGCTGAGCAAGCCCCGCCAGCGCGGCCCGGCTTTGCGACTGGTGCAGTATTGCGCCGCTGCGGGATTGATCGTGATGCTCGGGTTGTCGATTCCCCAAGCGAAAAAGGCCCGTTACCTGCTGCCGATGCTGCCCATGGCGGCGATCATTGCGGCGTATCCGTTTCAGGTGTTGCATGGTCGGGTGTTTGCCTGGCTGCGCGTCGGCATGCAGGGATTGTGGTTGCTGATCCCTGCCTTGTTGATCGTCCTGTTGTGGGTGGCGCAGCGACGGTTTCCCGAGTCGTTGACCGACCTGACGCCGGTAATGATCGTGCTCGGATTGCTGCAACTGGCCGCATTGTCGCGGTTGTGGCTGCCGCGCTGGCGAACCGAAGTCCTCGCGTTCAGCGCCGTGTTGGCGGTCTGGTCGGCGTATGCGCTGGTGTTCGAACCGGTGGAACGCCAGCTGTATGACACGCGATCCTTCAGCCAGGCGGCACTGGCGCGGATCCACGAGCAACCCGCGCCGCTGGTGCTGCACGGCATGGGCAAGGACGCCAAGGCGATCAAGTTCATGGTCAACGTCGAGCAGGATCTGCAACCGCTGTTCACTGAAACCACGCAAGCGCTCGAGGCACTCAAGGGACCGGCGTGGCTGATGATGGATCGCAGCGACTTGCAGGCTCTGCAAGGCACGCCGCTCGGAACGCTGCAGCCGGTGCTGAGCGGGCGTTTCGACAAAAACGATTATGTGTTGCTGTGGCTGACGCCTTAACCTGCGCGACGTGATTTCGACAGGGACCGCTGACTGATGACCTTTACCGTGCGACAGGCCCTGGCAGCCGATGCCATCGCCCTCCCCGCCATCGAGCGCTCGGCCGCCGAACTGTTTCGCCTCGACCCGTCACTGGCCTGGCTGGCGGAGGCTGCCGTACCGCAGGCCTCGGCGCATTTACCGGCCATTGAACAGGGCGAACTGTGGGTCGCGGAAAACAACGACGGGCAACTTGCAGGTTTTTTAAGGGCGGTGACTGTCGACCAACAGTTGCACATTGAGGAACTGTCCGTCAGCCAACACTTTCAGGGCCGGGGCGTCGGTCGCAAGTTGCTGTTGGCGGCGATTGAACAGGCGCGTCTGTGGCAACTTCGGGCGGTGACGCTGACGACGTTTCGCGACCTGCCGTGGAATGCGCCGTTCTATCAACGCATGGGTTTTGCGCTATTGAACGCCGACGACACGGACGCACGTCTGAACCATGTATTGCGCGATGAAATCGCTCACGGATTGCCCGGCGAGCGACGTTGCGCCATGCGCCTGATACTCACGCCGTCGGCTTGAGATCAACCCCCAGCGCCTGGGCAAACGCCTTGACCAACGGACTGCGCACGGTGTTGTGGCGCAGGATCAGATTGAACGGCGTGTCGAAGTGGATCAACTCCGGGCACACCGCGCGAAACTGCCCGGCGGCCACCAGCGTGGCGGCGTAGTGCTGGGGCAGAAAGCCCACGAAACGCCCGGTCTTGATCAGCAACGCCACCGCTTCGACCTGGGTCGCCGAGGCGGAAAAACTGTCGTAGCGGGCGAAGTTGAGCTTGTCGCGATGGATCGCGTAGCGGTGGTTGATGCATTCGTAATCCTGCAGCACGTTGCCACCCATCTGCTCCGCCGGCATTTCGAACAATGGGTGGCCGACGGCGCAGTAAGCCTGCGAGCGTTCTTCGTAGAGCGGGTAATAATCGAACTCTTCACGCTTTTGATAAACCGGGACTATTCCGGCAACTAAGCGCCCCTCTACCACGCCTCTTTCCACTTCATCCAGCTGGGTCGCCTGAAGTTGAAACCTTACTTTCGGCGAGTGCTCATTGATCTTTTTAAGCGCAGCAACTAACGGTGAATTATCGTCACTGATCGTATTATCGATCACCCCCACTCCGAGATCGCCGATAAGTTCGTTCTGCGCTGAACTAAGCCGGTCACGAAAGTTGTCGACCGAGGCAAACAGATCAATCGACGCCTGATACACCAGACGCCCTTCTTCGGTCAGGTGAAACCCCTCGCGGCCACGGGTACACAGGCGCATGCCGATGCGGATTTCCAGGTCGGAGATCTGCTTGCTGATCGCGGCCAGGCCCACGTTCAGCTCGTTCTGCGCCGCGCTGAAGCCGCCGGCCTCGACCACCGCCTTGAACACCTTGAGCAGTTTGAAATCCAGTCCGCTGAGGGCCAAAGGTGCCCGGTGAGCGGTTTTGACCGGTGGGTTTCCGGAATTGGAAAGTGGGGTTTCCATAATGCTGATTTACCTCTGGCGCAATGTTCAACAATCTGTGTCCAACAACAAAAACATCGCCGGCTAATAATAATGATCACAGAAAACAAGCCTTGGCAACCGCCAAAAAATCCCGAACATCAGTGCCAACTCACTGATCGCCAAACATTAAAAGCTGACACTTCGATCAGCTCTTGTCTCTTTGCAACTGCCCTCTTGAAAACTGCTTTGGCCTGATTCCGTCTGCTGATTGTTCGGCACGGTTTTCTAGGGTCATGCACACCGATTTCAGTTCGCGTTACCGACGAGGAAAACAACAAATGTCTCAAACCACCGACCGTCTCTGGGGTGCCCGTTTCAAAAGCGGCCCGTCCGCAGCCCTGGCGGCCCTGTCCCGTTGCCCCGAGCGCTATTTCCGCCTGACACCGTACGATCTGGCCGGCTCAAAGGCCCACGCCGGGGAACTGCAACGTGCCGGTCTGCTCGACGAGCAGGAAACCCGCACGATGATCGAAGCCCTGGACGGCATCGGTGCCGATTTCGCTGCCGGGCGCATCGCCCCGACGCTGGACGACGAAGACGTTCACACCTTCATCGAACGCCTGCTGACCGAGCACCTCGGCGCACTGGGCGGCAAGCTGCGCGCCGGCCGTTCACGCAACGACCAGACTGCCAACGACCTGCGCCTGTTCCTGCGTGATCACGTCCGCACCCTGGCCGTGGAAGTGCTGGCCCTGCAAACGGCGCTGGTGGATCAGGCCGAGCAGCACGTCGAAAGCATCTGCCCGGGTTTCACCCACTTGCAGCAGGCGCAACCGATCGTGTTCGCCCATCACCTGCTGGCCCACGCCCAATCGATGCTGCGCGACGTACAACGCCTGGTGGACTGGGACGCACGCACCTCGCTGTCGCCCCTCGGTGCTGCGGCCATGGCCGGTTCCGCGATCGCTCGCCAGCCGCAGCAGTCGGCCAAGGAAATGGGTTACGCCGGGGTCTGCGAAAACTCCATCGACGCCGTGGCCAGTCGCGATCACGTCGCCGAATTCCTGTTCATTGCCAGCATGCTCGGGATCAACATCTCGCGTCTGGCCGAAGAGTTCTGCCTGTGGTCGTCGCGCCAGTTCCGCTGGGTCGATCTGGACGACGCCTACGCCACCGGCAGTTCGATCATGCCGCAGAAGAAAAACCCCGACATCGCCGAACTGGCCCGAGGCAAGGCTGGGCGTCTGATCGGCAACCTGACCGGTCTGCTGTCGACGCTCAAATCCCTGCCGCTGTCGTACAACCGCGACCTGAGCGAAGACAAGAACGGCGTGCTCGACAGCGTCGACACCCTGCTGCTGGTGCTGCCGGCCATGGCCGGGATGGTCGCGACCATGACCGTCAACGTCGAGGAGCTGCGCCGTCAGGCACCGCTGGGTTTCACCCTCGCCACCGAAGTCGCCGACTGGCTGGCGGTGCGCGGCGTGCCGTTCAAGGAAGCCCACGAAATCACCGGCGCACTGGTGCAGGCCTGCGAAAAACACGACCTCGAATTGTGGGAAGCCTCGCCGGCGCTGCTGGCCGAGATCGACCCGCGCCTCACGGCAGACGTGCGTGACAGCCTGACCCTGGAAGCCGCCATCGCAGCCCGCAGCGGCTGGGGCGGCACCGCGCCGCAACAGGTGCGCGAGCAGATCGGCCGCCTGAAAACCGCCCTCGCCGCGCAGCAACAGTGGACCGAAAACTACCAGGGCTTCCGCCTCTAAGCCGGGTCCCCCTCCCACCGGGAGGGGGTTGATCGAAAAGTACAGTGTACGGAGAAACACCATGAGCCAGACTCAGGCAGAACGACTCCAGGCGGAGCGCAAACTGGCGGAAAACCAGTTCGACATTACCCAGTACCAGCATGTGCCACGGCGTTATTACGGGCGGATCTTCTTCGCCACCGTGATCGTCATCGCGATCATCGGCCTGGTGCGGGCCTTCGCCGAAGGCAAGATCGAATGGTCGTACATCGGCCAGTTCCTCACCTCCGAAGCGATCATGTGGGGCCTGTTCAACACGATCATCATGGCCGTGCTGGCGATGGCGCTGGGCATCGTGTTCGGGGTGATCACCGCGATCATGCGCATGTCGGCCAACCCGATCCTGCGTTACGTGGCCGTGACCTACACCTGGCTGTTTCGCGGTACGCCGCTGATTCTGCAACTGCTGTTGTGGTTCAACCTGGCGCTGATCTTCCCCACCATCGGCATTCCCGGCCTGTTCGAACTCGACACCGTGAGCCTGATGACCCCGTTCGTGGCCGCCCTGCTCGGCTTGAGCATCAACCAGGGCGCCTACACCGCCGAAGTGGTGCGCGCCGGCCTGCTGTCGGTGGACACCGGCCAGTACGAAGCCGCCAAGTCGATCGGCATGCCTCGCCTGCAAGCGCTGCGCCGGATCATCCTGCCGCAGGCCATGCGGATCATCATTCCGCCGGTCGGCAACGAATTCATCGGCATGGTGAAAATGACCTCGCTGGCGAGCGTCATCCAGTACTCGGAACTGCTCTACAACGCCCAGAACATCTACTACGCCAACGCCCGGGTCATGGAGCTGCTGATCGTCGCCGGTATCTGGTACCTGGCCACCGTCACCGTCCTGTCCTTTGGTCAAAGCCGTCTGGAGCGTCGTTTCGCTCGCGGCGCCGGCAAGCGTTCTTGAGGAATCCGTCATGAGAAGCATCGTCAAGGCCGTGAGCCTGAACAAATATTACGACCAGTACCACGCGCTCAAGGACATCAACATCGAGGTCGAGCAAGGCGAAGTGCTGTGCATCATCGGCCCGTCCGGCTCGGGCAAGAGCACCCTGCTGCGCTGCGTCAACCAGCTGGAAAAGATCGACAAGGGCGGCCTCTGGGTCGACGGCGAACTGGTCGGCTACCGCGTGGTCGGGCACAAACTGCACGAACTCAACGAGTCGCAGATCGCCCGCCAGCGCCTGGCCACCGGCATGGTGTTCCAGCGCTTCAACCTGTTTCCGCACATGACCGTGCTGCAAAACATCATCGAAGGCCCGTGCCAGGTGCTCAAGCGTTCGCCCAAGGAAGCGCACGAAGAAGCCCTGGAACTGCTGGCCCGGGTCGGCCTGGCCGACAAACGCAACAGCTACCCGATCGAACTGTCGGGCGGTCAGCAACAACGGGTGGCGATTGCCCGCGCCCTGGCCATGCGACCGAAGCTGATGCTGTTCGATGAACCCACTTCGGCACTCGACCCGGAACTGGTCGGTGAGGTGCTGTCGGTGATGCGCGATCTGGCGCAGACCGGCATGACCATGATCGTCGTCACCCATGAACTGGGCTTCGCCCGGGAGGTTTCCAACCGCATGGTGTTCATGGACGGCGGGCAGATCGTGGAGGCTGGAAGCCCCGAAGAAATACTAATAAGTCCGCAAAACCCGCGCACCCAAAGCTTCATTTCTGCCGTTCGAACCTGAGGCCCCTTTGGCCTTCACAACACTCATAAGAGAACGTCCATGAAGAACTTCGTCATTCCAGCAGTACTCACCTCCCTCATGTCTTGCGGTTTCGCCGTGGCCGCCGAGTTGCCGGCCAGCATCAAGGAAAAAGGCGAGATCGTCGTCGCGATCATGCCCAACTATCCGCCGATGGATTTCAAGGACCCGGCCACCAACAAGCTCACCGGCCTGGACTACGACCTGGGCAACGCCCTGGCCGAACGCCTCGGGGTGAAGATCAAATGGCAGGAAACCGGCTTCGAGCAAATGATCAACGCCCTGACCACCGACCGCGTGGACATGGTCCTGTCGGGCATGACCGACACCGCCGAGCGTCAGGCCAGCGTGACCTTCGTCGACTACTTCACCAGCGGCCCGCAGTTCTACACCTTGCAGAAGAACGCCGCGACCAACGAGATCATCGACCTGTGCGGCAAGAAGGTCGGCACCAGCCGTCGCACCACCTTCCCGGCGGAAATCGCCGCATGGAGCAAGGAAAACTGTGAAGCCGCCGGCAAACCTGCGATCAACGTGATCGGCACCGAAGGCTCGGCCGACGCCCGCGCCCAATTGCGCCAGAGCCGCATTGATGCGGCGATGCAGGGCAGCGAAACCCTGTCGTACCTCAAGACCCAGGAAAAGGACATGTACAAAACGGTCGGCCAGCCGATCTCCGTACAGTTCACCGGGCTGGGGGTGAGCAAGAAGAAGCCTGAGCTGAGTGAAGCGGTGAAGGTGGCGCTGCAGAGCATGGTGGATGACGGCAGCTATAACGCGATTCTGAAGAAGTGGGATCTGGAGTTGGGTGCGATCAAGGAAGTGACCATTAACGCGGGCAAGTAATCCGGTCAGCGCCGACCCAACCGGTTGGCGCTTTTTCATGAACAGCTGGAGCGCCCTTGATGTCCTCCTTGCAACCCACCTGGCCCGACCAGCACAAAGCCTGCCTCGCCCTGGCCTTCGACCTCGACGGCCCGACCGGCGATGCCATGCTCAACAACTCGATCTGGCACAAACCGGAATACTTCGGCTTCGGCGGCTACGGCCCCTACCGCGCCCTGCCGCGCCTGCTGGATCTGCTCGACACCTTCAAGATCCCGACCACCTTCTTCGTCCCCGCCTGGGTCGTGGAAAACTGGCCGAAACAATGCCAGGCCATCGTCGAGCGCGGTCATGAAGTCGCCTACCACGGCTACAAGCACGAATCCTTCTACGCCCTGACGCTGGACCAGCAGCAGGCCGTGATGAACAAATCCCGCGATGTCTTCTGGCAATACCTGCACATCCGCGCCGAGGGCTTTCGCACTCCGTCGGGTGACTGGCGCGCCGAAACCCCGGCGATGCTGGCCGACAACGGCGTCATATATTCCAGCAGCATGCGTGGCGATGATCGGCCGTATCTGGTCAACGTCCCCGGCCACGACACGCCGCTGGTGGAAATCCCCGGCCGCTGGGAAATGGACGACTACGCCTCGCTCGCCTACACCCGCGCACCGAACTTCCCGTCCGGGCTAGACCGCACCGCCAGTTACGAGCTGACCCTCGACAACTGGCAACGCGAATACGACGGCGCGATGGACGAAGGCCTGTGCCTGACCACCCTGTTCCACCCGAAAATCACCGGCAAACCGGGGCGCATCCTGTTGCTGGAGAAACTCTTCGAACACATGCGCCAGCGCGATGACGTGTGGTTCGCCACCTGCCGCGACGTCGCCCGCTGGTGGCTGAAGGAGCATCACCATGGCTGACGCTGACAACCTCTGGCCCGCCGGCAAACGCTGCGCGGTGGTGCTGACCGTCGACTACAACGACATCCACGGCATTCTCACCCAGGCCCCGGAAGTCGCCGGGCGCGACAAGACCCTTTCGGTGTGGCGCTACGGCACGCAACGGGGCGTCGAGCGATTGCTCGGCCTGTTCAGGGAACTCGGAGTGCGCAGCAGCTGGTTCGTGCCCGGCGTCGTTGCCGAGGAAAACCCGCAGCACATCGCCGCGATTCTGGCTGACGGCCATGAGATCGCCTGCGCCGGTTACCGTCATCAGGATTACGACACGCTGGATCTGGCGGCGCAGAGCGCGGAAGTCGCCAAGGGTTGTGCAGCGCTGGAAGCACTGACCGGCGTGCCTCCAACCGGTTTCCGGATTCCGGCGGGTAACGGCGCGCCGGGCTTCATTGAAGCCTTGAAAGATCACGGCATTCTCTGGTCGTCATCTTGGCGTGGCGATGATCTGCCGTTCTTGCACGCGACCGCCCCCGAAGTGGTCGAGTTGCCGCTGCATTACGAACTGGAAGACGAACCCTACTTCGCCTTCAACCTGAGCCCGGCCGTGCCGCCGGCGCAATCGCGGATCGCCTCCTACAGCCACACCCTGGGTAACCTGCAAATGGACTTCGCCGGGTTCCACCGCTTCGGCCTGTGCTACGTGCTGCGCCTGCACCCGGAAATCATCGCCACGCCGGGGCGCATCGGTGTGCTGCGGGAATTGCTGCAAGGCATTCAGCAGCATGACGACGTGTGGATCGCCACCGGCGCCGAAGTCGCGCAGTGGTGGGCGCAAACGGCGGCGCCGGTCGCGCAGGATCATCCGGCGTCGGTGTATGAGCGCCATTATCGGGACTACCTCGTATGACGGAACGCATGCAGCGGCTGGCGCAGTTTTGCGTCGAAACGCGGTTTGAAGATCTGCCGCCAGCGTTGGAGGAACAGGCCAAGCGGCACATTCTCGACACCTTCGGCGCAGCGCTGGCCGGGGCCGACAGTGCGGTGGCGCTTCAGGCGCGGCAAGTGTTCGGCGCCGAGCCGGGCACCGCGCTGGTCTGGGGTTCGTCATTGCGCGTCGGCGCGGGACATGCGGCGTTGCTCAACGGCATCGCCGCCCATGCGCTGGAGCTGGACGACACCGGCGGGTGCGATCATTCCGGCGCGGTGGTGTTGCCGGCGGTGATGGCCGCGCTGTCGCTGGTGGATCGGTCGGTGGACGGTCGCGAACTCATCACCGCCGTGGTGATCGGCTACGAAATCGGTCGGCGGGTGCTGGAGGCTTGCGGCAGCTATTCGGCGCACAACGGCGCCGGCTGGCACTCGACCGCCACCTGCGGTGTGTTCGGCGCGGCGGCGGCCTGTGCGCGGATCTTTGCGCTGGATGTCGGGCAAACCGTGTCGGCGCTGGGCATCGCCGGCAGTTTCAGCGGCGGGTTGTGGGCGTTCATTCATGACGGTTCGCAAAGCAAGAAACTGCACAGCGGCCGGGCGGCCGAGGGCGGATTGCTCGCTGCGCGTTTTGCTCGCGAAGGCGTCAGCGGGCCGTCGGTGTTGTTCGAGGATGTCTGGGGTGGTTTTCTCAAGACCCTCGCACCGGGCAGCGCACAACCGGATGCGCTGGATGCCGAATTGGGGCGTGTGTGGAAACTCGCGCGCTGCTCGATCAAACCCTACGCCGCTTGCCGTGGCACCCATTCGGCTATCGATGCGCTCGGGCTGCTGCTGGAGCAACTGCAGATCGGCGCCGATCAGGTGGAAGACGTCCAGGTGAACCTGTGCGGGTTTCTGCTCGACATGTGCGGCGGTCGCGACATCCAAAGTCTGGCCGCCGCGCAGATGAGTCTGCCCTACGCCCTCGCCGCGCGACTGGTGCATGGCCATTGCCGACTCGAGGCTTACGACGAACAGCCACGCAACGATCCGCGCATCGCTCACTGGCTGGCGCGCATTCGCCTTGAAGTGGATGAGCGACTGTCGGAGGATGGCGAGCCAGTGGTCGTTGTGCGAACCCGCGACGGGCGTCAGGCGAGTCTATGTGTCGAGGTGCCGCTGGGGGCGCCGGGCAATCCGCTGAGCGAGGCGGCGCTGGAGGAGAAGTTTTTCAGTCTGGCGTTGCGGGTGATTTCACCGGTCAAGGCCGAGCCTTTATTGGTGCAACTGCGACAACTGCAAACGCTGGATTCCGTGCGCGATCTCGAGCACCTGTTAACCGAATAAGGACATTTGATTTTCCGTGGCCACCTACTCGCTCGTTATCCGCCGCCTGATGATCGTTTCGCTGACCATCGTCGTCAGCCGCGCCATCACCAGTCCGTTGCTCACCCTGTTTTTGAGCAACAAGCTCGGCCTCAACCAACAGGACGTCGGGTTGCTGCTGGGCATCGCTGTGTTCATCGCCACCCTGCTTGCGCTGTACGGCGGCTACATCATTGATCGGCTGGAGAAGCGCCGGTTGTTGATTCTGGCGATGCTCTCCAGTGCCATCGGCTTCGTGCTGCTGACCTTCGCCAAAGACCTGTACCTGACGACCGCCACCCTGGTCATCACCGAAACCGCCTCGGCGCTGTTCCTGATCGGCTCCAAGGCGATCCTCAGCGAAAACCTGCCCATGGGCCAACGGGCCAAGGCGTTTTCCCTGCGCTATACGCTGACCAACATTGGCTACGCCACGGGCCCGATGCTCGGCGTGGTAATCGCCGGGGTCTACCCGATTGCGCCGTTTCTGATTGCCGCCGGCATCGCTTTCGGCAGCATCTTCCTGATGATCGGCATCCCGAAGGACGCCAGCCCGGTCGCCGCCATCGGCCAGCCGCAAAGCTTCCTGAAAACCCTGATCACCCTGAAAAACGACCGCACGCTGATCATGTTCACCTGCGGCTGTCTGCTCAGCACCGTGGTCCATGGCCGCTTCACCCTGTACCTGTCGCAATACCTGCTGGTGGTCGAAGACTCGCAGCGCGCGTTGCAAACCATGGCCGCCCTGCTCGCCTGCAACGCCATCGCGGTGATCCTGTTGCAGTACCAGATCGGCCGCTTCCTCAACCGGGAAAAACTGCGCTACTGGATCGCCGCCGGCACCAGCCTGTTCATCCTCGGTTTGATCGGCTTCAGCCTGGCCGACAGCCTGGTGACGTGGTGCATCGCGATGTTCATCTTCACCCTCGGCGAGATGATCATTTATCCGTCGGAGTTCCTGTTCGTCGACACCCTGGCCCCGGAAGAACTGCGCGGCAGCTATTACGGTGCGCAGAACCTCGCGGCCCTTGGCGGCGCGCTGAGCCCGGTTATCTGCGGTTTCCTGCTGATGCATACGCCAGCGCCGACCATGTTCTACGCGCTCAGCGCACTGACCGCGATGGGTGGGTTCCTGTGCTTCATGAGCGGGCGGCGCGTAGCTTTACTTCATAAATAATGCACTGAAACTGCATTTATATGAATTTGTCAGCATCGTGAATGATTGGCACACTGTGCGCGTTCCTCCCCCAATAGTTGGAACACTTCGAAGGACTTTCCGCGTTTACGGACAAGTCCTTTTTTTTGCCCTGAATTTCGCAAAGGATCGATTCTGCATGCTCGCTCGCTGGTTGCCCGCCGCCATCAACACCCCCCCCACCGAATGGAGCCGCGCCGCGATCGGCATGGCCCTGGGCACGTTGTTCAGCGTGTGGGCGTGCAGTCAGGTGTTCGGCATTGAAGTGGCCTACCACCTGATCGGCCCGCTGGGCGCTTCGGCGGTGTTGCTGTTCGCGGTGTCATCCGGCGCCCTCGCCCAGCCATGGTCGATCATCGGCGGCTACCTGTGCGCGGGCGTCGTCGCGTTGCTGGTGGCCCACGTCCTCGGCCGAACCTTGGGCAGCGCGTGCCTCGCCGCAGGCATGGCGCTGATCCTGATGTGCTGGCTGCGCTGCCTGCACCCACCGGCCGGCGCCGTCGCGTTGACCATGGTGCTGGCCGACCCGATGACCATCGCCATGGACTGGAAAGCCCTGGAGCCGGTGATGCTCAGTGCCGCGTGCCTGCTGCTGGCCGCACTGGCTTACAACAACCTCACCCGCATCCGCTACCCGAAACGCCCTGCCGAACCAGCGCCGGCCTTGGCACCGGTCGATATTCAGTCCATCACGGCCGAGGATCTGAAATTGGCACTGGCGGATATGGAGGCGTTTATCGACGTCACGCCGGAGGATCTGGAGCAGTTGATTCATGCCAGTGAACTGCATGCCAAGCGGCGGAGCATTGGTGAAGTGCTGGGTGGTCGCAGGTAATACGTGATCCGACCGAAGGTTGTCGAACGCCCTTGCCAAGACATGACCAACGACTACCTTTCAGCTTTGTACCGCACAGATTTGTCTGCCTTTCACTTGGAAGTCTGGCCCGCTGTAATGTCCAGTAGCGATGACATCGGTAGTCTGGCTATGGAAAAACGCTCAACGTTGTTGAGAAGCGAGCTGGCTTTGCGCTTTGACTGAACCGTTACTTTCCTCAAACACCGCATTTCTGCGTAACCAGCAGTCCGCCCAAATGCCCCGCCTGTAGCATGCGGGCACGTGTGTTTTTCGCCAGCTCCGTGAATCTGGTGGTTTTCGAATCCTTGGTTTCGAAATCTGCGAGAGGAACGTTTCATGAGCGACCCATTGCTGAAGTTGCTGCAAGAGCCCCTGTTCGACCCCGAAAAGCGCCATCGCGTGTCTCTGCGCGAATACATGGATCTGAATATCGATCGGATGCGCGCAATCATCGGCAACGGGCTCATGACCAATGCCATGTGGCTGAGCCAACCCCATCAGTCTGAATTCCGGTTGATGCTTGAACGTGCAGCGCTTATCGGCGCCTGGGACTATTCATTGATTGCCTGCATCGTCGACCACTTCATTGCCGGTGACGCTTTTTTTGCCCATGGCAGTCAGAACCAGATCGCGCAGTATCAACAGGAAATCTGTCAGCTGGATGCGGTTTACGCCTTTGGCTGCACGGAGATCGCCAGCGGCTCCGATGTGGGTAACCTGCAAACCACGATCACCCATGACCCTCACAACCATTGTCTGATTCTGAACTCGCCCACTGCGCAGTCCTGCAAGTTCTGGATCGGCAACGCACTGCACGCAGCAGTGGTGGTCATGGTCCTGGGGCGTCTGATCGTCAAAGGTGTGGATGTGGGGTTGCACTGGTTCCGCGTGCCAATTCGCGAGCAAGAGAATGGCCCGCTCCTGCCAGGTGTCAGGATGACCACCTGCGATCCCAAGGGTGGCATTCACGCCAATCAAGTCGCCGGCATCCGTTTTTGCACAATGAAGCTGCCGCTGGACGCGCTGATGCAACGCTATGCCAGGTTCTCTGCGCAAGGTGATTTCAGCAGCGACATCCCGCCAAAAGAACGCTTGAAAAGCGCGATGCAGACATTCATCCAGGAACGCCTTTTCCTTATTGCTGCCGCTCGTGGTGGCGCCAGTATGTGTGCTCACCTGACGTATCGTTTCGGCTCCCATCGTTTGGTCAAGAGTAACGAGGGCAACCAGCCTCTTCTGACCAAGGCACTGTTCCGACAACGACTGTATGTCGTACAACTCAAGGTGCTGGCCCTGAAGATGCTGGAGCGGGCGGTGCTGTCGCGGTTCGAAGCGGACTGGCATCAACCGGCCAGGCGAACAGAACTGCATATTCTCGCCGCCATCGTCAAAAGTGTCGGTACATGGCTGGGACTGGAGGTCATGAGAGCGTGCAGAGAGCTTTGTGGTTCGCAGGGTTTTCACCATCACAACCAGATCGTCACCTTGTGCATGGATCACGAGATCAGCACTACGTTCGCCGGTGACAACAGCATCCTGTGCGCTCAGGTCGCCAGGGACGCCATCACCCGACCACGGTTTGCCTCCCACAACATCGCCCAGCGCATCGAGTCGCTCATCGCTGATCAATGCCGCGATAGTGCCGACTTTTCTCACCGTCAGGCCGTGGCACTCACCTACGCCCGTGCGCTGGACCTGATCCTCGTCGAAGGCGAACGCAACCGGCTCGTTTCTCCCGGAACGCTTCAGGACATACTCCACGTCTTTTCCCCGGTGTTGCACCCTTGGGGGCAGTCGGTCGCTGGCGACGAACTGGAACTGCACGCTACAGAAGCCCGGCTCGGTGAGATCGACGATCTGCTCAAGCCACCGCCGGAGCTGGTCAGTGCCCCCATCGACGCAGCCGATTACATGGAGCGTTTCACGGCTGCACTCTACGAGGAAGCGTGAGCATGGCCAATCAATCTTTTCCGGACTTCTCCGACCGCTACACGATCCAGGACCCCTATCGGGCCTACGCGTACCTGAGAATTCATCAACCGGTCTATTGGTGCGATCACTTGCATGCCTGGTTTCTGACCCGCTATGGCGACGTCCACGCCGCCCAGGCCGATACCCGACGTTACTCCTCGAACCGTATGCGGCAATTGGTGGACACCCGCGTATCGAAAGAACAACGCGAGCAACTGAACGTCTTCGTCCGCCTGGCCTCGCAATGGATGTATGACCAGGATGGAGACGCGCACAAGAAAAGTCGTCAGTTGCTAGGCAAGGCATTCACACCTCGCGCCATTGAGTCGTTGCGCCAGATCATTCAGGACATCACCGATCAAGAGCTGTCCGGCCTGCAAGGCCAGGTCGACCTCAAGGCCAGCCTTTTCGACCGGATTCCCGCGCTGATCCTCGCCGAGCTCTACGGCATCGATCGCGAAGATGCCCTGAAACTGCGGCGCTGGACGAGGGACATCGTGATGTTTGTGGGCGGCAGTCACGATCCTGACTATGGGCCTGAACAGGCACTGGCAGGGATTGAAGAAATGTACGCCTACTTTGCCGACCTCGTTGAAAAGCGCCGCCGCCAGCCCCGGGACGATCTGGTCAGTCGGGTGCTTGAGTCGAGTATGGAAAGTGCGGCAAGCGATGACGAGGTACTGGCGCAAATTGTCTTCATCCTGGTTGCCGGTTACACCACCAGCGCTGACCAACTCTGTATCGGCTTGCTGCACTTGCTCGAACACCCTGCGCAGCATGCGGCCCTCAAAAACGATCCGACCCTGGTGAACCTGGCCGTGGAGGAAATGCTGCGCTTCGATGCCGCCGGTTCATTGAGCCATCGAGTGCTGACTGAAGACGTCACGATCGAAGGCGTCACGATGAAGGCGGGAGACCTGGTCTATCTGATACGAGCCTCCGCCAACCGGGATCCGGCGAAATTCACCGACCCTGACACCTTCGATATTCGTCGAGCGGACCATGACCATCTGGCATTTGGCCGTGGACAGCACTTCTGCATGGGTACGGCGCTGTTCCGCCTGGAGGCCGAGATCGTTTTTACGTCCTTGCTAAAGCGCTTTCCCGATTTGGGTCTTGTCGCGGATAGCCCTGCGACCTGGCGCACCAGCAACCTTCAATTCCGGGGCTTGAAGGCACTTCCGATCAATCTTGGGAAAGGAGTCTGAACCATGGAGTTTCAACGCGTGTTTTCTGCCGCCCCTTGGGAATCCATCGCCGGCTACTGCAGAGCCTTGAAGGCTGGCAATACCCTTCTGGTAGGCGGCACGGTGGCGTTCGATGATGACGGCAAGCCGTTCAAACCCGGCGATGCATATGCCCAGACGCTACGGTGCCTGGAGATCATCGAACAGGCGCTAAAAGAACTGGGCGAGGATCGCACGCGCATCATTGCAACCCGCATGTACACCAGCAATATGGATCTCTGGCCAAAAATCGCCCAGGCCCACAAGGAATTCTTTGACCAACACCCACCCACCACCATGCTGCTGGAAGTCGCACGATTGATCAGCCCTGAATTCGTTATCGAGATTGAGGCAGAGGCCCGCTCGAACGGGGATCGCGGTCATGAATGACGCCTCTTTGACCGTGGAGGACGCCAGAGCAACGTTGCGCCAGGCTCAAGTGACCCGCGTTCACGACATGGCGATTGAAAGTCACGGTCGCCGGTTGCCGCTGCGCCTTTACTGGCCTGCGGGCAAGGGGCCTTTTGCCGTGCTGGTGTTCTTTCATGGTGGTGGCTGGGTCACGGGCGACCTGGATACCCATGATGGTTTCTGCCGACTGATGTGTGACTGGGCTGGCTGTGCGGTAGTCGCCGTTGATTACGCCCGCCCTCCGGAACACCTGTTTCCGGCAGCCCTGGATGATTGCTGGACAGCTTTGCAATGGGTCGCACGGCAGGGTCTCGAGCATGGTCTTGATACTTCGAGAATCGCGGTCGCCGGCGGTGGCTCCGGAGGGGCAATGGCCGCTGTCATCTGTCAGCGCGATTCGGCGCAGCAAAGACCGTGTCTCGGCTTTCAGCTGCTGCTTTACCCTTTGCTTGATTGCCACACCCGATACCCGTCCCACGAGCAATTCGCGCAAGGACATGGCCTTACCACACAGATGCTCGAATGGTATCTCGGCCACTATCTGCCGCCCGGCACATCGCGCGCCGATCCGCGGTTGTCCCCCCTGCTCTACAACGCGTTGCACGGACTGCCCCGGACGCTGATCATCACCAGCGAACTCGACATTTTGCGGGATGAAGGCCGTGCCTATGCAGCGAGATTGCGTGCAGCGGGTGTGAGCGTCGAACACCTGGAATTTCAAGGCATGCGCCATGGTTTCATGAACCATCCCGCGGCGCATGATGAGGCTCGGCAGGCACTGTTGTCATGCGTCCGCTCGCTGCAGGCACAGTTTCGCGGGGAGTGACAGCCAGTGCTGCTCTGCGCGGCAGTTCCCCCGGCCAAGATCAGGCAAAAATGCAGACACCCCATGCACATATCCCCGTTGTACACGGCAAATTTGCACTGTTACGATCCGGTAACGCTCGCGCGCGAGCTTCTCGAATAAAGACAATAAAAGCAGGGAGTTAGTGATGACTGCTCAGGCTTCATCCCCGCGGACTTCGTCCATGGATGCCACGCCGCACGAAGTGCTGGCCGAGGTTCGCAATCACATCGGTCATCTGACCCTCAACCGCCCCGCCGGCCTCAATGCCCTGACCCTCGACATGGTGCGCCAGCTCCAGCAACACCTGGACGCCTGGGCCGTCGATGCCGATATCCACGCGGTGGTGCTGCGCGGTGCCGGCGAGAAAGCCTTCTGTGCCGGCGGCGACATTCGATCCCTGTACGACAGCCACAAAAGCGGCGACACGCTGCACGAAGATTTCTTCGTCGAGGAATACGCCCTCGACCTGACGATCCACCACTACCGCAAACCGGTGCTCGCGCTGATGGACGGTTTCGTTCTCGGCGGCGGCATGGGTCTGGTGCAAGGCGCCGATCTGCGGGTGGTCACCGAGAAGAGCCGTCTGGCGATGCCGGAAGTGGCGATCGGCTATTTCCCGGATGTCGGCGGCAGTTATTTCCTGCCACGGATTCCCGGCGAGCTGGGGATTTACCTGGGCGTCAGCGGCGTGCAGATCCGGGCGGCAGATGCGCTGTATTGCGGCCTCGCCGACTGGTATCTGGACAGCAGCAAACTCGGCATCCTCGACGAGCAGCTCGATCACTTGGAGTGGCACGACACACCGCTCAAAGACCTGCAAAGCCTGCTGGCCCGCCACGCCGTGCAAACCCTGCCGGATGCGCCGCTTGAAGCCTTGCGTCCGGCCATCGACCACTTCTTCGCCTTGCCTGACGTGCCGAGCATCGTCGAGCAACTGCGCGCCGTGACCGTCGCCGACAGCCACGAATGGGCAACCACCACCGCCGACCTGCTGGAAACCCGCTCGCCGCTGGCCATGGGCGTGACCCTGGAAATGCTCCGTCGCGGCCGCCACCTGAGCCTGGAACACTGCTTCGCCCTCGAACTGCATCTGGATCGCCAGTGGTTCGAACGCGGCGACCTGATCGAAGGCGTGCGCGCCCTGCTGATCGACAAAGACAAATCACCGCGCTGGAACCCGCCGACCCTGGCTGCGCTGCACGCCGAGCAGGTCGAGAGTTTCTTCCACGGTTTCGAAGAGAGCGGGAGCTGAGTCATGCACGATCTCGAATTGACTGAAGACCAGGTAATGATCCGCGACATGGCCCGGGACTTTGCCCGCGGCGAAATCGCGCCCAACGCACAAGCCTGGGAAAAGGCCGGCTGGATCGATGACGGTCTGGTGGCGAAGATGGGCGAACTCGGCCTGCTGGGCATGGTGGTGCCGGAGGAATGGGGCGGCACGTACGTCGACTACGTGGCCTATGCGCTGGCAGTGGAAGAGATTTCCGCCGGTGACGGCGCCACCGGCGCGTTCATGAGCATTCACAACTCGGTGGGCTGCGGGCCGGTGCTCAACTACGGCAGCGAAGAACAGAAACAGACCTGGCTGGCGGATCTCGCCAGCGGCGCGGTGATCGGCTGCTTCTGCCTGACCGAACCCCAGGCCGGCTCCGAAGCGCACAACCTGCGCACCCGCGCCGAACTGCGCGACGGGCAATGGGTAATCAACGGCGCCAAGCAATTTGTCAGCAATGGCAAGCGGGCGAAACTGGCGATCGTATTTGCGGTGACCGATCCGGATCTGGGCAAGCGCGGGATCTCGGCGTTTCTGGTGCCGACCGATACGCCGGGGTTCATCGTTGACCGTACCGAACACAAGATGGGCATTCGTGCTTCCGACACCTGCGCGGTGACGCTGAGCAATTGCAGCATTCCTGAAGCGAATCTGCTGGGTGAACGCGGTAAAGGTTTGGCGATTGCCCTCTCCAACCTGGAAGGCGGACGCATCGGGATCGCGGCGCAAGCCCTGGGCATTGCCCGTGCAGCGTTTGAAGCGGCGCTGGGTTACGCCCGTGATCGGGTGCAGTTCGGTAAGGCGATTGTCGAGCATCAGAGTATTGCCAATCTGCTGGCGGACATGCAGATGCAGATCAACGCGGCGCGCTTGATGATCCTGCATGCGGCGCGGCTGAGGACGGCGGGTAAGCCGTGTCTGTCGGAGGCTTCGCAGGCCAAGCTGTTTGCTTCGGAAATGGCTGAGAAGGTGTGTTCGTCAGCGATTCAGATTCATGGCGGGTATGGGTATCTGGAGGATTACCCGGTTGAGAAGTACTACCGGGATGCGCGGATTACCCAGATTTATGAGGGGTCGAGCGAGATACAGCGGATGGTGATTGCTCGGGAGTTGAAGAACTACCAACTCTGATTGATCGCCCCCACGCAATGCGTGGGGGCGAACGCTATTACTTGCCCTGGAACTCGGCAGGCCGCTTGGCCACAAACGCCGCCATCCCTTCCTTCTGATCCTGCGTCGCAAACGCCGCATGGAACACCCGGCGCTCGAAGCGCACACCTTCAGTCAGGTTCACTTCGAACGCGCGATTGACGCTTTCCTTGACCATCATCGCAATCGGCAACGATTTGCTGGCGATCACCGCCGCCACTTTCAGCGCTTCATCCAGCAACTCGGCACTCGGCACGATCCGCGCGACGATGCCGCAGCGCTCGGCTTCCACCGCGTCGATCAAACGACCGCTCAGGCACATTTCCATGGCCTTGGCCTTGCCCACGGCGCGGGTCAGGCGCTGCGTGCCGCCCATGCCTGGGAGCACGCCGAGGTTGATTTCCGGCTGGCCGAATTTGGCGTTGTCGCCGGCCAGGATGAAGTCGCACATCAGCGCCAGTTCACAGCCGCCGCCGAGGGCAAAACCGTTGACCGCCGCGATGATCGGCTTGCGCCGGTTGGCCACGCGGTCGCTGTCGCTGAACAGGTCGTCCATGTAGATCTGCGGGTAGGTCAGATCGGCCATTTCCTTGATGTCGGCGCCGGCGGCGAAGGCTTTGGCCGAGCCGGTGATGACGATACAGCCGATGTTCGCGTCGGCTTCAAATCCATCGAGCGCGCGGTTCACTTCGCTGACCAGTTGCGCATTGAGGGCATTCAGCGCCTGCGGGCGATTGAGGGTGATCAGGCCGACGCGGCCATGGGTTTCCAGCAAAATCGTTTCGTAACTCATGTGCAGATTCCTTCTCAAAGATTGCGCGAAATGACCATGCGCTGAATGTCGCTGGTGCCTTCGTAGATCTGGCAGACCCGCACGTCGCGGTAGATGCGCTCCAGCGGGAAGTCGTTGAGGTAACCGTAACCGCCAAGGGTTTGCAATGCCATGGAGCAGACCTTCTCGGCCATTTCCGAGGCGAACAGTTTGGCCATCGACGCTTCGACCAGCGCTGGCTGACCGCTGTCGCGCAGGGCGGCGGCGTAATGCACCATCTGCCGCGCCACGGCGATCTGGGTGGCCATGTCCGCCAGACGGAACGCCACGGCCTGATGCTCGATGATCGGTTTGCCAAAGGTGTCACGTTCACGGGCGTAATCGCGTGCCGCTTCGAACGCGGCGCGGGCCATGCCCACCGATTGCGAAGCGATGCCGACGCGGCCGCCTTCGAGGTTGGCCAGGGCGATCTTGTAGCCCTCGCCCTCCTCGCCCAAACGGTTGGCCACCGGCACTTTCACGTCCTCGAACAGAATCTGGCAGGTGTCCGAGGCGTGTTGGCCGAGCTTGTCTTCGACCCGCGCGACTTTGTAGCCCGGCGAGTCGGTCGGCACGATGAACGCGCTGATCCCGCGCTTGCCCGCGCTCGGATCGGTGACGGCAAACACGATCACGATCCCGGCGTTCTGCCCGGAGGTGATGAACTGTTTGCAGCCGTTGAGCACGTAGTGATCGCCTTCCAGCCGAGCACGGGTTTTCAGGCTGCTGGCGTCGGAACCGGCCTGGGGTTCGGTCAACGCGAAGGCACCGAGCATCTCGCCGCTGGCCAGCGGCTTGAGGAAGCGCTCGCGCTGGTCGTCGTTGCCGAACTTGAGGATCGGCACGCAACCCACCGAGTTGTGCACGCTCATGATCGTCGAACAGGCGCCGTCGCCGGCGGCGATTTCTTCCAGGGCCATGGCGTAGGCCAGGTAACCGGTGTCGCAACCGCCCCACTGCTCCGGCACCAGCATGCCGAAGAAGCCCAGCCCGGCCATTTCGCCGATGGCTTCTTTCGGGAAGCGGTGCTCGCGATCCCACTCGGCAGCGAACGGTTTCAGCCGTTCCTCGGCAAACTGCCGGGCCATGTCGCGGATTTGTTGTTGGTCGTCATTGGGAATCATGGCAAATCCTTAACTCGGGTTCAGACGCACTCGACGGCCATCGCCGTGGCTTCGCCGCCGCCGATGCAGATCGCCGCGACGCCTCGTTTCAGGCCCTTCTGGCGCAGGGCCGAGAGCAAGGTCACCAGAATCCGCGCGCCGGACGCACCGATCGGATGACCGAGGGCGCAGGCGCCGCCATGGATGTTGAGCTTTTCGTGGGGAATTTCCAGGTGGGTCATCGCCGCCATGCCGACCACGGCGAAGGCTTCGTTGACTTCGAACAGATCGACCTGATCCAGCGACCAGCCGGTTTTCTTCATCAGCTTCTTGATCGCGCCAATCGGTGCCACCGGGAACAGGCCCGGGGTGTCAGCGAAGGCTGCGTGGCCGTGAATCACCGCCAGCGGTTTCAGACCCTGTTTTTGCGCTTGCGACTGACGCATCAGCACCAGTGCGGCGGCGCCGTCGGAGATCGAACTGGAGTTGGCTGCGGTCACGGTGCCGCCCTCGCGGAACGCCGGTTTCAGCGAGGCGATCTTGTCCAGTTTGGCCTTCGGTGGTTGCTCGTCGTTGCTGATCACCACTTGTTCTTTGCCAACGGTCACGGTCAGCGGAACGATCTCGGCCTTGAAGCTGCCGTCCTTGATCGCCTGCTGGGCGCGGGTGGTCGAGGCGATGGCGAAAGCGTCCTGAGCCTCACGGCTGAAGTTGTTGGTTTCAGCGCAATCCTCGGCGAAGGTGCCCATCAGGCGACCCTTGTCGTAGGCGTCTTCGAGGCCGTCGAGGAACATCGAATCCAGCACCCGGCCGTGGCCCATGCGGTAACCGGCGCGGGCGCGGTCCAGCAGATACGGCGCGTTGGACATGCTTTCCATGCCGCCGGCGATCACCACATCGGCGCTGCCGGCCAGCAGCATGTCGTGGGCCAGAATGGTGGTTTCCATGCCCGAGCCGCACATCTTGTTGACGGTGGTGCAGCGGGTGGATTTGTCCAGCCCGGCACCCAGTGCAGCCTGCCGCGCAGGCGCCTGGCCGAGACCGGCCGGCAATACGCAGCCGAACAACACTTCATCGACCGCATCAGCGGCGACACCGGCGCGTTCGACCGCCGCCTTGATCGCCGCCGCACCGAGTTGTGGCGCGGTCAGGCTTTTCAGCTCGCCCTGAAAACCGCCCATCGGGGTGCGGACGGCGCTGACGATGACAATCGGATCGTTGGAGATGGTCATGGGAAATCCTCCTTACTTGGCGGCCATGCGCAAGGCACCGTCGAGACGGATCACCTCGCCGTTGAGCATGCTGTTTTCAATGATATGCCGCACCAGCGCGGCGTACTCAGCCGGTTTGCCCAGGCGCGGCGGAAACGGTACGCCGGCGGCCAGCGAGTCGCGCACTTCCGGGGTCATGCCGGCCATCATCGGGGTTTCGAAAATGCCCGGGGCGATGGTCATCACGCGGATGCCGAAGCGCGCCAGTTCACGGGCGGCAGGCAGGGTCAGGCTGGCGATCGCGCCTTTGGATGCGGAGTACGCGGCCTGGCCGATCTGGCCGTCGAACGCAGCGACCGATGCGGTGTTGATGATCACGCCGCGCTCGCCGTCGGCGTTGGCTTCGCTTTCGGCAATCGCTGCCGCTGCCAGACGCAGCATGTTGAAGCTGCCGATCAGGTTGACGTTGATTACCTGAGCGAAACTGGACAAGGCGTGCGGGCCGTTCTTGCCGAGGATCTTCTCACCGCGAACGATGCCGGCGCAGTTCACCAGACCATTCAGGCTGCCAAAGGCTTTCACGGTCGCCTGCACAGCAGCTTCGGCGGCGGCTTCGTTGCTGATGTCGGCCACCACGCTCTGCGCGCCGAGGCGCTGGGCCTGAGCGGCGACGGCGTCGGCGTTCATGTCCACCAGCATCACTTTGGCGCCGGCGCTCACCAGCAATTCAGCGGTGGCGGCACCCAGGCCGGATGCGCCGCCGGTGACGATAAAAACCTTGTTCTCGATCTGCATGACTGACTTCCTGATTCAAGCTGAAACGTTGTGCGCCGCGGCCTCTTGAGCCTTGGCGATTTCCTGGTTGCGCAAGATAAAGCGCTGCAATTTGCCGCTCGGGGTTTTCGGCAACTCGCTGACAAATTCGATTTCACGGGGGTACGAATGCGCGGCCAGACGCTTGCGCACGTGTTGGCGCAGTTCTTCGGCCAGCGCAGGTTCCGCTCGGTATTGCGGGTTGAGCACGACGAAAGCTTTCACCAGTTCGGTGCGCTCCGGATCGGGCTTGCCGACCACCGCCGCTTCTACCACCGCCGGGTGTTCGATCAGTGCGCTTTCCACGTCGAACGGGCCGACCCGGTAGCCGGAAGTGGTGATCACGTCATCGCTGCGGCCGACGAAGCTGATGCTGCCGTCCGGGTTCCACTCCACGGTGTCGCCGCTCAGGTAGTAATCACCGATAAAGGCTTTGGTCGGCGCGCCTTGGTAACCGGCGAACCAGCACATCGGCGACTGTGTGCGGTCGATGGCGAGGATGCCGGGCTGACCGACGCCGAGTTCGTTGTTCTGCTCATCGAGCACCACGATGCGATGGCCCGGCGAAGCGAAACCGGCGGCGCCGAGGTGGATCGGGTGTTTGAGACCGTGGTGGTTGCACAGGACCATGCCCAGTTCGGTCTGGCCGTAATGGTCGTGAATGACCACGCCGAGGTTGTCGGCGAACCAGCGGATCACTTCCGGGTTCAACGGCTCGCCAGCGCTGCTGACGATGCGCAGCTTGCCCTTGATCGACTTGGCGAACTCATCGCCGCCGGCAATCAGCAGGCGATAGGCCGTCGGCGAACCGGTGAGGTTGGTGATCCCGTATTTGTTGATCACCCGGCAGGTACTTTCGAGGGTAAACGGGCCATCGTAGAACGTGATCGGATGGCCCATCGACAACGGGCCGGTGACGCCGAAATAGATGCCGTAGGCCCAGCCCGGATCGGCGACGTTCCAGAACGCATCTTCCGGGCGCAGGTCCACGGCATCGCGGGTATAGCTCTGGAACGCCACGACTGCCTTGAGCGGCACCGACAACGCTTTCGACGGGCCGGTGGTGCCCGAGGTGAACATCAGCAGGAACGGGTCTTCGCCGGTCAGCATCACCGGTTCGCAGACATTGGAGTGGTTGGGCAGTTCGGCCCAGAAACTGAAA
Organism: Pseudomonas sp. GW821-FHT11D10; assembly: GCF_058808435.1. NCBI lineage: Bacteria > Pseudomonadati > Pseudomonadota > Gammaproteobacteria > Pseudomonadales > Pseudomonadaceae > Pseudomonas > Pseudomonas sp. GW821-FHT11D10. The sequence continues at coordinate 982,779 of NZ_JBXARR010000001.1, read as the reverse complement.
TCGCCACGGACGATGCCCTGGCCTTTCGGGCCACCGACGGTGACCAGCGTCGGGCAGTCGGCGACTTCGCTGAGTTTTGGCCGGTTGGCCGCATCGGTCACCACGACTTTGGCGCCGGAGCTGTTCAGGCGATGTTCGAGGGCTTTGGGGCCGAACGCGGTGAACAGCGGTTGATACACCGCGCCGATGCGCCAGGTGGCGAACACGGTGATCAGCAATTCGATATTGCGTGGCAGCAGGCCGGCGACCTTGTCGCCCTTCTGCACGCCCTGGGCGAGAAGGAAATTGGCGAAACGCGCGGCTTTGTCCTGCAGGTCGCTGAAGGTGTACGTCGCACTGGCGCCGTCGCGGCCTTCCCAGAACAGCGCGATGCGCCCCGGCAGCGCGTGCCGGTCACAACATTCGACGCAGGCGTTGAGCGCCTCGAGCGTGCCGCTGAGCGCGGCGTCCACGGTGTGCTGATAATCAAACTGTGCGGTGGCAGACAAGTAATCGCGCATTGCCAGAATCCCTCTGTTCTTATTAGGTTGGGGAACCGTAAACAACAGAGGAATACTCGCGCCGCACGCCGGCTGCGGCAATGGTCAAAGCCCTCAAAGTGGATGACTGGTTTGGCCAAGGTTTGCGTGGAATCGAGGATCAGACCGCCTCGTTGAGAATCAAGCTGCGGTAATGCCCAGGATTAGTCCCCGACCACTTGCGAAACGCCTTGTAGAACGAGCTGGCATCGGCAAAGCCCAGCCGCGTAGCGATCTCGGCAAAACTGATCGAAGGTTCCGCCAGCCAAGTGATCGCCAGCTCCTTGCGCACGCTGTCCTTCAAACCCTGATAGGTCTGCCCTTCTTCAGCCAGACGCCGACGCAAGGTCGAGGCCGACATGCACAACTGCTGGGCCAGCGTGTCGGTTTCCGGCCAGTGTTCGGCGGGCAACTGCCGCAGATCCTGCTTGATCCGGCTCGCAAGGCTTTCCGGGTCGCGGTACTTCACCAGAATGTTGGCCGGGGCATGGGCCAGGAAGCGTTTCAACTCTTCGGCGCTGCGCTTGATCGGCAGATCCAGCACATCAGCGGCGAAGATCATCCGCGTGCGCGGCCGGTCAAAGCGCAGGTTTTCCGAGAACATCACCCGATAGTCATCGCAGAAATCCGGCGCCGGGCAGCGCAGCTCGATGGCCAGGATCGGGATCCGCCGCCCCGCCAGCCAGCACGCCACGCCGTGGACGATCATCCAGTAAGTGAAATAGGTGAAGGCGCGGCGCGGTTCCGGGTCGTCTTCCAGCAGGACGATTTCCGCCAGACTCTGCTGGTGCACCAGTTGCGCCGGCATGCGTTCGAGCATCAGCGACAGGAAATTCAGACCGCTGCCCAGTCCGGCCGCCAGGTTCGGCTGGGCCATGGCGCTGCGGCAGAGGAATTCCAGGCTGCCGGATTTCAGCTTGCGTGGGTCCATGCCAAAGAATTCGTCATCGCCGCGCCGGGCCAACAGCCGCCACAACCGTGCGTACTGACTGGCCGGGACGCGCGCGTCATCGGTGGGCAGCAGCGCCGGATCGATCCCGACCTTGCTCAAGACTTCTTCCGTGGCCACGCCCGGGGCACAACTTTGCAGCAGTGCTTCGCGCACCAGTTGAATGGCGATGGTGTCTTTTTCCGACATGGAACGCGCGCAATCCTGTTGTTGTTCGAGTGGCGGGCATCTTAGCGCAGCTGGCCTGACGCCGCCGATGTTCAGACTCGTTCAGCTCCGGTTCAGGTAAATGTCAATGGATGCCATGTGAGAATGACTTTCATTATGTTACAACTTGTAACCTCATTTCGTTACACAGTGATCGTCGAATGCTCGTTCCCTTTTTGATCATGTTGCGCGAAGGCATCGAAGCCGCGCTGATCGTTGGCATCATCGCCAGCTACCTGCAACAGACCGGCCGTGGCCAGTGGATGCCGGCGGTGTGGATCGGGGTGTTTCTCGCCGCTGCGCTGGCGTTGCTGGTCGGCGGTGGCCTGGAACTGGTCAGCGCCGAATTCCCGCAAAAGCAACAGGAACTGTTCGAAGGCGTGGTCGGCCTCGTCGCTGTGGGCATTCTCAGTTCGATGGTGTTCTGGATGCGCAAGGTGGCGCGTTCGATCAAGCATTCGCTGCAAGCCTCCCTCGATCATGCGCTGACGTCTTCGAAGCATCAGGTCATCGCGTTGATCGCCATGGTGTTTTTCGCCGTGGCTCGGGAAGGTCTGGAAACCGTGTTCTTCCTGCTCGCCGTGTTCCAGCAGAGCGAAGGCCCGGCCGCGCCGATCGGCGCCCTGCTCGGCCTGATCCTGGCAATCATCGTCGGCTTCCTGATCTACAGCGGCAGCATGCGTTTGAACCTGTCGGCGTTCTTCCGCTGGACCGGGCTGTTCATCCTTGTGGTCGCCGCCGGGATTCTCGCCAACTCGGTGCAGGCGCTGCATGAAGCCGGGGTATGGAATCACCTGCAAACCGTGCTCTTTGACTTCAGCGCGACGCTGCCGATGGATGGCCCGCTGGGCTCGGTGCTGGCCGGCATGTTCGGTTATCAGGACGCACCGACCGTCAGCACCCTCGGCGCATACCTGATTTATCTGCTGGTGGCGCTGGTGATGTTCTTTATGCCGGCGCCCAGGCCCGCTGCTCAATCGTCTTCCGTTTCCAGCCAATAAGGGCCTTCATGTCAAAGCCTAATACTCCTCAGGCCTCGCCTCCCCGCGCCTTGCGCTGGGCGGTGGCCGGTTCGGTGGTCGTGATGATCGCCGCCGGAGGCCTGTTCTACTACGCCTCGAAAATGGCCGCCGCCAAACGTCAGCACAACCGTGACGAAGTGGTGGTCAACGTCCATCCGCACAGTTGCGAACCGAACGCCCTCACCGTCCCGGCCGGCCGCGCCAGCTTCCGCATCGTCAACCGCTCCGACCGGGCGGTGGAATGGGAAATCCTCGACGGCGTGCTGGTGATCGAAGAGCGCGAGAACATCGCGCCGGGCCTGAGCCAGGTGATCAACGCCAACCTGCAACCCGGCGATTACGCCATCACCTGCGGCCTGCTGAGCAACCCGCGCGGCACCCTGCACGTGACACCAACCGCCGCTTCGGATGCCGCCGCCAAGGCCAAGCCGTCGATGGTTGCCTTTGTCGGGCCGCTGTCGGAGTTCCGCGTCTATCTGGCCAGCCAGGGCAGCGCGCTGATCAAAGCCGTGACGGCGCTGAATCAAGCCATCGACAGCGGCGATCTGGCCCAGGCCCAGGCTTTGTACTTGCCGGCCCGCGCCGCGTACCAGCGTCTGGCCCCCGCCGCACAACGCCTGGCGGAACTGGACAACAGCATCAACGCCCGCGCCGATTACTTCGAAAAACGCGAGCAGGATTCGGCCTTCGTCGGTTTCCACCGCCTCGAATACGCGCTGTTCCAGCAACGCAAACTCGACGGTCTGACGCCCATTGCCCAAGGATTGCTCGACAACGTCACCACGCTGAAACAACAGCTGCTGGCCCAGTCGCTGCCGCCGGAGCAACTGGTGGAAATCGTCGTGCGCAACCTCAACACCCTCGCTGACGTGCGCGCCGCCAGCGGCGAAGAGGAACGCTACAGCCACAGCGATCTGAACGGCTTCGCGGCCAATCAGGAAACCGCGCACAAAGTCGTCGAACTGCTGCGTCCGCTGCTGAGCAAATCCGCCGCCGACCTGCTGCCGAAAATCGACGGCGCACTGGCTGATTTCGATACCACGCTGAACGGCTTCAAGGTCAAGGACGGCTACGCCAGCTACGACACCGTCAACGGTGAGCAACGCAAGCAGATCGCCGACAAGGCCAAGGCCCTGGCCGACGCCCTCGACGCCATTGATCCCGCCCTCGGCCTCTCCGGCCTGTAAGTAGAAGACGAATACCGATGAACGATTCCGAACACTTCAACCTGCAACGTCGCCGCGTATTGATGGGCATGGGCGCCGCCGGTGTCGCACTGGCCGGCACGGCGTTGAGCTGCCCGGCGATGGCCGCTGCCCCTGCGCAAGTCACCGAAGCGCCGAGCAGCGACAAGACCCAGGATCACCACGACTTTCATGGCGTGCATCAGAGCGGCATCGTCACCCCACGCCCGGCGGCCGGCATGCTGGTGTCGTTCGATGTGCTGGCCAGCGACCGCGAAGACCTCGAGCGTCTGTTCCGCACCCTCAACGAGCGCATCGCGTTCCTGATGAAGGGCGGCCCGGTGGCGCAGATCGATCCGAAGCTGCCGCCGCCGGATTCCGGCATCCTCGGCCCGGTAGTGACGCCGGACAACCTGACCATCACCGTATCCGTCGGCGAATCATTGTTCGATGAGCGCTTTGGCCTCGCGTCCGCCAAACCCAAGCGCCTGGTGCGCATGGTCGGTTTCCCCAACGATGCGCTGGAAGCCGATTGCTGCCACGGTGACCTGAGCCTGCAGTTCTGCTCCAACACCGCCGACACCAACATCCACGCCCTGCGCGACATCGTGAAGAACCTGCCGGACCTGCTGCTGGTGCGCTGGAAACAGGAAGGCAGCGTGCCGCCGCAAGCCCCGGCCAAGCCCGGTGTGCCGGCACAATCGGCGCGTAATTTTCTGGGTTTCCGCGACGGTTCGGCCAACCCGGATTCCAACGACGGCAAAGCCATGGATCGCATTGTCTGGGTGCAACCGGGCAGTGACGAACCGGCCTGGGCGGCCCACGGCAGTTATCAGGCGGTGCGGATCATCCGCAATTTCGTCGAACGCTGGGACCGCACGCCGTTGCAGGAACAGGAAAGCATCATCGGCCGGGTCAAAACCACCGGCGCGCCGATGGGCGCCAGCCATGAGACCGAGGTCCCGGATTACAGCAAGGACCCGGAAGGCAAGCTGACCAAGCTCGACGCGCACATCCGCCTGGCCAATCCGCGCACCGCCGCGAGCCAGGCCAACCTGATCCTGCGCCGGCCGTTCAACTACTCCAACGGCGTGAACAAGAACGGCCAGCTCGACATGGGCCTGCTGTTCATCTGTTACCAGGCCGACCTGGAAAAAGGCTTCATCACCGTGCAGACCCGCCTCAATGGCGAACCGCTGGAGGAATACCTCAAGCCGGTCGGCGGCGGTTACTTCTTCACCCTGCCGGGTGTCACGGGCGACAAGGACTTCATCGGTCGCTCGCTGCTGGCTGCCACACAACCCAAAACAACTGCATAACAACAGTCATATCAGGAGCCGCCCCATGAAAAAGACGCCACTCGCGTTATTGCTGACCCTTGGTTTGCTCAACACCCCGCTGTCGGCGTTCGCCGCGACCGCGCCTCTGGATCTGGTGGGGCCGGTGTCGGACTACAAGATCTACGTCACCGAGCAACTGGATGAACTGGCCAGCCACACCCAGCAGTTCACCGACGCGGTGAAAAAAGGCGACCTGGCCACCGCGCAGAAGCTCTACGCGCCGACCCGCGTTTTTTACGAGTCGATCGAGCCGATTGCCGAGCTGTTCAGTGACCTCGACGCCTCCATCGACTCCCGGGTCGACGACCACGAGCAAGGCGTGAAAGCCGAAGACTTCACCGGTTTCCACCGCATCGAATACTCGCTGTTCTCGGAAAAGAGCACCAAGGATCTGGACACCCTGGCCGATGGCCTGAACAAGGACGTGAAGGACCTGCAAACCCGCGTCGCCGGCCTGACCTTCCCGCCGGAAAAAGTCGTCGGCGGCGCCGCTGCGCTGCTCGAAGAAGTCGCCGCGACCAAGATCTCCGGTGAAGAAGACCGCTACAGCCACACCGACCTGTACGACTTCCAGGGCAACATCGACGGCGCGAAGAAAATCGTCGACCTGTTCCGTCCGCAGATCGAGAAGCAGGACAAGGCCTTCGTCGCCAAAGTCGACAAGAACTTCGCCACCGTGGACAAGATCCTGGCCAAGTACAAGACCAAGGACGGTGGCTTCGAGACTTACGACAAGGTGAAGGACAACGACCGCAAGGCGCTGGTTGGCCCGGTCAATACTCTGGCTGAAGACCTGTCGACATTGCGTGGCAAACTCGGTCTGAACTGAGTGCGCGCATAAAAAAATCCCCCGGACGCGTGCTGCGTTCGGGGGATTTTTTGTGGGCCGGTTTTAGAGGATGCGATAGAGCAACCGCTCGACCCGCACCCGGCTCACACGCTTGAGGAATTTCGCCACGCCCGCCGGATAGTCTGGCAAGGCTTCCAGATCCTGGAAACGTGCGATCCGCGTGGTGTGAACGAAGATGTTCTCCAGCTCCACGCGGCGCGGCTCGAGCCACTCGCCTTTCGGGTCATCGATCAGCAAGGCGTTTTCCAGATCGAGACGGAACGCCCGTGGGTTGAGGTTGTTGCCGGTCAGCAGCGTGTAGCGCTGGTCGATCCACATGCCCTTGAGGTGATAGCTGTTGTCGCCTTCACGCCACAAATGCAGGTTCAACTGGCCGCTGTCGATGTTGCGCTGATGGCGCTTGGCGAAACGGCGCAGGCTGATCTCGTAGAGATACGGCAGCGCGGCGATCACCTTGAACGGCTCGGTCGGCGGAATGTAGAAGTCGTTGGCCGTCTTGTCGCCGACCACGATGTCGATTTTCACGCCGCGCGCCAGCGCCCGGTTGATCTCGCGGATCACCCCCAGCGGCAGGTTGAAGTACGGCGTGCAGATGGTCAGTTGCTTCTGCGCGCTGGCGATCAGCTCCAGAATCACCCGGTTCAGCGGATTGTTCTTGCCCACACCGAGCAACGGACTCACCGACAGACCGGTATGCGCCGTGCTGCCGGCACTGGTGTCGTAGGCCGCATATTTGAGGCGGCTGCGCAGGTCGCCGATGTCGTTGCGCAGGCTGCGGGTGGTCGGCAGGTTCGGCAGGTCGAGGCGATGCACTGCTTTCGATTCGATCAGGCCGTGTTTGACCAGGTGGTGCATCGAGTCTGCCAGTTCGCGGCTCTGCAACACGTGATAACGGTCGAAACGGTACTTGTCGAATTTGTGCAGGTAGACGTTGTTCAGGCTCGCACCGCTGTAGACCACGCAATCGTCGATCACGAAGCCTTTGAGGTGCAGCACGCCGAACAGCTCGCGGGTCTGCACCGGCACGCCGTAGACCGGCACCACGCTCTGGTGGGTGCGGGTCATTTCCTGATACCACGCCGAGTTGCCCGGCTGTTTGCCGGCACCGATCAAGCCGCGCTGGGCCCGCAGCCAGTCGACGACCACCGCGATTTCAAGCTCGGGACGCTTGAGTTTGGCGGCGTGCAATGCATCAAGGATTTCCTGGCCGGCTTCATCGTTTTGCAGATAAAGCGCGACGAGATAGATGCGCTGGGTCGCCTGGGCGATTTTCTCCAGCAGGCAACGGCGGAAATCGGCGGCGCCGGGCAGGATCGTCACGGCCTCGGCGGTCAGCGGAAAGCTGCGCAGTTTGGGCAGCAGAGAGCGTTTGAAAAGCAACGGCATAGGGCTCGCAATGGGTCGAATCCGAAGAACCCGAGAGCTTACACCATCAACTCCTTCGGGTCTTGTGAGTGTCTGTAATGACTTGACTGATCGTTGATCGTTCCCACGCTCTGCGTGGGAATGCCTCAAGGGACGCTCCGCGTTCCAGCTCTGGAAGGGACGCGGAGCGTCCCGGGCTGCATTCCCACGCGGAGCGTGGGAACGATCAAAGCAAGAACAATAGAAATAACTGCTTGACCAAGGAGAACGATCGTTCTACTGTTCGCCACATGAACGAAATCACAAGCAACGACACGACCCGAGACATCATTCTGGATGTCACCGAAAAGTTGATCTACAAAAGTGGCATCGCGGCCACCGGCATGGATCTTCTGGTGAAAACCGCCGGCGTTTCCAGAAAGAGTATCTACCGCTACTTCGCCAACAAGGAGGAGTTGACCGTCGCCGCCCTGCAACGCCGCGACGTGCGCTGGATGCATTGGTACAGAAGCGCCGTGGATCAGGCCGAAACCCCGGCCGACCGCCTGCTCAACCTGTTTACCGTGCTCAAGGGCTGGTTCGCCTCGGAAGGCTTCCGGGGCTGCGCCTTCATCAATACCAGTGGCGAAACCGGCGATCCCGAGGATCCGGTCCGCCTGGTCGCCAAAGACCACAAACAGAAGCTGCTCGACTACCTGTGCGAGCTGTGTACCGAACATGGAGCCGAGGACCCGCAACTGTTGGCCAAGCAGCTGCTGATCCTGATTGACGGCGCCATTACCGTAGCGCTTGTGATGGGTGATCACAGTGCCGCCGATAATGCGCAATGCATGGCGCGAAAGTTATTGGACCTGTAACGCCTTAATAAGCCTGACAAGTTGTTTAACTGTTAATAGATCGGGAGACAAACATGTCTACTGCAGCCGAAGTTCGTCCGCCATTGCCACCGTTCAACCGTGAATCGGCCATTGAAAAAGTTCGTCTGGCCGAGGATGGCTGGAACTCCCGCGACCCGGAGCGCGTGTCGCTGGCCTACACCCTGGACACCAAATGGCGTAACCGCGCCGAATTCGCCCACAACCGCGAAGAAGCCAAGGGTTTCCTGACCCGCAAATGGGCCAAGGAACTGGATTACCGCCTGATCAAGGAACTCTGGGCCTACTCCGACACCCGCATCGCCGTGCGCTACGCCTACGAGTGGCACGACGACTCGGGCAACTGGTTCCGTTCCTACGGCAACGAAAACTGGGAGTTCGACGAGCACGGCCTGATGTTCCAGCGTTACGCCTGCATCAACGACATGCCGATCAAGGAAAGCGAACGCAAGTTCCACTGGCCGCTGGGCCGCCGCCCGGATGATCATCCGGGGTTGTCTGAGCTGGGTCTGTAATTAAGTAGCCGATCCCTCCTGCACAGTGTGCAGGAGGGATTTTCAGGCGACTTCGGCAGTCCGTGCCGAATGCGCTTTGGCTTCCAGTTCCCTCACCAGCGGCAACACCCGCTGCCCGAAATACTCCACCTCTTCCTGAAAGTGTAGGAACCCCGCCAATACCAGATCAACCCCCACCGCTTTCAACGCGACGATCCGCTCGGCAATCTGCTGCGGCGTACCGATCAGATTGGTCTTGAAGCCGTCGTTGTACTGCACCAGATCTTCAAAGGTCGATTTGGCCCAGTTACCCTCACCTTCCGGCGACGCCCTGCCCGCCTGTTTCGCCGCATCACCGAACGCATTCACCGCTTCCGGATCAGCCTGATCGATGATCTGCGCCAGCACCGCTTTGGCTTCTTCTTCGGTATCCCGGGCGATCACAAAAGCATTCACCCCGACCTTCACCGAATGATGGTTCGCCGCCGCTTTGGCGCGAATATCATCGACCTGCGCCTTGATGCCCTCGACGCTGTTGCCGTTGGTGAAATACCAGTCCGATACCCGCGCCGCCATGTCCCGCGCGGCACGGGAGCTGCCACCCTGAAAGATTTCCGGCCGTCCCAGTGGTTTCGGCTTGAGGCTGTAGTTGTCGAAGCGATAGAAATCGCCACGGAAGGTGAAATTGTCCTGACTCCATATCCCTCGCAATGAGCGGATGAACTCTTCCGAACGACGATAGCGCTCGTCGTGCTCCAGCCAATGCTCGCCAATCGCCTGGAATTCGCCCTTGAACCAGCCGCTGACGATGTTCACCGCAATCCGGCCGTTGGTGAGTTGATCTATGGTCGCCAACTGCTTGGCCGCCAGTGCCGGTTGCCACGGACCGGGCAGAATGGCGGCGATGACTTTGAGTTTGCTGGTGGCCGCGAGCAGCGCATGGCTGAAGGCAACCGACTCATGCTGGAACTCGGCGCCGTAACCGGCGGTGAAGCGGATTTGCGTCAGGGCGTATTCGAAACCCGCCGCCTCGGCCAGTTGCGCCAGTTTGCGGTTGTAGTCGATGCCCCAATCGGTGCGTTGCTCGATCTTGCTGACCACCAGCCCACCGCTGACGTTCGGCACCCAGTAGGCAAATTTCACGGCTTGCTGACTCATTGGCGTGTCCTCGGGACAGTTGATGAAGGTGAGTGAGCTAGAGCAGCAAGCGTGCCAGCAGCGGGAAGCCCGGTTTTATTGGAGTTTCAGGCAATCGGCATGCATGGTGAGAGGGTGATTTGTTGTGTGCGTGTTGGCTGGGCAACAGTTGAGCAGTCGGTGGCCAGGCCTTATGGGTCGCCGCAACACTTGGAAATGAGTAACATGAACGCCCTCCCCGCAGCCCAGCTCTGCAACCTGCCGAATAAGCCGATTCCATGCCTTTCGAACTCAGCGTTGACCTCACCACCCTGGCCGTTCTGGCCCTTGTCGCTTTCATTGCCGGATTCATCGACGCCATCGCCGGCGGTGGCGGTCTGTTGACCACGCCTGCGTTGCTCACCGCCGGCCTGCCGCCGCACCTGGTGCTGGGCACCAACAAGTTGAGTTCGACCTTCGGTTCGGCCACCGCCAGTTTCACCTTCTACCGACGCAAGCTGTTTCACCCACGGCAGTGGATGCACGCCATCGTTGGCACACTGGTCGGCGCGCTGACCGGCGCCATCGTCGCCCATTACCTGCCCGCCGAATGGCTGAACAAGATGCTGCCGGTGATCGTCTTCGCCTGTGGCCTGTACCTGTTGTTTGGCGGCACGCCGAAAGCGCCGCTGGACAGCGACGCACCGATCAAGAAGAAGTGGCAATCGACCCAGGGCTTCAGCCTCGGTTTCTACGACGGCGTGGCCGGCCCCGGCACTGGCGCGTTCTGGACCGTCAGCAGTTTGTTGCTCTACCCGATCGATCTGGTCAAGGCCAGCGGCGTGGCGCGCAGCATGAACTTCGTCAGCAACATTGCGGCGCTGTCGGTGTTCGTGTTTTCCGGGCAGGTGGACTGGATCATCGGCCTGAGCATGGGCCTGTCGGTGATGGTCGGCGCGTTCTTCGGGGCGCGCACCGCGATCAGCGGCGGCGCCAAGTTCATTCGTCCGGTGTTCATCACCGTGGTGCTGGGGTTGACCGTGCGTCTAGCCTGGCAGCACTGGTTCAGTGTGGCCTAAGCGCCGCGCCACGTAGACGTCGATCAGGTAACGGGCAATCGATTTGGACGCCGGCAACGGCGGCAGATCGTGCACGTTGAACCACTGGGCGTCTTCGATCTCGTCTTCCTGACAGACAATCTCGCCACCCGCGTATTCGGCATGGAAGCCGAGCATCATCGAGTGCGGAAACGGCCAGCACTGGCTGCCCAGGTACTGAATGTTCTTCACCTCGATCTGCACTTCCTCGCGCACTTCGCGAATCAGGCAATCCTCGGCCGACTCACCCGGTTCGGCAAACCCGGCCAGCGTGCTGTAGACCCCAGTGACGAAACGCGGTGAACGCGCCAGCAGCACTTCATCGCCACGGGTCACCAGCACGATCATGCTCGGCGAAATCCGCGGATAACTGCGCAGATCGCACGGCTGGCAATACATCGCCCGCTCGCGCGGCACCTGGGTCATGGCCTGACCGCAATTGCCGCAGAAACGGTGTTCGCGGGCCCACGTCCCGATCTGCGCCGCATAACCCAGCACTTTGTAGATCGTGTGATCGCCATCGAGCATGAACGCCCGCAGGCCTTTCCAGTTGCAACCCGGCACCTCGCTGGTGCTGCGCAGTTCCAGCAGATACACCGGTTCGCCATCGAGATGACCGATACCGTGCTCGGCAAGGATCGACAAGTCCTGGCGCTTGAGCCATTCCCGGGGGAACAGCGCGCCGTTGTCATCGAACAGGAAACCCTCGGGGCTGCGCGCCACGGCCCAGCCGCCGGGTTGATCGGTGTCCAGTACTGCAGTGGTCCAGCGAGATGTCATGGTTTCTCAATCCAGAAATTCGGGTTTCTGTTTGCTCATATGGGCGGCCATGGCCACGCGCAAATCGTTGGATTGCAGCATGGCGGCGTTCCAGGTGGCAACGTACTCGAGACCGTCGTCGATGCGATGGTCACGCATGTAGCTGATCATTTCCTTGGTGCCGGTGACCGCGATCGGCGACTTGCCGGCGATGTCCCGGGCAATGTCCATCACGCCTTCGATCAGGCCGTCCTTGTCGCTGTAGACGCGATTGACCAGACCAATGCTGCGCGCTTCTTCGGCGCCAAAGGTGCGACCGGTGTAAGCCAGCTCACGCAGCATGCCGTCACCGATGATCCGTGGCAACCGTTGCAGGGTGCCGACGTCGGCCGCCATGCCGATGTCGATTTCCTTGATCGAGAATTGCGCGTCTTCGGCGGCGTAGCGCATGTCGCAGGCCGCGATCAGGTCGATGGCGCCGCCCAGGCAGTAACCCTGGATCGCCGCGAGTACCGGTTTGCGGCAATTGTCCACGGCATTGAATGAGGCTTGCAGGGTCAGGATCTTCTTGCGCAGCAGGCGCGCATTGCGGCCGACGTCCTTGCCCAGTTCATTGGCCACGCCGGCCAGCATCATCAGGTCGATGCCCGAGGAAAAGTGTTTGCCGGCGCCGCTGAGCACCACCACCCGCACTTCGTCGGTGTCGTCGATCCACTGGAACACCTCGACGATTTCGCTCCAGAACGCGGCGTTCATCGAGTTGATCTTTTCCGGACGATTGATCTGCACATGGGCGATGTTGTCGGCCAGTTCGACGCTGAAGGCGGTGTATTGAGTCATGGCAGAAATCCTTTACCGGGCTGAAAATGAGGCCCGAACTATAACAAGGCATCAGCACGGCGGTTCGGCCAAATGCGGGACTCTAGCCGTTCTTCACCGCGACGAAGGCGGCGGTCTCGTAAGGCACGGTCACCACCTCCCTGCCCCGCAGCAGCGGCTCGCCGGTAATCAGTTGAGCAATCTGCTCGTCGATCTTCGCGCGCTGCTGATCGCTCAGCGCCGCAATGAAACTGGTGGAGCGCACCCGGTTGAAGATCACATCTTCCGGCGAGCCGGTGTGGCCGTGCTGAAAGTGCTGAGCCTGCAACGGCCCGAACGCCGGATGGGGAAAGGCCTTGCGCCATTCGCCGGTGTAGAAGCGCGGCGTGTCGCCTTCCAGCGCGTTGACGATGGCGTCCAGCTTGGGCACCCAGTCAATCCGGGTGTCGCGCAGGTTCCAGATCAAGCCCAGTTTGCCGCCCGGTTTGAGGACACGGGCGATTTCATCCAGCGCCTCGGTGCTGGCAAACCAGTGAAAGGCCTGCGCGCACACCACCGCATCCACCGAGGCGTCGGGCAGCGGCAAATCCGTCGCCGTACCGCTGACGGCCAGCACTTGCGGCCAGGCCAGTGACAGTTTTTCCAGCATCTGCGCCACCGGTTCCACGGCGATTACCTGGGCACCGGTCGCCACCAGCCGTCCGGTGAACTTGCCGGTGCCGGCGCCGAGGTCGATAACAGTCTTGTGGGCATCGAGGCCCAAGGCGCCCGCCAGCCATTCGCTGACGGCCGGCGGATAGTCGGGCCGGCCTTTGACGTAGGTGTCGGCAGCGGTTTTGTAGCCGCTGGCGGCCGAGTGGTGAACCTGATCTTTCATGGCCAAACTCCCATGGTAGAACTGCAGATCGACAACGAATGCTGACGAGCATAGCGCCGGAAAAAGGGCTTTCCTTTAACAAAGCCTGACAAAGCAATGAATAAATTTTCACCCTGCGGTGTTCAAAGTGAAACATGACCCCCTGTGGAGCCTTGCCCATGACTATCCGTTCCGTTATGTTCGCCGCCCCGTTGCTGGTGGCCGCCGTTTTCGCGAGCCCCCTCGCCCTCGCCAATGGCGATGAAGAGGCGCCCGTTCAGAAACCCAACTGCCCCAAAGGCCAGGTGTTCGACACCAAAACCCAGAAGTGCGTGATGCAGACCAGCCATCTGGTGCCCGACGCCGACCGGACCGATTACGCCTATCGTCTGGCCAAGGCCGGCCGTTATGAAGAAGCGCTGGCCCTGCTCGACACGCTGCAACAACCGAACACCGCCAAGGCCCTCAACTATCGCGGTTACGCGACGCGCAAACTGGGACGCACTGACGAAGGCATCGGTTATTACCTGCAATCGGTGAAACTCGATCCGCAGTACGCGCAGGTCCGCGAATACCTGGGCGAAGCCTATGTGATCAAGGGCCGCGTCGATCTGGCGCAGGAGCAGTTGCAGCACATCCAGAAGATTTGCGGCACGACCTGCGAGGAATACCGGGACCTGGCCGAAGCCATCAACGATTCATCGAAAACCTGACACGACACGCGGAGGCGAACATTTTCAGCGATCAGGCCTTCAGAGCCGAACTCGGGCAACACCTGGCGCGCCTGTGGCGTTACGGCTTGCTGCTGTCGCGCAATCGGCACGTGGCCGAGGATCTGGTGCAAGCCACCTGCGTACGGGCGCTCGAGCGTTCGAGCCAGTACGTGGTCGGCACGCGCATGGATCGCTGGCTGCTGAGCATCCTGCATTCGATCTGGCTCAACGAAGTGCGCGCCCGCCGGGTGCGCCAGGGCCAGGGTGTGGCGGATGCCGAAAGTCAGCTGACCTTCGATGGCGAATACGCCGCGCAGACCCACGTGATGGCCGCGCAGGTGATCCGACGGGTCGATGCGCTGCCGGAAACCCAGCGCGAAACGGTGTATCTCGCCTACGTAGAAGGCCTGTCCTACCGCGAAGTGGCCGAGATCCTGCAAGTGCCGATCGGCACGGTCATGAGTCGGCTGGCCACCGCGCGCCTGAAACTGGCCGAATACCCGCCGCTGCAAGCGGTACCGAACACCCCCGCAGGAGACCGGCAATGAATACGCCTTCCGACGAGCAACTGGTGGCGTATCTGGACGATGAACTGGACCGCGAACAGCGCAGCCAACTCGACAGCCTCATCGCCGACGATCCGCTGCTGAGTTTGCGGGTGCAATGGCTGAGCCGCAGCAACCTGCCATTCAAGGCTGCCTATGACGAACTGGCGCAACAGGCGCCGCTCGATCGCTTGCAGGCACGGCTCGATGCCGCGCCGTCACCGCAGAAACCCGGTTTCAGCCGGCGCTGGTTCATCGGCGCGGCGGCAGCGGGCGTGGCAGTCGCGGGTGTCGCGGCGGACCGCTTGTTTCTGGCCTGGCAAGCGCAGCAATCGCACAACTGGCGTGAACTGGTGGGCGATTACATGGCGCTGTATGTGCCGCAGACCCTCGAACATCTGCCCACCGACGAAGCCTCGCAACTGGCGCAGTTGCGAACCGTCGATGCGCGGCTGGGCGTGAGCCTGTCGCCGGCGAAACTGAAACTGCCCGGCGCGCAGTTCAAGCGCGCGCAGCTACTTGAATATGACGGCGTACCCATCGCCCAGATGACCTGGCTCGACGCCACCCACGGCCCGCTGGCGCTGTGCGTCACGCGCACCAACAGCGGCAGCCAGCCGCTGGCCCATGAACGCCGGCACGGGATGAACGTGGTGTACTGGACCGAACGCGAGCACGCCTGGATGCTGATCGGCCATCACCCGGCTTCCGAGCTGGAAGACATGGCGAAAATGTTTAAAACCAGGCTGAACGTTTAAAGAATTTTGTCACTATGCTGCTCGGGTGATTTTCCAAGAAGGATGGATTTATGCCGATTTCGCCACGCACTGCCCTGCTGGTCATCGACGTGCAGAACGACTTCATTCCCGGTGGCCAGTTGGCCGTGCCCGAAGGTGATCTGATCGTCCCGCTGATCAACCGCCTCGCCGGGCAGTTCAAGCAAGTGGTCATTGCCCAGGACTGGCACCCGGCCGGGCATGCTTCGTTTGCTTCCAGCCATCCCGGGCATCAGCCGTACGACGTGATTCAACTGCCGTACGGCGAGCAGACGCTGTGGCCGGATCACTGCATTCAGGGTTCGCGCGGTGCCGAGTTTCACTCGGGACTCGATCTGCCCCACGCGCAGTTGGTCATCCGCAAGGGCTGCAACCCGGACATCGACAGTTATTCGGCGTTTCTGGAAGCGGATCGCGTCACGACCACGGGTCTTGCGGGGTATCTGAAGGAACGCGGGATCGACACGGTGTACATGGTCGGTTTGGCGCTGGATTTCTGCGTGATGTTCTCCGCGCTGGATGCACGGGCGGCGGGGTTCAATGCGTTTGTGGTGCTGGATGCATGCCGGGCGATTGACTTGAATGGCTCGCTGGCGACGGCGATCGAGCGGATGCAAGTGGCCGGGGTTGGATTGATCCAGTCGACTGAGATCCTCTAATTTCCACCCAGAGAACTGATCGTTCCCACGCTCTGCGTGGGAACGATCATGAGGTCGGGGTTGGCAGCCAGAGCCTGAACCGCGCCCCGCCCAACGGCGAACTTTCCACCGTCAACGTCCCGCCCTGCGCTTCCAGCGCCCGCCGGCTGATCGCCAGTCCCAGGCCAAACCCGCCGGTCGCCCGGTCGCGGCTGCGATCCAGTCGATAGAACGGCTCGAAAATCCGCTCCCGCTCGTCTTCCGGTATGCCGATGCCATCGTCATCCACCCAGATTTCACAGCCCTTCGGGCAAACCTGCACGCCAATCTGAATGCGTTTTTCGCAGTAGCGCATGGCGTTGCGCAGCAGGTTCTGAATCGCACGGGCCGTCAGGCGCGGGTCGAGGGAGAAGCGTTCCAGCTGATTGTGCAGCAGTACATCGATGACGATTTCCGGGGATTCCAGTTCTTCGTCGACGCTGCCCAGAATACTGTCGATGAACTCGTCCAGCGACACTTCGACCTGCTCCGGCAACTTCGCCGGATTCTGCAGGCGGCTGTAGGACAGCAACTCCAGCACCAATTCATCGAGTTCGCGAATGTGCGCGACCAGCCCTTGCAGGCGTTCGCGACTGGCTTGCGGCAGATCATCGGACAGCGCCAGCGCCAGGCCGAAGTCCAGGCGGGTCAGTGGCGTGCGCAGTTCGTGGGACACCGCGTTGAGCAGATCCCGTTGCTGGTTGAGCAGGTTTTCGATATCGCCGGCCATGGTGTCGAACACATTGGCCAGACTGCCGATGTTGGAGCTTGCGCCAATCTGGGTACGCTCGCTCAAATGGCCCTTGCCGAAACGTTCGGCCGTGCCCTTGAGGCGTTCCAGATCGCGCCAGTGCGGACGAAACCAGAGCAACAGGCACGCCAGCAGACTCGCGCCGATCAGCACGTTGATGCTCCAGTACAACAGATTCACGTCCATCGGATCCGGCGGCACCACCATCTGCACCGCCATTTCGTCGTTCAGCGGCGTGACCGCCAGCGTGCGCCAGCCCCAGTCGCCTACCCGCACCATGTTCTCGCCTCGCCGCAGACGTTCTTTCTCGATGTCGGTGAAGCCGGCGTCATCGATACGGGCGAGCACGATGTGCAGCGGCTGGAAATCCTTGTCCATCGATGCCGCGAGCGCCGGCCACTGATCCTGCGGCACCGCGCGAAACTGCTTGGTGATCAGCGATTGCAGGCCACGGGAATAGTCGAGGTTGTAGGTGACGAATCGCTGCTTGAACGCCATCACCACCAGGTCCGGCACCAGATAGATCGCCGCGCTGTAGGAAACGATCGTCACCAGATAGAGGCGAAACAGGATTCTGAACATCGAATCAGCATTCCCACTCGGAACGGCTGAACAGATACCCCTTGCCCCACACGGTCTTGATCTTGCGCGCTTCCCCGGCGTGATCATCGAACTTGCGTCGCAGCTTGGAAATCGCCACATCCACCGAGCGGTCGGTGCCGTTGAATTCGATGCCGCGCAGGCGTTGCAGGATCTGGTCGCGGCTCAGCACTTCACCGGCATGACGGGCCAGCACCACCAGCAGATTGTATTCACCGCTGGACAGCTCGACCGGTTGCTCGCGCCAGGTCACCGTGCGTTCCGACAGGTCGATGCACAGGTTGCCCATCAGGATTCGGTCGTTGGCGGTCATCGGCTCGCCGAGGCTGCTGCGCCGCAGCAAGGTGCGCACCCGCGCCAGCAGGACGCGCGGCTCACAGGGCTTGGTGACGTAATCGTCGGCGCCCATTTCCAGGCCCAGCACCTGATCGTGGCTGTCGTCGCGGGCGGTGAGCATCAGGATCGGCAGTGTTGCCGAGTCGGCGCGCAACAGCCGACAGACCTGCAAACCGTCGAGGCCGGGCAGCATCAGGTCGAGAATCACCAGATCCGGAGGATTGAGCCGCGCCCGTTCGCGCACATGGTCGCCACGGCCGATCACGCTGACGGAGTAACCGTTGCGCTCCAGGTAGCTGGAAATCAGTTCGGCGAGGGCGGTGTCGTCTTCGACCAGAAGAATGTTGGGCATTGAGGTGATCCAGAACAGGCGGTGGCGACTGCTGTGTCGCAATAAATTTCAAGGCCTAAAGGATATACGCCCTCACTCGTCCCTGAGCAAAACCCTTACACAATTTCACACAGCGCCTACAAAGCTTCACCGCTACCCTCGGCGACTGTCCGTAGGATGCGCAGATCAATATTGGGGGTTGTACATGTCGAAGAATCTGCTGGCCGGGCTCGGCCTGATCGCATTGGCGCTGACGCTGAGTGCCTGTGATAAATCCTCGAACGCCGAGGAACAGGCGCCGCCGGCCACCGTGCGGATCGAAACCCTTGAGGCGCGCCCCCTGTCGATCAGCAGCGAACTGAGCGGGCGGATTGCCGCGCCGCGCATCGCCGAAGTCCGTGCCCGGGTTGCCGGCGTCGTGCTGCAACGCACCTACCGCGAAGGCAGCGACGTGAAAAAAGGCGACGTGCTGTTCCGCATCGACCCGGCACCGTTCAAGGCCGACCTCGATAGCGCCGAAGCGGCCCTGCGCAAGGCCGAGGCCAACGCATTCCAGGCGAAGTTGCAGGAACAGCGCTACGCCCAGTTGATCGACGACAAGGCCATCAGCGCTCAGGACTACGACAACGCCCGCGCCAACGCCCGGCAGACTGCCGCCGACGTGGCCGCCAACAAGGCTGCCGTCGAGCGCGCGAAGCTGAATCTGGGTTACGCCACCGTCACCGCGCCGATCTCCGGGCGCGTCGGCCGCGCTCTGGTCACCGAAGGCGCGCTGGTCGGCCAGAACGAAACCACGCCCATGGCGCTGATCCAGCAACTGAACCCGATCCACGCCGACCTGACCCAGTCGACCCGCGAACTCAACGAATTGCGCCGGTCCTTCCGTTCCGGCCAGTTGCAGCAGGTCGGTCAGGATCAGGTCAAGGCCACGCTGATTCAGGACGACGGCAGCCTCTATCCGTTACCGGGCAAACTGCTGTTCAGCGACATCACGGTCGATCCGGGCACCGGTCAGATCATCCTGCGCAGCGAGTTCCCCAACCCGGATCTCGATCTGTTGCCCGGCAGCTACGTTCGCGTGCGTCTGGAACAAGGCGTGATTCAACACGGCCTCACCGTGCCGCAACGCGCGGTGCAGCGCGACAGCGCCGGTGTGGCGCAAGTGCTGACCGTCGACGATCAGATGCGCGTCGCCCAGCAGCCAGTGCAACTGGGCGCGGTGCAAAACGACCGCTGGATCGTCACCGGTGGCCTGAAGGCCGGCGACCGCATTGTCATCGAAGGTCTGCAACACGCCCGTCCGGGCGAAGTGGTGCAGATCGACGACACCCCTCTTCCACTTGCCCAGACCTCTGGTCAGTAAGCAGGACGCTCTTCTATGCCGCAGTTCTTTATCGACCGCCCGGTGTTCGCCTGGGTCGTCGCGTTGTTCATCCTGTTGGCCGGTGCGCTGGCCATCCCGCAATTGCCGGTGGCGCAATACCCCGACGTCGCGCCGCCGCAGATCGAAATCTATGCCGTGTACCCGGGCGCCTCGGCGCAGACCGTCGACGAGAGCGTGGTCAGCCTGATCGAGGAAGAGCTCAACGGCGCCGATCACCTGCTGTATTTCGAATCCCAGAGCAGCCTCGGCAGCGCCACGATCAAGGCCACTTTCCAGCCGGGCACCAACCCGGAACTGGCGCAGGTTGACGTGCAAAACCGCCTCAAAGTGGTCGAGTCGCGCCTGCCGCAAGCGGTCAATCAGCAAGGCTTGCAGGTGGAGAAAGTCTCCGCCGGTTTCCTGCTGCTGATCACCCTCACCTCCAGCGACGGCAAGCTCGATGACGTAGCGCTCAGCGATTATCTGGCGCGTAACGTGATGAACGAGATCAAGCGCATCGACGGCGTCGGCAAGGCCCAGCTGTATGGCGCCGAGCGGGCGATGCGGATCTGGGTCGATCCGCAGAAGCTGATCGGTTTTAACCTGACGCCAGCTGATGTCAACGCCGCCATCGTCGCGCAGAACGCCCAGGTCTCGGCGGGCAGCATCGGCGATCTGCCGAACCCGAGCACTCAGGAAATCACCGCGACGATTCTGGTCAAGGGTCAGCTTTCGACGCCGGAAGAGTTTGCCGACATCGTGCTCAAGGCCAATCCGGACGGCTCCACGGTACGCATCAAGGATGTGGCGCGGGTCGAGATCGGCAGCCAGGAATACCAGTTCGGCACCCGTCTGAACGGCAAGCCGTCCACCGCCGTCGGCGTGCAACTGTCGCCGGGCGCCAACGCCCTCAGCACCGCGACTTTGATCCGCGCCAAAATGGATGAATTGTCGCGCTACTTCCCTGCCGGCGTGGAATACAAGATTCCCTACGACACCTCGCCATTCGTGAAGGTCTCGATCACCAAAGTGGTCTACACCCTCGGCGAGGCGATGTTGCTGGTGTTTGCGGTGATGTTCCTGTTCCTGCAGAACATCCGCTACACCCTGATCCCGACGCTGGTGGTGCCGGTGGCGCTGATGGGCACCTTCGCGACCATGCTGGCGCTGGGGTTCTCGATCAACGTGCTGACCATGTTCGGCATGGTGCTGGCCATCGGCATTCTGGTGGACGATGCCATCGTGGTGGTGGAGAACGTCGAGCGGATAATGGCCACCGAAGGTTTGTCGCCGAAAGAGGCGACACGCAAGGCGATGACCCAGATCACCGGCGCGATCATCGGCATCACGCTGGTGCTGGTGGCGGTGTTTATTCCGATGGCGTTCATGCAGGGGTCGGTGGGCGTTATCTATCGCCAGTTCTCGTTGTCGATGGCCACCTCGATCCTGTTCTCGGCGTTCCTCGCCCTGACCTTGACCCCGGCACTGTGCGCAACACTGCTCAAGCCGATTGCCAAGGGCGAACACCACGAGAAAACCGGGTTCTTCGGCTGGTTCAACCGCCGCTTCGAACAACTGACCAATCGCTATCAGGGCTGGGTCGGTTACGCGCTGAAACGCACCGGGCGTTATCTGCTGATCTACGTTGTGCTGCTGGTGGGTCTGGGTCTGTGCTTCGCGCGCCTGCCCTCCTCGTTCCTGCCGGTCGAGGATCAGGGTTACACCATCACCGACATTCAACTGCCACCCGGCGCGAGCAAGAACCGCACGGTGCAGGTGGTCGAGCAGATCGAAGCGCACAACGCCGGCGAACCGGGCGTCGGCGACAGCACCGTGATTCTCGGTTTCAGTTTCTCTGGCAGCGGGCAGAACGCCGCGCTGGCGTTCACCACACTCAAGGACTGGTCGCATCGCGGCAGCGATGACTCGGCAAGTTCGATTGCCGACCGCGCCAACATCGCCCTCAGTCAGATCAAGGACGCCGTAGCCTTCGCCGTGCTGCCGCCGCCGGTGGACGGTCTCGGCACGTCCAGCGGCTTCGAGTTCCGCTTGCAGGATCGCGGTGGCCTGGGTCATGCGACCTTGATGGAAGCGCGCACGCAGTTGCTCGCCGCTGCCGAGAAAAGCCCGATCCTGATGAACGTCCGTGAAAGCGCGCTGGCCGAAGCGCCGCAGGTGCAACTGGAAGTGGACCGCAAGCAGGCCAATGCACTTGGGATTTCGTTCGCCGACGTCGGCAACGTGCTGTCCACTGCCATTGGCTCTTCGTACGTCAACGACTTCCCCAATCAGGGGCGGATGCAACGAGTTGTTGTCCAAGCTGAAGGCGATCGCCGCAGTCAGGTCGATGACCTGCTGAAAATGCACGTGCGCAATGACGCCGGGAAAATGGTGCCACTGTCGGCGTTTGTCAAAGCCACGTGGACTCAGGGCCCGGCGCAGCTGACCCGCTACAACGGCTACCCGGCGATCTCGATTTCCGGTGAGCCGAAACCCGGCCACAGCACCGGCGAAGCCATGGCGGAGATCGAACGGCTGGTGGCTCAGGGGCCGAAAGGCCTGGGTCAGGAATGGACCGGTCTGTCGCTGCAGGAACGTTTGTCCGGCAGTCAGGCGCCGATTCTGCTCGGGCTGTCGCTGCTGATCGTGTTCCTGTGTCTGGCGGCGTTGTACGAGAGCTGGTCGATTCCGACGTCTGTGTTGCTCGTTGTGCCGCTGGGTGTGCTCGGCGCGGTACTGGCGGTGACTTTGCGCGGGATGCCTAACGATGTGTTCTTCAAGGTCGGCCTGATCACCATCATCGGCCTGTCGGCGAAAAACGCGATCCTGATCATCGAGTTTGCCAAGAGCCTGTACGACGAAGGTCATGACTTGATTGACGCCACGTTGCAAGCCGCGCGTCTGCGGTTGCGGCCGATTGTCATGACTTCGCTGGCGTTCATTCTGGGCGTGGTGCCGCTGGCGATTGCCACCGGCGCGAGCTCGGCGAGTCAGCAGGCGATTGGTACCGGGGTGATTGGCGGGATGATTACGGCGACATTGGCGGTGATATTTGTGCCGGTGTTCTTTGTGGTCGTGGTTAAAGCGGTAGCCCGATGGGCCAGCAAGAAATGAAACTTCGCGATAAGCCGATCGGTTTTTACACCTGTCAAAGTTGACAGGTTCGCCAATGACTCCAAGCCCTTAGGCTAGCTCCTGTCACGTTTGACTTACCGGTTTGACTTGAATCAGGAGCTACTCATGACGAATGTAAAGGGCAATGCAGATGGCACATTTACAGCCGACACAAGCGATCCCGAACTCCTAAAGTTTGTTGCAGAAGAAATGTTCTACTCAACGGGTAATGGACGCTCCGTGCAAGGGAGAGCCTCATTGCCGGACTGGCCGAATGAACACAGAAACATTTCCCTGACATTCGTGAATGAGGGCGACATCTACAACCAGACCTTCGATTTCGCCGATGCTGATCGCCAGGCGTCAGCCAGCTGGTGGAAAAGTACTTCAGGCTCTGGCGAAGCGCCTTTCTTTGCGCAAAGCGGTAAAGTCACCGTTACCGTGAGCGCCGCCACCGATGAAGCCAAGGCAACATTCAACTTTGTAGCCGTGTCGCAGAACGGAAAAGAGCACGTAACCGTTAAAGGGGAACTTGATCTGGTGCCCAACGACCAAGGGAGTGCCGAGCCATGAGTGCTGCACAACCAATGTCTGAAGGCACTTTGACCGCTGATGTCGATGGTCTGGAGCCGCCGGTAAAGGATAGCTACGCAGCAGAAACAGTCCACCTCACGGCGCAGTACGATGTTCTATTCAAACAACAGGCCTGGACGGCAAGGGGAGAATGGTGGATTGATGGCCCGAGTCGTCCTCGACGGAGTCTGAGTATTGTTCTGAATGTGGCGCAAACCGCCAGTTTGAATACCACCTACGACTTGAATACGGATGTCAGTCTGGTCAGAGCCGTTTTCGTGGAAATGCTCGCGATTGGCATTGATCCTTTCTACGAAGCGACGCAAGGCAAAGTCACTTTTTCCAGCTTCCCTACTGCCGGTTCGGACAAGGGACAAATAAAAGCCGACTTCGAGTTTATTGGCCAGAACGGGGACCCCGTTCCAAAAACGGTGACAGTCTCCAAAGGCACGCTTCATATCCAGAATTGATCCCGCTACGCGTCCGTCCTTCTGAAACGAAAAAACCTTGAGCGCCTGTCGACGAAGACAGAATCTCAAGGTTTTTTTGTTCGAAGTCCCCCGCACCAGCCAGAACCCACACCCATGCTATGGTTTGCTCGACACCGTCAACAAAGAGCCGCCCATGCGCTTTCTTGCCCGCACCCACCCTCGCCTCTCCGCCGCCGCCCTGTTCGGCCTTGCCGTCGGTCTGCTGGTCCCCGCCGACTCCGTCATCAGCAAAATCCTCATCGGCTGGAACGCCGGGGTCTGGACCTACCTCGCCCTGATGCTCTGGCTCACCGCACGGGCCAAGGCTCCGGACGTCAAGCAGATCGCCGTCGTCGAAGATGAAAACGCCGGGCTGGTGCTGTTCGTGGTGTGTATTGCGGCGCTGGCCAGTCTGGCGGCCATCACCCTGGAACTTGTCGGAAGCAAGGATCTGGATACCCACCACAAATTGATGCACTACGGTTTTACCGCACTGACGGTGATTGGCTCATGGCTACTGATCGGGGTCATTTTCTGCGTTCACTACGCCCGGCTGTTTTACACCTGGGACGGCAAGGAACCGGCGCTGCGCTTCGCCGAAGGCCTGACGACGCCCAACTATTGGGACTTTCTGTACTTCTCGTTCACCATTGGCGTGGCGGTGCAGACCGCGGACGTTGGCGTGGCCACGCGGGAGATACGCAAGATCGTGCTGGCGCAGTCGCTGATCGGTTTCGTATTCAATACGGCGATTCTGGGCTTCTCGATCAACATCGCCGCGGGGCTCTTCGGCTGAGCGCACAAAAAAACGCCCCGGCATCGCTGCACGGGGCGTTTGTTGTTTCAGCGCATCAGAAGAAGTAACTGACTCGCAGACTGCCACTCCAGTCCTGGTTGACGGTGTTGCCCTTGCTGCCGCCAACCTGACCGGAAACCTGCCAGTTGCGCTGCGCCGGTGTCCACTTCAGACCTGCGCCATATTCGACCCCGCTGCTGGCGCGATCATCATCGAAGCTGTCATCGTTGATCTTGACCCGGTTGGCTTTGACAAATTCATGATTGGCCCCCAGCGACAGACTCGGCTCAAGCACACTGCCGTTTTCAAGCGCAATGACTCGGCCGCCCCTTACACCGATATTGCCCTGGAGCGAACGCATGGTGTCGGCTTCGACTTCAAGGCCGTTGTCCAGGCGATAGTTGTCGCTCTGGGTCACGCCGGTCGATACCCGGACCTGTGGCTCGATAAACCAGTTGTCCTTCAAACGAATGTGCTTGCCCACAGCCACCGAACCGCTGGCGCCCAAAGCCTTGTAATCGCCTTTGGCCCGCGTGCCGTCGCTCATGGTGACCTTGGCCTTGTTGTCGAACTGGTTGATCTTGGCCATGACGTTGACGAACACACCACTTTCAACATCGTAGGTGCTGCCATAGACGCCGGCATTCAGACTGTCGACCGTTGCGCTGGAGCCATATTTGAGGTCCATATTGGTGCGACTGGCCCCCACGAAACCACCGATGACCCACGCACGGCCAGCGATGTCCACCGTCGTATCGGCACCACCGGTGATGCCGTTCTGGTTTTGGGTGTAGCCGTCGCCGTAGGCATTTTTGACGTTGTATTGATTGCCATACGTACGCACCCAGACACTGTTGCTCAGTTTTGTGGTGTCACTGTCGTTGGCTGCACGAAGCGAAGCATCGGGTTGGAGGCTCAATCCACGATCACCGATCTGGTCGCTGAGCATGTTCATTTCCGCATTCAATACACTGCGGGCACTGCCGGCCAAAGCCAAGGCGGTGTTGGTCGAGGTGCTGACGGTTTCCTTGTCCGGGGTGAGGTACAGGCCCTGCCCTTCCCTGGTCAGTCGATAGACGAACGTACCGGCATCCACCGTTTGACGATTGGCCAACGCAAAACTGCCATCGCCCTCCTTGATGTTGCCGACCTTTACTGCATCCGCAGTGACCGGTGTAGTACCCGTTGCCGAGATCAGCAATTGGTGATGCCCGGTGGCATTGTCCGCCTCAATGAAATCAGTATTGCCATTACCCAGGTCGGTCCCCATCACGAAGGTGCCGTTACCCGTGAGATTGCCGACTTTCAGATGCAGAAACTGCTCGTTCGTGCCCATCTGCACGACACCGTTGTTCATGCCCAGTTGCTGCACGGTGCTGTCAACGGTCATGACCCACTGTGCAGCATTGTTGATGGCCAGTTTGCCCGAGTTGTTGATCTGGCCGGTGAGCACTGAACCGTTGTCCAGCAGGACACTGCCATTGGTGTCGGTGGTGACGTTGCCGGTCAGCCGGCTGGAATTGTTCAGCGAGAGGCTGGCGACATTGTCGACGTTGCCGTTGATGGCCGAGCCGTTGTCCAGGCTGACGGTGGCCGCAGTTCCCGCGACGGCCTCCACGTTGCCGTTCAAGGTAGCGCCGGTGTCGAACCGGGACTGGGTGACGTTCTGCAAATTGCCGTTGAGCGTGGCGCCGTTCTTCATCAGCAATGCAACCGTGCTGCCGGTTTCGGCAATCACATGACCTCTCAGGGTACTGCCATCGACATTGAAGTTGGCGGTGGAGCGGTTGATTGCCTTCAACACCGAGCCATCGCCGCCGACAAGCTCGGAGTTGCCACTGACATTGATGTTGGCGACAGTCCCGGCACTCCCGGAGGAGCCCAGCACGATGGCCGACCCCGTGCCTCCGGTCACACGAGTGTTGTTGAGCGTCACGGTGCTGGCGTTGACGCCCGTGTTGTCCGTCACGATTTGCAGGCCGTCCTGTGCACCGGTAATCGTGCTGCCCGTCGCCGATAGCGTTGCACCGCCCAATTGCACACCGTAACTGGTGGCGCCGGTGCCGACGACTGTCGAGTCCGTAAGATTCAGCACAGCGAAACCAACCGCGCTCGCACCGCCAGGAACACCGGTGATGAAGCTATTGCCCGTGACGGTTGCAGAGGACGATGCAGGGGTGTTGATGTTGCGTCCCAGCACAAGCCCGAAACTGTTGGTACTGGTGAGAGTGCTGTTATCGATTGTGGCAGAGCTGTCGCTAAGGGCCAGCGCCCCCCTGCCGGTCGAACTGTTAACCGTTGCACCCGACAAAGTCAGCCTGGAAGCATCACGTGCGTCGATACGCTGGCTTTGACCACCATTGAACACAACGTTGGCCGCTTGCGAAGTAATAGAAAGGGTGTCTGCGTTGTTGATTGTCAGAGTTCCGCCCTGGGAGACCGTCCAGGCTTCTGGTGCCGGGGGATTGGTGACTGTCTCGCTCTCTCCGGGGTTCAGTATTCGAGCTTGCGTATTTGAGGCACTGAAAACAATCGCAGCAAACAAAAAGCTGTTAGTTACAAAAGGGTTAAAACGAAAAGGTATGGTCATGAAAACTCCGAACCGCGAACAAAATTAAAAGCGATTTTTCTGACAATCAGTCAAAGAAACGCCGCAAAAAACGTCCGACAGACTAATCAGCAATCTCCTTGCGGGATGTAGGAATAATCCTCAATTCAGTAGGAATTATCTGCAAAGAGAAACGGAAACCTGACTCTCACCCTCAGAAAGCAATCAATATCGCGGGAGAGACGAATCTCTCCCGCGATAAACTTCCCTCAAGCCCCAACCATCACGTAGCCGGCACAGGAGTTCGGTCGCAGTACTCTGCGCTCGAAGTAATAGTGTCGAGTTTTTTGATGAGTTCAATCGATGTTTGAACCCCACCGATGTTTGCGGTGTACCACAACTTGATCCAGGCAACTGCACTCTGTTTAGGCTGTGCGAGCTTGAAGATTGCAGCAGTACCAACGCTTGCAACATCAGGGGTACCAGCAGCCTGGATCGTGTACGGCTGGGAGTCCTCCGTACCGGGAATCAAGGCCGTTGCCGTCGCATTACTGTGTGCTTCCATGTGCACAGTGATGACAGTGTCCGCCGGCAGATTGACGGCATCCTTGGGGATGCCGAGTGCCAACGTCCAGTTAGTGGCGGCATTGTTCATCGCGAAACAGTCACACTGGTCTTTTAGCGGATTACGAATCCGGATGGTTGGTTGCAGCAAGTCGATTTTCTTGCCACTGACCGCTACATCTTGTGAGGGAGAACTGACAACGTTTTTATCAATACCGGTTTTCTGACGTGTCCAGTGGGCTTTCACGGTTGGCGTTGGCAAGGCGCCAATGGTAGTTGCCGGGACGGGGACGCTGAACGTCGTCATGTCTGCGAATGGTGAAACTTCACCGACATACTTGCCATCCAGATAGAACTTGGCCGTTTCAGTCGAGTTCAGGGGTGGGTCCGCAAGTGCCAACTTCACTTCAATTTTACCCGGTTTATCACGATCCCCCGGTTGTAAGGTGTTGGGTACATTGGAAGCACCCGTAGTCACTGGCAAGGCAAACGCCGGGTTCACCAGTTCAGGCAACTCCGGATACAGCCCCCCTGCTGGATAAAGATCTGCCCAGAAGAACAACTCCGGAGAGGGGAACGTATTAGTGCCACGAACAACCTCGGCCCAGATCTTGAATTCCGAAGCCTCTTCGTACGCACCGAAAAGGTCTGCGAAAAATCCTGTATAGGGCAAGGAGAACGGTACGTCCGCATTCGTGATAGCCACCGGGCCCAGCATCTTGAAATTTGTAGGGTCTGAGGCGTCTTCGATGTACACCTGGACCTGGTCGCCCGGTTCCAGATTATCGATGAACGCACGTTCAACGATCGCGGAAATAGGCTCTTCAGTGCCATCAGCCTTGAGGAAGTTATCCAGGTAGATCGTCGTGTTGGCATTGGGATCAGTGGCCGGCACCAACGGGGCTTTGTGCAAAACCGGATCCAGCGCGAGCCCAAGTGTCAACAAGGCTGTGGGGGTGGAACTGGCGCTTCTGTTCCCAGCATGGTCGGTCCAGAAGAAGTGAGCCATCACCCGCCCGTTCCTGTGTTTTCGCAGTTCGGTATTAGGTACCTTAATAGCGCCTGAGGCCGGGACGACATCATCAAATACAACGGTATCCACGATGTTCGGAGCCACACCCGACACGAGATGGAGTTCCAGCTCGTCATCAGCTCGACGATTCGGATAGGCAACGCCGAAAACCAGTTCCAGAAACTCGTTGAGGCGGTCATTCATCCAGGCTTCGTTGACGAGCCGTTGCGCATCGCCCGGTGCATTGGTGAACGTGGCGTTAGGGGTTGGCGTAGTCAGTCGTTTGGTGGGGAACTTGAGGCCGTAAGGTGCATTGTCATCCCTGACTATCGTTAATACGTTCGAAGGGTCATCGTTGCCCGCCCCATCCCTGTAAACCAGTGCTTGTACTTCGTATGAAGTAGGACCCGCAGGCTGAGCCAGTTCTGGTAACAAATTTACGGGCACTTTAATCAGGAACGGATCGGGACGGGTTGCAACTGGCCCCAGCGGGATCGCGCTCATTATCATGTCAAGCGCTTGGCCAACGACCGCTGCATAAACATCCACTTCATCGCCGTCTAATGGTTGTGCAAAAGCAGCTAATTTAAATGTAATGAATCCAGTATCCACCTGAGTCTTTTCAATGTAATTGTCTGCAACGGTATCCACCGTAATCGCCGTCGCATAAATACCATTCACGCTCGGACCCAGCTTTGGTGGATTTTCTCTTGCTTTAAACGTTACTTGCTGTTGAGCAGTCATTTGCATTTCTCCTTCATTGAACCCGGACGGGCTACTTTGACCAGGTGTTACCTGATCGATCTTCACAAGTGATTTTTCTGATTCGGCAATGAGCCGGCCACCGCGCAACAATTGACAGACAGCAGTTGCGGAATCGTTATCGAACAGCGGGAGTATATGTTTCGGATACGGCACAACATGATCGAAACCATTGGCTATTTCGTTCGCAGAGAGCGGTTTATCCCAACTGCCATAAGTACCGGCCACCTCCGCCCCACTGCCATTCAAGGACGAATATCCTCGCCATGTAATTTTTGCGATGTCACCGGGAACAGCGATGTTATTGAAATCTGGAATTCTGACCGTTGCGCCGCTGGTCAAGGGAGGCTTGGTGTTATTGTTCAGATATCCCCAAAGCGTCGCATGAACAAACCAGGGTAACCGCAGTTTTATAGGTGGTGTGTGATCGATAGTGAGTTGCCGTTCCGGTGAAAGATCATCAGTGCCACCAGAGCCTTTCCATATCTTGTAATAGAGAAATGCAATGCCGTCCGCCGCCAGGTGCTGAGGCGTCAAATCGAAATAAAGAAAAGGAACATTCAGGGGGGCAGGATAAAAGACATCATAAAGTATTTGTTCTACACCGTTCCGACGCAAGATCACCAACAGGTTGTCGTTGGGTTCTGGTAGTAACCAGTACGGAATAGCAATCCGAGTTCCCTTTTGCAAAATCTTGCGAGGAACATGACCTGCCAGATCACTATCGTCGATCCCCTCTACTGAAAGCGGCAATGCCAAGACGCCTACGGGCGTACCGGGGGCTTGACTGGGTAGCATCGAAGTCATTTTCCATCTCCGATTCATACGAGACGTTCGTGAGGTACAGGCACTTTGTTCTGCAGTTTTGTAGAGAAAATTAGGCGCCTCCATAGAGAATTTTCCTACTGTCAGATCTGACAGGTATTGCTACCGTCTGTCGGACTTATCCAGCGCCTACCCCGCTACTTAAAACATCTTCACTTGACGCCACTAAAGAGTTTGGTGTTTCCTGAAACCGGTTTCAGACAATAAGAAGATCCAACCGTGAACGATTTCTCCGCCGCCCAGCGCAGCCGCGTCACCATGCTCGACGTCGCCGAACACGCTGGCGTGTCCAAGGCCAGCGTCTCGCGCTTTATCGGCGACGACCGTGCCCTGCTCTCCGATGCCATCGCCCAGCGCATCGAGCAAGCGATTGCCGAACTTGGCTACCGCCCCAATCAAATGGCCCGAGGCCTGAAGCGTGGCCGCACCCGCCTGATCGGCATGCTGGTGGCCGACATCCGCAACCCTTATTCGATTGCCGTGATGCACGGGGTGGAAACCGCCTGCCGCCGACACGGATACAGTCTGGTGGTGTGCAACACCGACCGCGATGACGAGCAGGAGCGCCAGCACCTGGCGCTGTTGCGCTCGTACAACATCGAAGGGCTGATCGTGAACACCCTGGGTCATCACCGGGATGAGCTGGACGAGTTGAAGCGGGAGATGCCGCTGGTGCTGGTGGATCGCAAGGTCGACGGACTCGACAGCGACATGGTCGGGTTGAACAACCCGCAAGCGATCGAAATGGCGCTCGAACATCTTGAGCAACGCGGTTATCGCGATGTGCTGCTGGTGACGGAGCCTTTTGACGGCACCAGTTCGCGGATCGAGCGGGTCAGCAGCTTTCAGCAGCAGATTGGCCAGCGCGAAGACATGCATGGCGCGGTGTTGGAAACCGGCTTGAGTCTTGCGAACGACCTTCAAACCTTTTTGAACACACCTGATTCGGGCCCGAAAGCCCTGTTCTGCGCCAATGGCGTGGCGGCGCTGGCTTGCACTCTGGCCTTGCGCGAGATCGGTTGCCGATTATTTGAGGATGTCGGGCTGATCGCACTGGATGATCTGGACTGGTATCCGTTGGTGGGTAGCGGGATTACTGCCCTTGCCCAGCCTACTGAGGAGATGGGTGCGCGGGCGTTTGAGTGTTTGCTCAAGCGTTTGCGCGGGGATGATGAAGCGGCGCGGACGCTGGATTTTGCGCCGGTGCTGATTGAGCGCGGCTCGACGCGCGGATTTTGTGGTGACTGACATGGCCTCTTCGCGGTCAAGTCGAGTCGTCGCACCGCCGCTCCCACAGGGGAACGCATTCCAAATGTGGGAGCGGGCTTGCCCGCGAAGGGGCCCGAAAGAGCGCTGCACAACTTGATGATTTTTTTTGAACAAAAATGAAACCGGTTTCAGAGGTAGATAACAATGAATAAACCTGCCGTTTCCATCAGCCTTTCCAGCTACGGCGCCGACCTTGTTCGCCGCCATGGCCAGGCTTCGTTCATCGAAGTGCTGGCCGCTGCCGGCGCCAATCGCATCGAATGGCGCGAAGAGCTGCTGACCAACGAAGTCCCGGAACAACTCTCCACCGCCACGCAAGCTCAAGGCCTGCAAAGCATCTATTCCTCGCCCACCGAACTGTGGCTCGCCGGTCAGTCGCGGTCCAATCCCGAACTCATCACTGCGCTGCAAAACGCCGAAGCGTTCGGTTCGAAGTGGCTGAAGGTTTCCCTTGGTTTCTTCACCGACAACAACGATCTGCAGACGCTGGCGCAAATCCTTGCGCAAAGCCCTGTGCAGTTGCTGGTAGAGAATGATCAGACCCTGCACGGCGGTCGCATCGAACCGTTTCAACGTTTCTTCGCCGCCGTCGAGCAACACAACCTGCCGATCAAAATGACCTTCGACATCGGCAACTGGCAGTGGCAAGACCAGTCCGCCACCAGCGCCGCACGGCTGTTGGGCCGCCACGTCGGTTACGTGCATTGCAAAGCCGTGGCCCGCCGTGCCGACGGGAAACTGGTGGCCGTGCCGCCGGCTGCCACTGACCTGCATCTGTGGGAACAACTGCTGCGGCACATGGCCCAAGGGGTCATGCGCGCCGCCGAATACCCGTTGCAGGGCGAAGACCTGGTGCAACTCACCACCGAACACGTCGCCACCCTCGCCCGCCTCGGCCAGTCCCGCCTGGAGCCTGCTCATGTCTGAGATCGATATTCTGTCGTTCGGCGAAACCATGGCGATGTTTGTCGCCGAACAGAGCGGTGATCTGGCCTCCGTCGAGCAGTTTCACAAACGGATTGCCGGGGCGGACAGCAACGTCGCCATCGGGCTGTCTCGACTGGGCTTCAAGGTGGCGTGGCTTAGCCGTGTCGGTGCCGATTCGCTGGGACGCTTTGTCGTCGAAACCCTGGCTCGCGAAGGCCTGGATTGCAGCCATGTCGAAGTCGACAACGCGCATCCAACCGGTTTCCAGCTCAAGTCGCGCAACGATGACGGCAGCGATCCGACGGTCGAGTACTTCCGTCGCGGCTCGGCGGCCAGTCATCTGTCGCCGCAATCAATCACCTCGACGCTATTTGGTGCCCGGCATCTGCACGCCACCGGCATTCCGCCAGCGCTGTCAGCCTCTGCCCGGGAAATGTCCCATGAACTGATGACCCGCATGCGCAACGCAGGACGCAGCGTGTCGTTCGACCCGAACCTGCGCCAGAGCCTGTGGGCCAGCGAACGGGAGATGATCCGCGAGATCAACCGCCTCGCCGCCCTCGCCCACTGGGTATTGCCGGGGTTGAGCGAAGGCCGGCTGCTGACCGGGTTTGAAGACCCGGCTGACATCGCCGCGTTCTATCTGGATCAGGGCGCTGAAGCGGTGGCGATCAAACTCGGGCCGCAGGGTGCGTATTACCGAACGCATCTGGATCAGGGGTTTGTCGCCGGGGTGCCGGTCGAAACCGTGGTCGATACGGTCGGTGCCGGGGATGGATTTGCGGTCGGGATGATCAGCGCCCTGCTGGAGCACCAGAGCTTTCCCGAGGCGGTCAGACGTGGCAACTGGATTGGCAGCCGGGCGGTGCAGAGCCGTGGTGACATGGAGGGTTTGCCGACCCGATCCGAACTCACCGCTGATCGTTCCCACGCTCCTGCGTGGGAATGCAGCCCGTGACGCTCTGCGTCACATGGGACGCGGAGCGTCCCCGGAGGCATTCCCACGCGGACGGTTCGACGCCTCGACGTGGGAACGAGCAAGCAATAAACCATTGAACCTGCTGCGACAAAAACAACAAGCTCAGGAGCAAGACCATGAAAACCGCAACCCTCGCCACCCGCCGCTGGTGGTACATCATGCCGATCGTGTTCATCACCTACAGCCTGGCGTACCTGGACCGCGCCAATTACGGATTCGCTGCCGCGTCCGGAATGGCTGAGGACCTGATGATCACCCCGGGCCTGTCGTCCCTGCTCGGCGCGCTGTTCTTCCTCGGCTACTTTTTCTTCCAGGTGCCCGGCGCGATCTACGCGCAGAAGCACAGCGTCAAGAAGCTGATCTTCGTCAGCCTGATCCTCTGGGGCGGGCTCGCCACGTTGACCGGCGTGGTCTCCAACGCCTATTGGCTGATCGTCATCCGCTTCATGCTCGGCGTGGTCGAAGCGGCGGTGATGCCGGCGATGCTGGTCTATCTCTGTCACTGGTTCACCCGCGCCGAACGCTCTCGGGCCAACACCTTCCTGATCCTCGGCAACCCGGTAACGATGCTGTGGATGTCGGTGGTTTCGGGCTATCTGGTGCAGCATTTCAGCTGGCGCTGGATGTTCATCATCGAAGGTCTGCCGGCGGTGCTCTGGGCATTCATCTGGTGGAAGCTGGCCGATGATCGTCCGGCCCAGGCCAAGTGGCTCAACGACCAGGAAAAGCACGATCTGGAAAGCGCGCTCGCCGCTGAACAGGTCGGGATCAAAGCGGTGAAGAACTACGCCGAAGCCTTCCGTTCGCCGAAGGTGATCATTCTGGCGCTGCAATTCTTCTGCTGGAGCATCGGCGTCTACGGCTTCGTGTTGTGGCTGCCATCGATCCTCAAGGCCGGCGCGCAGATGGACATGATCGAGGCCGGCTGGCTGTCGGCCCTACCTTATCTGGCGGCAGTGATCGGCATGCTGCTGGTGTCGTGGGGCTCGGACAAACTGCAAAAGCGCAAACGCTTCGTCTGGCCACCGCTGCTGATCGCCTCGGTGGCGTTCTACGGCTCCTACGCCTTGGGCGCGGAGCATTTCTGGTGGTCGTACACGCTGCTGGTGATTGCCGGCGCCTGCATGTACGCGCCGTATGGGCCGTTCTTCGCCATCGTCCCGGAGATTCTGCCGGCCAACGTTGCCGGTGGCGCCATGGCGCTGATCAACAGCATGGGCGCCCTCGGTTCGTTTGGCGGTTCGTATCTGGTCGGTTACCTGAACAGCTCCACCGGTTCGCCCGGCGCTTCGTATCTGTTGATGAGCGGCGCGCTGATGCTCTCGGTAGTGCTGACGATTTTCCTCAAGCCCGGCCCCAGCGACCGGGTGACGGCCAAGCGCGTCGCACCGCGTCCGCAGCCGGCTCATTCCTGAATTGATAGAGAGATGACTGCGATGAAAAAGCAGGTTGTGCTGTACAAGAAACTGTCGCCGCAATTGATGGCGCGTCTTGAGGAACAGGTCGATGTGACGCTGATCGACAGCCTCGACGCCGATGGCCTGATGAAACTGCGCGACGCCCTGCCGGTTGCTCACGGCTTGCTCGGCGCGAGCCTGAAACTGGACGCGGCGCTGCTCGATCTGGCGCCGAAGCTTGAAGCGATTTCCAGCGTTTCGGTGGGTGTCGACAACTACGATATTGATTACCTGACCCGACGCCGGATCCTGCTGACCAACACCCCGGACGTGCTCACCGAAACCACCGCTGACACCGGTTTCGCGCTGATCCTGGCCACCGCCCGGCGCGTGGTGGAACTGGCGAACATGGTGCGCGGCGGCCACTGGCACCGCAGCATCGGCCCGGCGCATTTCGGTACCGATGTGCATGGCAAGACGCTGGGCATCATCGGTATGGGGCGTATCGGCGAGGCATTGGCGCAGCGCGGGCATTTCGGGTTCGGGATGCCGGTGATCTATCACAGCCAGTCGCGCAAACCGGCGGTCGAAGAACGTTTTGATGCGCAGTACCGCAGTCTGGAGGATCTGTTGCGGCAGGCGGATTTCATCTGTCTGACCTTGCCGCTGACGGCGCAGACTGAAGGTCTGATTGGCGCCGAACAGTTCGCGTTGATGCGCCCGGAAAGCATCTTCATCAATATTTCCCGGGGCAAGGTGGTGGACGAGGCGGCGATGATCGACACTTTGCGACATAACCGGATTCGCGCGGCGGGGCTGGATGTGTTTGAACGCGAGCCGCTGAATCATGACTCGCCGTTGTTGCAGCTGAACAATGTGGTGGCGACGCCGCACATGGGTTCGGCGACCCATGAAACGCGTGAAGCGATGGCGCAGTGTGCGGTGGAGAATCTGTTGGCGGCGCTGGCGGGAGAAAGGCCCGCCAACCTGGTGAATCCTCCACTCTGATCGAGGTCAGGCGCTGCGCACCTGGAGAAGTTGCGCAGCGCACAAGGCAATCCGCGAACACGCGTCCGCCAGCTTCACCCGATCCACCACCAGCCCGATGCGAATATGCCCCGCCGCACTCGGTCCGAACGCCTCACCGGCCAGCACCGAAACCCCATACCCCTCCAGCAACCGCTCGGCAAAATCCTGCGCGCCGAGCCCGGTCTGGCGTACATCGACCATCACGAACATCCCGCCATCCGGTTTGATCGGATACAACCCCGGACAGCCGCGCAAGCGCTCGCACACCAGATCCCGACGCAACCGGTATTCCTCGCGCATCTGCGTCACCTCCGGCAGATCCTTCTCCAGCGCGATTTGCGCCGCTTTCTGCACAAAGTCCGGCAGACCGAACAACATGCTCAGCGACAGATTCACCAGATGCTCGGCCAACGGTTTCGGCCCGATCATCCAGCCAATCCGCCACCCGGTCATCGCATGGGATTTCGACAGGCTGTTGATGGTCGCGGTGCGCTCGGCCATGCCCGGCAGGCTCGCCGGGCTGACGTGCTCGCCTTCGTATAACAATTCGCTGTAGACCTCATCGCTGATCAGCCACAGGTCATGACGGATGCACAACGCCGCCAGCTCCTGCCAGATCAGCAGCGACAGGCTCGCACCGGAGGGATTGTTGGGACTGTTGAGCAGCATGGCCCGCGTCTTCGGGGTGATCCGTGCCGCGACATCCACCGGGTCGACGCGAAAGCCGTTTTCCGGACGAACCGGAACAGGCACCACGGTAGCTCCGCAAGCACCGAACACACCTTCATAAGTCACGTACATCGGTTCGGCGACGATCACTTCATCGTCCGGATCCAGCAGACACTGCGCTACCGAATACACCGCGCATTGCGCGCCGGGCAGCACGATCACATGCTCGGCATCCACTTCCTGGCCACTGTTGCGCCGATGGCGCTCGGCAATCCGCTTGCGCAGCTCCAGCCGGCCGCGCACTTCGGAATAGTGGGTATCGCCGGCCAGCAGGCTGTCGATGGCCCCGTGGATGATCGGCAGCGGCGTATCAAAATCCGGATCGCCCACGGACAGCAGCAACACATCGATCCCTTCGGCGCGTAACTCCAGCGCTCGGTCGTGAATCCGCCAGGCCGCTGCTCCCTCCCCGGCGATTCGTTGGGTCAAGGCTGAATAGCGCATGTACGTCTCCTGATTGCGCGGTCTCCAGCCTTCACCCTATCTCAAATCAAGAAACGCGCCACTTTCCGGGGCTGCTACCTGTCAGGTTTGACAGTATCGGGAATTACCGGGCTACCGCTTAATAGTCCTGAGCCTGTAAGGCGCTGGAGCCACGGGCGACACGTTCAGGAGATAAGGACATGGCCACGATTCCCGCATTGAAGATCACACGCGCGCTTGCCAGCCACGGTGAGTCGAACAATCCGGTCTACCCCCAGAAAAATCTGCTGCCCTTCTGGGCGTGGCTATTCGACCTTGAGCTGGAAGTCAGCCGTCCATGGCCCGGTTCCGCTATTGGAGGACAGACTGACGAGGTGACACTGTGGGTGAAATTACCCGGAGGACCCTGGACGGAGGCCGAAAAGTACAAGCTTCCTGGCCTGATCACGTTTCCTCTGAAACTGAAACTGCCCCAGAAACACCTGACGGTTGGCATCACGGAAATTCAATTTAAGGTGGTCAACCACGACGGAACGCAGCACGAGTCAGAACCGACTTTATTCACCATTGAAGATCGCGTACCGCTTGATGGCGCAACCCCGGACGAACCGATAGTGCCAGAAGAGACGACAACTGGCCCCGGTGTGACCACCGGTTACCTGAACGCACACTGCAATGTTGTCCAGATCAGGATTCCTGGGCACCCCGGATATGTACACGGTGACACCGTTCAAGTCTTCTTCGGGCCACCCAATGCACCTGAAGTGATTGAAGTGCTGGTCAATCACCTCGGGGGAGAGACAGTGGTGCCATTACCGGGCTGGATCTTTGTGAATATCGGTAATGGCGTTTACCTGTTGCATTATCGGATCAAGAGCCGCGCAGGCGTCTCGTCGAAGGATTCGATGGCGGAATTTATCAGGGTAGCTATCGCTTGACCTGAACCGCCGCTCAAATCACAAACCGCGCCACCATCGCATTCAAATCCACCGCCAGGCGCGACAGTTCGTGGGTCGCGGCGCTGGTTTGATTCGCGCCGGCAGCCGATTGGGTGGCCAGGTCGCGGATGTTGACCAGGTTGCGGTCAACCTCGCGGGACACCTGCGCCTGCTCTTCAGAAGCGCTGGCGATCACCAGGTTGCGTTCGTTGATCTGGTGAATCGATTGAGTGATCTGCTCCAGCGCCACGCCGGCGGCACGGGCCATTTCCAGGGTGGACTGGGTGCGCTGGTTGCTTTGCTGCATCGACTCGACCGCTTCGCCGGTGCCGTTCTGAATGCCGGCGACCATTTTTTCGATTTCCTGGGTCGATTGCGCGGTGCGATGAGCCAAAGCGCGAACCTCGTCCGCTACCACGGCGAAACCGCGTCCCGCTTCACCGGCACGGGCTGCTTCGATGGCGGCGTTGAGCGCCAGCAGGTTGGTCTGTTCGGCGATGGCGCGGATCACGTCCAGCACCTTGCCGATGTCGCGGCCCTGAGCGGCCAGGCCTTCGATCATTTGCGCGGTGTTCTGCACGTCGTGGGTCATGGTCTGGATCGCGTCGACGGTTTTCACCACTTGATCGCGACCTTCGCGGGCGGCGTGGGTCGACTGGTTTGAGGCTTCGGAAGTCGACACCGCGTTGCGTGCGACCTCTTCCACCGCAGCGGTCATTTCGTTGACGGCGGTGGCGGCTTGTTCAATTTCATCATTCTGCTGTTGCAGGCCACGGGACGCTTCTTCGGTCACGGCGCTGAGTTCTTCAGCGGCGGCGCCCAGTTGCGTAGCGGAGCCGGCGATCTGTTCGATGGTCTTGCGCAGGTTGGTCTGCATCGCGGCCAGCGCTTCAAGCAGGCGCGCCGGTTCGTCCTTGCCGTCGACTTCAATGGCTTTGGTCAGGTTGCCGCCGGCGATGGTTTGCGCGGCAGCGACGGCGCGGTTCAGCGGGGTGACGATGCTGCGGGTCAGCAGCCACGCCAGCAGCACGGTCAGCAACGCAGCCATCACGGCCACCACGATGATCCCGGTGATCGCGCCGCTGTACTGGTCACCGGCCTGGGACGACGCGGTTTTCGCATCAGCCGAGTTGATCGCAATCAGTTGGTTGAGTTGTTCGCCCATTTTGTCGGTGCCGTCCTTGATCTTTGTGTTGATCAGGGTACGCATCTCATCGACCTTGTCCTGACGCGACAGATCCATCATCTGGTTTTGCGCTTGCAGGTAGTTGTCGAGCGTCGTCGCGAAAGTCTGATACAGCGCGCGCTCTTCCGAACCGGCCGGCAGTGCCGCGTAACTGGCCTGGGCGGCGCGCACCTTGTCCACCAGCACGCCGATGCGGGTCTGGGCTTCCTGCAAACCGGCCGGGTCGCGGTTGACCAGAATGCGGAACGAGAGGATACGCAGGCGCAGGACGTTTTCCGTGACCACGGCAAGTTGCGTGACGCTCGGCAACTGCGTCGACTCCATCTCCAGCGACGCCTGGCGGATGATCGACATGCGGTTGATGGCGAACACGCCGAGCACGATCACCAGCAAGGCGATGAAGGCAAAACCGAGGAAGGCACGAGGCGCGATATTCAGATTACGCAAGGACATAGGAGGACTCTCGGATGATTGAAACTACGAGCGTCCATGCCGTGATCACTGGCCCGTGGAGTGGGCTTCAGTCCGGCGTCACTGTTTTGGGAAGTCTTGTGCGCGCCTGACTTCTGTATCGGCCAGGCTTGAGGAATTTCGCGGGGAAAGATGAAATATTTTTCAAGGTGTTGCGGGTGTTTCAGCGGTGAAACACCCGCAGCTTTAGATGATGGGCGGCAGGTCAGGCCGGGGTTGCCATGCGCCAGACGCGAGCGATGTCTGTGGCACGTTCGCGCAATAGACGGGGTGCTTCGGCGCAGGCCTGTTCAAGGGTCATCGGGCCGCTGGTGACGGCGAAGGCGGCGTCGATGCCGTGATCGTAGAGTTCCTGATAACCCTCGCCCAAGGTGCCGGCGATGACGATCACGGGAACGTCGTGTTGCTTGGCGATTCGCGCTACGCCGAACGGGGTTTTACCGCGCAGGGTCTGGGCATCGAAGCGTCCTTCGCCGGTGATGACCAGATCTGCGCCCTTCACCGCATCGGCCAGCCCGACCAGTTCCGCGACCACTTCGACCCCGGCCTGGAACCGTGCGCCGAGAAACGCCTTGGCGGCAAAACCCAGTCCGCCTGCTGCACCGCTGCCCGGTTCATCCCGAACATCGTTGCCCAGCGCTTGCGCGCAGAGTTCGGCGAAGTGACCGAGGGCCTGATCCAGTTGTTGCACTTGCGCGGGTGATGCGCCCTTTTGCGGGCCGAAAATCGCCGAGGCGCCGTGGGGGCCGCACAGCGGATTGTTGACGTCGGCGGCGATATCGAAGCGGACTTGCGCCAGACGTGGGTCGAGTTCGCTCAGGTCCAGACGTGCGAGTTGCGCCAGCGCCAGACCGCCCGGCACCAACGATTGCCCTTGAGCATCCAGCAGTTTCACGCCCAGCGCCTGCATCGCGCCGGCGCCACCGTCGTTGGTGGCGCTGCCGCCGATGGCCAGAATGACGCGTTGTGCGCCGGCATCCAGCGCGGCGCGAATCAGTTCACCGGTGCCGAAGGTGCTGCTGATGCACGCATCACGCTGCCCCGGCGGCACCAGTTGCAGACCGCTGGCCTCGGCCATCTCGATGATTGCGGTGTGGTTGTGCGGCAGCCAGCCCCATGCGGCTTCGACCGCTGCGCCCAACGGGCCGCGCACGCGGGTGCGGTGCAGTCCACCTTCACACGCGGCGAGAATCGACTCCACCGTCCCTTCGCCACCGTCGGCCATCGGGCATTTGACCAGCGTCGCCTGCGGCCAGACCTGCGCCAGGCCCCGCGCGATGGCTTCTGCAACGCCTTGGGCACTCAGGCTGTCCTTGAACGAATCGGGGGCGATTACGATTTTCATGCGAATTCTCCAGTTCCAATGCCCCTCATGCTGCCAGTCGCCTTGCGCGTTGACGCCTGTCCGCTGCACAAGTTGGATTGGCGTTTATTGTTCATTTTCACAAAGCCAGGGATTTCGGTGCTGAATGTTCCACCGCCATCGTCGGATCGCCGCCCGGAGCAGGCTCGCTCCCACAGAGGAATGGATTCCAAATGTGGGAGCGAGCCTGCTCGCGATAGCATTATCCGAGGTGCCGAATAAACCTCAGTCAGTCTGTGGCAGCAATTGCACCCCCAGGTACAACGCCAGCATGCCATCGAGTTTCAGCGGATCGACCCCGCTCAACTCGGCAATTCGCTCCATTCGGTAACGCAGGCTGTTGCGGTGAATCCCCAAGGCATCGGCGCAAGCCTGGCTCTGCCCGTCGTGATCGCACCAGCTGCGCAGGGTCGCGAGCAACTGGCCGTTGCTGTCCTTGGCAATGACCTTGCGCAACGGCTTGAGCAGTTCATCCAGCGCATCATCGTTGCGATGGCGCCAGAGCATCACCGGCAAGCGATAGCGATTGAGGGTGAGCAGCCGTGAACGCGGCAGCACTTCGCGGCCATAGGCGAGTAAATCGCCGACCCGCCGATAGCAACGGCGCAACCCGGCCAGCCCATCGGCTTGCCCGCCGACCGCAATGCGCAGAATGTTCCAGCCGAGGCCATCGAGTTTTTCCAGCAAACGATCATGCTCGACGTTCTGACTCGCCGGTCGACACCACAGCAGCGACGACTTGGCCGAACTCACGCACCAACTGTCCGGATAGCGCGTCATCAGCCAGGCACTCAGCGCCTCGACGGTTTGCCCCGGCCCATGCTCAAGACCCAACTCGAACAGATACGGCACGCGCGTCAGTTGCGGCTTGAGCCCGAGTTGCTGAGCTTCATCCACCAAACGCGGCGAATCCCCCGCTTCACTCAGCAACAACGCGAGCAAGTCATCGCAACGTTGCCGCCGCCATTGCTGCTCGGATTGCTGGTTGCGCTGGCCGACCAACATCTCGGCGGTCATGCGCACCAGTTCGGCGTAAGTGCGCAGTTGCTCCGGCTCGCCGGTAATGCCGAGCACACCGATCAAACGCTGATCGAGCAATAGCGGCAGGTTGATCCCCGGCTGCACGCCCTTCAAATGCACGGCGGTCTGCGCGTCGATCTCCACCACTCGCCCGTTGGCCAGCACCAGTTGCGCGCCTTCGTGACGGGTGTTGATCCGCTCCGGCTCGCCACTGCCGAGGATCAAGCCCTGACTGTCCATGACGTTGACGTTGTACGGCAAAATGGCCATGGCCCGGTCGACGATGTCCTGGGCGAGGTCGTGATCGAGTTCGAACATAGGGGCTGGAATCCTTGAAAACAGGCGCGGACGGTTGTTCACCCGCACAGGGTCTGGCAGCAAACCCTGTGCTCAGGCACAAAGACAATCCGGCCAAAGGTGGCCGAGACTCTCAGGGCGATCAACGTTACCCTTTGCATCGCAAAAAATCATAATAAAGAGAGAGCCGCCATGTCGCAGAGCGCCGCTGCCGCCCAGACCATCGATGACGATAAAAATGCCGTCTACAAACGCATCACCCTGCGTTTGATCCCCTTCATCTTCATCTGCTACCTGTTCAACTACCTCGACCGGGTCAACGTTGGATTTGCCAAACTGCAGATGCTCGACGCGCTGAAATTCAGCGAAACCGTGTACGGCCTCGGGGCCGGTATCTTCTTCATCGGCTACGTGCTGTGCGGCGTACCGAGCAACCTGGCCCTGACCAAATTCGGCCCTCGGCGCTGGATCGCGCTGATGATGATCACCTGGGGCACGCTGTCGACCTGCCTGCTGTTCGTCACCACACCGACCGAGTTCTACACCCTGCGCCTGTTCACCGGCGCTGCTGAAGCCGGGTTCTTCCCGGGCGTTGTGCTGTATCTCTCGCAGTGGTTTCCGACCTTCCGCCGTGGCCGGATCATGGCGCTGTTCATGTCGGCGATCCCGGTGTCCGGCCTGCTGGGTAGCCCGTTTTCCGGCTGGATCCTCAATCACTTCGCCGCAGGGCAAGGTGGCCTCGCCGGCTGGCAGTGGATGTTCCTGCTGCAAGGCATTCCGACCGTGGTACTGGGCGCACTCGCCTACTTCCTGCTCAGCGACAACTTCGCCAACGCCAAATGGCTGACCCCGCATGAGCGTTCGGTGCTGGAAGCCGATCAGGCCGAAGACCTGGCGAACAAGCCGAAAACCACTTCCGATTCGTTGA
Source organism: Pseudomonas sp. GW821-FHT11D10 (assembly GCF_058808435.1). NCBI lineage: Bacteria > Pseudomonadati > Pseudomonadota > Gammaproteobacteria > Pseudomonadales > Pseudomonadaceae > Pseudomonas > Pseudomonas sp. GW821-FHT11D10. The sequence continues at coordinate 939,616 of NZ_JBXARR010000001.1, read as the reverse complement.
TTGCCGTGTTCAAGAACCCGGCCATCTGGGCCTTCGGCCTGATCTACTTCTGCATCCAGAGCGGCGTGTACGCGATCAACTTCTGGCTGCCGTCGATCATCAAGAACCTCGGCTTCAGCGATAACCTGGTGATTGGCTGGTTGAGCGCTATTCCGTATCTGCTGGCGGCGGTGTTCATGCTGGTGGTCGGCCGTTCGGCGGACTTGCGTAAAGAACGCCGCTGGCATTTGGTGGTGCCGATGTTGATGGGCGCGGTTGGCCTGCTGATTGCGGTGAACTTCGCGGCGAATCCGGCGATTGCGATTCTCGGTCTGACCATTGCGACCATGGGGGCGCTGACCGGTCTGCCGATGTTCTGGCCGGTGCCGACGGCGATGCTGAGCGCAGGTGCTGCGGCGGGTGGGTTGGCATTGATCAACTCGATGGGGCAGATGGCTGGGTTCCTCAGTCCTTACCTTGTGGGCTGGGTCAAGGACAGCACCGGGTCGACGGATGCGGCGTTGTATCTGTTGGCGGGTGTGATTGTTGGCGGGAGTTTGCTGGCGTTGCGGATGACGCGGACGTTGCGGGCTTAGGCCTTAGTCGAAATACAGAAACGGCCCTTTCGGGCCGTTTTCTATTCTGGGTGTATGACTTCTGTTTTGTAGTGTCGCTGCAAACGTCACCCCCTCACCCCAGCCCTCTCCCCCAAGGGGGCGAGGGGGAAAGGGAGCCAATCTCGGTGCTTTTCAAAATCGGAGTTCGACTCGATATTTCACGTCGATATACGCGGTAAGGTGTGTTTTTCAAAGCCGGAGCTCGACCCAATATTTCAGGTCGATGTACCTCGTGAGATCACCGCAGTCGGCTCCCTCTCCCTCCGGGAGAGGGCTGGGGTGAGGGAGCTTTTGATTTTCAGCCCTCTACTTCCAGATTATCCAGCGCCCGGTTCACCGCCAGTTCACTCAGCATGATCAGTTGCGCAATGCCCAACAGCACATGCCGCTGCGATCCGTCCACCAGTCCGGCGAAGTCGGTGGCCATGGTTTTGGCGCAAGTCAGGGTTTCAGAGGCATCGGCCAGCAGTTCTTCGCTGTCGATACCGGGGGCGATGAGGTAGCGGGTGTTGGGTTTGAGCAGCGGTTTTCTGGGGAGAAGCGGATTGAGGTAATGATCGAGGGCGCGCTCGGCGGCTTCGTGGAATGTCTTGGAGTCGAGGGTTTCGTAGGGCGAAGTGGTGTCGGTTTCGGGTGGGTTGGGTGTTGGTTTGATCACGTTTGAATCTCCAAATCAGAAAAATGGAGCCATCAAACTTCGCTACCAAACGAAGAGGTGGTGGCCATACACGGGTTGGTAGACCGGTGACTTGGAGAACCGGCGCGCTCGAAAGCGCCCCACGCATGGCCACCATAAAAGCACGGACGGATGAGCGTCCGAATACGGTGAATTGCGCAACAAGTCAGATCCGGGCTACCAAACCCGATCGCTGCATTTCAGCGACGGGACAACGATAAAACCCGGCCCTTGAGCGCACAAGCCGGCGGATTCTGGCTTAGTCGTAGGCAACGGCGCAAGGTTGTGTAGCCTGGGGTGCGTGTCTGAACGTGTCCTTTAAACACCACACTTAAACACTCCGGTGTGACTGAGAACGTCACCCCCTCACCCCAGCCCTCTCCCCCAGGGGGGCGAGGGGGAAAGGGAGCCGATCTCGGTGCTTTTCAAAGCCTGAGTTCGACTCGATATTTCAGGTCGATGTACCTCGTGAGAACACCTCGGTCGGCTCCCTCTCCCTCCGGGAGAGGGCTGGGGTGAGGGAGCTCTTGATTCTAAGCCCCCGATTTCGCATCCAGCTCCAGCACCAACCCACCCGGCATCTGCACAAAAATCTGCCAGATCCTTTCCTCAGGCACCTGCGCCACCTGATAAGACAACCCACTGCCCTGCACCCGCTTCAAAACCACCGCCGCATCTTCATCGGTACGAAACGCAATATGACTTAACGCGGCCTCATCCAGCGCGGGCTGCTCAATCACATGCACCAACGCCTCCCCCTCCTGATACAACCACCGCCCGGGAAACGGAAACGGCGGCCGGCGCCCCGGCGTCAATCCCAACAACCCACCAAAAGCGTCCTGCAGCGCCTGACCGTCAGCGGTGTTGAAGGCCAGATGATCAAATGTCCACGTCATGCCTGTCTCCTGCGGTTATTCAGGATTTCAGTATCTGCGCTTGCCAATCCCGGAAAAATCCCGCAAAACGCCAAGGATCTTCAACGGATTTTTACTAATGAGCTCAATCCTCGATCTGGAAATCTTCGTCCGCACCGCCGACTCCGGCAGCATCTCCGCCGCCGCCCGGGCGCTGGAGCTGACGCCGGCCGCCGCCAGCATCGCGTTGAAACGCCTGGAAACCCGCCTCGGCATCCGCCTGTTCGCCCGCTCCACCCGCAGCATGCGCCTGACCGAGGAAGGCCGGCGTTATCTGGAAAGCGTGCGCCTGGCGCTGGCGACACTGGCCGAGGGCGAACAGGCGCTGAAGCAACAGACCGAAGGCCTGAGCGGCGTGCTGCAACTGGCGGCGCCGTCGGACTTCGGGCGCAATGTGTTGCTGCCGTGGCTGGACGATTTCAAGCGCGAGCACCCGCACATTCAGCTGCAATTGCTGCTCAACGATCGGCATGCCGATCTGTTTCGCGAGACGGTTGATGTGGCGCTGCGCTTTGGCGTGCCGAGTGATTCGACGCTGGTGGCGTTGCCGATTTTGCCTGAGCATCGTCGTGTGGCCTGCGCCAGCCCCGCGTATCTGGAACGCCACGGCACGCCGCAAAATCCTGCGGAATTGAGCGAGCACAGTGCCCTGCTCTACCTGCGAAATGGCCGGCCCTATAACACCTGGCGTTTCCATCGCGACAACGAAACGGTTGAGGTCGAAGTACGCGGCGACTACCTCAGCGACGACGGCGAAGTCGCGCGCCGTTGGGCCCTCGCCGGGCACGGCATCGCCTACAAGGCCTGGCTCGACGTGGCCGAAGACGTCCGCGCCGGGCGGCTGGTGACGCTGTTCGATGACTGGCATGGCGAGAGCGTGCCGTTCAATCTGTTGTGCCCGCATCGGGTGCAGGTGTCGGAACGGGTCAAGGTGTTGCAGGCGTTTTTGCGCGAACGTTGCGAGGCGTTGCGCCGATAAATTCACTTTGCCGCACCGGGCGCTTCTGGTATTTGATGGAAGCTTTCCCACCGACAAAAGGATTTCGGCATGAGCTATCGCACACTGGGGCACTCGGGGTTGCAGGTGTCCACCCTCACCCTCGGCACGATGATGTTCGGCGAGCAGACCAGCGCAGAAGACTCGCTGCGCATCATCGACAAGGCCTGGGATCAGGGCATCAATTTCATCGACACGGCTGACGTCTACACCAACGGCCGCTCGGAAGAGATCGTCGGTGAGGCCATCGCCCGTCATCGGCATGAATGGGTGCTGGCGACCAAGGTCGGCTTCGGCCCGGTGGATGGCGTTCCGAACCGCAGAGGTTTGAGCCGCAAACACATCTTCAATGGCTTGGAGGCCAGCCTGACCCGGCTCGGCACCGACTACCTCGACATCTATTACCTGCACCGCGAAGACCACAGCACGCCGCTGGAGGTGACGATTTCGGCGATTGGCGATCTGATTCGCCAAGGCAAGATCCGTTATTGGGGCCTGTCGAACTATCGCGGCTGGCGGATTGCCGAGGTGATTCGCGTGGCGGACAAACTCGGCGTTGATCGCCCGGTGATCAGCCAGCCGCTGTACAACATCGTCAACCGTCAGGCCGAAACCGAGCAGATCACCGCCGCCCAGACTTACGGCCTCGGCGTAGTGCCTTACAGCCCGCTGGCCCGTGGCGTGCTCAGCGGCAAGTACGCACCGGACGTGACCCCGGACGCCAACAGCCGCGCCGGGCGTCAGGACAAACGGATTCTGGAGACTGAGTGGCGCGTGGAGTCGTTGCGCATTGCCCAGCAGATTCAGCAATACACCAAAGAGCGTGGGGTCGGGATTGTCGAGTTTGCGATTGCCTGGGTGCTGAACAACGGCGCGGTGACGTCGGCGATTGTCGGGCCGCGTACTGAGGAACAGTGGGATGCGTACACCAAGGCGCAGGCGGTGAAGATTACGGCGGAGGATGAGGCGTTTATCGATTCGCTGGTGACGCCGGGGCATGCGTCGACGCCGGGGTTTAATGATGTGAGCCATTTTGTGTCGGGCCGGAAATTGCGCCAGGCTTGAGATCGCTGCCCTCACCCTAACCCTCTCCCGGAGGGAGAGGGAACCGATCCGGGGATATTCAGCCTATTCTTCTTCCTGATAGTGCTGACTGAATCCGAAATCAATTGGGTCTCACAGGTCGCAGTAGTTCTTAAGACACCTCGGTCAGTCCCCTCTCCCTCCGGGAGAGGGTTAGGGTGAGGGGCTTTTTGGATCATGTAGAAAATATTGCCCACCCCGACCAATATTCACCACAAAAACCACGTATCCTGCGCGCCCCGTTTCACCATCACCCCCGCGAGGACAGTTTGTCTAAAGGTATCGCTCTATCGGTAACAGCCTCGACGCTGTTTGCCGTCATGTATTACTACACCTCGTTGCTCACCCCGTTGAGTGGCGTGGAAATCTTCGGTTGGCGGATGCTGCTGACCGTGCCCTGCATGACCGTGTTCATGCTGGTATCCGGCGAATGGCGGCGCGTGCTCGAACTGCTGCGCCGGATCCCTGCGCTGCCGAAGTTGATCGGTGGTCTGATCGTTTCGTCCGCGTTGCTCGGCGTGCAGTTGTGGCTGTTCATGTGGGCGCCGCTCAACGGCTACAGCCTCGATGTGTCGCTGGGCTACTTCCTGTTGCCGCTGGCCATGGTCCTGACCGGCCGCATCGCTTATGGCGAAAGCCTGTCGTACCTGCAAAAAGTCGCAGTGTTTTTTGCCAGCCTCGGCGTGTTGAACGAGTTGTATCAGGTCGGCGGTTTTTCCTGGGCGACGCTGGTGGTGGTCGTCGGTTATCCGCTGTACTTCGTGCTGCGCAAATACCTCAAGACCGACAACCTCGGCGGTTTGTGGGTCGACATGACTTTGATGCTGCCGGTGGCGTACTGGTTTGTGCGCGGCGGCGAACAGGGTTTCGGTGTGTTCGATCAGTACCCGGCGCTGACCTGGCTGATTCCGCTGCTCGGTCTGATCAGTGCCTCGGCACTGGTGGTCTACATCATCGCCAGCCGCTTGCTGCCGTTCAGCCTGTTTGGTTTGTTGAGTTACGTTGAGCCGGTGCTGTTGCTCGGTGTGGCGCTGTTGCTTGGCGAGAGCATCAAGCCCGGTGAATGGCTGACCTACATCCCGATCTGGCTCGCCGTCGTGGTGCTGGTGTTTGAAGGCTTCAAGCACCTGATGCGCCAACGGCGCCCGTAAGGCGCGCAATAAAAAGCCCGGCCTGCACAATTGCAGGCCGGGCTTTTTTACATCTGGTGCGGATTACTCGGTGGCGAGCACGCCACGACGCACTTGGTCACGCTCGATCGATTCGAACAGTGCCTTGAAGTTGCCTTCGCCGAAACCATCGTCGCCTTTGCGCTGGATGAATTCGAAGAACACCGGGCCCATCAGGGTTTCCGAGAAGATCTGCAGCAGCAGACGCTTGTCTTCTTTATCCGATGCACCGTCGAGCAGGATGCCGCGCGATTGCAGTTGATCGACTGGCTCGCCGTGGTTCGGCAGGCGGCCTTCGAGCATTTCGTAGTAGGTGTCCGGCGGCGCGGTCATGAAGCGCATGCCGATCTTCTTCAATTGATCCCAGGTCTTGACCAGGTCGTCGGTGAGGAACGCCACGTGCTGGATGCCTTCGCCGTTGAACTGCATCAGGAACTCTTCGATCTGCCCGGCGCCCTTCGACGATTCTTCGTTGAGCGGGATGCGGATCATGCCGTCCGGTGCGGTCATCGCTTTCGAGGTCAGGCCGGTGTATTCGCCCTTGATGTCGAAGTAGCGGATTTCGCGGAAGTTGAACAGCTTCTCGTAGAAGTTCGCCCAGTAAGCCATGCGGCCGCGATACACGTTGTGGGTCAGGTGGTCGATGATCTTCAGGCCGGCACCGACCGGGTTGCGGTCAACGCCTTCCAGGAACACGAAGTCGATGTCATAGATAGAGCTGCCTTCGCCGAAACGGTCGATCAGGTACAGCGGCGCGCCGCCAATGCCTTTGATCGCCGGCAGGTTCAGTTCCATCGGGCCGGTTTCGATGTGGATCGGCTGTGCGCCCAGTTCCAGTGCGCGGTTGTAGGCCTTCTGCGAATCCTTGACCCGGAACGCCATGCCGCACACCGACGGGCCGTGTTCGGCCGCGAAGTACGAAGCAACGCTGTGGGGTTCGTTGTTGAGGATCAGGTTGATCGCGCCCTGACGATACAGGTGCACGTTCTTGGAACGGTGGGTCGCGACCTTGGTGAAGCCCATGATCTCGAAGATCGGCTCCAGGGTGCCAGGGGTCGGCGATGCGAACTCGATGAATTCGAAGCCCATCAGGCCCATTGGGTTTTCGTATAAATCTGCCATGGTTGGCGCCTCATCATTCTTATCAATTAACCAGAGTTATTTGTCAGTAATGCTGAGACCGGTGGGTGGCGCACAGGAGATGCCACGCACACTGCGGGCGAGGAAGTCACCGTAGATCAGTTGAAACCCGAATATCTTCATTGTCGACCCAAGGCTCTTGCGGGCGAGGCTTCTGCTGCCAGAAGACGATTATTATTGTATGCGTAACCCGATTCTACACAGCGTAAATAGGGTTGTCTGCCCTCTCTATAAAATCCGCTTTTTTCGGCCCGGTGCAAGGGGTTTGTTGCACAGCCAGATGCCCGCCAGAATCAGCACGCCGCCCAGGCACATGGCCAGCGTCAGCTGTTCGCCCAGCAGGATTGCACCGGCCAGCACGGCGGTCAGCGGGTTGAGCGCAATGAACACGCCGGAGCGCGTGGCGCCGATTTTGCGGATGCCATCGTAGTAACCGATGTAGGCCAGCGCCGAGCCGAGCACGCCCAGATAGGCCAGGCTCAGCCATTGGTGCGTGCCAAGTGCGGCCAGCGCTGCAACGTCGACTTCGCCCCGGGTCAGGGCCAGCGCCCACAACATCAGGGTGCCCAGCAGAATCGAAAAGGTCACGGTCTGCACCGGGCCGATGCTCTGGTTGAGGCTGCGGGAGAACAGCGAATAGACGCCCCAGCTCAAAACGCAGCCGAGGATCAGCAGATCGCCAATCCACGCGTCCGGCGTTTCGCTCAACAGCTGCGGATTCCGGCTGACGATCACCACGCCCGCCCCGCCGATGCAGATCGCAATCCCGATCATCTTCAACCGGCTCAGCCGCTCCTTGAACAGCAGCCATGACGCCAGACCAATGACCGCCGGGTTCAGCGCCACAATCAACGAGGCCCGGGAAGCGTTGATGTATTGCAACCCGTAAAAGAAGCACAGGTTGTAGAAGAAAATCCCGAAGAACCCCAGCAACACAAGTTGCAGCCATTGCCGGGGCGTGGGCCGTGCCAACCGGACTTGAGCGAGCCTTAAACACACGACCAACGCCACGCTGGCCAGCAGAAACCGCAGGCTGGCGGCAAACACCGGGCTCAGGCTGCCGGCCAGAAACCGCCCGGCCACCCACGTTCCGCCCCAGATCATGGTGACCAGGGCCAGGTTCAAATACACGGGCATGTCCGAGGCGGCCGGACGAACAGGTTCATGACAACTCATAACGCTCCCAACGATGAGACTGACGGATGACGTATCATTCGATTGATTCCTCATCATCGTAAAATGAGTCTTTACTCATGACCCTGACCCAACTCGAAATCTTCTCGCTGGTGGCCGAGCTGCGCGGTTTCACCCTCGCCGCCCATCGTCTGGGGATTTCCCAGTCGGCGGTGTCCCACGCCTTGAAATCTCTGGAGCAGGAACTGGGCGTCGAGCTGCTGCGCCGCCATCAATCGCAAGTGGAACTGAGCGACATCGGCGAACAACTGCTGCTGCGGGCGCGAGCGATGCTCGGGTTGGCCAACACCTTGCGTCAGGAGGCGGCGGATGCGCGCGGCATGAAACGCGGCACGCTGCGCATCGGCTCGTTCGGACCGACGTCCTCGATCAAGTTGTTGCCCAGGATTTTGCAGCAGTATCGTGAGGCGCATCCGGGGATCGAAGTGCACATCGATGAAGGCCCGGATCGGCAGGTCATTCAGTGGCTGGAAGAGCGGCGGATCGATATCGGTTTTGTAGTGCTGCCCGAGGAACGCTTCGACACGTTTGCCTTGATCGAAGATCAGATGGTCGCCCTGCTCCCGCTCGGTCACCCGTTGGCGACTCACGACTCAGTGAGCCTTAACGACCTGTGCAACGATCCGTTCGTGCTGACCGAGGCCGGTTCGTCGGAGCTGGTATCGCGCCTGTTCAATGCCGCCCGGTTGAGCCCTAACATCCGCTATCGCTGCTCACAACTGCTCAGCACGCTCGACACCGTGGGCCGGGGCGATGCAATGACTGTGGTGGCGGAAGGCTCGTTGCCTCTCGATCCCGACCCGCGCTATGTCAAGCGACCGCTGTCCCCCGCCGTTACCCGGCAAGTCGGTCTGGCGGTGCTGGACCAACGTCAGGCTTCACCCGCCACGCTGGCATTCATTCAACTGGCAACACGGCTGGATTACCGTTGAGCGGCGCAGCTGTCATTGGCCATCTATCATGGGCTCAGACCTCGGGCTTTGCGCGCACGCTTCGCCTGCCATCAAGAGCCCCACTCCATCGCGACAGGATGCGCCCATGCCACTGACCGTCAGGCCCCGCCGCAAGCGCAGTACCCGGATTATCGTGACTTTGCTGTGTGGCCTCCTGCCGATCGTACTCGGCAGCGTGATTCTTTATATGCAGGCCGGACGCGCCCTTCAGCAGAGTTCGCAACACACCGCCGATGAAGCCCTGCGGCAGTTCGAACTGATGCTCGACAACACCGCCCAGGCCGCCCGCGAACTGTTGCCTTTGGCAGGCCAGACCTGCGAAACCGTCAAACTGGCCTTGCGCGAACAAGTCACCCGGCGCCCGTTTGTGCGCTCGACCAATCTGGTGTGGGACGACAATCTCTATTGCAGTTCGCTGTTCGGCGACTTCAAGGAAGCCGTGAATCCGGGCGACTACGCCCAGGGCAAGTTGTGGCTCATGAACGGCAATCCGGTCACGCCTGACACCGCGCTGCTGGTCTATCGCCTGAGCGAAGGGCGCGGCGGCGCACTCACCACGCTGGACGGCTATCACCTGAGCAACATCCTGCGCCTGATCGGTCGGCACACATTGTTGTTGCTGCAAGTCGGCAACAACTGGCTCTCCGCCGACGGCAAAGTGCATCAGGGCGCCCTGCCCGCGTTGCCGGTGGCGCAGAGTACCTTGCACTCGTCGCACTATGCGTTCTCGGTCAGCGCCGCTTTTCCGGAAGGCGAAACCTGGCGCTACATGAAAGACGAGTACCCGCCGCTGTTCAGTCTGCTGATGTTCTTCGGTGCAGTATCGGGAGCGATCGGCTACATCTTGCAGAGGCGCTCCACCTCACCCAGCCACGAAATGCTTCGGGCATTGGAAGCAGGTGAATTCATTCCCTATTTTCAACCAGTGGTGCACGGCGACAGCAAGCGCTGGTCGGGCACGGAAGTGCTGATGCGCTGGAACCATCCCAAGGAGGGACTGGTGCGTCCGGATCTGTTCATACCCTTTGCCGAACACTCCGGGCTGATCGTACCGATGACCCGCGCCTTGATGCAGCAGACCGCTGTCGTGCTGGGTCCGCTGTCATCGACCTTTACCGCGCCATTCCACATCGGCATCAACATCACTGCGAGCCACTGCCACGATCTGGAGCTGGTGGAGGATTGCCGTGAATTTTTGTCAGCGTTCCAGCCCGGCAGCATCAGCCTGGTTCTTGAGCTGACCGAACGCGAGCTGATCGAGCCGTCCGACATCACCCATCAACTGTTCGCGCAACTGCGTGCGATGGGCGTGAAGATCGCGATTGACGACTTTGGTACCGGCCATTCAAGCCTTGGCTACTTGAGGACTTTCAATGTCGACTTCCTCAAGATCGACCAGACATTCGTGGCCATGATCGATAAAGATGCCCTGTCCCGGCATATTCTGGACAGCATCATCGAGCTCTCCACCAAACTGGATCTGGGCATTGTGGCCGAAGGTGTCGAGACGCAAGCCCAGTGCGATTACCTGGCCGCTCATCATGTCAACTTTCTGCAAGGCTACCTTTTCGGCAAACCGATGCCGGCTGCAGACTTCATCGAAGCATTAACTCATCATTAACTTGGCGGGATAAATCCTGACTCGCCGACAGCTCGCACCAAATTGATACAAAACAGCGTTGTTGTTACATGAAGAAAAAGTCAGGATTTACTCTTGCCGCATTAACTACTACAATTTTTCTTACCTGTTGCAAGATGGGCAGGTGAGCCATTATCACCGAGTCGCTTCAAGGCTCTTGGCTTATAGCTTTGTTTGCGGTTGGTATCAGCCAAACACACTATTGGAGTAAAGATATTGTCCAGACTCGCTGAATTTCGTGCAGCTGAAAAGGCCCTTCAGGAACAGCTCAAGCAGCTGGAATCGCTGAAGAACGATGCCGGGCTCAAGAAAGAAATCGAATTCGAAGAAAAGCTCCAGGGGCTGATGAAAACCTACGGCAAAGGCCTGAAAGACATCATCGCCATTCTCGATCCGAACCCGGCGAAATCCGGCCTGCAATCGACCGCCGCACCTAAAACTCGCCGCGCTCGCGTGGTCAAGGTCTATCAGAACCCGCACACCGGCGAGCTGATCGAGACCAAGGGTGGCAACCACCGTGGCCTGAAGGCCTGGAAGGAACAATACGGTGCAGCCACCGTTGATTCCTGGTTGCGCGGTTAATCCCTCGCAAATATGAAAGCCCTGCATATGCAGGGCTTTTTTTCGGACAATATTTAACAAATGCAACGATTTTTCTGGCGGGCAAGTTGAGTCTCGAACCGCTGTCGCGCTGAAACTATGCTTCCGAATGTTGCCCCGTTAGCCGGAGATTAACTTTATGTTTAATCAGTTCCGGTATCTAACATCAGGCTGACCACGAACAGACGATTAGAATTTCAAGCTGTTTCGCGCAGCCACTATGTCGTCGCCGCTCGCCTTATAAACCTCTGCCTGCCCGGCATACGAAAGTACGTAAGCCTTATCCGCCTCGACCGCTGCAACCAATGTTTGCGACAACACATGACGGCCGTTTTCAGTCACCGTACAAGTGGTCTCAAGCGCGGTCAGCGAGCCCAGCGTACTCGGGTGAACCTTGTTGCAGACACTCTGATAACCGCTCTGGAAAAAGTCTTTCTGCACCGACTTGCGCATCTCCAGCAACACGCCTTGCAAGTTGACCTGATGACCATTTTCCACGCGGGTCATCGTCAACTCCATCACCATCACCTGATTGCCATCGGCGTCAGTCTTCACTGCGCGCTGACGGGAGACTTGCGGGGAGGTTTCGGGCAGCGCCTCGACTTCCCAGCCGGCGGGCCAAGTGATGCTCGGCGCCTCGGCAAAGGCCGGCAGAGCAAGCAGGGAAAAACCCAGGAAAACGAACAGCGATTTGAACGGTCGGATCATTACCAGAGGCACTCGCGGATTGAGCCGTAAAGTCTGAGGCCCGCCCGCTCGCAGGGCAAGCCCGCGCTTTCGGTTTGGCGATGCTGCCAGGCATGCGTATCATTGCGCCCATTCACTCGCCCCAATTTGTTACGGAGGGCCCATGAGCCTGCAAGAACTGAACACCTTCCCTGGCGTCACCGCCACCCCGGACAGCGCAACCCGCAACTTCGTGTTCAACCACACCATGCTGCGCGTCAAAGACATCACCAAGTCGCTGGATTTCTACACCCGCGTATTGGGTTTCTCGCTGGTAGAGAAGCGTGATTTCCCGGAAGCGGAATTCAGCCTGTACTTCCTCGCCCTGGTCGACAAATCGCAGATCCCGGCCGACGCCGCTGCCCGCACCGAGTGGATGAAGTCGATTCCCGGCATTCTGGAACTGACCCACAACCACGGCACCGAAAACGACGCAGATTTCGCCTACCACAATGGCAACACCGATCCGCGCGGTTTCGGCCACATCTGCATTTCGGTGCCGGACATCGTCGCCGCCTGCGCACGCTTTGAAGAACTGGGCTGCGATTTCCAGAAGCGCCTGACCGATGGCCGCATGAAGAGCCTGGCGTTCATCAAGGATCCGGATGGCTACTGGGTCGAGATCATCCAGCCAGCGCCGCTGTAAAGCTGAACCCGGGTAGAAAGCACCCCGCAAAGAAAAACCCCCATCATCACTGATGGGGGTTTTCTTTTTTCAGGCCCGGGATTTACGCCGGAGCCGAAGTGCGGATCAGATGATCGAAAGCGCTGAGGGAAGCCTTGGCGCCCTCGCCCACCGCGATCACGATCTGCTTGTACGGCACGGTGGTCACGTCGCCGGCAGCGAAGATGCCCGGGATCGAAGTTTCACCGCGGTTGTCGACGATGATCTCGCCGCGCGGCGACAGCTCGATGGTGCCTTTGAGCCAATCGGTGTTGGGCAACAGGCCGATCTGCACGAAGATCCCTTCCAGCTCGACCGTGCGCAGCTCGTCAGTATTGCGATCCTTGTAACGCAGGCCATTGACCTTCTGGCCATCGCCGGTGACTTCAGTGGTCAGCGCACTAGTGATCACGGTGACGTTCGGCAGGCTGTGCAGCTTGCGTTGCAATACGGCGTCGGCGCGCAACTGAACGTCGAACTCCAGCAGGGTCACGTGGGACACGATACCGGCCAGGTCGATGGCCGCTTCGACGCCGGAGTTACCGCCGCCAATCACCGCCACACGCTTGCCTTTGAACAGCGGGCCGTCGCAGTGCGGGCAGTACGCCACGCCTTTGTTGCGGTATTCCTGCTCGCCCGGCACGTTCATTTCACGCCACCGCGCGCCGGTCGCCAGAATCACGCTCTTGGCCTTGAGGGTCGCGCCGCTGGCGAAACGAACTTCATGCAGCTCGCCATTCTTGCCCGGGATCAACTTGTCGGCGCGCTGCAGGTTCATGATGTCGACGTCGTATTGCTTGACGTGTTCTTCCAGCGCAGTCGCCAGTTTCGGGCCTTCGGTTTCCTGCACGGAAATGAAGTTCTCGATGGCCATGGTGTCCAGCACCTGACCGCCGAAGCGCTCGGCTGCTACGCCGGTGCGAATGCCTTTACGTGCGGCGTAGATCGCCGCCGACGCACCGGCTGGGCCACCGCCGACCACCAGCACATCAAAGGCTTGCTTGGCGCTGATTTTCTCGGCCTGACGCTCGATGGCGCCAGTGTCGAGCTTGGCGAGGATTTCTTCCAGGCCCATGCGGCCCTGACCGAAGTTTTCACCGTTCAGGTAGATGCTCGGCACGGCCATGATCTTGCGATCGTTGACTTCGTCCTGGAACAGCGCGCCGTCGATGGCGACGTGGCGGATGTTCGGGTTCAGCACGGCCATCAGGTTCAGCGCCTGAACGACGTCCGGGCAGTTCTGGCAGGACAGCGAGAAGTAAGTCTCGAAGGTGAACTCGCCCTTCAGCGAGCGGATCTGTTCGATCACTTCGACACTGGCCTTCGAAGGGTGGCCGCCGACTTGCAGCAGGGCCAGCACCAGCGAAGTGAATTCATGGCCCATCGGGATGCCGGCGAAACGCAGGCTGATGTCGGCACCCGGGCGGTTGATCGAGAACGACGGTTTGCGTGCATCGTCGCCGCTGTCGATCAAGGTAATCTGATGCGAAAGACTGGCAACGTCTTTCAGCAGGTCGAGCATTTCACGGGATTTCGCACCGTCGTCGAGTGAAGCAACGATCTCGATCGGCTGGGTGACCCGTTCCAGGTACGATTTCAACTGGGCTTTAAGATTGGCGTCCAACATACGGGCGATCTCCTGACTTTATTTGAGGCGAAAAAAAGCCCGAGCGAATCTCGCCCGGGCTTTTCTATTGGGCGGTGCAGCTTACTTGAGTAGGTGCGGAGTCCCGCCCTGCATTGCGCGTGTCACAGACTTAGATCTTGCCGACCAGGTCCAGGGACGGAGCCAGCGTGGCCTCGCCTTCTTTCCACTTGGCCGGGCAAACTTCGCCTGGGTGAGCAGCGACGTACTGAGCAGCCTTGATTTTGCGCAGCAGCTCGGAAGCGTCACGGCCAACGCCGCCATCGTTCAGTTCAACGATTTTGATCTGGCCTTCAGGGTTGATCACGAAGGTGCCACGATCCGCCAGGCCAGCTTCTTCGATCAGCACGTCGAAGTTGCGGGAGATGACGTGGGTCGGGTCGCCGATCATGGTGTATTCGATTTTGCCGATGGCTGGCGAAGTGTTGTGCCAGGCAGCGTGGGCAAAGTGGGTGTCGGTCGAAACGCTGTAGATCTCTACGCCCAGTTTCTGGAAGGCGGCGTAGTTGTCAGCCAGGTCTTCGAGCTCGGTTGGGCAAACGAAGGTGAAGTCGGCCGGGTAGAAGAACACTACGGACCATTTGCCTTTCAGGTCAGCGTCCGAGACTTGTACGAAGTCGCCGTTTTTGAACGCGGTAGCTTTGAACGGTTTTACTTGGCTGTTGATGATAGGCATTGATGACTCTCCGTCAGGGTTGTGAATTCGATGGGTGAATCCTACCCAGTCACTCGACGGATGGCTCATTGGCAAACCTGATGCTGCTGATTTGTTTTCGCTATTAGCTGAGGGTATTAATAGAAGAAAACGATATCTACGGCGACAGCGGCTTATCCGTAATCCGGGCCATCCCGTGAAAGGGGCTCGCTTCAACATAGCGCATGGCGGACTTCATATCCTTCCAGCCTACGTAACTCATCAACGATTTGAGATCCCAGCCGCTTTGATGGGCCCACGTTGCAAAGCCGCGACGCAGGGAATGGCTGGTGTAGCGCTCGCCGGAGATCCCGGCGCGCTCCAGGGCCTGACGCAACAACGGAATCACGCTGTTGGCGTGCAACCCCTCCTCGCTCAGATTGCCCCAGCGGTCGACGGCGCGAAATACCGGGCCTCGCACCAGTGCCGCCTCGGTGATCCATTCGATATAAGCCTGCACCGGGCACAGCTTCAGCAGCGCCGGGGCCTGATAGGTCTGGCCGAGGTTTTCCCGATCGCCCTTGCTGCGCGGCAGATACAGGGTAATACCGCTGCCGGCGTGGGCCTGGACGTGCTCGATCTGCACTCGACACAGTTCATCACTACGAAAGCCACGCCAGAAGCCCAGCAGAATCAATGCCCGATCCCGGCAGGCCCTGAGCAATAACGGCCGGTCCTGATTCTCTCTAGCGTCCTTCATTTCCTGCTCAAGCCAGGCGACGGTCTGCTCAAGATCGCGCAACTGGAGTGGCTCGGCCTGTTTTTCCTGCGCGGGATGCAGGGCGCGAATACCCTTGAACACTTTGCGCACCACCGGCGACTTGGTGGGATCGGCGAAGCCCTGACTGTTGTGCCATTGCGCCAGCGCCGACAGACGCAACTTCAGCGTGTTGACCGACAACACGCCCGCATGCGCCACCAGATACCGCGCGATGCTGTCCGCTGTCGCCGGCAGGAACCCACCCCATACCGTTTCGAAATGCTCGACGGCCGCGCGATAACTGCGGCGGGTGTTGTCGCGAGTTGCTGCTTGCAGGTAGCGATCGATATCGCTCATGGGCTGATTTTCTCGTGGCGTACTGAGGGTTCGTGCGAAAACCGATTTTATGGGTTTCACATGGGGTAATACCAGTATATCCCGCCCGTTTATCTGTACTTGTTTCACTTTATTTTCAACATGGTACACTGCGTACCTTGGTGGCATGTACCACAGTACGAAATGGTAGGAGCAGATATGGCCCGTGGCGGCGTTAACAAAGCAGTAGTCCAGATCGCGCGCACAGCGATCCTCGCCCGTGGCGAACACCCCAGCATCGATGCAGTACGCATCGAATTGGGCAATACGGGTTCCAAAACCACGATTCATCGTTATCTGAAGGAGCTGGATGACGGCAGCGAACCGGCCGATCCTTCGGCAGAGCCCATCGATGACGAACTCCTCGCCCTCGTCACGCGCCTTGCCCAACGCCTGAAAGAGCAGGCGCAGGAGCCGATTGATCAGGCGCGCGAGCAGTACGAGCAACAGCGTCAGGCACTGGAGGACGAGCTGAATCAGCTTCGTCAGGATCATGCGCAACTGGAGAAGAAGCACGACATTCAGGCTGCCGCGCTGGCCAAGGAATCCGAAGCCCTGAGCGACACCCGCTCGATGCTGCAGACCGAGCAGACGCGCAACGCCGGGCTGAATCAGGCGTTGGCCGATTTTGAATTGCGCTTGCAGGACAAAGACGAGCAGATCCGCTCACTGGAAGAAAAGCACCTGCACGCCCGCGATGCGCTTGAGCACTACCGCAACGCCATCAAGGAACAGCGCGAGCAGGAGCAAAGCCGTCACGAAACCCAGGTTCAGCAGTTGCAGATGGAGCTGCGCCAGGCACAGCAAAGCGCACTGGTACGTCAGGACGAGATCACCCAGCTGCACCGCGACAACGAACGCCTGCTGACCGAAAATCGCGGCACCGTGCGCGAACTGAGCCTGATGCAGGATCAGCTCAAGCACAGCAATCAGCGTCAGGATCAATTGCTGGAGCAAGCCAATCGCGTCGACAGCGAACGCACCCTCCTCCAGGAACGCCTGCGCGTGGCCCTGCTGGAAAGTCAGACGCTCAAGCAGAACGTCGACGAGCAATCGCAGCTCAATCAGTCATTGGAGAAGGAATTGACCAAGGCGCAAGACAGCCTGCGCCTGGCCACCACCGTTGCGGCAGTGCCAGACGCAGCAGAACCGAAAAAGACTTAAGCGCCGACCGGCGTACGCATCGTGACAAATTCTTCGGCCGCCGTCGGGTGCACCCCGATGGTGTCGTCGAAGTCACGCTTGGTGGCGCCAGCCTTCAGCGCGATCGCCAGACCTTGCACGATCTCGCCGGCATCCGGCCCGACCATGTGACAGCCCAGCACCTTGTCGGACTTGCCATCGACCACCAGTTTCATCAGCGTGCGCTCCTGACAGTCAGTCAGGGTCAGCTTCATCGGCCGGAAGCGGCTTTCGTAGATCACGACGTCGTGACCCGCTTCCCTCGCCTCTTCTTCGGTCAGGCCGACGGTGCCGATGTTCGGCAGACTGAACACTGCCGTCGGGATCATCTTGTAATCCACCGGACGGTATTGCTCAGGCTTGAACAGACGCCGCGCCACCGCCATGCCTTCAGCCAGCGCCACTGGCGTCAACTGCACACGACCAATGACATCGCCCAGCGCAAGGATTGATGGCTCGGTGGTCTGGTATTGCTCGTCGACCTTGATGAAGCCTTTGTCGTCGAGCTGCACATCGGTGTTTTCCAGCCCAAGGTTGTCCAGCATCGGACGTCGTCCGGTGGCGTAGAACACACAATCCGCTTCCAGCACGCGACCATCCTTTAGAGTGGCCTTCAGGCTGCCGTCCGATTGCTTGTCGATACGGGCAATGTCGGCATTGAATTGCAGATCCATACCACGCTTGGTCAGTTCTTCCTGCAGATGCTTGCGAACCGAACCGTCGAAACCACGCAAGAACAGATCCCCGCGATACAGCAACGTCGTGCTGGCGCCCAGGCCATGGAAGATTCCGGCAAATTCGACGGCGATGTAACCGCCGCCAACGACCAGGACGCGCTTGGGCAGTTCTTTGAGGAAGAACGCCTGGTTCGAGCTGATCGCATGCTCATGCCCCGGAATCTCGGGGATCTGCGGCCAGCCACCGGTGGCGATCAGAATATTCTTCGCGGTGTAGCGCTCGCCGTTGACCTCAACTTCGTGCGGACCAACGATCTTGGCGTGCGCTTCATGCAGGGTCACGCCGCTGTTAACCAGCAGATTGCGATAAATGCCGTTCAGGCGATTGATCTCGCGATCCTTGTTGGCAATCAGCGTGGCCCAATCGAAATCCGCCTCGCCCAGATTCCAGCCGAAACCGGAGGACTGTTCGAAATCTTCGGCAAAGTGGGCGCCGTACACCAACAGTTTTTTCGGTACGCAACCGACGTTGACGCAGGTACCGCCCAGATAACGGCTCTCGGCCACCGCCACTTTCGCACCAAACCCGGCAGCAAAACGCGCAGCCCGCACACCGCCGGAACCGGCACCAATCACATAAAGGTCAAAATCGTAGGCCATTTCTATCTCCTCGGCAGGCGATCAGCATACCCGCCGTCGTCCGTTGGGCAAGCACTCCTGCCGATATAGGGGCGGAAAATGAAAAAGCCACCCGAGGGTGGCTTTTTCGTACAGGCAGATCAGGCGCTATCAGTAAGCCTTGCCAGTCTTGTAGAAGTTCTCGAAGCAGAAGTTGGTTGCTTCGATGTAGCCTTCAGCACCACCGCAGTCGAAACGCTTGCCCTTGAACTTGTAAGCCATCACGCAGCCGTTCTGGGCTTGTTTCATCAGGGCGTCGGTGATCTGGATTTCACCGCCCTTGCCTGGCTCGGTCTGTTCGATCAGGTCGAAGATGTCCGGGGTCAGGATGTAACGGCCGATGATCGCCAGGTTCGACGGTGCATCTTCCGGCTTTGGCTTCTCGACCATGCTGTGTACGCGGTAGATGTCGTCGCGGATCATTTCGCCAGCGATGACGCCGTACTTGCTGGTTTCCTGCGGATCGACTTCCTGGATGGCAATGATCGAGCAGCGGAACTGCTTGTACAGTTTGACCATCTGGGTCAGTACGCCGTCGCCTTCGAGGTTGACGCACAGGTCGTCTGCCAGCACCACGGCGAACGGTTCGTCACCGATCAGCGGGCGGCCGGTCAGGATCGCGTGACCCAGGCCTTTCATTTCGGTCTGACGGGTGTAGGAGAACGAGCACTCGTCCAGCAGCTTGCGAATACCGACCAGGTATTTTTCCTTGTCGGTGCCTTTGATCTGGTTTTCCAGCTCATAGCTGATGTCGAAGTGGTCTTCCAGGGCGCGCTTGCCACGGCCGGTCACGATGGAGATTTCGTTCAGGCCAGCATCCAGAGCTTCTTCGACGCCGTACTGGATCAGTGGCTTGTTTACCACCGGCAGCATTTCTTTGGGCATGGCCTTAGTCGCTGGGAGGAAGCGAGTACCGTAACCGGCTGCTGGGAACAAGCATTTCTTGATCATATAAGTCCTTGAAAGGGCTGTGTGTACGAGTTTCGGCGCAGTCTAATCAGGCGGCGTGCACCTTACAATGCCCCGCACTGGCTAACCGATGTCAACATAGAGAAATAATCTGGCGGATAGTTCAATCCGCACACAGAGGCTGCGCAATCAGCGTAGCCCAAAGATCCAGGAACACCTCATCGACCTGCGCCCGTTCGCCCATTTACCGTTATCATGCTGCCTTTGAACCAGCCAACGAGGCCGCTAGATGTCCGCAGCAAAAATCATCAACGGGTACACCGTCGACAAGGCGAAAGATGGCCAGTGGCATATCACCGCTGCCAACGGCGAAGATGTGTCCGGCCCATTGCCCACCGAAGCAATGGCGATTGAAGTGGCCGCGGTGCTTGATTACACACCTCCTGCACCGAAGCGTCGCGGCAAGGATCAAGACTGATCGGCGACGACGAATCCCGGCCCTGCCTTCGCGCAGGGCTTTTTTTGGGCTGCACACAAAGAAGTGGCCAATCGCTATAACCTTTTCATGCCGGCGCTGTCATAGCGTCTAGCCCCCTCCTCCTCGAAGACGACATTGCCATGATCAACCGCCCCTTCATCAGCTTCCTGCCCCTGATTGCGCTCGCGGCCCTGGCCGGTTGTGCCACCTCACAGACCACCTACCTGAACAACGGTGAACAAGGGTTGAGCATCGACTGCTCCGGCGAAGCCAACTCCTGGGCAAGCTGTTATGAAAAAGCTGACGCGTCCTGTGCTGGAACGGGTTATCGGATCGTCGGGACCGACGGCACACCGGCGCCCAAGGAAGACGACAAGACGCTGGGCGTCGATGTCGGTAACTACAAAACCCGCAGCGTGGTAGTGGTCTGCAAATAGCCTTACATGTGAATTTCGGCGAACTTGATGCCCAGCCCGCGCACGACCTCGATCAGGTCGTCGAGCCGGTTGAAGGACTCGACTTCGTCGTTATCGTCGACCAGGAAGTAACTGCGACCGGCGCTTTTCTTGAAAAACACGATCCACTCCCCCGGATTCGCCGGATTCTGGATCACATGGGTCGCCGCAATGAGCCCTTCCTTGTGTCGCTCCCGCACCTGCTCTCTCTTCATTCACCTCTCCAGAAATGACAATGCCGCCACAGCAACGCTGTGACGGCATCAATGCTGACGGCTGACAGTCTATCAGCCGGAAATA
The DNA here is from genome assembly GCF_058808435.1 of Pseudomonas sp. GW821-FHT11D10. NCBI lineage: Bacteria > Pseudomonadati > Pseudomonadota > Gammaproteobacteria > Pseudomonadales > Pseudomonadaceae > Pseudomonas > Pseudomonas sp. GW821-FHT11D10. The sequence continues at coordinate 919,172 of NZ_JBXARR010000001.1, read as the reverse complement.
CAGGCCGTGGCAGCTTTGCGCACATCCCATGGACGCAGCGGCACATTGGACATCCGCTCGTGCAGCTTGATGCTGCTGCCACCCGAACGATCCTCGATGTCGAATACCGCGGCCGGACCCGATCCCAGTTTGCCCGGAACGATGACCCGAACTTCGTCCTTGTGCCGCTCTACCTGCAAGGCGCCACGGCTATCGGACAGCTTTTCGGCCAGGCACTGAGCATACTCATGGGGTTTCTTGCCGGAAATAACGGCCATGGTGGGCAGCGTTTCATTGATTTCCGAAACGCTTGCGCAACCACCCATTGCCAATGCCAACGGCAGAATCACCACACCCCACTTCATACAAAACCTCCGATAAAGACCCTCCGACAGCACGAATGCCGTTTTTCTCCGAGGCCTGCTGCATTTAACCCACATGGAATCGTGAATATCTGTTTTTAATTGTCAAAGCGGTGCCCGACGGCCGGATAATAACCTGTCCGGGCTGATAAACTGCGCCAATCGACAATGCTATCGTTTTGATTTTGTAGAAAAAGCCCTTCTGGAGGCGCCCATGAAATTCATTCACCAGCGCGAGCACCTCAACGAAGACGACATCGTCGTCATTCAATGCTCGCAAACCTGCAACATCCGCTTGATGAACGACGCCAACTTCCGCAGCTTCAAGAATGGCGGCCGTCACACCTATCACGGCGGTGCTTTCGACACGTTCCCGGCCCGTATCACCGCGCCGAGCACCGGTTTCTGGAACATCACCATCGACACCGTCAACCGCCGCGCGATCAGCGTGACCCGCAAGCCGACCCTGACGCATTCGATCAAGATCATTCGCCGCTCGAGCTCCAAACTCAGCTGAGCGGTTCCGCCAACGCAGACAGGTAAGCATCAACGTGGCCCAAACGACCAAATACGTGATCAAGTACAAACTCAACGGTGAACGCCGCTTCGAGTTCGCCCAACTGGAAAACGGCACGCCGGAAGAAGCCAAGGCCGCACTGGATGCCCTGCACGGCCAGAGCGACGATGTGATCAGCGACATCAGCGTCAGCAAGGCCCTGTAAGACCCGGACGAAATTCGACCGCAAGCGGCGGAGTGTTGCGGCCGGGTGGACGGCCCAGACTGATACCTGAATGTAAGCCAAGGAATCAGCATGTCACCCTCACCCTCACCCGCCTCCCCGCTCGATGCGCTCGACTGGATTGCTCTGGAGCAGCAACTGGACCAGGACGGTTGCGCCGTCATCCGCACGCTGCTGCGCCCGGACACCTGCGATCGGTTGAGTGCGCTTTACCCACAAAGTGAACCGTTTCGATCCCAGGTGATCATGGCCCGCCACGGTTTCGGGCGCGGGGAATACAAATACCTGCGCTATCCGCTTCCCCCCGTGGTGGAACGCCTGCGCAGCGCGCTTTACCCGCGACTCGTGCCGCTGGCCAACCGCTGGCATGAACGAATGGGCCTGCCAGCGCGCTTTCCAGCGCAACACCGCGAATTTCTCGAGCGCTGCCACGCCGCCGGTCAACTGCGGCCTACCCCGCTCTTGCTGCAATACGGCCCGCAGGACTACAACTGTCTGCATCAGGATCTGTACGGCGAGCATGTCTTTCCACTGCAAGTGGCGATTCTTCTGTCAGAACCTGGCGAAGACTTCACCGGCGGTGAGTTCGTCATGACCGAACAACGTCCAAGAATGCAGTCCCGCCCGCTGGTGATGGACCTGAGAAAAGGCGACGCGCTGATCTTTGCCGTCAACCAGCGCCCGGTCAAAGGCGTGCGCGGCAACTATCGGGTGACCATGCGCCACGGCGTCAGCCGACTGCACAGTGGAAAACGTCATACTCTGGGCATCATCTTCCACGACGCGACCTGACGATCATGCAAACCACCTTCGATCTGTTCGCCGACATAGAATCCGAGCAGCCCCGGCGCGCCGAACAGATCGGCGAGCAATCCTGGGTGCTGCGCGGCTTTGCCTTGCCACAAATCGAGCAGCTGTTGCCGGCCCTGGAATCGATCATCGCCTGCGCACCGCTGCGCCACATGATGACGCCCGGGGGCTTCAGCATGTCGGTGGCCACCAGCAGTTGCGGCGCACTGGGCTGGATCACCGATCGAAGCGGCTACCGCTATTCATCCGAAGATCCCGTGAGCCATCAACCCTGGCCAGCCATGCCCGAGGTGTTTCGCGAACTGGCCCAGGCCGCAGCGAAACGCGCCGGATTTGCCGACTTCGTACCGGATTCCTGCCTGATCAATCGTTATGTCCCAGGCGCAAAGATGTCGTTGCATCAGGACAAAGACGAAACCGCCTACGAAGCGCCGATCGTTTCCCTGTCATTGGGCTTGCCGGCAACGTTCCTGTTCGGCGGTTTCGCGCGTGGCGACAGGAGCCAGAAGATTTCGCTGCTGCACGGCGATATGGTGATCTGGGGCGGCGTCGACCGACTGCGCTATCACGGCATTCTGCCGATCAAGCCTGGCCGGCACCCGCGCCTGGGCGAACAGCGTTTCAACCTGACGTTTCGCACCGCTGGATAATCCTGCAAAGTTTGACCGCAAGGGTCGGAGTGTTCCGGCCGGTGGCACTGGTTAACCTGAAATTCAACAGGTCAACGGACTCTCCATCATGAAAACGCTTTCCACCTCGCTGAACACTGAAGACGATCCACGCTGGGCCGCTGTCGTCGCACGCGACCCTCGGGCGGACGGCCAGTTTGTCTATGCCGTGAAAACCACCGGCATCTATTGCCGCCCCAGCAGCCTGGCGCGCTTGCCGAAACCGCAGAACGTCGAGTTCTTCGACACCGCCGAAGACGCCGAGGCTGCGGGCTATCGCCCCAGCAAACGGGCGGGCAAGGATCAGACCGAAGTCGCCGCGCAACACGCTGCGACCGTCGCGGCAGCCTGTCGCCAGATCGAAGCATCGGACAGTCTGCCGGCGCTCAACGATCTCGCCGAGACCGCCGGCCTGAGCGCCTTCCATTTTCATCGCGTGTTCAAAGCCGCAACGGGCCTGACGCCCAAAGGTTACGCCGCCGCGCATCGCTCGCGCCGGGTTCGTCAGCGCCTGGCAGACGGCGGCACGGTGACCGAGGCGCTGTATGACGCCGGCTTCAATTCCAACAGCCGTTTCTACGAGGCGGCCGATCAGGTGCTGGGCATGAAACCCGGCGACTTCCGGGCTGCCGGTCAGAACAACGACATCCGCTTCGCCGTCGGCCAGTGCTCGCTCGGCGCCATTCTGGTGGCACAGAGCGAGCGCGGGATCTGCGCGATTCTGCTAGGGGACGATCCGCACCAATTGGTGTGCGACCTGCAGGACCAGTTTCGCCGGGCCAACCTGATCGGCGCCGATGCCGAGTTCGAACAACTGATCGCACGCGTCGTCGGCTTCATCGAAGCGCCTGCCATCGGCCTGGATTTGCCGCTGGATGTGCGCGGCACGGCGTTTCAGGAACGGGTGTGGCAGGCGCTGCGGGAAATACCGGTCGGCAGCACCGCCAGCTACGCGGACATCGCCTTGCGGATCGGCTCGCCAAAAGCCGTGCGCGCAGTGGCTCAGGCTTGCGGCGCCAACAGCCTCGCGGTGGCCATTCCGTGCCACCGCGTGGTGCGCAGCGACGGCAATCTCAGTGGCTACCGCTGGGGCGTGGAGCGCAAGCGTGAGTTGTTGCTGCGCGAAACGCCGGCTTAACGCAGGCCGATATAAATCGCCACCGATTCGGGGCCGGTATAGGCCTCGAAGTCGGTGGCGTATCGACGCTCGATCTGCGGATTGGCTTCAAAGTGCTGCCAGATCCGGCTCCAGGTCTCGATGACCGCTCCCGGCAGCGGGCCGCGCCCTTCGAACACCAGATAATTGCCGCTTTCGATCCGGATCGTCTCGAGGTCTGCCGACGGCTCGGCCACCGCCACCCCGGCGGTGACATCGAATGCCCCGGAGGCATCCGACTCGTAAGCCGAATACACGCCATACACGGACGACTCGGTCAGTTTGCCGGGAATCACCTCGGCCAGCCCCTTGGCAAAAAACTGTCCCCACATCGGACCGATCTGCGCGGTTTCAGGGTTGTGTTCGGCTGCGTTGGTGGTGCGCACGCGCAGGCCGGAAACCGTGAATGAATCGACGTATTGCTGTGGTAAATCCATCGAAAACGCCACTCCATTAGCTCGAAGTGCGGCCCGGGCGGGCCGCGGTGGCGCTAATGTGTCAGCGATTGACGTCGACCACAACCCGCCCGCGCAACTGACCGGCGAGCAACTTCGGCGCCGCTTCGAGGGCTTCGCCGAGGCCGATTTCATGGCTGATCAGTGGCAACAGCGCGAAATCCAGATCCTTCGCCAGACGATCCCAGGCCTCGATGCGGCGCGCCTTGGGCTGGGTCACGCTGTTGATCCCGGCCAGCGTCACGCAGCGCAAAATGAACGGCGCCACGGATGCCGGAAAATCCATGCCCTGAGCCAGACCGCACGCGGCCACGGTGCCTTCGGCCCGGGTGCTGGCGCAGGCATTGGCCAGCGTGTGGCTGCCGACCGAATCGATGACGCCCGCCCAGCGCTCCTTGGCCAGCGGCTTGCCGGGTTCGGACAGGGTGGCGCGATCAATGATTTCGTCGGCGCCCAGTTGTTTCAGGTATTCGTGTTCCGACACCCGACCGGTCGAAGCGACCACGCGGTAGCCCAGCTTGCTCAACAACGCGATGGCAAAACTGCCGACGCCGCCATTGGCCCCCGTCACCAGCACTTCGCCCTGTTGCGGGGTCACGCCGTTGCGCTCCAGCGCCATGACGCACAGCATCGCCGTATAGCCGGCCGTGCCGATGGCCATGGCTTGCGCGGCGGTGAATGCCTTGGGCAGCGGAATCAGCCAGTCACCGTTCAATCGCGCCTTCTGCGCCAGACCGCCCCAGTGGCTTTCACCGACGCCCCAGCCGTTGAGCAGAACCGCATCGCCGACCTTGTAGTCCGGGTGCGAACTGACTTCAACGGTGCCCGCCAGATCGATCCCCGGCACCATCGGAAACTTGCGCACCACCGGGCTGCTGCCGGTGATCGCCAGGCCGTCCTTGAAGTTCAGCGTGCTGTACGCGACGCGAACCGTCACATCGCCCTCCGGCAACTGCTCGTCGTTGATCTCCTGCAGGTTGGCGCGATAACCGCTGTCGTCTTTGTCGATCAAAATGCCTTTGAACATGACTGCCTCTCACGGGTGGAATTCAGGATGTCGAGGGACTGGAATAGCACACTGCAACATTTTGCCCCACTTGACCTTTAGCCAATCGGGCCCGAACGCCGAGCCAGCGCCGGCTGTTCAAGCTACAAATCTGTGCTGGTCATGGGGGTGGCTTTGCGTTAAAAAACCGGCTGCTACCGTCCCTGCCCTGTTTTGTCGTCGGAGAAGCTATTTTATGAGCCAATGGCCTGATACCCGCATTCTTGACCTGTTCGGCATCGAACTGCCGATCATCCAGGGCCCCATGGCCGGTGCCACCAACTCATCCATGGTCATCGCAGCGTGCAACGCCGGTGGCCTGGGTTCGATGCCGGCCGCGATGCTGACCATCGAGCAACTGCGCGAAGAACTGAAGACCATTCGCCAGGGCACAAACAAGCCGTTCAACGTCAACTTCTTCTGCCATCAACCGCCTGCCCCCGATGAGCAAAAGGCCCGCGACTGGAAAAACCTGCTGGAACCCTACTATCGCGAACTGGGTGTCGATTTCGATGCGCCGACGCCGGTGTCCAACCGCGCGCCCTTCGATGCGGCCGCCTGCGAAGTGCTGGAAGAGTTTCGCCCTGAAGTGGTGAGCTTCCACTTCGGCCTGCCGGAAAAATCCCTGCTGGATCGGGTCAAGGCCACCGGCGCGAAAATCATCTCGTCGGCAACCACCGTCGACGAGGCGATCTGGCTGGAGCAGAACGGTTGCGACGCGATCATCGCCATGGGTTACGAGGCCGGTGGCCATCGCGGGATGTTCCTCAGCGCTGACCTGAGCAGTCAGGTCGGTACGTTTGCCCTGGTGCCGCAAGTGGTCGACGCGGTGAATGTGCCGGTGATCGCTGCCGGTGCGATTGCCGATGCGCGCGGCGTGGCGGCAGCGTTCCTGCTCGGTGCTTCGGCGGTTCAGGTCGGGACGGCATATCTGTTTACTCCTGAAGCGAAAGTCAGTGCCTCTCACCACAAGGCCTTGCGCACCGCCAAGGAAAGCGAGACGGCGGTGACCAACCTGTTTACCGGGCGCCCGGCGCGGGGGATTCTCAATCGGGTGATGCGGGAGCTGGGCCCGATGTCGGACAAGGCCCCTGCCTTTCCGCTGGCGGGCGGTGCCTTGATGCCGTTGCGCGCGAAGGGTGAAGCGGAGTTCAGCAACCTCTGGGCCGGCCAGGCGTTCACGCTCGGCAAAGATCTCGGCACCGCTGAACTGACCCGGCAACTGGCTGAAGGCGCACTGGCAAAACTGACGCGATGATGAACTCGAACGGGTGAGGAGCGTGGCGCCCTCACCCGGTTTCAAAGCAGTGCTTTCCGTTTGGCGGCATTTCGCTATATATTTCGCTATATAGCGTTTCACCCCCTCGCATCGGCGCAGTCTACCTATCCAATAACAACTGCCCACTGCACTTGCCACCCACGGAGCCGTTACATGATCAATCGTGCCTCACGTTTTGCCCCTGCCCTGCTCGCGGTATTCGCCATCGGCGCCGCTCAGGCCGACGAAGTGCAAGTCGCTGTCGCGGCCAACTTCACCGCGCCGATCCAGGCGATTGCCGCCGATTTCGAAAAAGACACCGGGCACAAACTGGTCGCAGCCTATGGCGCTACCGGCCAGTTCTACACCCAGATCAAAAACGGCGCGCCGTTCGAAGTGTTCCTCTCGGCCGATGACACCACCCCGGAAAAACTCGAGAAAGAAGGCGACACCGTCAAGGGTTCGCGCTTCACCTACGCCATCGGCACCCTGGCGCTGTGGTCGGCCAAGGAAGGTTACGTCGATGCCAAAGGCGACGTCCTGAAGAAAAACGAGTACCAGCACCTGTCCATCGCCAACCCGAAAGCCGCCCCTTATGGTCTGGCAGCCACCCAGGTGCTGGAAAAACTGAAACTGACTGAAGCTACCAAAGCCAAAATCGTCGAAGGCCAGAACATCACCCAGGCCTACCAGTTCGTATCCACCGGCAACGCCGAGCTGGGCTTCGTCGCGCTGTCGCAGATCTACAAGGACGGCAAGGTCAGCAGCGGTTCGGCGTGGATCGTTCCGGCGAGCATGCACGACCCGATCAAGCAAGACGCGGTGATCCTCAACAAGGGCAAGGACAACGCCGCTGCCAAGGCGCTGGTTGATTACCTCAAAGGCCCGAAAGCCGCTGCGGTCATCAAGTCCTACGGTTATCAGCTGTAAATGTCGCTGACGAGTGCCGATTTCGCGGCGATCTGGCTGACCCTGAAACTGGCGTCCCTGACCACCGCGATCCTGCTGGTCGTCGGCACCCCGATTGCCCTGTGGTTGTCGCGCAGCCGTTCCTGGCTGCGCGGCCCCATCGGCGCGATTGTCGCGTTGCCGCTGGTGTTGCCACCGACGGTCATCGGTTTCTATCTGCTGTTGGCCCTCGGCCCCAATGGCTTCATTGGGCATTTCACCCAATGGCTGGGGCTTGGCACCTTGACGTTCAGCTTCACCGGCCTGGTGATCGGTTCGGTGCTCTATTCCATGCCGTTCGTGGTGCAGCCGTTGCAAAACGCCTTCTCCGCGATCGGTACTCGCCCACTGGAAGTGGCCGCGACCTTGCGCGCCAATCCCTGGGACACTTTTTTCAGCGTGATTCTGCCCCTGGCCCGTCCCGGCTTCATCACTGCGGCAATCCTCGGCTTCGCCCACACCGTCGGCGAATTCGGTGTGGTGCTGATGATCGGCGGGAATATTCCTGACAAGACCCGGGTGGTTTCCGTACAAATCTACGACCACGTCGAAGCCATGGAGTACGCGCAGGCGCACTGGCTGGCCGGGGCGATGCTGGTGTTTTCGTTTCTGGTGTTGCTGGCGCTGTATTCCAGCCGCAAGACCCGCGCGGGCTGGAGCTGATCGATGATTGATGCACGTCTGAAACTGGCCTGGTCGGGCTTCAGCCTCGATGTCGATCTGCAGATGCCCGGTCGCGGCGTGACCGCGCTGTTCGGTCAGTCCGGCTCGGGCAAGACCACATGCCTGCGCTGCATCGCCGGGCTCGAACGCGCGCCGCAAGCCTTTATCCGCATCAATGACGAGGTCTGGCAGGACAGCGAAAAAGGCATTTTCGTGCCGCCGCACAAACGCGCGCTCGGCTATGTCTTCCAGGAAGCCAGCCTGTTTCCGCACCTGTCGGTGCTGGCCAATCTGCAATTCGGCCTCAAGCGCATTCCCAAGGCGCATCGCCGGGTCGACATGACCCAAGCCACCGAACTGCTGGGCATTGGCCATTTACTGGATCGTCACCCGCAGCATCTGTCCGGTGGCGAGCGTCAGCGTGTCGGCATCGCCCGCGCGCTGTTGACCAGCCCCAGACTGCTGCTGATGGATGAGCCGTTGGCGGCCCTCGACAGTCAGCGCAAAAGCGAAATCCTGCCCTACCTGCAACGCCTGCACGACGAACTGGAAATCCCGGTGCTGTATGTCAGCCACGCTCAGGACGAAGTGGCCAGGCTCGCCGACCACCTGGTGCTGCTCAGCGACGGCAAAGCGCTGGCCAGCGGTCCGATTGGCGAAACCCTGGCGCGGCTCGACCTGCCCCTGGCCATGGACAACGACGCCGGCGTGATCATCGAAGGCCAAGTCAGCGGCTACGATGCCGACTATCAATTGCTCACCCTGCAACTGCCGGACTCGTCACTGAGCATTCGCGTAACCCACGCGCCGATGACGACGGGCCAGCGACTGCGGTGCAAGGTGCACGCGCGCGACATCAGCCTGACCCTGCAAAACAGCGAGTTCAGCAGCATTCTCAATCGCCTGCCGGTCACGGTCGTCAGCGAACAGCCGGCCGATAACGCCGCCCACGTGCTCATTCGCCTCGATGCCGGCGGGACACCGTTGCTGGCGCGCATCACTCGCTATTCACGGGATCAGCTCGGCGTGCATCCGGGCCAGTCGTTGTGGGCGCAGATCAAGGCTGTCGCGGTACTGGCGTAAATCCGCGGGCACGACCGTCACGACGCGCGGTCAATGGCTTTAACAGCCTGATTTGCCGCGAAGGAAGTCCGCCATGCCCGATACTGCGCTCACCGAGGTGTTGCCTTCGGATCTGCATTACGTCGATGACACGCAGCCCGGTATCACCCGCAAAAAACTGCGCGGAAAATTCGCCTACTTCGACCCCGCAGGCCTACGCATCACCGATCCTGATGAGATCAAACGCATCAATGCACTGGCCGTTCCACCGGCCTACGTCGACGTGTGGATCTGCGCCGACCCGCGCGGCCATCTGCAAGCCACCGGCCGCGATGCCCGTGGGCGCAAGCAATATCGCTATCACGCGCGCTGGCGCGAAGTGCGCGACGCGGACAAGTATTCGCGTCTTCGTGAATTCGGCCTGGCGCTGCCCAAGCTGCGTAAACAGCTGGAAGCGCTGCTGGCATCGCCGGGCTTCAGCCGCGACAAAGTCATGGCAACCGTCATCACGCTGCTCGACGCCACCCTGATCCGCGTCGGCAACACGCAATACGCGCGGGACAATCGCTCCTACGGCCTGACCACCCTGCGCAGCCGGCATGTCGAGGTCAACGGCAGCGCGATCCTGTTCCAGTTTCGCGGCAAAAGCGGCATCGAACATCAGATCACGGTGAAGGACCGGCGCCTGGCGCGGATCATCAAGCGCTGCCTGGAAATTCCGGGGCAGAACCTGTTTCAGTATCTGGATGAAAATGGCGAGCGGCACACCGTCAGCTCTTCTGACGTCAACACCTACCTGCAAACCCTGACCGGCGCTGACTTCACCGCGAAGGATTACCGAACCTGGGCCGGCAGCGCCCTGGCTTTGGCGGTTCTGCGGGAGCTGCAATGGGAATCCGAGACCGAGGCCAAACGGCATGTGGTCGAAATGGTGAAGGGCGTCGCCCGCCAACTGGGCAACACGCCGGCGGTCTGCCGCAAGTGCTACATCCACCCGGCAGTGGTCGAGCACTTCATGCTCGGCGCCTTGGCCGAGTTGCCGAAACCGCGCATCCGCAAGGGCCTGCGCAAGGAAGAAGTCGCGCTGGCGCTGTTCCTTGAGCGGATGGTCGAGCAGGCAAACACGCCTTGAAGCCTTCGGCCGTCTCGACTAGGCTACGCCCTCCTACCTCCCCGGGACGACCGCAGAAGTGAACAACTAAGCCTTCAAAAATGTAATCGCGACACGCCGTTCATGGCGCTTGTCAGTGTTCACGACATTTTCTGGAGGTGCCGATGACTCACGTCTCGCGTACGCCTGCTCTCGTCTCCCTGAATCAACTGGGTTTTCAGTTCGCCAATGGCGAGACGATTTTCACTGCACTCAATCTGAAATTCGATCACACCCCGACCGCCATTGTCGGGCGCAACGGCGTTGGCAAAAGCGTACTGGCGCGCTTGATCGCCGGACTCTGGCAACCCACCAGCGGCAGCGTGACGCGAGCCGTGGCGACAAACTACGTGGCGCAAACCTTTGTCGCGGCACCCGGCGAGACGGTCGCCGAGACCACCGGCAGCGCCGCGATTCTTCAGGCGCTGGAGCGAATGAACCGGGGCTGCGGATCAGTCGAGGATTTCGACCTCATTGGTGAACAATGGGATCTGGCGGACCGTTTGCGGCGCTTGCTTGATGACGCCGGCCTGACAGAAGTTGCCTTCACCGATCACACCGGGAACCTCAGTGGCGGCCAGCAAGCGCGCATCGCCCTGATTGGCGCGTTTTTGAGTCAGGCTCCGTTGCTGGTCCTCGATGAGCCGACCAACCATCTGGATGCATCGGGACATCAATGGCTGATGAACTCGCTGGAACGCTGGCACACCGGTTTGATCGTCGTCAGCCATGATCGGCAACTGCTCGACCGGATGCAGCGGATCGTCGAGTTGAGCGCTTCGGGGGCTATCGAATTCGGTGGCAATTATTCGGCATTCCGCGAGCATCAGCGAATCCACCAAGCCGCGGCGCAGGCACGTCTCGACCACGCCAGAAGCGAACGCCAGCGCGAGCGAATTCGGCTACGGCGCGAGCACGACACCATACAGCGCCACGCCGCCAACTCGCGACGCAACGCCGAAACCGCCAACATTGCCAGTTTCGAATACGTGGCGATCAAGGGCGCTGCCCGGGAAATCATGGGGCATGTCCGTCAGGGTCATCAGGCACGCAAGTCCGAACTGGATGCCCAGGTGCGCGATGCTTACGCCAAGGTGCAACCCGAGGACAGCGTGCTGATCAACCTGCCCGGAAGCGCGGTGCCGAACAACCGTCAGATCTGCACGCTGATCGACGCTCGGCTGCCCTGGCTGTCAAACGGCGCACTGAGCCTTACTATCCACGGCCCGATGCGGATTGCTGTCAGCGGGCCCAACGGCTGTGGCAAATCAACCCTGTTGAAAGTGCTCGCCGGGGAACTGGCACCCGTCGATGGAGCCGCCACGACTCACGTGCCCTTCGCATTCCTGGATCAGCAACTGGCGCAACTGGACGATCAGCGTTCCATCACCGAACAGTTGATGATGCAAGGGGCGGCGCTGACCGAAGGCACCCTGCGCAGCTATCTCGCCCACCTGCAGCTGGATGCTAGCCGCGCCACGGCTCCCTGCGCTTCGTTGAGCGGTGGCGAGCGCCTGAAAGCCGCGCTGGCGCTGGCCTTGTGGCGAGCGGATCCTGCGCAGTTGTTGCTGCTGGATGAACCGACCAATCATCTGGATCTGCCTTCGGTGGAAGCGTTCGAACAAGCGTTGCAGTCATTTCCGGGCGCCATTGTCGCCGTTTCCCACGATCAGGACTTCCTTAAGGCGTTGAATCCGACTCACCACTTGCGCTGGCACCCATCAGGCTGGCAACTGCACCCGACGAACTGACCTGTGTATTTTTTGCACGATTGGTCAGGGCTTCTATAGTTGATCTGGTACGAATCAGCCGCGGTGACGCCATGGAAGACATATTCGTCGTGAAGCGCTGCAACAAGATCGTCATCCACGGCCGGCGCGCCGGAGAAACTCTCCATGAGCCCGCCGAAGCCCTGGGCTGGTATCGCATCTGCGATACACGAACCGGCGGTTTCATCGGCGATGGCTACGACCGGGAAGAAGACGCCCGCAAGGAATGTCACCGGCTCAACGCCGCCAGCTCGCGAGTGACCGCCCCCGAGTCGTCGGGCTGATAGCTGTGATTTACGGGTCTATACTCAAAAACAGCTGAAGGAGCAGCGCCCCAACGGCAGAAAGCTCGCCCTTCGCGGGCTTTTTGCTGCCACCGAGCGGATTAATGAACGGAGGTGTTCCATGTCCGAAAGAGAGTCCATCACCACTCTCCTCACCTTGCTCGATGCCCGCGAAGCACGCCTCGCTGCCGCCTGCAAAGAGATCGCCGACTGGGTCGACCATCAAGGCGGGCACCCCACCGCCCTGCGCATCCGCGACCGGCTGAACGATATCGAAAAGGATACCCCGCTGATTCGCAGCACCCTGTCATCGCTCAAACCGATCGACCGGCCGTTGCCACGCTTCAGGTAGGTCATCGATTCACGGTGCGCGAAAAAAGAACGTCCTTGGTCGTGTGAGGTCAATACCTTTACACGTCACCAAGGAGACGTCTTATGGTCATTCATTTCAAAGTCGACGGGCACCTGGCCTGTGGGCACAAGGGCAACAACCTCTCCTCCAGCAACGAACTCAATCGAGTGAAGTGCCGCAGCTGCCGCAATACCGACGCTTACAAGGATGCGCGCAAAGATCAGCGCAATGCGGCGCGGCGCGCGGCTCGCCATTCAAAGGATGCGCACACGGCGTCCGACTGGCGTTCCGAGTGGATCGAGCGGTTGACCGCGATGGCCGGACTTCAGCGTTTGCCTAGAGGATTTACCGGGCAAGCCTTCGTCTGAACAAAAAAAGGGCCGATTGAATCGGCCCTTTTTGCTGTTCGCTGAATGCCCTTACGATCCAGGCCCCGACATGGAATAACCCGGCCTACTTCGTTTCCTTCACTTGGCAAACGCCATTGGCTTTGTTCTTGCCGGTGTATGAAACATCAGGTGAGCCGTCGGGCATGATCGTCAGCGAGATGGTCACGCCACTGCCTTTGGCTTCGAAGGCGTTATCGTTGAATTTCTTCAGCTTCCCTTCTTTACCGTTGATATAGATCGGGCCGCCCTTGTCAGCGTGGATCTCGATATTGCCAGGGCATGTTGCGTTCAACAGCGGAATGCCCGCTTGAGCAAGGCCTGAAGACATCAGCAAAACGCCCAATAGCAGTCGTTTCATCATCATTGTCCTGTGTCGGGTTGAGCGAGAAAGAAACACTAGCGTTGTATTGGCGCAAGCGGCCCCACGAACATCACCTTTAACCGATCATGTCCGATGACACGTGCCAACTCTGCGATAACGCAGTACATGAATATCAGCGTGATGAGCAATATCTGCACCGCCCAAAAACGAGGCCAGTTCATCGAAGTCCATAGCAGGGAGTTCGCATCCAAGAGGCTCGGGGCTTCTTTCCAGTAGTCGTAGAGCCGTTCCAGATAATGGACGATCAGAGCGACCAGGTTATACATCAGTGTCTTCCAGATCACGTTCCAGATCAGCGGCTTATCGGGAAAACGGTTGATGAAAGGCAGCATATCCGCTACCAGGACAGACTTTCCGAGTATGAGGGACGCTATCAGCACTGAGGCTGAAACCGGAAGATCGACCCCCGACCCTTTGATCATGAGCGAACGAATCAAAGCGACGATATGCAAAATAACGAAAAAAAAGATCGTGGGTGGGAGCACTTTCATGAATTCATGTTTGATCTTGTTCAACACCGCGCTCATTTTGGCGTCCTTGAGAAGTCAAGAAAAACGGATTGCACCAAGACACAGATATCGTGCCTTCAGAACCGCCACGTCGCACCACCGCCGATGATGTGCAGGGCGGCGTTTCGGTAAGTGCCAGACAGCGTTTCCCCGGAACGGGCCTTCGTCTGGTCAACCTCCATATCGCCGAGCCATACAAGGGTATAGGCCGCGTGCACATCCAGTCCTTCATCGAGCTGGTAATTGACGCCCGTAGCCAGACGCCAGGCATCGCCCATGGGGTTGTCGACCGTGCGATCTTTGTCATCCACCGCCGAGCTGTCATAGCCCAGGCCCATGCTCCAGCGCAGACGCGACGTCACCTGGTATTGCGCCCCCATCGAGGCATGCCAGGTGTCCTTGTATCGGCGGTTAGCGGTGCGGCTGACGCCGGTTGCATTGGCGTCGACCTCCACGCCGATTTCGCCGAACTCGCTCCAGTCCTGCCAACCGAGACTGCCCAGAAGTTTCCATTGCGGATTCAGATCGTGGGCGATGCTGAGCAGAACGGTTTGCGGCACCGACATGTCCAGTTCCAGCGAGTCGACATCCAGTCGACGTAATGCCGCATTGATGATCGGGTTGTCGACCTTGCGCACACTGGGGCTGTCCTTGAATTCCAGATCGATCTTGCTGGTGTAGGCCAGGCCGACCTGCGTGCGCTCGCTCAAGCGATAAAGCAGGCCAAGGTTGATGCCTGCACCAACGTCGGTGTCCTTGTATTCGAGTTGACCATCAGGACTATCGCGCAGTCCGAGCAGGTTATTGTTGACCGCCGTTTCATTCCGGTAATAGGCGTACATGATGCGCGGGCCGATGCCGATCGACAGGTCATCGGTGAACTTGTGCGCCAGTGTCGGCTGGAACGAAACACCAATGATTGCCGCTTCCTGGTTGAAGTAGCGGCCGGCCCAATCGTCATCGTAATCCAGGGCCAGGCCGAAGTTGCCGTACATGCCAAAACCGACGGCAGAGCGTTCATCGATCTGGTGACTGATGAACAAACTCGCACCCGGCAGGTACTGCAAGGCATTGCCGCCTTCGTTCCCGTCGAACTGGTTGTTGCTGTCGCGGGAGAACCGTATGTCACCGAGGATCACCTGCCCATTGGCGCTGATCTGAGTGCCCTTGAGCTCTGTGAGACCAGCGGGATTGCTCATCAGCACGCTGGGATCAGTGGCCAGCGCGGCAGCCCCGGCATTGGCCAGGCCGTTACCTTCCTGACCCGCCTCGTAAATCAGAATGCCCCCGGCCCAGGTATTGCCGGTGAGCAGGCCCAGGCTGAGTGCCAGGGAAGTAACATGGAGTCGGCGAACGTAGCGGCTTGTATGCATGACGCGTCCTCGTCGAAGTCATCCATGCAGGACATCAGTTCTTCGAACTAGCCCGGTTTTTGAGTGCATCTTCTACGCGCCCTCATGGCAGGAATGCGTTAAATCAGAAGCGCAAAGAACAAGCCCATTTCAAGGTAGTAGGTGATTAGCAGTTGGCCAGAAACAAAGTCGCCCGGCTTCAAGAATCAAGCGGAACAAATCTGATCATCCGTAATGGCAAGTTCAAGATTCCGCCTGAGGCAAACATTCAAAGAAGATCCCTGAAAACTCCAATTTTTATAAAAATCAGCCAGTTAAAAATCTCCTATATAACCGACAGGAAATTGTCACGCATTTCGCGATGATCGATAACTAAACACTTGAATACCAGGTATACGCGCTGTCACAAGGCGACGAACGGTATTCACACAGCCTTCGCTAACCAGCACGGGAATGTTTAAGCACCCTCTATCCAGCAAACGCCTTAGAACCTGGAAAGTCCAAGGAAACGTCCTACGCTGAATTAGTCCGTCGCTTGGCGTCGGCACTCAATGGAAGGATTCAGCAAGCAGTATGAGGGCCGGTCATGCAAGGTTCACGGAGTGGATTTGGCGGTGCACATTTGCGTCCGCAACGTCAGGCATTGGCGCTGGAGCCGAGAATCCTGTTCGACGGTGCCGCTGCGTCGGCAACTGTTGAGCAGCATCACACCGATCCGGCCGCCCCGCCCGCTGCGGTGGATGCACAAGTCCCCCACGCCACACCGACCGAAGGTCGTGCCGCCACCGAACAGGCACCGTCAGCGGCCCGCAGCCTGCTGGTGATCGACAGCCGCATCGAGAACCGCGACCAGTTACTCGCGCAATTGCCCGGCAATGTCACCGCAATAGTGGTGAATGCCGGTGAGGACGGTTTGGCGGCGATCTCCGCCGCGTTGGCGCAACTGGGCAAAGTCGACTCGATCCAGATCATGTCCCATGGCGCGTCCGGGCAATTCACTCTGGGCAACCGCACCGTCAGTTCGGACAACATCGACTCACTGGGCAAAACCCTCGAACAATGGCGCAGCAACCTGACCCAAGGCGCGGACATTCAACTGTACGGCTGCGACGTCGGCGCGGGGGCTGCCGGGAAAACCCTGGTCAGCGAACTGGCACGCTGGACCGGCGCCGATGTCGGCGCGTCCAGCAACGACACCGGCAGCAGCAAGGCCGGCGGCGACTGGACCCTGGAAACCAAGGTTGGCGACATCGACAAAAGCATCGCCATCAGCAGCCTTGCCATGGCGGATTTTGACGGGTTGCTGGCCGATGCGGCGCCGACCGCCACGGTGTCCACCGGCGGCAGCGATGTGCTGCTGGGCGATCGTTTCACCTTCACCGTGAACTTCAGCAATACCTCGACCCAGGTGGGTTTCGCGCCGTTCATCAACCTGGCGATGCCCGCCACCGGCAAGGATGGCGACGACGGCGTGAATTTCATTTCGGCCACCTATCTTGGGCAAAACCTGATCTCCCATGTGGTGACGTTCGATGCCAACGGCAACGCCACGCACCCGCTGGCCAAGGACGCCAACGGCAACTTTCTGATCATCAACGCGGCGACGTACGGCATGCGCGCCGGTGACAAACTGGTGGTCATCGAGCTGCCCTTCGCCAGCGTGACCAATCAGCAGCCGGTGATCGGCGTGCAGGTCACCGCGAGCCTGAGCAATCTGGCCGACACCGCGTTTTCCAATGGCACTCCCGACCTGACCATTCGCGCCAGCGGCGGCTTCGAATTCGGCAACGATGCGCTGGACAACCCGACCAACGACCCGAGCCTGATTCAGGCCGGCACCGCGGCTTTCGTCGTGCACCCGACGGTGATTACCGTCAGCGAAACGATCAACACCCCGGAAGGCGAAACCGCCACCGGCCCCAACTATGTGCGCACGCTGACCCTGTCGGCCACGCCCGCACCGGGCCAGACGCTGACCAATGTCGTCATCACCCAACCGTTGCCGGACAATATTCAGGTCAATTCCATCACCCCCGGGCCGGGCGGACGGGTGACTTCAATCACGCTGCACGACGGCACGGTGGTGACCAATGCCACGCAGATCGCCGTGCTGATTGCCGCCAACGACGTTTACATCAATTCGTTCACCGTCGAGTACGCCAGCCTCACCGCCAAGACCGATACCGTGGTTGCGTTCTATGTGCCAGAAGTGGATGCCGATGGCCAGCCAGTGATCAACCCGGTGACCGGCGATTCGGTGACCGTAAGCCTGGGCGCGCCAACCGCATCGGGCCAATGGGTGCCACTGGATCCGCGTGACCTCACCGCACCCAATACCTCCATCGACTTCACTGGCACCGGCCAGGCCACACAGTTCATCGCCAAATCGATCACCCTGCTCAAGACCGCGACGATGCAGAACGACGTCGGCCACACCGGCATCAGCCCTGGCGACACGTTGCAATACACCCTCAATCTGGCGATTTCCGACTACTTCGCCTTCGGCAAAGATTTCTTCAACGAAGGCCAACTGGTCATTCGTGATCAACTCAGCGACGGTCAGACCCTCAGCGGCACACCGACGCTCACCGTCACCCTCAACGGTGTGGTGCAGACCATTACCCTGGTCACCAGCGTGGTCAACAATGCCGACGGCAGCACCTCGATGGTGTTCGATATCGCTCAATCGCTGCGCAATGCGTTCTTCAATATTCGCGGCTGGCTCAACGGTGACCTGGCCTTCGACGACACCCTGCAAGGGGCGGTGGTCGCGGTGTTGAGCTATTCGGCGATCGTCGGCCAGACCTACAAACCGCCTTCGGGCAACCCGCACCCGGACATCAACGAAGGCGACGAAGTCGGCAACACGGCAACGGTGGATGGCACGTTGTTGCAGGATCAGTTCAACCTCACCGGCGAAAGCGAAACCGATGGTTCGACGACCACCAGCGTCATTCCCACCAGCACCGTCGATATCAACCTGGTCGAGGTCAATAACGGCACACCGCCTGGCAATGGCGAGTTACGCCCCGGCGATGAAGTGACCTTCGAGCTGAGCTACGACCTGGTGACCGGTGATTACGAGCAATTTAAACTCACCGCGTACCTGCCGTTGCCGCTGTTCAATGTCAGCGGGATTACCTGGGGCACGGGCAGTGATGTCGGCCAATGGCAACTCGGCGCAGGCAACACCAATGCCGGTGGCGTGGTCAGCGTCACCAGTGCCGATGGCAACTCGGTGGTCTTCGATTTCGGCAGCTTTGCGACCAACGCCACCACCGGCAGCCGTATCGTCATTCGCTTCACCGTGCGCGTCGGCGATCAGCCGTTTGCCGACCAGCGTTCGCTGGACGTGCTCGCGCAATCGAGCCAGCAAACCACCCTCACCGACCGCACGCTGATTTCTTCCGACGTGGTGGCGATTGTTTCCGTCGCGGAACCGGTGCTCAACATCAAACACGGCGTGGTTTCCGGCTCCAACGGCACGGTGACCGGGACCACCGGCAGCTGGAACCCGCCCGGCAGCACCGGCGTGCCGTTCAATGGCCGTGTCACCGACCTTTCCGCTGTCGACGGCAACATCAACAACATCGACGGTGCCGACCGCTTGCGTCTGGTCACCGCGATTGAAAACAGCGGCGGTGGCGGCGCTTTCGACGTCAGCACCAGCATCACCCTCCCCGCCGGCCTGAGTTTTGTCGGCGGCAGTCTGGCGGCGGCCAATCTGCAGATTTATCGCGGCGACGGCACCCGGCTGGTGTTGGGTACCGATTACAGCGTCAGCGGCAACCAGATCACTTTCCTCGATGCCGGCGGTCAGGCCTCGCTGCTCGCCGGGCGCAGTGGCACAGCCGCCGACAGCAGTGGTGCCAATGTCGTGGTGATCAGCTATGACGTGGTGGTCAGCGCCACCATCGAAACCAGTCGCACCCTGCAATCCACGGCGACCCTGAGCAATTACGCCAGCGTCAACGGTGGCACCGACTTCACCCCCACCGACCTCACCGACCTGGCCAGTCAGCAAGTTGCCGCGCCGGTGATCGGCAAAGTGTTCGCCGACGGCACGCTGGACAATGGCGACTCCAGCGCCGCCCACACCACTGGCAGCAATCTGGTGATTGGCGAAAGCATGCGCTACGACATCGTCGTCACGTTGCCCGAAGGCACTACGCAGAACCTGCGCATCGAAGACCTGATCCCACCGGGCATGCGCCTGGACACCAGTTTCAACGGTGGCCTCGGCTACCAGATCATCACCACCCGCGCCGGCAGCGGCGCACTGGGCGCAGACTTCGCCGGCAGTGTGCTGGTCGGCGGTTTCGCCGGAATCGGTGGCGCCCTGGGTGGCGATGGCGTCGACGGGCGCTGGACGTTCAGCGTTTCCAGCGTCTCGGCGGACAACCAGACCGGCAACAACACCTTTGTCATTCGCCTGCAACTGGTGGCCAACAACGTCATCGCCAACCAGGCCAACGTCTCGCTGCAAAACAACGCGCAGCTGATTTTCAGCGACCCGGACAGCGACACCCCGAACGGTGCGGTGGCCGTGGACCGCACCGTCGCACTCACTGGCGGGCAACCGACCGTGACCGTGCGCGAGCCGACCTTGCAGGTCAATCAGGTGATCACTTCGTCCTCCGGCCTCGGCGGTTATGATCAGGGCGACACGGTGACCTTCAACATCACCATCACCAATGGCAATGGCAGCACCGATTTCAGTGCATTCGACATCAGCTTCCTCGACACTCTGCCGACCCAATTGAGCAACGTCACGCTGGTCGGCGTGCTCTATCAGAACGGCGCGACCAACAACGGCGGCGTGGGGTTTGAAATCGTCGGTGGCCAGTTGCGCACCGCCAGTGGCGCCAATATCGACATCGCCAAGGGCGGCTCCATCGTTTTGCAACTGCGCGGCGTGGTCAACGCCAGTGCGGCAGCCCTGTCGAATATCACCAACGTCGCCAGCGTGCAGTGGACCAGTCTCGACGGTACGAACGCCGGTGAGCGAAGCGGCGTCGATGGCACGCTCAACGGTGGCACCCTCAATGATTACCGCAACCTGTCGACCCTGTTGATTCCGGTAGCCCAGGCCATCGAGATTTCCCGCGTCGGCGGTTTGCCGGACACCGCAGCACCGAACCCGACCACCGCTGTCGTCGAACAAGTGACCGTCGGTGAAGTGATTCGCTACCGCGTGGTGGTGCTGGTGCCCGAGGGCAACAACCCCAACTATCAAGTGCAGATAACCCTGGCCAATGGTCTGCAGTTCATCTCGCCGGATGCGCTGGTCAATGCCTTGCGCATCGCCTTTATTTCCAACGGTGGGCTGACCAGCGACGCCAACCTGATTGTCGGCGGCACGCTGAACATCGACGGCAACGAGAACAGCCCGGAGGCCCTGCCGATCACCCCGAATCTTTCGGGTCTGGCGCCACAAGGCGTGTTCGATCCAAGCCGTTTGACCATCGTCACCAACCCCGACGGCAGTCAGGTGGTGACGTTCAACCTCGGCAACGTGGTCAACGGCAATGGCAACGATGACGACCTGGAAGGCATTTCCATCGAATTCAACGTGCGCGTCACCAACATCGCCGCCAACGTCGCCGGTGCGCAACTGGCCGTGACCGCGCAGGAAATCGTCAACGGTGCCGGACGCGCAGTCAGTGACACGGTGTTCGAACGCGTGGTTGAACCCAGTTTCAGCGGTCTTGATAAACAGATCGTCGCTTTCAACCCGAACCCGGGCGGCACCGTCGGCAATGCCACGGTGCAACTGAGTTTTACCCAGAACGGCGGCTTGCCGGCATTTGATGCACGCCTCAGCGATAACTTTGCCGGCGGCAGCAATTACACCTTGCTCAGCGTCAGCATCAACGGCGTGAGCTATGGCCCGGGAAATCTGCCGGCCGGGATCAGCTTCAGCACCAGTGGCGGCTTGAGTGTCAACTTCGATCAACTGGACGTCGGCGCGCAGATTCAGGTGCGCTACTCGGTGGACCTGCCCAACTCAACCATCGTTGCCAGCAGCAACGCGACGCTGACCTGGAGCAGCCTGCCGGAAGACTTCACCAGTTGGGGCGGCAACAGCGTCGGGGTCGATGGCACCATTACCGGGGAGCGCGATGGCAGCGCCGTCGGGCCGAACCAGTACATTTTGCGCGACAACGCCGGGCTCGGCGTGATCAGCGGCACGTTGTGGAACGACACCGCCAGCCCCACCGCCAGCGCCACACCGGACGGCGCGGGTCTGAGCGGACAAACCGTGACCCTGACCTGGGCCGGTGCCGACGGCTTGCTGGCAACCACTGCCGACAACCTGCAATTCACCAAGCTCACCGACGCCAACGGCCAGTACCGTTTCGGCGTGCTGCCGCTGGGCGTGTTCCGCATCGACGTGCCCGCCGGGCTGGTCAGCTATCCGCAACCCCTGGGCGATCTGCGTGTGAGGGTCGACAGCGATGCCGGCACGCTGGGCCAGGTCACCATCACCCTGGGTGACGCAGACACGCAAAGCGCCAACGCCGGTTATGTCGAACAGAACGACGCGCCGGTGAACACCCTCCCCGGCACGCAAAACGGCCAGGAAGACATCGTGCTGAGCATCGGCGGCATCAGCGTTGCCGATGTCGATGCCAACCGCGATCCGAACGTCAACGACCGCACGATCAGCGTGATTCTGACGGTCACCCACGGCACGCTGTTCCTCGGCGCCGCGGTGCCCGGCGTCACCGTCAGCGGGGCGAACACGGCGAGCCTGACCCTGACCGGCAACCTCACCGACATCAACACCGCACTGGCCGGCCTGCGATATCTGGGCAATGCCAACTTCAATGGCACCGACACCCTGACCGTCGTCAGCAACGACCGTGGCAACTACGGCGATGCCGATGGCGACGGCATTCCCGGTACAGCGACCGATGCACTGACCGACACCGACACCCTGCAAATCGTCCTCGCAGCGGTCAACGACAACCCGCTCGGCGTCAACGATACGGCGACGGCGGTGGAAGCCGGTGGCCTCAACAACGCGTCCGCCGGGGTCGACCCGCGCGGCAATGTGCTGAGCAACGACACCGACGTCGACATCGCCACCAATGGCGATCAACTGCATGTGGTTTCGGTCGGGCCCGGCGCCGGCATTCAAACGCCCGTGCTGGGCGTCACGGTGATCAATGGTCTGTACGGCCAGTTGATCATCGGCAGCAACGGCTCCTATCAATATGTCGTCGATAACAACAACGCCACCGTGCAGGCCTTGCGTCTCTCCGGCCAGACCTTGCAGGACAGCTTCAATTACGTCCTGACCGACCTTGCCGGTGCCACGTCGAGCGCCACGCTGACCGTGACCATTCGCGGCGCCAACGACACGCCCCAAGGCATCGACGACGATGGCGTGGCCATCGAGGCCGGCGGTGTCAACAACGGCACGCCCGGCAGCAATGCCACCGGCAATGTGTTGACCAACGACCAGGACGTCGACAGTGCCGCCAATGGTGAAACCCGCACCGTGACCGGCATTCGCCCGGTGGCTGAAACCGGCACCGGCAATTTCACTGCGGTCAGCGGCGCGACGGCAGTTTCCGGACTTTACGGCACGTTGACCATCAACCCCGACGGCACGTACAGCTACGTGGTCAACAACAGCAACGCCACGGTGCAGCGCTTGAGCGCTGGTCAGCAATTGGTCGAGTTTTTCAGCTATCGGCTCACCGACACCGGCGGGCTGGATGATGTCGCGCAGCTGCGCATCGTCATTCAGGGCGCCAACGACAACCCGGTGGCCAGCGACGACGCGGCTTCGGCGCAAGCCGCGTCAACCAATGGCACGGCGTCGGAAAGCAACCCGAGCGGTAACGTCATTCAGTTCCCCAGTCGTCCGGGGCCGATCACTCAGCCGGGTGGCAACGGTGTCGATCAGGACGTCGATGCCAATGATCAACCGAGCAGCCAGTTGCAGGTCAACGGCGTGATCAACAAAAGCGAGGCCAGCTACAACCCGGGCGTCGATGTCCTGAGTGGCGTCGCGACGGGCACCACGTCGGCCAACGGCACGGTCGTGGTGGGCCTCTACGGCACCTTGCGCATCGGTGCCGATGGCTCGTTTTTCTATGACGTGGACAGCACCAACGCAGCGGTTCAGGCCTTGGCCACCGGGCAGACCCTGACCGAGTTCTTCACCTATCGGGTGACCGACACCACCGGCCTTACCGACACCGCACAACTTGTCATCACCGTGCGCGGCGTCAACGACCCACCCGTGGCGCAAAACGTGATCGCTGTGGCCACCGAGGCTGGCGGCCTTGGCAACGCCACTCCGGGGGTCAACCCTGCCGGTGACGTCACCGCCAATGACACCGACCCCGACGGCGACCCGCTGACGGTCACACTGATCAAATCCGGCGCCACCGCTGATCCGGGCACACCGGTCGCGGTGAACGTCGGCGGCACAGTGATTGCCGGGCTGTACGGAACACTGACGATTTTCCCCGACGGCAGCTACGTCTACGAAGTCGATAACAGCAATCCGGACGTGCAAGCCCTGCGCCGCAACGTTGATCTGCTGTTGGAGCGCTTCACCTACACCGTCAGCGATGGCGTGGGTGCGACGCCGGAAACCGATACCGCCGAAATCATCGTGCTGATTCGCGGGCAGAACGACAATCCGGTCGCCAACGATGACGCCGGCGTAGCCATCGAGGCCGGTGGATTGAACAACAGCCAGCCGGGGCAGGATCCCACCGGCAATGTGCTCGACAACGACACCGACGTCGACGGCGGCGAAGTCCCCGGCGATCTGCCCAACCACGACTATGGCGAAACCCGCGCCGTGTCCTCGGTACGCACCGGGACTGAAGCCGGAACCGGAACGGCCGGCACACTCGGTACGGAACTGCGCGGGACCTATGGCTGGCTGACGCTGAATGCCGACGGCAGCTACAGCTATCGTCTGGACAACAGCATGGCGGCGGTTCAAGCCTTGCGCGCCGGTAACAGCCTGCTCGATTCGTTCAGTTATGAGGTCCGGGACGCTGCAGGTGCCACCGACCGTGCCACGTTGAATATCAGCATTCAAGGACGCAACGACACGCCCGTCGCGCAGGACGACAGCAATACCGCCGTCGAAGCGGGTGGCGCGAACAACGCCACGCCGGGCCTCAATCCCGGCGGCAACGTGCTGGCCAATGACACGGATGTCGACCGCAACGGCGAAGTGCTCAGCGTGACCGGCGTCAATCAAGGCTCTTCGGTCGGGCTGATCGGTGCCGGGTTCAAAGGCAACTACGGCGTCCTGACGTTGAATGCAGACGGCAGTTACAGCTATGTGGTCGACAACTTCAACCCGCAGGTCCAGGCCTTGCGCAGCAATGCCGACACCCTGACGGAAACCTTCACCTATCAGATCCGTGACTTGGCGGGCGCTACCAGCACAGCGACGCTGACCATTATCGTTCGCGGGGCCAACGACAACCCGATCGCCAGTGATGACAGCGCCGTAGCGGTCGAGGCCGGCGGGACGTTCAACGGCACGCCGGGGGTCAACCCGAGCGGCAACGTGTTGAGCAACGACAACGACGTCGATGCCAACGATGCAAAACTGGTCACCGGGATTCGCGGTGGCAGCGAAGCGGCAGGCGGCACCTTCACCAACGTCGGCACCGCGCAAACCTTCAACGGTTTGTACGGCACCTTGACGATCAATGCCAACGGCACTTACAGCTACGTGATCAACAACAATCTGGCCGTGGTGCAGGCGTTGAAAGTCGGTGATTCGCTGGTGGAAACCTTCACCTATCGTATGCGCGACATCGCCGGTGCCACCGACACCGCGCAATTGAGCATTCGCATCGATGGCGCCTGGGATGCGCCGGTCGCGGTCAACGACACCTCGGTGGCCGTGGCGGACAACGGCAACGGCAATGGCGTCAATCCGAGCAGCAACGTGTTGCCCAATGACACCGATGTCGATCAGGGCGACAGCAAGACCGTCACCGGCATTCGTTTCGGCACCGAACTGGCCGGCGGCAGTTTGTCCGCTGTCCCGGCAGGCACCGACAACAGCAACGGCACGCTGATCAACGGGCTCTACGGGCAATTGATCATCGGTGCGGACGGCAGCTACACCTACAACCTCGACTCGAGCAATCCGGCGGTTCTGGCGTTGGGGCCGCTGCAGTTTCTCAACGAACGTTTCACCTATCAGGTCAGCGACCGTGGCGGGCAGACCGATCTGGCGGAAATCCACATCATCATTCGCGGGCGCAATTCGGCGCCGGTGGCCAACACCGACACCGCAACGGCCGTCGAGGCCGGGGGCAGCAACAACACTCAACCGGGGATCAATCCCGGCGGCAATGTCTTGAGCAACGACACCGATGCCGAAAGTGATCCGTTGTCGGTGATCGGCATCCACACCGGCACGGTCAGCGATATCGGCACCGTGGGCCGCGTCGGCACATCGCTGCGCGGACTTTACGGGGATCTGCTGATCAATGCCGACGGCAGCTACACCTACACGGTCGACAACAATCTGGCCGCCGTTCAGGCCCTGCGCCAGAGCGGTCAGACCCTCAACGAAGTGTTCACCTACACCATTGTCGACCGTTGGGGCGACACCAGCACCGCCGAGTTGCGTATCACCGTCGATGGCCGCAATGACACGCCGGTCGCCGTTGATGACCGCGCCACAGCGGTCGAGGCTGGCGGCGTCAACAACGGCACCCCGGGCAACAATGCCAATGGCAACGTGCTCGACAACGACACCGACGTCGACAGCGTGGCCAACGGTGAAAGCAAACACGTGCAGAGCGTGAGCAACCAGGCCGGCCAGTCCGCTGGCGCCGGGCAAGTGTTGATCGGGCTCTACGGGCAACTGACCCTGAACGCCGACGGCAGCTACACCTACGTCATCGACAACAACAATCCGGTGGTGCAGGCCTTGCGCACCGCCGGTGAAACGCTCAGCGAAACCTTCACCTATCGCATGGTCGACACCGCCGGGGCGACCTCGGATGCTCGCCTGACCGTGGTGATCCAGGGTGCCAACGATGCACCGGTGGCGCAGAACGACAGCGGCTTCGCCAGCGATCAGGCCCCTGCCCCGCAAACCACCGGCAACGTGTTGCCCAACGATGGCGACGTCGACAACAACGACGGTCTGACAGTGGTCGGTATCCGCACGGGCGCCGAGGCGGATTCCGGGACCGCTGGGGTAATCGGCCAGCCGGTCATTGGCCTTTACGGCACCCTGGTGTTGAACGCCGATGGCAGCTACACCTACACCATCGACCAGAACAACCCCGCCGTTCTGGCCGCCGCCGGTCTCGGGCAGATTCTGCGCGATGTGTTCACCTACACCATCAACGACCGCAACGGCGCCAGCGATCAGGCAGAACTGGCGATCACCCTCGACATCGCCACGCCGTTCATCCCGGCGCCGGACGGCGACAACCTCGAACGGGACCCGAACACCCTGAATCGCAACTTCCTCATCCCCGACCCGCAACCGGCGATCTTCGTCACGCCAGTGGTCGAGCGTGCGGCGCAAGTCTCCGAGCTGTCGGCGTGGAGCGTCGATGGCAGCAACCTGCGCCTGGCGTCGGTCGGTGAGTTCAGCAGTGAATCGGTGGGCAATGGCCTGGGCCTGGTGCCGGGCCAGTTCGTGTCACAAGCCGTGCGGACCAGCCGTCTGGAAAGTGAGCTGGATCAGTTGTGGATTCAGGGGCGTCAGGGGCGGACCGGGTTGAGCGCCGACGGGCTGCTGAGCGATCCCTCGTTGTTCACCCTCAACCCGGCAGACCTGACGCACAACCCTGCACACGTTGAAAAACACGCTGAAAAACCGCGAGCCAAGGGCTTCAGCGCGCAATTGCGCGATGCCGCGCAACGGCGCTCGCCGCGATAACGCCGTCGAACTGAAAAATGCCAAGAATGCAAAGGAATGAACATGCGTATACATGCGACCCGGCTTCTCAGTACCGCCATCGCTTCTGCACTGTTGCTCAGTGCTTGTTCGTCCACGGACCCGAAACCTTCCACCGATGAAGAAAACCGCCAGCGCATCATCGCTGACCAGTCACGCATGTATTCCGGCCAGGAGCCGGTCACGGCCCCCATCACCTTTTACGAAGCGGCTGCACGGGCGCTGAAATACAACCTCGACTATCGCCTCAAACTGATGGAAAGCGCATTGGCCTCGGACCTGCGCGATGTCTCCAGCCACGAAATGCTTCCGCGTCTGGTGGCCTCGGCCGGTTATGCCGGACGTGACAACGATTCCGGTGGCACCTCGATCGGCATCGAAGATCGCCAGGTCAGCTTGCGTCCATCGACCTCTGAAGAGCGTTATCGCGAAGTGTATGGCCTGGGTCTGAGCTGGAGCCTGCTGGATTTTGGCGTCGCCTATTACCGCACCCAGCAAAAATCCGATCAGATCCTGATGGCCGAAGAACGTCGGCGCAAAGTCGCGCAAAACGTCCTGCAGGACGTGCGCAACGCCTATTGGCGCGCGCTCGGGGCCCAGCGTTTGATGCCGGAAGTCGACAAGCTGTTGATGCGTACTCACACCGCCCTGACCTCAGCCCGCGAGGCGGAAACCCGAGGCTTGCTGCCGCGTCAGGAAATCCTCGCCTATCAACGCGCCCTGCTCGACTCGATCTACCTGCTCACCGTGCGCCGTCAGGATCTGGAGTTCGCTCAGGCCGAACTGTCGGCGCTGATGTCCTTGCCGCCGGGCTCGAAAATGATCCTCGCCGACATGCCCGATCCGCCGCTGCCGGAGGTGCGCCAGAGCATGGCGCGGCTCGAACAGCTGTCGCTGGAGAACCGCCCGGAAATCATGGAAGAGTGGTACCGCAAACGCGTCAACCAGAAGGATCTGGAGATCGCCAAGGCGCAGCTGTGGCCGAACGTCAGCGTCGATTTCGGCTACAAGTACGATTCCAACAAATACCTCTACAACAACGACTGGATGAGCACCGGTCTGCAAGTGTCGATGAACCTCATTCGCCTGCTGCAATTGCCGTCGCTGAACGCCGCCGAAAAATCCCAGAGCGAAACCGACGACACCCGTCGCGTGGCATTGTCGATGGCGATTCTCACGCAAGTGCGCGTTGGCACCTTGCGCTATCAACTGGCCCGCCAGGAAGTGGAGTTTGCCGAAGACAGCCTGCGCGTCGATCGCAGTCTGCTCGACTATGCGCAAGCGGCGAAGACAGGCGCGCTGGGCTCGGAACTGGAAGTGATCCGCTCCGAGGGCCGTTACCTGCTCTCGCGCTATCAACGTGAAGCGGCGTTTTCCAGCGCCCAGGCCGCGTGGGGCCGGATGTACAACTCGGTGGGTCTGGACGTGCTGCCCAAGGAAATTTCGCAACACGACATCAAGACCCTGGCCTGGGAAATCCAGCGCACGCTCAATGAACAGGAACAGCAACGTCTGCTCGCCGCCACTTCGCAAGGAACGCCGAATGCGCAAAATCGCCCTTGAGTCCCGTTTCGGGGCCCTGTTGTTGGCCTGTCTGATCCTGCCCGTCCACGCCGAAGAAACCCCGTCCGCGCCTGCGCTTGAAAGTGCCAGTGCGATTCGTGTGTTGCTCGCCGCTGAACTGGAAACCACCCTCTCCAGCCAGATGGCCGGCACCCTGGGTGAATTGAAAGCCGGGTTCAGCGAGCAGGTCGGCAAGTCCGAATTGCTCGCGCGTTTCAACTGCAGTGAAGCCGAAGCGCGTTCGAAAGTCGCAGCGGCGGAGCTGGCCATGGCCAAACAGAACCTGCAGGCAAAACAGCAATTGCGTCAGCTCAACGCGGTGGGCGATATCGAAGTGTCGATGGCCAATACCGAAGTCCAGAAAGCTGACGGCGCGCGGGCCATGGGTGCGGCGCAGAGCAGTTATTGTCAGGTGCTGGCGCCGTTCTCCGGGCGGGTGGCCAAGGTTTACGTCAAGCCCTATCAAACCGTCACGGCGGGCACGCCGCTGTTCGATCTGGTCAGCGACGGTGCGTTGAAAGTGCGCCTGAACGTGCCGTCAAACCTGCTGAAAAATCTCAAACCCGGCCTGCCACTGCAGGTCAGCATTCATGAAACCGGCAAGACTTACCCGGCGCATGTCAGCGGCATCAACTCCCGCGTCGATGCGGTGGCGCAAACCGTTGAACTGGAAGCCCGGCTCGACAACAAATACCCGGACCTGATGGCCGGCATGAGCGGCACAGCGCAGTTCGATCAAGACGCGCGCCCATGACGATGAACGAGCCGCTGCCGCACCCTCACCTGCTGCTCGAACTCGATGCACTGCGTGACAAAGCCATGGCCGCCGATTCGCTGAACAGCCTGGCGTTCAGCATGGCCAACGACTTGTACCCGTTGCTGCCGTTTCATCAGGCGCTGGTGTTTGCACAGCGTGAATCGTCGCTGGAATTGCTCAACGTTTCGGGCCTGTCGCGGCCCAGCGAGGACTCGCCCTATCTGGTCTGGCTGCGTCGCGCCAGTCGCTGGGTGGCGGCACAAGTGCCCGATGCCGAGCCGGTGTGGATCGCTCAGGACAGCGCCACTCCGCCCGCCGACATCGCCGAAGGCTGGAACGAATGGTGGCCGTCGGGGCTGTGGTGCGTGCCGGTGCAGGATCGCGACAATCAACGCCTCGGCCTGCTGATCCTCTTGCTGGAGCAGGAACCGCCGGCGGTGTTGTGGCAGCACCTCAAAGGTCTGGTCGCGACGTGGGCGTATTGCTGGTCGGCGCTGACCCGGCGCAAGCGTTTCAGTCGCTGGCGGCCGAATCGCAAGCAACTGCTGCTCGCAGCGATCGTGCTCGCGGCTTTGCTGTTGTTGCCGGTGCGGCAGAGCGCACTGGCGCCGACCGAGATCGTCTCGCGTCAGGCGCAGATCATCAGCTCGCCGATCGATGGCGTGATCGAAAAGATCCAGGTGCGTCCCAACCAGCCGGTCGATGCCGGTACACCGCTGTTTTCGCTCGACGAAACCACCCTGCGCAGCCGCGCCGAAGTGCTCGGCAAGGAAGTCGCTGTGGCCGATGCGGAATTGCAAGCGGCCAGCCAACGGGCCTTCGACAATGCGCAAAGCAAAAGCGAACTGACCTTGCTGGCCGGTCGGGCGCAGCAACGGCGGGCAGAACTGGCGGCGGTGCAGGCGCAGCTCAAACGCACGCAAGTCCTGTCGCCGCGCGGCGGTGTCGCGGTGTTCAGCGACCCCAACGATTGGCTGGGCAAACCGGTGGTGACTGGCGAGCGCATCCTGCAAGTGGCTGACCCGACACAACCGGCCATGCTCATTCAATTGGCGGTGGCCGATGCCATTGCGCTTGAACCGGGCGCCGAAGTCACGCTGTTCCTCACTGCGTATCCGCTGACGCCGCTCAAAGGGCAGATCCTCGAAACCAGCTATCAGGCACGGCCCAGCGATGAAGGGGTTGTGGCTTATCGCTTGCTCGCCAGCATCGAGGGTGCCCCGGAACATGCGCGTCTCGGCCTCCACGGCACGGCGAAGATTTACGGCGGGCGGGTGATGCTCGGTTATTACCTGCTGCGCCGCCCCTTGGCGACGCTGCGCGCCTGGAGTGGCTGGTGATGCTCGATCCAGCCGACCTGCCGGTGCCGCCGCTGCGCGAAGATTTGCGCCTGAGCGAAGCGGCCCACGGCAGCAATGGCGAACCGGCGTGGGTGATTCAGGACACGGTGATCAACCGTTTCTACCGCATCGGCTGGCTGGAGTTCGAGTGCCTGCTGCGTTGGGGGCAGTCACCCCGCACGATCAGCGAGCAGATTGCCGAGAGAACGCCGCTGAAACCGGATGTCGAACAGATTCTCGATTTCCGCCAGTTTCTCGAACAGCACCAGTTGCTGCGTGCCGGCCCCGCCGCGCTTGAGCGCCTGAAAAGCAAAAGCGAAGAAGGCAGTTGGCTGACCTGGCGCTGGTGGCTGCACCATTACCTGTTTTTCCGCATTCCATTGCTGCGCCCGCAACAACCGTTGCAAGTGCTGGCGCGGGCATTGGCCTGGCTGTTTCATCCGCTCACAGGAATGCTCGTGCTGAGCCTGAGCCTGCTCGGGATCATTCTGGTGTTGCAGCAGTGGGACGTGTTCACCTCGGCGGTGGTCGAATCGTTTTCCACCGAAGGCCTGTTCAGTTTTGCCTTGGCGCTGATCGTCGCCAAAACCCTGCATGAACTCGGGCACGCCTTGGTTGCCACACGCCTGGGCTTGCGCGTCGGGCACATGGGCATCGCCTTTGTGGTGATGTGGCCGATGCTCTACACCGACACCGGTGAAAGCTGGAAACTCAGTCGCTCACGGCAACGTCTGGCGATTGCGTCAGCGGGGATCGTCACCGAGCTGTCGCTGGCCGGCTTGTCGACGCTGGGCTGGGCGTTGTGCGATCCGGGCGCGTTACGCAATGCGCTGCTGTATCTGGCGACCACCAGTTGGTTGCTGTCACTGGCACTGAATGCCAGCCCGTTCATGCGTTTCGACGGTTACTTCATCCTCTCCGACCTGCTGGACTTTCCCAACCTGCACGAACGCGCTTCGGCACTCGCGCGGGTGACGTTGCGACGCAATCTGCTGGGATTGCGGGAAGACTGGCCGGAAACGTTTCCAACCGGTCAACGGCGTTTGCTGGTGACCTTCGCGATCATCACCTGGGTGTATCGGCTGGTGCTGTTTCTGGGGATCGCGCTGGCGGTCTACCTGTTTTTCTTCAAAGTCCTGGGGATTTTTCTGTTCATGGTCGAACTGTCGTGGTTTATCGCGATGCCGGTGATGCGCGAACTGGGTCACTGGTGGAAAAACCGTGCGGCGATTCCGGGCCGACGCAAATTAGCGTTTTACGCGGTGTTGCTGGCGCTTCTGGTGGGGTTGGCGATCCCCTGGCGCACGCAGATCGATGCGGTCGGCGTGGCCCGTGCCGAGCATCAGTTGCGGGTGTACGCGCCCTACCCGGCGCGCCTGCAATCGATTCACCCGGACGGGCCGGTCAAGGCTGGCGAAACCCTGATTACCCTCGACGAACCCGACATCGCTTCGCGCCTGCAGACCAGTGAAGCCAGTGCGCGCAGCTACGAGGCGCGGCTTTCCGGGCTGATCGCCGATCCCGGTGGCCTGGCCGAAGACGCCGTGACCCGCCAGCGCCTCAACGTGCAGTTCGAAGAAGCTCGCGCCGCCCGCTCGGAAATCGCCCGGCTGAATCTGCAAACGCCGTTTCCCGGGGTGTGGCTGGACGTCAATCCGGACTGGAAACCCGGGCAATGGGTCGGTCGCCAGGAATCCCTGGGCATGCTGATTGATCCGCGCAGCTGGCAGGTCGACGCTTATGTCGCTCAGGATCAGGTGCACCGCATGGCCACCGGCGATCGCGTGCGTTTCTACCCGGACGGCCAGACCACGCCGCGCGCCGGTCGTGTCGTGCAGATCGGCAGCACCCGCGCCAGTCAGTTGTCGCACCGCATGTTGTCATCGCGTTTCGGCGGCCCGGTGCCGACGACCAATGCCGAACACTCGCTGATCCCCAGCAGTGCGTTGTTTCAGGTGTTGATTCAACTGGATGAGCCGTTGCCGAGTCTGCGCGAGACCCGCGGGCATCTGAAAATCGAAGGCGAACGGCGCAGTTTGCTGGGCGACGGTGCGACCCATGTGCTGGCGGTATTGATGCGCGAAAGTGGTTTCTGAGCGGCGGATCAACCCGCGGCGACAAACACGATGATCGGTCCGCACACCGCCAGCAGCACGTTTGAAATCGCGTAGCACACGGTGAAACCAATCACCGGCGTATTGCTGCCGGACTGTTCAATGATCTTGTTCATCGACGCCGCTTCGGTCTGCGCCCCGGCCAACGCGCCAAACAGGATCATCGGATGCAGGCGCAGCACGTAGCGGCCGAAGTACAACGCCACCAGCGGCGGCACAATCGTCACCACCGCGCCGGACAGCAACAGCGCCAGGCCCTGCTCTTTCATCGCGGCAAACGCCGCCGGCCCCGCGAGCAAACCCACCACCGCGCCGAACGCAGTCAGCCCGAACTCGGAAAACGCCCATTGCGCCGCAGGCGGCAAAGAGCCGATTTCCGGGTGACGCGAGTTGTACCAGCCGATCACCAGCGCCGCGACCAAGACCCCACCGCCAATGCCCAGCTCTACCGGAATCATGCCGATGTGGGTCGACAGCAATCCCAGCAGTGAGCCGAGCACCATGCCGAGGGTGTGCAGGGCGATATCGCTTTTGTAGTTGTTTTTGCGGATGCGTCCGAGGCGTTTGGCAATCGCTTCGACACTGGCGGTACGCCCGGTCAGGGTCAGCACGTCGCCACGGCGCAACACCGTGTTGGGCAGCAACGGCAGTTCGTAGCCCTGCCGCGAGATGGTATTGACGAAACACCCCAGTCGCCCGTCGCTGGCCAGCCGGGTCCTGGCCTGATGGATGGTTTTGCCGGCAAACTCCGCCGAGGTCAGGACAATGTCCGCTTCGCGCGTCGAGAAGGACAAGGATTCGGGATGGTCGATCTCAGGCCCCACCCAATGGCTGAGCGTGCCGACCGCCTCGCGTAACGCATACACCCCGACGACATCGCCGGCCATCAGCACCAGGTTCTCATCGCGCTCGGTGACCTGCCCGGCACGCACCACGCGCTCGACCGTCAGTGAGTCATGCAGCTGTTCAAAGTCGATGATGCGCAGGCCATTCGCCTGACCGTTGCTTGCCACCTGATGGGCCCTGACGACGATACGCGTGTAGGGCACGGTGATCGCCTCTTCCTCCTTGGCGATACCCAGCTCAAGCTCCAGCTCGCGGGCGGATTCACGCAAATTAACGCCGAGCAGTTTCGGCGCGATGCTGCCCACGAACACGATCAGGCCAATGGTGCCGAACAAATAGGTGATGGCGTAGGCAATTGCCATGTGGCTGTTGAGTTGCGCCTTGGCGGCCGCATCGAGGGTCAGTTGATTGATCGCGCTGGTGGCGGTGCCCATGATCGCCGTGTCGGTCAGCGCTCCGGCACCCAGTCCTGCCGTAAAACCGGCGTCGAAATCGAACACCGAGTACATCAGCAAAATCGTCCCGAGCGCCGTGGCGCACAGCACCACCGAGAGCAGCACCAGTTTCAGCGTGCCGCGATTGAGGCTGCCAAAAAACTCCGGGCCGCTCTTGAAACCGACGGCATAGATGAACATCACGAAAAACACCGACTTCAATCCCGCCGGGACTTCCAGGCCAATCTGGCCGATCAGCAAGCCCATCAACAACGCGCCGGCCACCGAACCCAGGTGAAAACTGCCGAGGTGAATACGCCCGACAAACACACCCAGCGCGATCGCCAGGAACACGGCGATTTCCGGATCAGTGCGTAGCGCGTGCAGAATGAAATCGAGCATGTCGCGAACTCCTTGCAGCGGTCACTGATCCTTCGGCGGTTGTGCGGGCGCGGTGTACCACTGTTCTTTCGGCACCCGCTTCTCGTGTTGCGGATCGCCCAGATAATGCGGCGACATGATCTGCACGCCGTACTCGTTGAACACGTCCTGAATATTGGCGTGAAGCATGCTCAGCAGCACCGCGCGCGGTCGCGGCTGGCTCGGAATCGCCTGCGCCACCAGACGATATTCGGGATAGAAATCCGATAACGCGGTCTGGAATACCTGCGCCGGCGGGTCTTCGAGAATCCCCGGTGTACGTTGCGCCGCTTCCAGCAACATCGCCTCGACCTGGCGCCACGGCGTGTCGTAACCGATGGTCACTACCGTGTCGACGACGTACCCCGGGCCTTGCACGGTGCGCGAATAATTTTTGGTAACGGTGCCGGTGATCATCGAATTGGGCAGCGTCAGCACCTCCCCCAGCCCCGTGCGGATACGCGTGGTGAACATGCCCATTTCGGTGACCGTGCCTTCGTATTCGCCAATCTTGACGAACTCACCGGGGCGCAAGGTGCGCGTGTAGGTCAGGATCAAACCGGCGGCAGCCTGCCCGACCACACTGGTCGCGCCCAGGGAAATCATCAAACCGATCAACACCGACAAGCCCTTGAAAGCATCGGTGCCAGCTCCGGGCAGGTACGGATAGGCCATGGCCAGAGCAAACAGCCAGATCGCCAGAGCCGTCAGGCGTTGGGTCGGTTGCAGGGTTTCGTGGTTCAGCCAACTGAACGTCCCCGGCATGGCCATGCGCCGCAGGATGCGTCGGGCAAACACGGTCACGCCCCGGGCAATAAAGAAAATCGCCAGCGCTACACCGAGGCCGGGTATCGCGCCGACGATACCTTGCAGCAAGTGACCGGCCAGTTCGAACAGGTAATTATTGAGGCTTTCGCCCCACGGCCGGGTGTAGGGAAACCGCGACAGCACGAAGCCGAGCCATTCATAGCTCAGCAGCAGAATCACCAACCAGCGCAACAGCAACAACAAGCGACTGACCAGCGGGTAGAGAAAATTCGCGTCGAACAACTGCACGCGACCGACCTTCAGTGCCTGGGTGTGGCGATCCATCAATGCCGGGAGTCTGGCCAGCAACTTGTGCCGCAGCCATGCCAGGCACCAGAGCAGACCGAGGTAAATCAGCGTGGCCACGGCGACCAGCGCCAGCGAGCGCAGCATCATGTCGAGGTTGCGCGCTTCACGGGTTTCGCTGACCACCTGACGGAGTTTATCCGCTGCACCCTCGGCCGCCTGTTGCACCGAGGAATAGGCCAGGCTGTCGACATCCAGCGGCGCGACAATGAACGCGCGCTTGTCACCGATCAGCACCATGTAGCTGTTCTGGATCGAGTCCGTGGTGATATCCAGCGAGCCGTCTTCATCCAGCGCCTCGCTGATGACCATTTTCGCCCGCTTGACCCGCGACGCCGGCGCCTCACCCAGAATCGTGGCGCGAAACAGCATGATGCTGCGGTTGGCGACCTTCAACTCGACCGCTTCATCGGCCGGTTTTGCCGCCTCATCGAGCGCCCAGCCCAGCCCGCTCCACAGCGCCGCGGCCACCACCATCGATACCGCCAGCAGCCTGCTTCGCATGCGCCTGTTTCCTTACGCCCAAGTGTCAGAGACGGACCCGTAAGCCAGCGTAGTTGAGCGATGAACGGTTGTCATATCACAGCGGGAGATTGATAAGGAGGAATTGCCAGGGAGTCTGCGAGAGGTCAGGGAACATACAACCATCGGGATGACGGAACAGTACATCCGAATGCAAAGGGGGAAGGTAAACCCCAAGAGTGATTGACGATCACGAATTGCTTTTTGATTGCGGAAAAAACAAAGGGCCTGCATGAGGTATCTCTTGCAAGCCCTTGATATTCATGGTGCCCGAAGCCGGAACCTAATTTGAGCCTAAAACACCTGTATTTACAGGGCGTTATCGGCCACGACCGCGATATTCACGACGTTACTGGTCAGCGCTTTACAGCCAAGTCCTGAACCACGTAGTTCAGGTTGTCCGGCCCCTTGTAGAAGATGTTCAGCGCGTTGTTGATAGGGCCTTGAATGGCACTGATCAGCGCCGTCAGGTACTCACGCGCCCAGTGTTTAGTCGCCGCGTCCTGGTCATCGATTGGGTCGCCGAGGTGGGCGAGCCGGTTTCCCTTTGCCTGATAGGCGCCTGCCCCGTCTACGTCACTTTCGCCAAGGACAGGCGAGCGACCGATGCTCCGGAAGGCCTGTTTGATGGCCTGCCAGATGCGGTCAAAATCCCGGTTGAGTGTCGTTGCGAGCAGGTCGCCGTTGTCCTGATAGTCCACCAGCCGCTGCGCCGGGACATTCAGGACAAAATACAGATCCCCAAGCGGATACGCCGCCGAAAAGGTCGCCGTGCTTTCGGGGGTTCCGATACCGGTAAGCGTGAAACCGGTGGTGATCTCTACCCCATTGAGGAAGACCTCAAGGTCGCCGGCTTCGATCAGCAGGAACGGGATGGTGTAGATGGATGTAACACCGTTGCCGGCGTAACGCTTTTCGGATGGACCTGCTTGGACTGTCATGCTGCGCCCCTGGGTGGTGGCGGGCTTAATAGTCAACTTGCACTTCATGCACGCCCGCATCTGGGCGCCAATCGTCCCGCCTTGTCTCTGTCGGTTTCCCGACTATTCGGCCAATGCGCACAGGGGTTTGGCTGATGCCGCCCGGCCCGTTGGTTTCGATGATCACCCGGGGAATCTGGTACTTGATCACCAGTTCACGGATCTGATGCACCTGGCCGCCGGTGATCCGATCGCGCGCGTCAAACTCCGCGAGTTCTCCTATAAAAACCGCATGCTGACCTCTCTATAGTTTGAGCGGACTGTAACACTGAGGACTTAAAAGGAAAATTGGACGTGCTGTACTGGGATCTGCCAGGTGCGTTAAACATGTCCATTCGGTACCATCCTTCCCTTCATTCCCACGGTACCGAAAAACAAATGAGCAGCTCCAACTGGGTGGCAATCGTGTCTGTAGTCGCAACTTCCCTGGCTACGGGCTATGCAACGTATTCAAATAACAAATCCAATATTGACTTAGAAAACACAAAACAAGAGCACCTGCTCACAGTGGAAAAGCTCAAACAGGATCATCTAATAGCATTGGAAAGTGTGAGGTCCGCTCAGGAGAAGGAGGCCGCTTTAAGAGTTAGAACACTCGAAGTTCGAGCGCAGTATTGCAATGAAGCAAAATCGTTATACAAAGAACTTGGCGACGCCGTAATTACCTCAAAAGATCGAAACCTTGAGATGCAAGCCGTTGGATCAACATCAGCGTCAAAACTTAAAATTCAAGCGTTTGCCTATCTAGATGACGCTGTGTACGATAATTATTTAAATCAATCCAAAAAATTGGACGGCTCAGATTACAGCGGAATCCTCGCTGCTCTAGCAACACAAGTAAGAAGGTGTGCTGCGATGAAGCCTAGCGACGCTTAAAGATTTTCCGAGTTATATTTAGTTGAATCTCTTTATGCCTCAGAATCAAGCGGGTTCTATCAAGCCACGGTCCACCGAAAACAATGACCTCTGAAGGCCTGCCGTACAGGTGCTGCAACAGGAATGGCCCGGGCCAAACGTCGCCGCATTCTCACCTGGCAGTGCCGGATCGGCGCCGAGAAAGATCCCGGTATGATTCGGATAAACCGTCCGCCCCACTTCCATCACGATCATGTCACCGCGCCGTGGCTGGTCGACGCGATAGAAGCCGGCGGCCCCGCCCCGGCGTGCCGGTCGAGGAAAGCCATGATCTGCTGCACCTTGGCCTTCTGGCCGGTGTAGGTGATCGGATAGGAGTCCTTTTTGTTGTTCGGGCCGTCGCCGACGTTCTGCGCGTAGCCATTGTCGAACTTCGAGGAGCGCACCCGATAGTTGATATCGGGTGTTTCCCCGCGCTCGGTTGGCCAGATGAATTTCTCGATGACCCTCAGGCCCTCCCATTTGCACGTCGGAAGCTGGCACCGCTGGGCTGACAAGAATCGGCCACGACTCTTTCTCCCACGGCTCGCATTTGTGTTTGGAGGTTTTTCGACAGGGCTTGCTGGTCGATCTGCATCCCTTCGGAGCTACGATCCTCAGTCACCACCGTCACGGGTGCGCTGATGATGATTGCAGTGCCGGAACCGCCGCCGGCCGCGATGACGCCCAACTTGCCACTGGAAACTCTGGTCAAAGGCATGATCGTATCCGGCCCGGCCTCGCCCATGACTCCAGACTTGCCGCCGGCTATTCCGAAGGCGGTTGGCGTGCTGACGATGCTGTTGGTGAAGGCGCCACCATTGGCGAACATCTGCACGCCGGATGACCAGGCCGGGCCGCGACACTTGTCGCAGGCCGGAAACAGTTCCAAGCCGATTTGCAGGACTTCACTCCCGCCGAGGTTGTGTCGGAGGCCGTTGGTAAAACGCCGGAATCCTTGCCAGCGCTGCGCATCGAAGTGACCGGCATGGTCACCGCCAGCAACTTGGAGCAATTCAAGGCCCACTCGCTGGCAGTCTTTGGCTCCATCAACACCGAACTGGAAACCGATCAGCACTTCGTCGACGCAGAAAAAGCGGTCAAGTGGTGCGGCGATGTCGAGGAGCGACTGGAAGCCGCCAAGCAGCACGCGCTGAGCCAAACCGAAAGCATCGACGCACTGTTCCGCACCATCGCAGCCTGTGTGACTCTGCCGACTCCGAGCTGGCTCGGGCAAAGATTGCCGCCAGCCAGATCGGGGACAACATCCGGAGTAACTTGGCCAGCCTGGACGAGCTTGCCGCCGACTACCTATTCCTGTTCAACGATGTGCGGCAGTTGGTGATGAAAGCGAACGACGACCTGGTCGCACTGATCAAGGTGCGCATCTCTGAACATCAGAAGGCCGAGGAGCAGAAAGCCGAAGCCCAGCGCGAGCAGATCCGTCAGGAGGAGCTGAAGCGAATCGAAGACGAGGCGAAAGCCAAGGCGACGGTCGAACAGGCTCCAGTTACCAGCCCAGCACCGGTGAAGGCTGCGGCGCCGGTCCAGTCTGTCTCGAAACCATCTACCACTACCGCGGCACCGGTGAACCTGTAAGCAGAGGTGTTCGACCTGGAATCGCTGATCAAAGCTGTAGCCTACGGCCAAGCCCCAATTTCGGTGCTGACCGTGGACTGGGACGCGCTCGACGCGATGGTCGCCGCTCAAGGCGCCAAATTCAGCATGGCCGGCGTGAAGCTGGTGAAGGTAGCAGCGTGAGACGAACCACCAACCGGGCGGCCACGCGCCGCCGACAGACCTGGCTGGACTGCCGGCCAGCGGAATTAAGAGGTAGGCCATGGCCAAAGAACAGGAACTTGCGCCGGAAGAGTCGCAGCCGACAGCGGAAGCCATCAAGCAGCGCAAGAAGCGCGAAAAGGCAGCAGCGAAGGACGCTGCATTGGGCGTCGAGAAGTTTACGGTTGAGGTCGCCGGCGTGTTCAAGCCTGATCTCAAGCGGGTCGTGGTCGCCCACGGCTTCAACAACCAGCAGGAGGTGTATCAGAACCTGCTGCGCAACCTGATCGCGGCCGACTTCGAAACGCAGGCCAAGATGCTGCGCTGTGTCACGACACCTTATGAGATACCAGAGAAGGTGTCGCGAGCATTTCGAGATCAGAACGTGGCTGAACTACAGCGGAACCCGGGCGACAAGATTATCGCGCCGAGTCGGAATTTGGCGGGAACGGGAGGATTTTAACCCCCTGCGGTACTGCATGGCGAAATTTGCTACTCGTCAAACTCTCAGCAATTTGAACATCGATCGTTCCCAGGACCGCCCCGCCCAATTCAAATGCCGCCGTTGTGCCCATCAACACTGCTCCTAGATCGAAGTGGTTAAAAATTGGAGCTACAGAAGGAAATGCAGCACCACATACCGTCACTAGGTCTGATGCGATAGCCAAATAGCCTAAGAGTTTATCTTTTACGCCTTTCGTTGGTCCGTGCTCGTAAGAAACCGTCGTTAAGCGATCCCTATAGTGGACGCGATTTTACACACCATCTTCCTTCGTTATCAAATCCTACTAGCACCGGTCACGGAGGGCGGCGCCTATCCTGCTCGGGTCGAAGATTGAGTTCAATGAAGCCGTTGGCGCGCTGACTTTGCGCGGTCTACCAACCCAGCTCACCGAAGTTCAAGCGCACTCTGGAATAGACATTAGCAACTGCAATTAACTAGTTCTCACGCTCTTGGCTTGGTAAAGGCAAATCGCTCGCAGCGGCGATCAGTCGATTGAGGGATCGGACAGACCCAGACAGAGCTCCGGAGAGCGCGGGACCATATTGATCAATCCCAGACCCAGCCAACAAATCGAGCATGGAGGCAATCTCGTGAAAGTCGAGCTCGATTTTGTAGTCTCGCTCACCGTTCTCTGTAATTTTGCAGCGTTTGTGCACAAGAGCCACACATGGGCCTTTGTAAGGCACGCCATAATGGTGAGCTCCGAAAACGAGGCGCCACGGCTCATCTTTTTTCGATGGGCGCTTCACGATATGGACCCAGTCGCCCGAACTCTCCGAACCTTTACGATAAATTTCCACTATCTCTCCATAACCACTAATACAAATAAAGGAACCACACCATCCCCACCGCTTCCACCATGTCGCATTCATTCGCCAGCGCCGCCTGACCGCATAAAACTAAAAGTGTGTCTTTTCTGACCGAAATACTTTTCCGTATGCGAAGTAACCAATAGCGATTTCAGCTATTGCCATCAAGCCATAAATTGCGCCGAACATGAAGGATGAAACGAGGAACGCTATACCAATTAAGAAAATCAGAACTTCCGAAATAATCTCTGTTTTCTTTTTCCAGGATGGCGCTCGACCCTCAACAAAACCACCTACAAATCCGATCAATAATCCCACAAAAATTTTCGCAAACATCACCGCTCCCTGTCCGACTCCATGCCGGGCCGAACACAAATACCCCACTTCTACGAATCACGCCAGTCGGCGAGGCAGTCACCGACTGAAGAAAACCCCGTGGAGGTAGTCATCTACAGGTCCGCGCAACCGACCTAGCGATCAAAAGATTCACTACGCACTACTACCTGTTAAACCTACACCCAGTTACATGGCGCGGTAAGGAATCCTCGACTTCACGACTTCAATTTTACGACACGGCTTTGTCTCATTATTTTGCCTCTGACTTTCTATGGACTGAACGAAAAGCTGCATGGCTGTGCACGCAAGGTCTTGATTCGACATTGGCCCAACATGAACAGCCTTTATCGCTTCAAAAGAAAACTTCTCGACCAAATACGGAATCAGAATACTCCCACGCTGACGAAACTTAAGCCTAGAGCTTGGAAGCAACAGATCTACTGCAGACCTCACTTCTTTCTCCTCGTCAAAACTAGAGTTTTTAATTATAGATGCTACGCGAACTAGTATGGCTGTCGCACTAATCGACTCCGACCCAAAGCTATCAAACTCTTTTACCTCCTCAGAAACTCGATAGATAG
Source organism: Pseudomonas sp. GW821-FHT11D10 (assembly GCF_058808435.1). Taxonomy (NCBI): domain Bacteria; kingdom Pseudomonadati; phylum Pseudomonadota; class Gammaproteobacteria; order Pseudomonadales; family Pseudomonadaceae; genus Pseudomonas; species Pseudomonas sp. GW821-FHT11D10. Next base: position 876,926 of record NZ_JBXARR010000001.1, on the reverse strand, counting down.
CATCTGCAACCACGTTTTCCACCTCTATCTTTTTCTTAGCTTGATCGTATACACAGTCGAATAAATGGAGATCATCCGCAATAATTTCACGATCAAATTCAATGGCATAACTACCATAGGCACGCCACTGACTGAGCTGATCAGATGCTTCACTAAACGAGCAAACGTATGTCGGCTCAATATCAACATAATAAGGAATATGCTCGAAAATTACAGCGGTAAGCATTTCTCTTGCTCGTTCGATATAGCGTTCATCCAATCCCGTGTCCGAAACGTATGAGCTCAGAGCTTCCAAGACATAAGAGATACCGTCATTGAGTTCTTGAGTATCGTTTAAAAATCTTATGTCAGTAAGCCAAAGCTCGCGATTCTCCAAGATAGCCTTAACGGCTCCGACGTCTGTGTAATGAAATAAACTATCTGCCATCACAACCCCCAAAAAATCATAGTTATACACCTCTAATATATCCGTCGCCCCCCTTATGTCCGCAAAAAAGAAGAACTCTTCCTTAGATTTTAAAACTCAATACGGACTCGGCTTCAGCACTCAGGACGATGAGATCGTTGTCGACTTCTTCTGCGGTGGCGGCGGTGCCGGGCTGGAGATGGGCCTGGGCCGCGCGGTGAACGTAGCGAAGAACCACAGCGCGGCGGCGATCAGCATGCACACCGTGAATCACCTGGGCGCCGTGCACTACATCACCGACGTGTTCGACGGGGACCCAGACGCTGAGTGCGGCGGAAAGGCCGTGGGCTGGTTCCACATGTCGCCGGACTGCACACATCACAGCCAAGCCGCCGGCGGACAGCCGCGCAAGCGCGAGATCAGGAATCTGTCGTGGATCGGCCTGCGGTGGGCCGGCGAGAAAAAGCCACGGGTGATCAGCCTGGAGAACGTGAAGCAGATCCTCCAGTGGGGGCCGCTGATCGCCAAGCGCTGCAAGTCCACTGGGCGCGTCGTGAAGCTGGGCGGCGGTGTTGCCGCACCTAGCGAAGTGGTCCCAGTCAGCCAGCAGTTTCTGGTTCCGGACCCGGCGCGCCGTGGGCAGACCTGGGCCGTGTTCGTCGCCGAGCTGCAGCGTCTGGGCTACGCCGTTGAATGGCGGGTCATCAAGGCCTGCGACTTCGGCGCACCAACTAGCCGTGAGCGGCTTTTCATGATCGCCCGTTGCGACGGCCTGCCGATTGTCTGGCCGGAGCCGACCCACGCGAAGAACCCAGCCAAGGGCCAGAAGAAGTGGCGCACCGCTGCCGAGTGCATCGACTGGACCATCCCGAGCAAAAGCATTTTTGACCGGGCAAAGCCGCTGGCACCGGCCACGCTTCGCCGAATCGCCAAGGGCATGAAGAAGTTCGTCATCGATGCCGCCGATCCGTTCATTGTGCCGATCGCGAACTGGTCCGGCGAAAGCGTTCAGTCCGCAAACGAGCCGCTGCGCACGGTAACGTCCTGGCCGCGCGGCGGATCGTTCGCCATGGCCAGCCCGATCATTGCGCCAGCCACGCACCAGGGCAGCGACCGGATCAACGACCCAGCCGCGCCGCTGCCGACGATCACCTGCGCGAATCGCGGGGAACTGACGCTGATCAGCCCGGTGATGGTCACTGCTGCGCATGGTGAAGGAAAGCCGGGCGGTGTCCAGCGCTGGGGGGATGGCAGCAAGTTTGCCGGTGATCCGCTGGGGACGGTTACCGCCAGCGGCGGGCATTCAATCGCCGCCGCGCATCTGGTGAAATTCAGGTTTTCGGACGAAGGCAAGGCACTCGACGAGCCGCTGCCGACCATCACCAGCGGCGGAAACTACCAGCGCCCGGCCGGCGCCGCCCACGCTATGGGCATCTCAACGGTGTTCATGGCCCAGATGAATGGCGGCTTCAACACCACGGACGCCAAGAGTATCGAAGACCCGATGACCACGGTGACCAATACCGGCAGCCAGCAACAGCTGGTGACGGCGAACCTGGTGCACCTGCGCGGCAACTGCGATGCGCGGGACGCCGGCGACCCACTGCACACCATCAGCGCCGGCGGCACTCACCACGGGCTGGTCACCGCCTTCATGGAGCGCCAGTTCGGAGCCAGTATCGGCCAGGGCGTGGATGAACCGGCACCGACGATCACCGCTGGCGGTGGCGGCAAGAGCTCGCTGGTTGAGCTGCAACTCTCGCCAGAGGTTGAAGCCGGATCGCTGCGGGTCGCGGCATTCCTGATCAGCTACTACGGCACCGAGAACATGAGCGCCGCCAACGCGCCAGCGCCAACCATCACCACAAAGGATCGGCTTGGCCTGGTCACCGTCACGATCATGGGCACACCGTACGTGATCGTCGACATCTGCCTGCGGATGCTGCAACCGGCCGAGCTGTACAAAGCTCAGGGCTTCCCCGCTGACTACATCATCAGCCACGGTGCCGACGGCAAGCCGTTCACCAAGACCCAGCAGGTGCACATGTGCGGCAACAGCGTAAGTCCGCCGCCGATGGCAGCACTGGCTCGGGCCAATGACCCATGGCGTCAGACGACATACCAGATTGAGGCCGCGTAACCCATAAGGCCGAAATATAGCTCTACTTCCTATCTACTATTACTTCCAAAGGCTGTCGTCTAAATTTCTAACAATTTTATAGTTCTTAAATGCAGTCCGGACCTTAAAACATTCAACCTCGCCGTATCTATCACTAAGCGAACGCTTGAGTTGTTCTCTAGACACTGAAGAATTACAACCAAGAATCACCTGACGCAACTTACCAATCTCCGAGAATGGCTTGAAGTATAACTCACCAACTTTTTCTGCCTTGAACAACAAAAAAATTTGGCGGACCTCCTTTTCATATGACCACTCGGAGTGCTTTACGCGCAGCTGCCTTAACATTATATTAAATCGTTCATCCTTCGGTCTTTTGATAAAGTCTTCGGGGTCAAACTGCATACGACCTTTCCGATACTCAACCGTGTGCAAATCCTCGGCGCTCACATCGAAAGCCAAGCATAACCCTTTATGCCTGTCCCCGTAATGTCCCCACTGAACAGGGCTTACAAACGTTTTACTAAAGCAGAGCATCCCATATAGCTCAGCCACACGACTTTTGAAGTAAGAAATGGCTCTTCTCATACCTTCCTCAGAAGAGGAGTAGCACATCATTTCAAACGGATCATTTAAATCCATAACTGTTGCAACTTTCAGCCTCGATTTTTCAAGGTTTTGCAAACCGAATTCTTGGTTGCAAAAATGATAAACCCTAATCGTTGACGCATTTGTCATGTTTTCCCTCACCTGACAGAAGACAAGGCGCCAAATATACCGTCGAGACTTCCCTATGCCCACAGAAAACAAAACGGCTGAGCCGATGCCGACATTGGCGACCGGCGCCGCGCTTGATGCTTCGACCTGGACCGACTTCGTCGAACGCCTGCGTTATGACTGCAAAGGTGAGCGGGTCAACGACCACTGCACCTCCGCAGCGATCTTCATTGTTGAAGCCCGACGGATCGTTTGTGGATTGGACATGGATTACACCGAACGGCGCCTGGTGTATTGGGACGGTGGCGAGTCGGTGGCGTATTCGGCCAGACACCGAGGCCTGCGCCCGCATCTACTTCGCCATCCAGCAGGCCACTGCGGCGACATAAGCATTTCAATCACTCGGATTTAACGTCTCTATCAACTGACCCTTGCCTTAGCACATTAACCATATATGCATTTCCGCTCTTAGACTGAGATATTGCAAAAAATTGAGTTCGCTTTTTCTCGTTATATTTCTCGTAATGGACGTACAGCTCGTAAGTTTTATTTAGAGAAAGCAAACTCGAATTAATTTCAAACTTAAAAGTTTCATCCTCATCAAATGCGTCAGGTCTCGCGTATATAGGATGCCGACCATTTGATAGAAGTATTATGTCTACATTTTGACAAGAGTGACCGCTATTTTTTATGGCAAACACGTGTTTGTCTTGATCCCCGCGAACTTCGTGCGCAATCCACCCCAATCGCAAGATTGGGTCAGTGGCAAGGTCTTGATGGGAAAGCTGAGCGCTCTGGAGCGCAACCATAGCTGTCTGCTGCAAAACGGACTCTTTCAACTCCTTCGCCTGCAACTGCAATGCTTCTGAACTTAGTTGTAGCTCTTTCCCCTGCTGAAAAAAACCGAGCACAAGCCATAAAAAAGCAATAGGACCAAAGGCTCCTGCCAAGAAGTCACCAATAGAGTTTAGGTCCATTGTTAAAAGGTTAGGAAGGCGCCCCCATATCAACAGCAAAAGACATGAGAAATATACCGCCGTCAATATACCGCCAAGCCAACCTAATTTATTACGCATACCTCTAATCCTGCCCGTTTAAAAGGCATCGATCATATTCGATATGACTACCGCTGGCCACCAGCCATTAGGAAAGAATCATGTTTTTCAAGCGTTTACTGAAACACTTTCACATGTGCTGCGGCCTCGGTGGCGGCGCCAAGGGTTTCAATCGGGCCAAGCCCATCGTTGGGCAAGCCATGAAGCGATTCATTCGCCGCAAGGCCGAGGCCTGGCTGATCCTGCTGGCCGCGAAGATTCTCGAAGGCCGAAACGTCCACCGCTCCCCAGTCGTCTCCCGCCAGGACAACAACAGGATGTACGGCATGGCCGAAGAACTTGAAGACATCGCCCAGCGCATCAGCACCAACTACCCGTAACTCCCACCCCCTTCAAAGTCAGCCGCTATAGCGGCAAGAACTCAGGTTCCAAATCCGGAATCTACTTGGAGATATTCTTTAAAAGTTCGCGACACTGTTTCTCAAGATCAGAAAATGCTTGCTCTATTTTTATGCAACCTTGATTTCCGATCTGGTGCAGAGCAAGCAATGATTTCTTTTCGTCCCCGACAGACATTTGCATCATTTCCATAACTACATCCCTTACCATCTTCTCTAGCCCGACGGGATTATGATCTAGCACAGAAAGCTCCGTATCAGAGAGTAGAATTGAAACTACATTCCATGTCTTTGTCATTTCATTTATTTTTACGAACCATTCGCGTTGAATTTCGTAAGGGTAGAGTTCAGCGAGGGCATGATCGTCTTTTGATCTTAGATAGTCAGCAAAATGCTCACGCATGCTATTCAAATATAAAAGCGGTGGACTAGCATTCAGAGCGTGAGCTCTCAGCTCCATAACGGAATCGTACCGATTTTGAAGCTTAAATTGGTGCTTCCAACTATTGAGTGCGACAACCGCAACTACCGCCGTGGCAATGGTGGCAACATTGGAACCCGCACTAAGAAACGCTGTAAAACCTATCTGCCCGTCCTTGGTAAATATAAAACCAAACACACTTCCAGCAAAAAATAACAAAGCACAATAAAACACTATCGCTAGTTTATCAGTCATTATTTTTCCACTTGCTTTTACCTTTATCGTTAGGCGGAGAATACTCGCATGTCAGAAATTAAACAAAAGCCGATACTTTTCTCCGCGCCGATGGTGCGCGCCATTCTAGATGGCCGGAAGACTGTCACGCGGCGGCCGGTAAAAGGCACTGGCCTGAAATGGCTGGAAGAATTTGTGCCGGACTTCGTGGTGCATACCGCGAATGGACTTTGCCCCTTTGGGCAGACCGGCGACCGGCTGTGGGTGCGCGAGACCTGGGCCCGCGTCGGCAACTGCGACCCGGGATATCTGACGTTCGCCGCGACCTATCCATCCTGTTTGCCGGCGGATCTGGAAAACATCCCGGCTGCCAGCGAGATTCGCTGGAAACCCAGTATCCACATGTTCCGCCGCGACAGCCGCATCCTGTTGGAGATCACCGATGTCCGCGTCGAGCGGTTGCACGACGGCGAAGGTGAGACTGCCTTCGAAAGCCGTTACGTCGCCGAGGGCATCAACCGAATCCACCACGGCGACGGCGACTACGCCTTTCATCCATTCAAAAACGAGCCGGGACCGGGAAACTGGACTGACCCGTTCGATGCCTGGCGCGAGTTGTGGATTTCGGTAAACGGCGCCGATTCGTGGAACGCCAACCCCTGGGTCTGGGTCGTCGAGTTCAAACGGGTAACGCCATGATCTTCGCCCCGCTCTACATGGCCTACCTCATCTACAAGGGGCCGTGGCGATGAACGAACAAAACTCCAAAGAATTTTATTCTGCCGCGCAGGCTGCTCAGCACGCCGCCGAATGGTGTAAACGCAATCCAGCATGGCGCCGGATCTGTGATATCCCGGATACCTCCGTGTTCGAAAAAACCTACGATGAGATTCCAAAGCGCGAGCGCGCCTACTGGGACAAGAACGGCGGCGAAGAATGCTGGCGAGAATTCGGCACCGGAGGAACCAAGGTGCCAACTGGTTTCATCTCCGGCAAGGGTGAGTTTTTCGACCATGTGCTCAAGGTGCCGCTCCATCACAACCTGATGACGGTTTATCGCGTTGGCAGGCGCTGGAAGCCATGAGTCACATGGTCAGCGTCCGCACCGAGGAACTGGCCGGCCCGGCGCTGGACTGGGCAATCAACGCGATCGAGGGTGATCAGCCCGTGGCGGGCCAGCTGGATCTCTTCGCCCTGCCCGACGCCGAGCAGCTGATCACGAAGTACGGCGTCTGGGTCGATGTCGGCCACCGGCACCAGTGGCTGGCCGACATAACGAACGATCCATTCAACCGCCAGCCAGGCGAAAACCGAACCATCGCCGTGTGCCGCGCCGTGGTCTTCTCCAAGCGCGGCGCCACGGTCAAAGTCCCCGCCGAACTCCTCCAGCAGTAAATCACTACCGAAAAACCACCTTCTGCCGCCGCCGGCGGCGTGGAATGCTCATGAACATTCAATTTTTATCGCACGAAGAGGTTTGCGAACTAACCGGCGCGCGGACCAAAGCAGGACAGATCCTGAACCTGAAGAAAAACGGCATCCGACACTCAATCAAGCGAAATGGCTGGCCAGCGGTGACAACTCTGGCAGTAACCGCCGTCGGAAGCTACGTAGCTGAAAAACCAGTATGGACGCCAAGAAAGGCAAGTTGAGATGGGACGAAGACCAAGCAAGCCGGGCTCAATCGCTCGGCTGAGAGAGCGCAAAAAGGCCAGCGGCCGCATCTACTATTACTACGATACCGGCGGAAAGGACCGCAAAGAGATCGCGCTTGGCAGCGATTACGGCCTGGCAATCATGGAATACGCCAAGCTGGAGCGTGATCGGACAGCCGTTGACTTGGTCGCCAAGGTCGTCACGTTCCGCTATGTGGCAGAGAAGTACATGGTCGATGTGGTGCCCACCAAGGCCGCAAGCACCCAGAAAGACAATGCCCGCGAGCTGAAGAACCTGATGGCGTTCTTCGACGATCCACCGGCGCCGCTGGAAACAATCCAGCCCCTGCACGTGCGCCAGTACCTTACCTGGCGGAAATCCGCCCCCATCCGTGCAAACCGTGAGAAAGCCCTGCTCAGTGCGATATGGAACTACGCCCGGGACAAAGGTTACACCTCGCTTGCCAATCCTTGCGCAGGCATTAAGGACAACAAAGAAACCGGCAGGGACACCTACGTTGAAGACGAACTGTTTAAACGGGTCTACGACAAAGCAGACCCAGGGTTACAAGATGCGATGGACCTGGCATACCTCACCGGTCAAAGGGTCACAGACACCCGAATGATGGACGAGCGGGACGTCCGGGATGGCCAGATCTGGATATTGTAGGGGAAAACTAAGGCCAAACGGCGAATCGAAGTCATTGGCGAGCTGAAGGTTTTGGTTGATCGAATCATGGCCCGTAAAGCTGGGCACAAAGTCCGCTCGACGCGGCTGATCGTGACAGAGGATGGCACTCCGATGACGGAGGCGATGTTGCGGAGGCGGTTTGATGTGGCCCGGGAGGCCGCTGGAGTTGAAAAGGCCGAGTTCCAAATGCGCGATCTACGTGCCAAGGCCGGCACCGACTAGGCGGAATCGAGTGGCGATATCATGCAGGCCAAGGATCAACTTGGGCATACCACTGTCGTGAGGACCGAGCAATACATCCGGAATCGCAAGGGCAAGAAAGTGATGCCAACGAAGTGAATTGCGGACCACTGTCAAAATTGCGGACCGGAAACAAACAAGGGTTTGCATCAGCTTTCGCTCGCAAACCCTTGATTTAATTTGGTGCCCGAAGCCGGAATCGAACCGGCACGCCCTTACGAGCGGGGGATTTTAAGTCCCATGCGTCTACCAGTTTCGCCATTCGGGCGGTAGCGCGGTGTAGCTTGTCTCCTACGACGAGTCACAGTCCTGACAGGAACTGCACGTCGGCGGCAGAGGGGGAAATATATACATCACTTCCCGGTGAAGCAAGTTTGCAGTTGCCGTTTCAAAGACAAAATCTTTCAGTGCAACGCAAATAAAAAAGCTCCGTAAATCATGGATCTACGGAGCTTGTTTATAGTGGAGGCCGAGGTCGGAATCGAACCGGCGTAGGCGGATTTGCAATCCGCTGCATAACCATTTTGCTACTCGGCCTCAAAACATTTGCTGTCAGTAGCGCAACAACAAACGTTGTACAAATTGGAGCGGGAAACGAGACTCGAACTCGCGACCCCGACCTTGGCAAGGTCGTGCTCTACCAACTGAGCTATTCCCGCTTGGTGTGGCGCATTCTATAGAAATCAGAAGCGCCGTCAACCCTTTGATTCAAAAAAGTTTTATTTCTTTTCAACATCGGTCTTCAGATGCGGCCAGGCAGCACGAAGGTATTGAACCATCGACCACAGGGTCAGGCCCGCCGACACCATCAGCAACGCGTAACCGATGAAAACCCAGAAACTGAAAACCTTGGGGTTGGCCAGGAGGATCACCAGTGCAAGCATTTGCGCAGCAGTTTTCCACTTGCCCAGATTCGACACGGCCACATGGGCCCGGGCACCGAGTTCGGCCATCCACTCACGGAGCGCCGAGACAACGATCTCGCGACCGATGATGACAGCCGCCGGCAGAGTGAGCCAAAGGTTTCCATGCTCTTGCACCAGTAACACCAGGGCAACAGCAACCATCAGTTTGTCAGCGACAGGATCCAGAAACGCACCAAACGGCGTGCTTTGCTCCAGGCGTCGCGCGAGGTAGCCGTCCAGCCAATCCGTTGCCGCCGCAAAGGCGAATACCGAACTTGAGGCCAGATAGCTCCATTGGTAAGGCAGATAGAACAACAGAATGAAGATCGGGATGAGCAGGACGCGGAGAACGGTAATCAGATTAGGGATATTCATCGGCACAACTGGCTACGAGGTGAATGGGCATTCTACTCACTATGCAGGTTTGCATAAATCGACTCTGCTAGCTTTTTGCTGATCCCCGGTGCTTTGGCGATCTCTTCGATGCTTGCACGAGACAGCTCCTGCAATCCACCAAAATGTTTCAACAAGTCCCGACGCCGGGTCGGCCCGACGCCCGCAACGCCTTCAAGCGTCGACGTGCGGCGGGTCTTGCCGCGACGTGCACGGTGGCCGGTGATTGCAAAGCGGTGGGCTTCGTCACGAATCTGCTGGATCAGATGCAGCGCCGGCGAATCACCGCGCAAGGTGAACTCGTTTGCCGCATCATTCAGATACAAAGTCTCGAATCCCGCCTTGCGCGTGGCGCCCTTCGCGACTCCGAGCAAGATCAGATCCGGAACAGCCAGTTCGTTGAGCACATCACGCGCCATCGACAACTGCCCTTTGCCGCCGTCCACCAACAGGATATCCGGCAGTTTGCCCTCGCCGTCCTTCAGCTTACTGAAGCGTCGGGTCAGGGCCTGGTGCATGGCGGCGTAATCGTCGCCGGCGGTCACGCCTTCGATGTTGTAACGACGGTAATCCGATTTGATCGCCCCTTCCGGGCCGAACACCACGCAGGAAGCCACCGTGGCTTCACCGCTGGAGTGGCTGATGTCATAACACTCCAGCCGTTGCGGCGGCTCATCGAGGTTCAACACTTCTGCCAGTGCCTCGAAACGCGCGGCAACGTGCTGACGGTTGGCCAGCCGCGCACCCAGCGCCTGTTCGGCATTGGTCACAGCCAGTTGCTGCCAGCGCGCCCGTGTTCCGCGCACCCGATGACTGATGCTCAACTCACGTCCGCGCAGCGCCTGAATGGCCTCGATCAGCGCAGGGAAATCTTCGTGCACGACGTTGACGATCAGTTCGCTCGGCAAGTCGCGTTCAGGGCTACTGATGAAGTATTGCCCGAGGAAAGCGGCCATGACTTCGGCCACTTCCTCTTCAATCCCGACTTGCGGGAAGAAGTTCTTGCTGCCAAGCACCCGCCCTCCCCGCACACTGATCAGGTGGACACAGGCACCGCCCGGATTGACGAACGCGGCGATCACATCGATGTCGCCGGTACCGCCTTCCATGCTCTGCTGATCCTGCACCCGACGCAGCAAGGCAATCTGATCGCGTAGTTCAGCGGCACGTTCGAACTCGAGGTTGATTGCAGCCTCTTCCATCGCCGTCGACAACTCATTGGTCAACGCATGGCTGCGTCCTTCGAGGAACATCACCGAGTGCCGCACGTCCTCGGCGTAAACCTCAGGCTCGACCAATCCGACACAAGGCGCCTTGCAACGCTTGATCTGATATTGCAGGCACGGCCGGGTCCGGTTCTTGTAGTAACTGTCCTCGCACTGACGCACGAAGAATGTCTTCTGCAGAAGGCTGAGGCTTTCGCGAATCGCCCCGGCACTCGGGTAGGGACCGAAATACTTGCCCTTGGCCTTTTTAGCCCCGCGATGAATGCTCAGGCGCGGGAATTGCCCGTCAGACAAAAAGACATAGGGATAGGATTTATCGTCGCGCAACAGGATGTTGTACGGCGGCCGCCACTCCTTGATCAGGGTTTGCTCGAGCAGTAACGCCTCTGTCTCGTTGGACGTGATGGTGGTTTCGACCTGGGCGATACGCCCCACCAGAGCCGCGGTTTTCGGCGCCAGGCCTGTCTTGCGAAAGTAGCTGGCCAGACGTTTCTTGAGGTTCTTGGCCTTGCCGACGTACAGCAGACGCGCATCGCTGTCGAACATGCGATACACGCCGGGGCGCCCGCTGACGGTCGAAAGAAAGGCGCCCGAATCGAATGCTTCAGTCATGGTCAGAGGCTGGCATCAACCATGCCGTGACGAACCGCCAGCAGTGTCAGCTCGACATCGCTGCTGATCGAGAGCTTCTCGAAAATGCGGTAGCGGTAGGTGTTTACGGTTTTCGGCGAGAGGCACAATTTGTCGGAAATGATCTGAACCTTCTGACAGCCGACAATCATCAACGCAATCTGGATTTCCCGCTCCGACAACGCATCGAACGGTGAATCGTTGGTCGGCTGAAAGGACTTGATTGCCAGTTGCTGGGCAATTTGCGGGCTGATGTAGCGCTGACCGGCAAACACCAGGCGAATGGCCTGCACCATTTCCGGCAATCCGGCGCCCTTGGTCAGATACCCCGCCGCACCGGCCTGCAACAACCGTGTAGGAAAAGGATCTTCCTCACACACGGTGACCGCGACCACCTTGATGTCAGGATGACTTCGCAACAGTTTGCGCGTGGCTTCGAGGCCGCCGATGCCTGGCATCTTGACGTCCATCAGCACCACGTCGGGCTTCAACTCACGAGCCTTGATGAGGGATTCTTCCCCGGACTCGGCCTGGCCTACCACCTGCAAGCCATCGATATCGGCCAGCATACGTGTAATGCCTGTACGAACGAGATCATGGTCGTCGACCACTAGCACCCTAATCAAGCAGACACCTCGCGATATGGTCTTATTGGGATGCCGGACACCTTAGCAAAAAGTGCCGGGCAGACCTAGCGGCAAGCGACATATAAAAAGTTTCAATTCTTCATCGAGGGCTTGCCAGCCGTGGGTTTCAGAGCACAGGTGTACTGAAATCGAGCTGCATTCGCAGAAAACACTCGTCCTCGCCCTGCACAAACATTCCTTTTCTTCGATACAGGTTTTGCGCCGGATTGTTTTTGAACACCGTCAGGCGCAGGGCCGGGCGACACTCCAGCCGAGCCATCGCGACAACCTGATCGATCGCCCAGGATCCCGCGCCCTGGCCTTGAGCGCTTTCGGCGACCTGCAATTCGCGGATATACACGGCCCGAGCATCACGACTCAGACTGAAATAGCCTGTCAGTTCGCCGTCACGAAGGATCAACCAGTTTTCGCGCCCGGCCCAGGCGACATCAAATGCCTCGTCCTGCCACAACAAGTCATAGTGAATGTAGTAGCGGAGCATGTTTCGGCAAGTCAGCTCTCGTACAAACGACAGGTCGGCGGACGTTGCCTGGCGCAACTCGAAACTCATTTCTGCCTCGATCTTCTTCAAGTTCATGCCCCTTCCTTGAGCACACGTTCAGAAAGCAGAGTGTGTCACACCTTGGCGGGCGCTCAACCCATAGAAGCCCTCTTGTGCCTCCGATAGCAATTTCTGATTGCTGACGCGCAGCCGCCTCTAGTAAGCTCGGCGCATTCTTTGGAGACAGCTCATGTTCAACGCCCTTTCACAGCTTCGTACCGCCAGCGCCTCGCGCTCGGTTGCGGCTGCCCGGGTGAATGGCGTCTGCGCTGCTCCTGCAAGCTTTTATTTTGGGTATTGGTTTAGCCACTGGCGCGCCTGATACCCAACCGGCGCCCATTTGAACGGGTCGCCTACCAGAGATTTCTCAACCCCCGGTCGGCCTCCCGACCGGGGGTTTTGTTTTTTTCAGGCCCGAACTTTTTTCAGCAACACACCAGACACTTTGAGGATTCAACCAATGAACTACGCCACTTATTACCGTTACGACAGTTTTACCGCCTGGCGATTTACCAGCCTCCGCTCGGGACAGCCTGCCGCCTCCGATCGGTCACCCACAGGTGGCAAGCCAACACACGTAGCCAGTCCGGCCAATTGTCGAACACCCCAGTAGGGCCGAGTGAGCGGGAAGCCCCCGCCATCCGCCCAGGAAGACCGAATATGAACTCGTCCGTTTCTGCTCTGCCACTGTCCACCCTGAACCCTGCCAACGAAGCATTGACCCTGCGTCTGCCGAGTTCGCTGCAACTCAAACAGCAATTGCCCCTGAGCAATGCGCTGAACCAGCAAGTCGTCGCCCACCGCCAGGCGGTCCGTGCGATTCTTGATGGCCATGACCCGCGCTTGCTGGTTATCGTCGGCCCTTGCTCGATTCACGACCCCGAGTCCGCGCTCGAATACGCCAGCAAACTTTCGCGTCTGGCTGAAGAAGTCCGTGATGACATGCTGCTCGTGATGCGTGCCTACGTCGAAAAACCTCGCACCACCGTCGGCTGGAAAGGCCTTGCCTACGACCCTCATTTGAATGGCAGCGACGACATGGCTGCCGGCCTCACGCTGTCGCGCGAACTGATGCTGGAAATGATCCGCCTCGGGCTCCCGATTGCCACCGAACTGCTGCAGCCCATGGCTGCCGGGTACTTCGATGACTTGCTGAGCTGGGTCGCCATTGGCGCCCGCACGACCGAATCCCAGATCCACCGGGAAATGGCCAGTGGACTGAGCATGCCGGTCGGCTTCAAGAACGGCACCGATGGCGGTGTGACCGTCGCCGTTGACGCGATGCGTTCGGCAGCACATCCCCATCGCCACTTCGGCGTCGACAGCCAGGGCCACCCGGCGATCATCCAGACCCCGGGCAACCCGGACACCCACCTGGTGCTGCGTGGCGGTCACAAAGGGCCGAACTACGACCGCGAAAGCGTTTCCGGAATCAACGCCGAGTTGAACCGCCTGAAAATTCCGAGCCGGATCATGGTCGATTGCAGCCATGCCAACAGTGGCAAGGACCCACTGCGGCAACCAGGTGTGTTCAACGATGTGCTGGAGCAACGCTTGAAGGGCGACCGCGCGCTGGTCGGCATGATGCTTGAGTCGCACCTGTTTGAAGGATGCCAGCCGTTGAGCGAGTCGCTTCGGTACGGAGTTTCGGTTACCGATGCCTGCCTCGGGTTCGATTCCACCAGGCAGTTGCTGCTGGACGCAGCGCATCGCATGCGAAAACAGGCCTCGGCCTGACAGTGAACACCGCCCTCCGCTGCGCTTTCTCGCGGAGGGCGGTGCAGTGTTTACAACAGATGATCACGCCTGCACTTGGAGCAACATCACCTCGGACTGCTGACTGACGTCGTCCAGCCGCTCGACCGAGTAGGATAGCCGCACGACGGTATTAACGTGCTCGCGCCAGAACCGATAAGGCACGATGAACACCAAAGACTGCATGGCCATCCCGCTGATGATTTCCCGGTCGTCACGGTGAAAAAACGACTCGCCGTCGCACTTGAGATAAACCAGCTCGCCTTCCTCGACTCGCGCATCACTGATCAACACGCTGACACCATCGATGGCATCCTGCACATTGAGCACCCCGTCATCCGCTTCAAGCACCTGAGGAGCCGGCAGCTCACTTCGCACCAATGGAGCAATGCAGACTCGCGTAACACCTGACTCGTGTACGGCGCCGTTCTTCTGCTCGATACGGTAGCGAATCACCACCTCGCCCCCCAGATGCGGGGCGATGAATTCAGGAGCGATGCCGAATACCATAGGCTGACCAACAGCAAAGAACTCAACGATAAGAATGTCTCGAAACGATGCCTCCGGTGAAGGCCCCTGCCAGATCAACTGCACCCGATCGCCTGCATTCATGCCGGAATAAGGTTGAAGGATGGCAGTCGTTCCGTCGGGCACGCGAGCCGGATCGAGACTGCCTCCGACGGCATCCTCGACGAGGGCTGGCAACAGACTGTAACGGACGTCCCCAACGTCCAGCTGTATACGTAATGAAGTGACGGGCTCCGATCTCGTGACGCTGGTCAATGTCCAGAAGACTTCGAGAGTGCCCCCGTCCAGCGCAGCGATGTGAGCGTCCCGTACGGTCAGAACGATATCCTTGCCCAATTGCCCTTCACTGACGGATCGCGAAATGTCGTGGCGATACGGCAAACCCTGTACATCGAGACCATGCCAGTTCAAAACCACCCTGTCCCCGCACGCCATTCCAGGCCAGGGCGCAATCCTGACGACAACCCTGCTCAATGACGGGTCAACGACCGACCCTGTAATGGAATCCAGTGCGGGAGCCGGCAACGGCAGAGCCCGACCATCCTCCCGACACAACCCGAGCGACCGAATGCCCTCACCCTCCATCCATATGTCCTTTTCTTGCAAAACCGCAGTTTGTGCATCTTTCATCAGTCGCCTCTCCACTCCCTGGAAATGACACGTCGCCTGAGCGCTGTGTCGAACAGTCTCCATTTAAAGCGTTTCATCATCGACCCGATGTCAGCTCATCACGTTTCAAGCCCGAGCCGAATGCACCAAAGGAAGTAGGCAAAGAAAGAAAAAATACTTTCAACGAGGCGAAAGCTTTCCAAATGTTCCGAAGTGGATTTCATACAGAAGCGAAAATTCACACACACATTGATCGAGTTTCCAACGCATGAGGGCGAATCTTCAGGCATCCCAAGCCTCACGACTGTTTTAGAGTGGCACGCAGACAACATCGACGATCTTCTGCGATCAAGGACGAAAAATGCTACTAAATGCGACAACCAATCATCCCGTTCTACTGGTGCATGGCCTGTTCGGATTCGAGCGCATTGGCCCTTTCGAACTGTTCCATGATGTCAAGCAGGCGCTCAAGGCGGTCGGCGTGCAGGTATTTGTGCCTCATCTGTCAGCCATCCATGACAATGAAGTTCGCGGGGAGCAGCTGCTGTCGCAAATCGGCTCCGTGCTTAGGGGCACAGGCGCGACCAAAGTCAACCTGATCGGTCACAGTCAGGGCGCACTCACGGCACGCTACGCTGCAGCGCTTGCCCCACACAGCGTTGCTTCTGTTACGTCGGTCAGCGGGCCAAACCACGGTTCGGAACTGGCCGACTTCCTGATCAAGGCGCTAATACCAGGAAGACTGCCGGAGATCGTGGCCCAGAATGTGGCGACACGGTTTGCAGACTTCCTGTCCCTGCTCAGCGGGCGCACGCCGTTGCCACACAGCGCATTGGCTGCGCTGGGTGCGCTGACGACGGAAGGGGTCTGCAACTTTAATGACAAGTACCCGCAGGGCCTGCCACACGCCTGGGGCGGTCAAGGTGCCGAGTGTGTCAATGGCGTTCACTATTACTCGTGGAGCGGCGTCGTACCGAAGTTTGACGGGCCGACACTCGACCCGGTACAGGATATCTGCAGCGCCCTGTCCGAATACTTCATTACAGAGCCCGCGCAGAACGACGGTTTTGTCGGTCGCTTCAGCTCTCACCTGGGTACGGTGATCCGTTCAGATTACCCACTCGACCATTTGCGCACTCTGCGACGAACGACTGGACAGCGCGCCATGGCGAACGACTCGATCGAACTTTACGTGAAGCATGCTCTGCGTTTGCAAGCAGCTAATCTCTAGCGACCGGCATCAGACGAGCGAATGGAACTTTGGCGAGAAATCGGCCACTGAATCCGGTAGGCTCCCCCCTTTACTGATTTGATTGGAGAGTTTCCCCATGGCTAAAGCCACTGCCCGCCACATCCTGGTTTCCAGCGAAGCCAAGTGCAACGAACTCAAGGCCCAGATCGAAGGTGGCGCTGATTTCGCCGAAGTGGCCAAGGCCAACTCCACCTGCCCGTCCAGCCGTCAGGGCGGCGACCTGGGTTCGTTCGGTCCTGGCCAGATGGTCAAGGAATTCGACACCGTGGTATTCAGCGCGCCGATCAACGTCGTGCAAGGCCCGGTGAAGACCCAGTTCGGCTACCACCTGCTGGAAGTCACCAGCCGTCAGGACTGATTTCAGCCCGACCTGCTGTGCAACGGCCCGCCTGATGGCGGGCCGTTTTGTTTTGGTTACACCACACCGCTGGCGAACGGCGCGCCGCTCGCGTACAAATTGCGCTTATCGATTACCCGGCTTTAAGGCTGACAATGCGACTGGCTTTCCCGACATTGATGTTCACTGCCGTGACCCTGCTGCTTGGGATCACCGGTGTGGACGCCGCACCCCAGCATGCGATGACCGTCTATGGCGAACCGGCAAAGTACCCGCCCGGTTTTAGTCACTTCGATTACACCAACGTCCGGGCGCCCAAGGGCGGGACGATGCGCCGCTCGGCCATCGAGATCGGCCACTTCGACCATGTCCTGCCGTATATCGACAAAGGCATCGGCGTGAGCCAGATCGATGGCCTGCTGTACTCCCCGCTGGCCCAGCGTTCGCTCGACGAGCCCTACACCGTTTACGGCCTCGTGGCGCAGAAAATGGAGCGCTCGGATGACGGCCTGTCGTTGCGCTTCTTTATCAATCCCAAGGCCCGCTTCGCCGATGGCAAGCCGATCACCGCCGAAGACGTGCGCTACACCTATGACTTGCTGATGACCCAGGGCAGCCTGCGTTATCGCACCCAGTTCGCCGACGTCAAAGGCGTCGAAGTGGAAGCCCCGCTTACCGTACGCTTTGATTTCAAGAGCAACGAAAACCGCACCTTGCCGCTGGACATCGCGACCCTGCCGGTGTTTCCCGAGCATTGGTGGAAAACCCGTGATTTCGCCGGTGGTGGCGGCTACGAACCGCCGCTGGGCAGCGGCCCGTATCGGGTCGGCAAGGTCGACTCCGGGCGCAGCATTACCTTTGAACGCAATCCCGACTGGTGGGGCAAGGACCTGCCGGTCAGCCGTGGCCTGTACAACTTCGATCACTTCAGCATCGAGTACTTCGGCGACACCGATGTCGCCCGCCAGGTCCTGCGCGGCGGCGCCTACGATTACAACCGTGAGTTTTCGGCCACCGGCTATTCCATCGGTTACGAGAGCCCGGCCCTGAGCGACGGTCGTCTGCAAAAGGCTCATCTGGCCACCGAGGCGCCGCAGTCGGCCCAGGGTTTCGTGTTCAACCTGCAAAAGCCGATATTCCAGGATCGCCGCGTTCGCCAGGCACTGGCCATGCTCTGGGATTTCGAATGGAGCAACCGGCAGATGATGCGCAACATGTACATCCGCCAGCAGAGTTACTTTTCCAACAGTGATCTGGCCGCCCGCAAGCTGCCGGATGCCGCCGAACTGAAGATTTTAGAACCCTTGCGCGGACAGATTCCCGACGAGGTGTTCAGCCAGGTCTTCGAAGCGCCGAAGACCGATGGCAGCGGCATCATCCGCGACAAGCAACTGCAAGCGCTGGAGCTGCTGGAACAGGCCGGCTGGAAACCCGATGGCGATCAGTTGGTCAACGACCGTGGCGAGCCGCTGAGCTTCACCTTCCTGGTCAGCCAGAACGGCATGGACCGTCTGCTGCTGCCTTACAAGCGCACGCTGAAGCAGATCGGCATCAACCTCGACATCCGCCGCATCGATTCCTCGCAGTACGTCAATCGCCTGATGAGTCGTGACTACGACATGATTGTCACCGGTTACCCGGTCACCACCTCCCCCGGTGGCGAACTGTTGAACTACTTCGGTTCGGCGTCGGCCAACGATCCCGGCGCCAACAATTACATGGTGCTGAAGAACCCGGCGGTCGACACCTTGATCAACGGCCTGATCCGCGCCTCGACCCAGGCCGACATGTTGCGTTATGCCCATGCGCTGGATCGGGTGCTGCAATGGAACTACTACTGGATTCCCAACTATTACCCGCCGGGCACGTCGACCGTGTGGTGGAACCGCTTCGGCATTCCCACCGTGCAGGCGAGCAATGACGAAGCGATCGAGAGCTGGTGGGAAATCAGCAGCACGCCGCTGACCAACCAGCAGATGACGGCCGAGAAAATCAGCCGTGGCAGACCCGGAGGGCCACACTGATGTGGGCTTACATACTGCGGCGCCTGCTGCTGATCATCCCGACGCTGGTGATCATTCTGCTGGTCAATTTCGTGATCATCCAGGCCGCGCCGGGTGGTCCGGTGGAACAGGCCATCGCCCACTTGCAGGGAATCGGCGGCGCCAGTGTCGGCGGCGGCGCGAGCGAGACCATGAGCGGCACGTCCCGCGCCAGCCGTGGCCTCGATCCGCAGCTGATCAAGGACATCGAAAAACAGTACGGCTTCGACAAACCCGCCCATGAGCGCCTGTGGCTGATGCTCAAAAACTATGCGCAGCTGGATTTCGGCAAGAGCTTCTTCCGTGGCGCCACAGTCACCGACCTGATCCTGCAAAAGATGCCGGTGACCATTTCCCTCGGGCTGTGGGCGACGCTGATCACTTATCTGGTGTCGATCCCGCTGGGCATCCGCAAAGCCGTGCACCACGGCAGCCATTTCGATATCTGGAGCAGCACGGCGATCATCATCGGTTACGCCATGCCGGCGTTCCTTTTTGCGATGTTCCTGATCGTGGTGTTCGCCGGCGGCACGTCGCTGAACTGGTTCCCGGTGCGCGGGCTGGTGTCCGACAACTTCGAATCCCTGTCGACGCTGGGCAAGATCACCGACTACTTCTGGCATCTGGTGCTGCCGGTCACGGCGCTGGTGATCGGCGGTTTCGCCACCCTGACCATCCTCACCAAGAACTCGTTCCTCAATGAAATCACCCGCCAATACGTGGTTACCGCTCGTGCCAAAGGCCTGAGCGAAAACCGGGTGCTCTATGGACATGTATTTCGCAACGCGATGCTGCTGGTGGTGTCGGGCATTCCCCAGGCATTCATCAGCGTGTTCTTTGCCGGCTCGTTGCTGATCGAGGTGATCTTCTCCCTCGACGGCCTGGGGCGCATGAGTTACGAAGCCGCCGTGTCCCGTGACTATCCGGTGGTGTTTGGCTCGCTGTTCATCTTCACCCTGTTCGGCCTTCTGATAAAACTGATCGGCGACCTGTGCTACACGCTGGTCGACCCGCGCATCGACTTCGCCGCGAGGAATGCCTGATGCTCAAGCTCTCGCCTCTGGGCCGTCGCCGTTTCGAACGCTTCAAGAAAAACCGCCGGGGCTGGTGGTCGCTGTGGCTGTTCATCGGCCTGTTCCTGCTCAGCCTCGGCGGCGAACTGATCGCCAACGACAAGCCATTGGTCGTCAGTTATCAGGGCCAATGGTATTTCCCGGTGTTCAAGCGCCACACCGAACAGGAATTCGGCGGGCAACTGCCGTTCCAGGCCGATTACCGCAGCGATTACGTGCAGAAGCTGATCCGCAAGGACGGTGGCTGGCTGCTGTTTCCGCCGATTCCGTTCAGTGACGACACCCCGAACTACGACCTCAACAAGCCGGCACCGAGCCCGCCGACTTCGGTCAACTGGCTGGGCACCGACGATCAGGCGCGTGACGTACTGGCTCGGGTAATCTTCGGCGCCCGGGTGTCGATCCTGTTCGCCCTGATGCTGACCTTCGTCAGCGCCCTGATCGGCATCGCGGCCGGCGCCCTGCAGGGTTATTACGGCGGCTGGGTCGATCTGCTCGGCCAGCGTCTGCTTGAGGTCTGGTCAGGACTGCCGGTGCTTTACCTGCTGATCATCCTTTCGGGATTCGTCGAGCCGAACTTCTGGTGGCTGCTGGGGATCATGGCGCTGTTTTCCTGGCTGGCGCTGGTGGACGTGGTGCGCGCCGAGTTTCTGCGCGGGCGCAATCTTGAGTACGTCAAGGCTGCTCGGGCGTTGGGCTTGAGCGATCGCAAGGTGATTGTCCGGCACATCCTGCCCAACGCGATGAACGCGACCCTGAGCTATCTGCCCTTCATTCTGACCGGGGCGATTTCGACCCTGACTGCGCTGGATTTCCTCGGCTTCGGCATGCCCGCCGGCAGCGCGTCGCTGGGCGAACTGATCGGTCAGGGCAAACAGAACCTGCAAGCGCCGTGGCTCGGGTTGACCGCGTTTTTCACCCTGGCGCTGATTCTTTCCCTGTTGGTATTCATCGGCGAAGCGTTGCGCGATGCCTTTGACCCGCGCTCATGAACGGATATTTGATATGACTGACAACCTGATCGAAATCCGTGACCTCAGCGTCGCCTTCCATGGCCAGACCGTTGTACGCAACCTGTGCCTGGACATCCGCCCCGGCGAGTGCCTGGCACTGGTCGGCGAGTCGGGCTCGGGCAAGTCGGTGACGGCCCATTCGATCCTGCAACTGCTGCCCGAATGCGATGCCCGGACCACCGGCAGCATCCGCTATCGTGGCCAGGAACTGGTCGGCGCCGATCCCAAGACCCTGCGCGACCTGCGGGGCAATCGCATCGCCATGATTTTCCAGGAGCCGATGACCTCGCTCAATCCGTTGCACACGATTGAAAAGCAGATCGGCGAAACCCTGTTGCTGCACCGTGGCCTAGGCGGCAAGGAAGCTCAGGCACGGATCCTCGAACTGCTCGAACTGGTGGGCATCCAGAAACCGAAAGAACGCCTGAAGGCTTATCCGCATCAGCTGTCCGGCGGCCAGCGCCAACGGGTGATGATCGCGATGGCCCTGGCCTGCGAACCTGAATTGCTGATCGCCGACGAGCCGACCACCGCCCTCGACGTAACCGTGCAGCGCAAGATCCTGTTGCTGCTCAAGTCTCTGCAACGGCGCCTGGGCATGTCGCTGCTGCTGATCAGCCATGACCTCAATCTGGTGCGCAGCATCGCCCAACGGGTGTGCGTGATGAAGGCCGGGGAAATCGTCGAGCAGGCGCCGTGCGAAACCCTGTTCACCGAGCCGAAACACCCTTACAGCTGCGTGTTGCTCAACGCTGAACCGGAAGGCGAAGCGCTGCCCCGGGACGAACGCGAGAACGTGCTGGAAGTCGATGACCTGCGGGTTGATTTCACCGTTGGCGGCGGTCTGTTCCAGCGCAAGCAGTACTTGCGCGCGGTGGACGGCATAAGCCTGAACATCCAGCGCGGCAAGACGTTGGGCATCGTCGGCGAGTCCGGTTCGGGCAAGTCCACCCTCGGTCAGGCGATCCTGCGCCTGCTCGACTCCAAGGGCAGCATTCGCTTCCAGGGCACGGCACTCGACGGTCTCGACCAGAAGCAGATGCGGCCGTGGCGCCGGCAGATGCAGGTGGTGTTCCAGGACCCGTTCGGCAGTCTCAGCCCGCGCATGTCGGTGGCGCAGATCATCAGCGAAGGGCTGGAGGTGCATTGCCAGTCCACTGCCGACGAGTGCGACGACCAGGTGATCCGCGTGCTCAAGGAAGTGGGCCTCGACCCCGAAAGCCGCCATCGCTATCCCCATGAGTTCTCCGGTGGGCAGCGTCAGCGGATTGCCATCGCCCGGGCACTGGTGCTCAAACCGGCGCTGATCCTTCTTGACGAGCCGACTTCGGCACTGGATCGCACCGTGCAGAAACAGGTGGTCGCCCTGCTCCGCCAGCTTCAGGAAAAACATGGCCTGACATACCTGTTCATCAGCCACGACCTGGCCGTGGTGCGGGCGCTGGCCCACGACATGATCGTGATCAAGGACGGCAAGGTGGTCGAAAGCGGCGCCAGTCATGATGTGTTCGACTCACCGCAGCATCCCTATACCAAAGAGCTGTTGGCGGCGGCGCATCCGGGATAGGCATAATCGCGCCACCTGACTTCCGCCAATGGACGCCGCCATGAACACCACCGAAAGCCTCAAGGATTACCAACGGGTTCGCACCCTGGCGATCCGTTCGTTGTTCGAGATCATCGAGCAATCCAGTGAAGGTACGGTGATTGTCGACCGCGACGCGAACATCGTCTGGATGAACGAGCGCTACGCCCGGCGCTTCGGGCTCGACTCGGCCGCCGGGGCCATCGGCAAGCCTTGCGAAAGTGTGATCCCCGGCAGCCTGCTGCGCGAAGTGGTGCGCACCGGGCGGCCGATTCTGCTGGACATGCAGGACACTCCGAAAGAACCACTGGTGGTGATGCGCCTGCCGATCCATGACGATGCAGGCGCGGTGATCGGCGCCATCGGCTTTGCCCTGTTCGACGAATTGCGCACGCTGTCACCGATGCTCAAGCGCTACCTGAGCATGCAGGAGGAACTTGCCTCCACCCGTTCGCTGCTGCGCGCCCGCCAGACCAAATACAACTTCGCCCACTTCATCGGCACCAGCGCCGCGAGCCTGGAAGTCAAACGCCGTGCCCGTCGCAGCGCCAATGCCGAGTCGCCGGTTCTGTTGCTGGGCGAAACCGGCAGCGGCAAGGAATTGCTGGCCCAGGCGATCCACGGCGCTTCGCCTCGGGCGCACAAAGCGTTCGTCAGCATCAACAGCGCGGCGATTCCCGAGGCGCTGCTTGAAGCCGAGTTCTTCGGCACCGCGCCGGGCGCTTTCACCGGGGCCGATCGCAAGGGCCGCACCGGCAAGTTGCAGATCGCCCAGGGCGGGACGCTGTTTCTCGACGAGATCGGCGACATGCCGTTGCCGCTGCAGAGCAAATTGCTGCGGGTGTTGCAGGAAAAGGAATTCGAGCCTGTAGGGTCCAACGACGTGATCCAGAGCGATGTGCGGGTGATTGCCGCGACATCGACGGATCTGGAAGCGGCGATCAAGCGCGGCGAGTTCCGCGCGGATTTGTACTACCGGCTCAACGTGCTGCCGATTCAGGTGCCGCCGCTGCGGGAACGGCTGGATGATCTGCCGGCGCTCAGTGAGGCGATTCTTGAGGAGTTGCGCAGTCAACATGAGCTGAATCGCGAAGCGCTGGAGTTGCTGGGTCAGCATGCCTGGCCGGGGAATATCCGCGAGTTGCGCAACGTGCTGGAGCGAGCAGCACTGCTCAGTGACGACTTGATGCTGACGGCGGATGACATTCGTGCAGCGATTGGCACGTTTACACCGGTTGAGCGAGCGCTGGCGCCTGTACCAGAGCCGGCAACCCACGAGACCTTCAGTCAGGCCCGCGAGCGGTTTGACCGGCAACTAATTCAATCGACCCTCGCGCAATGCGGGGGCAAGGTGATTGAAGCGGCTGAGCGGCTGGGACTGGGGCGCTCGACGCTATACAAGAAGATGATTGCGCTTGGGATCGTAGAGTCTCAATAGAGAGACACCATTCCCCATAGAGAGACAACATCAAAAGCTTCGCGAGCAAGCCCGCTCCCACAGGGGAATGCGTCCAACTGTGGGAGCGGGCTTGCCCGCGAAAGCGCCCTCACAGCCAAAGAAGTCTCAAAACAGAGACAAAACCTCGAAAACCACCGCCAAACATCAAATTAATTCCTTTTATTTCAACAACTTAACCATCTGGCACAGATCTCGCTATAGCCCTTCCCACACCCGTTCCACCCACAAAAATAACAATCGAAGGAGCACACCATGAGTGTGATCATCGCCTTGGCAGCCCTCGCGCTGCTGATGCTCGCGGCCTACCGTGGCTACAGCGTTATCCTTTTTGCCCCGATCGCCGCCCTCGGCGCCGTCCTGCTCACCGACCCGTCTGCCGTCGCCCCCGCGTTCACCGGGGTGTTCATGGAGAAGATGGTCGGCTTCATCAAACTCTACTTTCCCGTGTTCCTGCTCGGCGCGGTGTTCGGCAAGTTGATCGAGCTGTCGGGTTTCTCCCGCTCGATCGTCGCGGCAGCGATTCGCTTGCTCGGCACCCGCCAGGCGATGCTGGTGATCGTGCTGGTCTGCGCCCTGCTCACCTACGGCGGCGTTTCGCTGTTCGTGGTGGTGTTCGCGGTCTACCCGTTCGCAGCGGAAATGTTCCGCCAGAGCAACATCCCCAAACGCCTGATCCCGGCAACCATCGCCCTCGGCGCGTTCTCGTTCACCATGGACGCCCTGCCCGGCACGCCGCAGATCCAGAACATCATCCCCAGCACCTTCTTCAACACCACCGCGTGGGCAGCGCCGTGGCTGGGCGTGATCGGCACGATTTTCGTGTTCTGCGCCGGCATGCTGTTTCTTCAGCGCCAGCGCAACAAGGCTCAGCGTGCCGGCGAAGGCTACGGCACCGAACTGCGCAACGAACCGGAAACCGCCGAAGACCTGAAACTGCCGAACCCATGGATCGCTCTGTCGCCGCTGCTGGCGGTGGGCATCATGAACCTGCTGTTTACCCAATGGATTCCGCAGTGGTACGGCAAGACCCACAGCCTCGCACTGCCGGGCATGGCCGCGCCGGTCACCACCGAGATCGCCAAACTGACCGCGATCTGGGCGGTGCAAGCCGCTTTGCTGGTGGGCATCCTGATGGTGCTGGCATTCGGTTTTAAAGCGATCAGAAGCAAGCTCGCCGAAGGCAGCAAAAGCGCAGTCAGCGGTGCACTGCTGGCGGCGATGAACACCGCGTCGGAATACGGTTTCGGCGCGGTCATCGCCTCGTTGCCGGGTTTTCTGGTGCTGGCCGACTGGCTCAAAAACATTCCCAATCCGCTGGTCAACGAAGCAATCACCGTGACCCTGCTGGCCGGTATCACCGGTTCCGCATCGGGCGGCATGAGCATAGCGCTGGCAGCGATGTCCGAACAATTCATCAGCGCCGCCCACGCCGCCAACATTCCGCTGGAAGTGCTGCACCGGGTGGCCGCGATGGCCAGCGGCGGCATGGACACCCTGCCGCACAACGGCGCCGTGATCACCCTGCTCGCCGTCACCGGCCTGACTCACCGTGAGGCCTACAAGGACATTTTCTGTATTACGCTGATCAAGACCCTGGCGGTTTTCGTGGTGATCGGCACTTTCTACGCCACTGGCATTGTGTGAGGTATTGATGACGACTCTTTCTGGCAAGACCGCACTGGTTACCGGTTCCACCAGCGGCATCGGGCTGGGCATCGCCCTGACGCTGGCCAAGGCTGGCGCCAACCTGATCCTCAACGGTTTTGGCGATGCCTCCAAGGTGATCGCCGAAGTCGAACAGTTCGGCGGCAAGGTCGGCCATCACCCGGCAGACGTCAGCGACCCAGCGCAGATCGCCGACATGATCGCCTACGCCGAGCGCGAGTTCGGCGGCGTGGACATTCTGGTCAACAACGCCGGCATCCAGCACGTCGCGGCGGTGGAAGAATTTCCGGTGGAGCGCTGGGATTCGATCATCGCGATCAACCTGTCATCGGTGTTTCACAGCACTCGCCTGAGTTTGCCGGGCATGCGCGCCAAGGGTTGGGGGCGGATCATCAACATCGCTTCGGTGCACGGTCTGGTCGGTTCCACCGGCAAAGCTGCGTATGTGGCGGCCAAGCATGGCGTGATCGGCCTGACCAAAGTTGTCGGCCTGGAAACCGCCGCCAGCAACGTCACCTGCAACGCGATCTGCCCGGGTTGGGTGCTGACGCCGCTGGTGCAGAAGCAGATCGATGATCGCGCAGCCAAGGGCGTCGATCCGCAGCAGGCGCAGCACGATCTGCTGGCCGAGAAACAGCCGTCGCTGGAGTTCGTCACCCCGGCGCATCTGGGTGAGCTGGTGCTGTTTCTGTGCAGCGAAGCCGGCAGCCAGGTGCGTGGCGCCGCCTGGAACATCGATGGCGGGTGGCTCGCGCAGTAAGCTTGCAACTGATCGCTCCCACGTTGTCGTGGGAGCTTTCTGACAAACAATAAGAGGCAAACCATGTCCGACATTCTCTGGCAGCCCGATGCCAAACGCATTGCCCGGTCCCGCATGGACGGCTTTCGGCGCTTCATCAATCAGCGCCACCACCTGAAGCTCGACGACTACCCGGCCTTGCATCAATGGTCCATCGACCAGCGCGAAGCGTTCTGGCAGGCGATCGTGGATTTCTTCGGTATCAGTTTTCACACACAACCGGACGCCGTTCTGCGTGGCGGCCTGAAAATGCCGGGCGCCGAGTGGTTTCCCGGCGCCACCCTGAATTTTGCCGAACACCTGCTGAGTCGCCGCGACGATGCCATCGCCGTGATCGCTATCGGGGAAAACGGCCAGCGTGAACTGCTGACCTGGTCCGAACTGGCCCAGCAGGTCGCCGGGTTCCAGGCCAGCCTGCAAGCCGCCGGCGTCGTGGTCGGCGACCGGGTTGCAGCGTGCATGCCCAACACCTGGCAAACCCTCGTCGCGATGCTGGCAACCACCAGTCTCGGGGCGATCTGGTCGTGCTCGTCGCCGGACTTCGGCACCCACGGCGTGATCGACCGCTTCGGCCAGATCGAACCGAAAGTACTGATCACCTGCGCCGGTTACCGTTACGCCGGCAAAGAGATCGACCAGACCGTCAAGATCAACGAAATCCTCGAACAACTACCAACCTTGCAACAGCTGATCATCGTCCCTTATGCGCGCCCCCACGCCCATGCCACGGATTACCGGACGCCCGCCAACGTCACGCTGTGGGACGACTTCTATGAACCGGGCGATGAGCCGCAATTCGTCCCGGTGCCGTTCGATCATCCGCTGTACGTGCTGTATTCCAGCGGCACCACCGGGGTGCCGAAATGCATCGTTCACAGCACCGGCGGCGTGTTGCTGCAACACGCCAAGGAGCACGGGCTGCATGTCGACCTGGGCCCCGGCGACCGGTTGTTCTACTACACCACCTGCGGCTGGATGATGTGGAACTGGCTGGTCTCGGCACTGGCGGTCGGCAGCGCGGTGGTGCTGTATGACGGTTCACCGTTTTATCCGGACAACGAGCGATTGCTGGAGCTGCTCGACGACGAGCAAGTCAGCGTGTTCGGCACCAGCCCGAAATTCCTCGCGACCCTGGAAAGCAGCGGCATCAAGCCGCGCGAAAGCTACGACCTGAGCCACCTGAAAACCCTGCTTTGCACCGGCTCCGCGCTGTCGCCGCAGAGTTATGACTTCGTTTACCTCGACTTCAAACCGGACGTGTGCCTGTCCTCGATGTCCGGCGGTACGGACATCGTGTCCTGCTTCGTCAACGGCAACCCGATGTCGGCGGTCCGCCGGGGCGAGATCATGGGCAAGAGCCTGGCCATGGCGGTGGAAGTGTGGAATGACGCCGGGCAACCGGTGATCGGCGAAAAAGGTGAGTTGGTATGCACTCGACCATTCCCGGCGATGCCCATCGGGCTCTGGAACGATCCCGACGGCGAGAAGTTGCGCAAATCCTATTTCAGCCAGTTCCCCGGCGTCTGGGCCCAGGGTGACTACGCCGAACAACTGCCTCACGGCGGAATGCTGATTCACGGCCGCTCCGACGCCGTGCTCAACCCCGGCGGCGTGCGCATCGGCACGGCGGAAATCTATCGTCAGGTGGAGAAAGTCCCGCAAGTGCTGGACAGCGTCGCCATCGGCCAACAGTGGCAGGACGACGTGCGTGTGGTGCTGTTCGTGCGCCTCAAGGACGGCGTTGCGCTGGATGACGCGCTGCAACAGCAGATCCGCCAGGTGGTCCGCGCCAACACCACACCGCGCCATGTACCGGCGAAGATCGTCGCGGTCACCGACATTCCGCGCACCATCAGCGGCAAAGTGGTGGAGCTTGCCGTGCGCAATGTGGTGCACGGTGAACCGGTGAAAAACACCGATGCGCTGGCTAATCCTGAAGCGCTTGAGCAGTTTCGCAATCGGGTCGAACTCCGCGACTGATGCCGTTCAGTCCATCAGTCCCCATTCGCCGGTCGAGGGCGGTGGGGACGGCATGGTGTCGGCATGCAGCTTCAGACGCAGACGCAGGTTGTTTACCGAGTCTGCATTCTTCAGGGCCTCGTCTTCATCGATCACCCCTTCTGCCACCAGCGCGAACAGTGCAGCGTCAAAGGTCTGCATGCCCAGTTCCGCCGATTTCTCCATGATGGTTTTCAGCTCGCCAAAGTCATTGCGCCGGATCAGGTCGGCAATCGTCGGCGTACCGAGCATCACCTCCGCGGCTGCCCGTCGCTGACCGTCCCGGGTTCGTACCAGACGCTGGGAGACAAATGCCTTGAGGTGATTGCCCAAGGCATGCAGCAATTGCGGGCGGCGCTCTTCGGGAAAGAAATTGATGATCCGGTCCAGCGCCTGATTGGCGTTATTGGCGTGCAATGTCGACAGCACCAGATGCCCGGTTTCGGCGAAGGCCAGCGCATGTTCCATGGTCTCGCGGTCACGGATTTCGCCGATCAGTACGACGTCCGGCGCTTGGCGCAGGGTGTTTTTCAGCGCAGCGTGAAAGCTGCGGGTATCGACCCCGACTTCGCGCTGGTTGATGATCGATTTCTTGTGACGATGGATGTATTCCACCGGATCCTCGATGGTGATGATGTGCCCGCTGCTGTGGCGATTGCGATGGTCGATCAGCGCCGCCAGCGACGTGGACTTGCCCGAGTCGGTGGCGCCGACGAACAGGATCAGGCCCTGCTTGAGCATCACCGTTTCGAGCAGTATCGGCGGTAGCTTCAGGTCTTCGAACCGGGGAATGTCGAGTTTGACGTTACGGATCACGATCGACACGTCGTTGCGCTGTTTGAAGATATTGACCCGGAAGCGGCCGATGCCGGTGCGGGAAATCGCCAGGTTCATTTCCAGATCCCGGTCGAACTCCCGGCGCTGCTCGGCGTCCATCAGGGAGGTGGCGACGGTCGCCACTTCGCCGGGTTTGAACGGCTGATCGCTCAAGGGCGTCAACACCCCGTCGAAACGCGCACTGGGCGGTGCGCCCGTGGACAGGAACAGATCCGAACCGTGGCGGCTCGCCAGTTGTTTGAGCAGTGCATCGATTTCCATGGCCAAAAGCACCTGCGAAGCTTTCAATGAACTTAAGACCGTGCGTCGTGACGCGACGGGCCTTACAGCGTCTATCGCACTAGGATAGTAGACGCCGCCTCACCGACCGACGCCCAGG
Source organism: Pseudomonas sp. GW821-FHT11D10 (assembly GCF_058808435.1). Taxonomy (NCBI): domain Bacteria; kingdom Pseudomonadati; phylum Pseudomonadota; class Gammaproteobacteria; order Pseudomonadales; family Pseudomonadaceae; genus Pseudomonas; species Pseudomonas sp. GW821-FHT11D10. The sequence continues at coordinate 847,317 of NZ_JBXARR010000001.1, read as the reverse complement.
ATTGATGTGATGAACGCTGTACCGAACACCAACGACGCCCAGGCATTGATTGCCCGCACCGACTGGAGCCGCAGCCCGCTGGGCGCCGCTGGCACCTGGCCACAGAGCCTGCGCACCGCGGTGGACATCGTGATTCACTCGCCGATGCCGATGCTGCTGTTGTGGGGCCCGCATCTCACCCAGATCTACAACGACGGCTTCGCACTGCTCGCCGGGAGCAAGCATCCGCACGCTTTCGGACAACCGGCGCACCAGATATGGCCGGAACTTCGAGACTTTACCGACCCGATTTACAGCGCCGTCCTACAAGGCCAGGTGCGAACCTACAGCGAACGGCGCTTTACTTTGCAACGGGACGGCCAGGATTCCGACTTCTGGTTGGATCTGACCTACAGCCCGATCCGCGACGAAAGCGCGCAAGTGGCCGGCATTCTGGTCACCGCCATCGAAACCAACGAACGCCGGCGCATCGCCCTGGAACTGCAACAACGTTCCGAAGACAGCCTCAAGGCCCAGCGCGAAAGCGAAGAGCGCCTGCAACTGGCGCTGGCAGCCACCGATGCGGTTGGCACCTGGGATTGGGACATCGGCGAAGACCGCTTCATTGCCGACGCGCATTTCGCCCAGCTGCACGGTGTCGATCCGGCGCTGGCCGGTCAGTTGCCGATCAGCGAATACCTGCACGGCGTGCACCCCGAAGACCGCGCGCTGATTGCCCGCAGCATCAAGCACTGCATCACCCACGGCACCGAATACGCCGAGGAATATCGACTGCTGCAAGCCAATGGCGAGCTGCGCTGGGTGTTCGCCCGCGGGCGCTGCTACAAGGATCATCACGGCCGGCCGATGCGTTTCCTCGGCGCGGCGCTGGATTTGACCGAACGCAAGCACACCGAACAGGCACTGCGGCAAAGCCAGACCGAGCTGCAACTGATCATCAACGCCATGCCGATCCTGATCAGCTATGTCGACCACGAAGAACGCTTTCGCCTGAACAACGCTGCGTACCTCGACTGGTACGGGCTCACGCCGCAGGAATTGTACGGTCGCACGATCCGCGAGGTCATCGGCGAAGAGGCCTATTTCCTGCGGGCGCCGTACATCGCCGAAGCCCTGGCCGGGCGGCCCTGCTCGTTCAGCCTGTACACGCCACACCGCGACGGGAGCCAGCGGCATGCCCTGATGAACTACCTGCCGCGTCACGGCGCGGACGGTGCGGTGAACGGTTTCTACATCTTCGTGATTGACGAAACCGAACGCAAAAAGACCGAAGAAGCCCTGCGCAACCTCAATGAAACCCTTGAGGAACGCGTCAGTGCGCGCACCGAACAACTGGCCCAGGCCAACCAGCGTTTGCAGAACGAGATGTTCGAGCGCGAGCGCGCCGAAGATGCCCTGCGCCACGCGCAGAAAATGGAAGCGGTCGGCCAGCTCACCGGCGGCATCGCCCATGACTTCAACAACATGCTGACCGGCATCATCGGCAGCCTCGACCTGATGCAGCGCTACATCGCCAGTGGCCGCGCCGATGAGATCGGCCGGTTCACCGACGCCGCGGTGTCCTCGGCCAACCGCGCGGCGGCACTGACCCACCGTCTGCTGGCGTTCTCCCGGCGCCAGTCGCTGGATCGCAAGACCATCGACGTCAACGAGCTGATCCACTCGTTGGAAGACCTGATCCGCCGCACCAAGGGTGATCCGATCGAGCTCAAGTTGCGCCTGTCCGACAATATCTGGTCCGTCAGCACCGATGTCAGCCAACTGGAAAACGCCCTGCTCAACCTGGTGATCAATGCCCGCGATGCCATGCCCGACGGCGGTGAGCTGTTGATCGAAACCGCCAACGTCTACCTCGACGGCAACGACATCACTACCCTCGAACCGGTCAAGGCCGGTGATTACCTGATGCTGGCGGTGAGCGACAACGGCACCGGCATGACGCCCTCGGTACGCTCCAAGGCGTTCGATCCGTTCTTCACCACCAAGCCGATCGGCCAGGGCACCGGGCTCGGGTTGTCGATGATTTATGGCTTTGCCCAGCAGTCGGGCGGGCACGTCAGCCTCGACAGCCTGCCAGGTCAGGGCACCTGCGTGCGCCTGTATTTGCCGCGTTTGTATGCACTGGAACCGGAGCGGCCTGTCATCGAAACGGTTACCGAGGCTCCCGCTGTGGCGACCGGCGAAACCGTGGTGGTGGTCGAGGACGATCCGGCGGTGCGGATGCTGGTCATGGACCTGCTCAAGGAGCTGGGTTATCGCGCCCATGAAGCCGAAGACGCCAAGGGCGCCCTGCCGTTGCTCGAATCGGACCTGCGGGTTGACCTGCTGGTGACCGACGTCGGCCTGCCGGGCATGAACGGCCGGCAAATGGCGGAGATCGCTCGTCAGCATCGTCCGGGGCTCAAGGTGTTGTTCATGACCGGTTACGCGCAGAAAGCCGCCGAGCGTCAGGGCTTCCTTGAGGACGGCATGGACATGGTCGCCAAGCCGTTTTCCATCGAACAGCTGGCCGGCAAGATCCGCACGATGATCAGCCAAAATCCGTGACTTGAGGCATAATCCGCGCCCCGCCGTCACCCCGCTACAGGTATTGCACGATGAAAGCCCAAGCCCGCCACATTCTGGTGAAAACCGCCGAAGAGGCCGAAAAACTCAAACAACGCATCGCCAACGGTGAAGCGTTCGATGTGCTGGCGAAGAAATTTTCGACCTGCCCGTCCGGCAAGCGCGGCGGCGATCTGGGTGAAGTGCGGCCGGGGCAGATGGTCGGTGCAATCGATGCGGTGATCTTCAAAAAACCGCTGCGCACCGTGCACGGGCCGATCAAGAGCAAATTTGGGTATCACCTGGTGCAGGTGTTTTACCGCGACTGATCCAGTGCCTTGAAGGCGCGGCTTTCGGCAGCGCCTTCAGGGATCGGCATCAATCCCTGGGGATCAGCGCCCCAGGCACTTGAATGACCTGACTGGCCAAACGATGCCCCGCCTCCGCCGCCTGCGCAGGGCTTGCGCCGGACAAGCGACTCGCCAGATATGCCGCACTGAACGAATCCCCCGCCGCCGTGGTGTCCACCACTTTCTCGACCTTCTGCGCCGGGACTTCAAACGCTTCCCCGTCGCAACGGATCAGACAGGCTTCAGCGCCGCGCTTGAGCACCACTTCCGGCGTGCCGATCTGCGCGTACGCTTCAAACACTGCGTCACAGTCTTCGAAATGGAACAGCGCCTGCTCGTCGTCCACCGTCAGCAATGCCAGATCGACATGGGGCAACACGCTGCGATACGCCGCTCGCGCCTCTTCCACCGAAGCCCACAGGCGTGGGCGGTAGTTGTTGTCAAAGACGATTCGCGCATCGCGCTGGCGGGCCTCAATCAAGGTCTGGATCAGCTTTTCCCGCCCCTGCGCACCGAGCACCGCCAGCGTGATACCGCTGAAATACAGCACGTCGTAATCCGGCAGCGCCGCCAGAATCGGCGCCGCCGCCGGCGTGGTGAAGCAGTCGCGTACGGCGGCTTCGTTGCGCCAGTAAAGGAAGCGGCGCTCCCCGGCAGCGTCGGTCTGGATGCAATACAAACCAGGCAGACGACCGGGCAAGCGCTGGACCAGATCCAGACCAATGCCTTCGTCGGCCCAAATGCGGCACATCGCGTCACTGAAGCTGTCATCACCCAGCGCCGTGACGTAATCGACCTGCGCCTTGTCGCCCATGGCGCGGGACAGATAGACCGCCGTGTTCAGCGTGTCACCGCCAAAGCTCTGTTGCAGGCTGCCATCGGCACGTTGCTGGAGTTCGATCATGCATTCGCCGATCAGGGCGATGCGCGGGGTGTTCGGACCCAATGGACTGAGCGTGTTCATCAGAAGCAGGTTTCCATGGTTTCGATCACCGACAGTTGCTCGTCCACCAGCAGCCCTACGCGCCACTTGTCGAAGGTCAGGCATGGGTGGGAAGTGCCAAAGGAAATGATGTCGCCCACGCGCAACTCCACGCCCGGCGCCACGGTCATGAACGCGTGCTGGTCCATCACCGCCGTCACTTTGCAGGCGCCGACATCGTCGCCCATCGCCGGCAGCACACCGGCCTTGTAACGCAGCAGCGGCACCGGCATCCCGGCATCGAACGCCACGTCACGCTTACCCAGGGCAATCACCGCGAACCCCGGCTCCGGCATCGACTGCACGTGAGCCCAGACTTCCAGCGCCGGGCGCAGGCCTTCGTGCAGGTCGCTGCGACGGTCGAGCACGCAGCACTGCGCCTCTTTATAGATGCCATGGTCGTGCGCCACGTAACTGCCAGGGCGCAACACGCTGAGGAAACGCCCGCCCGCGTTCTGCGCTTCGAACGATTCGGCGATCAGGTCGTACCAGGCCGAGCCCGACGCGGTGATGATCGGCTTGGCGATGGCGAACGCGCCGCTGTCCTGCAACTGTACCGCCAGACGCACCAGCGAGGCTGCGAACTCACGGATACCGGTGACGGCGTGATCGCCATGGATCACGCCCTCGTAACCTTCAATGCCGGTCAGGGCCAGCGCGGGTTGCGCAGCGATGGCCTTGGCCAGCTCGATGACTTCCTGCTCGCTGCGGCAACCGCAACGGCCGCCGACCACGCCGTACTCAATCATCACGTTCAGCCGCACTCCGCGCGACGCGAAATAAGCGCCCAGATCGGCGACGTTGTCCGGGTGATCGACCATGCAATAGAAATCGAAGCCGGAATCGGCCGCCAACAGATCGGCGATCAGCGCCATGTTCGGCGTGCCGACCAGTTGGTTGGCCATCAACACCCGGCGCACGCCGTGGGCATAAGCAGCGCGGGTCTGGGTGGCGCTGGCCAGGGTGATGCCCCATGCGCCGGCGTCGAGCTGACGACGAAACAACGCCGGGGTCATGCTGGTCTTGCCGTGGGGCGCGAGTTCGGCGCCGCTGTCACTGACGAATTTCTGCATCCAGCGGATGTTGTGTTCCAGCGCTTCGCGGTGCAGCACCAGCGCCGGCAGGCTGATGTCACGCACCAGTTGCGCGCCGAGGGCGGCATCGCCCTTTTCCACGGCAGCAGTGTTGTTGGCAGTCGTCATGGTCGAACTCCTCACAGTCGCGCCCGCAGGCAGGCGCGGTTATTCGTTGATTCGCCGGGCGAGGCTGTTGGCGCTCTCGATCAAGACCCGGCGATAGTCGTTGTAATTAGTCTTGGCATCGGCGCGCGGGGCGACGATGCACAGGGTGCAGATGGCAACGCCTTGAGGGTCTTTGACCGGGGCGGCGAAGCAATGGGTGAAGGTGTCGGCGACACTGTCGAAGGAGAAGAAGCCGTCGATGCCGGCCTGACGGATTTCCGCCAGAAACGTCTCCATCGGCAGGCGTTCGCCACCCGGCAAAATGAAGTCGTCGGGGTCGATGAGGTCGCTGATCTGCTGATCGCTCAAGTGCGCCAGCAGCAGGCGACCGGAGGCGGTCCACGGGATCGGCGCGTTCTCACCGATGTCGGAAGAAATGCGGAAATGCCGCTCGCCCTCCTTCATCAGCGCCACCGTGTATTTGCGCCCGTTGAGCAGGCACATCTGCGCGGTTTCCCGGGTCTGGCTGACGATCTCCTGCAAGGCGTGATCGGCCTCGCGACTGAGGTCGAAGTGACGCAGATGCGCCTGGCCGAGGAAATACAGCTGACGACCGAGGTAGACGTGACCGTCCTTGCCCACCGGCTCCAGAATCCGCCGTTCGAGCAATGACGCCACCAGTTCGTAGACCGTGGATTTCGGGCTGCCGATACCGTTGGCGATGTCGTTCGGACGCAGTGGCTGGCCGATCTCCTTGAGGAAATCGAGGATATCGAACGCCCGGTCCAGACCGCGTGCCCGGCGCTTGATGGTGTCTTCGGTCATTTCAGTGGTTCCCATTCAAAGTGCCGGGAGTTTATCGCGAAAGATCGCTCCCACGCTCTGCGCGGGAGCGGTCGATACTCAAGCCTTCTTCTTGTACGCAATACAGTCGATCTCGACCTTGCAGTCGACCATCATGCTCGCCTGCACACAGGCCCGGGCCGGTGCGTGTTCGGGCTTGAAGTACTCGCCGAAGACCTTGTTGAAACTGGTGAAATCCCGCGGATCGTCCAGCCATACGCCGGCGCGTACCACGTCTTCCAGGCCATAACCGGCCTCTTCGAGAATCGCGATCAGGTTCTTCATGGTCTGGTGCGTCTGCTCGACGATGCCGCCCACAATGATCTCGCCATCCACCGCCGGCACCTGCCCGGAAACGTGCAGCCAGCCATCGGCTTCAACGGCGCGGGCGAATGGACGAGGCTGGCCGCCAGCGGCGGTGCTGCCGGTGCCGTAACGAGTAATGCTCATGGGTGTTTCTCCTGATTGAAAAAGTGAAAAGTCAGAACCGCGTGCTTTTGAGAAATTCCGCCAGCCGCGGCGATTGAGGACGCTCGAACAGTTCCTTGGGAGGCCCCTGCTCTTCGATGCGCCCCTGATTCATGAAAACGATCTTGTCCGAGACCTCGAACGCAAAACGCATTTCGTGGGTCACGAGCAACATGGTCATGCCGTCCTCGGCCAGGCCCTTGATCACGTTGAGCACTTCGCCGACCAGTTCCGGGTCGAGGGCCGAGGTGACTTCGTCGAACAGCATCAGGCTCGGGTTCATCGCAATCGCCCGGGCAATCGCCACGCGCTGCTGCTGACCGCCGGACAACTGGCCGGGAAAGTGATTGCGCCGCTCCAGCAGGCCGACCCGCTCCAGCCATTTCTCGGCCAGGACCACGGCTTCGTCCTTGTGCATCTTTTTGACTTTCAGCAGGCCGAGCGTGACGTTCTGCAACGCGGTGAGGTGCGGGAACAGGTTGAATTGCTGGAACGCCATGCCGGTCATCGCCCGATGCCGCGCAATGACTTTTTCCGGATGGCGCACGCGTTTGCCGTTGAGTTCGTCATAGCCGATGGATTCGCCGTCGAGCAGGATCTGCCCGCCCTGGAATTCCTCCAGCATGTTCACGCAGCGCAGCAGCGTGGTCTTGCCCGAGCCGCTGGAGCCGATCAGCGTCACCACGTTGCCGCGCTGCATGCTCAGGTCGACGCCCTTGAGCACTTCGACCGCGCCGTATTGTTTGTGCAGGCCACGGATATCCAGCAGGGGCTGACCGTTCTGGACGTTGGAAACTTGAGCTTGAGCTTGAGTCATGGCAGGGCCACCCGCTTTTCAATGTGCCGGCCGAGTAATTCGATGCCGTAGTTGATGACGAAGAACAGAAAACCGGCGAACAGGTAAAACTCCAGGGTCATGAACGTCCGGGCGATGATCTGCTGGGTGCTGAGCAACAGCTCGGCCACGCCGATCACCGACAGCAAGGTCGAGGCCTTGACGATTTCCGTGGATGAGTTGACCCAGGTCGGCAGGATCTGCCGCAGCGCCTGAGGCAACAGCACGTAGCCGAGGGACTGATAGAACGTCAGGCCGATGGCCTTGCCGGCTTCCATCTGTCCGCGTGGCAACGCCTGCAACGCGCCGCGCACAATTTCGGCAACGTGGGAGCCGCAAAACAGCGTCAGCCCGAGTGCACCGGCCTGAAACGCGCTGATCTGCCAACCGAGCGCCGGTGCCATGTAGAAGCACGCCAGCACCAGCACGAACACCGGGGTGCCGCGAATCAGGTCGACATAAAAGCGGAACGGCGCGCGCATCCAGAACTTGCCGTAGGTCAGCACCAGCCCGGCGAATACACCGATGACCGTGCCGAACAGAATCGCCAGCGCCGACACCTGCACGCTGGTCAGAAAGCCTTGCCACAAGGCTTCGCGGGCAATCCACAACTCATGCAACCAACTGGGGGATTCGTACATCGCAGCCTCCTATCGGCGGATTGCCAGACGCTGCTCGAGGTAACGCAGCAGCATGGCAATGAGGTAACAGGCCGCGACATACAACGCCGTGGTCACCAGCCAGGTTTCGATCACCCGGTAGCTTTCGACGTTGATCTTGCGCGCGTAATAGGTCAGCTCCGGCACCGCGATCGCGGCGGCCAGCGAGGTGTCCTTGAACAGCGAAATGAAGTTGTTCGACAGCGCCGGCAGCACGTTGCGCAACATCACCGGCACGGTGACGTAGGCCTTGACCTGCCACTCGCCGAGACCAATGGCCAGCCCCGCTTCACGCTGGCCCTTGGGGATGCTCAACAAACCGCCGCGGAACACTTCGGTCAGGTACGCCCCGGCATACAGCGAAAGCGTGATGATGAACGACGGGATCTTGTCCAGCCGGATTCCCAGGCTCGGCAACGCAAAGTAGATCAACAGAATCAACACCAGAATCGGCGTGTTACGGATCACCGTCACATACACCGATGCCAGCACCCGCAAGGCGCGATGCTTCGACAGCAAGGCAAACGCCATCAGCAGGCCGATCACGCAGCCGATGGCGATCGACACCAGCGCCAGTTCGAGGCCCAGACCGAGCCCCGCCAGCAAGGTGTCGAAATCGCGCCACACGGCGGCAAAGTTCAACTGATAGTTCATGGTCGGCAGTACCTTGAGCGGGGCGCATCAGGGCGCCCCACTCTCACGGGATCATTTGAATTCGACAGGGAAACCGATGGCAGGCGATGGCAGATCCACGCCGAACCATTGCTTGAACGAGGCGGCGTAGGTCGGAAACTCGACGCCGGTCATGGCCTCATGCAGGGCGGTGTTGACGAAGTTCAGCCAGTCCTGGTCGCCACGTTTGACAGCGCAGGCGTAGGTCTGCGGGCTCCAGGCGTACGTCGGGCTGCGATAGCGGCCAGGGTTTTGCACCATCAGGTATTTGACCGAAGACTGGTCGGTGGCGGCGGCATCGGCGCGGCCCGAGTTCACGGCCTGATACATCAGATCAACGCTGTCGTATTGATCGACCTTGGCTTTAGGCAGTGCCTGGTGCACCAGCTCTTCGGCGTACACGTTCTGCAGCACCGCCACGGTCACGCTGTCGCTGGCGGCCTGCAGGTCTTCGATTTCCTTGTACTTGCTGTTGTTCGGCAACAGTAGGCCGACGCCTTCGCGGTAGTACGGCAGAGTGAACGCCACTTGCTGCGCGCGGCTGGCGGTGACAGTGATGAACTGGCAGCTCATGTCGACCTTGTCGGTCAGCAGGTTGGGAATCCGCGCATCGGATGACTGCACCACGAACTCGACCTTGCTCGGGTCATTGAACAGCCCTTTGGCGACTATCCGGGCGATGTCGATATCAAAGCCCTGCAACTTGCCGTCCGCGCCCTGGAAGTGCCACGGCGCATTGGTGCTGCCGGTGCCCACAATCAGCTTTCCACGGGCCAGGACGCTGTCGAGCTTGCTGTCGGCCGCCTGGGCCATACCCATGACGGCGGACGAAGCCGCGAGAACAAAAACACACGCTTTGAACAAGGAAAGTCGGCGATGCATGGCAAGCACTCCAGAGGATTGTTTATTCCGCTATACCGGAACACGGTTTGTTACTACGGAATAGACATCAGAAAGTGTGCCACAGGATTCGCAGGGAATCTGCAATGGATTGAAATTTGTTTTGAATCAAAGAGATAAAAAGAAGGGTGAAGCCCGTGTTACGCGAGGTGTCACCAACCCGCGCTACCGTTGGCTACACAGAGCGAGTACCTGGGCCACATTTCAGTGCGCAACGCACAAAAAATCGCGCGCGGCACCTGTCAACTCTGACAGTAGCCGCCGAAGCGTTACCTGCCTTACCGTCAGCTTCATCCGGAACCGACGAACAGGTACGTCTCCATGCGCTCGACATCCGAATACTCAACCCTGGCACCCGCCTATCGCAGAGCCTTGAAGACCAGAAAGGTGGTGGCTTTTTATTTCTACAGCGAACATTGCCCCGCCTGTCATTGGGCCAGCCCGGTATTCCGGCAGATTGCCGAAGGTTTCAAACCCTGGGCTGACAGCTACATGCTTGATTTCGACAAATCACCCAGACACAAGCGCGTCTCTGGGTTCCCGACAATCCTGTTCTACAAAAACGGAAAGCTGCTGGAGCATTTGAAAGGAATCGGCGATGAGGAAATGCTGGAGCAATCCTTTATTCGCTACATCGGCAAGATCAAACCTGCGCCCGTACAACACAAGCCAAAACATGACACCGCCTGGCTTTACCAGACTCTGCGGAGTATCTGCACCATCCCCCGCGCAAAACGATGGAACTTTTCCTGAAAGTGCCACCTAAGAGCCATCAGGTAGTGGCACCGTCGTTCCAATTGATCTGTAACAACTAGCCTTGAAGCCGGATTGGACAAGCTCCCATCCGGCTGCTTTTCTTTATTTCTCAGAAAGAGATAAGTGCTGCCGGCCCTCTGGTCGCAGCCTTGCTTCGTCCCAGGAGGGGTCAATGTCCTTTAATGTCATGATGGTTTTCGGTACTCGCCCGGAGGCCATCAAAATGGCCCCGCTGGCCCGGGTTCTGCGTCAGTGGCCCGACATCACACTCAACATCTGCTCCACCGGCCAGCATCGCGAGATGCTCACTCAGGTGCTGGACGCGTTCGAACTGACGGTCGACGAAGACCTGCAAGTCATGACCCAAGGCCAGACCCTGAACGGCCTGTCGCAACATCTTCTTGCACAACTCGATCAGGCCTACGAGCGGGTCAAACCGGACATCGTGCTGGTCCACGGCGACACCACCACCAGCTTCATCGCCGCCCTCGCCGCCTTCAATCGCCAGTTGCCCATCGGTCACGTCGAAGCCGGTTTGCGTACCGGCAACCTGCGCGCGCCCTGGCCCGAGGAAGCGAATCGACGCCTGACCGGCGTGATTACCGACCTGCATTTCCCGCCGACCTCCAAGTCTGCCGCCAATCTGCTGCGCGAAGGCGTACCCGAAGACAACATTGAAATCACCGGCAACACCGTGATCGATGCCTTGCTGTGGATGCGCAAGCACCAGCAGGAAACCGATTGGCATCCACCTGCCGATTCGCCCCTGGCGGCGCTGGACGACCGGCGCCGGATGATTCTGGTCACCAGCCATCGACGGGAAAATCTCGGCGACGGTTTCCGCAATATCTGCCAGGCGCTGGCCGAACTGGCCGAGCAATACCCGGACGTGCAATTCGTCTATCCGGTACACCTCAATCCGCTGGTGCAGGAGGTGGTGTACGGCATGCTGGCCGACAAACCGAACATCTATCTGGTGCCACCGCAGGATTATCCGAACTTCGTCTGGCTGATGGGCCGCGCGCACTTCATCCTGACCGACTCCGGTGGCGTCCAGGAGGAAGCCCCGGCGATCGGCAAACCGCTGCTGGTGCCGCGCGACGTCACCGAACGGCCTTCCGTGCTCGAGAGCGGCACCATGCTGCTGGTAGGCACCGACAAGGCGCGCATCGTCAAGGAAGCCCGACAACTGCTGGACGACCCGGACACCTACGCGCGCATGAGCCGCGTGCACTTTCCCTATGGCGACGGTCACGCCAGCGAACTGATCGCCACCCGCCTCCACGCCTGGCTGAGCGCACGCTCGGCGGCGGGTAAAGGGGTATGAGTCTGGGTTGGGTCGATTTCTTCGCGTATGTGCTGTTCGGTCTCAAATATGTGGCGATTGCCCTCGCCCTGCTGATGTTCATCCTCGGGCTCGATGACCTGTTCATCGACCTCGTCTACTGGAGCCGCAAGTTCATCCGGCGCTGGCGGATCTACGAAAAATTCAAGCGTGCGGACGAGGAGCGCCTGTATTCGATTCCCGAGAAACCGCTGGCAATCATGGTGCCGGCGTGGAACGAAGTCGGCGTGGTTGGTGAAATGGCGCGCCTGGCCGCCTCGACCATCGACTACGAGAACTATCAGATTTTCGTCGGCACCTACCCCAACGACGCCGAAACCCAGGCCGATGTCGACGCGGTGTGCCAGCACTACCCCAACGTGCACAAAGTGGTCTGCGCCCGCCCCGGCCCGACCAGCAAGGCCGACTGCCTGAACAACATCATCGACGCGATCCTGCGCTTCGAAAGCGAGGCGAAAATCCAGTTCACCGGGTTCATCCTGCACGATGCCGAAGACGTGATTTCGCCGATGGAATTGCGCCTTTACAACTACCTGTTGCCCAACAAGGACCTGATCCAGATTCCGGTCTACCCCTACGCGCCGGAATGGAAAGGCTTCACCGCCGGGCACTACGTCGATGAGTTCGCCGAGAACCACGGCAAGGACGTCATCGTCCGCGAAGCCCTCACCGGTCAGGTGCCCAGCGCTGGCGTCGGCACCTGCTTCAGCCGTAAAGCCATCAGTGCCCTGCTGGAAGACGGCGACGGTATTGCCTTCGATGTACAGAGTCTCACCGAGGACTACGACATCGGTTTCCGCCTCAAGCAGAAAGGCATGAAATGCATCTTCGCCCGTTATTCGGTCAGCGATCCGAAACTGGCGCTGGAGCAACCGTGGGTGATCGGCATGAACCGCGAATTCTCCCAGGTGATCTGCGTCCGGGAACACTTCCCCCGTGACCTGCAACACGCAATCCGGCAGAAATCGCGGTGGATTGTCGGCATCGTGTTCCAGGGCACCAAGAACCTCGGCTGGAGCCGCAAGGGTCTGCTCAACTACTTCCTGTGGCGCGACCGTCGCGGGCTGATCGCCTACCTGCTGAGCTTCCTGGTGAACCTGCTGTTCCTGGTGTTGCTGGCGATGTGGGCGGTGACGATCATCTCCCCGGACTCATGGCGCTATCCCTCGATCCTCGCCGACAGCTCGCTGCTCTCGGTGCTGCTGTGGCTCAACGGCCTGATGCTGCTCAATCGCCTGTTCCAGCGCGGCTGGTTTGTCACTCGTTACTACGGATTGGTGGAAGGCCTGCTGTCGGCGCCGCGCATGATGTGGAGCAACTTCGTCAACTTCTTCGCCAACCTGCGTGCCCTGCGTCAGGTCATGGAAATGGGCGATTCACGACGCGTGGCCTGGGACAAGACCACTCACGAATTCCCGGCGCTGACCAAGGCGCAACGTACTCCGCTCGGCCACCGACTGGTGGAAAAGGGTCTGCTTACCGAAGAGCAACTGGAAGCGGCGATCACCAGCCCGGTACGCCGACGCCTCGGTCGCGAACTGTTGCTGCGTGAGTACATCGACAGCACTCAACTGGTTCAAACCCTCGCCGAGCAGCTTGATCTGGAATGGGCGCCGCTCAATCCGTTCAAGCTCGACAAGCGCCTGATCGATGCCGTACCGCGCCGGGTCGCCTCCCACTACGGCATTTTGCCGGTGGCCGAAGAAGGCGACACCCTGATCCTGGCCTCCGAAGGCCCGGTCAGCCAGGTTTCGCTGGGCGCCATCAGCCGTCAATTGAAACGCCCGGTGCGCAGCCGTCTCGCACCTCAGGGCCGCGTCACATTGGGGATTCGTTACTGGTACGCCAGCCCCCGCCAGAATGAGGAAGTGCGTCATATGCTCGAAGTGCTTGAGCGCCATCAGGACGATGAAGCCCTGCTGGAACGGGTCAGCCGCCATCAGGTGCTGCTGGGCAATCTGTTGCAGGTGCGCGGCATGGTGCCGCCGACCCTGTTCAATCAGGCGCTGATCGACTTCGATGCCGAGAAGATGTCACTCGGCGAGCATCTGATTTCCCGGGGCATGATCACCCAGGAAGTACTGGAACAGGCCCTGGCCGATCAGGCCAGCGAACAGCAAGCCGCCTACCGCATTGTCCGGGAGGTCGCATGAAGCCTGTGCATCGTCAAACCTTGCTGATGGGCAGCCTGCTGCTGGGCCTGAGCACCGCGCATCCGCTGCAAGCGGCACCGCTGAGCGACTTCGAACAGTTCCGCAGCTATCCCTACATGGACCGCAGCTATCGCGAGGCGAAAAAGGGCAACTGGAAAGAAGTCGAACGACTGATGCGCCACTTGCTGGAAAAGGTCCCGAAAAACGACGAGGCCCGGACACTGTTGGTGGAGTCCCTGGCCAAGCAACGTCGTTACAAGGAAGCGCTGCAAGCCTTGCCGGACAACAGCGACGCTCTCCTCGACCTGCGCCTGACCTGGATCGAACAGGATCCGCCGACCAGTACGCAAGTTGAAAGCTGGATGGCCACCAGCAGCCTGAATGACCGCGTGCGCCTTTGGCAGGCTTACAGCCTGAGCCTGGCCAAGTTCGGCGGCGCGGCCAAGGCCCACGACTGGCTGGCACAACTGGCGCCCAAGGGAGACGACAATATCCTGCGCCTGGCCCGTGCCAACTGGTCGGAGCAACTGCGCGACTGGAGCGGCACCATCGAACAACTGGCGCCACTGGCCGCGCGCAAACAACTGGACGCCGAAGGCTGGCAACGGCTGGCCAACGCTTACGTGCAACGCCTCGATGAAAAGCCGCTGCAGCAACTGCTGCAACAGGCGCCGAGTCCCGAAGCCGCGCGCAACATTCGCCTGGCAATGGTCGACCGCGCCATCGCCATGGGCCACGAGCAACAGGCCCAGCGCTGGATGCAATCACTGCCGGCCAGCGACCTCGCCGATCCGGCGCAACGACAGCGGCTGTGGGAACTGGCACGCAAAACCGAAGACGTGCCCACCGTGCAGCGTCTGAGCAACGATCTGCAACGGCCTTGCCTGGAAACCGCCGAATGGCTGTCACGCCAGGATCCGGAAGCGGCGCTCAAGCAACTGCGCAGCTGTACGCCGACGGACGCCCCACAGACCTGGCTGGTACTCGCCCAGCGCCTGCAAGCCACGGATCTGCTGCAAAGCACCCGTCTACCGGAGCCTTGGGACAGCCGTCGGCAAACGCAGGTGCTCGATATCTGGCAGGAGCAAGGTCGCAGTACCGAAGTCAACGCCTGGCTGGCCGGCCAGAAGCAAACGCCTGATATCGTCAAGCGCCGTGCGGAACTGACGCAGCGCATGGGGCGGATGATTGAAGCGGAAACCCTGTGGGAACTGCATTACCGGCAGACCGGCAATCTTTCCTCGCTGAATCAGGCCACTTACATGGCGGTAAATGCCGGTGATCGCGCACATGCCCAACAGTTGCTGGAATCCGCGTTCGATCGTCATGGCGGGCGTCTGCCGGCGACGGCGTTGCAGCGACTGGCCGGTTTGTATGCCGCAGCGCCCTCCACGACGCCGGAGCAACAGCGACGCATGGCGCTCCTGCTAAACCGGGTGGACGTTGCCACGCGCGGCCAACTGCTCGCGCAACTCGCGGAGACCGGCCAGTGCGATGCCGTGCAGCAAGCCATCGGCAGCCACCCGCAAGCGGCTGGCGATTACCGCGCGCTCGGTCGCTGCGCCATGCCTGATCGCCCGGGTGAAGCCGTCGTCTATTACCAGCAGGCTGAAAAGCTCGGCGATCGCGGCAGTCGTCTGCCGCTGGCCTATGCCCTGGAAGCGGCCGGTGATTCTGCCGGTGCGCTGGCCATCTGGCGCAGCTTCCCGACCGCCGAACTCAGCGACAACGCGCGTCTGACAGCCAGTCGCAGCGCGCTGAATGTCGGCGACAGCCAGACCGCCGAAACCTACTGGCAGCAAAGCACCACTCGCGGCGCCAATGAATGGGCCCTCGGCGCAGCCATCGCCGACGCACGGGGTGATCACGCCCAGGCACTGCAACGTCAGCGTCAGGCCCTGCAACAGGCACCGGATGCCGGGCACTTCTACGCTGCATCGGTCACCGCGCAAAAGGCCGGGGACTTGCCACAAAGCACCGCGTGGCTGGCCGAAGCGGTACGCCGCGAGCCGAACAACCCGCGTTATCGCGCCGACTACGGCATGCGTCTGGCCGGTGCCGAAACCCGCGAAGAGCGCGCCACGGCAATTCCGTATCTGCAACAGGCGACCCGTGATTTCCCCGAGGATTACCGCCTCGGCGAAACCCTGGCCTGGCGCTACGACGAAGTCGAAGACAGCGCCTCCGCGCGCAAGGAACTGCGCCGGGTGATCGATCTGGAGCAGAACCCGGTGGCGGCCGATGACGAAGACGGCAGCATGGAGGCCCGCCGTTATCGCCAGCGCCGCGCCCATGAAACCTTGTCACGGCGTGACAGTTTTACCGTTGCCAGCACCTGGTCACCGGCCGGGGTTTCGACCAACGACTTTCTGCGCCCGGATGACAGCGAAGGCAGCAAACGGGTGACACGCTCGCAGAACGTTCAGGTCGCGATGTGGGATCACGCGCTGGGTGAAGAACCGAGTCGTGCCGGCAGTACGCTGTCGGTTTATGGCCGGATGTTGTTCGGCGGCCAAGGTCGCTCCAGCTATGGCGAAACCTTCGCTACCGGCGTCGGCCTGCGCTACAAACCGTGGGGCACGGCCAACGTCAACCTGTATGCCGAAATCTACAAGCAAACCGGAGTCAGCGACGATGGCAGCGGTGGCATGCGCCTGGGGCAGTTGTTCAGCCCGGTGAAAGTCTGGGATCAGGGTCATGACTACGATCGCTTCGGTCGCACCAGCACCGACTACCTTCTGCGCGCCACCGCCTCATTCCTCGATCAGGGCAAATACCGCAACGACTGGCGCGTCGACGAGAACGAATGGGACGAGCGCTTTCTCTACCTCGATGCCGCATGGTGGACCAAGGCCGGCGACCACCAGTGGCTGTCGCGCTTCCAGCAAGGTCATGCATGGAAACTGCCGTTCAGCGGAGCCCAGACGATCATGCCTTACGGCTTCCTCGAATTTGCCAGCCAGGACCCGAGCAACGACTGGCGCCAGGACCTGCGCACCGGTGTCGGTCTGCGCTGGCAATGGTGGTACGACGAGGATCGCTACAACGCCTACCGCTCGAAACTGACGGTTCGCACCGAATATCAACAGTCGCTGGGCGGCAATCTGTATGAAGGCGGCAACGGTGTGCTGCTGGGCGTGGAGTGGAATTTCTGATGGTTCGATGGATGTTGTGTTTGTGCCTGCTGATGAGCGCCACTGTCGCGAAGGCCGATGATCGGGTGTTCTATCAGCCGCTGAATGTCGATGCCGGCCTGACCCAGGCACAGTGGCAGAAAGTCTGGCAAGACACCGCGAAACAAGGCACGCGTACCGTGATCGTGCAGTGGACGGCCTATGGCGATTCGGACTTCGGCGGCGCCAATGGCTGGCTCGCCAACAGTCTGAAACTCGCTCAGCGACAAGGCCTGCAACTGGTGCTCGGCCTGGCGATGGATCCGGCTTACTACAAGCGCATCGACGAACTGGACAGTGCCGGCCTCGGCGCCTACTGGCAGGCGCAACTGGGCCAGTCGCTGGCCCAGCAGCAGAAGCTGCGCGAGGACTGGAAGCTGCCGGTCAGCGGGTGGTATCTCCCGCTGGAACTGGATGACCTGCACTTTCTGGCGGCAGATCGACGGGCCACGCTTCAGCGCCAGTTGAAGGGTTTCGCTGCGAAGCTGGATGCGCCGCTGCATGTCAGCGCCTTCAGTGCCGGCAAGCTGGCCCCGACGGTCAACGGTCAATGGCTGGGTGAATTGACGGCGGCCGGTGCGCAGGTCTGGTGGCAGGACGGCGCGGGCACCGGTCGTTTGTCACCGCTGGTGCGCAACGGTTACGCCAGTGCACTGCCCTGCTCCGTGGGGATCGTGCGAGAGGCCTTCCGGCAGGTCAGCCGCGAGGGCGAGCCCTTCCGTGCCGAACCGGCCAGCCCGGATGCGACCTCGACCGGCTGCCATCAGAACGCGGCGTTTTCCCTGCGCTATCGACCGTGGGGCTCGGTCATCCTCGATAACCAACGTAAGCATCCGGGCAGCAATGTACAAAACCATTGAAGACGAAGTCCTGAAGAAGACCGCGCCTGCCGAGCTATGGAGCGAGTTCATCCAGCATGAATTCGAGCGGCTGCACAGGTTCTGCCTGCTGATTTATCTGGCGAGCATCAGTGTCTGGATTGTCTTCGATCTGATCGTCAGTTTCCTCGGCGGGCAAGGTTTTACCTGGCGATCGATGGTGTTTCTGACGGTATTTTCAATTCAGGCGGTCATTCTGCTGTTCACGCGAAAGGCCGCCCATTTCGACATCCTGAACATCCTGTTCATCGTTGCCATGACCCTTGGCGTGCGACTGCTGATCGACGGCCTTCCTGCGAGCTTTCAACCCGCGTGGCTGGTGCTGGGCGCCTCGAGCATGCTCTACAGCATCTCGGTGCTGCCCATCAGCCGCTGGTCGTTCTACACCTCACAAGGGGTGATCTGGCTGGTGCTCAATCCGTTTTTTGGTACCGAAGTCGGCCTGTTCGAACTCAAAGGCGTGATGACCATCGCTTACGCCGTGTTTCTCTGCGGGTTGACGATCTATACGTTTTTGAAGCTGCGCGAGGCCAAGCTCTACAACTACATCATGTCCAAGCTGCTGTTGGATCAAGCTTACAACGACACCCTCACCGAAATCCCCAACCGCCGCTCGTTCATGACCCGCGCCGGAAAAACCCTGCAAGCCGTGCCGCGCGAGCATGACCATTACCTGGCGATGATCGACATCGACAACTTCAAGAAAGTGAATGATGTGTACGGCCACGACATCGGCGATGAGGTGCTCAAGCGCATTGCGGCGGACATCAAAACCGTGATGTCACGCTTCGAATACGCACGATTGGGCGGTGAGGAGTTTGCGATTTATCTGGCCGGTGTGCGCCGCGAGGATGTCGAGGCGCTGGCCGGGGAATTGTGCCGGGTGGTGCGTGAGCAACCGACCCGGCACCCGGTGACCATCAGCATCGGTCTGGCCCGGGTCGAAGATGGCGACACCCTCAATCAGGCGCTGATCAAGGCTGACGAAGCGTTGTACGAGTCAAAGCATACCGGCAAGGACCGGTACACTTTTCATCAGTGAGGCCGTCAGGCCTCACGCACCAGCAGCACCCGCGTCACGCGACGCTCTTCGACCGCCATCACGGTCATGCCCCAGCCTTCATGTTCCAGTCGATCGCCCTTCATCGGCAGGCGATCCAGCAGGCTCATCACCAGCCCGGCGAGGGTCTGGTAATCCTCGGTCGGCTCGGCGCGAAAACCGGTGTGCTCGCGGATGCGGGTCAGGTTCAGCGCACCGTTGACGATAAACCCGCCCTGCTCCTCGACCACGTCGGGGCCGGCGATCTCACTGGCATCGGGCAGTTCACCGGCAATCGATTCGAGAATGTCCGTCATGGTCAACACGCCGACAAAGTCACCGAACTCATTCACCACGAAGGCAATGTGGGTCGAAGCCGCGCGCATTTGTTCCAGTGCGTTGAGGATCGAATAACTGTCCAGCAGATTGACGGTCTTGCGCGCCAGGTGTTCAAGGTTCGGCTCGTTGCCGGCCAGATATTCCTTGAGCAGCTCCTTCTTGTGCACGAAGCCCAACGGCTCATCCACTGCGCCGTTACGAATCAACGGCAAGCGCGAGTAGGACGAATGCATCAACCGTGTACGAATAGCCTCGGCGTCGTCCGCCAGATCAATGTGATCGACATCGGCACGTACCGTCATCAAGGCGCGGATCGGTCGCTCGGCCAATTGCAGCACGCCGCTGATCATCACCCGCTCGCGACGGTCGAACAGCTCCGCGCTCGGCGCTTCACCGTTGTCCAGCAAGTCGGAAATCTCCTCGCCGACCTCTTCCACCGCCAGTTTGCGACCACCCAACAGACGCATCACCGCGTGGGCCGTACGCTCACGCATCGGGCGCAAGCCCTGCATCGAGCGCTTGCGACGGGCGCGGGCGATCTGGTTGAAGATCTCGATCAGGATCGAGAAACCAATGGCCGCGTACAGATAACCTTTCGGGATGTGGAAGCCCAGGCCTTCGGCCGTCAGGGCAAAACCGATCATCATCAGGAAGCCCAGACACAGCATGATCACCGTCGGGTGGGCGTTGACGAAGCGGGTCAGCGGCTTGCTGGCAACGATCATCACACCGATGGACACGACCACCGCGATCATCATCACCGCCAGTTCATCGACCATGCCCACGGCCGTAATCACCGCGTCCAGGGAGAACACCGCGTCGAGCACGACGATCTGCGCCACGATCGGCCAGAACAGCGCATAAGCGGTGTTGGTCGAGCGCTCGCCAATATGGCCTTCCAGCCGCTCGTGCAGCTCCATGGTCGCCTTGAACAACAGGAACACACCACCGAACAGCATGATCAGGTCACGGCCGGAGAAGCTCTTGCCGAACACTTCGAACAACGGCGCCGTCAGGGTGACCAGCCAGGAAATACTCGCCAGCAGGCCAAGACGCATGATCAGCGCCAGGCTCAAACCGATGATCCGTGCGCGGTCGCGCTGATGCGGCGGCAGTTTGTCCGCCAGGATCGCGATGAACACCAGGTTGTCGATACCCAGTACCAGTTCCAGCACGATCAGTGTCAACAAGCCCAACCATGCCGTGGGATCCGCTAACCATTCCATAATCTGTCTCTATCTCTCGTCAGTGAATTCAGGCTGCCGGACACGGCAAAGTGCGGCGCGAAAGCTCGAAGGCTGCGCCATCAACGATAGTCGGTAGTCGGAAGACTGGATGTTGCGAGTGCGTCAAGACCGCGCCGTGGCGCGAGGGGAACAGGGTTCTTTGAATAGAACTGGGAGGCTCCGAGAGGGTGTTCATGCAAATCCTGAATGAAAAAAGGCCTTGAAGCGTACAGGCTCTGATGACTTTTCCTACAGCTGGAAATCATTTCAAAATCTGTACGCCGCAGACATCTCCGGACTTTTACGGGTAAAGCGTCGACAACACCCGGTCGGCATTGGCACCGCAGCTCATGCCTTCGGGCTTGGATTGAATGTTCTCGATCACCTCCAGCAGCCGCGCCTTGCTCTGGGCCAGATGCTGTTGCATGACTTCGATCTGCTCGACCTTTCGGGTCAGGCCTGCCACCAGTTCATCGTGCTTGAACTCACCGGTGCCAGCGGCCGGCAACAACTGTTTGAGTTCTTCCAGGGAAAACCCGGCCTGCTGGGCGCTGCGGATGATGTTCAGGGTCTGCAGCACTTGTGGCGGGTAACGTCGGTAGCCATTGCCCTGGCGCTCGACTTTGGGAATCAGACCCTGAGCCTCATAAAAACGAATACTCGAAGCGCTCAACCCGCTCTGCTGCGCCAATTCACCGATTTTCATTTCAGCCTCGATTTGCCCGCTTGACATTAAAGTTAACTTTAAGCTTAGCCTCTCTCCATCACTGATGAGGAGTCAAGCAATGTCGCCCTTCCAGATTTTGAATCTGCCCAACGGTCAGACCGTCGGCAACCGTATCGCCAAAGCCGCCATGGAAGAAAACCTCTCGGACCGTGACCAGGCACCGTCCCGCGAACTGTTCCGCCTGTATCAGGCCTGGGCCGACGGCGGTGCCGGGTTGCTGTTGACCGGCAACGTGATGATCGACCGCCGTGCCATGACCGGCCCAGGCGGCGTGGTGCTCGAAGACGAGCGGCATCTGGAGCGTTTCCGCCAATGGGCCGAAATCGCCCGCAGCGGCGGCGCGCAGGTCTGGGTGCAACTCAATCACCCCGGCCGTCAGACCTTCGCCAACATGGGCCAGCAAGCGCTGGCGCCGTCGGCGGTGGCACTGGAAATGGGCTCGTTCTCGAAGCTGTTCGCAGAGCCCAAACCGATGACCGAGGACGATATCGAAGAAGTCATTCAACGTTTCGCCAAAAGCGCCGCGCTTGCCGAAAAGGCCGGGTTCACCGGCGTGCAGATTCACGCTGCGCACGGCTATCTGCTCAGTCAGTTTCTCTCGCCGCTGACCAATCGCCGCACCGACCGCTGGGGGGGCTCGCTGGAAAACCGCGCGCGCCTGCTGCTGTCGGTGATCGAGGCCATCCGCCAGGCGGTGTCGCCGCAGTTTTGCGTGGCGGTGAAACTCAATTCGGCAGACTTCCAGCGTGGCGGCTTCGACACTGACGATGCGCGTCAAGTGATCGAATGGCTCAACGAGCAGCCGATCGACCTGCTGGAACTGTCCGGCGGCAGCTACGAAGCCCCGGCGATGCAGGGCGAAGCGCGTGACGGCCGCACACTCGCCCGCGAGGCCTTCTTTCTGGAAATGGCCACGGAACTGGCCGGTGTGGCGCGCATGCCGGTGATGGTCACCGGCGGTATCCGCCGCCTGCCCGTGGTCGAACAAGTGCTCGACAGCGGCATCGCCATGGCCGGCATCGCCACCGCAATGGCCATCGAGCCAAGCCTGGTCAAACACTGGCGCGAAGGCCGCAACAGCGAGCCGCAACTGCCGCCGATCCGCTGGAAACGCAAACCGCTGGCCGCACTGGCGAACATGGCCGTGGTGCGCTTCCAGATGGCGCGCCTGAGCCGTGGCCGCCAGCCCAATCCCGAGGTGTCGGCACTCTGGGCGCTGATCCGCGACCGCTTGTACCTCAGCCGCCGGACCCGTCAGTACCGTCAGGCGATGGAAGTCTAACGCCCGGCAAACCGCAGGCGAGATAGCTGACGCAGGTCGTCCTCGATGTAGTAGTCGTTGGTCCAGCTGTCATCCGCCGCCAACGGCTGCACCTGTTTCAACGCCAGTTTCTTCGCGAAGTAGCGAAAACGGTAATGCTCGTAGAACCGCAGCAGCTCCAGGCCATAACGGTCCGCCAGATCGGTGTCGCCGCGAATGATCAGGTAGTTCTCGTCATTGCCGTTGCTGGCCGAGGAACTGAGGTTGTGGCTGCCGCTGATGATGGTCGGGCTGTCGCTGGTGAAGTCGGTGACCACCGCTTTGGTGTGCACCAGCAGGTTGCCTTTCTGGCCCTTCATGTTCTCCCGCAGCCAGCCTTCCAGCCCGGTGTTGAGCAATGCGGTGGCGGCGAACTCGGCAGTTCGGTCGGCGTGAAACCCGGTGATGCGGCTGACCGTGTTTTGCAGGCCGTAACGCAGGATGTCGTCGTGGGGCTGGCCGAGCAGTGCGTTGAGAATCGCGTCGGGCAAGGCGAATGCGGTGACGAACAGCAGGTCTTTTTTCGCCCCTTCGATGATATCGACGAACTCCCTCAGATCGGCGCCGCCGGTACGCGGTGAGAACCCGGCGAACACCGGTTGCGCCGAATTCATTGGGTTGTGCTGGGTGATCCAGTCTCGAGTGGCGCCGACGTCCGCCGGCTCGGCCCAGATCTGTTCGAAGGTTTTCAGGTAGCTCGCGCTGACCGCCGAATCGTCCAGCACATGCACCACGTTGGCCTGCCGGTACACGCCATTGGCCGTGAAGTTGGTGCTGCCGCACAGCACCGCTTGCGGCTGGCGCTCGCCGCCTCCGTCGAGGCGGCTGAGGACGATGAACTTGTTATGGAAAATGTTGTGAGTGACCCGCCCGCGCTTGCTGGTCGACGGCAGTTTCGCAAGGCTTGCTTCGTTGATCGTCGTGTCTTCGTCGTCGGGCCGGGCGTGATACAGCACCCGCACCTGAACACCTCGATCGATCGCTGCGTTCACCGAGTCGATGATGGCTTGCAACTGGTATTCGTAGATCGCGATGTCCAGCGCCCACTGGCCGTCCACCGCTCGCTCGATAAAGCCTTGCAGGCGCCCGAGCAGACCGTTCTCCAGCCACTGACGCGCTGCATCGGGCCAGGCTTCGATGGGCATGTTTTTGTTGGCGCTGATCTGTGCGTCGAGATCGGGAAATTTGCGCTGAAACGCCTGACTGGCGGCCACGGCTCGGTTGAAGATCACGCCCTGATTGGCAGGATGACCGTCGTCGGAGCGGATTGTCAGTTCCAGCGCTTCACCGAGTTGCGGCGCATCCGGCGTGCCATACGCCAGGCGCACGCGATAGTGAATCGTCATGCCTGGATTGACCGCGTAGTCGGCCCAGCGAAATTTCTGCAGCGGCGCCTTGTCGCTCGGCGTGGCGTGGAACTGCGGGAAGGTGTGAACCTTGCCGGGAAAGGTCAGGCTGTTGAACAGGAACAGCCACGGCTTGTCGCCCTGCTGCTTTTCGATGGCAAACCCCAGCAGGCCTTTGCGGCGGGGTTCGGCGAGGTCCATTGCCAGTAGCACGCCGTTGGTACCGGCATAGGCCTTGACGCGAAAATCGTCCTGCGGATTGGCGACCAGTACGCGCATGATTCACTCCCTGTGATTTGGCCTCACTTCAGCATAGCTCTCAGACCGACAACAACTCGTCGATATGCCGGTAATCGGCGTCCAGTGCTGTCGCCAATTGTTTCGCGCGGCCCAGGCGAATCGGCCCGCGTTCGATATCGATCAGCAGGCCCGGACACGCCAGCGCTGGCAGTTCCGGACAGTCTTTCAAACGGCCATCGGTGATCACCAGCAACCGTTGTTGTTCGGCGGGGAAACGCTTGCGTCGCACCGCCAGCCAATGCCCGGCTTCCGTCAGCGCCGCCATCAGTGGCGTGCCGCCTCCCGCACCCAATCCATCGAGCCACGCGCGCAACCCGCTGGAGGCCTTCAGCCCTTGCACCTGCCATTTCGGCGCCGCGCCGCTCGCGGTCAACAACGCCAGGCGCGCGCGCTGCCGGTAAGCGTCGTCGAACAGTTGCGCAAGCACGCCCTTGGCATCGCTCAAGGCTTGATGGCGACGGGTCGAAGCGGAGGCGTCGACGATCACCAGCCACAGTTCATGGGGCGTGCGGGTACGCAGTTGAAACAGCAGATCCGCTCTGGTATTCGGACGGCCATTGAGCAAGGTTCCGGGCCAGTTCACCGAGCCACTGCGAGCCGCGTGACGCTTGCCCTGGCGACCGTTATCGAGGCGTCCGGCGCGGGGTCTGGCATTCGCCCCCGCGTCGGATCGGGGGCGAATGCCTAGGGCTTTTTTGGCCAGACAGGCACTTCGCGGCGTGCACCGGTGGCGAGCGCCCGCGCCGGCATTTCACCCCACTGGCCCTGCCCTTCGCTCGGTTCGGCGTTAGTGCTGGACGGCGATTGCGCCGGTGGCTGCGTACTGGTCGGAGACTGTTCGCGACGACGATGACGCAAGGCAAACTCAGCCACGGCATCGATGTCCTGCTCGGCGATAACTTCAGCCCCCCGCCACGCCGCATGAGCCCGCGCCGCACGCAGCCAGACCAGATCGGCGCGCAAACCGTCTACACCCGCTGCGAAGCAGCGCTCGGTGATCTGCGCCAACGCCGCGTCATCCAGCGGAATACCCGGTAAAACCTTGCGGGCGTTCTCGCAGCGCTGACGCAGAGCTTGCTGCTCAGCCTCCCACTGCGCACAGAACGCCTGCGGGTCGCTGTCGAAATCCAGTCGACGACGAATGATCTGACCGCGCTCGGCCGGCGCCGTGTGACCGCTCAGTGCGACGTTCAAACCAAAGCGATCCAGCAATTGCGGACGCAATTCCCCCTCTTCCGGGTTCATCGTGCCGATCAATACGAACTTCGCCGAATGCCGATGGGAAATACCATCGCGCTCGATCAAGTTGGTGCCGCTGGCAGCCACATCGAGCAGCAAGTCCACCAGATGATCGGGCAACAGATTCACTTCATCGACGTACAGCACGCCTCCGTCAGCCTTGGCCAGCACACCCGGAGAAAACTGCGCACGACCGTCGCTCAACGCCGCGTCCAGATCCAGCGTGCCAACCAGTCGCTCTTCAGTGGCGCCCAACGGCAAGGTAACGAACTGACCACTGGCCAACAGATCCGCCAGCCCCCGGGCCAATGTTGATTTGGCCATGCCGCGCGGGCCCTCGATCAGCACGCCGCCGATCTTCGGATCGATGGCCGTCAGGTACAGCGCCAGTTTCAGGTCATCGGCGCCGACCACGGCGGAGAGCGGGAAATGCGGGGTGTCGGTCATGTTCAGTCTCAGCTCTCTTCTTCTATGTCCAGCAGCAGGTTTTCCAGCGCCTCTTTGTAGGCGCCCGGCTCCTGCCACATCCCGCGCTGCTGCGCTTCGAGCATGCGTTCGGTCATGTCGCGCAGCGCGTGGGGATTATGCTCGCGCACAAAGTCGCGGGTCGCCGGGTCCAGCAAATACGCATCGGCCAGCAACGCGTACTGGTGATCGTCGATCAGTTGCGTGGTGGCGTCGAAGGCAAACAGGTTATCGACCGTCGCCGCCAGTTCGAACGCGCCTTTATAGCCGTGGCGCTTGACCCCGTCGATCCATTTCGGATTCGCCGCCCGGGAGCGGATGACCCGGTTCAGTTCTTCTTTCAAGGTGCGGATCTTCGGCAGGTCCGGCTGACTGTGATCGCCGTGATAACTGGCAGCCGCTTCACCGCGCAGGCTTTCCACGGCGGCGAGCATGCCACCCTGGAACTGGTAATAGTCGTTGGAGTCGAGCAGGTCATGCTCGCGGTTGTCCTGGTTTTGCAGCACGGCCTGCACCTGGCTCAGACGCTGGACGAATTGCTCGCGGGCGGCGGTGCCTTCGTCAGAACCGCCGTAAGCGTAGGCGCCCCAGTTCAGGTAGACCTCGGCCAGATCTTCTCGGGTTTGCCACAAACGACCGTCGATGGCGCCCTGCACACCCGCGCCATAAGCGCCGGGTTTGGCACCGAAAATTCGCCAGCCAGCCTGACGTCGGGCAGCATCTTCATCCAGCCCGGACTGCAACAGGGCTTCGCGCTCTGCGCGTACTTTGGCGGCCAGCGGATTGAGATCGTCCGGCTCGTCGAGCTCCGCTACCGCTTGTACGGCAGCGTCGAACAGGCGGATCAGGTTGGCGAACGCGTCGCGGAAAAATCCGGAGACGCGCAACGTCACATCGACCCGAGGCCGGTCGAGCAGGCTCAGCGGCAGAATTTCGAAATCATCGACCCGTTGACTGCCGGTGGCCCACACTGGCCGCACGCCCATCAGCGCCATGGCCTGAGCGATATCGTCACCGCCGGTGCGCATGGTCGCCGTGCCCCAGACCGACAGGCCAAGCTGGCGCAGATGATCGCCGTGGTCCTGCAAGTGTCGCTCGAGAATCAGGGTTGCCGACTGGAAGCCTATCCGCCATGCAGTGGTGGTCGGTAGGTTGCGTACATCCACCGAATAGAAATTGCGACCGGTGGGTAGTACGTCGAGGCGGCCGCGACTTGGCGCTCCGCTCGGGCCGGCCGGGACGAAACGGCCGCTGAGGGCGTCGAGCAGGCCGTGCATTTCGGCCGGGCCGCAGGCATCGAGGCGTGGGGCGATCACTTCGCGCAGCGCGTTGATGATCGTCTGCACATCTGACCAGCCAGGAGCCTCCATCTGCGCCACATCACCCACCAGCGACTGCTCGATCAAATGCGCCGAGAACAGCTCAAGGCGTTCACGGGTATCACCCGCCGTACGCCAGACTTCATCGCTCAGCGATTGCAGTTCCATTGGGCGCAGGCCAGTCCAGGGTTCGGCAAGTGCACAATCCAGCGGATCGAACCCCAACTGAAACGCCTTGGCCAACGCCCGCAACAGACTCGACTGCGCCCCTTTGCCATCGCCACGCGGAATCCGCAGCAGCGCCAGCAAGGTGTCGATGCGCAGCCGTCCACTCGGTGACTCACCGAAAATGTGCAAGCCATCGCGGATCTGCGATTCCTTCAAGTCACACAGATAGGTGTCCAGACGCGGCAGCCAGATCGCCGCATCGGCATCGCTGTCGAGAGCGGCATCCAGCTGCAATTCGCGATCGATCTGCGTGTCACGCACCAGTTGCAGAATGTCACGCTGCAACTCACGGGCGCGGCGCGGATCGAGCAACTGAGCTTCGTAATACTCGTCCGCCAACAGTTCCAGATTGCGCAGCGGGCCGTAGGTTTCGGCGCGGGTCAGCGGCGGCATCAGGTGGTCGATGATCACCGCCTGAGTGCGACGTTTGGCCTGGGCGCCCTCGCCCGGATCGTTGACGATAAATGGATAGATGTTCGGCAGCGGCCCGAGCAGCGCGTCCGGCCAGCAGTTCTCCGACAGGCCCACGCCTTTGCCCGGCAGCCATTCGAGGTTGCCGTGCTTGCCGACATGAATCACGCCGTGAGCGCCGTAGGTCTGGCGCAGCCAGAAATAGAACGCGAGGTACGCGTGCGGCGGCACCAGATCCGGGTCGTGATACACCGCGCTCGGGTCGACCTGATAACCCCGCGCCGGTTGAATGCCGACGAAGGTCAGGCCAAACCGCAGACCGGCAATCATCATTCGCCCATCGCGGCACATCGGATCGTTTTGCGGCGGACCCCAGCGCTCCAGCACTGCCGCGCGATTGGCTTCTGGCAGTGCGTTGAACATCGTCAGGTAATCGTCCATCGCCAGGCTTTGCTGGCACGGGCGCTGATCGAGAGTATCGAGGTCGTTACTGACGCCGCCGAGCAATTGCTGGATCAACTCGGTGCCGCTGTCCGGCAGCTCGGCCGGCAGCGGATAACCTTCAGCCTGTAACGCCCGCAGGATATTCAGCGCGGCAGCCGGCGTGTCGAGGCCGACGCCGTTGCCGATGCGCCCGTCCCGGGTCGGATAGTTGGCGAGGATCAGCGCAATGCGTTTTTCAGCGTTCGGCACCCGCGCCAGATCGACCCAGCGCCGCGCCAGTTCGGCCACAAAATCCATGCGCTCGGGTTGGGCCCGATAACACACCACGTCGGACTGACTGCGCTCGCTGCGCCAGGCCAGGTCCTTGAAGCTGATCGGCCGACTGATGATCCGGCCGTCGAGCTCCGGTAATGCGATGTGCATCGCCAGATCCCGCGGACCGAGGCCCTGCTCGCTCTCGCGCCAGCCGGGTTCGTTGTCCTGGGCGCAGATCGCCTGGATCACCGGAATATTTCGACGGAATGGCCGCAGATGCGGTGCTTCCGGGCTGGACTGGGCGAAACCGGTGGTGTTCAGAATCACCGACGCTTCGACCTCATCCAGCCAGTCCTCGACCACCGACAGGCAGCCGGGCTCTTTCAAACTGGCCACGGCGATCGGCAGCGGATTGAGTCCGGCTGCCTGAAGCCGTTGGCAGAACACGTCGATAAACGCCGTGTTCGCCGCTTGCAAATGCGAGCGATAAAACAACACCGCCGCGACCGGTTGACCGGGCAGCCAATCGGCTTGCCAGTCGCTCAGTGCGGCGGTGTTTTGGTTCGGGTGATAAATCGCCGTGCGCGGCAGCGTCTGCGGCTCGCCCCACACGTAATCCCGCGCCAGCCAGCGATTGGCCAGGCAACGGAAAAAGTCCAGCGCGTTGCCCATGCCGCCCTGACGCAAAAACTGCCAGAGCCGGTCGCGATCCTCGGCGCCCACGGTGCTCAAGTCACTGAGCTCCGGGTCAGGACGGTCATCGCCCGGCACCAGAATCACCTGCACGCCACGCTCGGACAGCTCGACCAGCCGCTCGACGCCATAACGCCAATAAGCGATGCCGCCGTGCAACGAGATCAGAATGACCTTGGCGTGGCGCAGCACTTCATCGACGTACAAGTCGACCGACGCATGGTTCTGCACCTGCATCGGGTTGGCCAGCCGCACGCTCGGGTAATCCTCGGGCAGTTGCTGCGCGGCTTCGGCGAGCAGCGCGAGGCTGGAATCGCCGCTGCACAGGATCACCAGCTCGGCGGGGGTTTGTCCAAGGTCGGCAATGTTGTCATCCGACACGAAACCGCCGGGCTGGGTCCTGAGCAGGTGCATGGCTTAAACGCTGAGCGCAGCGCGCAGTTGCGCTTCGAGCTGGGCCGCGTCCAGTGCCTGACCGATCAACACCAGACGCGTCACACGTGCCTCATCGGCGCCCCACTGACGGTCGAAGTGCTTGTCGAAACGCGTGCCCACGCCCTGGATCAGCAGACGCATCGGCTTGTTCGGGATCGCCGCGAAGCCTTTGACCCGCAGGATGCCGTGCTGAACCACCAGTTGCGTCAGTGCGTCGAGCAGCAGGCTTTCGTCGGCTTGCGGCAGTTCGATGGAGATCGAGTCGAAGGCGTCGTGATCGTGATCGTCGTGATCGTCATCGCCTTCACCGTGGTGGTGATCGTGATGGCTGTGGCGGCTGTCGATGTGTTCTTCGGAACCTGCGCCGAGGCCAATCAACACGTCCAGCGGCAGACGACCGTTGCTGGCTTCGATGATTTTCACTGCTGGCGGCAGTTCTTCGGCGACTTCGAGACGGACGCGCGCGAGGTCTTCAGGGCTGGTCTGGTCGGCCTTGTTGAGGATCACCAGATCGGCGCTGGCCAGTTGGTCGGCGAACAGTTCGTGCAGCGGCGATTCGTGGTCCAGGTTCGGATCGAGTTTGCGCTGGGCGTCGACCTGATCCGGGAACGCGGCGAAGGTGCCGGCGGCCACGGCCGGGCTGTCGACCACGGTGATCACCGCGTCAACGGTGCAGGCGCTGCGGATTTCCGGCCACTGGAAGGCTTGCACCAGCGGCTTTGGCAGGGCCAGGCCCGAGGTTTCGATCAGGATGTGGTCGAGATCGCCGCGACGGGCCACCAGTTCGCGCATTACCGGGAAGAACTCTTCCTGAACCGTGCAGCACAGGCAGCCGTTGGCCAGTTCGTAGACGCGGCCGGTGGCTTCTTCTTCGGTGCAGCCGATGGTGCATTGCTTGAGGATTTCACCGTCGATGCCCAGCTCGCCAAACTCGTTGACGATCACCGCGATGCGGCGGCCCTGAGCATTGTCGAGCATGTGCCGCAGCAAGGTGGTTTTGCCCGAGCCGAGGAAGCCGGTGACGATGGTGACGGGGAGTTTGGCCAGTGTTTTCATCGGATGCCCTTTGGCAAGGTGGCGGGCATACGGGACGAGACCGGCGACGCGGGTGCGTGCCTGGAGAGTTCGCCACCGGATCACCCCGCCCGGTTGAAAGTGAGAATCTGTGACGAGGCAGGTCTCCTGGCTGACGGTGTTCGGGTCTTGGCCCGGTATTCGCTGCGCCTTCCCGCTGGCTCTGGATTGAGTTGGCAGTGGCGTGGCAGCGAACAGCACCGTTCACAGTTGCGGGGGCAGCCGCGGCTTGGACCGCGTTCCCTTCTTAGCTTCGGCGTGGGCCGAAGAACCTCGAAAGCGCAAGGCTACGCATGGGTTCGTGATGGGTCAATGGTTGGTGGATTTTGGGATTGGGGGCATATCCGTTGCTTCGGGTGCTGCCGCTGGCGGTTTCGCTCTTACAGCGAGTCCCTTTTTCAAACGCCAAAAAGGAACCAAAAGGCTTTTGCCCCGGCGTACGGCACTTCGCCTAGGCTCAGTGTTCCCTCGCTACGGTGTCCATCAGGGGGCATCGCCTACGGTTTGCTTCGCTGCACCTCCTCTCGATGTATGCGGCTTCGCCGCACGGCGCTGCGCGCCTACCCCCTGATGAACACCTCCGCTCGGCCTGCCGAAGGGGCAAAAAATCAAGAGCCAGAGCCAGAGCAAAAGCCAGAGCAAAAGCCAGATCAAGAGCTCCCTCACCCTAGCCCTCTCCCGGAGGGAGAGGGAACTGATCGAGTGGTTTGGGAGAGGTTCGCCGACGTGCGATACCGCGTCGAACTCAAGTTTTGAAAAGCCCACAAATCGGCTCCCTCTCCTAGGGGAGAGGGCTGGGGTGAGGGGTAACCCCACCACAAAACCAAAGCCGAACACGCCCTGCTCCCCCCACTCAAAACGATGAGCGTTAGCTCGAGTAAAGCTTTTGATCGCAGGGCCCGTCGGCAGGCTGAGTGGAGGGATTGATCCGGGGGTGGGAGCGCAGCGACCGTGCGGCGCAGCCGCATGCATCGAGAGGAGGTGCAGCGAAGCAAACCGTAGGCGATGCCCCCGGATCGATCCCGGAGCGAAGGAACCCCGAGCCTCAGCGAGGGGCCGTACGTCAGGGTTAAAGACCTTTTGGTTACTTTTGGGGCGTTTGCCAAAAGTGACCCGCCGTAAGGGCGGAACCCTAAGTGGCCGTTACCGCAGCAACGGATCTGCCCACAAAATTGACTAAAATCCCCAACCCATGGTCTCCTACACAACTTGTTACGGGTGCCCTTCACAGGGTGAAACGGGAAACCGGTGAATCATGTGCTTTACTCTAAAGCCATGTCAGTCCGGTGCTGCCCCCGCAACGGTAAGCGAGCGAAGCGTCAGATCCACTGTGCCCACAGGCATGGGAAGGTGACGCTTGCAGGTCGGCCAGACGCCAACCCCTCGTGAGCCCGGAGACCGGCCCGCAACACACAGTGCGCATCCTTGCGCCACTGAACATAACAAACCCGCGGTGGGCGGGCGCTGTTCGAACCTCTGCGTGCCCGGCCGCAGGGGTTTTCATGCGCTCAATTCACCCGCTGACACTCCAGAGGGAAGCGCCATGTCGATCATCAGCAGCACCGGCAGCAATTCGGACAAGATCTCCAGCACTACCACCCTGAGCCAACGCCTGACCGCCGCCGTCTGCGCGTCGATCCTCGGTGCGTGCCTCGTGTATTTCGCCGGTTTCTCGCACATCGAAGCGGTGCACAACGCCGCCCACGATACCCGCCACAGCGCCGCGTTCCCGTGCCACTGAGACCTGACGACATGATCAAGCGTATTGCGCAGACCGCAGGTTTCACCGGCCTTCTGGCCGCCCTGCTCCTGACGTTGCTGCAAAGCTTCTGGGTTTCGCCGCTGATTCTGCAGGCCGAAACCTTCGAGAAAGCCGAGCCGGTGGCCGAAGTTCACGAACACGCTGCCGGCACCGCCGCCCACACCCACGATGCCGAAGCCTGGGAGCCGGAAGACGGTTGGCAGCGCGTGGTGTCCACCACCGGCGGCAATCTGGTCGTAGCCGTGGGTTTTGCCCTGATGCTGGCGGGTCTGTACACCCTGCGTGCGCCGACCAAAACCTCGCAAGGCCTGCTCTGGGGGCTGGCCGGTTATGCGACCTTCGTACTCGCCCCGACCATGGGCCTGCCACCTGAACTGCCGGGCACTGCTGCCGCGGATCTGGCCTCGCGTCAGATGTGGTGGATCGGCACTGCCGCCTCCACCGCTGTCGGCCTGGCCTTGATCGCGTTCAGCCGTAACTGGCTGATGAAGATCCTCGGCGTGGCGATCCTTGCCGTGCCGCACGTGATCGGCGCGCCACAACCGGAAGTGCATTCGATGCTCGCCCCGGAAGCCCTCGAAGCTCAGTTCAAAATCGCTTCGCAGCTGACCAACGTCGCGTTCTGGCTGGCCCTGGGCCTGATCAGCGCCTGGTTGTTCCGCCGCAAAAGCGAAGGTCAGTACCACGCATGACCGATGACAGCGCAGCGCCGACCTTCGTGGTCGGCCTGGGCTGCCAGCGCGGCTGCCCGGCCAGCACGCTGCGTGCATTGCTTGACCAGGCGTTGCAGGCGCATCGAATTGATCTTGAGAAGGTCAAGGCGCTCGCCAGTATCGACCTCAAGCGCGACGAACCCGGTTTGCAGGAACTCGCCGCCCAACTGGCGCTGCCGTTGCTGTATTTCAGCAGCGAGGAACTGGCCAGTTATCAGCAACGTTTGAGTCATCATTCACAGATCGCCTTCGAACGCACCGGCTGTTATGGCGTAGCGGAAAGTGCCGCGCTGGCGCTCGCCGAACAGTTGATCAGCGGCCCGGCAAAACTGCTGATTTCGCGGCAAAAGTACGCTCAAGCAACTCTGGCATTGGCCGGCGCGGCGTAAATTCCCGATAATCCCCGCTTTCGATCATGAGCATTCTTCATCTGAAGGGCTTGTGAAGCACTGCCCTGCCCCTTTTTTACAGGATCCAACGATGACCGTTTACTTCATCGGCGCCGGCCCCGGCGACCCGGAATTGATCACTGTCAAAGGCCAGCGGCTGATCCGCAGCTGCCCGGTGATCATCTACGCAGGTTCGCTGGTGCCGACGGCGGTGCTGGAAGGTCATTGCGCTGAAACCGTGGTCAACAGCGCAGAGCTGCACCTGGAACAGATCATCGACCTGATCAAGACCGCCCACGCCAAAGGCCAGGATGTGGCGCGGGTGCATTCGGGGGATCCAAGCCTGTATGGCGCCATTGGTGAGCAGATTCGTTATCTGCGCGAGTTGGGTATCCCGTTCGAAATCATTCCCGGCGTGACCGCTACCGCCGCGTGCGCCGCGCTGTTGGGCGCTGAACTTACGCTGCCGGACATCTCGCAAAGCGTGATCCTCACCCGTTATGCGGACAAGACGGCGATGCCTGCCGGCGAGGAACTCGGCAGTCTGGCGCAGCACGGGGCGACCATGGCGATTCATCTGGGGGTCAATCATCTGGAGAAAATCATTGCCGAACTGCTGCCGCATTACGGTGCGGATTGCCCGATTGCGGTGATTCACCGGGCGACGTGGCCGGATCAGGACTGGGTGGTCGGGACGCTGGAGGATATTGCCGAGAAGGTGGCGGCCAAGGGGTTTCGGCGTACGGCGTTGATTCTGGTCGGGCGGGTGTTGGGCAGCGATCATTTCAGTGAGTCGTCGCTGTATCGCGCCGGGCACGCGCACCTTTATCGACCGTGAATGGGACGCGGAGCGTCCCGGGCTGCATTCCCACGCAGAGCGTGGGAACGATCAAAAAAAACGGCGCTCACGGGGCGCCGTTTTTCATGCCGCAGCGAACACCTTAGTAGTAGGCGTTTTCTTTCTGCGTGTGGTCGGTCACGTCGCGAACGCCCTTGAGTTCCGGAATGCGCTCGAGCAGGGTGCGCTCGATGCCTTCCTTCAGGGTCACGTCCGCCTGGCCGCAGCCCTGGCAACCGCCGCCGAACTGCAGTACGGCAATGCCGTCTTCAACCACATCGATCAGGCTGACCTGACCGCCGTGGCTGGCCAGCCCCGGGTTGATTTCGGTTTGCAGGTAGTAGTTGATGCGCTCGTTGATCGGGCTGTCGGCGTTGACCATCGGGACTTTGGCGTTTGGCGCCTTGATGGTCAGCTGGCCGCCCATGCGGTCGGTGGCGTAGTCGACGACGGCATCATCGAGGAACGCTTCGCTGAACGAGTCGATGTAAGCGGTGAAGCTTTTCAGCCCCAGCGCCGTGTCTTCAGGTTTCTCTTCGCCCGGCTTGCAGTAGGCAATGCAGGTTTCGGCGTACTGGGTGCCAGGCTGGGTGATGAAAACGCGGATGCCGATGCCCGGGGTGTTCTGCTTGGAGAGCAGATCGGCCAGGTAATCATGGGCGGCGTCGGTAATGGTAATAGCGGTCATGGAGACTCCTCGCAGGCTTGAGGCGGAGTTTACGCCAATCGGCGCGCGGCACAAAGTCCTAGTATTTACGTAGGAATAGTTCGCAAATCGGCTAGGCGCCAGGTTCGCCGTCAATCCGCGCTTTAAGCCATTGATAACTGCGTTTTTCCACCCATTCGTAGCTCAGCCACGAACCGATAGCGATGGCCAGCGCACAGACGACAAACATCAAATACGGGTTGATCCCGTAGCGTCGGGCCAGATAACCGCCGGCCGACAGCACCAGCACATGCATCAGATACACCGAGTACGAACAGTCACCCAGCAGCTTGAGCAGCCTGTTGCGTTCGACATAACGTTCGAGCGCCATGCTGGCCATGACCAGCACCGCACTGGGCACGCCCCAGTTCAGCAATCGGGGTTCCGGCGGCAGATGATAGATCGCCAGCAACGCCGCACCGATCCCCAATAAGGGCAGCCAGAGCGCCGGTCCGATCCAGCCGCGACGGTAGAGCATGCCGATGCCGATCCCCAGCAGGAACTCATAAACGATGTCCGAGCGATAAAACTCGCTGACCCAGCCAAACCCGGTCCAGGCCTGGCACACCGCAAACAGCAGCGCCGCGACCACCAGCAAGCGGACTTGCAGCCGGAACAACAGCGCCCAGGCGAACAGCACGTAAAACAGCATTTCGTAATTCAGGGTCCAGCCGACATTCAGGGTCGGGTAGATCCCGTAGCCGCCGGGGTTTTCGGTCGGGATAAACAGCAGCGACAGCAGCAAATGACTCCAGTCCACCGTCTGATCCGGCAGCAACGGCCGGGCGAACACCACCAGCAACGCCATCAGCACCGTGTAGAGCCAATACGCCGGAACAATCCGAAACAGTCGATACAGCAGAAACCGCGCCGGCGGCAGCGCCTTGCCTTCGGTGGACAGGAAAATCACCAGCCCGCTGATCACGAAAAAGATATCGACGCCCACGGCGCCCTTGTCGATGAACAGCTGCCCTATCGGCCCGCGCGCCTCGAAGTCGAAGAAAATCTGCATGAAGTGATGGCAGACCACCGCCCACGCGGCGAGCGCTCGCAGGGCCTGCACTGAAATCAACATCGATGGCGCTCCCGATCCCGTACTTCACAGGATTGGGACAACCGCCATCGCTCAAACGATCAAAGATTCTCGTACCGGTTCATGTCCAGCACGCCCTCTTCCACCGGATCGGTTTCGTGGATGTACTGGCTCAAATCATGGAAATAGAACCAGAACTGCGGATGACTGCGGCGAATACCCCAGCGTTCGACGATTTTCTCGAACTGCGCCGCGTCCTTTGCACTCTCCATGGCGTCGACAAACGCCGGCACCTGATCCGCCGGGATGTTGAACATGAAATTCGGGTAGCTGCTGAGCACGCCCGGATAGATCGTCAGCGTGTCCAGCCCCGGTTGATAGCGTAGCGATTCACCGAGCAGGAACGCCACGTTGCTGTGCGCACGGTTGCGCAGCAGGCTGTAGACCTCGCGTTTGCCGCTGCGGGTTTCGACCCGCAGCATCGTCGCTTCCGGCAATTGATCGATCACTTTCAGGCCGGCTGCCGGGCGCGAAGTCAGGCGACTCAGCGCCTGTTCGGCGTTCTGCAGGGTCGGGTCGATGTTCGGGCGCGAGCAATAGGCATCTTCGCAACGGTTGATCGGATCCGGACGCGCGTTGAGGTCGCCGTAGCGCGCCAGCAATTGCATGGCGAAATCGTGTTTCGGGTCTTTCTCGTCGAGTTTCAGCGCGGTCGGCTTGTCGTCATCGATGGCTTCGTAATCGAGCCACATCTTGAACTGGCCGCTGCTCTGGTACCAATCGTCGAGGTAACCCTCACGGGAATCGGCGGGCATCAGACGCAGGAAGTTCTGCTCGGCGCCGTTGCGGATCAGGTCGAAATACAGGCGCGTTTGCGCCTGATGGGAGACGTTGCCGAACACATCGAAATTCACCGCCAACTGGTAATAGGTACGCTCCAGCAGCGGGTAGTCGAACAGCCACATGGTCTGCGGCACTTCGCCGATCAGGCCTTTGGTCACCGAAGCGCTGTCGAAGTGGCGGAAGATGCTGAGCAAGGCGTTGTCGTTGCCGGCCCACAGGGTCGACCAGCTCGGCGCCGGCAAGTCGGCATAGCTGTCACGGCGCAGGGCTTCGTATTTGTTGCGCTTGTTGCGGTAGTTGTGCCACAGGCTCAGGACGCTGCCGACATCGTCGTTCTGCCCCGGCATCGCCAGCAACGGCGTGGCCTGGCCGCGATAGTTCGGGTCGGTGATGTACAGGTCGTGTTCCGGGGCCTGGAACAGCGCCCAGAAGTTGTCGCGGATCACGTCGGTCGCGATCTGCCCACGGCAAACCGGGCCGCGAATGAACGTGCGCACGAAGTATTCGGCGTTATCGAGCATGAACTGGTAACGCGCCTGCGCCGGGATCGCCTCGAAGGTCGCGAACGGGTTGGCCCGGCTCTGCGGCCCGTAGCCCGGCAAGGCGTTGACCTGCCAGTTGCCGTTGTAGAAAAGACTTTTGACCCGCGCCATCTTCGCCGCGCTCAGCGGATAAGTGATGTGGGTCTTGTGCACGATCACGCCCTGCACCGGCCACAGGCGGTAATACACCTGAGTGCCCGGATCGTCGTTCGGGCGGCGCGTAGCGATCAGATCGATCGGCTGGCCGGTCGGCGTGCGCGAACGCACCCACTGGAAGTAATGCCCCGGCTCGCCGTCCTTGAAATAGATGTGCGCCAGGAACCAGTGCTCATACAGCCAGCGCCCGACCAGACTCTCCCGCGCGCCGGGCTGGTTGAGCAGGTTTTCCCACTGGACGATCTGCAGCGCTTCCTTGGTGCTCGGCGCCAGGCCTTGCTCGTCGATCGGCGCGCCGGAAGCAAGCCAGCGTTGCAGCGTCTGATATTGCTGATCGGTCAGACCGGTCACCGCCAACGGCATGCCCTCTTTCGGGTGGGCGCCGGCATAGCCGTCGAACTCGGCGGGCATCGCGCACAGGTTCTCGCGATTGAGGCCCAGCACGATGTCTTCCGGCAGTTTGGCGTTGGGTGTCAGCGGCGTTTTGTGTCCCAGCTCCAGCATGCGCGCCATCAGTGCCGCCTGACTGCCCTGGGCATCGAGCACCGAATAGAAGTCTTTTTGCTGCCAGGCGCGTTTGCCGAAGGCGTCATAGAACAGCCGCGTGGTCGGTGCCGCCTGGGTGCGTTCGCCATCGTAGACCGGCATCTTGCTCGCGCCACGGGCCGCGCCTTCGCCGCTGCCCAGGTTCAACTGACAGGCAGAGTCGTAGCACGCATGGCAGGCCACGCACTTCTCGGTGAAGATCGGCTGGATATCGCGGGTGTAAGAAATGGAAGGCGAGATCGCAGGACTTTGCGCCGCCGCGCCAAAGCTCAAAAACAGCAACACCATGCTGACGACGCGGTACGACATATCCCTGATCCTGATCCTGAATAAAAACGCCGCGATTCTACCGTTATGACGCCCGTACCAACATGAGCGATATTCATGCAAAAGCGCCACATGCTCTAAATCGGCACAGGTTTGTTATGATCCCGCTCCTTCGTCATGGTCTTTTTCGAGTAGTCCCAATGTCCGATCGCAGCGTCCGCCTTCAAGCTCTCAAGCAAGCTCTCAAAGAGCGCATCCTGATTCTCGACGGCGGCATGGGCACGATGATCCAGAGCTACAAGCTCGAAGAGCAGGATTATCGCGGCAAACGCTTCGCCGACTGGCCGAGCGACGTCAAGGGCAACAACGACCTGTTGGTCATCACCCGTCCCGACGTGATCGGCGGTATCGAAAAAGCCTACCTGGATGCCGGTGCCGACATCCTGGAAACCAACACCTTCAACGCCACCCGCATTTCCATGGCCGACTACGGCATGGAAGAACTGGCCTACGAACTCAACGTAGAAGGCGCACGGCTGGCACGCAAGGTCGCTGACGCCAAGACGGCCGAGAACCCGGACAAGCCGCGCTTCGTCGCTGGCGTGCTCGGTCCTACGAGTCGCACCTGCTCGCTGTCGCCGGACGTCAACAACCCGGGCTATCGCAACGTCACCTTCGATGAGCTGGTGGAAAACTACACCGAGGCCACCAAAGGCCTGATCGAGGGCGGCGCCGACCTGATCCTGATCGAAACCATCTTCGACACCCTCAACGCCAAAGCCGCGATCTTCGCCGTGCAAGGCGTGTTCGAGGAGCTGGGCTTCGAATTGCCGATCATGATTTCCGGCACCATCACCGACGCCTCCGGCCGTACCCTGTCGGGCCAGACCACCGAAGCGTTCTGGAACTCCGTGGCCCACGCCAAACCGATTTCGGTCGGTTTGAACTGCGCCCTCGGTGCCCGCGAACTGCGTCCGTACCTGGAAGAGCTGTCGGACAAGGCCAGCACCCACGTATCGGCGCACCCGAACGCCGGCCTGCCGAACGAATTCGGCGAGTACGACGAGCTGCCGGTGGACACCGCCAAAGTCATCGAAGAATTCGCCCAGAGCGGTTTCCTCAATATCGTCGGCGGTTGCTGCGGTACAACCCCAGGCCACATCGAAGCCATCGCCAAAGCCGTCGCCGGCTACGCGCCACGGCAGATTCCGGACATTCCGAAGGCCTGCCGCCTGTCGGGTCTGGAACCGTTCACCATTGATCGCAGCTCGCTGTTCGTCAACGTCGGCGAGCGGACCAACATCACCGGTTCCGCGAAATTCGCCCGCCTGATCCGTGAAGACAACTACACCGAAGCCCTGGAAGTCGCCCTGCAGCAGGTCGAGGCCGGCGCCCAGGTGATCGACATCAACATGGACGAAGGGATGCTCGATTCGAAGAAGGCCATGGTGACCTTCCTCAATCTGATTGCCGGCGAGCCGGACATCTCCCGCGTACCGATCATGATCGACTCCTCGAAGTGGGAAGTGATCGAAGCCGGCCTCAAGTGCATTCAGGGCAAGGGCATCGTCAACTCGATCAGCATGAAAGAAGGCGTCGAGCAGTTCATCCACCACGCCAAACTGTGCAAACGCTACGGGGCCGCCGTGGTGGTGATGGCGTTCGACGAAGTCGGCCAGGCCGATACCGAAGCGCGCAAGAAAGAAATCTGCAAACGCTCCTACGACATTCTGGTCAACGAAGTCGGCTTCCCGCCGGAAGACATCATCTTCGACCCGAACATCTTCGCCGTGGCCACCGGCATCGAAGAACACAACAACTACGCTGTGGACTTCATCAACGCCTGTGCCTACATCCGTGACGAACTGCCGTACGCCCTGAGCTCCGGCGGTGTGTCCAACGTGTCGTTCTCGTTCCGCGGCAACAACCCGGTGCGCGAGGCGATTCACTCGGTGTTCCTGCTGTACGCGATCCGCGCCGGCCTGACCATGGGCATCGTCAACGCCGGTCAGCTGGAGATCTACGACCAGATCCCGCAGGAACTGCGCGACGCTGTTGAAGACGTGATCCTCAACCGCACGCCGGAAGGCACCGACGCCCTCCTCGCCATCGCCGACAAGTACAAGGGCGACGGCAGCGTCAAGGAAGCCGAGACCGAAGAATGGCGCAGCTGGGACGTCAATAAGCGTCTGGAGCATGCGCTGGTCAAGGGCATCACCACCCACATCGTCGAAGACACCGAAGAATCCCGTCAGTCGTTCGCGCGCCCGATCGAAGTGATCGAAGGCCCGCTGATGTCCGGCATGAACATCGTCGGTGACCTGTTCGGTGCCGGCAAAATGTTCCTGCCGCAGGTGGTGAAATCCGCCCGCGTGATGAAACAGGCCGTAGCTCACCTGATTCCGTTCATCGAACTGGAAAAAGGCGACAAGCCGGAAGCCAAGGGCAAGATCCTCATGGCCACGGTAAAAGGCGACGTGCATGACATCGGCAAGAACATCGTCGGCGTGGTGCTGGGTTGCAACGGCTATGACATCGTCGACCTCGGCGTGATGGTGCCGGCCGAGAAGATCCTGCAGGTGGCCAAAGAGCAGAAATGCGACATCATCGGCCTGTCCGGCCTGATCACTCCGTCGCTGGATGAAATGGTCCACGTGGCCCGCGAGATGCAGCGTCAGGACTTCCACCTGCCGCTGATGATCGGCGGCGCGACCACCTCCAAGGCGCACACGGCGGTGAAGATCGAACCGAAGTACAGCAACGACGCGGTGGTCTACGTGACCGACGCCTCCCGCGCCGTGGGCGTGGCGACGCAGCTGCTGTCCAAGGAACTGAAAGCCGGTTTCGTCCAGAAGACCCGCGAAGAGTACATCGACGTCCGCGAGCGCACCGCCAACCGCAGCGCCCGAACCGAACGCCTGAGCTACGCGGCTTCGATCGCGAAAAAACCGCAGTTCGACTGGGCCTCTTACACTCCGGTCAAACCGACCTTCACCGGCACCCGCGTACTGGACAACATCGACCTCAACGTACTGGCCGAGTACATCGACTGGACGCCGTTCTTCATCTCCTGGGACCTGGCCGGCAAGTTCCCGCGCATCCTCGAAGACGAAGTGGTCGGTGAAGCGGCGACCTCGCTGTACAAGGACGCCCGCGAGATGCTGACCAAGCTGATCGACGAGAAGCTGATCAGCGCCCGTGCGGTGTTCGGCTTCTGGCCGGCCAATCAGGTCCACGATGACGATATCGAGCTGTACGGCGATGACGGCAAGCCAATGGCCCGTCTGCATCACCTGCGTCAGCAGATCATCAAGACCGACGGCAAACCGAACTTCTCGCTGGCCGACTTCGTCGCGCCGAAGGACAGCGAAGTGACCGACTATGTCGGTGGTTTCATCACCACCGCCGGCATCGGCGCTGAAGAAGTGGCCAAGGCTTATCAGGACGCTGGCGACGATTACAACTCGATCATGGTCAAGGCCCTGGCCGACCGTCTGGCCGAAGCCTGCGCCGAGTGGCTGCACCAGCAGGTGCGTAAAGAGCACTGGGGTTACGCCAAGGATGAAGTCCTCGACAACGAGGCGCTGATCAAAGAGCAGTACTCCGGCATCCGCCCTGCCCCCGGCTACCCGGCGTGCCCGGATCACACCGAGAAAGCCACGCTGTTCGCCCTGCTCGACCCTGAGGCCCAGGAAATGCGCGCCGGTCGCAGCGGTGTGTTCCTGACCGAGCACTACGCGATGTTCCCGGCGGCAGCGGTCAGCGGCTGGTACTTCGCCCATCCGCAGGCGCAGTACTTCGCCGTAGGCAAGGTCGACAAGGATCAGGTGCAGAGCTACACCTCGCGCAAAGGCCAGGAACTGAGCCTGACCGAGCGCTGGCTGGCGCCGAACCTGGGTTACGACAATTGAGTTACGACAACTAAGTCAGCTACGCGCGACACCCTGTGGGAGCCAATTGGCTCCCGCAGGTATTTCTGCGACCTGAAAACGGTTGGCTATGCTTGTCTGACACACACGGCAGACGGGGGATTTATGGACGATCCAGTCGACAACAAGCCACCGACCTTCTGGCAGATGCTGCACAGCGTCATGGCGGCGGCGTTCGGGGTGCAAAGCGGCAAGAACCGGGCAAGGGACTTCACCCACGGCAAGCCCAGCCATTTCATCTTTTTGGGCATTGCGTTCACGGCAGTGTTCGCCCTGACGCTGTTTGGCATCGTTCAACTGGTGGTGCACCTGGCGGGCGTCTGATCCGCTCAGCGCATGAGTGTCTGCAGATTGAACGGATAGCGATACGAAACCGGACGGCCCTTCGCCGAGAGCTTGCGAAAGTGCACGCCGTAGTCCGGTGAGATGCCCATGGCCAGCATTCGGCGGGCATGTTCTTTGTCGATCAGTTGCAACAGCGGAATCTGCCGGTCACGACCGCCATACTGATTCAGATCGACGCCTTGCGCGTGATCATGCAGTTCGACCAGCGCCCAGCCACCGAGGGTGAAATGCCCGCCGAGCAAGGCACTCAAGCGACCGTCGACCATGGCCTGCAAAGCTTCGGGCGAGGTGTTGACCGCGCTGAACAGCACATCCTTGCCCGGCACCTTGCCGACCTCGGACGCGGCGCGCATCGCACCGAAGGCCATTTCATCGTTGGCCGCCCACACCAGTGACACGTTCGGGTAGCGAACCAGCAATTGCTTCGCCTGCTCGTAAGCCCGCTGTTGCGTCCAGCCGCCGTAGACCAGTTGGCGCAAACGCACTTGAGGATGTTCGGCCAGCGCCCGTTGCATGCCCTTCTCGCGCAGCTGCGCCGAGGGCGTGATCTTCAGGCCGGAAAACGCCAGCAGGTCGATGCTTTCGCCTGGCGCCACAGCCGGATGCAGACGAATCAGCTCCTTCATCATCAGATAGCCGCCCTCCTCGTCGTTGGGCACCAGGCTGCCGATGCGATCCGCGCGGTCGGTCACCAGCGCCTGCTGGTTGGGCGTCAGGGCCGAATTGACGATAAAGAGCTTCACGCCGCTGTCGTTGGCCATGCGCAGAATCTGCGGCGCCACGTACTGTTCGTTGACGAACACCAGATAATCCGGGCGCTCAGGGCCCTGCAAGGCCAGTCGCGCCTGCGCCAGAGTCAGTTCCGGCTGGCGCTGGGCGTAGAGGATGCGCAGGTCAATCCCCAGATCCCGGGCGGCGGCCTGCATAAATTGCGAGTA
The DNA here is from genome assembly GCF_058808435.1 of Pseudomonas sp. GW821-FHT11D10. Taxonomy (NCBI): domain Bacteria; kingdom Pseudomonadati; phylum Pseudomonadota; class Gammaproteobacteria; order Pseudomonadales; family Pseudomonadaceae; genus Pseudomonas; species Pseudomonas sp. GW821-FHT11D10. Next base: position 803,731 of record NZ_JBXARR010000001.1, on the reverse strand, counting down.
GCTGACCCAGAACGCTTCCTGCGTCGAGCCCGGATTCAGGAACAGCACCGACTCTGCACGCGCGCAGGTACCGAAAACCGCGCCGAACAGCAGCAGGCTGAGGTGAAGAAGCTTGAACATGAATCATCCGGGCCCAAGGAAAAATGGCCGCGCATTATAGCCATTGATCGCCTGGCCTTTGGCGCTTGATCCCGCCTTTTGTCCGACAATCGTCGCAAGCGGGGCCCGGACGAGTCGTTTTACTGATGGCTGACCCAGAACACCGCGGTTCCAACGACCAGAATGATCAGGAACAGAATGGCCCATGCATCGACACTGCTATCGCTTTTCCTTGCCTTGGTTGGGTTGCTCATTGCATCGCCTCTTGTCGGTTTTATCGGTGATTGCAGAAAGACTCGACCACAGTTAAGACGATGATTGTCCGCACGACAAATGTGGGTTAGTTGACAGCGATTCTCGTTAGGCGATTTGGTTCTTTCCATATACTCAAACATCACTTTTGCGCATAACTGCAAACGGGTATATTGCCCCGGCTCCGTCAGGGAGTGCGCGGCCGTGCGCGCAGAATTGCAGAGGAACCATCGGACTCCAGCAAGCGAAAACGCAGCGTTTTCCGAGTGGCCAAAGCCTGAGAACAGGACTTATATGTACGTATACGACGAGTACGATCAGCGGATCATCGAGGACCGCGTCAAGCAGTTCCGTGATCAGACCCGACGCTATCTGGCAGGTGAGCTGAGCGAAGAAGAATTCCGCCCCCTGCGCCTGCAAAATGGCCTGTATATCCAGCGTTTCGCGCCGATGTTGCGCGTGGCGGTGCCTTACGGCCAACTGACTTCGCGTCAGATGCGCATGATGGCAAAAATCGCCCGCGACTATGACAAGGGCTACGCCCACATCAGTACCCGCCAGAACGTGCAGTTCAACTGGCCGGCGCTGGAAGACATCCCGGAGATTCTCGCCGAGTTGGCCACCGTGCAGATGCACGCGATCCAGACCAGCGGCAACTGCCTGCGCAACGTCACCACCGACCAGTTCGCCGGTGTTGCGTTCGATGAGCTGATCGATCCGCGTCCGTGGTGCGAAATCGTGCGTCAGTGGACGACCTTCCACCCGGAATTCGCTTACTTGCCGCGCAAGTTCAAGATCGCCGTCAACGGTTCGACCTCCGACCGTGCGGCCATCGAAGTCCACGACATCGGCCTTGAGCCCGTGCACAACGCTGCTGGCGAACTCGGTTTCCGCGTGCTGGTCGGCGGTGGTCTGGGTCGTACCCCGGTGGTCGGCGCGTTCATCAACGAATTCCTGCCATGGCAGGACTTGTTGAGCTACCTCGACGCGATCCTGCGGGTCTACAACCGCTACGGCCGTCGTGACAACAAATACAAGGCGCGGATCAAGATCCTCGTCAAGGCGCTGACTCCGGAAGTCTTCGCCCAGAAAGTCGATGCCGAGATGGAACACCTGCGCGGGGGCCAGACCACGCTGACCGAAGCCGAAGTGCATCGCGTCGCCAAACACTTCGTCGACCCGGACTACAAGGCACTGAGCAGTCAGGACGCCGAACTCGCCGCCCTCGACAAAGAGCATCCGGGCTTCGCCCGCTGGCGTACCCGCAACACCCTGGCGCACAAGAAGCCGGGCTACGTGGCCGTGACCCTGTCCCTGAAGCCGACCGGCGTTGCGCCGGGCGACATCACCGACAAGCAGCTCGACGCTGTCGCCGACCTGGCCGACCGCTACAGCTTCGGTCAACTGCGCACTTCCCACGAACAGAACATCATTCTGGCCGACGTCGAGCAGAGCCAGCTGTTCACCCTGTGGGGCGAGCTGCGTGAAGGTGGTTTCGCCACGCCGAACATCGGCCTGCTGACCGACATCATCTGCTGCCCTGGCGGTGATTTCTGCTCCCTGGCCAACGCCAAGTCGATCCCGATCGCCGAATCGATCCAGCGCCGTTTCGACGACCTGGACTACCTGTTCGACATCGGTGAACTGGACCTGAACATCTCCGGTTGCATGAACGCCTGCGGTCACCACCACGTCGGCCACATCGGCATTCTGGGTGTGGACAAGAAAGGTGAAGAGTTCTACCAGGTCTCGCTCGGCGGCAGCGCCAGCCGTGACGCCAGCCTGGGCAAGATCCTCGGCCCGTCTTTCGCTCAGGAAGACATGCCGGACGTGATCTCCAAACTGATCGACGTGTACGTGGAACAGCGCACCGAAGACGAGCGCTTCATCGACACCTACCAGCGTATTGGCATCGACCTCTTCAAGGAACGCGTCTATGCAGCGAATCATTAAGAACAACGAGGTCGTCGACGAAACCTGGCACCTGCTGCCCAAGGATTTCAACATCGACGAAATCAGCAACTGCGACGACCTGATCGTCCCGCTGCAGCTGTGGCGTGAACACGCCCGCATGCTCAAGGCTCGCGATGGCGGTCTGGGTGTGTGGCTGGATGCCGACGAAGAAGCCGAAGAAATCGGTGACGACGTGAACGAGTTCCAGGTGATTGCCCTGAACTTCCCGGCGTTCACCGATGGCCGCAACTATTCCAACGCCCGCCTGCTGCGTGACCGTTACGGTTTCAAAGGCGAATTGCGGGCGATTGGCGACGTGCTGCGCGACCAGCTGTTCTACATGCGCCGCTGCGGTTTCGATGCCTTCGCCCTGCGCGCGGACAAAGACCCGTACGACGCCCTTGAAAGCCTCAAGGACTTCTCGGTGACCTATCAGGCCGCCACTGACGAACCGCTGCCGCTGTTCCGTCGTCGTTGACCGTGTACCCCGAGCCCGCCTGCGCGGGCTCGGGGGCTCTGCTTATCCCTCTCTCGTTCCTAACCTGTTGGGCCCCGGTGTGACCGGTAAAGTCAGCCCCGGATGCCTCGCCAGTGCCGCGCTGGTCAGTTGTTTTCGCAGTTCCAGGCTTTCATTTCTGAAGTTGTCGAAGATCGTCGTCATTTGCTGACTGGCGGCCTCACGAGACAACCCGACCTGTGCTTCCAATCGCGAAAACGCTTGTGCACTGCGATCGAGAACGCTGGCAAATGCATCCTGACGTGTCGTCAGCAAATACTCCGCCCAGAACTCCTGCCTGCTGACCGACTCAGTCAATAGCACCGTCTGCTCGGCCCTGACGACCTCCCGATACGCGTGATCGATCTGCGCGTCGGTCACCTCGGTATCCAATGGTACATTCAGCTCTGTGGGTTGTGCTGGCAATGCCAGGCGCCGCGCCAGTCTCACTCGATAAATCAGACTGACATCCAGCGCCTGACGATGAGTGAAGGTTCCGGAGCGGGAGCGCCGCGCAATATCGAGCAGCGCTTGCTTTTCCACCTGCTGCAAACGGAACAACCCGCGCAACAGACGGACCAGGTCGCCTTCAAGTGTCTGTGTACCGGTACGGGCCGCTGCCGCTGCCCGATAACACAGAACCCTGACCTCCAGATCGCTGAACAGCCCCGCAACATTGGGGGCACTTACCCAAGCTGATCGGGCCATGCGAAACAGCGCTCGACGCAACGAATCATCCTCGCAGGCCGCCTCCAGCACATTCCACACCCGCTGCCCGAGCTGGTCGCGGGTTCGGAAGTAATCGGCGGTTTCACGCAGTTGCATGAGCACTTCAAAAAAATCCCGGGAGTCCGGGGCAGCCGACAGCGATGACAGCACCTGCTTCGCCCGGCCGAGCTCCACCGCCGGCAGGCCGTTGACCCACCCGGCCCCCTCACGATCACCCGCCAATCGCAGGGTGTGGTTGTACTCGGTGATGAGCACGCCGAGGCTTATACCTTGTGACTGTTGGTACGCAGCGATGTCTTTGAGGCTAGCCGCCGACAGCGGGTTGCCATCGACCGTGGTGCCCCGGTTCAGTACCACGCGGGAGGTGAACACGGACGACGGGATATCGACGATCTTGTTGTTGCGCAAATCGAGAGACTCCAGATGCGCAAGCACATCGGTGTTCCCTGGCCATTCGCTGATGCCGGTGTCACGCAGGTTCAGATGGCGCAAACTGCGCATCGCACTGACATCGGGCGTCCGCCCCAAAGTCGAGTTGAACCCAAGGTCCAGCGTGCGCAAATGCTGTTTGCCGCCCAGTTCCTGCATCGATCGCTCGGTCAGGCGAATGCTGTTATTGCTCAGATCCAGCCCGGTCAGCGCCGGCATATCGCCGATCGCAAGAGGAATGCGCGTCAACCCGTTCCCTGACAGATTCAGCACCCGCAACCCGGCAAAATTACGCAAAAATGTGTTCAACCCGGCACTGGCGCCAACGCCACTCATCTCCAAAGCGGTGATGTGGGAAAAATCACCAACGAGGGTCGGCATTTCCCCCAGCGGCGCTGCATCGAATGTCAGACTGTAGGTCGGATGCCCCGCGTGCACGGAGTGGCGGGTTTCCTTGCGCCAGGCGCGCAAAATGGCTTGCATTGCCCGAGCCTTGCTATGGGTAGGCACCTTGATTCTCGGGCCCTCCGCTTCCTGATAATACGTATCGCGGTGAGTCCAGCGCTCCAGGGTTTCGACCATCGTCCTGTATTGCTCGCGCAGCCGCTCCAGTGATCTGATGACCAGGACTTCGTCGGTGCCCAGCGAGGTCACGAAACGTTTGAGCTGCGCGGGGGATTGGGCCGGATACAGCTCCTGCGCCCGACGCATGAGCACGGGAGATGTTCCCGATGCAGAACTCGAAGGATCCGACGGCTGGACGAAGGCTGGCTCGATCCGACGATCCGCCAGGCCCATGGGTGAACGGTAATCGGCGCTCACCGGTTCAATTCCCAACACCTTGGCGAATGCCTCGCGCCGCTGCAGTGCAGATACCGTGATTTTCTGCCGCAAGCCAGTGCCGTCGATGTCCTTGTCGACCCCGATGGCCTTGCGACTGTGGGCCGGCAAGCTTTCCCACAACGTCTGGAAAAAATTCGCCCGGGTGCGCGTCGGCTGACTGGAGATGACCGTGTGACGCGTGTCCTGGCCCTGATAGCGCTCGGCGTAGGCTTCGATCAGCACTTTGTGCGCGGCATCACTCGAGCCGACGGTTGCCCGCTGATCGGTATACACACCCCAATCCAGAATTTCGACAAACACATCGCCAGGCCAGCCGGGCAAATGGGTCAACGTGTCGAGTATCAGCATGTCGGAATCGCGCCCGCAGGCCGCGTCCAGGTACAACCCCTCATAGGCCCGGTTCAGACGCTGGATCTGCTGATAGCGCCGCGCCTCTTCGGCCAGGCGCAGCGGTACAGTGTCGGATTCCAGCTGCTCCCACTCGCGCACATCGGCATGTTGCACCAGTTCGTCGACAACACTGGCTGAAAGTCCCGGAAATGCCTTGAGGATCGGCTCGCTTCTGGAAAGTTCGCAAATGTCGGCTCGCCGGAACAGCCGGTCCATCATCGCCATGCGCATGCGCGGTGCCAGCGCGGCAATGTGACTGGCCAGTAGCGCCGTCTGGTTTTTCCGCTCCACGGTAGCCGACCCCAGCAAACGCGAACGCTCACTGTCATTGAGCGCTGCCAACAGTGGCATATGGAACTGGCCATTTTTCAGCAAGTCCTCACTGATTTTCACCTGACGGGCCGCATTATCTGCACCGTAGCGCGTCACTTCGTAGCCGGTGATGTCCTCCACAACAATCGCCATGTCTCGAGGCCAGCGCCCTCGCCCCGTCAGCAAATACAACTGCAGATCGGCGTCTGCCATGGGGGCAGACGCCGGTAAGGCCATCTGCTCCATGAACAACCCGACGTCGGTATCTGCGCGAAAACGCCTTACAGAATCCGACAGCGCCGCCATCGGTTTGCCGCGCTCGACAAACAGCTGCCGCATAACCGCCTCATCGATGCCACTGGCCGCGATGATTTGCAGCGCGCGAGTATCAGAAACCGTCTCTTCCCGGAATCCCAAACGACGGAACAGGGTCAAGGAGCTCCATTCGTGCGGCAACTCGGAATCGTGACGCCAGGCGCCCGCACCGTTGGTCTCGATTAAAGGTGAATAGCGTTCGGGGAACTGCGGGTCATGTACCTCCCACAAGCCGGTGCCGGTCACCGGACGCACCACGTACGCATCGGGCCCCAGCGGCAAATAGCGCTTGTCTGCGCGCCAGACCAACCCTTGTGCGTCGGCCGTAAGGTTGCTCGGCAAGGATTCACGATGACGGTAAGCCGTCATGTCCGGATTCCAGAGTCGATGCGACATCGCGCCAACCGGGACGCGCCGCAACCCCTGCATGAAACTCGACGAGCGTACGAGTCTATAGGCCTCGCCGGTGGCCACACCGCCAGCGGCGAAGCTCGCCATGAGGATCAGGTTCTCAAGGGTGTCAAACAGACAATCGGCGGCACGTTCCTGATCGCCGTGAGCCCAACTGTCGAAGCCCTCGTAAATCTCGCCGAGCAATTGCAGCCCGGCAACGGCACACAGGACTTCACCGAGCACCGGCACAAAGGAGACAAAGAACAACAGCGTATTCAGTCCGATGGCTTTGTAGCTGTCGAGCCTGGCCAGACGGGTTTTCTCATCCTCATCGTCGGTGGGCACCACCAACAGACGAGTGTCGGCTCGCACCTGCGCCGCGCGGTGCTGGAAGATGGCCAGAAACAGATCCCGTTTTGCGTCACCTTCAAGATCGATGCCTGTCAGCGGCAGATAGGTCGAAGTAATGGGAAACTGGTTCGGCCTGGCATTCAACAACCGCACACTCAGTCCGGTCAGGAAAAGCGAGCGATCTTGCATAGGAAGAAATCGCATGAAAAAACGTCGGAACTCGAAATTGCGTAAACGCCCGCTCAGCTCAAGCTCGAATTTCTGGAACGACACATACTCTTTCAATGGGTGATCAGGATCGCCCGGCATATAAATCACACAACGGTAATCATCTTCCTCTGGCTCGCTGATCAGGCCGATGAACATGGCGCCTCGAAGTTGCACCCCTAGCATTTCAAGACTTTGATAGCCGAGCGTGTTCTTGCCCAGCTTGATCGAGGATTCCGAATTCCTGACCGAATTGAGCATCCGGTAAACATCGGCACTGATGTGACCACGCATGTAGGCGATATGCCGATCAACATCGAATTGATCTCTGGAGTAAGCGATAGATGTTTCCTGCAAACTGGCGACTTGAGTATCGCTACCAAAAAAACCTTCCACATGTTTCTGGTATTGTTTGCCAAGATCCAGGTATCGGCAAAGTCTGGCGAACTCATGTGGCTTTATTGGCAAAACCCGGTTGGATCGCCCCGTTACTTTCTGCGGAACGTAGAGCAAAGAGCTCTCGTGATAGCTGCTGGCCAGGGTTTCAGACAACTCGAAATTTTCACAGGCGGCCGTCAACAGATCGCGATCGATCGGCAACACCAGTTTCTTTCGCAGCCCCAACAGACTTGAGGTTGAGCGTACATGCTGAAAAATCGCCCCATCGACTTCGAAGGGCTCGCCCATTTTCTCAGCCATGACCTTGGCCAGAAGGGGTGTGCAAAAGCTCTGTGGGGATTTTAGCGTCCGCAGCTTTTCCAGCGCGGCATGGCGTGATTTGAAACTGGCCTTGAAACTTTCATAGAGGTCATTGCGCGCGACCTCTGAAGATTCAAGTAGCCAGGTGGGCATCCGTTCTTTATACAATTCAAAGAAGACACCCTGTTGAGCCGGCGTCATGACAGGCAAACTTGATTGATTCTTTTCAACATCCATGTTCAACAACTCTCATTCTGAAATGAACATTCAGAATAAAGTTGAAAAACCGTTCGATACAGCGCGATCAGTTGATGTATTGCCGACCAAAACAACAACATTATGCGACGATAAAATACCTATATAACGCACTGTCTTACGATAAAAGTGTTTCACGCTCGCGAGGCTGAAACCTCACGAGCGTACGCAACACCTACCAGAATCGTTGCTGGGTCAGCCTGCTCCACCAGCTCAGCAACACGCGATCCACCGAACCGCTGGCCGCCATGCCGATACGCTCCTGCAGGCTTTTGCGTTCGGCATAGTGCAGGTGATAGACCTCGGACTGCTTGGCACGCTCGGCCAGGTATTCGTCGCTGGTCTTGAGTTCGTCGACCAGTTGCTTGTCCAGTGCCGCGATGCCGAGCCAGACTTCACCGGTGGCGACCTCGTCGATCGCCAGCTGCGGGCGATAACGGGCAACGAAGTTCTTGAACAGCTGGTGGGTGATGTCCAGGTCTTCCTGGAATTTCTCCCGGCCCTTCTCGGTGTTTTCGCCAAACACGGTCAGGGTGCGTTTGTACTCGCCGGCGGTCAGCACTTCGAAATCGATGTCATGCTTTTTCAGCAGGCGGTTGACGTTGGGCAACTGCGCGACTACGCCGATGGAGCCAAGGATAGCGAACGGCGCGCTGATGATCTTCTCGCCGATGCACGCCATCATGTAGCCGCCGCTGGCCGCGACCTTGTCGATGCACACGGTCAACGGCACGCCGGCTTCACGAACGCGCGCCAGTTGCGACGAGGCCAGTCCGTAGCTGTGGACCATGCCGCCGCCGCTTTCCAGACGCAGGACCACTTCGTCCTTCGGCGTCGCCAGGGTCAGCAGCGCGGTGATCTCGTGGCGCAAGCTTTCAGTAGCGGAAGCCTTGATGTCGCCGTCGAAGTCCAGCACGAACACCCGAGGCTTGGCGTCGGGTTTCTTCTTCTGTTTCTTCTCGGATTTGGCCTGGCCCTTGCGCAAGGCCTTGAGCTGGTCCTTGTCGAGCAGGGTCTGCTCCAACCGCTCACGCAGGCCTTTATAGAAATCGTTGAGCTTGCTGACCTGCAACTGGCCCGCGGATTTGCGCCGGCCCTTGCTGCGCAACGCAGCGAAACTCGCCAGCACCACCAGAATGGCGATGACCAGCGTCACGGTCTTGGCCAGGAAACTGGCGTATTCAGTGAAAAACTCCACAGTGACTCCTTCAAACGATGCGCGGTCGTGAAACACACGCGGGAATTGGCTCCAGCATACCCATGCACCGGCCGGTCGGCCAGCCGTGAAACCTCTGGCAACAAGGCTGGAACGGGCATTTCAAACAAGCGTATGTTTTTTCATTGACAGCTCACCGTCATCCCCATAACCTCGCCACAACCTTCAACGTACCGGGATGACGCGGACGTGGGCAGCATCTACTTGATTCGACATGGCCAGGCCTCCTTTGGTGCAGACGACTATGACGTCCTGTCGCCGACTGGTGTACGCCAGGCAGAAATCCTCGGCCGTCACCTCGCCGAACTCGGAATCAGCTTCGACCGCTGCCTGTCGGGCGACCTGCGCCGCCAGCAACACACGGCCAACAGCGCGCTGGAACAGTTCGCCGCTGTCGGTTTACCGGTACCGGCTCTGGAAATCGATTCGGCTTTCAACGAATTCGACGCCGACGCCGTGATCCGCGCCCTGCTCCCGGCCATGCTGCCGGAAGAGCCCGAAGCGCTGGAGATCCTGCGCAACGCCGCGCAAAACCGTGGCGAGTTCCAGCGCATCTTCGCCCTGATCATCGAACGCTGGCTCGCCGGCACTTACGACACACCGGGCCTGGAAAGCTGGCTGGGTTTCGTCGAGCGGGTACAGGCCGGGCTGCAGCGGATTCTCGAACAGGCCGACAACACCCAGAAAATCGCGGTGTTCACCTCCGGTGGCACGATCACCGCCCTGCTCCACCTCATCACTCAAATGCCTGCCCGGCAGGCCTTTGAACTGAACTGGCAAATCGTCAACACCTCGCTCAACCAGCTGAAGTTCCGCGGTCGCGAGGTGGCTCTGGCTTCCTTCAACAGTCATGCACACCTACAACTGCTGAAGGCCCCGGAACTCATCACGTTTCGCTGAGTCCGGATTACTGTGACCCTGCTGCAATCAACCAAAAAGGATCGAACCATGACCTCCGTAGCTGATGCCGTAAAAGCAATGCAAGCCAAGTTCAACCCAGCCGCCGCTGCCGGTCTGGATCTGGTCTTCGGTTTCAACATCACTGACGAAGACAAGCAATACGCCCTGATCGTCAAAGACGGCACCTGCGACATCCAGGAAGGCGAAAACGCCGACGCCAACTGCACGCTGGTGCTGGACAGCGAAACCCTGAAAGGTATCGTCAGCGGCGAAACCGACGGCATGCAGGCTTTCATGGGCGGCAAGCTGCGCGTTGAAGGCGACATGATGCTGTCGATGAAACTGTCCGAGCTGTTCCCGGCTTAAGACCGCAGCCAGTCTGCAAACAAATCCCGCCCCTGTGGCGGGATTTGTCGTTTCAGGCGTTCACACCGGCAAACGATGCGGCCAGCAACTCCCGTGTATACGGATGCCGAGCCGAATGGAACAACCCGGCCGTTTCGCCACGTTCCACCACCTCGCCATCCTTCATCACGATCAGATCGTGGGCCAGCGCCCGCACCACCGCCAAGTCATGACTGATGAACAGATAAGTCAGCCCGTGCTCCTCCTGCAACCGGCGCAACAACGCGACGATCTGTTTCTGCACCGTGCGATCCAGCGCCGAGGTCGGCTCATCGAGCAGGATCAGATCCGGCTTGAGCACCAGCGCCCGGGCGATGGCGATGCGTTGTCGTTGCCCGCCGGAAAACTCGTGGGGATAGCGATGACGCGTCGCCGGGTCGAGCCCGACTTCCTTCAATACATCGATCACCGCCTGCTCGCGCGCCTGCGCATTCAAGTCGCTGTGCACCTGCAAACCTTCGGCAATGATCTGCTCCACGCACAAGCGCGGGCTGAGGCTGCCGAACGGATCCTGAAACACCACTTGCAGGCGTTTGCGCAGCGGACGCAATTGTTTGCCGCTCAGTTGTTCAAGCGCCTCGCCCTTGAAGCGGATGCTGCCGTCGGCGTCGATCAGGCGCAGGATCGCCTGACCCAGCGTGGATTTGCCTGAGCCGGACTCACCGACAATGCCCAGAGTCTTGCCCCGCTGCAGGTTCAGATCGATGCCATTGACCGCGTGCAGATACGACTTGGCCCGCAGCCATCCGCCGCCCAGTGGAAAACGCACATTCAGTTCGCGAACCTCAAGCAAATCCTCCGCCGCATCACGACACAACGCCGCACCGCCGGGTTCGGCGTTGAGCAATTCGATGCTGTAGGGATGCTGCGGCGCGCGGAACAATTGCTCGCAGCTCGCCTGCTCAACGATCTCGCCCGCGCGCATCACCGCCACTCGCTGGGCGATGGTGCGCACCAGATTCAAGTCGTGACTGATGATCAGCAGCGCCATGCCCAGCCGCTGTTGCAGTTCCTTGAGCAGCAACAGAATCTTGCGCTGCACCGTGACGTCGAGGGCCGTGGTCGGCTCATCGGCGATCAGCAATTGCGGTTCGCACGCCAGCGCCATGGCGATCATCACCCGCTGTCGCTGTCCGCCGGAGAGCTGATGCGGATACGCCTTCAGCCGCTCGCGCGGTCGTTGAATGCCGACCAGTTCCAATAGCTCCAGAATCCGTTTGCGCGCCGCCGCGCCCGCCAGGCCCTTGTGCAGCGCCAGGCTTTCGCCGAGTTGCCGCTCGATGCTGTGCAACGGGTTGAGCGAGCTCATCGGCTCCTGAAAAATCATTGCGATGCGGTTGCCGCGCAGTTGCCGCAGATAGCGCTCGTGTACACCCAGCAACTCTTCGCCGCCATAACGGATGCTGCCGTCGATCCGGGTGATGTGCGGGTCCAGCAGTTGCAAAATGCTGTGGGCCGTCACCGACTTGCCGGAACCCGACTCGCCCACCAGCGCCAGGCATTCGCCCGGACAAATGTCGAGGTCGATGCCGTGCACCACTTCCTGCCCTTTGAACGCCACCCGCAGGTCGCGTATTTCGATCAGATGTTCACGCATATCAAGTCCTGGGGTCGAAGGCATCACGGCAGGCTTCGCCGATGAATACGAGTAGAGAAAGAATCAGCGCCAGGGCAAAAAATGCCGTCAGCCCCAACCACGGTGCTTGCAGATTGTTCTTGCCCTGGCCGATCAGTTCACCCAGCGAGGCACTGCCGGCGGGCATGCCGAAGCCGAGAAAATCCAGCGCCGACAACGTGGCGATCGCCCCGGTCAGAATGAACGGCAGGTACGTCAGCGTCGCACTCATGGCATTGGGCAGGATGTGCCGCACGATCACCTGCGCATCGCCGACACCCAGCGCCCGCGCCGCTTTCACATACTCAAGCCCCCGGCTGCGCAGGAACTCGGCGCGCACCACGTCCACCAGACTCAGCCAGGAAAACAGCGCCATGATCCCCAGCAACCACCAGAAATTCGGCTCGACGAAGCCCGACAGAATGATCAGCAGATAAAGCACCGGCAGCCCCGACCAGACCTCCAGGAGACGCTGGCCGAGCAAGTCGACCCAACCGCCGTAATAGCCCTGCAAGGCACCGGCAGCGATACCGATCAACGCGCTCACCGCCGTCAATGCCAACGCAAACAACAGCGAGACCCGCGTGCCGAATATCACCCGCGCCAGCACGTCCCGCGCCTGATCGTCGGTGCCCAGCCAGTTGTCAGCGGTGGGCGGGCTCGGGGCCGGTTCGGTGAGGTCGTAGTTGGCCGTGTCGAAGCCGAACGGGATCGGCGCAAACCACATCCGTCCGCCCTGCCCCTCGATCAGTTCATGCACCTGGGCGCTGCGGTAGTCGGGCTGGAACGGCAGCTCACCGCCGAAATCCTGCTCGGTGTAGCGTTTGAACGCCGGGAAATACCACTCGCCCTGATACGTCACCAGCAACGGTTTGTCGTTGGCGACCAGTTCGCCGCCCAGGCTCAGACCGAACAGCGCAAGAAACAGCCACAACGACCACCAGCCGCGTCGATGGGCCTTGAACCGCGCCCAACGGCGCTGTCCGATTGGAGAAAGCATCGGCATCAGGCAGTCCTCGCGGTGAAGTCGATGCGCGGATCGACCAGCGTGTAGCACAGGTCGCCCAGCAGTTTTATCAAGAGCCCGAACAAGGTGAAGATGAACAGCGAACCGAACACCACCGGGTAATCCCGCGACACCGCCGCTTCGTAGCTCAGGCGGCCGAGACCGTCGAGGGAGAAGATCACTTCGATCAAGAGCGAACCACCGAAAAACACCGTGACCAATGCCTGAGGCAATCCGGCCACCACCAGCAGCATCGCGTTGCGAAACACATGCCCGTACAACACCTGTCTTTCACTCAGGCCTTTGGCCCGGGCCGTGACCACGTACAGCCGTGAGATCTCGTTGAGGAAGCTGTTCTTGGTCAGGATCGTCAGCGTCGCGAATCCGCCGATCACCAGCGCACTCACCGGCAACACCAGATGCCAGAAGTAATCGGCGACCTTGCCCCACAGCGACAGCTCGGCGAAGTTGTCCGAGACCAGCCCGCGCACCGGAAACCAGTCCAGCGCCGTACCGCCGGCGAACACCACGATCAGCAGCAACGCAAACAAAAAACCCGGCATCGCATAGCCGATGATGATCGCCGCGCTGCTCCAGACATCGAACGCCGAGCCGTTATGCACGGCCTTGCGAATGCCCAGCGGAATCGATACCAGATAAGTGATCAGCGTCGCCCACAATCCCAACGACAAGGTCACCGGCAGCTTCTGCCAGATCAGCTCGGTGACCGTCGCGCCCCGGAAGAAACTCTTGCCGAAATCCAGTTGCGCGTAGCTCTTGAGCATCAGCCACAAGCGCTCACCGGTACTTTTGTCGAAACCGTACTGACGCTCGATCTCGGCCACCAGTTTCGGGTCCAGCCCACGGGTCGCGCGGGACTCGCCACCAATGCTCTCGACATGACTGGCACCCACCGCCGCACCGACGCCGATCCCCTGCAATCGGGCGATGGCCTGCTCGACCGGGCCACCGGGCGCGGCCTGCACGATGACGAAGTTCACCAGCAGAATCGCCAGCAAGGTCGGCACGATCAGCAGCAAACGCCGCAGGCTATAACCCCACATGGGCGTACTCCTTGTGCTGGTGCTGCATTTGCGTCGAAGTCAGCGCGGTCGGACTGATTTCCCACCAGGTGTCGAGACCGGCGTCGTACAGCGGCGCAATCGCCGGGCGGCCGAAACGGTTCCACCACACCGTGGAAATCCCCGGCGGGTAATAGTTGGGAATCCAGTAATAGCCCCACTGCAACACCCGATCCAGAGCATGGGCGTGGCGCAGCAGGCTCTCGCGATTGTCGGCCTGGACCACGCCTTCAAGCAGCGCATCCACCGCCGGATCGCGCAGCACCATGTAGTTGTTGGAGCCGGGATCGTCGGCGCCGTCGGAACCGAAATAATTGAACAGCTCGCGCCCCGGCGCCTGACTCACCGGGTAACCGACCACGATCATGTCGTAGTCGCGGCTGCGCACGCGGTTGGTGTATTGCGCGGTGTCGACCTGACGAATATCGAAACCGATGCCGATCTGCGCCAGGTTGCGCTTGAACGGCAGCAGCAGACGCTCGAAGCCTTTCTGGCCGTTGAGAAAAGTGAAATGCAACGGCTCGCCGGCGGCATTCACCAATTGATCGCCACGGGGTTTCCAGCCGGCGGCCTCCAGTAACTTCAGCGCCTGCAACTGTTGCGCGCGGATGTTGCCGCTGCCGTCGGTACGCGGCGCTTCGAATACCTGGCTGAAGACTTCATCGGGAATCTTGCCGCGCCACGGTTCGAGGATTTTCAGTTCTTCGGCATCCGGCAGTTCAGTGGCGGACAACGCGCTGTGGGAAAAGAAGCTGCGCTGACGCAGGTACATGCTGCGCATCATCTGCCGGTTGCTCCATTCGAAATCCCAGAGCATGGCGATCGCCTGCCGCACCCGGCGATCCTGAAACACCGGCTTCTGCAGATTGAACGTAAACCCTTGGGCACCTTGCGCGGCCCCGGGTGCGAGGTGTTCGCGCAGCAACTTGCCCTGCTCCAGCGCCGCGCCGGCGTAACCGATGGTGTAACTGGTGGCAGAGAACTCGCGGTTGTAATCGAAGCCGCCGGCCTTGAGCACTTGTCGCGACACATCGGTGTCGGCAAAGAACTCCACGCTCAACTGATCGAAGTTATAGAGCCCGCGAGTGATCGGCAGATCCCTGGCCCACCAGTCCTTGATCCGCTGGAATTTCACACTGCGCCCGGCATCCACCGCGCTGACCTTGTACGGCCCGCTGCCCGGCGGAATCTCGAAGCCTGCGCCATCGGCGAAATTACGCGTGCGCCACCAATGCTCAGGCAACACCGGCAACGTCGCCAGATCCAGCGGCAAGGTACGGCTCTCGTTGTTCTTGAACACGAAACGCACCTGGGTCGGCGACTCGACCTGCACCTCGGCGACATCGCGAAACTGCTGGCGATACTTGAGGCTGCCCTGAGTGGTGAACAGCTCGAAGGTGAAGCGCACGTCTTCGGCAGTGATCGGCGTGCCGTCCTCGAACCGCGCCTTGGGGTTGAGGTAAAAGCGCAGCCAGCGCCGGTCCGCGTCCAGTTCCATGCGTTGGGCGACCAGACCGTAGACGCTGTAAGGCTCGTCCTTGCTGCGATAGGCCAGCGGCGCATAGAGCCAGCCGTCGATGTCGGCAACGCCGGTGCCTTTGTCGATGTAGGGAATCAGGTGATCGAACGGGCCGCTCTCCAGCGAGGAGCGGCGCAAGGTTCCACCCTTGGGCGCGTCGGGGTTGGCGTAGGCCAGGTGCTGGAAGTCCGGGGCGTATTTCGGGGCTTCGCCGTAGACCGTGAGGGCGTGTCGGGGCGCCGCGAACAGCGCCGGGCTCAGCAACAGACCGACGCTGAACAGAATGACTCTGGAAAACATGGGCAGATCCTCTCACCACGTGCCTGCCTGACTGTGATGTGCAACAGGCCGGGCCTTTTTATAGGGCGGGGTTTAGAACGATGTGTTACTAAAACCCGCCCTGACCGATCATTCTCAGAATTTGTAATTGACCCGCGTGTACAACGTGCGGCCAAACGGGTCGCCGTATTTCGGGTCGTAGCCGCTCTGGAACGTGTAGGTCTGGTTACTGAACGGCGGCTCACGGTCGAACAGGTTTTTCACCCCGAGCGTCACCGCCAGGGTCTTGCGCCAGGTGTAGGTGCCGGCCACGTCCCAGACGTTGTACGAACCGACGTAATCGTGGGTCTCGCGATCCGAGTCGTGGTAACCGCTGGTGTAGCGGTTGGTCAGGCTGGCGCCGAGCGGGCCGTAGTTCCAGCTGCCGGTCAGGCTGTGACGCCAGCGGGCCACGGCACCGGCCGAGGCAAAGTCGCCGCCGCGAAAGTCGCCGAGCTTGTCGATGTAGTCGCCCTTGAGCTGTTGCTGATAGTCGTAGCGGGTGACGTAAGTGCCTTGCAGGCCGATGCCGAAATCGCCGTACGGGGTGCTCGGCAGGCGATAGTCGAAGCTCACGTCGACGCCGTTGGTCTTGATCTTGCCGAGGTTGGCCAGGCCGGTGACGATGTGATCGATGGAGCCATCAGGCTTGCGGATCAGACGCTCCGGGTACAGCTCCGGGTTCTCGAACACCGCCGATTCGGGGAACTCGGCGATCTGGTTGGCGATGTCGATCCACCAGAAATCCAGCCCGGTGGTCAGGCGATCGAACGGCTGATAAACGAAACCGAGGGTGACGTTGCGCGCAGTTTCCGGGCTCAAGTCCTGGTTACCGCCTGTCCGGTTATAGAACTGCTGAGCGCAGTCTCGGTTGGCAATCCCGCCATTGCTCGGGTTGCCACCGGCACACAGTCGCGGGTCGTTGTAGTTGGCCACGGTGAACGAGGTGAAGTTCGGGTTGTACAACTCGTACAGCGATGGCGCGCGGAAGCCTTCACTGTAGGCGCCACGCACCACCAGTTCCTTGAACGGCTGGAAGCGGAACGAGTATTTCGGATTGGTGGTGCTGCCGAAATCGCTGTACTTGTCGTGTCGCACGGCAGCAGACAATTCGAGGCTGTCGAGCACCGGCACGTTGACCTCGGCGTATTGGGCCGAGACGCTGCGATCGCCCTCCACACTGCCGTTGGGATCGACTCCCAGACTCTGCACGTCGCCGGCAAACGCGGCGAAATCCTGATGGAAGTCTTCCTTGCGGTACTCACCGCCCAGCGCCAGCGCCGAAGGCCCTGCACCGAACCAGTCGCCTATTTCGCGGCTGATGCGCCCGTCAATCGCCTTGACCCGGCCCACCGCCGTCGCGTAATCGCCGTCTACCTCATTGGCCGCCAACAACGCCGAACCGGCAGCCGTCTGCGGGCCGAACGGGTTGATCACACCGTTGGCGATGCCCTGGCTGACGGCGCGGTCGTTCACGTAACCGCTGCGAATCGTGTTGACCACCTTGTTCTGGTTGTACGACGCGCCGAGGTTGTAATCCCACCCGACCAGCGTGCCGTCGAAGCTCAACAGCAGACGCTGACCGGTGTTGTCATCTTCATGCTGACGGGCACCGACGGCGGTTTCACGCCAGTTCACGTCCACCGGTTGCGTCGGGTCGAGGGCAAAGCCGCTCGGCCCGGGCGTAATGCCGTTACCCGGATAGAACGCGGTGCCAGGATTGACCTGATTGCCCATCAACGTGCCGGGGCCGATCTGCGTCCGGTTTTCGTTGCGCGCCCAGAAGTATTCGAGGCTGACGTTGTGGTCGTCCGACAGCTTGCCGGTGGCCTTGGCGAAGGCCGAGGTCTTCTCGGTTTCCGGCACCAGATCGAGGTAGTTCCACAGGCTCTGGCGGCAGATACCGTTGCGCGACAGCAGCCCCGGCGCATTGCAACCGGAACCGGCCAACGGGTTGGTGGCGTTGCTGCCCTGGCTCCAGTTGGCAGGCGATGCCGTGCCGGAGGTGTAATCGAGGCCGCGCCCCGGCTGGTAGTTATAGGTGTAACCACGATCGTCGGCGGCCAGGCGATTCTGCTTGTCGTAGCTCACCACGCCGAAAACGTTGAAGCGATCGTCCTGCAAATCACCAAAACCCCAGCTGCCGCTGAAGTTGCGGCTTTCACCGCCGCCAGAATGGGTCGGCGTGTCGTAATTGGTGCTGATCTGGCCTTCGGTGAGGCTGGTCTTGGTGATGAAGTTGATCACCCCGCCAATGGCATCGGTGCCGTACAGCGCCGAGGCGCCATCGCGCAGCACTTCCACCCGGTCGATGGCGGCGAACGGAATGGTGTTGAGGTCGACGCCGGAGCCGTTGATCGCATTGGTTGCGTTGTTGCTCAGACGCCGACCGTTGAGCAGCACCAGTGTCTTGTTCGGGCCGATCCCGCGCAGGTCAGCGTAAGACGCCCCGCCGCTGCTCGACCCCACCGAGCGCCCGGAGCCCACCGAAGACTGGTTGGCCGAGATGCGGTTGACCAGCTCTTCAGTGGTGGTCACGCCCTGCTTCTGCAACTCCTCGACCCGCAGGATGGTGACCGGTACGGCGGTTTCGGCATCGACCCGGCGGATCGCGGTACCGGTGACTTCGACCCGTTGCAACTGGGTGGTCGGTTCTGTAGCACTGCTGTCGGCAGCAATCGCCGGCAACGTGTTGATCGCCAGCAGCAAGGCCAGACTCAAAGGGGATTTAACGGGTGAAAAATGGATCATGAACAGCCATCCCTGCGCTTTGGTTTATGCAGGGATGTGCGATGGCAGATGTTGATTTATAGAGCGCGATTTAGACCGTTGGGTGCTGAGGTTATGCAAAATGCAGCATGACGCTGCATCAGACCAACGCCATTTCCCTGACTAGCCGGGTATCAAGGCCGAACCGCTCCTGCGAGACCATCTTGAACTGCCCCTCTGCCAGGTCACAGCTCACCAGCAAGTTCCACGAATGCCGGGTTGCCGCCGACGGGATCAGCACAAACGGATGCTCGGCCAGTAAAGCGTCGGCGAACAATCGCTGATTGGGTGACGGTCGTGCAGGGCTCAGCCAGTAAGGGTTCGGCACCTCTTCGGGCTGCACGATTTTCACCTTCGCGTCGCTGATGACCTCAAAGCACGTCAATACATAAGGTTCGCGGTCCAGGGCATCAAAACTGCGGTTGGCTGCCACCTCCAGAATGGCAGAGGACGGATCGACTGACGCGTAGACGACGCGTCGTCCGGGTCTATTCCATCGGCCGCCATTGAGCTTTGAACCAATCCCGCTGTCCCAGGTACCGCCGTAAACCTCGGGATCCAGCCGCCAGGCATACCAATGCTTGTCCCACGGCAAGGGATTCATGGGTAAACCCCGTAGATCAGCTGCCCCAGATACTGCTCCACCATCTGAAAACCCAATGGATGCAGGGTCAATTCCAGCGGCACATGACCGTAAAAATAGGTAGAGGGTTTCTGCAGCCAGTCCTCCGCCCGTGGTTGCCCCCCGAAGGCCCGAATGGCCAACTCCAGCACCAATGCATATTGGTAGGCGATGACACTCTGCTGCGGGTCAAGCCGTACCGGTTTTCCTTCCTTCAGCAGCCGCCGTACCGTTCTGACCGACTTGCCAGTGATGAGTTTGACCACGTCGCCTTGCTGGTAAAGCTCGGAGGTTGAAAGCATGTCGACGACGTCGTTCAGCTCGAAACCTTCATCGGTAAGCTGAACAATCAGCAGGGCGTCATCACCGATGTTCCGGCCATGCACGAGCAATTCGACAGGCTTGCCCTCGACTTTCTTCAAGCCCGCCAACCGGGGTACTTTTGCGCTGGGCAAGGCGACATCCTCCATGGGGCACCTGGCACGATCATCGCGCCACTGATGGCGAGCGGAATAAGCAGGCGTTTCGTATTCGAGGTGTGCAGTTCGCATGATCAATCCATTATCAGAGGCCTGAGTGATCAGGCCGTTAACGACTTCAATGTCATCGCCGATGCTATAGATCACGCTTCCGACGGCCAACCTTAAAAAGTCGTCGGAAATATCCACGCTTTCGCCCAAAGCCCAGCAACTTCCGTAGGACGCTGCCGGGCATTATTTCGTCCTCAGCTGCCGAAGTGATAACTCACATCCAGCCACCACTGGCGCCCGTACGGGTCGTAGTTGCCGGTCGGGTAATACGGCCAGCCCGCCGAGTCGTCATGCTTGACCTGATTGAGCACGTTGTTCACGGTCAGCCCGACACTCGCCCGGTCGTTGAGCTTGTACCGCGCACTGGCGTTGAACACCGTCCACGGCGACAGACGCCCGTCGCCCGCGCCGTTGGTGACCGAGCCGTAACGAATCCCCATCAGCGTTGCCGTGGCCTTCTGATAATCCCAGGTCAGGCTGGCGTTGACCTTGCTGCGCCAGTCGTAGTTGGTGCGCGAGGTGCGCCAGTCCTGGGTCGGGGCTTCGTCCGATTCCTTGTAGTAATGCGAGAGCACCAGGGTGTAGCCCAGCGCCGAACTGAACGCGCCGTACTGCCCGGCGCCCCAGCGGATGTTGCTCTTGAAGTCCAGGCCGCTGACCCGTTCGCTGGCGGCGTTGATCGCGTTTACCCGCACCCGCTGCAACTGATTGGGATCGACGGCGGCATTGCCGGGATTGCGATCGACGCGTGCCAGGGTCGACTGGCAGTTGGCCGAGTTGATGTCCTGGGTGCCATTGCGGCATTCGTTCTCTTGCTGCAACAGACGGTTTTCGTCGACGGTGGTCAGCAGGTCATCGATCTCCACCCGCCAGAAGTCGGTAGAGAAATCGAAGTTGCGCGACGGCGACCAGACGAAACCGTAGGTCCAGGATTTGCCGCGTTCGGATTCCAGATCCGCCGTGCCGCTCTGGGTGTAATCGACGCGACCACGGTCACAGGCGCCCTCCACGCCCTGGCTGCAGCCGTAATAGTCGATCTGCGCCGGGTAGTAACCGTTGCTGTCGGACTGATAGATGTAGTTCAGGTCCGGGGCGCGGAAACTGGTGCCGTAGCTGCCGCGCACCAGCAGGCTGTTGACCGGCCGCCATTCCAGGCCGAGGTTGTAGGTTTTCTGCTGCTCGGTGCGGCCGCTGAATTTGTATTGGTCCCAACGCCCTGCGGCTGTCGCCAGCACCGTATCGGTGACCGGAATGCTGAACTCGCCACCGGCCGCATAACGCTTGCGCGAACCGCCGGAGCTTTGCGCAGGAGTCACGCCGTAGAAACTGCCGTCGTTGAGGCTGTCATCCGGGTCGATGCGGTATTCCTGCTTGCCCGCCTCAAGCACGCCGGCAAATCCCACCGGGCCGGCCGGCAGGTCAAACAATTCACCATTGACTGACGCGTTGTAACTGGTCGACACCGACTTGCTGCTCTGCGTCAGGTTGCCGCGAAACTGCTCCCATTCCTGCGGCGTCAGTGGCCGGTCGAGGCGCGAGGCATCCGGCGCGAACACCGGATAACCGTCGCGGGTGCCCAGCTGCGGGCCGAGGTAGAAATCCTGGATCGACGACAGCGGCGTGTAACGCGTGGTGCGCACGCTTTTATATTCAGACCGGTTGGCCGCCAGTTCATAGTTCCACCCGGTGTCGGCGATCTTGTCCGAGAGACCCAGGGTGCCGGTCCATGAGGTGTCGCGCCATTTGCTGTTGTTGCTGGTGCGCCCGCCGATTTCCTCTTCACCGAAGCGCCGGTACCAGCGCTCCAGATTACCGCTGTTCTGGTTGATGAAGTCCGGCGAGGTGAAGCTCGGGCCGCGCGTGTTGTTCTGGATGTGATCGAGGCCGTACATCAGGTCGGCGAAGACCTGGCCGCTGTCGCTGAAATGCCAGGTGCCACGGGTGTAGCCGTCGTAGTTTTCCTTCTGGGTCTGCACCGTCCAGTAATCGTTGTACATCTGGTCGGTGCGGCAACGTCCGCCGCTGTTGAACAGCTTGTTGTCGAACGTGTCCTGATACGCGCTACAGCCGGGTCCCAGATAGCGGTTGTTGGTCAGGTCGCGACGGTAGCCGACATCCGCCAAAGGCCCGCTTTGCATGAAGCCGCGATCATCAGCCCAGATCGGATCGCGGTTGGTCAGTTCAAGTCCGAACAAACCGTCGAAGTCGCCCCAACTGCCGCCGCCGCTGATCTGCAAGCGCTGGTTGTCGCCGCCGCCGCGCTCGCTGGTGCCGCCCTTGAGATTGACGTCGACGCCACTCATTTTGTCTTTGAGGATGATGTTCACCACCCCGGCAATCGCATCCGAACCGTAGATCGCCGACGCGCCGCTGCTGAGCACTTCGATGCGGTCGATGATCGCCGACGGAATGTTCGCAAGGTTGGTGAAGTTGACCTTGCCGTCGTACGGCGTCGGGTAATCGGCGACCCGCCGGCCGTTGATCAGCACCAGCGTGTGGTTGGGACCGAGGCCGCGCAGGTTGAGGGCGCTGGCCGCCGGTTGCCAGGTGTTGCCGTAGTCTTCGCCCTGGGTCATGCCGGTGTTCTGGGTTTGCGTGGCGAGGGCGTCGTAGACGTTCTTGTAGCCGCGCGCTTCCATTTCTTCGTGGGTGATGACGTTGACCGGCGTCGCGCCATCGCTCTGCGCCCGGGCAATGCGCGAGCCGGTGACGGTGACTTTTTCCATGCGGTAATCGGCGCTGCTGGCAGGCACCACAGCGGCGGCTTTCACGGGCGCGGCGTTCGGCGCATCGGCCGGACGAATGCTCAGACCCTGAGTGCCCTGCTCGACTTGCAGACCGCTGCCGATCAGGGCTTTCTCTACCGCCTGACGGCCACCCAATGCGCCGCGCACCGCACTGCTGCGCTTGCCCTGAACCAGATTCTGACTGAAGGAAATCGGCACGCCGGTCTGGCGCGAGATGTCCAGGAGCACCTCGTCGAGGGCCCCGGCGGCAATGTCGAAGGTAAAGACCTGAGTAGCGACGTCCTGTGCCTGAACGGCGGCCGGGACAATGCCCGTCGCCAGCACGATGGCCAGCGTCAGGCGGGACAATTGTTGTTGTTTGAATGAGAACATCGAGGGGCTTCCCTGTTGAAGGCGTCTGCAGGGAATGAGCAGCGGGCCGGCGCTTTTTATAGGGGGACGGATAGACCGGGAAGTTATGGATTTATAACCGCGCTTCGATGCTGACCCAGTACGGGTTGTGCCAGGTGACACGGATCGGCAGCGAACGCTCCAGCAGTTGTAGAGTGCGGTCGCTGTCGTCCAGCGGATAGAGACCGCTGAGGCGCAAACCGGCGACCTCCGGGCTCAGGTGCAGGATCCCGCGACGGTAGCTGCGCAGGTTGTCGATGACTTCGCTCAAGGGGCGATCACGCACTTCAAGCCGCCCTTGCACCCAGGCACTTTCCTGCCCTTTGCTGCGTTCCAGCGCGAGGATTTCCTGCCTGTTGAACAGCAGACTTTCGCCCGCCTCCACCACTTGCCGTGCGCCGCTGGCGGTGACCACTTCGACCTGCGAATGCAGCATCACCAGCCGCGTCGAATCCTCACCGCGCTGCACCAGGAATTTGGTCCCGAGCGCACGCATCCGCCCATGCTCGGTTTCGACCACAAACGGCCGGGCCAGATTTTTCGCCACATCGATCAGCAACTCACCGCTGCGCAGGTCCAGCAAACGTTCGAGATTGTTGAAGCGCGGCACCACGCGGCTGCGGGCATTGAGGGTCAGAGCGCTGCCATCCTCCAGCGTGAATTCCCGACGTTCGCCGGTACCGGTCGACAACTCGCCGGCCTCGGGCAACCAGCCATAACGTCGCCCGAGCAAACCCGCCAGCACCGCGATCCCGAGCACGCTCAAACTGCCACTGAGGAATCGGCGCCGACTGGACGGTGCATTCAGGCTGTGCAGCACACTCTCACGCGGCAAGCCGCGCAGGTTCGAATGGCGCAGCAGGTTCAGCCCGCCGCCCATTTGCTCGATGATCTGCTGATGCCGTGGATCCGCCGTGCGCCAGGCGTCGAAGGCGGCGCGCTCCTGCAAGCTGACGTGCCCTGATTGCAACAGCGCCATCCATTGCGCGGCTTCGTCGATCAGCGTTTCGTCCGGCCTCATGCCTGCATCGCCTGATAGCAACGCTTGAATGCCTCGACCATGTATTGCTGTACACGACTGGTGGACACGCCGAGGCGTTCGCCGATTTCGCTGTAGGTCAGGCCGTCGAGCTGGTGATAGAGAAACGCAGCCTTGGCCTTGGCCGACAAACCATTGAGCAAGCGATCCACCGCCAGCAGCGTTTCGATCACCAACTCCCGTTCTTCGGGTGACGGGTGCACCGGTTCCGGCGCCAGTGCCAGGCTTTGCAGGTAAGCGCGCTCCAGATCCTGCCGGCGCCAGCCTTCATAGACCAGCCGCCGGGCAATCGTGGTCAGCAGCGCGCGAGGTTCGCGAATCGCCAGCGGATCGGGTAGCGCCAAAACCCGAAGAAACGTTTCCGAAGCAATGTCCTGTGCGCTGTGCGGGCAGCCGAGGGTACGGCTGACCGCTGCACACAACCATCGGTAGTCCTTTTGGAACATTTGTCCGATGACCTGGTAATGCGGGTTGTGACTCCCCATGCCTTACTCCCTGAAAACGGGCTCCACCCGCTGCGAAAATCCATGGATACGCCGGGATCTTCCGGCGGTGATCAGGGGTGCGACTGTGCAATAGCGCCTGAGACATTTGAAGTAATAAAAAATCAGGATCAGCAAACCTTTGAGAATAAGGCACCTCGTCGCCACGGCAACATTGGCTGACACAACGTTGATCTCGATCAGTGGCGCCAGCCACGCCAGTCTCTAACCTTGCGCCTCCATCGATAGCCACGGACGGCTCACCGGGAGCCTGCGGCTGACCTTTCAAGGAAGAGCAATCATGCGATCACTCAACATCATTCTTCTGTCGTCGGCGTTCAACGGCCTGACCCAGCGCGCGTGGCTGGAGCTGCGCCAGGCCGGACATTCGCCCAGCGTGGTGCTGTTCACCGACGAAACCGCCGTCTGCGAACAGATCGAAAACAGCGGCGCCGACCTGGTGATCTGCCCGTTCCTCAAGGATCGTGTTCCCCACGCGCTGTGGAGCAATCCGCAGCGCCCGGTCGTCATCATTCACCCCGGCATCGTCGGCGATCGCGGTGCCAGCGCACTGGATTGGGCGATCATGCGCGAGCTGCCGTCCTGGGGCGTGACCGCCCTGCAAGCGGTGGAAGAAATGGACGCCGGCCCGGTCTGGGCCACCTGCGAATTCAACCTGCCGACAGGCCTGCGCAAATCCGAGCTGTACAACGGCCGGGTCAGCGACGCGGCGATCCGTTGCATCCGTGAAGTGGTGGAGAAATTCATCGACGGCTTCGAGCCGGTAGCGCTGGACTACAACGATCCGAAAGTGCGCGGGCGCTTGCAGCCGAACATGAAACAGGACGACCGCACCTTCAGCTGGCACGACTGTTCGCGCTTCATCAAGCGCTGCATCGATGCGGCGGACGGCCAGCCCGGCGTACTCGCCAGCCTCGCTGGCGAGCAGTATTACGTGTACGACGCGCACCTCGATCAGCGCACCGGCATGCCCGGCGAGATTCTCGCGGTACACGACGACGCGGTGTTGGTGGCGACCGGTGATCACAGCCTGTGGATCGGCTCGCTGCGGCGCAAACCGCAACCGGGCGAGGAAACCTTCAAGCGTCCGGCGCGGCATGTGCTGGCCGGGAAATTGTCTGGCGTGCCGGTGCTGGACTGGTCGATTGCCAATGCGCCATTCAGCGACGAGGCGTATCAACCGATCCGCTATCGCGAGTCCGGGCAGGTCGGCGAGCTGACGCTGGAGTTCTACAACGGCGCCATGAGCACCGAGCAATGCCGGCGCATGGTCGAGGCCCTGCGCTGGGCCAAATCCCGCGACACTCAGGTGCTGTTGATCAAGGGTGGACGCGGCAGTTTTTCCAATGGCGTGCACCTGAACGTGATTCAGGCCGCCGAGGATCCGGGCGCCGAAGCCTGGGCCAATATCCAGGCCATCGATGATGTGTGCGAAGAATTGCTCAGCGCACGGCAACTGGTGGTCAGCGGGGTCACCGGCAATGCTGGCGCCGGTGGTGTGATGCTCGCACTGGCGGCTGACATCGTGTTTGCCCGCGCCGACATCGTGCTCAATCCGCATTACAAGAGCATGGGTCTGTACGGTTCGGAATACTGGACTTACAGTCTGCCCCGCGCCGTCGGCCCGGCGATGGCCGAACAACTGACCCAGGCCTGTCTGCCGGTCAGCGCTGCGCAGGCGCTGCAACTGGGCATGGTTCAGGAAATCGGCCCGCGCTGCCCGGACGAGTTTTCGCTGTGGCTGCTGCAACGGGCCAACAGTGTGCTGAGTGATCCGACTTATGCGGCGGTGCGGGAGCGCAAGCTGCGGGTCGATCATGTGTTGATTCGTCAGTGCCGCGAGGCGGAGCTGCAGGAGATGCAGGAAGACATGCTGTACAACCGCAATCAGTTTGCCGAGAAGTGCCGCAACTTCGTCTACAAGCGCAAGACCTGCTGCACGCCGGCGCGGTTGGTGGAGGATTGGGCTCGGGTGCGGGAGGCTGAGTTGGCCAGTTAGTCCGCGGCGTCTGCTTTTCCCCTCACCCTAGCCCTCTCCCGGAGGGAGAGGGAACTGACCGAGATGTCTTTTGCTATACGCCGACCTGAAAGACCGAGTCGATTATGGATTCGAAGCAGAACTTTCAAGTCGATGTATCTCGTCAATATCCCCGGATCGGTCCCCTCTCCCCCCGGGAGATGGCTAGGGTGAGGGCGCTTTTGCCTTACAATGCCGGCACCTCAACCACCGGCCCGCCCATGGACATCGACCTCGCCCGCACCTTTCTGGAAATCGTCCGTCACGGCAGCCTCGCCGCGGCGGCGGAAAAGCTGTTCGTCACGCAAACGGCGATCACCGCCCGGGTCCAGAAACTCGAAAGCCAGTTGGGCAGCACGCTGTTCGTGCGCAACCGCGCCGGTGCGCGGCTGACCGCCAACGGCGAGGCCTTCGTGGTCTACGCCAATCAGCTGGTGCAGACCTGGGAAGCCGCGCGCCGCGACCTGCCCTTGCCCGAGGGCTATCACAACGTGCTGCACATCGGCGGCGAAGTCAGCCTGTGCAACCCGTTGATGCTCAGTTGGGCTGCGGAGCTGCGAGAGAAAATCCCAGGTCACGCCTTGCGCATGGAGATCCGCGACGGCGAAAACCTGCTGCGCCAGCTCGAACTGGGGGTGCTCGATGCCGCGCTGGTCTATCAACCGGAATACTGGCCGGGGCTGCAGGTCGAGCAGGTGCTGGAAGAGAAACTGATTCTGGTGACCACGCCCGGCCGCCCTGCCCCCTACGTGTACATCGACTGGGGCCCGGACTTCCGCCGTCAGCACGACGCCGCCCTGCCGGAAAAGGCCAAGGCTGCCCTGAGTTTCAACCTCGGCCCGCTGGCCCTGCAATACATCCTGGAGAACGGCGGCAGCGGCTATTTCCGGACCCGGGTCGTGCGTACTTATCTGGAAAGCGGCGCGCTGGAGCCGGTGACCAAAGCCCCGGAATTCGGCTATCCGACCTACCTCGTCTACTCCCGCGACCGCGACTCGGCGATCCTGCAACAGGCGTTCGATCTGCTGCGCGAAGTGATCAGGGCCGATGACGACTGGTCGCAGCGCTGGAACCCGTTGAGCTGACGGCCGCTATACACCGGAGCATGGCACTTGTGACCTGAAGGTTGCCCCTGCACAAACGGCGGGATCGGCTAATCTGCCGGGATAACGACAATATCCGCAGGTGACCGCAGTGAGGCAGACCACCGAGGCATTTCGCAGCCGCTACCGCGCGGCGATTCATCCCCGCTACAACCCGTGGCTGCACGGCGCGTTCGTGCTGCTGTTCGGCGTGCTGGCCATCGGCGCGTTCTGGAGCAGCGTGCACCAGGTGCGGCCGATGGAATGGCTGACCGTGCCGCTGACCCTGCTGTTCTTCAATTTCGGCGTGTACATGGTGCACCGCCACCTCGGCCACCACAAAAAGAGCTTCGCCCGGATGTTCTATGCCCGGCATGCGGGCGATCATCACAGCTTCTTCACCCCCGGCCACATGACCTACGACGGCGCCCGCGACTGGCGGGTGATCCTGTTTCCCGCCTGGCTGATCGTGCTGCACACGCTGGCGATCACCCTGCCCCTGTGGTGGCTG
The DNA here is from genome assembly GCF_058808435.1 of Pseudomonas sp. GW821-FHT11D10. NCBI lineage: Bacteria > Pseudomonadati > Pseudomonadota > Gammaproteobacteria > Pseudomonadales > Pseudomonadaceae > Pseudomonas > Pseudomonas sp. GW821-FHT11D10. Next base: position 775,737 of record NZ_JBXARR010000001.1, on the reverse strand, counting down.
TTCGCGCAGGTCAACAGCAACGTCGCCGGTCTGTTCGGCGGCTGCATGGTGTTCGGTTACCTGACCTATGAAGTGTTTCACGCCTGCGAGCATCTGCCGCCGCAGAACCCGCTGACCCGTCTGCCGTGGATCCGCCAGATGCGCCGTCTGCACGAGCTGCATCACCGTCGCGAGCGCATGCAGGAGCGTAATTTCAATATCGTTTTTCCGTTGATGGACTACCTGTTCGGCACCCTTTACTGGGAGCCGGAAACCGCCCCTCTGACCGATTCGAGAACGCCCATGACCCGCATGCAGCACACAGTCGACATCGCCGGTGATCCGATCGCCGTCCTCGCCTACGCCGCCACCGTCAGTCGCTGGCCGGAGTGGCACCCCTCTTCACTGAAGATCGACGGCCCCAGCGGTGCGCTGCATGCCGGCGCGCGATTCGACGAGGACATCCATGCCGGCGGCCGCGAGGGCCATTTGCGCTGGGAGGTCACCGAATACCTGCCCGGCCGGCGCTGGTGCGCCCGGGCCCAGGGTGATCAGGGTCTGTCGTTGCTGCTGACCTATGAATGCTCGGCGCACAACGATGCAACGCGGTTCGTGCGCACCCTTGATTACCAGTTCGAGGGCATCGGTATGCGTATTGCCAACCACCTGCTGCTCAAGCATCGCATCGATCGTGAATCGGCGGCTTCGATGCTGGCCTTGCGGGACATGGCGACCCGGCACCTCGCTCTCGCGGGAGCCCACGTGTGAGATGGCGTTATCTGCTGTTGCTGCTGATTGTCGGGGTTCTGGGCTTTTTGCTGTTGATGCCGACCAAGGTCGACCCCGTCGCCTGGACACCGCAACCGGCGCCTCCGCTGACCGAAGGCCAATTCGCTGACAATCAGCGACTCAAGGGCGCGACGCAAATCGGCCCAAGCGATATCGATGGCCCGGAAGCGCTGTTGCTGGAAAACGATTTCCTGATCACCGGCCTGCATGACGGACGCCTGCTGCGCACCAGCCTCGACGGCCAGCAGCGCAAGGTGTTGGCGGATACCGGCGGCCGGCCGCTGGGGCTGGCGCGGCATCCCAACGGTTTGCTGGTGATCGCCGACGGGGTCAAGGGCTTGCTGTCGCTCGATGCGCAGGGGCGGCTGGTGGCGCTGACCACCGAAGCCAATGGCTTGTCGTTCGGGTTTACCGATGACGTGGCCATCGACAAGTCCGGGCATTACGCCTACTTCAGCGATGCCTCTAGTCGCTGGGGTTACGGCCACGATGGCGAAGCGATCATCGAACATGGCGGCGACGGACGCCTCCTGCGTTACGACTTCCAGACCGGCAAGACTGTCGTGTTGCTCGACAAACTGGAGTTCGCCAACGGCGTGACCCTCGGCCCGGAAGACGCCTATGTGTTGGTCAACGAAACCGGCGCCTATCGCATCAGCCGCTATTGGCTGACCGGGCCGAAGGCCGGCACCCACGACCTGTTCATCGACAACCTGCCGGGGCTGCCGGACAACCTCGCCTTCAATGGCCGGGATCGCTTCTGGGTGGCGCTGTACACGCCGCGCAACCCGCTGCTGGATCGCACCGCTGAACACCCGTTCCTACGCAAGATGATCGTGCGGGCGATGACCGTGCTGCCCAAACCGGTGGAGAAACGCGGGTTCGTGCTGGGGCTGGATCTGGACGGCAAAGTGATCGCCAATCTGCAGGACGCCAGCGCCGGCAATTACTCACCGATCACCACGGTGCGCGAGTATGGCGAGTGGCTGTACTTCGGCTCGCTGAAGGCCACGCACATGGCGCGGATGCCGCTGGAGGCAGCCTTGAAGTGAGGACCGGGCTTGTGTAGTGAATCGAATGGCCCTATCGCCAGCAGGCTGGCTCCCACAGGGGGATTGGATTCCAAATGTGGGAGCCAGCCTGCTGGCGATAGCGGATTGTCAGTTACTGGATCTATCGAAAGTTTCCGGGTCTTCATCTTCCGGCACTTCCTCGCTCCTGCGTTCCTCTTCAGGATTACGAACGGTATGTGCCGGGCTATTGGGCTCGGGATGGGTCGGAACAGGGTCGAATGCCCCCTGCTCTTCACTCGGGAATTTTGGATCTTTCATAAGGCACCTCGGTAAGAGTCGCTATGTGAAGACTCTGAACATTCGAGGTGCCGGTCGGGGCTGTCGTTCCAGTCGTTTCACCACCGAAGGCCGGTGGCGCGACTGACGGTCAGGTTCGGGCCTGCAACTGCTCGACGATCTTGTCTTTGACCTGCAGGCGTTTCTCTTTGAGTTTCTTCAGGGTGTCGTCGCTGGGTGCATCCGAGGTCGCCGTCTCGGCCTTGACGACTTCGGCGTCCGCCTGGGAATACTTGTTGATCAGTGCGTCCAGATGTGGATCCGCGGTGCGTCGTTGCTGGATCTCTTCCTTCGTAAGTTTCAAGTCCTGTAACAAATCATGAGTCACCGGCATGGAACACCTCCGTCAGTTGATCGGCAGCCAACGCGACCGATTGCGCTGGCCAGGTATCAGAATGGCCTCGGTTGACCGGTTCTGTCGACCACCTGTCAGACCAGCGGTGCCCGTTCGTCGCCCTGTCGCAAACCCGATAAAACCTTCGTCCGCGCTCGTCCCTCCATTGAATAACGCTCACAAAAACCTGCGTGGAGAAACACCAATGGACGGATTCAAACTGCGTCATCTCTTTCTGGCTGTCGCCTTGAGCACCGGCATGGGCTCGGCCTTCGCCGCCACCGACAACGATTTCGTTGATAACGCTGCTGCCGGCGGCATCGCCGAGATCGAAACCAGTCGCCTGGCGCTGGAAAAAAGCCAGTCCGCCGACATCAAGGCTTTCGCCAACATGATGATCACCGACCACGGCAAGGCCAACGATGAACTGGCCACCATCGCCAAGGCTCACGACATCGAAGTGCCGGACACCACCACGCTGGTCAAACAGGCCAAGGAAAAAATACTCGAAGTCCGCGATGAATCCTTCGATGCCGCGTACGCCAACAATCAGGTCAAGGCCCACGAAGAAGCCATCAAACTGTTCGAGAAACAGGCCAACACGGTGACCGACGACAAGGTCAAGGGCGCCACCGAGCTCAAGGGCTTTGCCCAGAAAATGCTGCCGGGGATGCAAAAACACCTGGCTGCCGCCAAGGAATTGCAAGCCAAACACCCGAGCAAATAGACGCAACGCACCTCAAGAGGCCGCCTCCATTGGACGCGGCCTCTTTTTTTGGCCCGCCGTTTTGCGCGAAAAACCGGCGCTCCCGGCCGTGGCGACTAGAGTTATCGGTGCGTTCCGTGCGGCAGATCAAAAATATCCACGCGAGAACGAACAACTATTTCAAACGGCAAATGTCATTGATTTCGCGCCGGTCATTTTCTTATCCGCCGGCCCCTAATTCGCGATGGAGCAACAGGCACATGGCAGCACTGCAGAACAGCACACTCGATGCGATGAAAAACAAACAGGCACAACTGCTGGGCGAATGGATCAACGGACTGCAAACCAGCGGTGCTACCCGCAACCTCAAAGACCACGACGTGCAACAACAGACCACCGAGTTCCTGCAACTGGTGGTCAGCGGTCTGGAGAACGACAACGGCACCAATATCGCCGCGCCGGGCTGGGAAACCACCCGCCAGTTCCTCGAAAAGCTCTCCCACAGCCGCGCCCTGCTCGGTCAGGATTCGCAACAGACCGCCAGTTTCATCTTCGCCCTCAAAGGCCCGCTGTTCGCCTTGCTGCAAAGTCATTACCGGGAACAGCCGGCACTGCTGGCCGAACAGCTTTGGGAAATCTCCGAACTGCTCGACGCCTTCGGCCTGCACACCATTCGCACCTTCCAGAAATCCCGTGAAGCGGTGATCAAGCGTCAACAGGAAGAACTGCTGGAACTGTCGACCCCGGTGGTCAAGCTGTGGGACGGCGTGCTCGCGCTGCCGATGATCGGCACCCTCGACTCGCAACGCACCCAGGTGGTGATGGAATCGCTGCTGCAACGCATCGTCGACACCGGTTCGGAAATCGCCATCATCGACATCACCGGCGTGCCGACCGTCGACACCCTCGTGGCCCAGCACCTGCTGAAAACCGTGACCGCGATCCGCCTGATGGGTGCCGATTGCATCATCAGCGGCGTGCGTCCGCAGATTGCCCAGACCATCGTCCACCTGGGCCTCGACCTGCAAGGCGTGGTGACCAAGGCCAACCTGGCCGATGCGTTGAAACTGGCGCTGACTCGCCTGGGCATCACCCTCGCCAAGACGGTTTAACCAATGGAACGTATCCCGATTCTTCAGATGGGCGACTTCCTGCTGGTGACCATACAGGTCGACATGCATGACCAGCTCGCCCTCACCCTGCAGGACGACCTGTCCGAACGCATCAGCAAAACCTCGGCGCGCGGCGTGTTGATCGACATCTCGGCGCTGGACATGGTCGATTCGTTCATCGGCCGGATGATCGGCACCATTTCCGGCCTGTCGAAAATCATGGACGCCGAAACCATGCTGGTCGGCATGCAACCGGCGGTGGCGATCACGCTGGTCGAGCTCGGCCTGAACCTGCCGGGCGTCAGCACCGCGCTGAACGTCGAGCGCGGAATGAAACTGTTGCAGGAACGAGTACGCCAGCAATGACCGTGCGCAGTAGCGGTACACAACCGATCAAAATCGAGCAGGACGTGGTACTGGCCCGGCAACAGGCGCGCAAACTGGCCACCGAATGCGGCATGCGCCTGATCGACCTGACCAAACTGGTGACCGCCGTCAGCGAGCTGGCGCGCAACACCATGGTCTACGGCGGTGGCGGCGACATGGACTGGCAGATCCTCGACGACAACCACAAGGTCGGCCTGCGTCTGACCTTTCGCGACGAGGGGCCGGGGATTGCCGACATCAAACTGGCGATGACCGATGGCTGGACCTCCGGCAGCGGTTTGGGCCTGGGCCTGACCGGGGCCAAGCGGCTGGTGGACGAGTTCGAACTGGACACTGCGCCCGGCGAAGGCACCCGGATCACGATCACCCGATGGACATGAATATCAGCGGGAGTCTGACCCGAGTGCTGCCCCTCGAAGACAGCAGCCAGATCGGCCATGCCCGGCGCACGGCGCAGCAACTTGCCGAGCAGCATGGTTTCGATGAGCGCGATGCCGGACGTGTCGCGCTGGTGGCCACGGAACTGGCGAGTAACGTACTGAAACACGCGACGCACGGCGAACTGCACCTGCGGGTGTTGACGCGAGTCGATGGTTTCGGCATCGAAATGCTCGCGGTCGACCGTGCCGGCGGCTTCGATCTCGACGCGTGCATGGCCGACGGTTTTTCCACGGGTGGCACGCAGGGGATCGGGCTCGGCGCGGTGTCGCGTCAGGCGGAAGTCTTTGATGTCTACGCCGACGCCCGGGGCGCGGTGCTGCTGGCGCGGCTGTATCCGCGAACCGATCGACAGCCGGATCGGCGCTTCGGTGTCAGTCAGCACTCACTGCATAACGACCCGGCGTGCGGTGATGTCTGGCATCTGGCGTTCAACGGGCCGGACATCAGCGCCCTGGTCATCGACGGTCTGGGCCATGGCGAAGACGCCGAGCGTGCCGCTCAGGCCGGCGAGAAGGCGTTTGCCCTGACCCCGTTCGCCGCCCCGGTGTTGCTGATGGAAGACCTGCACCGGGAAATGATCGGCACCCGGGGCGGCGCGGTGGCGTTTGCGCAGTTCCATGGCGAGCGCGACAGCCTGACCTACGCCGGTGTCGGCAACATCGGCGCCAGTCTGGTGACGGCCGACAAATCCCGCGGACTGGCCTCGCACCCGGGGATCGTCGGCGCCCAATACCGAAAAGCCCAGCCCTTTGACTATGCTCACGTGAACGGACATCTATTGATCATGTACAGCGACGGCTTGCAGTCCCGTTGGAACCTTCAAGACTACCCCGGTCTGGTGCATCGCCATCCCGCCGTGATAGCCACCGTCCTGCATCGCGACTTCTGTCGCGGGCGCGACGATGTAACGGTGCTGGTCGTTGCCCTGGAGGCCGCCCATGGCTGAGTCCCCGACCTTGAACAGCGCCGAACAGACCGCGCTGATCGCCCAATTGCAGAGCGAAACCGCCGCGCTGCGCGAAGAGCTCGACGAAACCAATCAGGGCGTGCTCGCCCTGTATGCCGAACTCGACACCCAGGCCGAACAACTGCGCCAGGCCTCGGACCTGAAAAGCCGCTTCCTGTCGTACATGAGCCACGAGTTCCGCACCCCGCTGGGCTCGATCCTGAGCATCAACAGCCTGCTGGCCGACGAGCTCGACGGCCCGCTCAGCCCCGAGCAACACAAGCAGGTCGCGTTCGTCAGCAGCGCCGCCCGTGAACTCAGCGACATGGTCGACGACCTGCTCGATCTGGCGAAGATCGAGGCCGGGCGCATCACCATTTCCCCGGCGTGGTTCGACATGTTCGATCTGTTCGCCGCACTGCGCGGGATGTTCCGGCCGATTGTCGACGCCACGGCGGTAGACCTGATTTTCGAAGAACCGGTGGGCCTGCCGCGCCTCTTCACCGATGACAAGAAGCTGGCGCAGATCCTGCGCAACTTCATTTCCAACTCGCTGAAATTCACCACCCGTGGCGAAGTCCGGGTCTCGGCACGCCTCGAAGGTCAGGACAAAGTGCGATTTGCAGTGAGCGACACCGGCATCGGTATCGCCCCGGAGCTGCACGGCACCCTGTTCGAAGACTTTTCACAGGTCGATTCACCGCTGCAAAAACGCCTGCGCGGCACCGGGCTCGGCCTGTCGCTGTGCAAACGCTTCGCCGAATTGCTCGGCGGTGAGGTCGGTGTCGAAAGTACGCCGGGCGTGGGCTCAAGCTTTTTCGTGATCATTCCGTTGGCGATTGCCCAGGAGAACGTCGATGAAACATGACATCCGTCTGTTGATCGTCGATGACAACGTCGCCACCCGCTACGCCTTGCGCCGACGCCTGGAGCGCCACGGCTACGAAGTGTTCGAGGCCGGCACCGGCGGCGACGGCCTGGCGCTGATTGCCAGTCAGTCGCTTGATGCGCTGATTCTCGACGTCAACCTGCCGGACATGAGCGGGTTCGACATCGTGCGTAAACTGCGCACCGACCCGGGCACCGCCCTGCTCCCGGTGATCCACGTGTCGGCGGCGTCGATCCAGACCGGCGACATCATCACCGGCCTCGACGCCGGTGCCGACGCTTACCTGATTCACCCGGTCGATCCCGATGTGCTGCTGGCAACGCTGCGCACCCTGCTGCGAGTGCGCGACACGGAGAACGCCCTGCGCGAAAGCGAGGCGCGTTTCCGCGAGATTTTCGTCAACATCTCCGCGCCCATCGCCGTGCTCGACGCCGACCTGAAAGTCCACGAGTGCAACCACGCCTTCTCCCAACTGATCCAGGACAACCGCGACCCGCAGACCCTCAGCGAATGCTTCGCCGAGGATCAGAGCGCGATCCTCGACGAACTGCGCCTGCGGCTGGAGGACGGCGAGCGCTGGAAAGGCACGCTGAACATGCGCGTGCAGGGCGAGATCCGCGAGACCGAGTGGCAGATTTCACCCTATCGCACGCCGAGGCTGAGCCTGGTGTTCGTCGAAGACGTCACCGAGCACCGTCACCGCGAACGCTCGCACCTGGCGCGGCTGGACGACACCACCACGCAACTGGCCAAGGAAGTCGCCGACCGGGTCCGCGCCGAATCGCAGCTGCTGCAAGTACAGAAAATGGATGCGCTGGGCAAACTCACCGGCGGCATCGCCCATGACTTCAACAACCTGCTGACCGGGATCATCACCAGCCTCGAACTGATCCAGAAACGCGTCGCCGATGCGCGCCCGGACAAGGTCCAGTTCTACGCCGAAGCGGCCCTGAACTCGGCGATGAGTGCGGCCTCGCTCACCCACCGCCTGCTGGCTTTTGCCCGCCAGCAACCGCTCGACACGCGTCCGGTGGACATCAACGATCACGTGCGCTCGCTCGAAGAATTGCTGGTGCGCACCATCGGTGAACGCATCGCCCTCAAGCTTGAGCTGACCACTAAACCTGCGATTGCGCTGGTCGACCCGATCCAGCTGGAAAGCGCGGTGCTCAACCTGGTGATCAATGCCCGGGACGCGTTGCCCCAGGGCGGCAATATCTGGGTCAGCACCTACGCTGCGTACTCCCACGGCGACCCGAACCTCACCGATGGTTCCTACGTGGCGCTGTCGGTGCGCGACGACGGCACCGGCATCGAGCACAGCGTCATCGACAAGGTATTCGAACCGTTTTTCACCACCAAACCACTGGGCCAGGGCACCGGGCTGGGGCTGTCGACGATCTATGGTTTTGCCCGCCAGTCCGGCGGCGATGCGCACATCCGCAGCGTAGCGCGACGCGGCACCGAAGTGACGATCATGCTGCCGGCGACCACCGACCCGACCGCTGCCGATCTGACGCCTCCGGTGATCGACCCGCAGGGGGCCGGCGAGCATGTGCTGATCGTCGAAGACATGCCGTCGGTGCGGCTGTTCGTCACCGAAGTGCTGGAAGACGCCGGTTACCGCTGCACCCAGGCCGGCGATATCGAAACCGCGCTGGAGCGTCTGCAGAACGATCCGTCGATCAACCTGCTGCTGACCGACGTCGGCCTGCCGCGCATGAACGGTCGCGAACTGGCCGACGTTGCCCGGGGCTGGCGCGAAGGGTTGCCGATCCTGTTCATGACCGGCTACGCGGAAACCGCAATCAATCGGCAGGTGTTTCTCGGTGCGGGCATGGAGATGCTGGTCAAACCGTTCCAGATCCGTGAGTTGCTGGACAAGGTACGCCGCACGCTCGACGGCGCCTGACACGCCTAGCGGCTGAGGGCACGGGCAAGAAACGGCGCAGTCCGGCTCTTCTTGCTCGTCGCCACTTTCTGAGGCGTACCGGCCACGACGATCTTGCCGCCCTGATCTCCAGCCCCCGGACCGATGTCGATCACCCAGTCGCTCTGCGCCACCACGCGCATTTCATGCTCGACCACGATCACCGTGTGCCCTGCCGTCACCAGCGTATCCAGTTGCTCCAGCAAACGGTCGACATCGCGCGGGTGCAAGCCGGTGGTGGGCTCGTCCAGCACATACAACGTCGCGCCGCGCTGGTTGCGTTGCAGCTCGGTGGCCAGTTTGATCCGCTGGGCCTCGCCGCCGGACAACTCGGTCGCCGGCTGCCCGAGGCGCAGATAACCGAGGCCGATGTCACGCAAAACCTCCAGCGAGCGGCGGATCGCCGGTTGCTCGGCAAACACCGTCACCGCCTCGTCCACCGTCAGTTGCAGCACCTGCGCGATGCTCAAGCCCTGCCAGAGGATGGCCAGGGTCTCGGGGTTGTAACGCGCGCCATGGCAGGTCGGGCACGGCGCATAAACGCTGGGCATGAACAGCAACTCGACACTGACAAACCCCTCGCCTTCGCAGGTCGGGCAGCGACCCTTGGCGACGTTGAAGGAAAACTGGCCGGCGTCGTAACCCGCCGCTTTCGCCTCGTTGGTTGCAGCGAACAACTTGCGCACGTTGTCGAACAACCCGGTGTAGGTCGCCAGATTCGAACGCGGTGTTCTGCCGATAGGTTTCTGATCGACCTGCACCAGACGCTTGATCGACTCCAGCCCGGCGCTGACCTGGCCGGTGCTGGCGATCGGGGTATCGTCTTCCAGATTGAGCTCCTCCGGCTCGGCGTCACTGACGCTGCGCCCGAGCTGTGCGCCGACCAGTTCGAGCAGCGCCTGGCTGACCAGGCTCGACTTGCCGGAGCCGGAGACGCCGGTGACCGAGGTGAAACAGCCCAATGGAAATTCGGCGCTGAGGTTATCGAGATTGTTGCGGGTGACGCCATCGAGCTTCAGCCAGCCCGACGGTTTACGCGCGGCGCGGGTTGGCCGTTGCTGTTCGGCGAACAGGTAGGCGCGGGTCTGCGACTGATCGATCGCCGCCAGCCCCGGCGGCGGACCGCTGTAGAGAATCTGCCCGCCCTTTTCGCCCGCTGCCGGGCCGACGTCGATCAGCCAGTCGGCGCGGCGCATGGTGTCCAGATCGTGCTCGACCACAAACACGCTGTTGCCATCGGCCTTCAGACGCTGCAAGGCCTCGAACAGCGCCTCGCCGTCGGCCGGGTGCAGGCCGGCGGAAGGTTCGTCGAGCACGTAGATCACGCCGAACAATTGCGAACCCAGTTGGGTGGCCAGTCGCAGGCGTTGCAACTCGCCGGAGGACAGGGTTGGCGTGCTGCGTTCCAGGGCCAGATAACCGAGGCCGAGATCGGTCAGGGTGCTGACCCGGTCCAGCAAATCCTCGGCAATGCGCTGCGCGGCCAAGCGTTTTTCCAGCGACAGGTTCGGCGTATGGCGCACGTCCGGCGCGTTGGCGTGGCCGCTCGCGCCATGGGCCACGCGCTGCTGGCGGGCTTCACGGGTCTGGCTGTGGGTCAGGGTTTCGCCGGTTTCGTCGGCGTGTTCCAGCCAACTCGGGTCCGCCACCGGTTTCAAGACTTCGGCGACTTGCAGCAGCGGCATCCGCGACAGCTCGCCGATGTCATGCCCGGCAAACGTCACCAACAAAGCCTCGCGCTTGAGGCGCTTGCCATCGCACAGCGGGCACAGGCTGCCGAGCATGAATTGCGACACGCGCTTCTTCATCAGCGCGCTTTGCGAATGGGTGAAGGTGTGCAGGATGTAGCGTCGGGCGCCAGTGAACGTGCCCTGATAGCTCGGTTCCATCTTGCGTTCGAGAGCGACGCGGGTTTCTTCCGGGGTCAGCCCGGCGTACACCGGAACCGTCGGTGTTTCCTCGGTGAAGAGGATCCAGTCGCGCTGCTTTTTCGGCAGTTTGCGCCAGGGAATATCGACGTCGATGCCCATGGTCACCAGGATGTCGCGCAGGTTCTGCCCCTGCCAGGCCAGCGGCCAGGAGGCCACGGCGCGTTGGCGGATGGTCAGATTCGGATCGGGCACCATCAACGCCTCGGTCACCTCGTAAACCCGGCCCAGTCCATGGCACTCCGGGCACGCGCCTTGCGGTGTGTTCGGTGAAAAATCCTCGGCATACAGCATCGGTTGACCCGGCGGATAACTGCCGGCGCGCGAGTACAGCATGCGGATCAGGCTCGACAGCGTGGTCACGCTGCCCACCGACGAACGCGTGCTCGGCGTGCCGCGTTGCTGTTGCAGGGCCACGGCCGGTGGCAGTCCTTCAATGGAATCGACGTCCGGCACACCAACCTGATCGATCAGCCGCCGCGCATAGGGCGCCACCGACTCGAAATAGCGCCGCTGGGCTTCGGCATACAGCGTTGAAAACGCCAGCGACGACTTGCCTGAGCCCGACACGCCGGTGAACACCACCAGCGCATCACGGGGGATATCGACGTCGACGTTCTTCAGGTTGTGTTCACGGGCGCCGCGCACGCGAACCATGCCGGCGGCGGAATTTGAGCTGCGCTTGGAGGTCATTGGCCAGCCTTGGTCAAGGGATTCGAAGCTCAGGCACTGAGCACGGAACGGATCATCTGCAACAGCGCTTCGGGGCCGTAAGGCTTGCCGAGCAAATGGGTGTCGGGGCTGAGCTGATGGTTGCGCGAGATGATGTCGCGGGTGTGGCCGGAGGTGAACAGCACCGCCACCGGTGGCATTTGCACCTTGGCCCATGCCGCCAGATCGGAGCTCTTGATCAGGCCGGGCATGACCACGTCGGTGAAGATCAGGTCGACCCGCGCGCCTTCCATCAACATCTGCATGGCTGCGTCGCCATTGCCGGCGATCAGCACGCGGTAGCCTTCTTCGCGCAACAACTCGACCGCCGAGGTGCGTACCGCTTCGTTGTCCTCGACCACCAGGATCGTCTCGTGGCCGCCCGTGAGGTGTTTCTCCACACTGGGTGCCACTTCGCCCATCGGTCGCAGGCTGCGCGGGAAGTACAACTGCACGCGCGTGCCCTGGCCCACCTGGCTGTCGATCTCGACATGCCCGCCGCTCTGTTTGACGAAGCCGAACACCATGCTCAAACCGAGACCGGTGCCCTGGCCGTCGGCCTTGGTGGTGAAGAACGGTTCGAACACCTGCTCGAGCATGTGCGGGGCAATGCCGACGCCGCTGTCACTGACCGAGACCCGGACGAAATCCCCCGGCACGATGCCCTTGCCCGAACAGAACGCCCGGTCCAGTGAAAGGTTGGCGGCGCCGAGCACAATCGTGCCCTCGCCCTTCATGGCGTCCCGGGCATTGATCGCCAGATTGAGAATGGCGTTTTCCAGTTGATTGCGATCGACGTTGATGTGCCACGGTTCGTCCGGCAGTTGCACGTCGATCTGAATGGTTTCGCCCAGCGCCCGTTGCAGCAACTCGCCGACGCCTTCGAAGATCTGCCGGGGATTGCATACCGCCGGCGACAGCGGCTGGCGACGGGCAAACGCGAGCAGTTGCGAAGACAACTTGGCACCACGCTCCACCGCCGCCAGCGAGGCGCTGACCCGACGCTGGACGTTGGCGTTGTTCGGTTCATGCCGCGCCAGCAGGTGCAGGTTGCCGGCGATCACTTGCAGCAGGTTGTTGAAGTCATGGGCCACGCCACCCGTGAGGCCGCCGATGGCTTCGAGTTTTTGCGACTGGCGCAGTTGTTCTTCAGCGGAGAGCCGCGCCTCGACCTCATCAGCCACACGCTGTTCGAGATTGCGGGTGAATTTGAGCAGGGATTCTTCGGCGATCTTGCGCTCGTGGATGTCGATCAGCACGCCGGGAAAACGGAACGGCTGGCCCTGCTCGTCGAACTCGCAGCAACCGCTGGCCAGCACCCAGAGGAAGCTGCCATCGGCGCGGATCACACGGTATTCAGCGTTGTACGGTTCGCCGGTGCGCACCGAATTCTCGACGCACTCCTGCACCCAGAGACGGTCATCGGGATGAATGTGCGCCTCGGCGATGTGCTGCGGCAGGTTGGTCAGGTCCTGATCCGGCGGAAAGGAGAATGTGCGGGCAAATCGCTCGTCGGCGGACAGCACGTTGTTTCTGACATCCCACACGAAAGATCCAAGCAAGGCACCGGCATTCAGCGCCAGGCGCACCCGCTCGTTGTCGGCGCGGTAAGCGTCTTCGGCTGCCTGGCGCAACCGTTCTGACTGCACCAGTTCGGTGGTTTCCACCACCATCGCCATCACGCCCGAGGGAACTCCCGCATCGTTGGCCACCGGGCTGTAATACAAATCGAGCCAGACGTCCTCGGGCACGCCATCGCGCAGCAGCACCAGCACCTTGTTGCGGTACTCAAGCGTGCCGCCCGCCAGACAGGTGTCGACCACATGCCGGTTGAAGTCGGCGACTTCCGGCCAGCCCAGTTCCACCGGTGATCCGAGCAGGTACGGATGCCGGCCGCCGGCGAACCGGGAATAGGCGTCGTTGTAGATCATGTAACCGGCATGGCCCCAGAGCATGACCATCGGCAGCGGAGAGGCCAGCATCAGCTGGACCGTGCTGCACAGGCTGGCGGGCCAGGTTTCGAGGGGGCCCAGATCCGTGCCGCTCCAGTCGAACGCACGGATTCGCCCGGCCATCTCGCCTTGCCAGCCGTCACACCCATGGCTATCGGATAAAAACTGCATCGGCTGCTTCAACGCCTTGTGGTGGGTCCGGTTCTATCGCTGCGCGTTCAAGCGCCGCGTCCGTCTGTTTCGAGCGCGCCGGGCAGCGATGGTTTCATTAGAGGTATAGCCGATTTCACCCCGGCTCGACGTTCAGACTTCGATCAGGTGTTTGAGCGGATGGTAGCCGGTCTTGAGCTTCGCAGCGACGTCGAGAATCGCCTTCTGGATGCCGTCCAGGTGCATGCAGGTCAGCTCGATCGCCGCGCTCTGATTGCCGGCCTCGATGTACTCGATCAGCCGCAGGTGTTCGTCGTCGCGACAGGCTTCGTGGCTGTCGTCATCCAGCGCGGCGGCGTACAGCGAGGCGCGGGAAATCAGTTTCTGGAACCAGTCGAGCAACACCGGATTGTTCAGGCTGCGGGCCAGTTTGATGTGGAACTCACCGAGCAGGTGAATCAGCCGCTCATGATCGCCTGCCTCGTGGGCTTCGTCTTCCAGCAGCAAGTGATCGCGCAAGTCCTGCATCACCGCAGAGTCCTTGCGCCGGCACAGTTCGGTGACGATGCCGATCTCGATCAGGCGCCGGGTTTCGAACAGCGAACGGATCTCTTCGTCGCTGGGCAGCGACACCGACGCACCTTTATTGGGCTCGGTGGTGACCAGTCCGTCGGCCTCCAGTTGCTTGAGCGCGGCACGAACCGACGTGCGGCTGACATTGAACAATTCCGCCAGCGACGCCTCGCCCAGCTTCATTCCCGGACGCAGCGAACGCTTGCTGATCGCCTCGTAAACCCCTTGGTAGACGCGGTCGACCGTGGTTTCCGTTTTCTTCTCGGTCATTCAAAAACTCCTTCAATGCTGGCAACGCTGCCCGACGAACGACTCAGTCAGGGAAATGGGGGGTTGCGCAAGCAGATTAATCCGGGTATTTCTAAATTGCATTCAGATATTGCATACAATAATTAGAGGATTGCACCATTATGGGTCAACCAATAGCCATTGAAGTGCGTAACGTATCCAAGCGGTATTCTGATGATCCTGGCCTGGCACCAGCCCTCGACAACGTGTCGGTGAACATCGCCGACAACGAATTCTTCACCCTCCTCGGCCCCTCGGGCTGTGGCAAAACCACCCTGCTGCGCACCATCGCCGGTTTCGAACACGTCAGCGAAGGCGAGATCCGTCTGGCGGGCGAAACGGTCAATCACCTGCCGCCGTTCAAGCGTCGGGTCAACACGGTGTTCCAGAGTTACGCGCTGTTTCCGCACATGAGTGTCGCGCAGAATATCGCCTTCGGCCTCGAGATGCAGGGCCTTGATCGCAAGACCATTCCCGGACGGGTCGACGAAATGCTCGCGCTGGTGCAGATGGAGCACCTGGCCGGGCGCAAACCGGCGGAATTATCCGGCGGTCAGCAACAGCGCGTCGCTCTGGCCCGGGCCCTGGCGCCGAAGCCGAAAGTGCTGCTGCTCGACGAGCCGCTGTCGGCGCTGGACCTGAAGCTGCGCAAGGAAATGCAGGTCGAACTCAAGCGCGTGCAGCAGGAAGCCGGCATTACCTTCATCTTCGTCACCCACGATCAGGAAGAAGCCCTGACCCTGTCCGACCGGATCGCGGTGATGTCCGCCGGCAAAATCCTGCAGATCGGCACCCCGACCGACATCTATGAACGGCCGCAGCACCGCTTCGTCGCCCAGTTCATCGGCGACATCAATTTCCTCCCCGGCCAGCTCAAGCGCGGCGAGCACAACGAAAACATCTTCGTGCCCAACGGCATGCCGGTGGAAATCCCCTGCCCGCCACAGGGCGTCAGCGGCAGCAGCGTGCAACTCGCGTTTCGTCCCGAGCGCTCGCAACTGGTCGCGGCGGATCAGCCCCATCATCTGCGCGGGGTGATCGAGGCCGTGCTGTATGTCGGCACCGCGACGTTGTACCAGTGCCGTTTGAACAACGACATCAAAGTCATGCTGCGGGAAAACAACGAAGGCCTGAACCGTGGTCGGGCGGTCGGCGAGCGCGTGGCGGTGCATCTGCCGCCCCAGGCCTGCCTGTTGATGGAGGCCTGAGATGAGCGTCAGCAGCACTTCCCCCTCCCTCAACCGCGCGCTGTTGCTCAGCCCGGTGGTGTTGACCCTGCTCGCCCTGATCGCCATTCCGCTGGGGATCATGGGCTACATCAGCCTGCTGCCGCGCAACACCTACGGCGGCGTCGACTGGCAGGCCCAATGGCAACTGCAGAGTTACGTGCAGCTGTTTTTCCAGGAAGGTTTCGACGGCGAACTGGAGCTGAACTGGGTCTACGCCCAGGCGCTTTTGCGTTCGGTGTTCCAGGCCGGTGGCACCACGGTGTTGTGCTTTTTGTTCGGGTTTCCGGTGGCGTTGTGGATGTCGAGCCTGACCCCGCGCCGACGCAACCTGATGGTATTGCTCATCACCATCCCGTTCTGGACCAACCTGCTGATCCGCAATTACGCGTGGCTGATCATCCTGCGCGAACAGGGCTGGGTCGCCCAGAGCCTCAACGCGCTGTTCCCGAGTGCCGGCGGCATCACCCTGCTCTACAACGACTTCGCGGTCAGCGTCGGCCTGGTCTACAGCTTCCTGCCGTTCATGATTCTGCCGATCTACTCGACCCTGGAAAAACTCGACTGGCGCCTGGTGGAAGCCGCCTATGACCTGGGCGCCAACCGCTGGCACGCGCTGCGCCGGATCATCCTGCCGCTGTCGATGCCCGGCGTGATTGCCGGCGCGTTGCTGGTGTTCGTGCCGAGCCTCGGCGCCTTCATCACCCCGGCGATTCTCGGCGGCGGCAAGACCCTGATGATCGGCAACCTGATCCAGCAGCAATTCGGCACCGCGCGTAACTGGCCGCTCGGCAGTTCGCTGTCGTTCCTGCTGCTCGGGATTCTGCTGCTGTCACTGGTGCTCTACGCCCTCTACAGCCGCAGCGCGGCGAAAACCCTGAACCGGGGAGCGAAAGCATGATCTCTCTGCACCTGAAAAAACTCCCGGCGACCCGGGAAATCAGCCTGCTGATCCTCGCCTATCTGTACGTACCAATCCTGGTGTTGATCGCCTACAGCTTCAACGCCAACCGCTCGGCGACGGTGTGGACCGAGTTCTCGTTCGCCTGGTACGGGCGGATCCTGGCCAACCCGTCGATCCAGACGGCGGCGCTGAACTCGATCATCGTCGCGACCATCGCCACCGTGTGCGCCACGGCGATTGCACTGCTGGCGGCGCTGGCGACTTACCGGCCGTTCTACGGGCAGAAAATGGTCGAGGGCGGGATCAACCTGCCGCTGATCCTGCCGGAGATCGTCACCGCCGTGGCCACCCTGCTGCTGTTCATGGCGCTGGGGATCAAGCTCGGGCTGATGACCGTGATCGTCGCGCACATCGGCTTCTGCATTCCGTTCGCCTACCTGCCGATCCGCGCACGGCTCAACGATCTGGACAAGAGCCTGCTGGAAGCCGCCAACGACCTGTACGCCAACCCGTGGCAAGTGTTCCGCCGCGTGACCTTGCCGCTGCTGTGGCCGGCGGTGTTGTCCGGTCGGTGCTGGCGTTCGTGGTCAGCCTCGACGATTTCATCATGACCTTCTTCGTCGCCGGGCCCGGTTCGACCACGTTGCCGGTGTACATCTTCTCGGCGATCAAGGCCGGCGTAACGCCCGAGATCAACGCGATTTCGACCCTGATGCTGGTGATTTCCATCGTGCTGGTAGTGCTGGCCTTCTGGCTCGGCCAACGCGGCAAACAACAATAAACCTGGAGCGCTCTGTTCATGAAAACCAAAAGCATGCGTTTGGCTATTTCCGGTCTGGCCCTGAGTTGTTTCACCGCGTTCAGCGCCCACGCGGCCGAACCCAAGCAATTGTTCTTCTACAACTGGACCGATTACTACCCGGTGGACCTGCTGGCCAAATTCGAAAAGGAGACCGGGATCAAGGTCACCATGGACGGCTACGACAGCAACGAAACCCTGCTCGCCAAGTTGCAGGCCGGCGGCGCGGCGTATGACGTGATCGTGCCGTCGCAGTCGATCATGCAGACGCTGATCAAGCAGGACCTGCTGCTGGAAATCGACGCTCCGACCCTGAACAACTTCCAGTACGTCAAAGGCCCGTTCCGCGACCCGAGCTTCGACCCGGGCCGCAAGTTTTCGGCGCCGTATCTGTGGGGCACCACCGGGTTTTCCTACGACAGCGCCCGGGTGCCGGGCGGCAAGCTCGACGACTCGTGGAAAGAGTTCTTCGAACCGCGCAAGGAGCTGCAAGGCCAGCTCGCCGCCCTCGACACCTCCAGCAGTGTGATCAACGCCGCCAGCCACTACCTGAACGTCGACGAGTGCACCGAAAACCCGCAGGACGCCAAACGCATCCTCGAACTGCTGCAAAAGCAGAAACCGTTTTTGAAGATGTACAGCTCCGACAACACCGTCGACCGCATGGCCTCGGGCGAAGTGATCATGATGCAGAACTGGAACGGCTCGACGGCCCGCGCCACGTTGCAGAAGAGCACCATCAAGTACGTGTACCCGAAAGAAGGCCTGGCGATGTTCCAGGACAACTTCGCCGTACCGAAAAGCGCGCCGCATCCGGGCAACGCGAAGATCTTTATCGACTGGATGATGAAGCCCGAGAACGCGGCGGCCGTGTCCAACGCGATTGCCTATGCCAACGGGATTCAGAGCGATCAGTTGCTGGATGCGAAATGGAAGGTCATGGACGCGATCAACATGCCCGAGGAATACGCCTCGCGGCTGCGGCCGGAGAAGGAGTGCAGCAACAAGGCGCGGGAGCTGCAGGATCGGATTTGGTCGAAGCTTAAGGGTTGATCCGAAACCGCAGCCCTCACCCTAGCCCTCTCCCAAAGGGAGAGGGAACCGATTGGGGAATATTCAAGAAATACACCGACCTGAACGTTTTGCTCTGAATCCATAATCGACTCGGTCTCTCAGGTCGGCGTATTACCTGAGACGACTCGGTCGGTCCCCTCTCCCTCCGGGAGAGGGCTAGGGTGAGGGGAAAAAATCCAAAGAACAAACGAGGTTCCAATGACTGCCCCCCGCTGGCTCAGAAACATCCGCCCCTACGGCGCCCCCGCCGAAGACCTGCTGATCGAAAACGGCAAGTTCACCCAACGCCGCCCGGCCTCGAACACCCCGCTGGCCGCCACCGACATCGACGGCCAGAACCAGCTCCTGACCGCCCCGCTGGTGGAAAGCCACGTCCACCTCGACAAGACCCTCTACGGCCAGCCCTGGCGCCCGAACAGCGCCGGCCCGACACTCAAGGACTACATCAGCAACGAGCGCCGCGTCCTGCGTGAAGTGAAAGCGCCGATCGCCGAACGCGCCGGTGCGTTGCTGGAAAACTGCATCGCCCGGGGTTCGCTGACGATGCGTTGCCACGTCGACATCGACCCGGAATTCGGCCTGCGTCACGTCGAAGCCATGCAGCAACTGCGCGAAACCTACAACGACCTGATCGACCTGCAACTGGTGGTGTTCCCGCAAACCGGGCTGATCAGCCGCCCCGGCACCGCCGAACTGATGCGCGAAGCCATGGCGCTGGGCGTGGAGAATGTCGGCGGGCTCGACCCGTGCGGCATCGACAACGACCCGATCGCGCAACTGGATTTCGTGTTCAAACTGGCCAGCGAGTTCCAGCGCGGCGTCGACATTCATCTGCACGACAAGGGTGAACTGGGCCTGTGGCAGGTCGCCCGGATCGCCGATTACACCGAGCGTTTCAACCTGCAGAACCGGGTGATGATCAGCCACGCCTATTGCCTCGGCATGCTGCCGTGGAGCCAGGTCAAACCGGTCGCCGAACGCCTCGCTGCGCTGGGGATTTCGCTGATGAGTTCGGCGCCGGCCGATTGCGCGGTGCCGCCGTTTCTGGCGCTGCGTGAGACCGGGGTCAACGTTTGTCTGGGCTCCGACGGCATTCGTGATGCGTGGTCGCCGATGGGTAACGGCGACATGCTGGAACGGGCGATGTTGCTGGCGTTCCGTTTCGACCTGGGCAAGGACGATGAACTGGCGGCGGCGTTCGACGCGGCGACTGTGAACGGTGCCCGCGCATTGGGTGTTGAAGAGTATGGTTTTGGAATCGGCCGGCCGGCGGACTTTCTGCTGATGCCGGTTGAAACCCTTGGAGAAGCGGTAGTCGCGCGGCCGGTGCGTCAGGTCTATCGCGGCGGCGAACTGATCGCCAGCGGCGGTCGCTTGCTGGGCAGCCGTCTGTGAAACGGATCGGCCTGAAGGCCGGTTGCGTGGTCGGTTTCGACGGCACGCGGCATGTGCTGTGGCGTGACGGCGAAGTGGTGTTCGCCGGTTCGCGCATCGAGTTTGTCGGGCGCGGTTACCAAGGGCCGGTGGACCAGTGGATCGACTACGGCAATGCGCTGATCGGACCCGGTTTCATCGATCTCGACGCCCTCGGCGATCTCGATTCCACGGTACTGACGCTGGACAACGGCGACGAGCGCGCCATGGGCCGGATGTGGTCGGCAGAATATCTGGCGGCCGGCCCGCGTGAGTCGTTCAGCCCCGAAGAAGAAGTCTTCAAATACCGCTACGCCTTCACCCAGTTGATCCGCAATGGCATTACCACGGCGATGCCGATCACCTCGATGTACTACCGCGAATGGGCGGAGACCTACGACGAGTTCGCCGCTGTCGCCGACGTGGCGGGCGAACTGGGGCTGCGCACCTATCTCGGCCCCTGCTACATGAGCGGCATGAGTTACTGGCGCGCCGACGGCACTCTGGCCCATCACTGGGATGAGGCTCGGGGGCTGGCCGGACTGGACGCGGCCGAACGGTTTTTCAAGGATTTCGATGGTGCTCATGCGGGGTTGATTCGTGGTGCGCTGCTGCCGGATCGCATCCAGACCTGCACCCCGGCGCTGCTGCAACGCACCTCCGCATTGAGCCGCGAGCTGAACGCGCCGATGCGTCTGCATTGCTGTCAGGCGCTGAGTGAAGTGGCGATGGTCGAACAGTTGCGCGGCACCACGCCGCTGGGCTGGTTGCAGCAGCTGGATTTGCTCAACCCGCGCAGCCTGTTGCCCCACGGCATCTACACCTCGGGCGATGACGATCTGCAACGGGTCATCGACGGCGGCGCGAGTCTGGTGCACTGCCCGCTGGTGTTCGCCCGTGACGGCGAGGCGCTGAATTCGTTTGGCCGCTACCGCGCCAAGGGCATCAACTTCGCCCTCGGCACCGACACCTGGCCGGCGGACTTGCTGGCCAACATGCGCCACGGTTTGAACATCGCCCGCTTGATGGAGGGCGGCTCGGCACTGACCAGCAGCCTCGATCTGTACAACGCCGCCACCCTCGGCGGCGCCAAGGCGTTGGGCCGTGACGATCTAGGTCGCCTGGCACCCGGCGCCAAAGCGGATATCACCGTGTTCAGCCTGCGCGGCCTGCACCTGGGCCCGCTGTTCGATCCACTGAAAAACCTGCTGCTGGCCGGACGCGGCGACGACTGCATCGCCAGTTTCATCGACGGTCGCTGCGTGATGCACGACGGTCAGGTCAACGGCGTCGACTACCCCACTCTGCAACGCCAGGCCCAGCGCCAATACGAAAAACTGATGCGCAGCCACAGCGACCGGGCCTTTGGCCGACCGGACTGGAAAACCCTGTTCCAGCCGGCCATTCCGTTCGCCGACGACTACAGCGCCGAAGCGCCGTTGAGCGCCATCGATCCACTTCTTTAGAGAACACTGCCATGCACAGCTTCGATTTCAGCCAACTGAGCCCACGGGAAAAATACAAGATTCTGATCGGCAGCGTGGTGCCACGTCCGATTGCACTGGTCACCACCATCGATGCCGAAGGCCGGGTCAATGCCGCGCCGTTCAGCTTCTTCAATGCGCTGTCGGCGGACCCGCCCATTCTCGCGCTCGGCGTGGAGAACTACGGCGACCAGAGCCCGAAGGACACCACGCGCAATATCCAGATGAACCAGGAATTCACCGTCAACATTGTCAGCGATGCATTGGTGGAAGCCATGAACGTCTGCGCCGTGCCATTCGCGCCGGGTTTCGATGAGCTGACCGCAGCGGGCCTGACGGCGATCCCCGGCACCTCGGTCAAATGCCCGCGAATCGGCGAAGCACCGGTGGCGCTGGAATGTCGGCGGATGATGGCGCTGAACATCGGTCAGTCGCGGGAGATCATTTTTGGCGAGGTGTTTGATGGCGCATGTGCGCAACGAGTTGATCGATCCGAAAACCCTGTACATCGATCAGTTGGGGCTGGATGCGATCGGGCGCATGGGCGGGCATGGTTATGCACGGACCCGGGATTATTTCGATTTACCGACCCGCACGTTGCAGGCGTGGACGGAAGCACCGGGGGGTGGCGAGCGGTTCTGGCCACAGCGCTGATCAGTGGAAGTCGCGGCTTTGTACGCGGATGCCGTTGAGCAGCGGAGTCAGATCGCTCAGGCGTCCGGCAATCAGGTGCCGAACCTCGCCTTCCCGCTCCCAGCGGCCATCGACCTTGAGCAGTTGCGAGCCCACCAGCACCTGGCGCTGACGCTCGGCCAGATCGCGCCAGACCACCACGTTGACGTTGCCGAACTCGTCCTCCAGCGTCACGAACGTCACGCCACTGGCAGTGCCCGGCCGCTGGCGCCCGGTCACCAGCCCCGCCACGCTCACCGGCCGGCCATGCTCGACCTCCAGCAACTCCCGGGAGCTGCGACAGCGCCGGGCCCGCAACTCGTCGCGCAACAACGTCAATGGGTGCGGCCCCAGCGTGGTGCCGAGGGTGGCGTAGTCGGTGAACAGGTCTTCGCTGACGCTCGGCGTCGGCAGCAGCACATCCGGCTCTTCCTGATTCGGCAACCCGGCAAACAACCCGAGCTGTTTCTGCACCCCGGCCACTTCCCAGCGCGCCCGATGGCGGTGACCGGCCAGGCCTCGCAGCGCTCCCGAGTCCGCCAGCAGCGCCTGGGCGCGACTGTCGAGCCCGGCCCGTTCGCCCAGATCGGCGACATCGGCAAATGCCCCCCTCGCCCGAGCGTTTTCAATGCTGCGGGCATCCTCCTCGCGAAAACCCTTGATCATCCGCAGACCCATGCGGATCGCCGGTTGCTCGCCGGCAATCGGCTCCAGGCTGCAATCCCAGTCACTGGCGCGCACGTCCACCGGGCGGATCTGCAAATGATGCCGGCGCGCATCCTGAAGAATCTGATCCGGGCTGTAGAAACCCATCGGCCAACTGTTGATCAGCGCGCAGGCGAACGCCGCCGGTTCGTGGCACTTGAGCCAGCAACTGGCATAGGTCAGCAAGGCAAAACTGGCGGCGTGGGACTCGGGGAATCCGTAACTGCCGAAGCCCTTGATCTGCTCGAATATCTGCGCGGCGAATTCCGGGCTGTAGCCGTTTTTCTTCATGCCGGCGGCCAGCCGGTCCTTGTGCGGCTCCAGCCCGCCGTGGCGTTTCCACGCGGCCATGGAGCGACGCAACTGGTCGGCCTCGCCGGGGCTGTAGTCGGCGGCGACAATCGCGATCTGCATCACCTGTTCCTGAAACAGTGGCACGCCGAGGGTGCGTTTGAGCACCACTTCCAGTTCCGGTGACGGATAGGTTTCCTCTTCTTCCTTGTTCCGCCGGCGCAGATACGGATGGACCATCCCGCCCTGGATCGGCCCCGGCCGGACGATGGCCACTTCGATCACCAGATCGTAGAAGGTTTGCGGGCGCAGGCGCGGCAGCATCGACATCTGCGCCCGGGACTCGATCTGGAACACGCCGATGGTGTCGGCGCGGCTGATCATGTCGTAGGTCGGGCGATCGTCAGCCGGGATGGTGGCCAGGCTCAGTTTTTGATTGCGATGACGGCGCAGCAGGTCGAAACAGCGGCGGATCGCGCTGAGCATGCCGAGGGCGAGGATATCCACCTTGAGCAGCCCGACCGCGTCGAGATCGTCCTTGTCCCACTGGATGATCGTGCGATCAGCCATGGCGGCGTTCTCCACCGGCACCAGCGTGTCCAGCGGTTGCTCGGAAATCACGAAACCACCGGGGTGCTGCGACAGGTGTCGGGGGAAGCCGATCAATTGCCCGGTCAGGCTCAACACCCGGTGCAGCAGCGGACTTTCGGGGTCGAAACCGCCTTCGCGCAGGCGCTCCACGGGCGGGGTTTCATCGCTCCAGTGACCGCAGCAGTCGGCCAGCGCATTGATCTGGTCCGGCGGCAGCCCCAGCGCCTTGGCCACATCGCGGATCGCACCGGAAGCGTGGTAGGTGCTGACCACCGCCGTCAGCGCCGCACGACGGCGGCCATAACGACGAAACACGTATTGCAGGACTTCTTCGCGGCGTTCGTGCTCGAAATCCACGTCGATGTCCGGCGGTTCGTTGCGCTCCCTCGACATGAAACGCTCGAACAGCAGCGTGGTGCGGTCCGGGTCGATCTCGGTGATGCCCAAGGCAAAACACACCGCCGAGTTGGCCGCCGAACCCCGGCCCTGACAAAGGATTTTCTGCTCCCGGGCGAAGCGCACCACGTCGTGCACGGTGAGGAAGTAGCTTTCGTAGCCGAGTTCGGCGATCAGCTCCAGTTCATCGTCGATCTGCTTGAGCACCTTGGGCTGTGCGCCTTGCGGCCAGCGCCAAGCGATGCCTTGCTCTGTCAGGTGGCGCAGCCAGGAACTGGCGCTGTGTTCCTCGGGCACCAATTCTTTCGGATATTGATAACGCAACTCGCCCAGATCGAAAGTGCAGCGGCGAGCCAGTTTCACCGATTCGTCCAGCAAGGCCTGCGGATACAGTTCTTGCAGCACATCGAGGCTGCGTAAATGCCGCTCGCCATTGGGGTGCAGGCGCAACCCGGCTTCGGCCACCGGCACGTGATGACGGATCGCAGTCATGGTGTCCTGCAAGGCCCGGCGTCCACGGGCGTGCATGTGCACATCACCGCTGGCCACGGCTGGAATCTGCAGTTCATCCGCCAGACTCAGCAGTGCAGCCAGCCGCTGCTGATCGTTCTGCCCGCGATGCAACTGCACCGCCAGCCACAGCCGTTCACCGAAGGTCTGTTTCAGCCAACGGCCCTCTTCCACCTCATCGACCGCATCCGGCACCCACAGCACCAGCAATCCCGGCAACGGTTCGCTGAAATCCTCGCGCAGTATTTGATACTGGCCTTTCTGGGTGCGCCGCCGAGCCTGGGTGATCAAGCCGCACAGGGCCTGATAACCCTCGATGTTCTCCACCAGCAACACCAGTTTCGGGCCGTTCTCGATGCGGATTTCGCTGCCAATAATCAGCGGCAGCTCCACGGATTTGGCTGCCTGCCAGGCACGAACGATCCCGGCCAGGGTGCATTCATCGGTGATCGCCAGCGCCTGATAGCCGTGCTTTTTCGCCCGCTGGAATAGTTCCAGTGCACTGGACGCACCGCGCTGGAAACTGAAATTCGACAGGCAGTGCAGCTCGGCATAACCCTGGTTCATGCGAACCAGCCCTGCAGCCACAACGGACCGCCCTCACCCACTGCCCGGTACGCCCAGCCTTGCTGGCCGGCGCGGTTCTGGATCAGGTAATAGTCGCGGCGCACGTCGTCACCGTCCCACCAACCGGACTCGATGCGTTCCGGGCCCATGAGGATCCGCGCCGAACCTTCGGGCACGGACTGCGGCTCGCCCAACAACCAGCCCGGACGTTGCACGCCCGGCAACGCAGCGCAACGCTGCTTGTCATCGGCGTTCTGCCACGCGCACTCCGGTCGATGATCAGCCTGGAAGCGCAGGCCCTGCACCGCTTCATCCCCCAGCCGCGCACGCAAGCGTTCGCGCAGTTGCTCCCAGGGCAAGGTCTGTTGCGGGCGGTCGTCGAACAGTTCCTGAAACTGCGGCACGAAACTCGGCAGATCCTCGGCGCGCAGACGAAAGCCGCGTACCGGGGCTTCGACCTGCACCTGCTCCAGTCGGCCACGGGCCAGTTCAAAGAGCATCGCCGGATCGCGCTCGGCGCTGAGCAGGCCGACCTTGATCAGCGTGTCCGGCAGCCCCGCATGTTCCAGATGCAGATCGAAGCGCTGCACGCCGCTGTCGCGCCCGCACAAAAACGCCGCCAGATCGGACGTCAGGCGGCGCAAGGGGAACAGCAGCGCCTGATGGGACTGCACGTCGAAATTGAGTTCGATGCGCACGTCGAAACGATCCGGCGGCAGGTAGAACGCCAGCGCCAGCGGCCGTGCGCCGAACAGCGTGTCCAGGTGTTTGAGCATCGGCGCCTCGAAACGCCGGGCCAGGGCCTGGCGTGGCAGGTTCTGCACCTGATGGAGGTTACGCAGGCCCATGCGCGACAGCGCCGTGGCCACGCTCGGCTCAAGCCCGATGCGGTCGACCGGCAATTGCCCGAGGTGATGGCGCAGGGCTTCACCGTCGGGCACCACCAATCCGTCGTAGGCGTTGGCCAGTACTCGCGCCGCCACCGGATTGGGCGCGGCGACGATGCGGTGCCGAAAGCCCAGCTCCGTCAGTTCCGTGCGCAACCGTGCTTCGAACTGCGCCCAGGAACCGAACAGTCCGAGGCTCGACTCGATCTCGAATACCACCGTGCGCGGGTAATGCACGCTGACCTGGGCGCTGAAACGATAGGCCCAGGCGGCAAGAAACTGCTGCCAGTGCTCGACCTCGGCCGAATCGTAATCGACGGTGGCGAACCCTTTGCTCATGGCCTGCGCGGCGGTCATCGACTGCCCCGGACGCAAGCCCAATGCCCGCGCCGCCGGATTGACCGCTTGCAGCACCCGGCGCTGGGCCGGGCCGCTGAGCAGCGCCAGCGGTTGCTCGGGATCGGGGCGTTGACGCAGCACGGCGTCGAGGGCCAATTGCGGGAACAGAATACAAACCCAGCGCATGGCGACCTCAATGCCCCACGGCGAAGGCAATCGGTGCGCTGCGCGCCAGACCACCCCGGCACTTGAGCACGCGCAACTGCGCCGGGCGGGCATCGATGGCAATGCGCAGAGCGGCGGGCGACGGGTTGACCGCTTCACTCAACGGTCGCCACGCGAACGCCAGGGTCTGGCCGGTTTCCGCCGCCACCTGCAAACGGCGCAAGGCGCGGTCATCAGCCTTGTGCGGCCAGCACAGCACCGCGCCGCAACTGCCCGAGCGCAGGCATTGCTCCGCCGCCCACAACGCATCGCGTTCGCTGGCCTGGATCACCGACAACTGACGCAGATCGACCCCGGCATTGGCCCACGCCTGCGGGTACGGCACAAACGGCGGCGCCACCAGCACGATGCGCTCGCCTGCCGCCGACAGCCGCGCCAACGTCGGCCACACCAGTTGCAATTCGCCGACACCGGGCCCGGCCAGGAGTATTTCGCTCAGCGCCGCCTCCGGCCAGCCGCCACTGGGCAAGGCAGCGTCCAGCGCAGCGTGCCCGGTGGGTTGCGGGCTGGCGGCGGGTGGCGCAGGCCGGCCCTTCCAGACCTGGCCACCATTGAACAGCGTATCCAGCGCAACGACGGCACCCATCAGCCTTGCCTCACCAGACCGCAGAACACCCCTTCGATGGCCAGGTCCTGATCGGCCCGCACCACAATCGGTTGATACGCCGGGTTGCGCGGCAACAGGCGAACCTCATCGCCGATCCGCTCGAAGCGTTTGATGGTGACCTCGCCGTCGAGTCGCGCCACCACGATCTGGCCGTTGAGCGCCTCGGGGTTGCGCCGCACGCCGACCAGATCGCCGTCGAGAATGCCGTCCTCGATCATCGAATCGCCCTGCACTCGCAGCATGTAGTCGGGCGTGCGGGAGAACAGCGCGGGATCGAGCATCAGCCGATTGTGCAGGTCGGCATCGGCGCCGATGGGCGCACCGGCGGCCACCCGGCCGAGTACGGGCACTTCAAGCAGTTCCGGCCGCGCCGGCTGCCCGAGCAGGCGAATGCCCCGGGCCTGATGCGGATTGACCTCGATAAACCCGGCTTCGGTGAGCGCCAGCACATGCTTGCGCGCCACGCTGCGGGAGGCAAAACCAAAAGCCTCGCTGATTTCAGCGAGGCTTGGGGGCTGACCGTGTTCGGCGATGCGTTCGCGGATAAAGGTCAGGATGGCGGTACGGCGGGGAGTCAGGGTCGTCATGGAGTACATTTGTACTCCTGTGGGAATTTCCTGACAAGCACCGCCAGTCAGCTCGAATCCACTGATGATCGTTCCCACGCTCCTGCGTGGGAATGCCTCTAGGGACGCTCCGCGTCCAGTGACGCGGAGCGTCACGGGCTGCATTCCCACGCGGAGCGTGGGAACGATCTCTCCGTCAGTTCAAACCGCGTTCGGCGAGAAAGCCTGCGATGTAGTCGATAAACGCCACAACCTTGGCCGTCGCCCGCCGATGGCTCGGGTATACCGCCAGAATATGTGGCCCGAAGCTGTCCGGGTCGATGTCGTAATCAGCCATGACCCGCACCAGTCGCCCGTCGGCGATGTACGGCGCGGCGCTCCACAGCGGCGTGTGCAGCAAGCCGCGTCCGGCCAAAGCGCTGGCCAGCAGCAAATCGTAATTGTCACTGCGCAACAGCGGCGCCGCCGGTTGCGCCAGGCTCAGGCGCTGGCCGTCGCGCTCGGCCCACCAGAATTCGCGGTTGAGCAACGGATGCCGGTACAGCAGCCATTCATGCTGATCGAGGGTTTGCGGCGTCACCGGCAAGCCCTTGCGCGCCAAGTATTCGGGGCTGCCGCACAGTGCCAGCCGATTGCTGCCGACCACCCGCGCGATCAACCCCGGCAAGTCGTCATGGCCCTCGCGCAACGCCAGGTCGTAGCCGCTTTCCAGCAGATTGACGAATTCGTCGCACAAATCCACTTGCAGGCTGATCTGCGGGTATTGCTGCAAAAAGCCGTCACACACCTGATCGAGAAACGCCCGCCCGTAGGCCAGCGGTGCGGTGATTTTCAGGCTGCCGCGCAAACCGTACTGCAACTGCTCGATTTCCTCGCTGGCCTCGTCCAGCCGTTGCAGCACCTGCCGTGCGGTTTCCAGATACAGCCGGCCGATTTCGGTCAGCAGAATCCGCCGCGTGCTGCGTTCGAACAACCGCGCGCCGAGTTCGGATTCCAGATGATTGACCGCTTTGGTCAAGGCCGACGGAGTCTTGCCCAGTTGCTCGGCAGCGCGGCTGAAACTGCCGAGCTGCGCGGTGACCACGAACATTTTCAGTGCACCCAGCTTGTCCATGCTTTTTCCGTTCAGGCAAAAACGTTTTTCGTGAGGGAGGCGTTCAGTCGGGCGTTGGCAGCCACTAATCTGGCCATCAGACGCAATAACAAGGAAATGTTCAATGAAAAGATTCATCCCGCATTTCACAAAAAATGTGCTGATCGCCGCTGTGAGTTTTGCCTCGATGGAAGCCATGGCCGCCACCGATCTGGTGCTGCTCAATGGCAAGATTTTCACCGCCGACCGCGCTCAACCGAAGGTTCAGGCGCTGGCCGTGGAGAACGGCAAGGTGCTGAAAGTTGGCAGCGATGCGCAGATCAAGGCCTTGATCGAACCCGGCACCCAGGTGATCGACCTGAAAGGCCAGGCGCTGATGCCCGGCCTGATCGACAGCCATTCCCACGCGATTTTCGGCGGGCTGGAAATGGTCTCGGCGAACATGGAAGACGACGTGGTCGGCCTGGATGAACTAGAAAAACGCCTGCGCGGCTTGCGTGACGACGGCAAGGCCCGGCATGGCGACGTATTGAGCGTGGCCGGCATGAGTTCGGCGTATTGGGCCAAGGCTGAAGCGCTGGGCAAAATCTTCAACCACGGCGAATGGGCCGACGTGCCGGTGGTGTTCACCGGCAGCGATCACCACACGGCGTGGGCCAACAACGTGATGCTCAAGCGTGCGGGCATCGACGCCGCGCTGCTGAAAACCCTGCCGGATGCGGAAAAAGACACCATCGGCAAACTGGCCAGCGGTGAACCGAACGGCTTTGTGGTCGACGCCGGCTGGGATCGGGTCGCCTCGAAAATGCCAGTGCCGAGCCCGGCCGACATGCTCAAGGCTGCGCAATCGGCGGTGCGTTTCAACAACAGCCTCGGCATCACCGCGTGGATGGACCCCGCCGCCAACGCCGCGCCGGGCGAGCCGGTGTTCGCCCTCAAGCCCACCGAGAAAACCGTCGGAGTATTGCCGGCCTACAAGGCCCTGTCGGAAAGCGGTGGCATGACCGCCCACGTCGCCGCGCTGCTGGTGGCCAACCCGAAAAGCGTCCCGGCCGACCTCGATACCCTCGACAAAGTGCGCCAGCAATTTCAGGGCATCCCCAACCTGACGCTGCCGGGGATCAAGATCTTCGCCGACGGCGTGATCGAATACCCGGCCCAGAGCGCGGCGATGATCGATCCCTACAGCAACTCGCACAAACAGGGCGAACTGCTGATCGATCCGCAGCACTTCGGCGAACTGGTCAGCGCCATCGACCAGCGCGGCTGGCTGGTGCACATCCACGCCATCGGCGACCGCGCGGTGCGCGAATCCCTGAACGGCATCGCCCAGGCGCGCAAGGACCGGCAGAGCGGCGTAACGCACTCGATCACCCACCTGCAAATGGTCAACCCGAAGGAGTTCGCCCGCTTCAAGCCGCTGAACGTGATTGCCTCGATGCAACTGCTGTGGGCCAGCGCCGACGACTACACCACCGACATGATCAAGCCTTACGTCAGCGCCCTCGCCTTTCGCTATCAATACCCGGCGCATTCGCTGCTCAAGCAGGGCGCAACGATTGCCGGCGCGAGCGACTGGCCGGTGTCCTCGCCGAACCCGTGGAATGCAATGGCCCAGGCCATCACCCGCACCGGGCCGCTGGGCGTGCTCAACGCCGACGAACGCCTGGACCGCGAAACCATGTTCTACGCCTACACCGCCAATGCCGCGCGGACCATCGGCCTGGAAAAGCAGATCGGCTCGCTGAGCCCCGGCAAACAGGCCGATTTCATCGTGCTCGATCGCGACGTGTTCAGCGTCGACGACAAAGCCCTGCATGACACCCAGGTGCTGCAAACCTGGTTCGCCGGCCGTCAGGTCTACGCCCCTACCCTCTAATAACAATCGCCGTATCCCCTGCCCGACCCCGCGCCAGCCGCCGGGGTCCGGCGCAGCCTTGCCCGCTTCCTGCCCATAACAACCACAACAACGGGACTTCACATGAAAGCCTTGCCCCTGTTCGCCCTCACTTCCTTGAGCCTGCTGCCCTTGAGCAGCCACGCAATCCCCTTGAACGATGATTTCGCGGTGCTGGTCGACCTGACCCTGGCCAGCGACTACCGCACCCGCGGTATCTCCCAGACCCAGAACGACCCGGCCGTACAGGCTGGTCTGACCCTGGCCCACCGCAGCGGCCTGTACCTCGGCGCGTGGAGTTCGAACGTCGATTTCGGCGGAGGCCTGAAAACCCGTCAGGAGGTCGATTACTACGCCG
Organism: Pseudomonas sp. GW821-FHT11D10; assembly: GCF_058808435.1. Taxonomy (NCBI): domain Bacteria; kingdom Pseudomonadati; phylum Pseudomonadota; class Gammaproteobacteria; order Pseudomonadales; family Pseudomonadaceae; genus Pseudomonas; species Pseudomonas sp. GW821-FHT11D10. Next base: position 744,669 of record NZ_JBXARR010000001.1, on the reverse strand, counting down.
GCTGGCTGTGGCAGGCGACCGAGGCCGTGAGCCTGGATCTGGGCTACATCAAATACGCGTATCCCAAGGAGAGCCAGTTCAACCAAAACGAGGTGTACTCGATACTCAGCGCTTACGGCGTGAAACTCGCGGCCTATTACTCCAGTGACGCGCCGGGCATCGATAGCAAACAGAGTTCGCTCTACAGCTACATCGGCTATGAAACCGAATTGCCGTTGGATTCCGGGCTGAAGCTGCGCTACGGCAACATGGACTTCAAGGACCCGCACATGTATTCGGCGTCCGGTCACAGCGAGGAGTCCTACCGGGAGTGGGAAGTCAAACTGACCCACAACCTGGCCGGCGTGGTGCTGGGCCTGAGCTACATCGACACCGACCTCTCGCAGAGCCAGTGCCTGAGCAGTTGGGGCTTCAAGGACGTGTGCACGGCGACGGTCGTCGCCAGCGTCAGCAAATCCTTCTGATCCGCCGCAAATCTCCCGTGGGAGCCGGCCTGCTGGCGCCCACTTTTTTGCACTTGCCGTGATTTTGTTACCGGATGTTTACGGAATTTTTACCAATGTTCTTCTACAGTTACGCGCGCAACCGTATGGGTTTTCGACTGACGTAGAGGAAAGTATCGAAATGGCTTTGGGCAAAGGACTGCGTTTACCGTCCATCACTCCGACCCGCTTGGTGCTGCTGTTTTCCCTGGCACTGGTGGCGCTGTACAACCTGGCGACCTGGAAGGCGCTGGGAACGCTGATTACCTTGCAAGGCGCGCACAAACTGGCGTTTTTCGCCTCCTTCGGACTGTTTCTCTGGGCGGCGATCACGCTGCTGCTGACGCTGATCTCGTTTCGCTGGACGCTGAAACCGGCGCTGACGCTGGTGGCCCTGCTCTCGGCCTGCGCGGCGTATTTCATGAACGAATACGGAATCACCATCGACACGGTGATGATCCAGAACGTGTTCGAAACCAATCCCGGGGAAGCCACGGCGCTGTTCAGCGGCAAACTGCTGGCTTACGTGCTGTTGCTCGGCGTGTTGCCGGCCGTGCTGATCTGGCGCTGGCCGGTGGTTTATCGGCCGTTCTTTCGGGGTTTGCTGAACAAGGTGCTGGTGATCGTGGCTTGCGTGCTGGTGATCGGCGCTTCGGTGGGCGCGTTCTATTCGACCTACGCGCCGATCTTTCGCGAGGAAGACAAACTCACCCACTTCATCAACCCGACCAACTACATCTACGCGATCAGCAAATACACCAAGCAGCGGCTGGGGATCAAAAAGCATTTCGTGGTGCAGGCCATCGGCGAAGACGCGGTGATGAGCGCCAAGGCAGCCGGTCGCGAGAAGAAATCGCTGATGGTGTTCGTGGTCGGCGAAACCGCCCGGGCCGACCACTTCTCGCTCAACGGTTACGAGCGCGAGACCAACCCCGAACTGAGCAAACTCGACATCCTCAACTTCACCCAGGTGCATTCCTGCGGCACTTCGACGGCGGTGTCGGTGCCGTGCATGTTCTCGATGTTCCCGCGCGAGGACTACAGCGACAAGAAAGGCAAAACCTACGAAGGTTTGCTGGACATCCTGCAACGGGCCGGCGTGCAGGTGCTGTGGCTGGACAACAACAGTGACTGCAAAGGCACCTGCCTGCGCGTGCCGAACCGCGACATCGCGAAGAACCAGCCGGGGCCGTTTTGCGACGGCAACAACTGCCTCGACGAAGCGCTGCTGGCCGACCTGCAAGGCTACATCGACAGCCTCAAGGGCAACGCGATCATCGTTCTGCACGCCGACGGCAGCCATGGCCCGGAATACTACGAGCGCTACCCCAAGGACATGGAGCGCTTCAAACCGATCTGCCACACCAACCAGCTGGGCAGTTGCAGCCGTGACGAACTGGTCAACGTCTACGACAACACGATCCTCTACACCGACCATTTCCTCGCCAAGGTGATCGAGTTGCTCAAACGCAATCAGGATCACCTCGATACGTCGATGCTGTACGTGTCCGACCATGGCGAATCGCTGGGCGAGAACGGCCTGTACCTGCACGCCGCGCCTTATGCGCTGGCGCCGGAAGCCCAGACCCATGTGCCGATGGTGATGTGGTTCGGCAACAACACCCTCTCGCAACTCGGCATCGACCGTGGCTGCCTGCAAGGCAAAAGCAGCCAGCCGGATCTGAGCCACGACAACCTGTTCCATTCGGTGCTCGGGTTGTTCGAGGTCAGGACGTCGCTGTATCAGCCGGGGCTGGATATTTTCCATGGCTGTCGGCCGGCGATGACGGCGGGACAGTGATCCCCTCAAGCTGCGACAGATAGGCCCACGGGTAAATCCCGCGCTGATGGCCATCGCTGAACACCAGTTGCAGGCCGTAGCCCTGAGCGTTCAATTCGATGACCCGCACACGCGGGTCAACCATTGGCGGCGAGCCCCGCAGGCGAAACGCCCGGCATTGCGAGCACGGGCATTGGCGGCGCAGTTCGGCATGGTCGAGCAACTGCTCGCGGCCATCCGGCCAGCTCAGCCGCAACCTCTGCTCACTTTCGGAATTGCCGACCGACAGCGGATTCATTGCAGCTGACTCAAGGCAATCCGCACGGCTTTGCGCACTTCCGGGTCGCCATCGTCCTGCGCGGCCTGCAATGCCGCCACCGCCCCGCGATCGTTCAGTTCGCCGAGGGCCAGCGCGGCTTCCTTGCGCAGGTTGCTGATGCGATGGCCGAGGGTGTCGATCAGGCCGTCGAGGGCAGCGACGTACTTGAGGCGCCCAAGGCTGCGGGTAGCGCGCAGGCGTACTTGCCAGTAATCGTCGGCCAAGGCTGCGATCAGCGCCGGCCCGGCGTCGGTGTGGCCGACCTTACCGAGGGTGGTTGCGGCTTCTTCGCGTACTTGCCAGGCGTGATCCTGCAAGGCCTGACGCAAGGCCGGCAGTACTTCGGCGTCACTTGCCAAACCCAGGGCGCCGGTAGCGGCGCGGCGTACTTCGGTGTCCGGGTCATCACTCGCCAGGCGGGCCAAGGCCGGCAGTGCGTCGAGTTGCTTGAGCCAGCCGAGCACGCCTACAGCTTCGCGGCGCACGCTGGCATCGGCATCGTTCAGCGCTTGAATCGCGGCCGGCGCAGCGCCGGGGAAACGCAATTCACGCAAGGCCCGGAACGCGGCTATACGCACGCCGGTTTCGGCATGGGCGGTCCACGGCAGAATCACCCTGCCCGCCGCTTCGGTCTTGAGCAGGCTCAGGCTCTGCGCCGCTGCGGCTTGCACCGCCGGCGCCGGATCGGTCAGAGCCTGGCACAGCGCTTCAACCACCGGCTCGTCTTCCCAGGCCTCCAACAGGCGCGCCGCTTCGGCACGCACTTCTTCGGCCGGGTCTTCGGCCAGACGCTCGACCAGCCAGAGCAGACCGTCCGGCTCTTCGAGGTCGGCCAGATCGATCAGGGCAATCCTGCGCACACCGGCGTCATCGGCGGTCAGGCGCGGTTGCAGGGCGAGAATGTCGTCGTTATCGGTCACAGCAAAAAATGAGGTCACAGGGCAAATCTCGGCAAGGCGTTTTCAGGAGGCAAACCGAGCGGATTGAGGCGCGGCAGCGGTCGGTCGTTGTCGTGACGCAGCAGGTCGAGGCAGTGGCGCTTGAGGCGCGAAAACTCGTGGCTGGTCACCAGTTCGGTGGTGCGTGGCCGGGGGAAATCCAGGCGCAGGTCTTCGATGATTCGCCCCGGCCGTGCGCTCATCACCAGTAAGCGATCGGCGAGGAACAGCGCTTCGTCGATGTCATGGGTGACGAACACCACGGTGGTGCGAATCCGCGTCCAGATGTCCAGCAACAGTTCCTGCATGTTCAGGCGGGTCAGCGCATCCAGTGCGCCGAAGGGTTCGTCCATCAGCAACAGCCGTGGCCGGTTGACCAGCACCCGGGCGATTTCCACCCGTTGCTGCATGCCGCCGGAAAGTTGATCGGGCCAGCGTTCGGCGAAACCTTCGAGGCCGACCAGTTTGAGGATGTCGTCGGCGGCACGATGACGCTCGGCCTTGCCGATGCCGCGCATTTTCAGGCCGAAAGCGACGTTGTCGCGCACCGTGCGCCACGGGAACAATGTGTGGTGCTGGAACACCATGCCGCGCTGCGGTGACGGGCCGGACACTTCGGCGCCATCGACTTTCAACTGCCCACCATGGGGCTGCAGATGCCCGGCCAGCGCACCGAGCAAGGTCGATTTGCCGCAACCGGACGGGCCGAGAATGCACACGAACTGGCCCGGCTCGATCTGGCAATCCAGCCCCTGCACCGCTTCAAACGCTTGCCGGCCTTCGCCGAGGACGATGGACAGCTGACGGATATCGATCCGCCCTTCCGGGGTTTGCATCACGCTCATCAGGCTTTTCCTCGTGGTCGATGCCAGGGCGTGAACAGCCCGCCCAGGCGTTTGATCAGCAGGCTGCTGCCCATGCCCAACACGCCGATCAGCAACATGCCGACGACGATGTCGGCGTAGTTCTGAATGGTGTAGGACTCCCAGGTGTAGTAACCGATGCCAAACTGGCCGGAGATCATTTCGGCGGTCACCAGACAGAACCACGACGTGCCCATGCCGATGGCGAGCCCGGTGATGATGCTCGGCGCGGCGCCCGGCAGGATCACCTCCAGCAGGATCGCCCGGCGCCCGGCCCCGAGGCTTTTGGCCGAGGCGATCAGGCGCGGGTCGACGCCTTCGACGCCGTGCACGGTGTTGAGCAGGATCGGGAACAGCGCGCCGGTGAAGGTGATGAAGACCATCGACAGTTCGGAGGATGGGAACATCAGGATGGCCAGTGGAATCCAGGCGACGGCGGGGATTGGGCGCAGGACCTCCAGCGGTGGCAGCAGCAGGTCTTCGGCCCACTTTGAACGGCCGATGGCCAGGCCCAGGGCGATACCGATGATCAGTGCGGCGAGGTAGCCGGCGAAGACCCGGCTGAGGCTGGCGGTCAGGTGCTGAATGAGTTTGCCGGAGTCGCCGAGACCGAGAGCCGCTTCGATTACGGCCAGCGGGGTCGGGACGTTGGCGAAGGTGACGAGGCCGAGGTTCCAGTGGTGGCTGGCGGCTAGTTGCCAGAAGAGCAGGCAGAGTAATAGGGAGGTTGCTCTGGGTATCCAGCGGTTTTTTGTGATTCTCATGGAGCGGATTTCCGTGTGATGGCTGAGATCGAACCCCCTCACCCCAGCCCTCTCCCCCAAGGGGGCGAGGGGGAAAGGGAGCCGATCTTCATGCCTTTCAAGACCTGAGTTCGGCTCGATACCAAGCAGGTACTCATGATTTTCAAACCTGAGTTCGGCTCGATATTTCAGGTCGGCGTAGCTCCAGCAAACACCTCGGTCAGTCCCCTCTCCCTCCGGGAGAGGGCTAGGGTGAGGGGGAGCTTTTGACTTGCTGTTAGCGGGTGGCCACGGCCTGGGTCGTGGCATCGGTGAAGTCGAGGACTTTCCCGCCCTGCGCCGAAGCAAATTGCTGCGCCTGCCCCTTGAGCAAAAACGCGCTCAACCGCCCCTTCGCATCGCTGGCAAACCACGCCTGCTCCGCCAGCAACTTGATCCCGCTGTCACTCGCCTGCGCATACACCGCCCGGATGTTCTTGCCTTCCGACTTCAGGCCGGCCAACGCCGTGAACGCCTCTTCAGCCGAGGCATACCGCCGGACCTTGTCTTCACCGCGCACCCAGATTTCTGCGACATGGCTGAAATCCGAGATAGCCTTTCCGGTCACCGCATCGACCGACTTCAACGGCGTCTGCGCGTAGTTGGCCAGTTGCGCGGTGTAATCCAGATTCGAAGCCTTGAACGCCGCACGGATGTACTGATCGTCGATAAAGGTGTTCAGGTCGAGCCCGCGATCGGCCTTCTTCAGCAGCTTCAACGTGTCGATGGCGGTACCTACGGCCTGGCGATATTCCGGCTTCCAGCTCAGGTCGCGGGTCTGCACGCCGAGCGGGCCGTGGAACAGGTAATTGACCTCGGCATCGACGCCGGTGACCTTGGCAATCAGCTCGCTGTATTTCTCCGGTTCGGCGGCCAGCAGTTGATTGGCTTCGATGCTGGCGCGCAGGTAGGCGACGACGATTTCCGGGTACTTCTTGGCGTAGGCCTGATCCACCAGCGCACCGTGGAACGTCGGCGCATTGGCCTGGGCGCCGTCGTAGATCTTGCGGGCGAAGCCACGGCTCGGGAACAGTTCGGCGAACGGCACGAAGTCGGCGTGGGCGTCGATCTTGCCGGCCTGCAACGCGGAACCTGCGACCTCCGGCGGCTGGGCGATGATGTTCACATCCTTCAGCGGATCCCAGCCCTGCTCCGCCACGGCGCGCAGCAACATGCCGTGGGCGGTGGACGCGAACGGCACGGAGATGGTCTTGCCTTTGAGCTCGCTCAACGACTGCACGCCCGACGCGCTCGGCACCACGATGCCGTTGCCGCTGCCCTTGATGCTGCCCGACAGCACGCTGATGAACAGGCTGTGTTTGCCGGCGGTTTCAAACGCCACACCGTTGAACGCGCCGGGGAAATCGGCCATGGCGCCGAAGTCGAGTTTGCCCGCGACCATCTCGTTGGTCAGCGGTGCGCCGCTGGTGAAGTTCTTCCACTGCACGTCGTACTTGGCGTCCTTGTAGGTGCCGTCGTGAGGCAGGTATTTGTCGAGCAGGCCCAGCTCGCGAATCAACAGACCGCCGGCGGCGCAATTGATGGTGGTGTCCTGAGTGCCGATGGCAATGCGGATGGTTTCGGCCGAGGCCGACAGGGTGAACGAAGCCAGTACCAGACCGGCGATTGCTGCACGCAACATGGTTGAATCCCCTCGAATCATTTATAGGATGTTCGTCTCCGCCGCGATCAGGGCGCGGTGGGAAACGAGGGGTGTGTTGAATCAGGCGTCCGGTGTTGCCGGATAGCGTTTTAGCGAAGCAGATACGGGATTTCGACTTTCACCGCACCGGTCGGGCAGTCCTTTTCGCACGGCATGCAGTACCAGCATTCGTCGAACGCCATGTAGGCCTTTTGCGTGGCCGGGTTGATCGCCAGCAGATCCATCGGGCAGACGTCAACGCACACGGTGCAGCCCTTTTCGGCGATGCATTTGTCCTCGTCCACGGTGACGGGGGCATTGGAGCGGAAGAAGATTTCCTGGGCTTGGTAGGCCATGGTTCGGACTCTCTCTAGTGATGCATCAAGCGGCGAAAGCGCCGACCCGAAGGCGGTCGTAAGCCTGCATTTCCTCGGCATCGAGCGGGATGATGTAAGGCTCGACGGCTTTCTTGAAACTGGTCATGCGCCCGTCTTCCCCCCTCTTCAGGTGGCAATGGCAGAACCATTCGCGGTCGTCCCGTTGCGGGTGATCGACGCGGTAGTGGTACAGGCCCCAGCGGCTTTCGGCGCGGAACAACGAGGCGCGGGCAGCCATTTCGGCGCAGTCGCGAATCACGCTGGTTTCCATGGCGCGCATCAGTTCGTGGGCGTTGTTGGCCTTCATCTCGTTGAGGTCGCGTTCGATGTCGCTGAAGCGTTGCAGGCCGATTTCCATCTTCTTGGTCACTTTCGGCGGTTGCAGGTAGTCATTGACGAAGCGCCGCAGCTTGTACTCGACCTGAGCCGGCGGCAGACCGTGCTCGCGATCCAGCGGTGCGTAGACCCGGGCCTTTTCCTTTTCGATCTGCTCGGCATCCAGCACGGAGAACTCGCGCCCGGCAACAAACTCCGCCGCGTTGTTGCCCGCGAACCAGCCGTAGGTGAACGCGCCGAGCATGTAGTTGTGCGGCACGGCGGCCATGTCACCGGCCGAGTACAAACCCTTCACCGAGGTTTCGGCGCGCTCGTTGACCCACACGCCGGACGCCGAATGGCCGCTGCAAAAACCGATTTCCGAGATGTGCATCTCGACCATCTGCGTGCGGTAGTCGGTGCCGCGATTGGCGTGGAACTGGCCACGACTCGGTCGCTCGTTGCTGTGGAGGATTTCCTCGATGTTCTGGATGGTTTCCTCGGCCAGGTGATCGAGTTTGAGGAACACCGGGCCGTTGCCGCTCTCCAGTTCCTGGTGGAACTCCCACATCATCTGCCCGCTCCAGTAGTCGCACTCGATGAAGCGTTCGCCCTTGTTGTTGGCGGTATAGCCACCCAGCGGGCCGGTGACGTAGGCGCAGGCCGGGCCGTTGTAATCCTTGATCAGCGGGTTGATCTGGAAGCACTCGAGGTTCGCCAGTTCGGCCCCGGCGTGATACGCCATGGCGTAACCGTCGCCGGCGTTGGTCGGGTTTTCGTAGGTGCCCATCAGGTAACCCGAAGACGGCAGACCGAGTCGCCCGGCAGCGCCGCAGGCAAGAATCACTGCCTTGGCCTTGATCACATGGAAGTCGGCGGTGCGGCAGTCAAATCCCATCACGCCGTTGACAGTGCCCTCCTCGTCGGTCAGCAAACGGGTGCAGACCAGGCGGTTGGTGATGCTCACTCGCGCGCGCTTCAGCTGGCGATACAGGACTTTCTTGATGTCGTGCCCTTCCGGCATCGGCAGCACATAGGCGCCCATGTGGTGGACTTTCTTCACCGCGTAATCGCCGGTTTCGTCCTTCTCGAACTTCACGCCCCAGCGGTCGAGTTGCTCGATGGTTTCGAAGCTGTGGGTCGCATAGGCGTATACCGCCGCCTGATTGACGATGCCGTCGTTGGCGATGGTGATTTCCTTGGTGTACTGCTCAGGCGTCGAGTGGCCGGGAATGATCGCGTTGTTCAGGCCGTCCATGCCCATGCTGATCGCGCCGCTGCGTTTGACGTTGGCCTTGTCGACCAGCAGCACGCGCAGTTCCTTGTTCTTTTCCTTGGCCTTGATCGCGGCCATCGGGCCGGCGGTGCCGCCGCCGATCACGACGATGTCGTATTCCTGTTCGAGGGTGTTGCGGGTCATGTTCAGGCCCCTTTTTGCCGGTCGATCCGCAGGCGGTACTGGAACGCATCGCCACGGTAGTAAAGGTGTTCGAAGTCCAGCGGCTGGCCGTTGGCGTCGTGAGTCAGACGCTCGATGCGCATGATCGGCGAGCCGGCCTCGACGTTCAGCGCCTGAGTCAGGTCGCTGTCGGCCAGCACCGCGTCGATGGCCAGATCGGCGTGGCCGAGGGCGATGCCGCAGTCATTTTCGAGGATCAGGAAGATGTCGCGGGTGACCAGATCAGCCTTCTCCAACCGTTCGCCGACGGCTTTGGGCAGGTAGGTGATTTCCAGCGAAATCGGCTCGCGGTTGATCAGCCGTACGCGTTTGATCTGGGCGACGATTTCGCCTTCGGCAACCTGCAAACGCTCGGCGACCAGTTTGTCGGCGGCGATGAATTTGAAGCTGCGCAGGCGGTTGATCACCTCGTAGCCACGGCCGGTCATGGACTCGGCGAGGCCTTGCAGGGTGCTGACGTTTTGAAAGGTCTTGGGTTTGGCGACAAAGGTGCCTTTGCCGTGGATCTTGAAGATCAGCCCTTCTTTCTGCAGATCGCCCAGGGCCTGGCGCACGGTGATGCGGCTGACCTTGAACAGCGTGCCGAGCTCGCTTTCGGACGGCATCTGGCTGTCTTGCGGGTATTCGCCGTCGAGAATCCGGGCGCGCAGCACGTCGCGCAGTTGGGTGTGCAGCGGGACGCTGCCAAGAGAGAGAACGTTATCGGTCATCACGGGATCACTTGTTATAACGAGTTATGACGTGATCTTAGAGACGTTATGACAAGCTTGAGAAATATTGTTTGGGCATAAGGTTAGATGCGCCTTCAGTGGCGCTTGAGGATCTGATCCATGACCCAATCGGTCTTGAGGGCTTCGGCGGCGATTGCCGGGTGCCGGGACTCACCGCGAATCTGCGCGTTCATGCCCAGTACGTGGTGCCACTGAATGTGTTCGTGATGGGGGATTTCCAGGCTGATGTGTTCATCGGCGTGCAGTTCGACCGGATGCTCGTCGAACACCGAAAAACCGATCCGCCCTTGGCTGCCGATGATCTCGACCCGATCCTCACGGCGGTCCGCAACAAAGCTCCAGCAGCCCATGCCCAACGCGCCCGAGGCGAATTGCCAACTGGCGCTGACCGCATCTTCCGCCGCGTATAACCCGGCCTGACTCGCGGTGAAGCCGGCGACTTCGACGATGTCGCCGAGCAGGTACTGGAACAGATCGAACCCATGGCTGGCCAGATCCGCGAAATACCCGCCACCGGCCACCGCCGGATCGGTGCGCCAGTTTGCGCTGCCGTCCAGATCCTTGGGCGATGGTGCCTTGGTCAGCGTCCAGCTCAGGTGCCGCACCTCGCCGATGCGCCCCTGCTCCAGCCATTGCCGAACCTGCTGGAAACGCGGCAGCGAACGGCGGTAATAGGAGACGAACAGGTGCAGCCCGGCATCGGCGAACACTTGCTGCATTTCGCGGCTTTGCCCGGCGTTGAGGGCCATGGGTTTTTCCACGCAGCAATGCTTGCCGGCGGCGGCGACTTTCAGGCTGTAGGCGTGGTGACTGTCGGGGGGCGTGGCGATGTACACCGCGTCCACCTCGGGGTCGTTGATCAGGGCATCGACGTCGGTGTACGTCCGGGCGATGCCGTGGCGCGCGGCGTAATCGGTCACGGCTTCGAGGCGGCGGCCCATGACTGCCACCAACGCCGAGCCAGGCACCTTGTAGAAGGCCGGCCCGCTCTTGCGTTCAGCGACGCTGCCGCAACCGATCATGCCCCAACGCACCACGTTCATGCTTGTGCCTCAGCCGATGCGCAGTGCGCGCAGATCGAGGTGGCCGTTTTGCAGCGGCGGGCACCAGTAGTAGCCGCCGGTGATCGGCCGGCTGATGCGGTACAGACCGTCGGTGATGCCATCTTCCAGACCGCTCATGCGGCGCAGTTGTGCTTCAAAGGCGTCGAGGGAGAAACCGAATGCCAGGAACATCAGGCCGGCGCGGTCGCCTTCGATCCACGGCATCGAACGGCGCACGACGAAGGCTTCCGGGGCGAAGCTTTCCTGGGCGGTGCGTTTGACGTGAGCGGACACCGGGGCGTCGTCGATCTCTTCGTTGTCGCTCAGGCGACGGCCCATGATGTTGTCCTTGTCTTCGGCGGACAGCGCATGGAAACCCTTGAGGTCGTGCTGCCACTGCTGGATCGCGGCGAAGCTGCCACCGACCAGACCGTCAGCGCCTTCACTTTGCAGTGCGGCGGCGATGGCGGCTTCGTCATGCGGGTTTTCGGTGCCGTCTTCATAACCGGTGAGGTCATGGCCGTCCTTGTGGCGGAAGGCTTCCTGCATCTGCACCAGACGCAGCGCCGGGGCCAGTGCGGCCTCAAGTGCAGTGCTGCGGTTGAGCAGATCGCCACGGTCGACGCCGTGCAGCCAGACCCACAGGGCGTGCTGGGTGGAAGGGTTTTCTACGCCAACGCCAGTCAGCGCCGGGAAGCTGCGCAGGCCGTCGATGTTCACATTCAGGGCCTTGGCCAGGGATTCACCGAAACCGACCACCGCCGACTTGCCGTCCACCAGGTTCAGCAGGTTGTCGATCGCCTGCGGCAGCGCTTCAACCGACTCAAGGGCGAAAAACAGATGACGTGCTTGCGGCGGAACTGGGGTGGCGAGGATGCCCGGCTGGTAGTAACTCATGTGAACTCCTTGGGAAAGAGCGCGGAGTTTAACTGTAGCCGGAGGGTTTGTGTGGGATCAGATGACGCACTCGCTGCGCCAAGCACTCGGGCTCTTCCCCGTCCAACGCTTGAACGCCCGCCGAAAACTGCGCACGTCGCTGTAACCGACTTCCTCGGTAATCCGCTCGATCGGCATATCAGGATTGGCCAGCAAACTCATGGTTCGCGCCTGCCGCACTTGCTCCAGCAACGCCTCGAATGTCAACGAGTGTTCAGTCAGCCGCCGACGCAAAGTGCGGCTGCTCATATTCAAGTCACCAGCAATCTTTTCAATGTGGCTGCCCCGGCTCAAGTCCCGGGCAATCGCCCGCTCCACCGCCTGGATCAGATCAAGTTTCTGGTGAACCTGCGCCGCTTCCAGTTCCAGCAACTTGACCGCCTGACGCAGCGCCAGCGAATGGTGGTTGGGCAGGTTCACATCCAGCCACTGCACGTCGATCAGCATGCGATTGTGCAGACACCCGAAACGCACCTCCGGCCCCAGCAGCCGCCGGTATTCATCGACGTAATCCGGCGCGGCGTGCATGAACTCCACGGCTATCGGCTTGAATGTCTCGCCCACCAGCGCCCGGCCGTAGACCAGCAGGCTGGCGAAAAACTCTTCCACCGCAAACACCTGGACCTCGGCAAACGGCAACCGGCATTCGACGTCGACGTACACCTGATCGCCCACTACATCGACGCTGGAAACCACGATCCCGCCGGACGTGTGCTGATGCCGAACCCCGATCTCGAATGCGTCGCGCAAGGTCTTGCACAGCGACAGCACGTGCCCGAGCAGCCCCAGCGTACCGAGCACGTTCTGCGCGCCGACCCACAGGCCCAGCCCCTGATTGGGCAAAGCTTTAAGCGCACGCTGGATCATGGCCACGGCCTGGCGGTAGGAAATCCGCTGCGCCGGATCCTGCAGGTCTTCGAAATCAAAACCCAGGCCACGGCACAGGCTCTGCGGCTCGATGCCCTTGTTGGCGGCGACTTCGGCCAGGGTTTGCAGGAGAAATGGCGACACCAGCGCCAGTTCGAAGGTGGGGTCTTGGACTTTTACGTTCATGGAGGCTGACATTCCGGATCACGCTGAATTGTTATTTTTGTAACCGGTTATGTCGAAGGAAGTTAGCACAGGGTTGACGGGCTGTCCGCAGAAGTCCCCTTCCGTGTCCGCCAATACCCTGCCCTGTCGTGCGCCAAGGGCTTATTTCTATAGTGGCCGGGCGCCCTGCGTGCCGGCGTTGCGCCCAAACACAATAATAATGAGGACGGACATGACCCCGAACCGCGCGATATTCCCTGTGCGACTGGCACTGAGCCTGCTCGGCTGCGCCGCGACCCTGCCGGCGCTGGCCACCGAAGCCGGCGTCGACAACATCGGCCCCGGCACCGACGGTTTCTTCATGTTGCCGATGGAAGTCGACAGCCTTCCGGAGAACATGGTCGCCTTCAACCTCTACTACAACCACTACAAGGCGCGGAAGCTCAACATCAGCTCGTTCGGCGGCAAGGTGCCGAATGTCGAGATCGAATCCACCGCCGTCATCCCGCGCCTCGACTACCTGAGCCCGGTGCGGATCTTTGGCGGGCGTCTGGCCGGTTACATCGCCCAACCGTGGCTCAAGCAGGAAGTCTCGGTGTTCGGCCTGAGCGACACCCGCGAAGGCATGGGTGACACCACCATCGCACCGATCATCCTGTGGGACATGGGCAAGGACCTGACCCTTGGCGCCGCCGTGGAAATCACCGTGCCCACCGGCGAATACAGCGTCGACCGGCTGGCCAACACCAGCAACAATTTCTACACCTACAAACCGCTGTTCTCCTTCACCTGGCTGCCGACCGAACGCACCGAGGTGTCGATGAAGACCACCTACAGCTTCAACGAGAAGAACAAGGACACCGACTACAAGTCCGGGCAGATCTTCCACTTCGATTACTCGGCCAGCTACAAGATCACCGACGACCTGATGCTCGGCATCAACGGTTACTACCTCAAGCAGACCACCGACGACAAACAGTTCGGCCACACCGTGCAGTTCGCCGGCGAAGACGTGAACGACGGCGTGCGCGGCAAAGTTTTCGCCATCGGCCCGGCGCTGCACTTCACCTTCCTCAAGTACGCCAGCGCGGAGATCCGCTGGGCCAAGGAATTCGACGTGGAGAACCGGCCAGAGGGGGAAATGTTGTGGGCGAAGGTGAGTATTCCGTATGCGTTCTGAGTGCATTTTGTAGGAAGGCGCGCGCGAATTTGTAGGCTGAAAACCTGAAAAACAGAGGCCAGGAATAGGCCTACAGCGGCGGTCGAGATTGCCGGACAACGGAGGGAAACGTCCGGCAGATTTCAAAGGGGCGCTTGCAGATACTGGACTCCGTTATCCCATGGTTCCTCACGGCTCATGGGGTACATCGTCTGCCAGTGACGACAATGGGCCATTCCCCCTTAAACTGCTGAAATTGATCACGGAGATCACTATGAGCTTATTACTTTCCCCGTTTTACTCTGACTTCGAATCCGAAGAAGAGGCAGAGAGCTACGATCGCTGGTTTCGTGCCAAGGTGCAGGCTGCACTGGATGATCCTAGTCCGGGCATTCCCCATGAGGAAGCCATGATGCGGCTCGACCAACTATTAGAAGAGAGACGCAAGAATCGACGCGCTGCCGCTTGAATGGAGCAATCAAGCTCTGGACGATCTGGCTGACATTATCGATTACATTGAACAATACAACTCAAACGCTTCAGTGGCTCTGCAACGCAAGGTGGGTGCAGCAACGCAAAGGCTTTCATCAATCCCCTATGGTTACCGGTACGGTCGAGTGCCAAGCACTCGGGAAATGGTGATCAATCCAAACTATCTGCTCGTCTATCGAGTGAACGGGCACATCAAAATACTGACGTTAGTCCACACCCGACGACAATACCCACGAACTTCAGCAACATAAAAAAAGGGCGGCCAAACGGCCGCCCGAAGCGTACTACACGAGAGTCCTTTTACAACGTCAGCTGCCCCCGCTCCTCTTCGGTCAGCTGCTGTTTCGCCTGTTCATCCAGCGCTCCGGCGCCCAGCACCTGCACCGGGCTGTTCGGGTTGTAGCCCGGTGTCGGTGCGCGGCTGGCACCATCGCGGGTCGGGGCCAGTTGTTCGTTGCCGAAGCTGAGTACCTGCACGGTGAATACCGAGGCCTGGTTCTGGCGTGACGCAGCTTGCTGCTGACGGGCGACGTCTTCCGCCGCCTGGGTCGCCGACGACGCAGCGGAGCTGGCCGAGGTGATCGCCCCGGTGTTGACCGCCGAGACCACCGGCACACCGGTCGCCTTGCCCTGCACCGAGATGTTGGCGGCGTTGACCACCGTCAGCGCGGCGATGTTGACGTTGCCCGAGACGCGAATCCCCGCCTCGCCCGCATCGATGGTGCCCAGCGGCGCGATCAGGTCGATGTCCCCCGGCGCCACTTCGGCAATCGGGTTGAGCGTGGCGATACCGGCGCCGGTGCTCGGCACCGATGGCGACAGGGTCACGTTGCCCCAGGTGTCGTAAACGCGTTTCGGCGGGGTGTAGACCACGGTGGTTTTCGAACCGCGACCGGCGTTGATGTCGCCTTCGGCGGACCATCCGAGGATCGAGCCGCCGAACGTGGTCATGATCCGGCTCTGCCCCAGCAGAATGCTGCCCTGGGAATAGAGCTGAATGTTGCCCGAACCCTGGGTGATGATCCCCGCCGTGGACGGCGGCGCCGCGCCTTCGATGCCGAACACCTGACCGCCGCCCGGCGTGAGCATCTGGATGTCGCCGCCGAACAGGGTTTTCACCCCTGCTCCGCCGTACAGGGTGATGTCGCCGTCGTAGCGGATCGGGTTACCAGCCACATCGACGGTCGGGAACAGCGAAGCAATGGCGTTGCGACCCCGCAGGTAACTGCCTTTGCGCGGGCCGTCGACATCGTTGTACTCAAGGCCACCGGCACGCAGTTCGGCGAAGTACACCTGACGGGCGAAGATCGCCTGCTCGGTATTCGGCAGTGCGGTGAAGAACGCTTGCGCCTGTTCTTCGCTACCGCTGAAGCCGTAGCCGAGGGTCAGCCAGCTTTGCAGTTCGCCGAGGTAGTTTTTCACCACTTTGCCCGGTTGTGCGGCAAGGGAGAGATTCGCGTCAGCGAGGTTGTCCCGGTTCAGATAGCGGGCGATGAAACGTCCGTAATCCGCACCTTGTGCACCGATGCCGGCCTGCAACACGACGCTGGCGCCGGGCCGACTGTCGCCCTGCACAATCGGCCCGAGGCTGGTGATGCTCGCGCGATCTTCCATGAGGATATTGCGCCCGGCATTGACGTCGAGCAGGCCGGGGCCGGCAATGTCGAAGCTGCTGTAGAGAATGTCGCGCCCTGCCGAAACCCGCGACACATCACGCGCACCGTTGTGGACGAACAGGTTGCCCGAGGAGTCAATGGTTTCGCCGTTCCAGCCCAGATCCGACGGCGCAGCAGTCGGTTTGCCGAGGTCGGTGCCGGCCGCGACGATATCGCGCCCGGCCAGCATCCACACTGGCGCAGCCGCGACATACCAGGTGCGCAGTGAGTTGCTGAAGCGCAAGGTTTCACCGCTGCGCACGCCGACCAGATCACCGGTCAATGCGTAGAAACGTGCCGGGGCCTGCACACCGCTGGTGCCCGAATACGTGTCGGCGCCGAACGCAAACAACGGATAACGCAGGTTCTGACTCGGAGCCACGCCATCAACGCTGTAATTGCTCAGGAGCGGCTTGCTGCTGCCGTATTCCGTGTAGCCGCTGAACGCCGGTGCGAACGGCGTGGCGATGGCCGCCCGGCTGGCGCCGGACTGATCGATGGCATAACCGCCGGCGTAGATCGAGTCGCCGGCGAGCATTTCCAGTTGGCCAGCGGCTGAAGGTGCCAGCACCAGCGAATAAGCCGATGCAGCTGGATATGCGCTGGAGACAGACACCGCAGACGTGCCGGCATAGATCGAACCCTGACCGGCCACGGCGCGCAAGATCGACGGGTAGACAAAGCGCAGATCGCTCGGCGAGCTGTTGCGATTCGTCAACGGCCCCTGGGTGCTGGTCTCGGCCAACTGGGTGCTTGGAGTCAGATTGCCCCCGGCTGAAAACAGATCGATGGCGGTGTGATCGGTCCACAGCGAGAAGCCCGCCAGTCCGCCACCGCCATGCACGACGCCGGCGGCATCGGTGAACGGTGTGCTGTTTTGCAGACGTACGCGCCCCGGGTCCGCCGCGCCACCGAGCACCAGATCGCCACGCGTGCTCAGGCGCATGCCCGAGTCACCGGGGATCAAGACCAGACCACCGGAGGCAATGCCCAGGGTCGAGGTGAACGGGTCGAAGGCCCGGGTTTCGCGCGCATCCTGCAACGCCGGTGCCGCGCCGTATTGCAGATTGATTGCGCCGAGCGCCCCGCCCGACAACTGCGCCGCGCCGCGCAGGTTGATCAAGGCGCCCTGCAAGTCATGGTTCGGTGAGGCGTTGCCACTGCGCCCGACGCTCGCTTGCAGCGACGGATTGAGCGAGCCACCGATGCGGATGTCCATGTCGCCACCGCCGGTCAATTGCAGGCTGCCGTCGCTGCCGACCCGTCCGGTGCTGCCGACCGCGACGATCAAGCCCTGGCTGCGCGGGTTCAACCCGCTGTCGCCCAATGGCCGAAGCATGCCGCCGTCGCCGCCGGCACGCAGGCTGACGTTGCCGCCGCCCAGCGCACCAAAACCCGTGAAGCCGACCAGATAAGGGCCGCTATCGGTACCCTGATCCGGTAGGGGTTGGGTCGCATAGCTGCCAAAGTTGATCCACCAGGCGGTCGGCACATCGCTGTTGCCGGAGCCCTGGCGCCAGAGCCAGTTGCCCACCGAGACGCTGGCAACCTGCTCGCGAAGCTTGGCCAGGGGGTTGAGGCCGCGACGGCCCACGGCGTCGCCGGACACCGAGCCGCCGGCATTGATCGTCAGGTTGCCGCCTCCCTGCGGATACCAGGCCTGATACAGGCTGTCGCTACCGCCATTGACCCATTTTTCGTAATCGGCGCCCTGGCTCCCCAGCACCGAACCGTTGTCGGTCAAGGTGCCACGGTGCAGGTTGTAGCGCGGATCGACGTCGCTCGATTGGGTGCCGGCGGTGTAGACCCCGAACGCCGAATCCATGCTCAGGTTGCCGGCTGCCAACAGGTCGAGATCGCCGGTGCCGGTGCGCAACACGCTGAACATCTGCGAGTGGGTCGTGGTGCTGATCCCGCCCTTGTTCGGCGCGCAGGAAAACGGATCCGCATCACACCACCACAGGTCGGCGTCGAGCACCGGGGTGCCCGCCGGCATCCCGGCAATGTTGCCCTCAACCCAGAGGAATTTGGCCGGCGCCAGGCAGGCGCCGGGGAACACGTCACACAGATACAGCTCGTCATCGCTGACCGGCATCCCTTCCGGATAGCCCATCGGGTTGCCGTCGACCCAGGTCGTATCGAGTTTTTTCTCGGTCACTTTCAAGCCGTAGTGAGTATCGGCCAGGCGCAGGTTGCCGTCGCTGGTCAGCGGTTTCAGCGCGCGGCTGTCGGCGGCATCCAGATCGGAGCCGGCCACCAGACGCATCGACCACGACGTACTGCCCGCCGGCAACATGCTCGCCACGGCCCAGTTACGGCCTTGTTGCGTGGCGTTGATATAACCGCGCAGCTCAATGAATGGCGTACCGTCGGCCAGCACCACGTCCGTCATCGAAGGAATCAGCGAGCCGCGCAGCAGCGCCAGCGCACTGCTCAATTTGACCCCGACAAGCACATTATCCGCACCGAGCGTGCCCGGCAGCGGCACGCCTTTGGGCCAGCTCATGGCCTGCAGCGCGGTGGCAGTCTCCAGACGAGTGCCGGCGCCCAGGCGACTGCCGATCGGCAAGGTCACGTTCTGAGTGAGCAGCGTGCCGGCGGCGTACAGCAAGTTGCCCGCCGAATCGTGGATGGCGGCGGACAACACGCTGCCGGCATTCAAGGTGTACTCACCGGCCAGCACCGCCTGGGTTGGCAACAACGTGCCGCTGGCGAAGGTGGCTGCCTGGATCGGCAAGTCGTAGTTCAAGGTCGTGCCGTTCGGGAACAGCGTACCCTCGGCCAGCGTCACGCCACTGCCCGGCACGATCAGATCGCCACCGAACGGCTGCACGCCCGGCAGCAGTTTCCAGCCGGCGTCATCCACGGTTTCCGGCGGCGGCGCGAAACCGTCGTTGATACTGCCGTAGATATCGAGGTTGCCACCGGCACGCATCACCAGACTCGCCGACTCACCGGAGCCATACAGCGCTGTTTTCTGCGTGTGCGGGTTGAGGCTCGCGTAGCGATAGCGCGACAGGTCAATATCGCCTTCGACCAGCAGATCGCCGTCGGCGGTCCTGCTGGCGATTTCCACGCCCGGGCGCAGATGGAAGGCATCGCGGTAGGTCGCGTTGTTCAACCCCGCCAGTTTGCGTTGCAGCAGGTCACTGTTGCCCAGTGCCGCGTTGATGAAAGTGTCGCTGTCGCCATGAATCCGATCGAACAGCGCCTGATCGATCACCTGATACGGCCGGCCACTCGCTGCGGGATCAACACCGTCGCGGGCATCCGTATAGCGGCGCACGGCGTTGAGGCCAATGGAGCGCGCGCCTTGAATGCTCAGTGTGCCATTGGCATCAATCGCGATATCACCGGCGCCCAGACGCGGCGCGTTCAACTCCAGGGTGCCCCGTGCCCTGCCATCGTTTTGTCCGGGCAGACTGCCCAACGCGGTATCGGTGCCGTGGCGCAGATCAATCCGCGCACCGGAGGCCAGCGTCAGCACCCCGGCACCGGAATCGAGCTCGACCATCGCCCGGTTCGGCGCATCGATGATCTTGCCGTAGCTGTCGACCCGCAGCACTCGACTGTGAGCGTCGAGCACCGAACTGCCGCCCAGGGTCAAACCGTTTTTACCGGACAGACGAATGCTGCCGACCCGCTCGCCACTGGCGTCGATCGTGCCGGCCACACTCAGATGACCATTGTCCAGCGAGACATTGACCTCGCCGGCGCGCACGCCATCGCCGATCAGCAGATCGCCCTGTTTGAACTGGAAGCTGCGGCTGCCGAACACCTGGCCGTCGTTCAAGCGCTGGTTGAGCGCGGCGAATTGTTGATTCAGATCGCCGCCCAGTTGCTGCGCACGAATCTCCACGCCCCCGGCCTTGTACGGCACCCAGGTGCCGCCGGCATCGTAATGACCGCTGCTGGCGCCGAGGATCTGGCCTTGCAGATCGACCACCCCGGCGTTCGCCGCCAGCGCCACCGCGCTGAGATTGCCCGCCTGATTGTTCTGCGCCGACAGGTCGATCCGCGAACCGGCCGCCTGACGGATATTGCCGCTGTTGCTGAAGAGCGACACGTCGCCGCCCCAGCTGTATTTGTTGACGTCGTTGAACGGCAAGGTACGCCCCGCCAGATCCAGCCGGGAATTGCCGGTCAGGCTCAGGTCGTTCTCGGCCTTGACCACCAGTTTGCCGCTGGCCAGCGCGATCCGGCTGTCGAGGACGACATTGCGGGCATCCAGGGTCAGTTCCGCGCCCAGCGCATCGGCTGCCGCGCCTGTAGCGCTGCCGGTCAGGGTCAGGTCATTGCCCGCCTTGAGCGTGTTGATCGAGGCGGCTTCACCGGTCAGCAACGGCGTGCGCAGCGTGAGGTTGCCGCCGCTGAAGGCGTAACCCTTGACCGGGTCGTATGCGCCCTGCTCCTGATACACCGCAAGACTGCCCTTGTGGTTGGCGGTGATACGCTCGCTGGCGCTGAGGTTGACGTTGGCAAAACCCAGCGCCAGACGGTCGTTCTGATCCAGGCCGCTGGGTTGCGGATTCGGCCCGTAGCCGAACTCGATACGCTGCGCCTCGATCTGCAGGGTGCCGCGCCCGGTGCCGGCACCACCGTTGACCACGGCTCCCGGCGCCTGAGTGGCACCGTTCCAGGTCAGGTTGGCGGTACGCAAAGTGGCTACGTCCTCGCTGCCGCCCTGGCCGTAGATCGCCGGGGTCGTCAGGATCAGGTTCTGCAGTTTGCTCTGGCCGGTTTGCGGGTCCAGCGTATCGAGCGTGGTGGTGCCAAAGAAGTTGAACGAGTCGCGAGCGGTCAGGTTCAGCGACTCCAGGGCCGGTGCCCCGAACTGGGTGTCGCCCTGCAGCAAGCGGTTGAGCACGTTCTGGCTGAGGGTCAGACCGACCGGCACGCGTCCCGCCGCATCGACCAGGGCCTGTGTATTGCCGATATTGACCGCGCCGACCGCCAGGGTCAGGTGGCGGGTGCCGAAACGCACCGCCTCATCAAGTTCGAAGTGGTTGTCGGTGGCAGCGCTGATACTGCCGTTGGAATACAGGATGGCCGGATTACTGCACGGCGCCAGCGTGCAGGTGCCGATATGGATACTGCCGGCACCGGTCAAGTCGACGGCTTTCTCCGGCGCCAGCACGCTGTTCCAGCCATTGGAAACCAGCAGCAGGCTGGCTTTCCCCGGCTGGTAGACAAAGCCGTCGGTGGAGTCGAACGAGACATCGCCGCGCCCCACGGTATTGATCCCCGCCCCGGCCTCGACGGTAATGCCACCGTGGGTGTTCTGAGTGCGCAACATGACTTCCGGCGCCGAGAGGATCGCGCCTTCACGCAAGAAGATATCGGTGCTTGAGCCGCCGTTGACGAAGGACACGATATTGCCGCCAGCGCCGTAGTCCACGCTCGGCGCCGAGCCGATGGCCAGACGTCCGGCATTCAGACGGTTGAGGCTGTCGGCATACAGCGAGACGCCTTGAAAACCCGGCGTCGGCTCATGGCCTGCGCCCAGCACTTCGAGCACGCCAAGGGACGGATCGCGTACCACGGCCGTGCCCGTAACCCCGCCCTCGGCGGGCTGAAACAACACCTGGCCGTTGAAATCCAGAGCAATGGCAGGCTTTTCACCATGCTCCAGATTCAGACTCAGGGTTTTGCCATCCATCGGTGCCAGTGCGCGTGATATTCCACGCCGCGCTGCGTCGCTGGTGATGAACTGGCTGTAGCCGGTTTCGTTGTATTGCGAATAGCGGCGCAACACATCCGCCGACGTCAGCGTCAGCGCGCTCGGCAGACTGTCACGCACGCCGGTATTGGCAATCGACATCTGGCCGCTGCTGGCCCATGAACCATTGCGCATTTGCAGCGCGCCACCCATGGCCGCCGGCGTCGCCTGGCCGTTGACCTCGACCCGGAACGCCCCGGGCAACAAGGCGAATGTCGAAGGCAGCAAGGTATAGGTGCCGGCCGGCAAACCCGGCACGCCCGCACCGATCGTGACCTGCTGACCGATGCGCGGATCGACCGCGCCAGCCTCGGCCACCACCGGGGCATAGGCACTCTGATTGCCCGGCAGGATTGCGTAGACCGGATTGCTCGTCAGGCCCGGCAGGCTGAACGTGCCGTCAGCGGCATTGCGCACCAGCGGGTTGTAGCGGGCATCGGTGGAGCCGCCACGCCCGGAGATGAAACCGGCACCGCGCAGATCGCCCCCGCCCGACAGGTCAATCACCGCGCCTTGCGCGACATTCAGGTACTGCGACTGCACGGTCACCCCGGCTGTGGTGCCGACGATGCCCTTCAACACCACCGGGCTGCCGTTATAGCGGTAATCGATGCCGTCAGTCGTGCCGCCGTAAGGCATGACCAGTCCGGCGGCGCTGACGGACGTGAGACTGCCGGGCAACAACGCAACCTCGCGGGTCTGTACCGACTTGCTGCTTTCACCCAGGGTAATCAGGCCGAGCGGTGCCCGCACCACCCCGCCTTGTTCGATGTGGCTGGCGGCGAGAATCAACTCGCCGAACACCGAGTAAGGCAACGCCGCCGGCGCGCGACCCTGAGCGAAAATGCGCAAGGTGCCGTCGCCAGGATCGGTCTCCTGCTGGAAGCCGGCGCGCACTCGGGCCTGGATCCCGCTTACCGGATAAATCTGCGCGGCGCCGAGGTTCAAGTCACCCGCCGTCCAGAGATCGGCATAGGTTTGCATGGAAGAGCCGATGAACCGCAGGTCGCCCTGACTGGCCAGCGTGACCTCGGCAAAGCTGCGGCGACCGACCTCAAGGGCTGGCGCATTGAGCTGGCGGATATTGCCCTTGGTGCCGAACGACAGGCTGTTACCAATGTCCAGCAGGTCGGCGTTGGCGATGAACTGCGCCGCCGAGACGCCGGGCGTCGGCGCATTCATGACCCGAGGGCGGATAAAGACAACGGAGTCGTAATACGCGCCCGGCCCCAGTAACCGCAGGTAAGGTGCAGACAGATTGATCCGCGCATTGCCGCTCGAACCCTCGGCCAGGGAAATCGCGCCGGCGTACAGGCTCAGACTCTGATTCAGATGCAGGTTGACGTCGCCATCGAACGAAATCAGGCCATTGCTCAACAGCCCCAGATGATCGAAGCCCCCAGCCATCAAGGCATCGGCACTCAGCCGGGCACTGCCGTAAGTCAGCATGGGCGCGGCTGCGCCCGGCTCAAGGTCGGCCGCCAGGGTGGTCTTGCCGGCGCCCTGGCCGATGATGATTTCCCGTGGTCGACGGACCTCGTTGCTGGCGGTGTTGAGGCGGTACAACGGCGTTTCCAGGGCGATGTCCAGCCGCCCGCCACCCGCGCCGGCACCACCGGCTGCGGCGCGCAGGTCGCCGTCGATGAACAGGCCGTTGTAGGAACTCAGGGAAATCCGCCCGCCGTCGGTGGCAACCGTGGTCGGGCCCTGCCCGGCAATGTCCAGCACCGCCTGGGTGCCCGAGGCGTCAAGCCGCGCGCCCTGGCGCACGATCACATACGCGTCGGCCGAAGTCGCCGTGGCTTTCTTCGAATCGATTTCACCGCCAATGATGATGCTGCCGCCCTTGCCGACTTGGCCGTACACCCTTCCCAGGGCATCGACCGCCGTGGCGGCACGCCCCGCCACATCGAGCACCGCGTGCTCACCGATCCAGATTGACCGGTTGTGCGCCTGCGTCGGCGCTTCCTGCTGACTCTGGGCCGGGTCAATGCTGCCGAACTGCTGCTGGCGGATATCAATCGTGCCGCCCCAGGCCTGCAGCGTACCCTCAACAGTGATCTGCCCCGCCCCGCGCAAATTGATGCGTTGCCCAGGATCGACGCTCAGGCGTGAACCCGTGCCGAGGGTCAGTGTGGCGTTGCCCGGATCGATCAGCCCCACGAGGCTCGGACCGGCCTGCAGCGACAGGCTGGCGCCGGCACGTTGGGTCAACAGTGCTTTCGTCGGGTTCTCCTGGAACAGCGTCGGTGTCCATAACTCCAGCGCCGTGCGCGGATCGCCACCACTGACCTGGTTCGCGGCATCGTCGGTAAAACGATAGACCGGCGTGGTCACATCGATCTGCGTGTCCCGGGCCACTTCGAGGCCGTTCAGGCCAATCACGCTGTAGGCCGAAAAGCCTTTACTGAAAAGACTCGGCGCCAGTTGCAACGTCGACTTCGCCAGCGCTTCATCAGCCTCGCCGATCATCACTTTGCTGGCCTGCACCAACAACGTACCGCCGCCCGTCACGCCGTAACCGCGCAGCTCGCCATCCAGTGTGAGTTGCGAAGTGCCGGCGGCACTGTTGGCTGCCGACTCCAGCGTGACGCTGCCGCCCTTGGCGCCACGGGTCTTGCCGTTGGCCAGGATCGCCGCGCCGGAAGACACATCGAGCAGGCTGCCGCTCTGGATATCGATGTCGCCGCTGCTGCGGATCGAAATCGACCCTCCGTCCAGCCACGCCAGACTGGCCGCGTCGTCGGGGTTGGTGCGTTGATTGCTCCACAGCCCGCGAGTATCGAGTTGCACGCCCTGGGCCACGGTGACCCGTTCCGGATGGCCGGCGGCCGGGGTGATTCGGGTGTCGGTGACGCTGCTGGTCTGCAACTGATTGAGCACGTTGCCCAGGCGGATACTGCCGCCACGGGCACTCAGGTCGGCATTGACCTGGACATCCGGCCCGTACAGGGTGATCTCGCCACCGGCATCGACCTGCAACGCGGCGCCCAGGGAAATGCGATCCTTGGCCGCGACCTTCAACGCGCCAAGCTTGAAGCCGTTGAGTTGCCCGGCGTCGAGGAACAGCTTGCCCTTGCGTGCGTCGGAGACCGCGGTCAGCAGATCCCGGTCAGCGCCCGCGAGCATCGGTTCGCCACCGATCTGCACCTGATCGAGCAACGGATTCAGCCCGTACAACAGGCCGCCGGCCGCCGCCACATAGGCCGGGTCATAGCTGCCGACGATCAGTTGGGCCCGACGCGCCAGCGCGGTCTGGCTCTGTGCATAGCCATCCAGCGGCGCGCGCGGCGCCTGGGTCTGACGTTCACCCTGATACACCTCGCCGAGCAGTTGCCCGTCGAGCACCGCATTGGTCGTGCCGATCACCAGTTGCCCGGCATCGCGGCCCACGGTGTAGCCGGATTCCCGGCGCGATCGCGGGGCAATCAACGGGCTGTAGTAATAACTGGTCTGCCCCCAGCGTTCGCTGTTGTCCTCATAACCTTTGTACAGGCCGGTGTAGAGCATGTCCCCCGGTGCCCGCGAGACTTCGTACAAGCGCCCGTCGGCGCCACGCAACCAGCTCTGGCGGATCTCGCCGCTCTGCACATCGAGCGTACCGCCAGACAGATTGATCAACGAGCCCTTCTCGGTGACCACATCGTTGCCGGCAAAACTCACCGCGCCCCCCTGGGCCATCCACTCGCCGATGCTGTGGCCCTGAGTGCCGAGATAGCCGCCGACCTCAAGCAAGCCACCGGCGGTGTACCAGCGATCCGTCGCATAGCCGTTGGTGCCCGCCGGCACATACACCAGTTCACGCACATCGACCCAGACATCATTGCTGTTGAGCGCACCTTTTTCGCGGTTGACCGAAGCGTCGCGCTGCTCATTGCCCTGAACGTTGATTTTGATGTTGTTGGCTTCCATCGCGACTTTCACGCCGATGGCCCCGGACACATCGATCAGCGCCCCGTCGCGCACCAGACTGCGTCGCCCTGCCGCCACGGCCACCTGGCCGCCGGTGGCGAGGGTGATCGAGCCGTTCTGGAACTCGACACTGCCGCCGCTTTGAATCTCGATGCGCGACTGATCGCTGCGCACCTTGTTGTTGGGGCTGACGCCAGTCAGCGCGGCTTTCTGTTGGCTGTCGAGTGCGGTCAGATCACTGCTGTCGAGCATGATCGCCGTGGCACTGCCCTGCCCCAGCGTGACACTGCCGCTGGTATCGGTCGCCGGGTTGAGCAGGTGAATGGTGCCGCGCGTGGCCACCGAAGTACTGGCCAGCAACACGCCGTTCTGCACGACTTCGTGGCCGGTCAGGGTGATGTCGCCGGTGGCGGCCTGGATCAAGCCGTTGTTGCTGACCTTGCCGGCACTGCTGCCACTGTTGAAGCCGGGAATCACTTCGCTGCCGAAGGTCGTGGAGAAGCCGTTGCCTTCGGTGCCCGAACCTTTGCGGATGTAGAAGCGGTCACCGGCGCCCAGCACGGTCTGGCCCTTGGCGGTGCTGATGCTGCCGTCGTTCTGCACTTCGCTGCCGAGCAACAGCGCATAGCCGCCGGCATCGGTGGAGGTCGCGGGGCCGGCGGTCTGGATTGACGCGCCGCGCTCGACCAGCACCTTGCCGGCAGCGTCGGTGAAAGTAGGCTGGCTGCCACTGCTGTCGAAATACAGGCCCCGGTCACGGAACTGAATGTCGGTGATGTTCGCCGCGGCGGCCACCAGGTTGCGCACGTTGACCTGACTGCTGCCGCTGAACACGATGCCGTTGCGGTTGATCAGCATCACCGTGCCGTTGCCCTTGATCTGACCCTGGATCTGGCTCGGGCGCGCGGCCGGATCGTTGACCCGGTTGAGCACTGCCCAATTGGCCTGCTGGGCGAATTCCACAGTGGTGTTGCGCCCGACGTTGAAGGTTTCCCAGTTGAGGATCGCCTTGTCGGCGGTCTGCTCGATGCGCACGTTGGTCTTGCCGTCGGCCTGGGTCTGCTGCGGGCCTTTGGCGTTCTGCCAGCCTTGCGCGAGGCTGTTGTCGACTTGCAGACCGCCGGCGCCCAGACCGTCCGGCACCACCTGCACCGAACCCAGCGCCGCTGCGCGCCCGGCCGCCTGCGCAGCTTGTTGCGCGGCAATCGCCGCGACCGTGTTGTTCAAGGTCTGTATCGAACGCTGTAACTGCTGATTGGCCCGCTGTTGCTGCGCCAGCGGCGGGGTCATGCCCGGCAACCCGCCGCTGCTCGGGCGTGCTGCCGCCGCTTGCTGTGCAGCGCCCTTGGCGGCGAACCAGTTCGAACTGAACGCCGTCTGCGCCTGCGCGCCGCCCGCCACCAGACACAACGCCACGGCCTGGGCCAGCGGCTTGAGCAGCCACAGCGCCGGGTCTATGGCATCACGTTTTAACGACTGAGCGCGGGTATGGCGACGGGATGGGCGAGCGAGCATCACTACGAGTCCTTTTGATTGCCGCAGGTCGGCGACAACCTGCTGTTACGACATAGGCGGTTGGCGAGGGACGCGACCGAACCGATGTCACACAAACTTCATGAATGAGGTGTAACTGCCCGCCCCGGCCATCCGTGACGAGCAAAAAAAATGGCAGCCCCGAAGGGCTGCCATTCGTGTTGCGGGTTAACGCGAAGCTTACAAAGGACGACCGATAGCGTTGCATACGCTGGCGTTGTTGATGTCCAGGTTGTTGCCGCTGGTGTTGGTGATGAAGTTGGCGGTGACGGCGTTTTTCCAGTTGGTCGGAACAACGCTGAAGCCGTGGTTGATGGTCGCTGCAGCGTTGCCCGGCACGCTGTAGTGAGTGGTCAGGAAGGATTTGATGTCAGCGGCCACGGTTGCATCCTTGTAGCACTGGCCGAAGATCAGGTTGGTGTACGCAGCGATCGGGTAGCCGCTGGATGGGTTGGCGACAACCGGTGCCCACTGGGCAGGGTTCGACGGAGTGGTTGGCAATGCAACCGAAGACAGCGCGGTGGTCACGTTGCCCGGGGTCGGCTGCACGCCGTTGACGCGGGACACCACGGCGTTGCTGCTGGCGTTCACGCCGTCCGGACCAACGTAACCGATGGAACCGTCAACCGCGTTCACCGCAACAGCGACGTCAGCAGTGTTGGCAACACCGACGAAGCTCGATGGCAATGTGGTGCCGGCTGGCAGCAGCGAGTTGGCGAAGGTCGAGTTGACCGAGAACTTGGTCGAGCAGACGTTGTTCAGGTGACGGGTGAGGATTTCCGAAGTGCCGCTGGAAGTGGTGCGATAAACCACACGAACCGGGGTGGCATCGGAGTTGCCCAGCAGTTGACCCCAGGTCTTGGCAGTGCCGGAGAACACGTCACACAGCTGAGCGCTGGTCAGGTTCAGAGCGGTCTGGCCGGCTTTTTTGTAAGGGATGGCAACCGAAGTGGCTACCGAAGGCAGCTGGATCAGCGGGCCGTACGAAGCGCCGAAGTTGGCGTTGTAGGTGCTGATTTCCGAAGCGCTGAGGATCGAGTCGCTACCGGCGAAGTGAACCGAACCGGTGGTGCTGAACAGTGCCGAGTTGTTGGTCAGGAAAGCGGTCTTGCCGGTGCCGCTACCGGTACCCACGTAGCTGAAGTTGGCTGGCAGGATGCTGTTGGCAGAACCTTTGTACAGAGCGGCAGGCAGAGTCGCGCCACCACCGGTAACGTTGGCGGCCATGGCCTGGGCGGAAGCCAGGGCAGCGACGGTCAGGGAAGCTGCGATCAGAGTGCGCTTGAACATGAAGAATCTCCTTTTCAACGTTGGTTGTGAACACAGGTTTTCAGGGGTCTTGCATGACACTGGGAAGACTCACCGCCGACCTTCGCAAGCGGGGTCCGTGGTTAAGTCGCACTGAGAAATTCGCAGTTTCCGGTGACAGATAAAGGAAAAAACCTCGGGAGGTGCAGGCTGATTTTCGAGGGATTTTCTCGGGTGTTCTGGTGGTTGGCCGGAGTGTCTAAGACAAGCTTTTGGAGGGAATCGGCCACAGCCCTTGAGGGGCCGTTGCAGATGACAGAAAGGAGAACCCGAGGATGCCGTTTTTCGCGCTCGGGTGAGATCTGGGCGCCGGCAAAAAAGTTGAAAAAACTACTGCACGAGTTGGTTGATCTCGATGATCGGCAACAGCACCGCCATCACGATCACCAGCACTACCCCGCCCATCACCACAATCATCAGCGGCTCCAGCAACGCGGTCATGCCCATCGCCCGACGTTCGATATCGCGGGACAAGGTTTGCGCCGCGCGCTCGAGCATCGGTGGCAGTGCACCGGTTTTCTCGCCGCTGGCGATCAGGTGAATCAGCACCGGCGGGAACACGTTTTCCACTTTCAGCGCGGCCGCCAGGTTCACGCCCTCGCGCACCTTCGCAGTGGCCTCATTGACGCTCAGGCTCAGACGATCATTGGACAAGGTCTGCCGCGCCGCCTCCAATGCCCGCAACAACGGCACCCCGGCGCCGCCGAGAATCGCCAGCGTCGAGGCGAACCGTGCAGTGTTCAGCCCCAGCACAAACCGCCCGATCAGCGGCAACTTCAGCACCCGATGATGCCAACTCAAGCGCGCCGCCGGATTGCGCAGATACAGGCGCCAGCTCCAGAACGCACCGGCCATGATCCCGGCACACAACCAGCCCCACGCCCGAATGAAATCACTGGCATTGAGCATCGCCAGCGTCAGCCCCGGCAGATCCTGCCGCGCCTGGGAAAACGCGCTGACCACCTGCGGCACCACGTAGCTGAGCAGGAAAATCACGATGCCGATTGATACCAGCCCGACCACGCCCGGATAGATGAACGCGGTGAGAATCTTGCCGCGCAGGTTGTTGCGTTCCTCGATGTAATCCGCCAGCCGCTCCATCACCTGCGCCAGATCACCGGACTCCTCGCCCGCCGCAATCAGCGCCCGGTAAATCTCCGGAAAATCCCGTGGCCGCGCCGCCAGCGCTTCGGCCAGGCGCATGCCGCTGCGCACGTCGGCGCGAACGGCGCTGAGGGTGTGAGCGATGTGTTTTTTCTCGGCCTGTTCGACCGTGGCGCTCAGCGCCGCTTCCAACGGCAGACTGGCGCCCAGCAGGCTCGACAGTTGTCGCGTGGCCCACGCCAGATCGTTATCCGACAGTTTGGCGCTGAACATTCCACCGCCGCCATGCTGGGAGACATTGCTTTCCTTCTCCACCGACAACGCCGTCAAGCCACGACCGCGCAGCGCGCCAAACGCGGCGCCCTGACTGTCCGCTTCCAGATGCCCGGATTCGATCTTGCCGCTGGCATCGGCGGCTTCAAAACGATAGCGATTCATCAGGCGTCCCGTGTCACACGAAGGATTTCTTCCGGCGCCGTGGCACCGCTGCGGATCCAGCGCTCGCCGTCCTCACGCAGGCTGAACATCCCGGCCTTGCTCGCCGCCGCGCGCAACGCCTGCTCCCCTGCCCCTTGGTGAATCAGGGTACGGATGTCGTCATCGATGCAGAACAATTCGTGAATGCCGGTACGACCGCTGTATCCGGTGTGATTGCACGCCGCACAACCGACCGGGCGCCAGGTGCCGGGCGTGGCCGGGTCTTCCTGCTTGCACTGATTGCACAGCCGCCGCACCAAGCGCTGGGCCAAAACACCGAGCATCGACGAGGCCAGCAGAAACGGTTCGACGCCCATGTCGACCAAGCGGTTGACCGCCGACACCGCGTCGTTGGTGTGCAGGGTCGCGAGCACCAGGTGACCGGTCAGCGAAGCCTGCACCGCGATCTGCGCGGTTTCGAGGTCACGGATCTCGCCGATCATGATGATGTCCGGGTCCTGCCGCAGAATCGCCCGCAAGGCCAGGGCAAACGTCATGTCGATCTTGGCGTTGACCTGAATCTGGCTGATGCCCGGCAAGTCGTATTCCACCGGGTCTTCCACGGTGAGGATGTTGCTGGTGCTCGCATCCAGCCGCGCCAGCGCAGCGTAGAGACTGGTGGTTTTGCCGCTACCGGTCGGGCCGGTGACCAGAACAATGCCGTGGGGCTGGCGGATCAGGTGATCGAGTTTGGCCAGCACCTGCGCGTCCATGCCCAGGGTTTCCAGATGTAGGCGCCCGGCCTGTTTGTCCAGCAAACGCATCACCACCCGCTCGCCATGACCGGTGGGCACGGTGGAAACACGAATGTCGATCGGCCGCCCCGCTACGCGCAACGCAATGCGCCCGTCCTGCGGCAGGCGTTTTTCAGCGATATCGAGCTGCGCCATGATCTTGATCCGCGACACCAGCGCACCGTGCAACGCCTTGCGCGGCGAGACCACGTCGCGCAGCGTGCCGTCGACCCGGTAGCGCACCACCGAATGGGTTTCGAACGGTTCGATGTGAATGTCGCTGGCCTCGTCCCGCGCCGCCTGGGTGAGCAAGGCGTTGATCATGCGGATCACCGGCGCGCCGTCCTGGGTGTCGAGCAGGTCGGTGATTTCCGGCATGTCCTGCATCAGGCGGTCGAGGTCGACTTCGTTTTCCGCCGCACCGACCACCGCCGCCGCGCTGCCGGTGTCGGCGTAGGCAGTAGCGAGCAAGCCGTCGAGTTCGTCATCGCGCACCCGCTCAAGCCTCGCCGCGCCGAACTGCCGGCGCACCTCGCTGATCGACCAGCCCGGCGTCGACGGGCACACCGTCAGTACGCCGTCGCGCAGCAGAATCCGCTGCGCCTTGGCCCAGGCGTAAGGCAATGCGCTCATTGCAGCGGCACCGCTTTGATGGTCGCGCGCGGGCCGGACACCGGTGCCGGCACGCCTTGGGCGGTGGCCGGCAATTGCGGCGCCTGCATGTCCGGCATCGCCCAACTGCGCTCCGGTTGCAGACCGCCCTGAGCGCGGCGCATGAAGTCGTAGCGGTTCAGCGTGATGCTGCGCCCCGCCGCGCTGTCGCGGATGATGTACGGGCGCAGGAAGACCATCAGGTTGGTCTTGGTGATCGAACGACGTTCGTTGCGAAACAGTGCGCCCAGCCCCGGAATATTCGAGAGCCACGGCACCGCGTCATTGCTCTGGCTGTAGCCATCCTGCAGCAGACCGCCGAGCACCATGATCTGCCCGTCATCCAGCAGGATGCTGGTGTCGAGCGCGCGTTTGCTGGTGACGATCCCCGCCGAATTGGCCGCCGCCGAGGCGCGTTCGTCGATGCTGCTGACTTCCTGATAAATGTCGAGCTTCACCGTGCCGCCCTCGGAAATCTGCGGCCGCACGTTGAGCTTCAAACCCACCTCTTCGCGGGTCACGGTCTGGAACGGGTTGTTGCTGGTGCCCCCGCCGCCAGTGACGTAGCTGCCGCTGACAAACGGGATGGTCTGGCCGACGAAAATGCTCGCCGCTTCATTGTCCAGGGTCAGCAGGTTCGGCGTCGACAACACGTTGGTGCCGCCCTTGCTCTTCAGCGCCCGGGCCAACACTTTCAGGTCGAGGATCTTGCCGATGCCGGGGATGTCGACGGTGCCGTTGACGTAGCCGAGGTTCAGGCCTTGCGGCAGCACATCGAGGCTGGTCTTGCCATTAACGTTGATCCCCGAACCGCCGAGGTTGGCCCCGCCGATCACACCGTTGCCGCCGAGGTTGCCGGTCTGCCATTGCACGCCGAATTCGCTGGCATCGTCCTCGCCGACTTCGACGATCAGGCTTTCGATCACCACTTGCGCGCGGCGCTGGTCGAGCAGATCGATGACTTCGCGCAGGTTGCGGTACAGCGGTTCCGGCGCGGAAATCAGCAAGGTGTTGGTGGTCGCGTCGGCCTGAATGGTCACGCCGCCGGCGCTGAACGCGACGTTCTGTTCGCTGCTTTGCGCATTACTGCTGCCGCTGGTGCCGCTGCTGCCCTGAGCGTAACTGCCGCCAGTGCTGCCGCTGTTGGTGGTCGACGTAGTGCCGTTGGTTTGCGTGCCGCTCTGGCCGTTCTGCCCGCCGCCCGAGTTGGTGGAGCTGCCCATGCTGCTGAGCACCGAACGTGCACTGTCGCTGGTGCCGCTGTCGCTCTCGCCGGTCAACAGACCGCGCAGTGCCTGGGCGAGTTTGCCGGCCTGAGCGTTGCGCAGATAAACCACGTGCAGATTGCTCGGGTTGCTCTGGGCGTTGTCGAGTTTGTAGATCAGGTTGCGCGCCAGCTCCGTGCGCTCGGGGCTGCCGGCGCGGATGATGATGGTGTTGGAACGCGGGTCGCCGATCACCGCGATTTTCTGTGTCGGGTCATTGCCCGGCGCGTCGAGCAGGTCGGCAACCATCGGCGCGATGTCGGCGGCGATGCCGTTCTGGATCTGCACCACGTCGGTGTCGATGGCGCTCGGGGTGTCGATGCCCTGAATCAGTTGCGCGACCCGCGTGAGGTTCTCGGCGTAATCGGTGACGACGATGGTGTTGTTACCCGGATAGGCGTTGATCGGGTTGTTCGGCGACACGATCGGGCGCAGCACCGGGATCAGGTTCACCGCGTTCTCGTATTGCAGGCGGAACGTGCGGGTAAGCATGCCGTTGCCGGCCGGTTTGTCCGCGCTATAAATCGGCCCGCCGAGCAACTTCGCGTCGGCCTCCGGCACCACCTGCGCTACGCCGCCGACGTCCACCACGCTGAAACCCTGCATGCGCAGCGCCGCCAGCAACATGTCGTAAGCCTGATGCGCCGGCACCTGGCCTTCGGACAACAGCGTCAGGTTGCCCTTGACCCGAGGATCGACCAGAAACTGCTGGCCGGTCGAGCGCGACAACGCTCGCACCACCGCCTGAATATCCGCGTCGACAAAATTCAGCGTCACCGGTTGATCGCCCAACGGATTGGCCGGCAACGTCGTGCCCCGCACCGAACCGCCGCTGCGGGCGCGTTCGGTGATGTTGTGCAATTGCTTCGGCGCAGGTTTGACCTGAGCCTGCGCACGTTCGCGGTCGAGCACCGCGTCGCCACTGCGCTGGGTGTTGGCCAGCGGCCGGCCGAGTTCGCTGTCCACCAGCAGCGGCGGTTGATTCGGTGGCGTGGTGTTGCTGCACGCGCTCAATGCCATCAACAGCATCGGCAACGCCATGCGTTTGGATCCTGACCCCTTCATGAAGCTTCCTTAGCGCCCAGCGCCTGATCCATGCGTACGGTGCCCGACAGAGTGCCGGCGGTGTCATCGGTCGCGGCGTCGTCTGCGCGTTGCAGACGGGCCTCGACCACTTGCAGTGAAAAATTCCGGGGTTGGCTCAATAGCCAGTCGAGCACGGCGTCGGCCGGTGCCGCGTCGAAGGTCAACTGCCAGCCGGCGGACGCGGCCGCCAATTGGTAATGGCCGCCCAGTCCGCTGGCCTGCAACGTCTGTTGCAGCGACTGCTCCAGGTTTTGCCCGTCGGGGCGCACGCTGACGTCGCGCAACAGCACTTCCAGCGCTTCGGCCTGAGCGCGCAGTTTCGGGGTTTCGACTTGCGAGGCGGCGATCTTCTTCAGCGGCGGCTGAATCAGCGCCACCCACACAAACAGCCCCAGCAACAGCGCCGCCATGCCGCCGACCATGCGTTTTTCCCGCAAGGCCAACGGCTGCCAACGGGCCTGCAACTGAGCGTTGATGCGCTGCCAACCGGCGCGGTATTTCGCAAGCGATAGGCTATTCATCTTCGGCTCCGCTGCTGTCGTCGTTGTCGGTGGCGGCGGTCGCCTCGCCGGCCGGGCGCAGGACCCAGCCGTCATCATTCGGGCTGATGCTGATGCCGGCCTGGGCCAGCGTGCCTTGCCAATCCTTGTCATTGCCCGAACGCCGGGCCTCGGGCAGCAGGCTCAGCTGCAACGCGCCGTCGACAAACTCCAGCCGCTGCACCGTGCCCGCCATGGACGGCATGCCACTGCCGGCCTGCGAAACCAGCCGCGTGAAATCCTGCCCCGGCGCATCCACCGCGCCTTGCTGACGCGCCGCGATTTGCTGACGGGCCTGTTGCAGCGGATTGAGGATCACCGGCAACTCGGGGAACGCCTGCTTCACCCGCTGCGCCATCTGCGCCTTGAGCTGTTGGCCCTGCCCGGCCTCGCGGGCGGCGTACAGATTCAAACCGATCACCCACACCGCCAGTGCCAGCGCACAACAACCGAGCGCCCTGCCCCAGCCACGATGTTCGGTGCCCGGTTGCTGGAGGCCGCCGTGCAGGCCCCAGTTCGGCAACGGGCCGGAGCAACGTTGCGTGTCGGCCAACGTCGATTGCACCGCTTCCGGCGCGCCGCCACCGATCCAGTGCGCCGGCAGACCGGTTTCCAGCAACCACGCTTCGTCGATCATTGGCTGCACCTGCGCCGCATTCGGGCCGTGACGCAGCAAAAGATGATCGTCGTGCAGACAGCCGACGCCGCCCGCCATCACCGGCAAGCTGTAGGCCGCCGGGTACAGACCTTTGAGGTTCAAGCCGAATTGCCCGAGGTGCTGCAAATCCTTGCGTGCTACCCAGGCAATCTGCACCTGACCGCTTTCATTGCGAGCGCTGTGGGCGATGTGCATTTCGGCGCTGTCGCCGAGCATCAACGCCTGCGCCGCACATTGCACGGCCGCAGCGGTTTTGTTCGCGGGCAGCGGTGGCAAATCGATGCTCGCCAACAGGCTGTCCGACGGGTGCAGAAAACACACCAACGGTTGCTTCGGCAGCGCGCCGAGACGCACACGCTCTTGGCGTGTGACCTGCCCCTGACGATCCAGCCACGCTCCCTCCACTTCACTGTCGAGACTCAACTCCGCCAGCGGCGGCAAACTCACGCGCAACTGGCTCATACGCCCACCCGCGACCAGATCACTTGCGGCAAGCGGTCTTCACTGCGATGCAGCAACGCATCGAGGCTGACCCGCCGCTGATCCCGCCGCGCCTGCCCGCGCAGCCGAAACCAGTCGCTGGTGATGCCGACCTTGACGCTGGTGATCTCCAGTTGCGGCAGTCGCAGGCGATTGACGAAATCCCCGCGATTGATGAACCAGCGCCCGGCGTCACGCTCATTGATCAACGCCTGCGCCCGCTCCAGCGACAGCCCCGGCACATAAGCCGCCAACACCGGCGCCGTGGCCGTGTTGCCGTTGAGCCAGGTGGTCGCCGGAATCACCGTCAGGTACGGCGCCAGTTTCGCCAACAGCGCATCGTTGACCCCGTCGACGCTGCGTAAATCGTCAAGCGTGCGCAGCATCGGCAGGGTCGGCGATTGCGGTTTGCGCGAAGCGGACGGCGACGTGGCGCGCCCGCTGTCGAAGGTGTTTTTCGCCACAGGCTTGTCCACCACCTGGGCATTCAACAGGTGCGGATACGAGCCGATCACCCGCTGACTGATGCGCCGGCTCAACCCGCTGCTGACACCAATCAATTCGCACAAACGCTCGAACGCCTGCACCTGCGCGTCATCGATCCGTTCGTTGGCCACCAGATTGCGCAGGTTGAACTTGCCCTGCTCGTCCTCCAGCCGCCCCTCGAAACCCTGGGTGCTCAAGAGCTGCGCCCACGGTTGATCGAGTCGGGTCAACGGATCGCGCTGCCGCGCATCCCACAACAATTGCCGGCTGATCTCCAACCCGCCGTGCAACACCCAACGGCCCTGCACGCGCAATTGTTCGGCTTCCAGCGCCCGGGTCGAAACGCTCTGGCGCGTCAGCATGCCGGCGGCGATCACCGCGACCACCGCCGCAATCAGCAGCGCACTGATGATCGCCATCCCCTGCTGGTTCGATTGGCTGTTCATGACCGGCCTTACAACTGCCAGGAACCGATGTCGGCATTCACGCCATCGCCGTCAGGCTGGCCGTCGGCGCCGAGGGAAAAGATGTCGATCTCGCCGTTGGCACCGGGATTGAGGTACTGATAAGGACGACCCCACGGGTCATTCGGCAGGCGCTCCAGGTACGAGCGCCAGTTGCTGTTCTTCGCATCGGCCGGCCGCTCCACCAGCACCTTCAGGCCCTGACTCTGGCTCGGGTAAGTGCCGTGATCGAGGCGATACAGCTTCAGCGCCTGCATCAACCCGCCAATGTCCTGCTTCGCCGCCGTGGCCCGCGCCTGATCCGGCCGGTCGAGCACCTTGGGCACCACCATCGCCGCCAGAATCCCGAGAATCACCACGACCACCATGATCTCGATCAACGTGAAACCCTGCTGCCCACGGGGCATCCGGCTCGGTCGACTGGGCTGTTTGAACTGCGCGATATCCATCTCGTCATTCCCTGGCTTGATTCGATTCGACGCGCAGTGTTGCAAGAAGATATGTCAGGGATGTTGAAAATCCTCGGGTGTTTTCGTCGTCAAGCCGTCAAGCACGGGCGTTAGCGTCAAGGGCTGCCCGACCGCCCGAGACCCCGATGCGCACCCCCTCCCCGCAAGCCGGATTCACCCTGATTGAAGTGCTCGTCGCGCTGGCGATCATCGCCGTCGCCATGTCCGCCGCCGTGCGCGTGGCGGGGTTGATGACGCAGAGCAGCGGGATATTGCGGGATCGGTCGATTGCGATGATTGCGGCGCAGAGTCGGATGGCAGAATTGCGGTTGGAGGGGCGGTTGGTGATGGGGGTTAAGGCGGTTGAGTGTGATCAAGGGAGGTTGTTGTTGCGGTGTGAGCAGGTGATCGCAGCGGCAGAGAATGGACGGTTGCTCAAGGTTGGAGTTCAGGTGTTTGACCGCAACCAAGATGCGCCGCCGCTGGCTCGGCTGGAGACGTTGCTTAGCCGACCCGAAAATCCCTAGCCCTCCCGAAACGTCAGACCGCTGGTATGCAGCAGAATCGACCGAGAGATATTTCCGACAACCACCTGAAAATCTTCACCACCACGCACACACCGCGTTGAACCCATAATCAACTCAAACGCCCGTCTCCAAACCCATAATCAACTCGGTCGCCCAGGTCGATGTACAACGCCAGACACCTCCGTCGGCCCCCTCTCCCTCCGGGAGAGGGCTGGGGTGAGGGCCGCTCTTGACCCACCCGTTTAACGCCTCCCAAAAACCCCGTTTAAAAGACACCAACAGTAACGTCCCCAAGGCTACACAACCTTGCGTCATTACCTACGACTACGCCAGAATCCGCCGGCTTGTGCGTCTAGTGCGCGGGTCTTATCGTTTCCGGGTCACTGAAAAACAGTGATCGGGTTTGGTAGCCCGACCTCCCATATGACGCATAACGTCACCTAGCGCAGATGCCTTTCGGCATCCGTCTTATGGTGGCCATGCGCAGGGCGTCCTCGGGCGCGCCGGATTTTCCATATGGGCCGGTCTACCAACCTTCGTATGGCCACCACCACTCGTTTGGTAGCGAGAGTGATGGCTCCTTAAGTCCCATATGGAGCTACATCTATGTTCAAACCAACACCCAACCCACCAGAAACCGACCCGGTCTCCCCCTACAAATTCCCCGACTCCCGAACCCTCAACGAAGCCGCCGAACGCGCCCTCGACCACTACCTCACCCCACAACAACGCATCATGGGCAGCCACCACAAACACGACCCCATGTACCTGGCCAATCCTGCCTACAACACCGAATCCCTGCTGGCCAACGCCAGCGAATCACTGGGATCGGCCAGCGAAATGCTAAATAACTTCGCCGCCACGCTGGAGCCTGCTCATCGCAAAACCGCGATTGGGATTGCGCAGTTGGTGATGTTGAGTGAGTTGGCGGTGAATCAGGCGTTGGATCATGTTGAGGTGAAGACGTGATCGGCTGAGCGCTGTAGCTCAATAGTCGGAAAAAAAATGGCCGAGGTTGTCAGGTGTAGCTGACTACCTCGGCCAAATGAGCATTTCTATTTTTTGCGGCACATCTCGACGTCATCCTGAGTCTTCAGGTCAGTGTCGATTCCCAAGCGATACCTGCAGTAATCAATAATCCATCCCCGCTCCTCAGCTGTCAGGCGCTCTACCTTCCTGATCTCTCCATCGTTCGCGTGGATGTTGTAGAACTTCATCTGAAACGTCGGGTGTTTCTTGATGAAGACAATGGTCTCGATGTCCCCTTCCTCAAGGGCTTCGTAGTAGCCGACGTA
Source organism: Pseudomonas sp. GW821-FHT11D10 (assembly GCF_058808435.1). NCBI lineage: Bacteria > Pseudomonadati > Pseudomonadota > Gammaproteobacteria > Pseudomonadales > Pseudomonadaceae > Pseudomonas > Pseudomonas sp. GW821-FHT11D10. The sequence goes on along the minus strand of NZ_JBXARR010000001.1, from coordinate 705,977 downwards.
GAGCACCGTCGTTACGACGAGGATCGCTGCGATTAGAAGCTTTTTCATTCCGATGGTGCCGGTGGTAGAGGCTGAAGGGTTCTAGCATGAAAGGAGACTGATTGAATGCCAGAAAGTAAATCAGCCCCCAATTTTTGCTGCCAGCCCAGCTCCCACAGATTTCAGCGTCCTACACAATATCTGTGATCAACATAAATCCCTGTGGGAGCGACGGTGCGCCGATTCGACTTGCTCGCGAAGGCGCCAGAATTGACACCAGTTTAATCAGCAGGCGATCCCGAGGTCTGCTTTACCGGCAATTGCAAATTATCCAACGCCCGATTCACCGCCAACTCCCCGAGCATGATCAACTGCGCAATGCCCACCAACGCCCGACGCTGCGAAGCCGGCACCAGACTGGCGATGTTCTGAGCAATGGTTTGGGCCGAAGCGAGTGTTTCACTGGCATCAATCAGCAATTCTTCGTTTTTATTGTCCGCCGTCACAGCATACATCCCGCGGATTCTACGTGGGGGCGGCGTGGAGCCGGGCGGACATAGGTAATGGTCGAGCGCGCGGTCGGCGGCTTCGTGGAGTTTTCTGGAATCGATGGATTCGTAGGGGGAAACCGAATCGGTTTCGGGCGGGTTGGGTGTTGGTTTGATCATGGTGAAGCTCCATTTTTATACCTGGTGGAACCACCAACACCTGTCGCTAAACAGGTAAGGGTGGCAGCTGTACGCGGGTTAGCGAACCGAGAGGTATAAGACCCGGCAGACCCGAAGGTCTCCCACGCACAGCCACCATATCGTCATCGCAAAAGTCTGCGACAAACGGGAGCGTCGTTGAACTTATACCTGGTCGGGTCGCTAAACCCGGTCACTGGGTTGCCAGCGACACGTAGACGATAAAGACCAGGTACAAAGCGCACAAGCCGGCGGATTCTGGCGTAGCTGTAGGCAACGGCGCAAGGATATGTAGCCTGAGAGAGTGTCTGGAGATGTCTTTTTAAACGTTGGTGTTTATCGGAATTCTCATTGCGTCTCGGATCCCACGACAGATCCGCCCCCTTGCCCCAACAAATGTAAGCGTCCGGCGAACACATCCCCCTGAAGCTGATAGGGAGCTATCGCCTCCATTGAACCGAAGCAGTAGTGGTTATGCGGAATCTGTTCTCTGCATAATGACTGACCGGCCATGTTTAGGATGCTTGTTATGCCAGCCTCCGCTGATCAAAACTCCGCTGTCGTTTTATGCGCAGCTTCCAATAACGACCTGGAAGATCTGGTAGCCATCAGGATTGAGGCCATGCGCGAGAGCCTTGAACGGCTTGGACGATTTAACCCAGATCGTGCGCGCGAACGATTTGTTGCTGGGTTCGACGTTAACAGCACTCGTCGCATAGAAGTATCAGGTGATCTGGTCGGTTTTGTCGTAATCAAAGACCACCAGAGCGAGCTTTTGCTTGACCACTTGTATGTGATACCCAGTGCTCAAGGAGCAGGAATCGGCTCTGAAGTTCTTACTCAGATTTTCAGAGAGGCTGACGAGATCGGGCGTCCCATCAAGGTCGGTGCTCTCAAGGAAAGCGCTTCAAATCGTTTTTACACTCGCCATGGCTTCGTGTTCGTCGAGAGCGGTGAATTCGATAATTATTATGTCTGGGCTAACGGTAATGCCGTTGATCTGGGCGACTAGGCAGATCTTGATACGTTGCCCCGACAGATGTTGCACCGTTAGATGAACAAAGGGGATTGATCTATTTTCTGGAAAATAAATCTGCCCCCCTTTTTTTTCAAACAAAACCACATATGCTAGCCATATAAAGCAACAGCAACATCTACTTACCTATCAATTGTTTTAGATGAGCAATATTTTGCGAATAGTTAATTATGTAAACTCCAAGTGAATGCGTCATTGTCACACCTTGGCTCATCCATCTTCTCATATCCCACCCAAGATCAAGTAGATCTGAAGCAGCAAAAACAAATTCTAAGGTATCTACGATAAACGCGAACTCTGTGAAATGTTTTTGATAATCGAATGATCCAGCGCTGCCGTGAACATAGTGATTTCGACACAATACAGCCTGACTGCATGGCAGATAGAGTTCAGGAAACTTATCGCCTGCCACCTCAATAATTTTGTCAGCACGGTGGTTTATCTTGTCGCGTAGGCTTGCCTTACCAATACGTCCTAGGGTCGAGAGGACAGACTGCCTTGCGAAACTATCCGGCAGATCTGAGAAAATTTTTCGGCACTGCGCCATCGCTTCTCTCATTGACGTATCGACTTCTTTCGTCTTAGGTACATAGCTCGATGGTAGCAAGTCAAACATGTTGGCGGCGCCAACTATCCGATCAATGCTGTAGCTTCCGAAAAATGCTGTTGAAAATCGTACCCTTGGATCCCCCATCGACTCCGCACTGTTCATCCAACCTTTCGCTACCTTGGCAAACTCTTCAGGATTTCGATCTGGGCAAAGAAGAATGTCACCTAAACTGGTCGTAGGGTCACCCTGAACTAGTTCATTGCACAAGCTCCAGTACAACTGGGCAGTCTGAGGTCTGTCGTGGGAGGTTTCCTTTGAGCGGTGAGTCAACTCTAACTCAATCCAACAGAAGCTTTGACGATTCCCGAGGCTTAGCTCAAACAACCCGTGTAGTGTTCGAAGAGCATGGGTCGCTTCGTCCAACGTTTTTGGTTCCGTGAACTCGATATTGGCGGTGACTTGATTTTTAATACCGATTCCCGCAGCACTTCCACCTGGATGAGAAGATCGGTTCGTCAACGAAACCTTCCCAATCTCCGCGCTAGTAGATACGATTTCCCACAAGCCACTAAAATAAAGTATATGCGGATGCTCGCCGATCTGAGGATTGAAAGGGCGGCTTTCCCAGCCATACTCTTCTGCTATCCTCTCTCTACGCTTGTGATCCATCTCCAGAATCTGGTGAATCTCGGCTATTTCAGGATGTAGTGACTGAAAAGTCTCACGCCCGCTTACAAGGCAGTCGACGTTCTTAAAATGATAGCGAATCGCTTGAATAACAGGCTCACCAGAACTAATAAATTCTTCACCTACCACCGCGTAGTGCGGAAAAAATATACTCTCAAACTGAGAGTTCTCATCAAAGCGATGCCGGCTTGTACCGTGAAGCACGCAATCCAGAAGCGAAACTTTCTTTCCATCATTTAGCATTCCATGAATGTCTGAGGATCCAATTTCGGGGTGAGTCCAGTGACTCTTCCCTACAAGCTTAAGGATGCTATCCGCGCCAGCAATTTTGAGTAAACCGGCAAACTGGCTATCTGCTGGAAGAAAAAGTCCATTGTATTGTTCGTGTGTTGGCATAGAAAATATAAACTCAATTATGGTTAAAGTACGACAACCCTGAGGATAGCATTCAATCGAAATTTTCACCGGATGCTTGCGAGGAAGCAGCCACAACTGCCACGAACTAAACAGATACTTCTGGTCAGTTTTTTTCCAATTCGTGGGGCGAAGAGAGTGCACTGTGAGCCGAGAAACAAAGGGGACTGATTTATTTTGGGGAAATAAACCAGTCGCCTTTTCCCCACCGCTTGATCGAGATAGGTCTAGGCACCTTTGGGTAATACTTTCCGATCCGATGCCATATCCTCGTTGAAACCATCTGGCACAGGCTTGAAACCTGAAGCTGGCGAGCGGTGGCTAGACTGAAACTGGCGCAAACTCAGTACGTCGATTTCACCTGTAATGCAGTAGTCGTGGTTACCTCCCTTGACTCGTAATATGTCGCGCTTCCAGCGATCCTTGTAAGGTGCACGGATACGGCTATCACCGAAGCGGCGGTTGTTGCATTGGATGATGTAAGCATGAATATCCAGAGCGGCAGATTCCACCAGTGCGTTGAATGTGTCGGTGTCACTATTCCACTCTGGAACAAACAGCGCGTCGATATGACCGCGTAGGTCGGCGCGATAACGAATATTGGTCAGCTCACTACAGATCATGATGGCAAAGCGGAAATCACCATGCTGAATTACCGGAGGCTTTTGCCACTGTTGCTCTTGAGTTGGCTGCATCTGCAGGCCTGCTAAGCGAAAAAGTTCTTGCTCCTCATGGAACGCTGGACGCTGTTTATCCTGGCGATAGAGCATCAGCGAAGGGAATCCGAGACCGTCGTGCGTTAGCGAAGCCCAAACCTGATGACGCACATACTTTCTCGGTGCATGGAGGTACTCCACCCCGGTGATCAAAGATATGCCACGGCCCTTTAGCTTTTCGGCGATACGCATAAACCATTGAGGTGGTAGAGACACTTCCGGGAGGATCAAGTAACCAGCGCCGTCAGGCCGAGAGATCAGTTCGTTGATCAGGCGATTGATGCGTTGGTAACGGTGCAGACCATCCGGATCAGGCAACCCCATGATGGCGGCAGTAAAGCTCTCATCTTTAGTCTCCAAGCTGGCCACAGCGATGGTCTGTTTGGCCTTCGGTTCTCCGTCCGGGATATTCAAAACCTGCTTTTTGTCGAGGTGCGGCATCTTTTGCGTGGTCAGCTCAAAACCTCGTAGCGCTTGCACCACCAACCCCAGTGTTTGGCGGCTAGAGGCAGCAAAAGGGGTGGGGGCGATGAGGTAGAGCTCATTGAGGCTGAATGGGCGAGTGGCGAATGTTAGTCCAGACGGAGTGCCGCGTTTAAGCCTGAGCCAGTTCGCCAGTATGGCGATACCGTCGGTCATCTCGTAAGGCAATAGCTCTTCTGCGTCAAACGTTGCGAGGTTTTTACGGAGTGGAATACCGCGCTGGCTGACCATTTCCTGAGGCAGACCCGTAAAGCGCAGGGGGATATGAGCGAGATCGAAGCTGAACAGGCGAACTTGAAGCTTCTGTATTTGCTGGCTGGTGATGTTCATTGGCCTGTCCAGGAAGTTATTCCAAATAACGGAGGCAAGTTTCTCCATATGGCCGGTCATTTGGTTCTTCCAAGCGGTCGTTCCCGATTTGCTTAGGCGGGGCGGAAACGCAGACACGATGCTCTGCGCTGTCACTTCCCAGATGGATCGCTTCCATAATTGTCGGGTTTCGACTGGCACGTCGGCAGCAGCCAGGCTTTTGATCGCTAGAGTGCAGTCGATTTCTACTTTATTGATCAGGCCATCCAGTGCATTGATGATTTTGCCTAGGTACTCAAAATCCTCACAAGCGGTTGCCATGCGGATGATGCGTGGCAGATATTGAGCCAGTTCGAAAAACTTAACTGGGGTGAGCAAATGCTCGATAACTGCGGCGAAAAAGGCATGGCGGTGTGCTTGCCAACTCTCCGGAGGGATATCGCGTTCGAAGGCTTCGTAGTTGCGAAGGCTAAGTGCAAAACCCGCGCGGTGCAGCGTCAGCGCATCGGTCTTTCGTAGATTGTCTGCTTGCTCACCAGCCAGGTTAGTAGCTTTGAGCAAGTCCGTAGCTACGGTATTGGGCGAATTAGGCAGGTCGGGTAACGCGCGCCATTCGCTTGCACGTTGGTTGATCTGTTCAGAAATCGCGTTGACCAGAGCCGTACCTGCAGAGCCTGCAAGGACGAACAGCTTGTTTTTGCTGTTTTTAAAGGCGATGTGGTCTTCTTTGAGATATCCAGGCTTGAACAGAATGCTACCGTCATCTTTTTTGAGCAGATCCTTGCCACCGTCACGACTGAAGATCCAATCCCAAAACTGCTCAGTGGTTTTGATATCACTGGCGTTTTCCATTACCAAGAGAATGTCGTCCACATAACGACCGTAATACAGTGGCACTACTTGTTGCTCGATGAACTGGTCGAGCTTGATTAGCGCCGCGTTCGCGACCACAGCAGACGCAGGCAAACCTACAGGTAACCCTTTTCCTAGTGGCGTATCCTGTGCCCAGGCCAATAAGGCGGAAATGAACAGGCGGTTCAGTTTGGACTGCGATTCGCTCAGTTCAATGTTGGCTAACTTGAGGAAGCTGTCATCGAGCATAAAGCCGGGGCTTAGCTCGTGATAGAAACTGCTTACATCGGCTGTGAGTGCCAATACTTTTTTCTTCTCGCTGAGGGCTGTTCGCATCGCCTTGATGCCACCGTCGCGCCATTCACGGAAGGGTCTGAGATAGGGTTTGAATGATCCAAGGGCCCACGTATTGATCTCCTCGTGCCGGTTACGGCGTAGGCGGCTACCAAAGACGTTGCTGCTGAGCTGCTTGTCGAAAAGATTACCGACTTCCATCATCCATAGTGATGACAGCACGTGAAAGTCTATGCTACAGCGAGCCATGAGGCGGAAAACGGCAACGGGGCGGTTGCCGACCTCAGTCGCGCTTTGCCACTCGGCTTCCGGCGAGGCAAAGATCAGACTTTGACCCTGCTTTTCTTTGCCAATCTCGATTTCTTTTGGAGCCAGTGTCCAAGTGCCGAGAAATGCGGGGGTTTTGACCCAGTCCTCATTCACCGCTTCGATCTGCTCTTTCAGACGCGTGAGGTTTTTGCCCAGGTCATCTTCATAGTTGGCTATGTCGAACAGCGACGGGTTGGTTGAGTAGTAGAGATCAACCTTGGCCTTACGATAGGCGAGGCCAAAATCGTGCAGCGATAACGACATCGGGGTGACGTCCATTTCTTAACCTTCGACAATCCTTGGATACCCTGGATATTACCGAAACCAAGCATGAGTGGGCTAAAACATTGCAAGGTGCTCTATCTTTACGGGAGTGTCACGAATGGATCAATGAACAGCCCCTAGTTTAGTAGGAGCTTCAACCGTCCGTATCGAGCCGTTTTCTACCCTTCGTTACGGTTCGCCATATATCGAAAAGTAGCAAAAAAAACACTCTTTGCTTGTCAGCTTTTTTGTGACATGGCACTCAAGTCAGTAGTTTAAAGGCACAACTTCAATCGAAACGACAAAAAATACTTCACTCCTACACCTCACGGCCTCACCAACCTAGGCATCTCCACCCCCTCCCCCAACCTCTCCACCCCCAACCTCACCCTCTCCCCACCCTGCTCAATCACCACCCCATCCCCCTCCACCGCCACCAACTTCACCCCAGGACTCACCCGCTCCCCCTGCAAAAAACTCCTCGGCGGTCCGTCGTTGAGGCTGAGTATCGCCACCGCTCCCCGACTCCCCGCCATCACCCCACTGACCTTGATCTCCACCGGCGCCGTGCGGTTGGAAAACCACTGCAATGCCGGGTTATCGCTGCGCGCAGCAAGCAGTTGCGGCGTAGCCGCCGGGGTGTGGGATTCGGCGGTGGTCAGGAGCAGGGATGACCAGGTGGCGATGCCGACCAGGGCGGCCAGCAGTGCGGCGGCCTGGATGATTTGGGGGGGTGAAAAGCGTGCGGTGAATCTCATGGGCTGAATCTCCTTTTAGTCCCGGTGACCAGACTACGCGGCAATTCTCACGGTTTTATTTCACACGCCTTACATGTTGGCCGTGCAGGATGGTTTTTTGGGACGGGGCTGGACGCAAGGGAGTGCGCATTCGATGAACCGGTGCAGGCAGCAGGGTTTTACGCTGATCGAGTTGATGGTGGTGCTGGTGATCATCGGCATCGCCAGTGCGGCGATCAGTCTGAGTATCAAGCCCGATCCGTTGCAGTTGCTGCGCAAGGACGCCGAGCGCGTGGCACAGTTGCTGCAGATTGCCCAGGCGGAGGCCCGCGCCGATGGCCGGCCGATTGCGTGGTTGAGCGATGGCAAGGGGTTTCGGTTCAGTCGGCGCAGTGACAGTGGCAAGGGTTTTGATCATTTCGATCGGGACCCGCAGTTGCGGCCGCGTCCCTGGCAGAGTCCGAAGCTGGAAGTGCGGGTGGAGCCGAAGCAGAAAGTGGTGCTGAACGCGGAGTGGATCAATCCGCCGCTGCAGTTGACGCTGTCTGACGGGCTCAATCGGTTGAGTGTGCTGCGCGATGCTTCCGGCCGGATTAGCGTGCAATGAACAGACAACAAGGTTTTACGCTGATCGAGGTGATGGTCGCGATTCTGTTGATGGCGGTGGTCAGTCTGATTGCCTGGAAGGGGCTGGACAGTGTCACCCGCGCCGACAGCCATTTGCAGGCCAGTGGTGAGCAGAGTGACAGCCTGTTGCGGGCGTTGAATCAAATGCAGCGGGATGTGGAGATGCGCGCCGGGATCGAGCTGACGGAGCCGAAGAAGGTCGGCACCGAGGATGAACCGGCGACGGCGCCGCCTGCCGTTACGGTGCGCAGCAGTGACAGCAAGGGGTTTCGGCTGGACATCATTCGTAGTGCGGCGGATCAGCCGGGAGCGTTGCAGCGGGTGCGCTGGTGGCTGAAGGGGGACACGCTGTATCGCGCGGTGGCGCCGGCGCGCAGTCGGTATCCGTTGCCGGCGCCGACTGCGGGGGTGGCGGTGTTGGGTGAGGTGAGTGATTTGCAGGTGAGGGTTTGGGAGGCGGACAAGGGGTGGCGGCAGTTGAGCGGGAATCGGCGGGAGGATCCGTTGGGGTTGGAGGTGCGGTTGACTCGGCAAACACCGCAAGGGCCGGAGAAGTACCGGCAGGTCATGGGGCCCTTGCAGTGATCAGCTGAGGACGACTACGCCACCCGGCAACTCGGTGCATTTGACGCCGTAGGCATCGCGGATCAGTGCACCTACACCGGCCAGTTGGTCGAGGGAGAAACGTGCCTGTACGCGGCGTTGGCCGAGTTCGCGATTGAGCAACAGCAACATGCCCGGACGATAGCGGTTGATCTCGTCGATCATCTGGCTGAGGGTCGTGCCGTTGAACACCAGCACCTGTTGGCGCCAGTTGGTTACTGCGGCCGTGTCGACGCTTTGCACAGTGCCGACCTGTTGCGCGTCATAGGTCAGTTGCTGGCCCGGTTCCAGGCGCAGGCTGCGGCCTTCAACTTCCACTTCTACTGCGCCATCGAGGCACGTCACGCATACCTGCTGATCAAGGTTACGCAGGTTGAACCGCGCCCTGCTCGCCCGCAACCAGCCGCCACCGGCCTGCATCGCCATCGGCAGCCGCGCGGTCTGCACTTCGACTTCGCCGCTGACCAGTTCAAAACCTTGCACGCCCTCATCCACCGAACGCTGGTTGATGCGGGTCTGGGTGTTCAGTTCCAGGCTCAAGCCATCGGCAGGTTCGACGCGACGTTGTTGGCCGACTTCGGTAATGTAATCCGCGCCAAGCCCGGAGAACCCGCCCGGGATCGTGCCACGCACCAGCAGGAACGCTGCCGACGCGGCAATCGCGCCGCCGAGAAACGCCCGTCGTCCAAACCGTCGTGGTGCCTGCGTCGCTTCCGCTGCCGGTTGCAGCAGGTGCCACAACGCCTTGCACTCTTCAAAGGCGCGGGCGTGTTCGGGGCTCTGGGCGCACCACTGACGCAGCGCTCGGGCGTCGGCGACCGTGGCGCGGCCGGAGGTCAGCAGGATCAGCCAGTCGCGGGCTTCGCTTTGCAGACGCTCGGCAGGCGTGGGCTCGGCAGGTGTCAGACGGAAGATGTTCAAAACGCACAGGTACTCGACGGGTTGATCGGGACACTCAATCGGAGCTTCATTCACTAGACGGTTTTCCGGCCCCGCGACCGAACCGCTGAAACACTTTTCTTTCCAGTTTGGCCGCGCAGTGTCCGAGGGCGGCCTTGATTTCCTTCTCGACCATGCGCGTGGAGATGCCGAAACGCTGGGAGATTTCCAGGTGCGGCGCTTCTTCCAGCCGTGCGGCGATGAAGATCCGGCGGCGCCGGGCCGGCAGCTCGTAGAGGGCGCTGAGCAGGGACTGGATTTCCTTCTGGCCGCCGACCACGCGCATCGGGTCCAGCGCTTCGTCGCTGACTTGCAGCAGTTCTTCGACTTCACTGCCGGTGAGCAGCCGCGCATCGGCCTGGCGGCGGTCGGCGGCGATGTTCAGGGCCATGCGATAGAGGTAGGCGTTGGGCCGCAGCAGGTTCGGCGGCGCTTCCATGCGGTCGACCCGCAGGTAGGTTTCGTGCAGCACGTCGTTGGCCAGGTCCTCCGAGCCGAGACGGCGTCGCAGGCGCACCCGAAAGTCCTCGTAGGACGTCAGGAACAGCTGGACCATCGAACTTTGTCCGGCGTCTTTCATCCCCCGGAAACTCCTTCCCATTGTGTGCATTCCATGCGCTTTCCTGACGATTCGGGTAACAACAGCAACGTGACTGGCTGGCGCAATGCGCCGGGTGTCGGCCGGTCGATTTTGAGCGTGTGAAAACTGTCTACCAGCGCTGCATCGCGCCGAACATCGCCGGTGGTGGTGACCAACCGGTTGTGCTGCACCACGCCGTCGCGGCCGATCCACAGCTGCAACACCGCGCGAAAACTGCCGGGCCGGGTCAGCGGCGAGCGGCACAGGTTGCGTTCAATCGCGGCCTGCACCGCCGTGGCGTAACTTCGGTTGACCGCTGCGCTGGCGGGGGTCGGTTTCTCCGCCGGCATCGGCACTTCCTCGACTTGCGCAACCTGCAAGGTGAACGCGTCGTCGCGGCTGTACTTGGCCATCAAACCGCTGCCGCCGAGCATCCGGCGCAACGCTTCGGCGGCGGTGAATTCGCCATCCACCGCCAACGAGCGTCGACCGCGACTCAACTGGCTGTCGACCAGCACCGCCATGCCGGTGGCGCGGCTGAACTGATCGAGGGCGCGGGCCAGCTCCTGGGCCGGGATGTGCAGCGTCATGCGCATCGTCGCCGGCATCGGGTTGGCGCTGGCGCGGCTCAGAAACAAGCCAAGCAGCAGCCCCAGACAGAGCTGGCGCATGAGCGCTGAGCGCACAACATCCTCCCTGGCACGGCCTCGCTGCACGGCTGATGTATCCCTGAAAACCGTCATCCTGAGGGCTGTTTATGAATCTGGTGTGACGGCCACTGCAAAAAAACCATCACGGGATCGGCGCCGCCGTTGCACTAGACTCTTGAGCTAGAGCGGCCCCTTAGGGCCGGCCAGGAGGCAGGCATGAAATCAGTCTGGAAAGTCGTCTTCGGCGGGTTGTTGCTGACGGTGTTGGGCGGTGCACATGCGGAGGAACCGCTGGGCTGCGTTGAAGTGACGGTGGGTGGCTACAAGGCGCCGAATTACGATTGCCTGAGCCAGCAGATGGGGAACAACCCCGACGGCGCGGCGGCTGCGCAAAAAAATCAGGAAGCGATGAATGTGCCGATCAACAAGCGGCCGCCGAATCAGGTGGGGCTGGCTACGCCGGCAGCAACGAGTACTCGGATGGGCAACACGTTTGGTACGTCGGTGAAACCGCAGCGGCCACCGGTGAATCCCGGCGCTTCACCGCTGCTGGGCAAGTGATCAGTCGCTGGGAATCTGCCGGAAGCTCACCGCCAGGCGATTCCAGCTGTTGATAGTGCTGACAGCCATGGTCAGGTCCACCAGTTCCGTCTCGTTGAACTGTTCCCGCGCCTGCTGGTAAACATCGTCAGGCACCCGGCTATCCGCCAGCAGCGTCACCGCCTCGGTCCAGGCCAGTGCGGCCCGCTCGCGCAGGTTGAAGAAGCCGCTGTCGCGCCAGACCGCGATGGCGTACAAGCGTCGATCCGTTTCCCCTGCCCGCCGTGCTTCCACCGAATGCATGTCAGTGCAGAATGCGCAGCCGTTGAGTTGCGAGGCGCGGATCTTGATCAGGTGCAGCAGCGGCGGTTCGATGCTCAGGCTGCTGGTCAGCGCTTCCAGGGCAATCATCGCTTTCATGGCTTTGGGTGAAGCGCTGTAGTAATCCAGACGCGGGGACATGGGCGGGCCTCGGGCAGCAGAAGAGTGATTTCACGGTAAGCGCTGGCTCGGCAAGGTTACAGCCCCAATTTCACGAAAAAACGGCAGACCACTGAACCGGAGGCCAATTCACGGTTTTTCGACCACGCAACTTCTGCCCCGCCCGCATTCGGGAGTAATCTGGCCGGCACACTCAATCGCCCGGAGAGCCCCCTCGGTATGGAACTTCATGTCGTGATCAACGGCCGCAAGGACCTGGCCGGTCAGTTGTACCAGCAACTGCGCGGCGCCATTGAATCCGGGCGTCTGGCCGCCGGCACGCAGTTGCCGCCCAGCCGTTTGCTCGCCGAGCAATTGGGGATTTCACGCAAGACCATTTCCGACACTTACGCGCAGCTCACCTACGAAAACTTCCTCACCGGCGTGATCGGCAAAGGCACTTACGTCAACGCCCGCTCGACCCCGGTGCAGCGCAAGCAAAGCCATTCCGAGCTGGCCAGTTCCGAGGTGATCGAGAGCTGGCGCAATCTGCCGGTGTTTCTGCGGCATCCGACGCTTGAGGGTTCGCTGCGCTATGACTTCATCGGCGGCGCCACCAGCAAGGGCCAGTTTCCCCAGGATGACTGGCGCCGCTGCGTCTCTCATGCGCTGCGGCAGATGGCCAATTCCAAAGGGTTTTACAGCGTGCCTGAAGGCCTGCCGGCGCTGCGCAATGCGATTGTCCGGCACATCGCGTTTTCCCGTGGCGTGAACTGCCAGGACGAAGACATCGTGGTCTGCAATGGCGCGCAACAGGCGCTGGATCTGATCACCCGGGTGTTGATCCGCCCCGGCAGTCTGGTGGCGATGGAAGATCCCGGTTACCCGCCGGCGCGGTTGCTGTTCGGCACTCATGGCGCCACCGTGGTCGGCGTGCCGGTGGATGCCGAGGGCATTCAGGTCGAGCGGATTCCCGAGGGCACGCGGCTGATTTACGTGACGCCGTCGCACCAGTTTCCGCTGGGCATGCCGATGAGTCAGGCGCGGCGCGAAGCCCTGCTTGAGCGGGCCCATGAGCTCGGCGCGATCATCATCGAGGACGACTATGACAGCGAGTTCCGCTACGAGGGCCGCCCGACAGATTCGCTGCACAAGCTCGATCAGCGCGGCATCGTCGCCTACGTCGGCACTTTCTCGAAAACCCTGTTGCCGGAGCTGCGGCTCGGCTACGCGATCCTGCCGCCGGCGATTCTCGAGGCGGTGATTCGCGCCAAGCAGCTCACCGACCTGCACGCCTCTACCCTGCCCCAATGGGCGCTGGCCAAGTTCATCGCCGAAGGCTGTCTGCTCAAGCACATCCGCCGCTGCCACACCATTTATGCCCAGCGCCGCGAGCGGATTCTGGCGCGCATGGCCACCGATCTGTCGCCGTGGCTGGAAGCCGTGCCGCCCAGCGCGGGGTTTCACATGGCGGTGTTCTGCAAGGTGCCGATCGACTTGCCGCTGGTGATCGAACTGGCGAAAAAGGTCGAAGTCGGGCTGTACGCCATCGACGGCTTCTATTACCAGCAGCCTGCAAGAAGCGGGATGTACTTCGGTTTCGGCGCCATCGAGACGCTGGACATCGACATCGCGCTCGACCGCCTGCGCGACATTCTGCAACAGGTCGTTGGGTAGATTGGTCTAAACGTTTAACCGCCGATTGGTTATTGGTGATCCGGGGGTGCAGGCCTATCCTGCACAAGCGTTATCCCTCAATGAGCAGGATTCGTCCGGCCTGATTCAGGAGTGTGAGCAATGTCCAACGAAGTGATCAACACCGTACAGGTGCAGGCTGCAGCCGGCCGATCGGAGGAGCTGGGCAAGCAGTTGCAGAAGATCGTCGAAACCCTGCGCGAAACGCCGGGCTGCGATTCCTACATGGTCGACCGCTGCCCCGAGGACAGCCACCGCTGGACGGTCAGCGCCCGCTGGCAGTCGGAAGCGGCAATGCAGGCGCATTTCAATCGCCCGGAAGCCCAGGGCTTCATCGACCTGATCGACAGTCGTCTGGCCAATAGTGTGGATTTCAACTCTTTTCCTATCGTCTGATCCGACATCTTCGTCGGAGCGCCTTCGCGAGCAAGCTCGCTCCCACATTTGAATGCGGTTGAATGTGGGAGCGGGCTTGCTCGCGAAGGCGTATTCACAGGCGCTGAAATTTCAAGAATTGGTCACCCGAACTTCCCGAATATTGGCCGTTTGAATACCCCGGCCCGCGGACTACTGTGATTACCGACTCCCCCACTTATCAGGTGATCACCATGAAAGTCCTGCACTTGCTTGCCGCCCCGCTCGCCGCTCTGGCCCTCACCATCAGCGCTTCGGCACTGGCCCACGGTACCGATGCCCCGTCCGAGAAAATCTCGGTGCTGCAGGATCAGATGCTGAAAAACGTCCCCGGCAAAAAAGCCATGATGATCGAAGTCGACTACAAGCCCGGCCAGTCCTCGATCGCCCACAAACACGACGGCACCGCCATGGCCTACGTGCTCGAAGGCGAGATCGTTTCCCAGGTCAAGGGTGAGCAACCGATCACCTACAAGAAGGGCCAATATTGGTACGAGCCGGCCGGTTCCGAGCATTTAATCTCAAAAAACGCCAGCAAGAGCAAACCGGCCAAGTTGCTGGTGTTCATGGTGCTGTCGCCCGACGAGAAAGTGTTGATCCCCCTGGAAAACTGATTGCTGTTACGTCAGCCATAAATAAAAACGCTCAAATCGTCGATTTGGGCGTTTTTAATGCTGACCGCAATTAACCTGCCCGGCTTACAGCAAATCAAACTATTGGTCTCCTGATAACTTCGCTGATTGGTCGTTTCATAAAACCGCCACAGGTTTAGTCTGATTCAACTGCCGCAAAGAGTGGCAACTTAAACTTTCCGACTGAAGTTGTTTCACGGGAGAAACACCATGAAACCTGTGTTCGCCAGCACTCTGTTCATTTCACTGCTGACACTGACGGCCTGCTCGGTACCCACCGCGCCCAAAGCGGTATCGTCGCTCGACACCTTGCTGCCCCACCCGGTTGGCCGCAGCCATATGACCACCGTGAAGGCCGGCCCGGGCGTGTCGCTGGGCGTGATTTACAGCCCGAGCACCCAGACCAACCGCGACTACCTGCGCAACTACCAGGCCAACGCCGGCACCGGCTTCGGCCAGAGCTTGCTGGTGCAGCCGATCCACGACGCCTACGTCGCAACGTCGAAACCGGACATGGCGGTGGATTGGGTCAAAGCCTCGCTGCAACGCCAGTTCGGTTCGGTCACGGTGTACCCGGACATGCAGAGCCTGCGCGCGGCCAACCCGGACGTGGTGGCGATCGTCGACACCCACAGCCAGTTGATTACTTCGCGCAGCTCGGACGTCAAGGCGGATGTGAGTGCGGACTTTTATGACGGGAAGTTCAACTATATCGGCACGGCCCAAGGGACGGACGCCAGAGCCTTGAGTCCGTTATGGGCGGACTACAAACGTTCGGAAGATATCGTGGCGGATATTAATGAACAGCAGAATGTGCAAGTTCGGGCGCTGCAGAAGTTTGACCAGTCGCTCAGTAATTTATTGACCAGGTCGGCAGGTAATGTGTCGATGCTTGAGAGTAATCAAGTACATAAGTTGCAGTGACCACAAAACTGTCAGAAATAAAAAAGCCCCCGCATCTCACAATGCAGGGGCTTTTTCATTCAACGGTTACTCAAGCAAGCTCAAGCTCCGCAGTCGCCGCAGCAGGCACGACCGCCTGGCCGCTCAGCGCCACGTCGTTCAGCTCGCGGTTGGCCACCGCGTACATGGCGTAGTCGGTGCCGCTGGCGGCACGGATTTCCACCAGCATGGCGCGCCAGCGTTCGATCATGGCGTCGTTCTGCTTCATCCACAGTGCCAGACGGGTTTCCACGTCCGAATCACCGCCGCCCGCTTGCAGAACGGCGATGGTGATCGCGCGCTGCTGCCAGTCGACGTCGTCGCGGAACGCTTCGCGGGCCAGGGCCTGCCAGTTGTTTTCAACCGGCAGGGCGCTGATCTGCGAAATGTACCAGGTGATGTCCAGCGCGCTGCCCACGGCGAAGTACGCCTTGGCCACTTCGGCTGGATCCTGACCGGTCACGTCGGCCGCTTCGATGATCGGCAGCAGCGTGTAGAGGTGGGTAGTCCCCGCCACCATACGCGCCAGCAATTCCGGTACACCGGCGGCGACGTACGCCTGATAACGCTCTTGCCAGTTTTCGCGGATTTCGCCGCTCAGCAGCTCGTCCAGCTTCAGGCCCAGCTCTTTCAGGTGCGGACCGAAATGTGCGACGTCACGGGCAGCGTTCTGCTCGTTGCGGCGGGCACGCAGGAACCAGCGCGTAGCGCGACGGCCCAGACGCATCAGCTCGTCCATCAGTTCCAGCTGCACATCAGCGGAAACCTGATAGTCCAGCGCTTCGATCTGACGGAACCAGTGCGGGAGGTGGAAGATGTCGCGCACGATCACGTAAGCGCCCGCCACGTTCGCCGGGGTCATGCCGGTCGACTCTTTGAGTCGCTGAACGAAGGTGATGCCCATGTGGTTGACCAGATCGTTGGCGATCTGGGTGCTGACGATCTCGCGCTTCAGGCGGTGACGACGCATGGCTTCGGAGAACTTGCTGACCAGAGTCGGCGGGAACGCCGTTTCCATGTCGCGGGTCAGGTAGTCGTCGTCCGGCACCAGGGAGCCCAGCAGCTGCTCCTTGAGGTCGATCTTGCTGTACGAGATCAGCACCGACAGTTCTGGACGGGTCAGGCCATGGCCTTCGGCAACGCGTTCGGCCAGTTGCTCTTCGGTCGGCAGGAACTCGATGGCGCGATCCAGCTTGCCACGGCCTTCCAGGTCGCCCATCAGACGTTTGTACTCGGCGATGCGCGCATAAGCGCGGCGGGCCGCCAGGGACAGGGCCTGAGTCTGCTTGTAGTTGTTGCCCAGCACCAGACCACCGACTTCGTCGGTCATGCTCGCCAGCAACTGGTTGCGTTGCTTGTCGGTCATGTCGCCGGCCTGAACCACTTCGTTCAGCAGGATCTTGATGTTCACTTCGTGGTCGGAGCAGTCCACGCCACCGGCGTTGTCGATGAAGTCGGTGTTGGAACCGCCGCCATTGAGACCGAACTCCACACGACCCAGTTGGGTCATGCCGAGGTTACCGCCCTCGCCCACCACTTTGCAGCGCAGTTCGTTGCCGTTCACGCGCAGTGCATCGTTGGCCTTGTCGCCGACATCGGCGTGGCTTTCGGTGCTGGCTTTGACGTAAGTACCGATACCGCCGTTCCACAGCAGATCCACCGGCGCCTTGAGCAAGGCGTTCAGCAGTTCGGTCGGGGTCAGCTTGTCGGCCTGGATGTCGAAGCGCTCTTTCATCTGTGGCGAGATGGCGATGCTCTTCGCGCTGCGCGAGAAGATGCCGCCGCCTTCGGACATGATGCTGGTGTCGTAGTCGGACCAGGCCGAACGCGGCAGGTCGAACATGCGCTGACGCTCGACGAAGCTGGTGGCCGGGTTCGGGTTCGGGTCGATGAAGATATGCATGTGGTTGAACGCGGCAACCAGTTGCAGCTTGTCGGACATCAACAGGCCGTTACCGAACACGTCACCGGCCATGTCGCCCACGCCGACTACGGTGATGCTGTCTTCCTGGACATTGATGCCGCGCTCGCGGAAGTGGCGCTGAACGCCAACCCACGCGCCTTTGGCGGTGATGCCCATTTTCTTGTGGTCGTAACCGGCCGAACCACCGGACGCGAACGCGTCACCCAGCCAGAAGCCGTAGTCGATGGCGATGCCGTTGGCGATGTCGGAGAAGGTTGCAGTGCCCTTGTCCGCCGCGACCACCAGGTACGGGTCATCGTCGTCATGACGCACGACGTTGGCCGGCGGTACCAGTTTGCCGTCCTTCAGGTTGTCGGTGATGTCCAGCAGACCCGAGATGAAGATGCGGTAGCAGGCGATGCCCTCGGCCGCGATTTCGTCACGGCTGCCGCCCAGTGGCAGGCGACGTGGCAGGAAGCCGCCCTTCGCACCCACCGGCACGATGACCGAGTTCTTCACTTGCTGGGCTTTCACCAGGCCGAGGACTTCGGTACGGAAGTCTTCTTCACGGTCGGACCAGCGCAGACCACCACGAGCAACGTTGCCGAAGCGCAGGTGCACGCCTTCGACGCGTGGCGAGTAAACGAAGATTTCGAACTTCGGAACCGGTTTCGGCAGCTCAGGGATCAAGTGCGGATTGAACTTGAAGCTGAAGTACGACTTGTTCTGGCCGTTGGCGTCGGTCTGGTAGAAGTTGGTGCGCAGGGTCGCTTTGATCAGGTCCAGGTAACGACGCAGGATGCGGTCTTCGTTGAGGACTTGAACGTCGTCCAGCGCGGTCAGGATCGCCTGTTCCAGACGTTGTTGCTTGTCGTCCAGATCATCGCTGCCGAGCTTGCGGGCCAGGTAGAAACGGGTCTTGAACAACCGGGTCAGTTCGCGAGCGATGTCGGTGTGGTTGTTCAGGGTGCTGGCAATGTAGCCGAGGTCGAAGCCCAGGCGGATCTGCTTCAGGTAGCGGGCGTAGGCACGCAGCAGCGCAACGTCGCGCCATGGCAGGCCGGCGGTCAGCACCAGACGGTTGAAGGCATCGTTCTCGGCATCGCCACGGACGATGTGGACGAACGCGTCCTGCAGGGTGTCGTTGAGTTGCTGGATGTCCAGGTCCAGGCCTTCGGCGGCGGTGAACGCGAAGTCGTGGATCCAGAACTCGCGGCCGTTGGTGTGACGCAGACGGTACGGGAATTCACCCAGCACGCGCAGGCCGAGGTTTTCCAGGATCGGCAGTACGTCGGACAGTGCCAGCGGGGTATCGGCGTGATACAGCTTGCAGTGCAGCTCGCGTGGGCCGGAGGCCAGCGGCTGGTAGAAGCTCATGGCCAGCGGCTTCTTCTCGCTCAGGTTGAGCAGGTGCTGCATGTCGACCACGGCCGAATGCGCAGCGAAACGCTCGCGGTAACCGGCCGGGAAGCCTTTCGGGAAGTCGGCCAGCACGTTGGTGCCGTTGGCTTCGCCGAAGGTTTCGACGGTCAGGGCGGCGTAGTCGTCCTGCCAGCTGCGGCAGGCCTGGATCACTTCGTTTTCCAGTTGCAGCGGGTCGATGTCGATACGGTTTTTCGGGTCGACGCGCAGGATCAGTTGCACGCGGGCCAGCACGGACTCGGAGAAGAAGGTCCAGAATTCGCAGTCGGAGGCTTTCAGGCGCTCCATCAGCACTTGCTGGATTTTCTGGCGGACTTCGGTGGAGTAGATGTCGCGCGGCACGTAGGCCAGGCAGTAGCAGAAACGACCGTACGGGTCTTTGCGCAGGAACACGCGGATCTTGTTGCGTTCCTGGATCTGCACGATCGACATCACGGTGCTGAACAGTTCGTCGACCGGAGTCTGGAACAGGTCGTCACGCGGCAGCACTTCCAGAACCTGAGCCAGTTCCTTGCCCAGGTGAGCCTTGGCCTGGAACCCCGAGCGACGCTCGATTTCCTCGACCTTGCGGCGGATGAACGGGATGACACGCACGCTTTCGCCATACACCGACGAGGTGTACAGGCCCATGAAGCGGTGTTCCTTGATCACTTTGCCGTCGGCGTCGAGTTCGCGGATCGACACGTAATCCGGGTAGGCCGGACGGTGTACGCGGCTCGGGTGCGCGGCTTTGGCGAACGACAGCAGCGTCGGTTCGCGCAGGTAGGCAACGGCGTAGTCTTCGATGCGCAGCTCGTCATAGGTCATGCCGGTGCGCAGCAGTTTGGTCAGGCCGAGGAAGGATTCCTTGTCGTACTTGATGTGGCCGCCATCCAGCTCATCGGTGACCGTGAATTCTTCGTAGCCGAGGAAGGTGAAGTGGTTGCCCACCAGCCATTCCAGGAAGCTCTTGATTTCGTTCTTTTCGTCGGCATCGACGGCGAATGCGCTGTTATCGAGCTTGGTGAGGATTTCCTGCACCTTGGCCTTCATCGGCTCGAAATCGGCGACCGCGACGCGGACTTCACCCAGGACCTGTTCCAGTTCCTTGGTCAGCACATTCAGTTCGGCCGCGTTGGCGCAACGGTCGATTTCCAGGTACATCAGCGACTCGTGCAGCACGCCTTCGCCGGTCGCACCTTTTGGCAGGATTTCCAGCAACTCGCCCTTGCTGCCACGACGCACGCTCAGCACGGTGGTCTGCAGGGTATGGATGCTGTAGCCGCGACGGTTCAGCTCGGTACGCACCGAGTCCACCAGGAACGGCAAGTCATGGTGCAGCACTTCGACCGCGGTGTGGGTCGACTGCCAGCCGTGACGTTCGTAATCGGGGTTGTAGACGCGCACTTGCGGTTGCGCGTGATCGAAGCGCTCAAGCAGGCGCCACGCAGAAAGAGTACAGCCAGCGAGGTCGGAGAGGCGACGTTGGGTCAGCTCGTCCAGGGAAATGATGCCGAAGAATTGTTCAGCGAACAGCGCCACTTGTGGCAGTGCCTGTTCACTGATGTGCTGCGCCAGTGCCGCTTGCAGTTGGTGCTGGAAGTCGGCTTTGCTGGCTGCGGTGAAGAACGCCATCTGTGGTACTCCGCTTGGGCTTGTTATTGATGGAAAGCGTCGCGTACAAAACCCCTTTCGGGGCGTTCCGTCGCCCTGTTCCTGATTCTCGGGCAGAGGAAACAGGGTGACAGGTGGGTGAAGCTGGACGAGACACTCAGGTCACATTCACCTTCCATGAATGGGCATCTGCAAAAACGACTGCCCGGCGCCGCTCGCGGGGCCATGACAATGCCTTTACGGGTGCTCATCCGTTGCGCAGCTTAATGGGTGCGACAATGTGTCTGCTTGCGGTGCTGCGACATATTCGGTCATTGGCACGTAAACCAAGGCTTGCGCATCGGTAAACACTAGCATCCATGGGGCGGAACGCCGGTCTGAATGCCCGTTTTTACGGTACAGGCGTGCCGGAAATGACCATTGACCTGTGTCGCGTTCACGACACATCCTCTGACACTCTCACATGCAGAAATTCCCGGGGGCTGGCAGAATCGCGCCCAATTGCGACCAACAAGCCCGCCGAGGCAGGAATTCCCCATGCAAATGACCACCGCCCTTTTGATCGTCAACCCGTGCGACGACGAAGAAGACAACATGGCCATGCTCTGCTGCCACAGCGACAAGGGCGACATGTTCCTGATGAGCCGCTACCCGGACGAGGACGAGCTGGAGATCACGCTGGATGGCGAGCCGTCGACTCTCGATGGCGTCAAGGTCACCCTGACCAAGACCCTGCTGAAGATCGAAATCGCGGCAGCGGATGCCGATGCGTTGAATGGGGATGATGTGCTGGAAATCACCTTCAACCCGGACATGGTGGATCTGGCTGAAGTCGAGGAAACCCTGAAGAACATTCTTGATGGTACTGGCACCTTTATCAGCCAGATTTGATGGTGTCTGGGCCGGCCCTTTCGCGAGCGAAAGGGCCCGAAAGAACACCGCACCTCCCCCGCCCTACAAAATTCCAACAATTGCCCCGGTCATTTCCCGCACTTTGCGCAAAATGCCGTTAGTCGCCACCCCCTGCGATGGATTAAAGTAACGCCCCCAGCCCCGGCGTTATCCGAACGCCTGTGGCCACCCTTTCCAGGAACAGTCATCGATGGAACATCGTGAAGCGCTGCTGGCGCTGCGAACCTTTCTTTCAACGCAGATTCTCGGCCAGGAAAAACTCATCGAGCGCTTGCTCATCGCCCTGCTCGCCGACGGCCACATGCTGGTCGAGGGCGCTCCGGGTCTGGCCAAGACCAAAGCGATCAAAGAGCTCGCCGAGGGCATCGAAGCCCAGTTCCATCGCATCCAGTTCACCCCGGACCTGCTGCCCGCCGACATCACCGGCACCGAGATCTATCGCCCGGAAACCGGCAGCTTCGTGTTCCAGCAAGGCCCGATCTTCCACAACCTGGTGCTGGCGGACGAAATCAACCGTGCCCCGGCCAAGGTGCAATCGGCGCTCCTCGAAGCCATGGCCGAACGTCAGGTCAGTGTCGGGCGCAGTACTTACGAGCTGTCGCCGCTGTTTCTGGTGATGGCCACACAGAACCCGATCGAGCAGGAAGGCACCTATCCGCTGCCCGAAGCCCAGCTCGACCGTTTCCTGATGCACGTGAAAATCGGTTTCCCCGACGCGGCTGTCGAACGCCGGATCCTGCAACAGGCCCGTGGCGAAGCCCTGAACGGCGAAACCAAGCCTGAGCGCCGGGTCAGCCAGCAGGCGATCTTCGCCGCGCGCAAGGAAATCCTCGGTCTGTACATGGCGGACGCCGTGGAGGAATACCTGGTGCAACTGGTCATGGCCACGCGCAACCCGGCCAAGTTCGACCCGGAAATGGCCGAGTGGATCGCCTACGGCGCCAGCCCCCGCGGCTCCATTGCCCTCGACCGCTGCGCCCGCGCCCACGCCTGGCTGGCCGGTCGCGACTTCGTCAGCCCGGAAGACATCCAGGCTGTGCTGTTCGACGTGTTGCGTCACCGCATCATTCTGTCGTTCGAGGCCGAAGCCGCTGGCATCGACCAGGATCGGGTGGTGCAACGGATTCTCGACGTCGTAGCCGTCGCTTGACCCCGATGAACGCCTCCCTGCCGTCCGAACCGGGCATCCGCATCAGCCTCGCCGAGCTGATCGAGATGCGTCACCGCGTGCGCGAAGTGCAGCTGTTTTCCACGCCGAGCCAGCGCAGCCCGCTGATCGGCCTGCACCACTCGAAATTTCGTGGTCGTGGTGTGGACTTCGATCAGGTGCGGGTCTATCAGGCCGGCGACGACGTGCGCACCATCGACTGGCGCGTCACTGCGCGGACGCAAGAACCGCACACCAAACTGTTCCATGAAGAACGCGAACGGCCGATTTTCATCATGGTCGAGCAAAGCACACGGCTGTTCTTCGGCTCCGGCCTGATGTTCAAGTCGGTGCTCGCAGCGCAGGCTGCGGCACTGATCGGCTGGGCCGCGCTGGGTCACAACGACCGGGTGGGCGGACTGGTGTTCGGCGACAACGAGCATTACGAAATCAAACCGCGCCGCAGCAAGCAGAGCCTGTTGCAACTGCTCAACCGCTTGGTCAAGGTCAACCAGTCGCTGCACAGCGAGCGGGAGCCGGATCGCGATGCGTTTGGCGTGGCGTTGCGCCGGGCCCGCGAAGTGCTGCGACCGGGCAGCCTGGTGATCGTGATCTGTGATGAGCGCGCACTGTCCGACAGCGCCGAGCAGCAATTGAGCCTGCTGTCGCGGCATTGCGATTTGCTGATGCTGCCGCTGTCCGATCCGCTGGATCACGCCCTGCCCGCCGCCGGGCTGCTGAGATTCGCCGAGCGCGGCGCGCAGCTGGAACTCGACACCCTCAACTTCGACCTGCGCCAGACCTACCGCGCCCAGGCCGAAGCGCGGATCGCCCGCTGGGAGTTGCTCGCGCAGAAACTGCGCGTGCTGCTGATGCCGTTGAGCACACAGAGCGAAATGGTCGAACAGATGCGCGAATTCCTTAACCCGCAGCGTCCGGGGAAAGGTCGATGAACGGCCTCGAACAACTGCAACCGCTGATCTCCCCGCCACCGATTGCCTTCTGGCCGCCGGCGCCGGGCTGGTGGCTGCTGCTTTTGCTGCTGCCGGTAATCGGTTTCGCGATCTGGCGTCTGCGACGTTTCATTCCGATCAAGAAAAAACCGATCGTGCGCGCCGAACTGCCGCTCGACCCGGTGCGCATCGCCGCACTCGCCGAACTGGCGCAGATGCCCAAACCCTACGACGGCGCCCCGGCCGGTGCCTGGCTGCAGCAACTCAACGGCCTGCTCAAGCGCCTGTGCCGCAACCACTATCCCTACAGCCAGAGCCATACCCTCAACGGCCGCAAATGGCTGGCTTTTCTCGACAACCGTTGCCCCGCCGCCGGCCTGACCCGCTGGATGGTGCTCGTCGAAGGCGCCTATAAACCCGAGTGCAAGCTCGACGACAAAGCCATCGCCGGTCTGACTCAGGCGGTCGACACCTGGATCCGCAAACATGTTTGAGTTCGCCTGGCCGTGGATCTTTTTGCTTTTGCCGCTGCCGTGGCTGATGCGCCTTGTGCTGCCGGTGGCCGACAGCGGCGAGCCAGCGTTGAAAGTGAGTTTCCTGGGAGACCTCGAAGGCCTCGCCCGCCGCCGCGCCCGAGCCAATCTGCCAGCGTGGCGCCAGCAGGCGCCGTTCATGCTGCTGTGGTTGTTTCTGCTGATCGCCGCCGCCCGCCCGCAATGGCTCGGCGAACCGCTGCCGATTGCCGCCAGCGGTCGTGATCTGCTGGTGGCGGTGGACGTGTCCGGCTCAATGGATTTCCCGGACATGCAATGGAACGACGAGGACGTCAGTCGCCTGTCGCTGGTTCAGCATTTGCTCGGTGATTTCCTGGAAAGCCGCGATGGCGACCGCGTCGGTCTGATCCTGTTCGGCAGCCAGGCCTACCTGCAAGCGCCACTGACGTTTGACCGGCGCACCGTTCGGGTCTGGCTCGATGAAGCGCGGATCGGCATCGCCGGCAAGAACACCGCGATTGGTGACGCCATCGGTCTGGCCCTGAAGCGCCTGCGCATGCGTCCGGCCCAGAGTCGGGTGCTGATTCTGGTCACCGACGGCGCGAACAATGGCGGAGAAATCGACCCGCTGACCGCCGCAAAACTGGCCGCCAGCGAAGGCGTGAAAATCTACCCGATCGGCATCGGCGCCGATCCCGAAGAAAGCGGCGCCACGGCATTGCTGGGCGGCAACCCGACTCTCGATCTCGACGAACCGGCACTCAAGGCCATCGCCGAGGTCACCGGCGGGCGCTATTTCCGCGCTCGCGATGGCCAGCAACTGCAAGCGATCAAGGACACCCTCGACCAGCTCGAACCGGTGACTCAGCAACCGACCCAGGCCCGTCCGGCGCAGGCGTTGTATCAGTGGCCGCTGGCGTTCGCCCTGCTGCTGAGCATTCTGCTGGTGGCCCGTGTGTTGTGGCCGGACAACCCGCTGCAACGGCTGTTCACCAAGGAGCTGTATCTGCAAAGCCCCCTGCCTGACTGGCGCGACCGCCTCAAGCGCCTGCGTTTGCGGAGGCGTCGATGATCGCCCTCTGGCCGCACTGGTTCCGTCCCTGGTGGCTGTTGCTGCTGCCGGTGCTCGGCTGGCTGATCTGGCAGCTCTGGCACCGGCAGAAACGCGCGGGTCGCTGGCAGATGATTCTGCCGCCGGCCTTTCACGCCACGCTGCTCAGTGGCGGCAGCGGTCGCGACAGCAAACTGCCGTGGGTCGCCCTGAGCGTGGCCTGGCTGCTGACGATTCTGGCGTTGCTCGGGCCGAGCTGGGAGCGGGTCGAACAAACCAGCCAGAAACCCGCCGACCCGTTGGTGGTGGTGCTGGAACTGACCCCGGAAATGCTCGCCACCGATTCGCCGCCAACGCGACTGGAACAGGCCCGGCGCAAGCTGTTCGACCTGCTGAAAGTGCGCAGCGATGCCCAGACCGCCATCGTCGTTTACGCCGGCAGCGCCCATACGCTGGTGCCGCTGTCGGATGACCTGGCGACCAGTCGCAACCTGCTCGACGCGCTCAAGCCCTCGCTGATGCCGGAAAGCGGCCATCGCGCCGATCTGGCAGTGGGCAAGGCGCTAGCGTTGCTCAAGCAGGGTGCGCTGGGTCAGGGGCGGATTCTGCTCATTGGTTCTTCGCTGTCGGAAGAGGAACGCCAGGGCATTCGTCATGCGCTGAGCGGCCAATCGGCGCAGTTGTTGATGCTCGGTGTCGGCACCGCCGAGGGCGCGCCGATTGCTCAGGAGGACGGGAGTTTCCTCAAGGATGAACAAGGCGCGATCCGGGTGCCGCAACTTGACAGCCCGGGTCTTGGCGCGTTCCTCAACGCGGTCGGTGGCGAGTACCGCAGCGCACGGCTGGATGAATCCGATCTGGGCGACCTCGGCCTGCTCGATGGCCCGCGCAGCCTGCGCGACGATGGCCAGACCGTGCGCCTCGACACCTGGGCCGATCAGGGTTACTGGCTGCTGTTGCCGCTGTTATTGCTCGCCGCGTGCGCCGGACGACGTGGCTGGCTGTTTTGCCTGCCATTACTGCTGGCATTGCCGCAACCGAGCTATGCCTTCGACTTCGAAGACCTGTGGCTGCGTCCCGATCAGCAAGGCCTGCATCTGCTCAAGCAGAAGCGCCCGGCCGAAGCGGCGAAGCATTTCGAGGATCCGCAATGGCAAGGGGTGGCGTTGTACGAGGCCGGCGACTACAGTGGCGCCGCTCAGCATTTCGCCGAGGGCAATGACGCCCACGCCCACTACAATCGTGGCAACGCCCTGGCCAGAAGCGGCGAGCTGGAAGCGGCTCTGGACGCCTACGAACAGGCCCTGGAACGCCAGCCGGATCTGCGCCCGGCGCTGACCAACAAGGCGCTGGTGGAAAACCTGCTGAAACAGAAAAACGCCCCGCCGCCGGCCGAACCGCAAGACAAACCGGCGCAGCAAAACATTCCGGGCGATGAACCACCGCCACAGACCGCACCACCACCAGCGGTCAAAAGCGAGACGCACAGCGAGCCGCAGACCGGTGAGTCCGCCAGCGAGCCGCCGCCGACCACCCCGCCGTTGCCGGGTGCCAATGAGCTGCCGGACAGCGAACCGGGCGAGGAACAGAATACTCCGCCGCTGCTGCGCCCCAATGAGGACAACCTCGAAGGCGAGCAACAGCAAGCGCTGGAACAATGGCTGGGCAAGATCCCGGATGACCCGGGCGAACTGCTGCGACGCAAATTCTGGTACGAACAGCAACAACATCAGGATCAGGAAAACATTCGATGACCCGTTTCACCGCTCTCTTGCTGCCCCTGCTGATCTGCACGGCCACCGCCCAGGCGGTCGAGCTGACGGCCAGCGTGGATCGCAGTCGCCTTAACTCCGGCGAGACGGTCGAACTCACCCTCGAATCCAACGATGTCACGCAGTTCGGCAAACCGGACCTGAGCCCGCTGGAGCCGCTGTTCGAAGTGCGAGGCACGCGTCAGGTCAACCAGCTGAACACGCTCAACGGTGACAACCGCGCCACTACTCGCTGGATCATCACATTGCTGCCCAAGCAGAACGGCAGCGTTGAAATCCCGCCGCTGAAACTGGGCGACGTCGAGAGCCAGCCGATCACCGTGCAGGTGATCGAGAGCGACACCCGCGAAGAAAACAATGCCCGCGAACCGGTGTTCATCGAAGCCAGCCTCGACCAGACCAGCGTCTACGTGCAGGCCCAGGCCATCCTGACGTTGCGCATCTACCATTCGGTGTCGCTGTACGACGACAGCAGCCTGACGCCGTTGCAGATCGCCGACGCGCGCATCGAGCAATTGGGCGACATGCGCACCTACGAAAAAGACATCAACGGTGTGCGCCATGGCGTTATCGAAATGCGCTATGCGATCTATCCGCAGCACAGTGGATTGCTGAGCATCGCCCCGCAGACCTTCAGCGCCACACTGGTCGACACCCAGCCCTCGCAGGACGCCACAGCGCAGGGGCCGAAGCCGGGCAAGCTGATGCGCGTCAGCTCCAGCGCCACGTCGCTGACGGTCAAACCGAAACCGATGACCTACCCCAGCGACGCACCGTGGCTGCCGGCCCGCAGCCTGAGCCTGAGCGAGAGCTGGAACCCGGAGCCGGAACACACCCAGGTCGGCGACTCCCTGACCCGCAGCCTGACCCTCAAGGTCGAAGGCCTGGCCAGCTCGCAACTGCCCGCCCTGCCCGCCACCGAAGCCAACGGCCTGCGCCGCTATCCGGATCAACCGGTGCTGAACAACCAGAGCAGCGACCGCGGCCTGATCGGCAGCCGTGAAGAACGCGAAGCACTGGTGCCGAGCCGCAGCGGCTCGATCGAATTGCCAACGGTGGACGTGGTCTGGTGGAACACCTTCGAAGATCACCTGGAACACACCAGCCTGCCGGCGCGCACCCTGCAAGTGGCGAACAACCCGAGCCTGCAAGTCGACACACCGGCGGGCAACGCACTACCGCTCAGCGCGGCCGACAGCGAAGCCTTGTGGTGGTGGAAACTCAGCACCTTCGTTTTCGCCTGCACCACCCTGCTCGGCTTCGGCCTCTGGTGGCGTGCCCGCTGGCAGCCGGCAATCCTGCGCGCCGCGCAAACCGGCCCGAGCCCGCGCACCCTGCTCGACGACATCAAACGCGCCAGCCAGGCCAACGACCCCCACGCCACCCGCCAGGCCCTCGACGCCTGGGCCCGCCAGCAACCGGAAACCCTTGCGGATATGGCGGCGCGGTTTGTGCCGTTGTCGGATGCGCTCGATGGGCTGAACGGAGCGCTCTACAGCGAGACCGGGCAGCATTGGCAGGGAGAGGATCTGTGGCGAGCAATCCGGACGATTCCGACGGCGGAGCGGGTGCAGGATCCGGTCGGGGACAGCGGGTTGCCGCCGCTTTATCCGAAGTAGTTGCAGTCCAATAGAAGCTTTTGCCCGTAAACTCTCTTCTTTTTTCGCCGCGCTTTTTTCCTGCGGCCATCACCTCTTTATATTGCGGAGTCAGCCTTGCGTCTGTTTCACACCTCCGACTGGCACCTTGGGCAGAACCTGCACGGCCAGGAGCGCGATTTCGAGCACGCCTGTTTTCTCGAGTGGCTGCTGCGCCAATTGAAGCTGGCGCAGCCGGACGTGCTGCTGATCGCCGGCGACATCTTCGACACGGTCAATCCACCGGTCAAAGCCCAGGAACGCCTTTACGATTTCATCGTCAGCGCCCACGAACAGCAGCCGTTGCTGACCATCGTGATGATCGCCGGCAACCACGATTCCGGCTCGCGGATCGAGCTGCCCGCGCCGTTGATGCGGCGTTTGCGCACCCATGCGCTGGGCCGGGTGTTGTGGCTGGATGACGGGCAACTGGATGCGGAACGTCTGTTGTTGCCGCTGCCGAATGCTTCCGGCGAGATCGCCGCGTGGTGCCTGGCGCTGCCGTTCCTGCGGCCTGCCGAAGTGACCGGCGCGCATCTGGGCGACAACTATTTGCGTGGCATCGGTCAGGTGCACGAATGGCTGATCGAAGCGGCGAATGCCAAGCGCCAGCCGGGCCAGGCACTGGTCGCCATCAGCCACGCGCACATGGCCGGCGGCTCGGTGTCGGAAGACTCCGAGCGCAGCCTGATCATCGGCAACGCCGAAGCCCTGCCCGCCAGCCTGTTCGGGCCGAGTATCAGCTACGTCGCCCTCGGCCATTTGCACAAGCCGCAGAAGGTCAACGGTGAAGAACGAATTCGCTACAGCGGTTCGCCGATCCCGTTGTCGTTTTCGGAAATCAGTTATCAGCATCAGGTGCTCGACGTCGTTCTGGACGGCGAAACCCTGGTCAGCGTCGAGCCAATGCTGATCCCCCGCTCCGTCAATCTGCAACGCCTCGGCCCTGCGCCGCTGGCGGAAATCCTGCTGCAACTGGCCGATCTGCCGAACATCGACCTGCTGGCCGAAACCCAGCGCCAGCCCTGGCTCGAAGTGCGGGTGCGCCTCGACGAGCCACAACCAGACTTGCGCCATCAGGTCGAAAGCGCCCTGCAAGGCAAGGCTGTGCGACTGGTGCGGATCGCCGCCGAATACGCCGGCAACCGGGGCGCTGACGGCGCCGAGGACGGCAGCGCGCTGATCGAACTGGACCAGCTCACACCGCAGGAATTGTTCAGCCGCGCCTGGCTCGACAACTACGGCAGCGAGGTCGACGAGCAAACCCTCAAGGACTTCGCCGAACTGCTGCAAGACGTACAGATGGAGGGCGAGCAGCCATGAAGATTCTCGCCATTCGCCTGAAAAACCTCGCCTCGCTGGCCGGCCCGTTCGAGATCGACTTCACCGCCGAACCGCTGGCCAGCGCCGGCCTGTTCGCGATCACCGGCCCGACCGGCGCCGGCAAAAGTACTTTGCTCGATGCCCTGTGCCTGGCGCTGTTCGGCGCCGTACCGCGTTTGAACAACACCGGGCGTGACGCCAAGGTGCCGGACGCCGACGGCGAAATCGCCACCGGCGACCCGCGCACCCTGCTGCGTCGCGGCACCGGTGAAGGTTTTGCCGAAGTGGATTTTGTCGGCGTCGATGGCCGTCGCTATCGCGCGCGCTGGGAAGCCAACCGCGCCCGGGAAAAGGCCGGCGGCAAGTTGCAGGCCAGCCGTCAGAGCCTGCGCGACATCGATCAGGATCAACTGCTCGCCAGCCAGAAAGGCGAGTACAAGACTCAGCTCGAAGCGGCGCTGGGCCTGAACTTCGAACAGTTCACCCGCGCCGTGCTGCTGGCCCAGAGCGAGTTCAGTGCGTTCCTCAAGGCCGACGACAACGACCGCAGCGAACTGCTGGAAAAGCTCACAGACACCGCGCTCTACACCCGCCTTGGCCGTCGCGCGTTCGACAAGACCAAAGAGGCCCGCGAAGCCCACAAGCAGTTGCAGGATCAGGCCACCGGCGTGACCCCGCTGGCCCCCGAGGCCCGCGCCGAACTGGACGAGCGCTTCAATGCCGCCCAGCAACAACTGAAGTTGCAGCAGGCGCAGCTCAAGCAGATCGAGCAACAGCACGACTGGCTCAAGGAACTGCTGCGGCTGCAAGACTCGCAACAAGCCGCCGCCGAACAACTTCGCAGCGCCGAGCACGAACGGGAGTCGCTGGGCGGTGAGCGTCTGAAACTCACCCGCCTGGAACAACTTGCCCCGCAACGGCACCAGTTCGCCCGCAAAACCGAACTGGATGCACAGCTGACGCCACTGGCCGCACAGATCCACGCGCATACCCAACAGCAAGGCGAACTAGCTGAGCGCCAGACGCGACTGGAGCAGGATCTCGCCGCAGCGCAGATCGCCCTGACCCAGGCGCAAACGCAGCAAAGCGAAAGCGCGCCGCTGTTGCGTCAGGCGTTCGAGGAGCAAAGCACTCTCGCCCGCCTCGCCAAGGATGTCGCGTCCGGCGCCGAAGCGAAGCTAATCGCTGAGCAAGCCTGCGCCCAAGGCCAGAGCACAATCCAGACCCTGCTCGATCAACAGAAACAGGTCGCCGAACGCTTGCAGCGAATTGCCGCCGATCTTGAGCAAAGCGCTCATCTGGCACCATTGAGCGAAGCGTGGAATGCCTATCGCGACCGCTTGCAGCAACTGATGCTGATCGGCAATCGGTTGAACAAGGGCCAAAGCGAACTGGCTTCTCTCGAAGAAAACGCCGCCCGCACCACCGAAGCGCTCGCCACGCAAAAGCAGCAGCTGGAAGTGCTGTTCAAGGAGGCCGGCGCCGAACCGGATGCCGTCGCCGAGCAGATCGGCATCCTCGGCACTCTGTTGCAGGACAACCGCAAGCAACTGCGCGCCATCGAAGACCTGACGCGCCTGTGGGCCAGTCAGCAGGAGCTGGACAAGCGCAGTGCCGAGCTGCAACAGCGTCAGCTCGACGCGCAACAGGAGCGCGAGCGCCTGACCCTGGACGGGGTGAAGACCAAGTCCGAGCTGGCCGTCGCCGAACAGACCCTCAACGTCACCCGTGAATTGCTTGAGCGTCAGCGTCTTGCCCGCAGTGCCAGTGTCGAAGAGCTGCGCGCGCAGTTGCAGGACGACCAGCCGTGCCCGGTTTGTGGCAGCAACGAGCATCCGTATCACCAGCCGGAAGCCTTGCTGCAGAGCCTCGGCCGTCACGATGAAAACGAGCAGGCCAGCGCGCAGCAAGCGGTCGATCAGTTGAAGGAGAAACTGACCGAGCTACGTGCCAGTGTCGGTGGCGTGATTGCCCAACAGAAAGAGTTGCTGCAACAGCAGGAACAACTGGCCGCACAACAGCAAACGCTGACGCCGAGCATCGAGGCGCATCCGCTGGCGGCATCGTTGCTGAATCAGGACAGTGACAAACGCGCAGCGTGGCTCATCCGCCAGAATGAACAACTGAACCAGAGCATCACCCAGGACGAACAGCGCCAGTCCGCCCTGCTCACGCTACAACAGGATGCGGCGCGCCTGACCCAGCAATTGCGTCAGGCCGAGACGGCGCACCAGCAAGCGTCGCAGCACCTGAGCAATCAGCAGCGCGAGCTGAGCGCTGACCGCCAGCGTCTGGACGAAGAACTGGCGGCCTTCGCCACACTGCTGCCGAGCGACACCCTCGACGCTTTGCGCGCCGAGCCGGCCGCGACCTTCATGCAGCTTGACCGACAGATCGCTGAACGTCTGGCGCAAGTCGATCAGCAGAAGGAAGAGCTGGCCGAACAGCAACAACGCCAGCAGACACTTGAGAAAGAACAGGATCGCCAACAGGGCCGTTTGCAGCAGCTGCAAAACGCTGAACAGCAGCTCAACGCGCTGACCGGGCAACAACAGGCCAGCCAGGAAAAACTGGCGCAATTGCTCGGCGATCACACCTGCGCCGAGCATTGGCAGCAGCAACTGGAACAGGCCGTGGAACAGGCGCGCAACGCCGAATCCACGACGACTCAGGATCTGCAAGGCGCGCGTACGCAGCTCGTGCAAATCGCCGCCGAACTCAAAGCGCAGCAGGAGCGTCTGCAAGCGCTGGAAAGCGAAGACCGCGATCTGGCCGGCAAGATTGCCGACTGGCGCGCTCGCCATCCGGAGCTGGATGACGGTGGCCTCGAAGACCTGCTGCGGGTCGATGACGCGCAAGTCGACGAACTGCGCCAGCGCCTGCACCTCAATGAAAAGTCCGTTGAACAGGCCAAGGTGTTGTTGCAGGAACGCGATCAGCGCCTGCTCGATCATCAGGCCCAACACAACGGCAACCTGGATGCCGAACAACTCGCCAGCGCCCTCGCCGACCTGCAAACCCAGTGCACGGCCAGCGAACAGCAATGCGCCGAACTGCGCGCCGAACAAGCCGAAGACCAGCGCCGCCAGAACGCCAATCAGGCGCTGGCGCAGCAGATCGCCGACGCCTATGCCGAGTATCAGCGCTGGGCGCGGCTCAATGCGCTGATCGGCTCGGCCACCGGCGACACCTTCCGCAAGATCGCCCAGGCCTACAACCTCGACCTGCTGGTGCATCACGCCAACGTGCAGCTGCGGCAACTGGTCAAGCGCTATCGCCTCAAGCGCGGCGGCAGCATGCTCGGCCTACTGGTGATGGACACCGAAATGGGCGACGAACTGCGCTCGGTGCATTCGCTGTCCGGTGGCGAAACCTTCCTCGTGTCGCTGGCCCTCGCGCTGGGCCTGGCCTCGATGGCGTCGAGCACATTGAAGATCGAATCGCTGTTCATCGATGAGGGCTTCGGCAGCCTCGATCCGGAATCCCTGCAACTGGCCATGGACGCCCTCGACGGCTTGCAGGCGCAGGGCCGCAAGGTCGCGGTGATTTCCCACGTGCAGGAAATGCACGAGCGGATTCCGGTGCAGATTCAGGTACAGCGCCAGGGCAACGGTTTGAGCACACTGGAGGTGAAATGAACACGCTGTATTCCTTCCGCCGTTGCCCGTACGCGATGCGGGCGCGGATGGCCCTGCGTTATTCGGGCGTGCCGGTTGAGATCGTTGAAGTCAGCCTGAAAGCCAAACCGGCGGAGATGCTGGCGATCTCGCCCAAGGGCACGGTGCCGGTGCTGGATGCGGGCGGTCAGGTGATCGATGAGAGCCTGGAGATCATGCGCTGGGCGCTGGCGCAGAATGATCCGGATGACTGGTTACTGGGTGGCGATTCAAGAATCGCCGAATTGATCGAAGCCAACGATCAGGTGTTCAAGGTTCACCTGAATCGCTACAAGTACGCCGAGCGTTATCCGGAACAACCGATGGAGTTTTATCGCGCAGAGGGTGCGCTGTTCCTCCAAAAGCTCGATGACTTGCTCGAGGGCCGCGATTACTTGTTGAGCGGGCATCCGAGCCTGGCCGATATCGCGCTGTTGCCGTTCGTTCGCCAGTTCGCTCACGTTGATCGTGACTGGTTTGCGCAGACGCCTTACGTGCGGTTGCAGGCCTGGTTGCAGCGGTTTCTGGAGTCGGAGCTGTTCACCGGCATCATGAAAAAGTAGGTGCGTTACGCCAGCACTTCACACATGCCGATGGCCGAGCAATCCACTTCGAACGGGCCGAGAAAACCGCTGGGAGTTTTCACCGGCGGATTGCCGGCCAGCAGCCCCAGCGCATTGGCCCGTTCGATGTTGTGAGCGATGGTGTGGTTGGCCTCTATGGCCCGGGCCAGTCCGCCGACCGAACCCTGGCCGAATCCCAACAGGGAAGCGCCGTTGGTCATGAACGCCAATCCGGCAATGACCCAGAGTCTGTAGCCTTTCATGCTCCGCCGACTCCCGCGAGTTCAGCTGAATCCACCGTCGCGTTCTGCGAGCGGAGTTCGAACTGGATGCCGGGATGGGCGACGTCGATCGGTGCTTCGAAGCTGTGTTGCGACTGCGACGCCAGACTGATAAACAGCACCATGACCAGGTACAGACCGATGGCCACGTAGGCGCCGCGTTTGGCGGAAGTGATGATTGAACTGGCCATGATGTGTGCTCCGTGGACAATGTTTCGAGGTCCACAGAATCGATCAAAAAAGCCGGGGTAACCACTCAGGGTTTTCCATAGTAACCATCAGCTTCGTTGATTATTTAGCCGGTCTATCTCGCCGTTTGAAAATAGCTATCGCTGGTCGCTGCGCAAGCAAAAAACTGCCCAAGGCTGCGATCTTTTGATTTTGCTTTTTGATAAACAAGATCAAAGGATCGCAGCCTTGGACAGTTCCAGAGTGTGACGGAAATTTCAGTGTTGAGCTTTGTGATCCAGCGCGGCGTAGAAGTTGGCGCTCTGTTGCAGGTATTTCTGGGTGTAGCTCTGGGTGTGGGATTTTTTGTCGCTGATTTCAACGTTGGCACTGGCTGGCAGAGCCACGGTGGCGGAGATGGCGGAGGCGGCAATCACGGAGAAGAGATTGAAGTTCATGGCGGTAACCCTCGTGTTCAGTTGGCTTGCTTGCCCGGTTGGGCCGTGAAGCAAACTTAACGCTCGAGGGTCGATCGCTTGAAATGCTTTGCAACATTACCTGTTATCAGCAGGATTAATACAAAGCTTCAGGCCCCGCAGACCGGGGCCTGCGGCTTATTGACGCACGAGAAACTTCAGATCGCTCGGGGCGTCCATCGGCAGTTTTTGCACGGTTTTGCCCAGCAGACCGGTCTTGCCGTCGCGCTCGACCACCACAATCTGATTGCTCTTCTGGTTGGCGATCAGCAGGAATTTGCCGCTTGGATCGAGGCTGAACTCACGCGGGTGATCGCCTTCCACCGAACGTCGTTGCAGTTCCTTGAGCTGGCCGCTGGCCGGGTCGATCGCGAATACCAGCAGCTGATTGGCGGTGCCACGGTTGCTGACGTAGAGGAATTTGCCATCGGCGGACGCGTGCAGCGCGGCGGCGGCTTTGTCCGAAGTCGGCTGGCCGGCAGCCAGATCGACCATTTGCGTCTGGGTCAGCACGCCGTCCTTGTAATCGAACACCGCAACCTGGGCGCTCATTTCCATGGTCAGCCAGGCGTGTTTGCCATCAGCGCTGAACAGCAGATGACGCGGGCCGCTGCCGGCTGGCAGTTGCACCGACGCGGTTTTCGCCGGGGTCAGCGGCAGATCCGGGTTGGCTTTCGGGTCGAATTGGTAGATGAAGACCTTGTCCGCACCGAGATCGTTGGAGAACACATATCGACCGTCTGGCGAAGAGACCGTCGAGTGCACGTGGTTCGAGGCCTGGCGCTCGGGATTGACCCGGCTCGCCGGGTGCGCGCTCATCTGCACCACCGGTTTGAGCTTGCCGTCGCTGCCGACCGGCAATACCGCGAGGGTGCCGCCCGGATCTTCAACCACCGAGTAGTTGCTGACGAACAGATGGCTGGCGTCGTCGCTGAGGCTCGAATGGGTCGGCTCGTTGCCCAGGCTCTGGACCTGATTGATCAGGGTCAGCGCGTGGGTCTTCGGATCGATGGAATAGCTGCTCACACGACCAACCGGATCTTTCTGGCCTGGGCCGTTTTCGTTGACCACGAACACCCGGTGCTGATCCTTGGACAGGGTAAGCCACGACGGGTTTTCGCTCTTGATCACTTGCAGCGGTTTGGCGTCGATCTGGCCGGTGGCGCTGTCGAAGTTCATCCGGTAGATGCCTTCGCTGGTGCCGGCGGTGTAGGAGCCGACCAGCAACTGGAAGCTTTCGGCCGAGGCGCTGGAAAGACCCATCGCGCCGACGCTGCCGGCCATCAGCAATGGCCAGAATTTACGCATGTTCATTCGGTTTCATCCTCGTCGTCGGCGCTGCTGAGTACATCGCCGAGGCAGACCAGACGGTGTTCGCCAACGGTTTTGGTGTCGCTGGAAAAACCGACGATCAACCAGCTCTGCAGATCTTCATCAAACGTCGCCGCTGCCACCTGCGCCGGGGTGAACTCCCAATGCTTGGCTGCCCGGCCATCGATGCATTCGATGTGCAGGTTGTCGTCTTCGTCGAGGGCGAATTCGAAAGCGTGCAGGCCGTCGATTTCGACCATACCGCAGTGTTCGAGGGCGTTGAGAAGGGTGTCGGTTACGGCAGTCATGGCAATCATGTCTTTAAGGGGGAAAGGGCCAATGATAGCTCAAAGCCCCGCTCTTGATCGTTCCCACGCTCTGCCTGGGAACGATCATGCGGTTAGAGGGCGTCGCGCGAGGGCTTGCCGTCGACCAGCCGCTGAATACGCAACGGGTTGGCGTTTTTCAGCGGCTCCGGCAGCAGGCTGTCGGGGTAGTTCTGGAAGCACACCGGGCGCAGGAAACGATCGATCGCCAGCGTCCCCACCGAGGTGCCACGGACATCAGACGTCGCCGGATACGGCCCACCGTGAACCATGGAATCACAGACTTCGACACCGGTCGGATATCCATTGAGCAGGATCCGCCCGACCTTCTGTTCCAGCAATGGCGTCAGCTCCGGGAAGCGTTCGAAATCCGCCTGCTCGCCGATGATGGTCGCCGTCAGCTGTCCGTGCAGGCCCTGCAACGCCGCACTCAGCTGCGCCTTGTCGGCCACTTCGACGATCACCGTGGTCGGGCCGAACACTTCTTCCTGCAGCACTTCATCGCCATCGATCAACAGGCTGACATCGGCCTTGAACAACTGCGGCTGCGCCTGATTGCCCTGCTGCGGATTGCCCGCCAGATGCTCGATGCCGGCGTGCGCCAGGAGTTTTTCCAGGCCCTTGCCGTAGCTGCCCAGCGTTCCGGCATTGAGCATGGTTTGCGCCGGTTGATCACCGATCAGCGCCGCGACTTGCTCAACGAATGCCGTGAACTGTGGCGAACGGATGCCGATCACCAGACCCGGATTGGTACAGAACTGACCGCAGCCCTGCACTACCGACGCGGTCAGATCGCGGGCGACGGTTTCCGAACGCTCGGCCAGTGCCTGAGGCAGCACGATCACCGGGTTGATGCTCGACATCTCGGCGAACACCGGGATCGGCTGGGGCCTTGCGGCAGCCATGTCGCACAGCGCCCGTCCGCCCCGCAGCGAACCGGTGAAACCCACCGCCTGAATGGCCGGATGTTTGACCAGCCATTCACCGACGCCACCACCGTAGATCATGTTGAACACACCGGCCGGCATCGCGGTTTTTTCTGCCGCACGAATCAGCGCATCGGCGACAAGTTCAGCGGTGGCCATGTGACCGCTGTGGGCCTTGAACACCACCGGGCAGCCGGCCGCCAGCGCCGACGCGGTATCGCCGCCGGCGGTGGAGAATGCCAACGGAAAGTTGCTCGCACCGAACACCGCCACCGGCCCGAGACCGATGCGGTACTGGCGCAGACCCGGACGCGGCAGCGGCTGACGATCCGGCAACGGCAAATCGATCCGCGCACCGTAGAAATCACCGCGCCGCAGGACTTTGGCGAACAAGCGCATCTGGCCGCTGGTGCGCCCTCTTTCACCTTGAATCCGCCCAGCCGGCAGTGCGGTTTCACGGCAGACCACAGCGACGAAATCATCGCCCAGGGCGTCCAGCTCATCGGCAATCGCATCGAGAAACTGCGCTCGGCGTTCGGCGCTGAGGCTGCGATACGCCGGATACGCCGCCGCAGCGGCCTTGGCGGCAGCGTCTACTTCCGACTCCGTGGCCTGTATGAAATCGTGAGGCAGTGCCTCGCCCGTGGTGGCGTCGACGCTTTGCAGCTTGACGTCGCCCGCCGCGCTGCGACGGCCGCCGATGTAGTTGTGACCGAGAATCTGAGTCATGGGATCTCCTTAAAGGGTGCCAATGCTGTCCGGTTCGAATGCCGCTGCGACCGGGGCGATACCGTTGACCAGCGGTGCGCCGAATTCAGCCTGGCTGATCTCGAACACGTCGCCCGGCTGAGTGCGGATGCCATCGGCGAATGACAACGTCGCCGTGCCGAAAAAGTGAATGTGCACGTCGCCCGGGCGCAAGAACTGGCTGTACTTGAAGTGGTGGTATTCGAGGTTCGCCAGGCTGTGGCACATGTTGGCCTCACCGCTGAGGAACTCGTTCTGCCACAGCACTTCGCCGTCGCGCAGGATGCGGCTGGTGCCGGCCAGGTGTTGCGGCAGCTCGCCGACGCGCAACTCCGGGCCGTAGCTGCAACTGCGCAGTTTCGAGTGGGCCAGATACAGGTAATTCTTGCGCTCCATGACGTGATCGGAGAACTCGTTGCCCACCGCGAAACCGAGGCGATACGGCTTGCCGTCGTGGCCGATGATGTAGAGGCCGGCCATTTCCGGTTCCTCGCCGGCGTCTTCGGCAAACGGCGGCAGCGGGAACGGCTGACCGGGACGCACGACAATGCTGCCGTCGCCCTTGTAGAACCACTCCGGCTGCACGCCGGCCTGCCCCGCCGCTGGTTTGCCGCCCTCCACGCCCCACTTGAAGATGCGCATGGTGTCGGTCATCGCCGCTTCATCGCCGGCCTGCTGATGCATCTTGTCCCTGGCCGATGCGCTGCCGAGGTGCGTGAGGCCGGTGCCGCTGACCAGCAGGTGCGCCGGGTCCGGGTGATCCAGTGGCGGCAGGATGCGCAGTTTGGCCAGCAATTCGGCGTAATCGTGGCTGATGCCCAGGCCGAGGGTTTGCACTTGCTGCGCGAGGGTGCTGCCGGCCTCGATCGCGGCCAGGGCCAGATCGCGAACCGTGCGCGCATCCTGCACTTCACGCACCAGACCGTCCTCGACCACCCCGACACGGCGCTCGCCGCTACTCAATTCGAATTGAACCAGATGCATGATGTTCTCCTGTTAAAACAAATCCTGGATCGAAATCAGGTGCGCGTCGCACCGCGTGCGCTCGCTGCAAATTGCTCGACTGGCAGCACATGCTTGCGCTCCAGCAAGCGATAGACGACGCCCGTCAGAATCAGCCCGAACACCATCACCCCGGACAGGAAGTACAGGCCAGAAGCGAGGTTGCCGGTGTACTCCTTCAAGGCGCCGATCACGAACGGGCCGATGTAGCCGCCGAGGTTGCCCACCGAGTTGATCAACGCAATCCCTGCCGCCGCACTGGCGCCGGCGAAGAACCGCCCCGGCAGCGTCCAGAACACCGCCGTGCAGGAAAACAGCGCGAACGCCACCAGACACAACGCCGCCAGTTGCGCCACCGGCAACGACAACCAGGCGCTGAGGAACAGGCCGATCGCGCCCAGCACATAGAGCACCGCCAGATGGCCGTAACGATCATTCAAACGGTCGGAACTGCGCGGAATGATCAGCAGGCCGATGATCCCGAAAATGTACGGCACCGACGACACGAAACCGGTCACCAGATCGCTGCCGCCGAACTGTTTGATCAGGGTCGGCAGCCACAGGCCCAGGCCATAAATGCTCAGGGTCACCGGCAGGTAGAACAGCGCCAGCAGCAACACCCGTTTGTCTTTCAGCGCATACAGCGGATTGCCGTGACGGGTCTGGCCGTATTCCTGCAGGTCTTTTTTCAGCTCGCCGGTCAGCCAGTCCTTCTCGGCCTGGTCCATCCATTTCACTTGCTGCGGGCCGTCCGGCAGCCAGCGCAATACCGGCCAGGTCAGCAGGATCGCCGGGGTGCCGATGACGATGAACAGCCACTGCCAGCCATGCAGGCCGAGGATGCCGTCCATGCCCAGCAAACCGCCCGAAACGGGGCCGGT
The DNA here is from genome assembly GCF_058808435.1 of Pseudomonas sp. GW821-FHT11D10. Taxonomy (NCBI): domain Bacteria; kingdom Pseudomonadati; phylum Pseudomonadota; class Gammaproteobacteria; order Pseudomonadales; family Pseudomonadaceae; genus Pseudomonas; species Pseudomonas sp. GW821-FHT11D10. The sequence goes on along the minus strand of NZ_JBXARR010000001.1, from coordinate 666,075 downwards.
GATCATCATCGCGATGGGTTGGGAAAGGATGAACAGCCCGAGGATCTTGCCGCGATGGCGCACCGGGAACCATTGGGTGATGTAGTACAGAACGCCGGGAAAGAACCCCGCCTCCGCCGCGCCGAGCAGAAAGCGCATCACGTAGAAACTGTGCGGGCCCTGGACGAAGGCCATGCCGATAGTGATCGCGCCCCAGGTGATCATGATCCGCGCGAACCAGCGTCGCGCGCCGAAGCGTTCGAGCATCAGGTTGCTGGGGATTTCAAACAGAAAGTAGCCGATGAAAAACAGCCCGGCGCCGAGACCGTAGGCGGCATCGCCGATGCCGATGTCGGCGCCCATGTGCAGCTTGGCGAAGCCGACGGCGGAGCGATCCACGTAGGCGATCAGGTACAGCAGGATCAGGAAGGGAATCAGTTTCAGCGTGATGCGCCGGACAAGCCGCAATTCCTGGCTCATGAGATCGGTCTCCGATTGTTGTTTTTATGGAACCTCGGGGGACGCCTCTCGCGGAAAATCGCCAGGGCCATCCCTCCGTCGAAAACGACTATATAGTAATACTAATTACGCAACAACACTTCCAAACCGTCGATTTTGCGCTTATGTTTAGCCGAAGCTCGCAAACAATAGTCTTACAATAAGAGAATCGATCATGTCTGATAAGAAACCCACCCTGCGCTCCGCCCAATGGTTTGGCACGGCCGACAAGAACGGCTTCATGTACCGCAGCTGGATGAAGAATCAGGGCATCGCCGACCATCAGTTCCATGGCAAGCCGATCATCGGCATCTGCAACACCTGGTCGGAACTGACCCCGTGCAACGCGCACTTCCGCCAGATCGCGGAGCACGTCAAACGCGGGGTGATCGAGGCCGGTGGTTTTCCGGTGGAATTTCCAGTGTTCTCCAACGGCGAATCGAACCTGCGCCCGACCGCCATGCTCACCCGCAACCTGGCGAGCATGGATGTGGAGGAAGCGATTCGCGGCAACCCGATTGACGGCGTGGTGCTGCTGACCGGTTGCGACAAGACCACCCCGGCCCTGCTGATGGGCGCGGCCAGTTGCGACGTGCCGGCGATCGTCGTCACCGGCGGGCCGATGCTCAACGGCAAGCACAAAGGCAAGGACATCGGCTCCGGCACCGTGGTCTGGCAGCTCAGCGAGCAGGTCAAGGCCGGCACCATCACGATTGACGATTTCCTCGCGGCCGAGGGCGGCATGTCCCGCTCGGCCGGCACCTGCAACACCATGGGTACCGCGTCGACCATGGCCTGCATGGCCGAAGCGCTGGGCACTTCGCTGCCGCACAACGCGGCGATTCCGGCGGTGGATGCGCGGCGTTATGTGCTGGCGCACATGTCCGGCATGCGTGCGGTCGAGATGGTGCGTGAAGACCTGAAGCTGTCGAAGATCCTGACCAAGGAAGCCTTCGAAAACGCGATCAGGGTCAACGCGGCCATTGGCGGTTCGACCAACGCGGTGATCCACCTCAAAGCCATCGCCGGGCGCATCGGCGTCGAGCTGGATCTGGACGACTGGACCCGCATCGGTCGTGGCATGCCGACCATCGTCGACCTGCAACCGTCCGGACGTTTTCTGATGGAAGAGTTCTATTACGCGGGCGGCTTGCCGGCCGTGCTGCGACGTCTCGGCGAGGCCAATCTGATTCCCAACCCGAACGCATTGACCGTCAATGGCAAATCCATCGGCGAGAACACCAAGGACGCGCCGATCTACGGTGAGGACGAGGTGATCCGCACCCTCGACAATCCGATCCGCGCCGACGGCGGCATCTGCGTGTTGCGCGGCAACCTGGCGCCACTGGGCGCGGTGCTCAAGCCGTCAGCCGCCACGCCGGAACTGATGCAGCACCGTGGCCGTGCGGTCGTTTTCGAGAATTTCGACATGTACAAGGCGCGGATCAACGACCCGGAACTGGACGTCGATGCGAACTCGATTCTGGTGATGAAGAACTGCGGGCCGAAGGGTTATCCGGGCATGGCCGAAGTCGGCAACATGGGCTTGCCGGCCAAACTGCTGGCTCAGGGCGTTACCGACATGGTGCGCATCTCCGACGCGCGCATGAGCGGCACCGCTTACGGCACCGTTGTCTTGCACGTCGCCCCGGAAGCGGCGGCCGGCGGGCCTTTGGCGGCGGTGAAGGAAGGCGACTGGATCGAGCTGGACTGCGCCAGCGGGCGTTTGCACCTGGACATTCCGGACGCTGAACTGGCGGCGCGCATGGCGGATCTGCAACCGCCGCAACAGCTGTTGGTGGGTGGATATCGTCAGTTGTATATCGACCATGTGCTGCAGGCGGATCAAGGTTGCGATTTCGACTTCCTGGTTGGTTGCCGAGGTGCTGAAGTCCCGCGCCATTCCCACTAAAACCGCCGCCCCCTGCCCTGATCGTTCCCACGCTCTGCGTGGGAATGCAGCCCGAGACGCTCTGCGTCCCATTCGAGAGCGGGAACGCGGAGCGTCCCTTCAGGCATTCCCACGCAGACGGTTCGACGCCTCGACGTGGGAACGATCATTGCCTCGCTCCAGATTACGCCGTGCCTGCTATGATGCGCGGCATCTCCATCGCTCAGGATCGCGCCACTCCCCATGGATTACCGCAAACCTTCCGACCGTAAAAGCATGCACTCGCGCATCGTCCAGGAACTGGGCATGCAGATTGTTTCCGGACGCTTTCTGCCCTGCGACAAGCTGCCCGCCGAAGCCTTGCTCTGCGAGGAATACGCGGTCAGCCGGCCGGTGTTGCGCGAAGCCACCCGAGTGCTGGTCGCCAAGGGCCTGGTGTATTCGAAACCCCGCGTCGGCACCGTGGTCAAGCCGCGCCGCGAATGGCACATGCTCGACCCGGACGTGCTGCACTGGCTGATGCAAAGCAGCCCGCAGAACGAGTTCTTCAACGTCCTGACCAGCGTGCGCAGCATCATCGAACCCGCCGCCGCCGCCCTCGCCGCCCAGCACGCGACCGATGCCGATATCGCGTCGATTGCCGAGGCTTACCAACGCATGGAAGCGGCGCCGACGCCGGAAGCCTTGCTGCAACCGGATCTGGATTTTCACAGCCGGATTGCCGACGCGACCCACAACGACTTGCTGGCGAACCTGTGCAACATGCTGTCGGTGGCGATTGCCGAGGCGTTGAAGCATTCGAACCAGCGGCCGAATCTGCATGAACTGGCGCTGCCACGGCACAAGGCGATTTTGACGGCCATCGAGAATCGGGATGCGTTGGGGGCGCGGCATGCGACGTTGGTGCAGCTGGATGATGCGCGGAGTGCCTTGAGTGTTGTGCTGGGGGCGGATCTTTCTTAAGCCTTGAGACAACTTGCCCTCACCGCAGGCATAAAAAAGCCGCAACCCTAAGGTTGCGGCTTTTTCATTTCAGCCAACCGGCTCAGTGAGCAAACAAAGAATTGCCCTTCTGCCCCGCCAGTTTCTCCGGCTTGATCAGGAACTTCGCCAGTGCCGGCAGCAGCCACAGCGCGCCGAACATGTTCCACAACAGCATGAAGGTCAGCATCAGGCCCATGTCGGCCTGGAACTTGATCGCCGAGAAGATCCAGGTGCACACGCCGATGGCCAGGCACAGACCGGTGAACAGCACCGCTTTACCGGTGGACTTCAGGGTCTGGTAATAGGCTTCCTGCAACGGCAGGCCGGCACGCAGGAAACTTTCCAGGCGGCTGTAGATGTAGATGCCGTAGTCGACGCCGATCCCCACGCCCAGCGCCACCACCGGCAGCGTCGCAACCTTCACGCCGATGCCCATGAACGCCATCAGCGCGTTGCCCAGCACCGAGGTCAGCACCAGCGGCAGCACGATGCACAAGGTCGCCGCCCACGAGCGGAAGGTGATCATGCACATGACCGCGACGCAGATGTACACCAGGATCAGAATGGTCAGCTCGGATTTCTTGATCACCTCGTTGGTGGCCGCCTCGATCCCGGCGTTACCGGCCGCGAGGATGAATTCCAGGCCTTCCTTGTTGTTTTCCTTGGCGAAGTCCTGCACCGCATGCACCGCGCGATCCAGGGTTTCGGCCTTGTGGTCGTTGAGGAACACCAGCACCGGCGCCAGCGAGCAACTGTTGTTGTACAGGCCGTCGGCCCGGGCGATGGAGTTGTTCAGCACGTCCGGGTTGCGCGACAGGGTTTCCCATTTCAGGTTGCCCTCGTTCATGCCCTTGATCATCTGCTTGGACACGGTCACCAGCGAGATCGCTGACTGCACGCCCTCGGTGTTCTGCATCTTCCACATCAGCTCGTCGATCGGCGCCATGGCTTCATAGCGCGAGCAGCCTTCGGACTTGGTCTTGACCATCACCACCAGCACGTCGGAACTGGTCGAGTAGTTGCTGATGATGAAGTTGTTGTCCTTGTTATAGCGGGAGTCCGGACGCAGCTCCGGCGCGCCCTGGTCGAGGTCGCCGATCTTCAGGTTCTGGCTGTACCAGAGACCGCCGCCGAAGGCGACCAGCGCCAGGGCGATGGAAATCGGGGCGACTTTCGGGTTGGCGAAGTTCGACAGCAGGCGCCAGAACGGATGCTCGCGGTGCGCGTCCTTCTTGCTCTTGGCGATGGCGCGCTTGCTGATGCCGACATAGGAAATCGCCACCGGCAGCAGGATCAGGTTGGTGAACACGATCACCGCCACGCCGATGGAAGCGCCGATGGCCAGCTCGCGGATCACGCCGATGTCGATGATCAGCAGCGTGATGAAGCCGACGGCGTCCGCCAGAATCGCGATCATCCCCGGCAGGAACAACTGACGGAAGGTCCGCCGTGCGGCCGTCAACGCGTTGTCCGCCTCACCGGATTGCAGGGCGATACCGTTGATTTTCTGCACGCCGTGGGAAATCCCGATGGCGAAGATCAGGAACGGCACCAGCATCGAATACGGATCGAGGCCGAACCCGAAGAAGTGCATCAACCCCAGTTGCCAGACCACCGCCACCAGCGTGGTGCTCAACACCGCCACGGTGCTGCGCAGGCAGTTGGTGAACCACAGCAGCAGGATCAGGGTGATGACAAAGGCGATGCCGAAGAACATGACCACCATCACCAGGCCGTCGATCAGGTCACCGACCTTCTTGGCGAAGCCGACGATGTGGATCTTGACGTTGGGGTTCTGCGCTTCGAACTTGTTGCGGATCTTGTCTTCGAGCTCATGGGAGAACTGGCGATAGTCCAGCGCCAGCAGCTTGCCCTGGTCCTGCGGGTCCGGGTAGGACTCCAGCAGCGGGATATCGACGATGCTCGACTTGAAGTCGTTGGCCACCAGACGCCCGACCTGACCGGACTTGAGCACGTTGTTGCGCAGCAGGTCGAGGCTGTCCTGGGAGCCGTTGTAGCTCTGCGGGATCACTTCGCCGCCGGCAAAACCTTCCTCGGTCACTTCGGTCCAGCGCACGCTCGGGCTCCACAGCGACTTGAGGCCGGAACGGTCGACGCCGGAGATGTAGAACACCTCGTCGTTGATCTGACGCAGGGTCTCCATGTACTCCTTGGAGAAGATGTCGCCATCCTTCGCTTCCACCGAGATACGCACGGTGTTGCCCAGGTTCGCCAGATCGTTGCGATGCTCCATCATCTTTTCAATGAACGGATGCTTGAGCGGGATCATCTTTTCGAAACTGGTGGACGGACGGATCAGCGTGGCCTGCCAGAACAGGAAAATGCTGACCAGCAGGCAGATCACGATCACTGCCGGGCGGTTGTTGAAGATCAGGCGCTCGAGAAACGTCGCCTTGTCCTGATGATGAGTGCTCAAGGAAGTCATAGCCCCGCCTTCTTATTATTGATTCGGCTCATTTGCCCAGCTCGGCGCCGTTCGGCGAAGTGACCCGAACGCCACCCTGCCCGCTCAGGATCAGATTGCCGTTGCCGGCGGCGGTGACCGACGACAGCGAGATGCGATCCGGACGGTTGAACACGCTGAAGGTTTCGCCGTTGTCACTGCTGCTGACCACCGAGCCGCCGTTGCCGACGATGACGATGGAGCCGTCTTCAAGCAGCGTGGCGCCGGACAGGCCGAACTCCAGCGAACCGCGCGCAGCTTTCAGTTCGACCTGCTCCCAGGTGCTGCCGAAATCGGTGGAGCGGTAAAGGTTGCCGCGCAGACCGTAGGCCAGCAGGGTTTGCGGCTGCGCCGTACCGATCACGCCGAACAGCGAGCCTTCGTACGGGCCTTCGAGTTTTTCCCAGGTCTGGCCCCAGTCGGCGGAGCGGAACATGCTGCCCGACTCGCCGACGATGAACAGGCCGGCGTCTTTCACCGAAGCGATGGCGTTGAGGTGGAACTGGTCTTCGTTGTCGAGGCGATCGCTGACGTCTTCCCAGTGTTTGCCGCCGTCGGTGGTTTCCAGCAGCGCGCCGTAGGCACCCACGGCCAGGCCGCTGTTGACGTCCTTGAACCAGACGTCGAGCAGCGGCGATTCGCGCTTGAGGTCTTCGAACTGTTTGGTCCAGGTCAGGCCGCCGTCTTCGCTGGCGAGGATCTGTGCGTCGTGGCCGACGGCCCAGCCGTGCTTGTCATCGACGAAGTACACGGCGGTCAGCAACTGGCGGCTCGGCACTTTGGCCTGGGTCCAGGTCTTGCCCTGATCGTCGGAATAGAGAATGTGCCCGCGATCCCCGACCGCCACCAGTCGGGTTCCGGCGTGAACGACATCGAGCATCAGGCTTTTCGAGGCCTTGGCCGATTCGGTGGAATAGACCACGTCGGCTGGCGCTTCGGCGGCGAGAACCGGCGCCGACAATGTGGCAAAGCCCAGCAGAGAGAGTGCTGTGGCCAGCAACGCGGTGTTGCGTAACGCCGGCGGGCGGCAACGACTCATAGACCTTCCCCTGTTTATTATTGTTGGTCATGGACCTTAAAGGGCGCCGCAAGGGTGCTCACGGTGACTGCCTGGTCACAAGCATAGTCCTGAAACCCGCCATCCAGAGCCCCTTCGGAAGCTGGCTCATCCTATCGGGCATTCGAAACGTCTGACAATCGGCGCAACGTTATCTTTTGTTAACCGAAAGGGACTACAGCGGCAGCTGAATGCGCGGGCATTCGTCCGACTGATGGCACGGATTCTTGCGAGGGGGACTTGCACGATCGGTATTATGGTATACCATCAGACGCACAGACACTCTTTATCCCCTACGGAGCAGCTCATGAGTTTCGAAATTCGCAAGATCGTCAGCTATGTCGAAGAGACCTTCATCGAAGGCGGCAAGGCGTCCGACACCCCGGTGACCATGGTCGGCCTGGCCGTCGTGATGAAGAACCCGTGGGTCGGCAATGGCTTTGTCGAAGACCTCAAGCCGCAGATCCGCGCCAATTGCTCGGACCTCGGCGCAATGATGGTCGAGCGTCTGGTGGGCATCATCGGCGGCGCCGAGAAGATCGAGGCCTACGGCAAAGCCGCGGTGGTCGGCGCCGACGGCGAAATCGAGCACGCGTCGGCGGTGATCCACACCCTGCGCTTTGGCAATCACTACCGCGAAGCGGTCAAGGCCAAGAGTTACCTGAGCTTCACCAACAAGCGCGGCGGTCCGGGCACTTCGATTCAGATCCCGATGATGCACAAGGACGACGAAGGCCTGCGCTCGCACTACATCACTCTGGAAATGCAGATCGAAGACGCCCCGCGCGCCGACGAAATCGTCGTGGTGCTCGGGTGCGCCGACGGTGGTCGCCTGCACCCGCGCATCGGCAACCGTTACATCGATCTGGAAGAACTGGCCGCCGAAAAAGCCCAGTAATCACAATAAAAAAAGGCATTGCAGGAGCGCTCCATGATTCGGCTCACCGCTGAACTCACCCCGGCCGGCACCAGTTATCTGGCGACCGGCCAAGGCCAACCCGTGGTGTTGATCCACGGCGTGGGCCTGAACAAAGAAATGTGGGGCGGCCAGATTGTTGGCCTGGCCACGCAATACCGGGTGATCGCCTACGACATGCTCGGCCATGGCGCCAGCCCGCGGCCGGCCAGCGGCACCGCCCTGCTCGGCTATGCCGATCAGTTGCTGGAGCTGCTCGACCACCTGCAATTGCCCGAGGCGTCGGTGATCGGCTTTTCCATGGGCGGTCTGGTGGCGCGGGCGTTTGCCCTGCATTACCCGGAGCGCCTGAAAAGTCTGGTGGTGCTCAACAGTGTGTTCAACCGCAGCGAAGAGCAGCGCGCCGGGGTCATCGCCCGCACCGCTCAAGCTGCCGAACACGGGCCGGACGCGAATGCCGAAGCGGCGCTGTCACGCTGGTTCAGCCGCGAATATCAGGCGGCCAACCCGGCGCAGATCGCTGCGATCCGCCAGACCTTGGCCGGCAATGATCCGCAGGGTTACCTGACCACCTACGAACTGTTCGCCACCCAGGACATGTACCGCGCCGACGACCTGGGCAGCATCCAGGCGCCGACGCTGATCGCCACCGGCGAGCTGGACCCCGGATCGACCCCGGAAATGGCCGAGCAACTGGCCGCGCGCATTCCCGGTGCGAAGGTTGCCGTGCTGCCCGAGCAACGGCATATGATGCCGGTAGAGTCGCCACGGCTGGTGAACCAGACGCTGCTGGAATTTCTCGACACCGCACACGCCCGACAAAACCATATAAAGGGGATCGTTGCATGACGCTCGCACGCTTCCAGATGTGCATCGGCGGAGAATGGGTCGACGCCCTCTCCGGCAAGACTTTCGAAAGCCTCAACCCGGCGCTGGCCGAACCCTGGGCCGAGTTGCCCGACGCGGATGAGGCCGATGTCGAACGCGCCGTGCAAGCCGCGCAGACCGCTTTCGACAGCCCGGCATGGCGTGGTTTGACCGCCACCGCGCGCGGCAAACTGCTGCGTCGTCTCGGTGACCTGATCGCTGAAAACAAGGAACATCTGGCGCAGCTGGAAAGCCGCGACAACGGCAAACTGATCCGCGAAACCCGGGGTCAGGTCGGTTATCTGCCGGAGTTCTTCCACTACACCGCCGGCCTTGCCGACAAGCTCGAAGGCGGCACCCTGCCGCTGGATAAACCCGATCTGTTCGCCTACACCGTGCACGAAGCCATGGGCGTGGTCGCCGCGATCATTCCGTGGAACAGCCCGCTGTATCTGACTGCGATCAAACTGGCGCCGGCGCTGGCGGCGGGCAACACCATCGTGATCAAGCCGTCGGAGCATGCCTCGGCGACCATTCTTGAACTGGCGCGCCTGGCCCTCGAAGCCGGGATTCCACCGGGTGTGGTCAACGTCGTCACCGGTTACGGCCCGAGCACGGGCGCCGCCCTCACCCGCCATCCGCTGATCCGCAAGATCGCCTTCACCGGCGGCGCGGCTACGGCCCGGCATGTGGTGCGCAGCAGCGCCGAGAACTTCGCCAAGCTGTCGCTGGAACTGGGCGGCAAGTCGCCGAACATCATCTTCGCCGACGCCGATCTCGACAGCGCGATCAACGGCGCAATTGCGGGGATCTACGCGGCGTCTGGCCAGAGTTGCGTATCCGGTTCGCGACTGCTGGTGCAGGATGAAATCTACGACGAATTCGTAAGCCGATTGGTGGAGCGCGCCCAGCACATCCGCATCGGCAACCCGCAGGACGACAGCAGCGAAATGGGCCCGATGGCCACCGCGCAGCAACTGGCGGTGGTTGAAGGTCTGGTGGCTGATGCCATCGCTGAAGGTGCGCGTCTGCGTCTCGGTGGCAAGCGGCCGAGTGGCGTCGGTGATGGCTGGTTCTACGAACCGACGCTGTTCGAGTGCGACCGCAATTCGATGAAGATCATGCAGGAAGAAGTCTTCGGCCCGGTGGCCTCGGTGATCCGTTTCAAGGATGAAGGCGAAGCGCTGGCGATCGCCAACGACTCGCAGTTCGGCCTTGCCGCCGGCATCTGGACCCGCGACCTGGGCCGCGCCCATCGCCTGGCCCGGGACGTGCGTTCGGGGATCATCTGGGTCAACACCTACCGTGCGGTGTCGGCGATGGCACCGATCGGCGGCTTCAAGAACAGTGGCTATGGACGCGAAAGCGGCATCGATTCGGTGCTGGCCTACACCGAACTGAAAACGGTGTGGATCAACCTCTCCCAGGCACCGATGCCTGATCCGTTTGTGATGCGTTAGGAGTCCTGCGACATGATCGAACCCGGCATTTACAAAGACGTCATGAGCTCGTTTCCGTCCGGGGTCACGGTGGTCACCACCCTCGACCCGGACGGCGGCATTGTCGGCATCACCGCCAGCGCCTTCAGTGCGCTGTCGATTGATCCGGCGCTGGTGCTGTTCTGCCCCAACTACGCCTCCGACACCTATCCGGTGCTGCGCGACAGCAAGCGTTTCGCGATCCATTTGCTGTCCGCCGACCAGACCGCCGAGGCCTACGCCTTCGCCGGTAAAGGCAAGGACAAGGCCAACGGCATCGAGTGGCATTTGAGCGAGCTCGGTAACCCGATCCTCGCCAAGGCCACGGCGATCATCGAGTGTGAGTTGTGGCGTGAATATGACGGCGGCGATCACGCGATCATCGTTGGCGCGGTGAAGAACCTGATCCTGCCGGAGCAACCGGTGACGCCGATGATCTATCACAAGGGCAAGCTCGGCGCGTTGCCGACACTGGGATGAGCGGAGGACACATGAGCAACGAAAAGTATGAGCAAGGCCTGAAGATCCGCACCCAGGTGCTGGGCCAAGCCTATGTGCAGCGCTCGATCGAGAACGCCGACGACTTCACCCGCCCGTTGCAGGAAATGGTCACCGAGTACTGCTGGGGCCACGTCTGGGGACGCGAGGGCCTGTCGCTTAAGGAGCGCAGCATGATCAACCTGGCGATGATCTCGGCGCTCAACCGCCCGCACGAACTGAAACTGCATGTGCGCGGCGCCTTGCGTAACGGCCTGAGTCGTGAGCAAATACGCGAAATTCTGCTTCAGGTCGGTATTTATTGCGGCGTCCCGGCAGCCGTGGACAGTTTCCGGCTCGCCCGTGAAGCCTTCGCCGAAGCCGACGCCGAGGCCTCCAGTTAACCCCTCGGCTGTTTTGATGCCCGTCTGGCATGGACAGCCACCTTAAAGAGCGGACCCCATGAAACGCCTGCCACTCGACGACAGCTTCAAGGTCAATCGCAACCCCGTCACCCTGCGCGAAATCGTGCTGGATAAACTGCGAAGCGCCATCATGAACTTCCAGCTGCTGCCGGGCGATCGCCTGGTGGAACGCGATCTGTGCGATCGCCTGGGCGTGAGCCGTACGTCGGTGCGTGAAGCCTTGCGTCACCTGGAATCCGAAGGCCTGGTGGAATTCGCCGACGCCAAGGGTCCGCGCGTGGCGATCATCACCCTCGCCGATGCCGTCGACATCTATGAACTGCGCTGCGTGCTCGAAGGCCTGATCGTCCAGCTGTTCACCCTGCGCGCCAAGGCCAAGGACATCAAGGCCCTGGAAAAAGCCCTCGACGAGAACCGCAAGGCGCTCAAGGACGGCGAGCTGCAGCAGGTAATCGACTCGGTGCAGGGTTTCTACGACGTGCTGCTCGAAGGCTCGGGCAACCATGTTGCGGCCACCCAGTTGCGTCAATTGCAGGCGCGCATCAGCTACCTGCGCGCGACCTCGGTGTCCCAGGAAAACCGTCGCGGCGCCAGTAATCACGAAATGGAAAAAATGGTCGAGGCGATCAAGAGCGGCGATCCGCTGGCGGCGCATCAGGCGTGCGTCGATCACGTGCGGGCTGCGGCTGCCGTGGCCCTCGACTATCTCAAGCGCAAACAGGAAGAGACCGGCACCGATCTCAAAAGCACTCCGCCGATCACCCTGCCCATCGCGCTGAAAGAACCGCGCATAGGTCACTGACATGTTCAGCCCGAGCTTTTGCCCGAAATGCGGTGGCGCTGACCTCGGTCAGCAGGTGCCGCCGGGCGATACGCACGAGCGCCTGATGTGCCGCGGTTGCGGCTACATCCACTATGTAAACCCGAAGATCATCGCCGGCTGCATCATCGAGCAGGACGGCAAATACCTCCTGTGCCAACGGGCGATTCCCCCGCGCCCCGGCACCTGGACCCTGCCCGCCGGTTTCATGGAAAGCGGCGAAACCACCGAACAGGCCGCCCTGCGCGAAGTCTGGGAAGAAAGCGGCGTACGCGCGGAAATCGTCTCACCGTATTCGATCTTCAGCGTGCCGAAGATCAGCGAGGTCTACATCATCTTCCGCGCCCTCGCGCTGGAGATCACCGGACAGTACGGCCCGGAAACCCTCGCCTGCAAATTCTTCGCCCCGGAAGACATCCCGTGGGACCAGATCTACTACCCGGCGATCCGGCAGATCCTCGAACGCTACATCGAGGAACGCCAGGCCGGGGTGTATGGCATGTACATGGGCAATGACGACAGCGGCAAGATTCATTTCATGCGTTGATTAAACGTCACTTGCCAGAGATGCAGAGCTGGGCCCGGGTCCTCGACAGCTGTTCACTCAATCCGGCATCGCACGAATGATATCCGCCAGATCATCTTTGGTGATTTCATTGGCTTTGAGAGCAGCGGAGATGTCTTTCCTGGAGAGCGGGAAACGCTTGAAAATGTCCTTCAAGGTATCGGCATCAATATTGGCGAGCCAAAGAGGATCAATAAAAGAACCGCCATATTCAGGCTTCATTGGGACTTCTTCGTGGGCAATGGCACCTTTGTGATTCAGATACACAACATAACGATCGTGCCCTTCAGGAAAGCTTTTATCGTGATATAGCGTTGTTCCCATCGGCAGGACATAGTAATTTTCATCGCCAGTTTGCCCTTCGATCAGCAGTGGCTCTTTGGTTTTAACCATCTCCAGATCGCGTCCCTTCGCACTGTTCCCGAAAATCAGAAAAGCCAGAAAGACTGCATTTATAGATAGAGCAGCCACTAGCCAGAGACTTACTCGCCTACCTGCAAACATTCCATTTGTCATGCGCATCAATATTCCCTTAGAGCACATCGTGTAAAACCGCAGGCATTAAATTCCTTTCTGCGGGCGATCTCCTGATTCTGAAAAATATCAAAAGATCGCCGCCACGTTCGATTCTGTGGTTCCTGAGGGCTAGTGGGCAAGCCGTTACAGCGCCATCCCTTCCACAATGATGATCTCCGCCCGCGCCCATTCCTCCCGGTAGCTCTTCGCTTCCTGATACGTCGCCGAGCGGTAGCACGCCACGGCCTGCTCATAACTGTCGAATTCAATCACCACGCTGCGCTGCGGCGTCGCCCGACCTTCCATCGCTTCGCTGCGCCCGCCTCTGGCTAAAAACTTCGCGCCGAACTCGGCGAACGCTTTCGGCGCGCGCTGGGTGTATTGGCTGTAGTGATCGGGATCGGTGATGTCCACGTGAGCAATCCAGTACGCCTTCATAGTGACCTCTTGGTTGGTTTTGTATTATGGTATACCACGAATTTCACTAACATCGAGAGTCCAGCATGGCCTTCAACAGCATCGAAGAAATCATCGAAGATTATCGCCTCGGCAAAATGGTGTTGCTGGTCGATGACGAGGATCGGGAAAACGAAGGCGACCTGCTGCTGGCCGCTGATCGTTGCACGCCCGAGGCGATCAGTTTCATGGCCCGTGAGGCTCGGGGGCTGATTTGTCTGACGTTGACTGACGATCATTGCCAGCGTCTGGGACTGGAGCAGATGGTGCCGAGCAATGGCAGTGTGTTCAGTACCGCGTTCACGGTTTCCATCGAAGCGGCGGTCGGCGTGACGACCGGCATTTCCGCTGCTGACCGCGCTTGCACGGTGGCCGCTGCGGTGGCGCCGAATGCTCGCGCGGAAGACCTGGTGCAGCCCGGCCATATCTTTCCGCTGCGTGCCAAGGAAGGTGGTGTGTTGACCCGTGCCGGTCACACCGAGGCCGGTTGTGATCTGGCGCGTCTGGCGGGTTTCACGCCGGCCTCGGTGATTGTCGAGGTGATGAACGACGACGGCACCATGGCCCGCCGCCCGGATCTGGAAGTCTTCGCGCGCAAGCACGGGATCAAGATCGGCACCATCGCCGACCTGATTCACTATCGCCTGAGCACCGAACACACCATCGAGCGTATCGGTGAGCGGGAGCTGCCGACGGTGCATGGCACCTTCCGTTTGATCACCTTCGAAGATCGCATCGAGGGCGGCGTGCACATGGCGATGGTCATGGGTGAATTACGCCGCGAAGAGCCGACGCTGGTGCGCGTGCATGTGATCGATCCGCTGCGCGATCTGGTTGGCGCCGAGTACAGCGGGCCGACGAACTGGACGTTGTGGGCGGCGCTGCAACGGGTCGCGGCCGAGGGGCATGGCGTGGTCGTGGTGCTGGCCAATCATGAGTCTTCCCAGGCGTTGCTGGAGCGAATTCCGCAACTGACTCAGCCGCCACGGCAGTTCAGCCGCTCGCAATCGCGGATCTATTCGGAGGTCGGCACCGGGGCGCAGATTCTGCAGAACCTGGGCGTCGGCAAGCTGCGTCACCTGGGCCCGCCGCTGAAATATGCCGGTTTGACCGGCTACGATCTGGAAGTGGTCGAGAGCATTCCCTTCACCGAATAACCCCGTTTGCCAGATAGCCGGTACGGCAAAGTGCTTGCACAAAGTTTGGAATACCATAATATGATATTCCATAGACCGGACGACCTGAAAAACCGTCCAGCTACTGCTCCCGACAGGCGGGCAACAACGCAAGCCCGCTCAAAAACACAACAATGAGGGCGTAAAAATGGTGTTGAACAAAGCTGCAACCGCGATCTTTTTCGCGGGACTGCTGAGCGTGACCGGCCAGGCCGCGATGGCCGCCGAGAGTGTGAACTTTGTCAGCTGGGGTGGTAGCACCCAGGATGCGCAGAAACAGGCCTGGGCCGATCCGTTCAGCAAGGCCAGCGGCATCACCGTCGTGCAGGACGGCCCGACCGACTACGGCAAACTCAAGGCCATGGTCGAAAGCGGCAACGTGCAATGGGACGTGGTCGACGTCGAAGCCGACTTCGCCCTGCGCGCCGCTGCCGAAGGCCTGCTCGAACCCCTCGATTTCAAACAGATCCAGCGCGACAAGATCGACCCGCGTTTTGTCAGCGACCACGGCGTCGGCTCGTTCTTCTTCTCCTTCGTCCTCGGCTACAACGAGGGCAAACTCGGCGCCAACAAGCCGCAGGACTGGAGCGCGCTGTTCGACACCAAGACCTTCCCCGGCAAACGCGCTCTCTATAAATGGCCGAGCCCCGGCGTGCTCGAACTGGCCCTGCTCGCCGATGGCGTAGCGGCCGACAAGCTCTACCCGCTGGACCTCGATCGCGCCTTCAAGAAACTCGACACCATCAAGAGAGACATCGTCTGGTGGGGCGGCGGCGCGCAGTCGCAGCAACTGCTGGCCTCCGGTGAAGCGAGCATGGGCCAGTTCTGGAACGGCCGGATCCACGCCCTGCAGGAAGACGGCGCACCGGTCGGCGTGAGCTGGAAACAGAACCTCGTAATGGCGGACATTCTGGTCGTACCAAAGGGCGCGAAAAACAAGGACGCGGCGATGAAGTTCCTGGCCAGCGCCAGCAGCGCGAAGGGTCAGGCCGACTTCTCCAACCTGACCGCCTACGCCCCGGTCAACGTCGACAGCGTGGCGCGTCTGGACTCGACGCTGGCCCCGAACCTGCCGACTGCCTACGCTAAGGATCAGATCACTCTTGATTTCGCGTACTGGGCCAAGAACGGTCCGGCCATCGCGACACGGTGGAACGAATGGCTGGTCAAATGAAAATGGCGGCCACCGCGTCCCGTCCCTCCACTGCCACCGGGAGCGCCGCAAGCGCTGCCGGACCGGCGTCAGGCAAGGCGAGTGCAATGGCGCAAGCCCCGTCCCTCAAGCAACGCTGGCGCGGCGTCGGCAATCTCGCGCCGGCGCTGCTGTTCCTCGGTCTGTTCTTTCTCGCCCCGCTGATTGGCTTGTTGCTGCGCGGCGTGCTGGAACCGGTGCCGGGTCTTGGCAACTATGAACAACTGTTCGCCAACTCGGCGTACGCCCGGGTGCTGTTCAACACCTTTTCGGTGGCGGGACTGGTGACGGTGTTCAGCCTGCTTTTGGGCTTTCCGCTGGCTTGGGCAATCACTTTGGTGCCCCGGGGCTGGGGCCGCTGGATTCTGAACATCGTGCTGTTGTCGATGTGGACCAGCCTCCTCGCCCGCACCTATTCGTGGCTGGTGCTGTTGCAGGCTTCGGGCGTCATCAATAAAGCCTTGATGGCCATGGGCATCATCGATCAGCCGCTGGAAATGGTGCACAACCTGACCGGCGTGGTGATCGGCATGAGCTACATCATGATCCCGTTCATCGTGCTGCCGTTGCAGGCGACCATGCAGGCCATCGACCCGATGATCCTGCAGGCCGGCTCGATCTGTGGCGCGAGCCCGTGGACCAACTTCTTCCGGGTGTTCCTGCCGCTGTGCCGGCCGGGTCTGGCGTCCGGCGGGTTGATGGTGTTCGTGATGTCGCTCGGTTACTACGTCACCCCGGCGCTGCTCGGCGGGGCGCAGAACATGATGCTGCCGGAATTCATCATTCAGCAGGTGCAGTCGTTCCTCAACTGGGGCCTGGCCAGCGCCGGCGCCGCGTTGCTGATCGTCATCACGCTGGTGCTGTTCTACGTCTACCTGAAGCTGCAACCGGAATCCCCGGTTGGCGCCAGTAACGCGAGGTAAGCCGACATGCTCCTGACGCCCAATGCCATGAGTCGCCGGATGCGCTTCGGCCTGTATTTCACCACCGGGCTGATCGGCCTGTTCCTGCTGTTGCCGATCGTGTTCATCGTCCTGCTGTCGTTCGGTTCGTCCCAGTGGCTGGTGTTCCCGCCACCGGGCTGGACGCTGAAATGGTACGTGCAGTTTTTCTCCAATGCCGACTGGATGAGCGCAGCGTTGGCCAGCCTCAAGGTCGCGGTACTGACCACGATCTGCGCCGTCGCCCTCGGTTTGCCGACGGCCTTTGCGCTGGTGCGCGGACGCTTCCCCGGCCGGGAAATGCTCTACGGTCTGTTCACCCTGCCGATGATCGTCCCACTGGTGATCATCGCGGTGGCGGTGTACGCGCTGTTCCTCAAGCTCGGTTACACCGGGACGATGTTCGCCTTCGTGGTCAGCCATGTGGTCGTCGCGCTGCCGTTCACCATCATCTCGATCATCAACTCGCTGAAGCTGTTCGATCAGTCGATTGAGGACGCAGCAGTGATCTGCGGTGCGTCACGCCTGCAAGCGGTGTTCAAGGTGACCTTCCCGGCGATTCGTCCGGGGATGGTGGCCGGCGCCCTCTTCGCTTTCCTGGTTTCGTGGGACGAAGTGGTGCTCAGCGTGATGATGGCCAGCCCGACCCTGCAAACCCTTCCCGTGAAAATGTGGACCACCCTGCGCCAGGACCTGACGCCCGTGATCGCCGTCGCCTCGACGCTGCTGATCGGCCTGTCGGTATTGGTCATGGTGATCGCCGCCGCCCTGCGCCGGCGCAACGAAATCAGCGCCTGAGCGCCCAGGAGTACGACATGAGTGCCGTGATCAAAGACGCATCCCAGCAGAACGACAAACCCCTGGTCAGCCTGCGCAACCTGAACAAGCACTACGGCGATTTCGCGGCCGTGGACAACATCTCGCTGGACATCAAGGACGGCGAATTCCTCACCTTCCTCGGCTCCAGCGGCTCGGGCAAAAGCACCACGCTGTCGATGCTCGCCGGCTTCGAAACCCCGAGCAGCGGCGAGATCCTGGTCAACGGCCAGTCGCTGGTGAACGTGCCGCCGCACAAGCGCGACATCGGCATGGTGTTCCAGCGTTATTCGCTGTTCCCGCATTTGTCGGTGCGCGACAACATCGCGTTCCCGCTGGCGATCCGCAAACTCGCTGCAGCTGAACGTGACAAACGCGTCGATGCGATGCTGAAACTGGTGCAGCTCGAACAATTCGCCCATCGCCGCCCTTCGCAACTGTCCGGCGGCCAGCAGCAACGGGTCGCCATTGCGCGAGCGCTGGTTTACGAGCCACGCATTCTGCTGATGGACGAACCGCTCGGGGCGCTGGACAAGAAACTGCGTGAAGACTTGCAGGATGAATTGCGCCAGCTGCATCGCCGCCTCGGCATCACCATCGTCTACGTGACCCACGATCAGGAAGAAGCCATGCGCCTGTCCCAGCGCATCGCGATTTTCAGTCACGGCAAGATTGTCGGACTCGGCAGCGGTTATGACCTTTATCAGAATCCGCCGAATGCGTTTGTGGCGTCGTTTCTGGGTAACTCGAATTTCCTCAAGCTCAAGGCGCAGGGCAATGCGGCGGCGGGTTTTGAGGGGCAGTCGCTGTCGATTCGCCTCACCGCTGGATTGCAGACCGGGCAGGATGTTTTGTTGATGGTGCGGCCGGAAAAGGCGTTGGCGTTGAGTGTGCAGCAGGCGGCGAGTGAGCCGTTGGCAGCGGGCTGGAACGAGGTTTCGGCGAAGGTGGTTGAGGTGCTGTTTCTGGGTGAGAGTCAGACGTGCAGTGTGGTCACGTCGGGGGGCACGTCCATGACCGTGAAAGCATTGTCGGCGGCGGGGATGCCGTTGAAGGCTGGGGATCCCGTTCGGGTGCGTTGGGCGACGGCGGACGCTTGCGTCTATACCGAGTGGGCTGAGAGCGATCTGAATAAAGCTGCCGGTGCTCACTGATTCAACAGAGATTTGCGTGTCACTTCTGGCCACCGCAACGTCGGGTTGCGGTGGCCGTTTTTTTCAGACGATGGCCTTAAGGCCCTCAATCTCATCCGGCCAGGCCGTCAACACCTCAAACCCGTCTTCCGTCACCGCAATCATGTGCTCCCACTGCGCCGACAACGATTGATCCTTGGTCACCACCGTCCAGCCATCCGCCAGACTTTTCACATGCCGCTTGCCAGAATTGAGCATCGGTTCGATGGTAAAGATCATCCCCGCCTTCAGCTTCAGTCCCTGCTCCGGATAACCGTAATGCAGCACCTGCGGCTCATCGTGATAAACCTTGCCGATCCCGTGCCCGCAGTACTCGCGCACCACGCTGAAACCTTCCTTCTCCGCCAGCGTCTGGATCGCATGACCGATGTCACCCAACGTGGCGCCCGGCCGCACGACGCGGATGCCCGCGCACATGGCGTCGTAAGTGGTCTTGATCAGGTGCCGTGCCTCGGGCGTCGGCTCGCCGACCACGTACATGCGGCTGGTATCGCCGAACCAGCCGTCCTTGATCACCGCGATGTCGAGGTTGACGATGTCGCCGTCCTTCAGCACGCGCTTGGAAGGAATGCCGTGGCAGACCACTTCGTTGACTGAGGCGCAGACGGTTTTCGGGAAGCCGTGGTAACCGACGTTGGCCGGAATGGCTTTCTGCACATTGACGATGTAGTCGTTGCACAACTGGTCGAGCTGATCGGTGGTGACGCCAGCCTTGACGTGCGGCACCAGCATCGCCAGTACCTCGGCGGCCAGTCTGCCGGCCTCTCGGGATTGGGCGATTTCGGCCTGGGTGTTGATCTTGATCGGGTTTCTCATGCCTTGGCCGCCTCTTTGACCGAGGCGTTCTGCGCGGCATCCGCCAGTGCGCAGACTTGCTGCAGATCCAGACCGCCCGACTGTTCGGCGCGAATCAGCAACCGGCAAATGGCGTGGTGATCAAGGTCGGGATACAGCTCGGCGAGCATGCCGATGCGCATCCAGTGTTCGGCCTGCGCGTTGATCGAGCGGCTGAGTGCGTTGCTGGAGATGCGCAGATTCTCGTGCATGTCCTCTGAAATCTTTACGATGCCCATGGCAATATCCGATACGAAGTGTATATGGATCGTATATTAATCGTGCATCGTCCGGGATTGCAAATTTTGCGCGCCGGGTAAATCGCAGGCAAAAAAAAGCTGCCCGGAAGGCAGCCGAATCATGAAAAGCACGCGATGTATTGGGGCCAAGTATGGGCAGCCGATAATGACAGTGTCATGACAGCGATGAATTCACTGAACCGCCCCGCCCGCGTCATCAGGTTGTCATCGAACCCACGGCAGAATCCTCGCAAACCGTCCCGCGCCTCCCGACGGAAGATTTGCAAGGATCCCCATGAAAGAAGACACCTCGCTGTTTGCCGCCATCGACCTCGGTTCCAATGCCTTTCGCATGATGATCGGCCAGTCGGTGCGCAGCAGAAAGGGCTTCATGATTCAGGAGGTCAAAACCTTGCGCGAGCCGGTGCGGCTGGCGGAAGGTTTCGACGGTCGGGCACTGGATGAAATGGCGCTGGATCGCGGCTGGCAGGCGCTGGCGCGGTTCGGCAAGAAGCTGCGCGGTTTCGAGCCCGGTCGCGTGCGCGCGGTCGCCACCAGCGCGGTGCGCGAGGCGGACAATGCGCAGCTGTTTCTGGCCAGCGCGGAACGGCATCTGGGGTTTCGCATCGATGTGATTTCCGGCCATGAAGAAGCACGTCTGGTCTACGCCGGTGTGGCCCACACCCTGCCGGTTGCCGATGACATGCGTCTGGTGGTCGACATTGGTGGCGGCTCCACCGAACTGATTCTCGGACAGGGCTCGCAACCGCTGCTGACCGAGAGCATCGCCCTCGGCAGCGGCACCTTGAGCACGCGTTACTTTCGCAACGGCGAGATTTCTCCCGGCGCCCTGCAAGAAGCCGAACGCGTGGCCATTCTGCAATTCGAAAAGGTCGCCCGTCGTTACCGCGCCCAGGGCTGGCAGCAAACCATCGGTTCCTCGGGTACCGCGCGGATGCTCGCCAAAGTGCTCAAGGCCAATCGCCTGAACGATCATGGCGAGAGCGGTATCACCTACGGCGGCCTGTTGCGGCTGTCGTTGCGCCTGCTGGAAGTCAGCAATGTTCAACAGCTGAAACTGGCCGGCCTGCAACCCCATCGCCAGAGCATCCTGCCCGGAGGCCTGGTGGTCATGCTGGCGGCGTTCAAAGTGTTCGGCATCTCGCAAATGGTGCCGTCCGAACCCGGCTTGCGACTGGGCGTGCTGCACGGTCTGATGAGCAACCACTGAGCGATTTTCGCTGCAGGATTTTCACTGCCGGATCAAGCGCTTCGTGACGCGGAAGACGCCCTTTCAATACTCGATGACGCCTGCGTATAAACCCCTGCAAATCACTTCCTTCCCCTCTCCGATTTCGTTCTATCGTTAGATCGAAATGGCTGTATTTCCGGCCGTTTAAAGGTTGCGGCAGCTCAGGTCAGAGCCTATGTTGCACGCGAGCTTTTTCCCCGCGAATGGAACGCGATCAACACCACAAAGAGGTGAAGAGATGTCAAAGGATTCACGCCCTGCCGTACTTGGGCTGATCGGCAATACGCCGCTGGTACAAGTCACCCGCTTCGATACCGGTCCCTGCACCCTGTTTCTCAAACTCGAATCACAGAACCCCGGCGGTTCGATCAAGGACCGCATCGGTCTGGCCATGATCGACGCCGCTGAGCGCGATGGTCGACTGCAACCGGGCGGCACGATCGTCGAAGCCACCGCCGGCAACACCGGTCTGGGCCTGGCCCTGGTCGGCCGCGCCAAGGGCTACCGCGTCGTGCTGGTGGTGCCGGACAAAATGTCCACCGAAAAAGTCCTGCACCTCAAGGCCATGGGCGCCGAAGTGCACATCACCCGCTCCGATGTCGGCAAGGGCCATCCCGAGTATTACCAGGATGTCGCCGCGCGCCTGGCCAAGGACATTCCCGGCGCGTTCTTCGCCGACCAGTTCAACAACCCGGCCAACCCGCTGGCCCACGAGTGCAGCACCGGGCCTGAAATCTGGGCCCAGACCGAGCATGACCTCGACGCGATCGTGGTCGGCGTCGGCTCGGCCGGCACCCTGACCGGCCTGACCCGTTTCTTCAAACGCGTTCAACCGGACCTTGAAATGGTCCTGGCCGACCCGGTCGGTTCGGTAATGGCTGAATACAGCCGCAGCAAGCACTTGGGCACCGCCGGATCCTGGGCAGTGGAAGGCATCGGCGAAGACTTCATTCCGTCGATCACCGACCTGTCGAGCGTGCGCAGCGCCTACTCGATTAGCGACGAAGAAAGCTTCGATCACGCGCGCCAGTTGTTGAAGGCCGAAGGTATTCTGGGTGGCTCGTCCACTGGCACCCTGCTCGCCGCCGCGCTGCGTTACTGCCGCGAACAGACTGAGCCGAAACGCGTGGTCAGCTTCGTCTGCGATACCGGTACTCGTTACCTGTCGAAGGTCTACAACGATCAGTGGATGACCGATCAGGGCCTGTTGCAGCGCAAGCGTTACGGCGACCTACGCGACCTGATTGCCCGACGTTTCGAAGACGGCAAAGTCGTCAGCGTCGGCCCGGACGATACGCTGATGACCGCCTTCCAGCGCATGCGCCTGGCAGACGTTTCGCAACTGCCGGTGCTGGTGGATGGCAAGCAACTGGTCGGTGTGATCGACGAGTCGGACATTCTGGTGCGTGTGCACGAAGACGCCTCGCTCTTCAGCAAACCCGTCGCCCATGCGATGACGGACAAGTTGCAAACCCTCGCCCCCGGCGCCACGCTGGCTGAACTGGAAGCCGTGCTCAGCAGCGGCCTGGTGGCCATCATCGCCGACACTTCGGGCTTCCACGGCCTGATCACCCGCGTCGACATGCTCAATCAATTACGGAGATCCCTGGCATGAGCCAGCACGACAAGAACGCCCGTCAACAGGGCTTCGCCACCCGCGTGATCCACGCCGGGCAAACGCCGGACCCGACCACCGGCGCGCTGATGCCGCCGATCTACGCCAACTCTACGTACCTGCAAGACAGCCCCGGCGTGCACAAGGGGTTCGACTACGGTCGCTCGCACAACCCGACGCGTTTTGCCCTGGAGCGTTGCGTGGCGGATCTGGAGGGCGGCACCCAGGCGTTCGCCTTTGCGTCCGGGCTGGCGACGATTTCCACCGTGCTCGAACTGCTCGACGCCGGCTCGCACATCGTGTCCGGCAATGACCTGTACGGCGGCACGTTCCGTCTGTTCGACAAGGTGCGCCAGCGCAGTGCCGGGCATCGTTTCAGCTTCGTCGATCTGGCGGATCTGTCGGCGTTCGAAGCGTCGTTGCAGGACGACACGCGCATGGTGATTGTGGAGAGCCCGACCAACCCGCTGCTGGGCCTGTCCGACCTCGCCGCCATCGCGCGCATCTGCAAGGCGCGCGGGATCCTTTGCGTGGCCGACAACACCTTCGCCAGCCCGTGGATCCAGCGTCCGCTGGAACTGGGTTTCGACATCGTGCTGCACTCGACCACCAAATACCTGAACGGTCACTCCGACGTGATCGGCGGGATCGCGGTGGTCGGTGACAATCCGGCGCTGGCCGAGCGCCTGGGCTTTCTGCAGAACGCTGTCGGCGCCATCTCCGGCCCGTTCGACGCGTTCCTCACCCTGCGTGGCGTGAAGACCCTGGCGCTGCGTATGGAGCGTCATTGCAGCAACGCGCTGGAGCTGGCGCGCTGGCTGGAACAGCAGCCGCAGGTCAAACGTGTCTACTACCCGGGTCTGGAATCCCACCCGCAGCACGAACTGGCCAAGCGTCAGATGCGTGGTTTCGGCGGGATGATTTCCCTGGATCTGAACAGTGATCTGGCGGGCGCCCGTCGCTTCCTGGAGAACGTGCAGATCTTCGCTTTGGCCGAAAGCCTCGGCGGTGTGGAAAGCCTGATCGAGCACCCGGCGATCATGACTCACGCGACCATTCCGGCCGAAACCCGTGCCAAGCTTGGCATCGGTGACAGCCTGGTGCGTCTGTCGGTGGGCGTCGAGGACATCGAAGACCTGCGCGCGGATCTGGCGCAGGCGTTGGCCAGTATCTAACGCCCGAAAACGTCAAAGCCCGCACGAGGCGGGCTTTGGTGTTTGAGTAGGCGGCCAGTGCTGGTCTCTGGCTTACGAGGTTTCTCAGGACTCCCACAGTACAGGCAATGTGCTCTGCTGCTTCACACGGCATAAGGGCTGGAACCCAGCGCGGGGTTCTTTCTAACCGTGTACCCTTCGGAACGCGCCCAACGCTTCCTCGCTATCCGCTTGCGCATCAGTCTGCGTCTTCGCCTACATCCTTGAGCCTAGCAAACACGCTGCATTGCGCTACGCGGTTTTTAGACTGATTGTTTTCTAGCGCAGGCCTGCAAGGAAGCGAACCGACTATCGCCTTCACGGCCCTTCAGCCTGCCTCCCGCCAAGGGCGAACTATACTTTTCAGTTCGCTGTCCAGATTTCCTGTAAACCGTCGACACCCGTGCACCCTCCGGTGCCCCCGTGCCACTCACCAATCTGGTTGACCCCGGGCCGACGAGCCTTCCGTCAAGCAACGAATGACGGCTAATGCTCGGTTGCTGTGTGGCTGATGGGGCGTGGAGAAAATCATGAAGCACTCGCTTTGGCCGGGCCTCGTCCTGGCAGTTGCGGCAACGGTGGCAATGCCCAATGTCTGGGCTGCGAAGGCGCAGGCATTGGCGTCGGATGGGGCGGATCATGTGGGTGCGGGGGCGGTTGCCTCTGATGGCGCGGATCACGTCGGTGCCGGAGCAGTTGCTTCAGACGGCTCCGATCACGTTGGCGCTGGGGCCGTCGCCTCTGATGGCGCGGATCACGTTGGCGCTGGAGCTGTAGCTTCTGACGGCTCCGATCACGTTGGCGCCGGTGCAGTCGCATCTGACGGCGCGGATCACGTCGGCGCCGGAGCAGTTGCTTCTGACGGCGCGGATCACGTAGGTGCAGGGGCTGTTGCCTCCGACGGTGCCGATCATGTTGGCGCTGGAGCCGTCGCCTCTGATGGCTCCGATCACGTCGGCGCCGGTGCAGTCGCCTCTGACGGCTCCGATCACGTAGGTGCCGGTGCAGTCGCCTCTGACGGTTCCGATCACGTCGGCACCGGTGCAGTCGCCTCTGACGGCTCCGATCACGTAGGCGCCGGTGCAGTCGCCTCTGACCGCTCCGATCACGTCGGCGCAGGCGCCCTCGCCGCCGATGGCGCAGACAAGGTCGGTGCCAACCGACTCGCCTACTCCCGCGCAGGCGTCGGTTCGGACCAGGTGGCTTCCGCCCTCATGAGCGGCAGCTATTCGGACCAGTTCAACAGCCCTCAATAACCGCTATCGGCGCAACCAGCCCACCGCTGGTTGCGCCGCACTAGCACATTTGTGCTAATCGACCACCCCGATCCCTGGCGTTATATTCCCTCGCAACCCCCGACGCTCCCCAACATTGCCGCTGTGCAGTGCGCGGGATCGTTGTGCCTGGAAAAACAACAACACCAAGGAAGAAACACCATGAAACTGCACCTCAGCCTCGCCAAAATCACGGTTCTCGGTGCCCTGCTCCTCGGCGCCGCCGGTTGCCAGACCGTAAAACCTACCGAAGACAGCATGAAAGAACGTGCCCAGACCGTCATCGGCCAACCGGTCACCAAGATCGGCAATATCCGCAACGACAGCACACTGACCTACTACACCGCCTACACCGCCGCCGGCGAATACAACTGCGAGCTGCCCAGCGGCGCGATCATCGCGGTCGCCAGCATGGGCATCATGACGCCTCCGCTGTCTTGCCTGCCCAAAGGCGCATCGCCGATTCCGTACCAGTAATCCGGTGCAGAAAAACCGTTTCAACGCCTCTTCTCATCCGGTAAAGGATTGCGCTCGATCATGAAAACACTCATCGCCACCCTCAGCCTCGCCGCCGTCGTTCTCACAGGCTGCGCCACTCCCAAACAATGGGAAGCCACCGGCGGCAGCAAGACCGACGGCGTTGTCCAGGTCTCCTATGAACTGGGCCAGTTCGAAAGCGGGCAAACCTCCGCCGCTCAAGGGTTGGCCACGGCTGAAGGCCGTTGCAAGGTCTGGGGCTACAAGAGCGCCGAAGTGACGGGCTCGGAGAAAAACATCTGCCGCACCATGGGTCAGTACAACTGCCTGCAAACCACCATCACGCAAGACTATCTGTGTAAGCGCTGACCGCTTCGGTCTGCCGGTCGCGCAGCGCACGCAAAGTCGCGCGCAGCTCGGCCGGGCGTACCGGCTTCGACAGTATGGCGATCTGCCGATCATGCAGGGCCGCCTGGATTTTTTCGATGTCATGCCCGGTGATGATCATGGCCGGCACCGCATAACCGCGCTGACGGCGAACCTCATCGATGCACTCGATGCCGGTGCTGTGCGAACCGAGGTCATAGTCGGCAACGATGATGTCGCAGTCCGTGACCAAGCCCTGCCCGCTCAGTTCGGCCTGCACGACGCAGCCCCAGCGCTCGAGCAACGCCGAGGTCGCCAACAGAACGTTGCGATCATCTTCCACCAGACACACCTTCAACCCCGTCAGCAAACCGATTTGCCGAGCCTCCTCCCGATTGACCGGCACCTGCGGCGGCGCCAGCGGCAGTCCATGCAAGGTCACCGCCGTGCCATGCCCCAACCGTGAGCGGATCGCAACGTCGACACCGATCAACTGCCCCAGACGCCGGACAATCGACAGCCCCAGGCCCACGCCTTCGACGTCCTTGTCGCGCAACTGGCGCACCCGATAAAACTCCTCGAACACCTTGGGCAAATGCTCTTCGGCGATCCCGTTGCCGCGATCATGGATCGCGATGGCCAACCCTGCGCCGCGCTTGCGCACACCGATCAGCACCGGCCGGTGCGCACCGTATTTGAAGCAGTTGGAGAGCACGTTCTGCACCATCGTCGCGAGCAGCGCCGGATCGGTACGCACCCAGTGTTCGCAAGGCCGCAAGCGCAGTTCGACACCCGCCCAGCGTGCGGCTTCGGCGTTCTGGCGGATCAGATCGGCCAGCCACTCGCCCAGTTCAAGCGTCTGCAAGCGGGGCAGAATCCGCCCGTTGTCGAGGGTGTAGAGATCGAGAATCGAACGAAACAGCTGCGACACGTTGAGCAGCGAACGGTCGATGCTGTCCACCAGCCGCCGCTCCTCCTCGCCCAGCCGCGACTCGCGCAGGCATGCGGTAAACAGGCCGATGGAGTGGATCGGCTGACGCAGGTCATGACTGGCCTGGGCCAGGAAACGCGACTTCTCAAGGTTCGCTGCGACCGCTTCTTCCGATGCCTTGCGCGTGCGTTCCAGCAGCAGGTGCGCATACACCGGAATCACCGTGCTGGTGATCATCAGCATCAACACCATGAACGGTTGCGCCTGCCAGTACGGTGTCAGCCGATAGACCGCCAGCAGCGCAAGCAACGCCAACACCGTGGCGATCGCCAAGTAGCGCGAGCCGTAGCGCATGCCGTTGCCGAGATTGACCCAGACCATGACGGCATAGATGGGCAACGCCGCCTCGCCGCCGACCACCAGCCCGAAACTGGTGCCGGTGTAATCGTGGAGCATGCCGAAAATCCGCCGCGCCGGATAATGCCCCGGCCAGCGCAAGATGGCCTGGCGCAGCACGACGGAGGCCAGCAGAAACAGGGAAATGTAGGTGACCACCGGCAGATAGGTATCGAAGCGCTGGCCCGGCAGGAAACCGAGCACGGCCATGTAAACCAGCGCGATGCTGGCGATGATGATGCGCAGATTGGCCTGATCGAGCTCGGTGTTCTTTTCGAACTTCATGGGGGAACATCCTTGTGCGGCAGTCGTCATAAACAGCACGAATCAACAGGCAATGCCTTCGCCCGGTGCTAAGGTGCATGCCGTGAGAAATGCTGACCCAGGGAGGGTTTTGCCATGGCGTGCCGAATCATCATAGCCGACGATCACCCGTTGTTTCGCGAAGCGCTGCTGCGCACCGTCCAGCGTCTGCTGCCCGAAGCCCTGATCGAAGAGGCCGGCGACCTCGACACCGTGCTCGCCCTGCTGCCGGCCGGCGATGAGCCCGACACCTTGATCCTCGACCTGCGCTTTCCCGGCCTGACCTGTGTCAGCCAGCTCGCGGAACTGCGCCGGCGTTTGCCGCGAACCACGCTGATTGTGGTGTCGATGGTCGATGACGAAGCGTTGATCGGCGAAGTCATGGCGGCCGGCATCGATGGATTCATCGGCAAGAACATCGCCCCCGACGAGATCGGTCAGGCGATCCGGGCGATTCGTGAAGGTGAGGTTCTGGTGAAATTCGCCCCGTCCGGCCTGCTGCCGCTGGACACCGGCACCGCCCTCACCCCGCGTCAGCAAGAGGTGCTGCGGCTGATCGCCCAAGGCAAGACCAACAAGGAAATCGCCCGTGAACTGGATATTTCGCCGTTCACGGTGCGGATTCATGTGTCGTCGTTGTTGCGGGTGCTCAACGTGCCGTCGCGGGCGGCGGCGGCAGTCAAGTATTCCGGCGCGGGTTAGCGCTGGAAGCCGAGATCAAGGATCAACCTGAGCCATCAGTTCAGGCACCGATTCCTGGCGTTTCGCATAGCGCTGCGCCAGCACCGCGCAGACCATCAGTTGAATCTGATGGAACAGCATCAGCGGCAGAATCAGCACGCCAATCGTACTGCCGGCAAACAACACCTGCGCCATCGGCACACCGGTGGCCAGGCTCTTTTTCGAACCGCAGAACAGAATGGTGATGCGATCTTCCAGATTGAAACCGAACAGCTTGCCCAGCACTGTGGACGCCAGCAACACCAGCGCCAGCAGAATGCAGCACACCACCACCAGCCCCAGCAGATCGATCACCGGAATCTGGTGCCAGATACCCTCGTTCACCGCTTCGCTGAACGCGCCGTAGACCACCAGCAGAATTGAGCCCTGATCGACGAATTTCAGCCAGTTCTTGTTGCGACCGACCCACGCGCCGATCCAGCGACGAGCGATCTGGCCGGCAATGAACGGCAGCAGCAATTGCACGCTGATTTTCACGATCGCGTCGAGGGTCGAGCCGCCGTCACCGTGGACGTTCAACAACAGCGTCACCAGCAGCGGCGTGAGGAAAATCCCGAACAGGCTGGAGGCCGCCGCGCTGCAAATCGCCGCCGGAATGTTGCCCCGCGCCAGCGAGGTGAAGGCAATCGCCGATTGCACCGTGGCCGGCAGCGCACACAGGTAAAGCATGCCCATGTAAAGCTGATCACCGATCAGCGGCGACAACAGCGGTTTGAGCGCCAGCCCCAGTAGTGGGAACAGGACAAAGGTCAGGCCGAACACCAGCAAATGCAGGCGCCAGTGGCCGGCGCCGGCGATGATCGATTCGCGCGACAGCTTGGCACCGTGCAGGAAAAACAGCAGCGCGATGGCGATGTTGGTCAGCCAGCCGAAACCGGTCGCGACCTGACCGCTGGCGGGCAGGAAGCTGGCCAGCAGCACCACGCCGATCAGGGTCAGGGTGAAGTTGTCGGGCAAAAAGCGTGGGCGCGTCATGGTTTGTTCATCCGGGGGTTGCCAGTACGTGGCAGCGACTCTAACGTGACTGGAAATTACCGACTAACGCCGAAGAACCCGCAGATGCCGCCAAAAGGACACGACAAAAGCGTCAGACGCAGCATTCCCGGGCTGCCCAGCCTGCCGCGTCCGCTCTACGGGCGCACTGAATCGCTGCCCAATCGCGCCCTGACCCGACGTCACAGTCATCCGTGGGTGCAGTTGTCCTACGCGATCCAGGGCGTGCTCGAAGTACAGACTGCCGTCGGTCGTTTCGTTGCGCCACCGGAGCGGGCGGTGTGGATTCCCGCAGGCGTGCCGCATCGGGTCTTCAGTTCGCCGCACACCGAAATGCGCAGCCTGTACATCGATTGCAGCGTCGCCAATTGGGCGCCGGAGCGTTGTCATGTGCTCGGCGTCAGCGATCTTTTGCGTGAGCTGATCCGGGCCTTCAGTCAGATTCCTGTCGAGTATGACCAGAGCGGCCCGCATGGGCGTCTGGCTCAGGTGATCCTCGATCAACTGGCCGATGCCCCGCCCATCGATCTGATGCTGCCACTGCCGCAGGACAGTCGCTTGCGCCAGATCTATCAAAGCCTGGAGCAACATCCGGAACAGCAGACCACCCTGGCGCACTGGAGTGAAAAATTCGGCGTGACCGAGAAAACTCTGACTCGGCTGTTCCTGCGCGACACCGGTTTGACCTTCCGCACCTGGCGTCAGCGCCTGCGTCTGCTGGGTGCCCTGACGCCGCTGGAACGCGGCGAACGCGTCACCGACGTGGCTTTGGCCTGTGGTTATGACTCGACGTCAGCCTTTATCGCGGCGTTTCGCCAACAGTTCGGTGAGACACCGGGAGAGTTTTTCCGATGAAATTAACCGATATTTATCGACTTTATGCATGCCATTGGGCAAATTTCAGGGTAGAGTTTCGCCCATCAAGAATCTTTGACATCTTTCGACGATAACAATGATCAACCACCCTTTAGCGAACCTGTCGGCGGTAACAGCATGATCGAAGTCACTGAAGTTTCCATTGCCCAATTGCGCGCGGCGCTCGAATCCGGCCAGACCACGGCGGTAGAACTGGTCCAGGCGTACCAGGCGCGCATCGACGCCTTTGACGGCCCGGACACCGCCACTGCCCTGAACGCAGTGATCGTGCGCAACCCTGAAGCGCTGAAAGAAGCGCAGGCCTCGGATGCCCGTCGCGCCAGGGGCGAAACCCTCGGTCCGCTGGACGGCATCCCCTACACCGCCAAAGACAGCTATCTGGTCAAAGGCCTGACCGCCGCGTCCGGCAGCCCGGCCTTCGCCGATCTCGTCGCCCAGCGCGACGCGTTCACCATCGAGCGCCTGCGTGCGGGCGGTGCGATCTGCCTGGGCAAGACCAACATGCCGCCGATGGCCAATGGCGGGATGCAGCGTGGCGTCTATGGCCGCGCCGAAAGCCCGTACAACGCCGCTTATCTGACCGCGCCGTTTGCTTCCGGCTCGTCGAATGGCGCCGGCACTGCCACCGCTGCCAGCTTCTCGGCATTCGGTCTGGCGGAAGAAACCTGGTCGAGCGGTCGCGGCCCGGCGTCGAACAACGGCCTGTGCGCCTACACGCCGTCGCGCGGCGTGATTTCGGTACGCGGCAACTGGCCGCTGACGCCGACCATGGACGTGGTGGTGCCCTACGCGCGCACCATGGCCGACCTGCTGGAAGTGCTCGACGTGGTGGTCGCCGAAGACACCGACACCCGTGGCGACCTGTGGCGCCTGCAACCGTGGGTGCCGATCCCGAGCGTCGCCTCGGTGCGCCCGGCTTCCTATCTGGAATTGGCAGTGAAAAGCGATGCGCTGGCCGGCAAACGCCTGGGCGTGCCGCGCATGTACATCAACGCCGACCCTGAAGCCGGTACCAGCGACGAGCCAGGCATCGGCGGTCCGACCGGGCAGCGCATCAACACCCGCGCCTCGGTGATCGATCTGTGGAAACAGGCCCGTCAGGCCCTCGAAGCCGCCGGTGCCGAAGTGATCGAAGTGGATTTCCCGCTGGTCTCCAACTGCGAAGGCGATCGTCCGGGCGCGCCGACCGTGTTCAATCGCGGCATCGTCTCCAAAGAGTTCATGCACCACGAACTGTGGGACCTGTCGGCCTGGGCGTTCGATGATTTCCTGCGCGCCAACGGCGACCCGAAACTCAACCGTCTGGCGGACGTCGACGGGCCGAAAATCTTCCCGCACGACCCGGGCACTCTGCCCAACCGTGAAGGCGACCTCGCCGCCGGCATGGACGAATACGTGCGCATGGCCGAACGCGGTATCACGCCGTGGGATCAGATCCCGACGCTGCCGGACGGCCTGCGCGGCCTGGAGAAGACCCGCAAGCTCGACCTCGAAGACTGGATGGATCGTCTCGGCCTGGACGCCGTGCTGTTCCCGACCAACGCCGACGTGGGGCCGGCCGACGCCGACGTCAACCCGGCCTCCGCCGACATCGCCTGGAGCAACGGCATCTGGGTCGCCAACGGCAACCTCGCGATCCGCCACCTCGGCGTGCCGACCGTCACCGTGCCGATGGGCGTGATGGCCGACATCGGCATGCCGGTGGGGCTGACGTTTGCCGGGCGGGCCTATGACGATTCGACGCTGTTGCGCCTGGCAGCGGCGTTCGAGGCGACCGGTTCCAAACGACTGGTGCCGCCGCGTACGCCAGCACTGTCAGCAGGCAAGTAAATGCAAAACGGCGGGATCAATTGATCCCGCCGTTTTTTTATCGCTCTGCCAGTTCTTCCAGTAAATCCGCCGAAGGCACAAAGAACAGACTGCCCGTGACCGCCGTGCTGAAGTCCAGCAACCGGTCGTAATTGCCGGGAGGTTTGCCGACAAACATGTTCTCCAGCATCTGCTCCAACGGCTCCGGCGAACGCGCATAGCCAATGAAATAAGTGCCGAACTCCCCCGCGCCGGGCCGGCCGAACGGCATGTTGTCGCGCAGGATTTTCACCTCTTCGCCGTCCTTGGTGATGGTCGTCAAGGCGCTGTGGGAATTGCTCGGTTTGACCGCGTCGTCCAGCTCGATATCGGACAGCTTGGTGCGCCCGATCACTCGTTCCTGCGCTTCGACCGACAATTCGTTCCACGCATTCATGTTGTGCAGGTACTTCTGCACCAGCACATAACTGCCGCCACTGAACGTCTGATCCTCATCGCCCACGAGGGTGAAATGCTCGGCTTTGCGACCGACCGGATTTTCCGTGCCGTCGACAAAACCGATGATGCTGCGCATGTCGAAATAGCGGAAACTCTGCACCTCGTCGGTCACCGTCACGGCGCCATCCAGCGCCGACATCAACTGCGTCGCCAGTTCGAAACACAGGTCCATCTGATCGGCGCGAATGTGCAACAACAGATCGCCCGGTGTGGAAACGGCGCGGCGCCCTTCTACACCGAACTCGCGAAAATCATGTAAGGACGCCGGGCGTGGACTGCCGAACAGACGATCCCACGCGCTGGAAGAAAACCCGCAAACGCAGGACAAGTTTCCAGAAGGGACGCGCTTGCCGACCGAGCGCGTCAGCCCTGCGATATCGGCGCACCAGACACGGACTTTTTCGGCGGCCTCGGCCTCGGCGTTGAGGGTCGCCACGATGAAGATGGCAGCGCTGGTGATCGGGCTGCAGACGGCTTGAGGATCTGGCGTGTCGATGATCGTAGCTCCCAAAGTGGTGGACTGACTCGACAGCGAGGTTAGCAAAGAACTGTTGAATGAAGTATTACCCGTGCTCTGCCTAGGTCGTCCGACACTTCGTTATTCACGAACAATACCCACGAAATAAACGATTTTTCTTTGTCGGAAGGCTCCTACTAGCATGGCCCCGTCTACCCCGAAAAACATAAAGACAGGGAGAACGGCATGCACCCCATCAACATCGGCGAACCCTGGATGTGGGTCGCCTTCATCGTTTTTGTCCTCGCCATGCTGGCCGTCGACCTGTTTGTCTTCGGCGGGCGCAAGGCGCATCGGGTCTCGGTACGTGAAGCCTCATCCTGGGTGATCGCCTGGTGCATGCTGGCGATGGCTTTCGCCGGATTGCTCTGGTGGTATCTGAACGGCGAATTCGGTCCCGAAATCGCCAAGGTCAAAACCCTGGAATTCCTCACCGGTTACCTGATCGAGCAGTCGCTGTCGATCGACAACATGTTCGTCTTCGTGATGATCTTCAGCTACTTCGCCGTGCCGCCGGAATTGCAGCGCCGGGTGCTGCTGTACGGCGTGCTCGGGGCAATCGTGATGCGCGCGGCGATGATCTTCGCCGGCGTATGGCTGGTGTCGCAGTTCACCTGGCTGCTGTATGTGTTCGGTGTGTTCCTGATCATCACCGGGATCAAGATGCTGGTGTTCGCCGAGCAGCAACCGGACCTCGATAACAACCCGCTCTTGCGCTGGGTGCGCGGGCATCTGCGGATCACCAACGGCTTTCACGGCGAGCGGTTTTTCGTGCTGCAGAACGGCGTGCGCTGGGCCACGCCGATGTTTCTGGTGCTGGTGCTGATCGAGGCCAGCGATCTGATGTTCGCGGTCGACAGTATCCCGGCGATCTTCGCGGTGACGACCGACCCGTTCATCATTTTCACGTCGAACATCTTCGCGATCATGGGGCTGAGGGCGCTGTACTTTTTGCTGGCGGACATGGCCGACCGTTTCCATCTGCTCAAATACGGACTGGCGCTGGTGCTGGTGTTCATTGGCGGGAAGATGACGGTGATGCCGTGGTTTCACATGCCGGTGGAGTGGTCGCTGGCGATTGTCGGCGGGCTGATTCTGGCGTCGGTGGTGCTCAGTCTGGTCCTGACGAAGGACAAGTCGCCCGAGGAAAGTCAGGCGAAATAACAGCCGAGGGAGCGAACGTGGTTCGCTCCCTCGGTTTTGAGCTTATTTATCCGACTTGATGCTGGTCCAGACCCGGGTCCGCACCCGCTCCAGTTTCTGCGGCAACGGTTGCACCACGTACAGTTTCTTCAGCGCTTCGCTGGTCGGCGTCAGGTTCGGGTTGCCGGTGATTTCCTTGTTGATCAGCGGCAGCGAATCCTTGTTGGCATTCGGGTAACCGAGGAAGTCGCTGATCGACGCGATGACCTTCGGATCCAGCAGGTTGTTGAGGAACTCGTGGGCCTCTTCGACGTTCTTCGCACTCTTCGGAATGGCAAAGGTGTCGAACCAGATCGGCGCACCTTCCTTCGGCAGGCGCCAGTCGACCACCACGCCGTTTTTCGCTTCTTTGGCGCGGTTGCCGAACTGGTAGAAGCTGCCGGAATAACCGATGGCCACGCAGATGTCGCCGTTGGCGATGTCGGTCATGTACTTGGCCGAGTTGAAGTAGGTGACGTAAGGGCGAACCTTGAGCATCAGATCCTTGGCTTTCTCATAGTCGGCCGGGTTCTGGCTGTTCGGGTCCAGGCCCAGGTAATGCAGGGCCAGCGGCAGGATTTCCGTCGGCGAGTCGAGCATCGCCACGCCGCAGGATTTCAGCTTCTCCATGTTCTCCGGTTTGAACACCAGATCCCAACTGTCCACCGGCGCATTCTCGCCGAGCGCCGCCTTGACCTTGGCCGGGTTGAAACCGATCAGCACCGTGCCAACCATGTAAGGCACGCCGTACTGATTGCCGGGGTCGTTGACGTCGAGCAACTTGAGCAGCGCCGGGTCCTGGTGACTCCAGTTCGGCAGTTTGGACTTGTCGAGTTTCTGGAACACACCGGCCTTGATCTGGGTATCGAGGAACTGGTTCGACGGCACCACCAGGTCATAGCCGGAGTTGCCGGTCAGGAGTTTGGCTTCGAGAGACTCGTTGGTGTCGAAGGTGTCCCAGGTCACTTTGATGTTGCTTTTGGCGGCGAAATCCTTGGGCACCGACGGCAGGATGTAATCCGCCCAGTTGTACACCCGCAGTTCGCGCTGTTCGGCCTGGACGGCGCTGGCCAGCAGCGTCAGCCCGAAAACAGTGGCGCCCAGAATGCGTTTCATCGTGACCATGTTGTGTTTCCCCGAATGCAGCGTGAGTCGATGGTTTTTATGTTCTGTACACGGCAGCGGCTTGCAAATCAGCCAAGGGCAAGGAAGGTGCAGCATTTAATTGTGGCTTCGATTCTTCCTGACAGCGTAGACGCGGCACAGTAGCCCGTTGGCCAAAAGGGGATCGAAATGGCCAATTTGCGTGACCGCCGGAATGCGGAAACAACAATGCCCGACGAAGTGCCGGGCATTGTTTGAACAGTCTGCGAACGCTCAGTCGGTAAAACCCAACCGCGCCGCCCTGCTCTGCTGCGTCTGCCCACGGGTCGCCAGGCAGTAATACAACGGGCAGGTCACGATCAGGCCGACCAGCCACGACAGGTCCGCGCCTTCCACCAGATTGGCGTACGGCCCGACATATAACGATGTGTTGGCGAACGGCAGCTGCACGATGATGCCGATGAAGTAGGCAATGATCGCGTGCAGGTTGAAACGCCCATAAATGCCGCCGTCGGCACGGAAGATCGAGGCGATGTCGTAACTGCCGCGCTTGATCAGGTAGAAGTCGATCAGGTTGATCGACGCCCACGGCACCAGCACCAGCAGCAACGCCAGAATCAGCCCGATGAACTCGGAAATGAAATCCGCCGAGGCACCCAGCGCCACCACACAGCAACCCGCCAGCACCACGCTCGACAAGATCACCCGCACCTTGATGCTCGGCGTCCATTGGCTGGCAAAGGTCTGGATCGAGGTGATGATCGACAGCACCGCGCCATACAGATTCAGCGCGTTGTGGCTGATGATATTGAGCAGGAACAGCACCATCAGAATCGGCCCCAGCCAACCGGTGGATTGCTTGACCGCCGCCATCGCTTCGGTGCCTTCCGGCGTCGCCAGCACCGCCACCGCGCCGAAGGTGAACGACAGAATCGTGCCCAGCGTGGCGCCCAGATAAGTCGCGATAAATGGCTTGCCGATCCCGATGTCCGCCGGCAGGTAACGGGAATAGTCGGAGACGTACGGTGAAAAGCTGATCTGCCAGATGATCCCCAGCGATACCGTCGCCAGCCATCCCGAGAGATTGAAGCTGCCCCGGGTGAAGAAGTCCGCCGGCAACTCATGGGCAAAGATGTAGATGAACCCGGCGAGCAGCGCGCTGCCCATCACCCAGGTGCCGATGCGATTGAGCGTGTGGATGAAGTTGTAGCCGATCACGCCGATCGCCGTGGCGCTGAGGGCGCCGATCAGGATGCTCAGCGGCGCCGGCACCGACGGCGCAATGCCGACGATGGATTTGCCGGCCAGCACGATGTTGGAAATGAAGAAGCCGATGTAGATGATCGCCGCGAAGAACACGATCAGCAGCGCGCCGTAGCGCCCGAACTGACCGCGACTCTGCACCATTTGCGGAATGCCCATGCGCGGCCCTTGCGCCGACGCCAGGGCGATCACCACGCCGCCGATCATGTGCCCCAGCGCAATCGCCAGCAGCCCCCAGAACAGGTCGAGATGAAACACCTGGACCACCATGGCGCCGGTGACGATGGGCAGTGGCGCAATGTTGGTGCTGAACCAAAGTGTGAAAAGGTCGCGGGCCTTCCCGTGGCGTTCCGCGAGTGGGACGTAGTCGACCGTGTGATTCTCGATCAACGGATCTTGCCGGGACATCTGGGACATAAAAATGAACTCGATTGGGTCTGTTCTTATCGTTGTATGAAGCCAAACCGGGGGTGCTTCTTGGCCGCCCCTCAGATGAAGACCATATTATGGTATTCCAACATTTTCACAAGACTGATCCGCAGTTTGCGACGGCATCTGATCCGGCATCCTCCCTGATAGCCAGCGCTCGCTGCTAGAGCAAAGCCCCGTAAATGCTGAGTTTCCGACGGATGAACCACGTTTATCGTTTCACCAAAAAAGCGCTTGCATTAGATGTATTACGGTATACCATCAGACCCATAAACACATAAAAACACGCTCCACCGCACTCGAGGATTGACCAATGATCGATGCTGCCGTCTACAAACAAGTCATGGGCTCGTTCCCGTCCGGCGTTACCGTCATCACCACGCTGGATGACGACGGCCAGATCGTCGGCCTCACCGCCAGCGCCTTCAGTTCGCTATCGATGGACCCGGCCCTGGTGCTGTTCTGCCCCAACTACAGTTCCGACTCCTACCCCGTCCTGATCAAGAACAAACGCTTTGCCATTCACGTGTTGTCCGGCGGCCAGCAGAGCGAAGCCTACGCGTTCGCCCGCAAAGGCAAGGACAAGGCGCAGGGCATCGAGTGGACGCTGAGCGAACTGGGCAATCCGATCCTGGCCAACGCGACAGCTATCATCGAATGTGAGCTGTGGCGCGAATACGAAGGCGGCGACCACGCGATCATGGTCGGCGCGGTGAAAAACCTCATCGTCCCTCAGCAGGACGCCGGCCCGCTGGTGTATTGCCACGGCAAGATGGGCGCCCTGCCCGCCTTCGCCTGATCCGCACGATTGCACTTAAACAGGCCGGCAAGCGACCGGCCGACCACAAGAGATTCGAGGTAGCGTCATGAAATTTTCCCTGTTCGTACACATGGAACGCTGGGACGAAAGCGTCAGCCACCGTCAACTGTTCGAAGACCTGACCGAACTGACGTTGATGGCCGAGGCCGGCGGTTTCAGCACCGTGTGGATCGGCGAACACCACGCGATGGAATACACCATCTCGCCGAGCCCGATGCCGCTGCTGGCCTACCTCGCGGCCAAGACCACCACCATTCACCTGGGCGCCGGCACCATCATCGCGCCGTTCTGGCATCCGCT
The DNA here is from genome assembly GCF_058808435.1 of Pseudomonas sp. GW821-FHT11D10. Taxonomy (NCBI): domain Bacteria; kingdom Pseudomonadati; phylum Pseudomonadota; class Gammaproteobacteria; order Pseudomonadales; family Pseudomonadaceae; genus Pseudomonas; species Pseudomonas sp. GW821-FHT11D10. The sequence continues at coordinate 627,953 of NZ_JBXARR010000001.1, read as the reverse complement.
GCGGGTTGCAGGTGAATGCGCGTTGCTCGACGTGATCAGCAACGGCCGGATGGAAGTCGGCCTGGCACGCGGCGCCTATCAGGTTGAATTCGATCGCATGGCCGGCGGCATGCCCGCCTCCAGCGGCGGCCAGGCGCTGCGCGAAATGGTCCCGGTGGTGCGCGCGCTGTGGCAAGGTGACTACGCCCACAACGGCGAGATCTGGAAATTCCCCACCTCCACCAGCGTGCCGAAACCGATCCAGAAGCCCAACCCGCCGATGTGGATCGCCGCCCGGGACCCGGACTCGCACAACTTCGCCGTGGCCAACGGCTGCAACGTGATGGTCACGCCGTTGATGAAGGGCGATGAAGAGGTTCTCGATCTGAAGAACAAATTCCAGACGGCGCTGGACAACAACCCGGACGTGCCGCGTCCGCAATTGATGGTGCTGCGTCACACCCACGTGCACTCGGCGGATGACCCGGAAGGCTGGAAGGTGGGCGCTAAAGCCATCTCACGTTTCTATCGCACCTTCGACGCGTGGTTCGGCAACAAGGAAGTGCCGGTGAACGGTTTCCTGGCACCGAGCCCGGAAGAGAAATTTGCCGGACGGCCAGAGTTTGAACTGGAGAGCCTGCACAAAACGGCAATGATCGGCACGCCTGAGGAAATCATTCCGCGGATCAAGTACTACCAGGAACTGGGGGTGGATGAGTTCAGTTTCTGGTGCGACAACAGCTTGCCGCATGCGGAGAAGAAGAAGTCGCTGGAGCTGTTTATCAAGCATGTGGTGCCGGCGTTTCGTTAAATACGCCAAGCGACCCTGAGTGCAGAGCGCCCCGAACAGAACGTCGGGGCGCTTTTTTTCGTCTGACGCAGGTCTCAGTACGCAGTCGAAGTTGTCGCGATATCTTCCGGCGCCAAATGGCGACCATCGGCCGACAGCAGCTCCAGCTTCCTGATCGGCTTTCGCTTCTGCGCATCCACCATCACCGAACCCGATTCGCCAGGCTCGAACATGAATTCCCCGCCCCACTGCGACAACGCAACGATCACGGTTTGCAACGCGCGGCCCTTTTCAGTCAGCACGTACTCCTTGTAAGCGCTCCCATCGGACGCCGGCACCAGGCGCAGGATATCGCGTTCCACCAGCCCTTTGAGCCGGGTGCTCAACATGTTCTTGGCGATCTCCAGGCTCTTCTCGAAATCGCTGAAACGACTGATGCCTTCCAGCGCATCGCGGATGATCAGCAACGACCACCAGTCACCGATCAGGTCGAGTGTCCGGGCGATCGGGCAGGCATTGCCCGCAAGGCTTTTACGCTTCATTTCGGGTGTCTCCGGCAAAACGGCAGGTTCGATGCGGTTGCATCTTACAACTCATGCCGCCAAACCGTTAACGCGCGCGCCACGAAACTTAGCACCTGCGTACAAGTGGCCAATGCCCTTTGTCGCGATAGTGAACACTGCCATCACGGCATCCACGCAGGCCCACACCCAAGGAGTTTTCATGAGCACGTTCACGACCCAAGACGGCACCGAGATCTATTTCAAGGACTGGGGCAGCGGCAAGCCCGTGCTGTTCAGCCACGGCTGGCCGCTGGATGGCGACATGTGGGAATACCAGATGGAGTACCTGAGCAGCCGCGGCTATCGCACCATCGCCTTTGACCGTCGTGGTTTCGGCCGTTCCGAGCAGCCGTGGACCGGCTACGACTACGACACCTTCGCCGATGACATCGCGCAACTGATCGAGCACCTGGATCTGCGTGACGTGACCCTGGTCGGCTTCTCCATGGGCGGCGGCGATGTCAGCCGCTACATCGCACGCCACGGCAGCGAGCGCGTCGCCGGGCTGGTGTTGCTGGGCGCGGTGACGCCGCTGTTCGGCAAGAAACCGGACTTTGCCGAAGGCGTCGACAAGTCGGTATTCGACGGGATCAAGGCCGGCCTGTTGAAGGATCGCGCGCAGTTCATCGCTGACTTCAACGCCCCGTTCTACGGCACTAATCAGGGTCAGAAAGTCTCCGACGGCGTGCTGACGCAAACCTTGAACATCGCCCTGCTCGCTTCGCTCAAAGGCACTGTGGATTGCGTTACCGCATTCTCGGAAACCGATTTCCGCCCGGACATGGCGAAAATCGATGTGCCGACCCTGGTGATTCATGGCGATGGCGATCAGATCGTTCCATTCGAAACCACCGGCAAACAAGCAGCTGCGCAAATCAAGGGCGCCGAGCTGAAAGTCTATGCAGGTGCGCCACATGGCTTTGCGGTGACCCATGCACAGCAACTGAATGAAGACCTGCTGGCGTTTCTCGATCGCTGAGTCCTTGTGATCTGAACACGCCTTGAAAAGGGCCGTCGACAACCCTGTCGGCGGTCCTTTTTTTTGTTGTCCCGGATTTCGGTGCCAAGGCCAAGCCCCGTATTTACGGGGCTTTCAGGCCTCTGCATCACGTTTTTATCTTCACATGCCAGCTTAATAATATTTTACCGATAACCACCCCCTCCCTAGTCTGATCCCAAGCACAGAGAACAGGTCGACAGCGACCTGAATCCAAAGGCCTCGTGAGAAGGGATCAGAGATGACCACTGAAATAATAAAAACAGACACGCTTGTTGTCGGCGCCGGTCAAGCGGGTGTGGCCATGAGTGAACACCTGAGCAAACTCGGTGTGCCGCACCTGGTGCTCGAGCGCAGCCGCATAGCCGAACGCTGGCGCACCGGGCGCTGGGATTCGCTGGTGGCCAACGGTCCGGCGTGGCACGACCGGTTTCCGGGGATGGAATTCGACGACGTCGATCCGGACGGTTTTGCCCACAAGGAGCGCGTCGCCGATTACTTCGAAGCCTATGCGAAGAAATTCAATGCACCGATCCGCACCGGCGTCGATGTGAAAAGCGTAGTGCGCAATGTCGGGCGTCCGGGCTTCACCGTCGAGACTTCCGAGGGCGTGATCGAAGCGGCCCGCGTCGTCGCCGCCACCGGCCCGTTCCAGCGTCCCGTAATCCCGGCCATTGCGCCAAAAGATGAGCGTCTGCTGCAGATTCACTCGGCCGACTATCGCAACCCGCAACAACTGCCGGCCGGCGCCGTGCTGGTGGTCGGTGCCGGTTCGTCGGGCGTGCAGATCGCCGATGAATTGCAGCGCTCGGGCAAGCAGGTTTACCTCTCGGTCGGCGCCCATGACCGCCCTCCTCGCGCTTACCGCAACCGTGATTTCTGCTGGTGGCTCGGCGTGCTCGGCGAGTGGGACCAGGCCGCGATGAAACCCGGCCGCGAGCACGTGACCATCGCCGTCAGCGGCGCCCACGGTGGCCGCACCATCGACTTCCGAGGCCTGGCCCATCGCGGCATGACTTTGGTCGGCGTCACCGAATCGTTCAGCGACGGCGTGGTGACCTTCAAACAGGACCTGCGCGACAACCTCAAGCGTGGCGACGAGAACTACCTCGCGCTGCTGGATGCCGCCGACGCCTACATCGAACGCAATGGCCTCGACCTGCCGCTGGAACCGGAAGCCCGCGAGACTTACCCGGATCCTGAATGCGTGAAAAACCCGCTGGCCGATCTCGATCTGGCCGCCGCCGGCATCACCTCGATCATCTGGGCCACCGGATTTGCCGTGGACTATTCGTGGCTGAAAGTCGCCGCTTTCGACGACAACGGCAAGCCGCAGCACCAGCGCGGTGTGTCCAGCGAAGCGGGCGTGTATTTCCTCGGTCTGCCGTGGCAGTCGCGACGCGGCTCGTCGTTCATCTGGGGTGTGTGGCACGACGCCAAGCACGTGGCCGATCACATCGCCACCCAGCGCAAATACCTGGCCTATCGCGATGCCGAACAACGCGAAGCCGCGCTGCACAACAACGCTGTCGACACCGTCGACGCTTGATTTCCCTCTTCAATCCCGGCGCCCGTCGCGCCGGGTCCGATTTCGTCAGGAGCCGCACATGAGTCAGCCAACCCACACCCGCATTCGTATGTTCAACACCAAGGACACCTACCCGAACCAGACCCTGGACAACGACCTGTGCCAGGCCGTGCGCGCCGGCAACACCGTGTATGTCCGTGGCCAGGTCGGAACCAATTTCGATGGCGAACTGGTCGGCCTCGGCGACCCGCGCGCGCAGACCGAACAGGCCATGCGCAACGTCAAGCAATTGCTCGAAGAGGCCGGCAGCGACCTGAGCCATATCGTCAAGACCACCACTTACCTGATCGACCCGCGCTACCGCGAGCCGGTGTATCAGGAAGTCGGCAAATGGCTGAAGGGCGTGTTCCCGATTTCCACCGGGCTGGTGGTATCGGCTTTGGGTCAGCCGCAGTGGCTGATGGAGATTGATGTGGTTGCGGTGATTCCCGAGTAATTCGACCTTAGCGAAAGGAGGCCACACATGACATTTTCCATCGCCGCCCGTTGCCCCGAAACCGGTCAGTTCGGCATCGCCATCAGCTCCTCCAGCATCGCCGTCGGCGCCCGTTGCCCGTGGCTGTTGCCGGGTGTCGGCGCGGTGTCGAGCCAGAACATCACCCTGCCGTCGCTCGGCCCGGAAGTGCTCGCCTTGATGGAACAAGGCCTGGCGCCCGAGGCGGCGGTGGACAAGGTGCTGACCCGCAACGGCTACAGTCAGTACCGGCAGATCACGGCCATCAATCACCTCGGCCAGACCGCGCATTTCAGCGGTGCGCAGACCCTCGGCGTGCACAACGCCGTGTCGGGCGAGCAATGCGTGGCGGCGGGCAACATGCTCGCCGGGCGCTCGGTGATCGAAGCCATGGTCGGCGCGTTCGAAGAAGGCGAAGGTCAGTTGGCCGATCGTCTGATCAAGGCCCTGCACGCCGCCCAGGCCTTGGGCGGTGAAGCAGGCCCGGTGCATTCGGCAGCCGTGGTCGTGGTCGGCGAGCTGACCTGGCCTATCGTCAACCTGCGGGTGGACTGGGCCGATGAAGACCCGATCGGTCAATTGCAGAAACTCTGGGACGCCTATCGCCCGCAGCTTCAGGACTACATCGACCGCGCCCTCGATCCGGCCAAGGCGCCGGGCTACGGGGTTGCCGGAGACGACCGATGAGCGACAGCGTCGCGTTGCTCAAGACGCTGGTGGGGTTCGACACCACCAGCCGCGAGTCCAACCTGCAATTGATCGACTTCGTGCGCAGCTACCTCGAAAGTTTCGATGTGCCGTGCGAGCTGATCTACAACGATGAGCGCAGCAAGGCCAATCTGTTCGCCACGATTGGTCCGGCCGATCAGCCGGGCATCGTGCTGTCGGGGCACACCGATGTGGTGCCCGTCGATGGCCAACCGTGGACGCTGCCGCCGTTCGAACTGAGCGAGCGTGACGGCAAGCTTTACGGTCGCGGCACGGCGGACATGAAGGGCTACATCGCCTGCGTGCTCGCGCTGGTGCCGTCGTTGATCGAAGCACCGTTGCGCCTGCCGGTGCACATTGCCCTGTCCTACGACGAAGAAGTCGGCTGCCTCGGCGTGCGTTCGCTGCTCAAAGTGCTGGAGCAGCGTCCGGTCAAACCGTTGCTGTGCATCATCGGCGAGCCCACCGAACTTAAACCGGTGCTCGGGCACAAGGGCAAACTGGCCATGCGCTGCGATGTCCAGGGTCATGCCTGTCACTCGGCCTACGCGCCACTCGGGGTCAATGCCATCGAATGCGCCGCCGAGCTGATCGGCGAGCTGGGACGCATCGGCCGGCAACTCAAGGACGAGCACCTCGATCCGCGTTTCGACCCGCCGTACTCCACGGTGCAAACCGGCGTGATCAACGGTGGCAAGGCGCTGAACATCGTTCCCGCCGATTGCCGTTTCGACTTCGAAATCCGCGCCCTGCCCTCGCAGGATCCGGCGCTTGTCGCGCAGCAACTCAAGGCCTACGCCGAGCAGCAAATGCTGCCGCGCATGCGGGCCGTCAGCGAGCTTAGCGATATCCGATTCAGCGAATTGTCGGCGTATCCGGGGCTGGCTACCGATGCCCGAAGCAAGGCTGCCGAGTTGATCGCCACGTTCTGTGGCTCGGACGATTTCGGCACCGTGGCCTTTGGCACCGAAGGCGGACTGTTCGATGCGGTAGGGATTCCCACGGTGGTGTGCGGTCCCGGCAGCATGGATCAGGGCCACAAACCGGACGAGTTCGTCAGCGTCGATCAGCTCACGGCCTGCGATGAAATGCTGCATCGAATGCTGGCTTCGATTCGCCTCTGAAAAAACCGGTCTGGCTGCTGGATTCAAATCCGCCAGCCAAGCCGCAGGATCACTGACAGACAGCTGCTCCGATGGAGGTCAGCTGCGTTGTCGTTCATGGCGCTGAAACATCCGGAACAGAGCGTTTTCAGCTGACCGGAGAGCCTCGTTTTTTTAACGCCTGAAGCAACAAAACTACTAATTTATCTCTCCCCTTTCCTTGCCCATGATCAACCCCAACAAGAAATGCGCCGTCCGTGCCGGCGCTCACTGAAGTACGTCCACGTACTCGTCCTTGCCTTGGAGTTCGTCATGGCCACCTCTGCAACAACGTCCGCACCGCTCATTGAAAAACACACGATCGGCTATGTGCCGCCCGAAGATCGCCACGGAAAGGTCAGGGATCTGTTCACCCTCTGGTTCGGCGGCAATATCGCACCGTTGCCCATCGTCACCGGCGCCCTCGGCGTGCAGTTGTTTCATCTGAATCTGGTGTGGGGCATCGTCGCCATTCTGGTCGGCCATCTGGTCGGCGGTGTGCTGATGGCGCTGCACTCGGCGCAAGGTCCGCAGATGGGCATTCCGCAGATGATCCAGAGCCGTGCGCAGTTCGGTTCCCTCGGCGCGCTGCTGGTGGTGTTGATTGCCGGCGTGATGTACATCGGCTTCTTCGCCTCCAACATCGTGCTGGCCGGCAAGTCGCTGCATGGTGTGGTCGACAGCGTTCCGGTGCCGGTCGGCATCGTCATCGGCGCGCTGGGTTCGGGGATCATCGGGATCATCGGTTACCGCTTCATCCATGTGCTCAACCGCATCGGCACCTGGGTGCTGGGGATCGGCATCGTGGTCGGTTTCGGCTACATCCTCAACCACATCCAGACCGATGATTTCCTCACTCGCGGCAGCTTCAACATCTCGGGCTGGCTTGCGACGGTGTCGCTGGCGGCGCTGTGGCAGATCGCGTTTGCGCCTTACGTGTCGGACTACTCGCGTTACTTGCCGGCGAATGTGCCGGTGGCGGCGACCTTCTGGACGACCTATCTGGGATCGGCGCTGGGTTCGAGCCTGTCGTTCGTGTTCGGCGCCGTTGCCGTACTGGCCACGCCAGTGGGCATGGACACCATGGATGCAGTGAAACTCGCCACCGGCGCAATCGGCCCGCTGATGCTGGTGCTGTTCCTGCTCAGCGTCATCAGCCACAACGCGCTCAATCTGTACGGCGCGGTGCTGTCGCTGATCACGCTCGTGCAAACCTTCGCCTACCGCTGGATCCCGACCGCCAAGAGCCGCGCGGTGATTTCGATCATCGTCCTGCTGGCCTGCTGCTTCGCTGCGGTCGGCGCTTCGGCAGACTTCATCGGCCACTTCGTCGACATGGTGCTGGTGTTGTTGGTCGTACTGGTGCCGTGGACCGCGATCAACCTGATCGACTTCTACGCCATTCACAAAGGCCAGTACGACATCGGCTCGATCTTCCAGGTCGACGGCGGCATCTATGGGCGTTACAACCCGCAAGCCTTGCTGGCCTATGCGATCGGTATCGCGGTGCAGATTCCGTTCATGAACACGCCGCTGTACGTCGGCCCGGTGTCGGCGCACATCAACGGCGCGGACCTGTCATGGGTGGTTGGCTTGCTGGTGACCTCACCGCTGTATTTCTGGCTGGCGACCCGTGACAGTGCTTATCGTCGGCGGCTGACCTCTGGGAAGCTGGCGGGCAGTCTCTGAGATTGACTCGATGCACCAACAAAGGCCCGCCCTGTGCGGGCCTTCTGCTTTGCGTTGTGCTATTTCTTTACGCCCGACGACAACCGGAGATGGAAATCCAATGCTGCGAATTCTGGGCAAAGCCTCATCGATCAATGTGCGCAAAGTGCTGTGGACCTGTGCTGAACTGAACCTGCCCTTCGAACGCGAAGACTGGGGCTCAGGTTTTCAATCAACGTTGACGCCGGAGTTCCTCGCACTCAATCCCTGCGCGATGGTGCCGGTGATTCAGGACGATGATTTCACGCTGTGGGAGTCGAACTCGATCATTCGCTATCTGGCGTCGCGCTATGACGGCGAGCAACTTTACCCGAGCGAGGCGCGCGCCCGCGCACGGGTGGATCAATGGATCGACTGGCAGGCTTCGGAGCTGAACAAATCCTGGTCGTACGCGTTCATGTCGCTGGTACGCAAGTTACCTGCGCATCAGGACAGCGTTGCTCTCGCGGCCGGTTGCCGGGAGTGGGCACGGCACATGGAGATCCTCGACCGGCAGCTGCAAAAGACCGGCGCCTATGTCAGCGGCGAGCAGTTTTCCCTCGCCGACATCCCGATCGGCCTGTCGGTCAATCGCTGGTTCGAGACGCCGCTGGAACATCCAAATCTGCCGGCGGTGAGCGCTTATTACGAACGTTTGAGCCAGCGCCCCGCTTACCGGTTACATGGACGAAACGGCACACCGTGATGCCGGTCACTTGTTTTTGAACGCCTCACGCCGCGCCTGTCGTTCGGCGGCGTACGCCTCTTGCGGCTGGCTGATCAAATCCTCACGGCGCAACACCTCACCGCAGTGATCGCACAACGGCCCGAGGCCGGCGCTGTGGTTGCAGTTCTTGTGGGTCATGTTCACCGCCAGCCCTTCCTCCGGTGACTTGCACCAAGTCTCTCCCCAAGCGCGCAACGCAATCACCACCGGGTAGAACGCCTCCCCCTTCGCGGTGAGGTGGTACTCGTAGCGTTTCGGTCGCTCGTTGTACAAGCGACGTTCGACCAGTCCGTCCACCTCCAGGCTTTTCAGACGCGCGGCGACCATCTGCGGCGTACCGCCGGTCTGGGCCAGGATCTCGTCGTAGCGATGGCTGCCCATGAACAATTCGCGCAAAACCAGCACCGTCCAGCGGTCGCCGACGATCGCCTCGGCCCGGGAAATCGGGCACAGCGTCTCGGGAAGACTATCGTTTACAGCCATCAGGGCTTGCCTCTTTCACAGTTACTATGATTATCATATCAACACGATGCGGGAACAAGCCCTGAGCATCGATCACTCTCATTGCCGGAGTACATCGTCATGTCGAAACCTCTCTACCCACTCGACAGAACCGCCTACCTGCTGGTCGATCCGTACAACGATTTTCTCTCGGACGGCGGCAAGATCTTTCCGCTGATCAAGCCGATGGCCGAGCAGAACGGTCTGCTCGACAACCTGCGCAAACTCGATCGCGCCGTGCGGGCCCTGCCGATTCCGGTCGTCATCGTACCGCATCACCGCTGGGTCAAAGGCGACTACGAGAACTGGGATCACCCAACCCCGACCCAACAAAAGATCATGCACATGCACCACTTCGCGCGCGGCGAATGGGGCGGTGAATGGCACCCGGATTTCGCACCGAAGGACGGCGACATCGTGGTTCAGGAACACTGGGGCTCCAGCGGTTTCGCCAATACCGACCTGGATTTTCGCCTGAAACAGCAAGGCATCACCCATGTGATCATCGTCGGCCTGCTGGCCAACACCTGCATCGAAGCCACCGCCCGCTACGCATCGGAACTCGGCTATCACGTCACGCTGGTGCGCGATGCCACCGCCGCGTTCAAAGAGGAAATGATGCACGCCGCCCACGAACTCAACGGCCCGACGTTCGCCCATGTCATCACTACCACGGACGAACTGATCGCGAGCCTTCAGTCGCAGGGTGACGCGAAATGAGTCTGACCGGCCACCTGCTGATCGGCGCCGCTGACGTCCCCGCCACCGAGGGCACGATGAAGGCGCTGAATCCGGCAACCAACACGCTGATCGAACCGGAATTCGCCTTCGGCGGTGCAGCGCAGGTCGATCAGGCGGCAACCCTCGCCGATGCGGCCTTCGACAGCTACAGCCACACTTCGCTGGCCGAACGTGCGGCGTTTCTCGAAAGCATTGCCGACAACCTCGACGCCGTGCGCGAGGAACTGGCCGCCCGCGCTGCGCTGGAAACCGGTCTGCCTCAGGCACAGCTCGAAGGCGAAGCCGCCCGGGCCGCGACTCAGTTCCGTCAGTTCGCCGACGTGGTGCGCAAGGGTCGGTTCCTGCAACTGGCGATCGACCCGGCGCAACCTGATCGCCAGCCGCGACCACGGATGGATCATCGCCTGCAGAAAGTCGCCATCGGCCCGGTAGCGATCTTCGGTGCGAGCAACTTTCCGATCTCCTATTCGGTGGCCGGCGGCGACACCGCATCGGCACTCGCGGCCGGTTCGACAGTGATTCTCAAGGCCCATAACGCGCATCCCGGCGCCTCGGAAATTCAGGCTCGCGCTATCCGCAAAGCGGTGCAGATGCATGGCTTGCACGAAGGGGTTTTCTCCATGGTGCGCGGTGGCGGCAATGCCATCGGTGAGGCGCTGGTTGATCATCCTTTGATTAAAGCGGTGACGTTCACCGGCTCAGAGGTGGGCGGCATGGCGCTTTATCGCCGCGCGCAGTTGCGGCCTGATCCGATTCCAGTGTTCACCGAAATGACCAGCGTCAACCCGACGTTCATTTTGCCCGCAGCGCTGTCCGCACGTGGCGGTGAGATCGGCGATGGTTTTATCGAGCGGATGCTGGTGAATGTCGGGCAGGCCTGTCTGTGTCCGTCGATCCTGATCGCGGTCGAGAGTGAAGGTCTGCAAGCGCTGCGCAGCGCCATGATCAAACGCGTCAGTGAAGTGCCAGCACGCACGATGCTGACGCCGGGGATTCACGGTTCATACGTCAAAGGGCTGGTGGCGATGGAGAGCGTTGGGGCGAATCTGGTGGCAGTTGGCGCGCCGGTGGATGGCCAGTTTGAGGGCCGCTCGGCATTACTGGAAGTTGACGGCCAGCGCCTGCTCAGCGAACCGGCGCTGGCCCATGAAGTGTTCGGCCCGGCGGCGTTGTTGGTAACGGTCAACGATGAAGAAGAGTTGCTGGCGGTCGCCCGTTCGTTCAAGGGTCAACTGAGCGCAGCCATTCACCTTGAAGACCGCGATCTGGATCTGGCCCGGCGTCTAATGCCGATCCTCGAACGCCGCACCGGACGCATTGTGGTCAACGCTTTCTCCCATCCGCAAGAAGTGACCTTCGCCACCGTACACGGGGGGCCGTTCCCGGCTACGTCTGACAGCCGCTTCACCTCGGTCGGCATGACTTCGATCGAGCGCTTTTTGCGGCCGGTGGCGTATCAGGGCTTTCCCGATGCGTTGTTGCCGGAAGTGTTGCGTGACGGTAATCCGCTGCAGCTACCGCGTCTTGTCGATGGCCAATAAACCCGTCCCGGTTCGGCGCAATACCGAACCGGGACGCAGGTTCAAATTCGCGCCAGCCATTCATGCCCCGGGTGTAACAGGGCCAGATTCGTCATCAACCATTGCCGCTCCCCGGACGAAAGCCTGGGCAAGGTGAGATTGAAATCGGCTTGATCCTTTGCCCTGAGGTGTTTGGCCTTGAACAACAGAATGGCCGCGGGCCTGAGATAGGGAATACCCGCATCGTTCGTGCAGACCATTTCACTGCGTTCGCCTGTGATCGACGTATCGCGTTTGTAAACCCACCTGTCCGGCGTTCCGGGTTCGATCATCATGTCGACCCGCCAGGCTTGTGCCACGGTGTCAAAACACCAGATCTGAAAAATGTCGGCAGCCGGTTCGCGATTTGACTCCAGCAGCTCAAAGACACCGCCCTTGACCGCATAGTAATCCAGAGCCCCCAGCGCCTCGCGAAACACCGGAAAATCTTCACGCAGGAGGGTGAACTCAAGATCCTCATGCGTTCGGGTTTGCTGTCCCTGCCAGACATCAAGTGCCCATCCGCCGACGATGCACCAAGGACACTCGATGTGTGCGAGTCGCTTGAATAAATCGGTGGGTGTCCAGGGGCTCCATGCCTCTTGATCCGGTAGGTGTTCCTGAGCCGTCATTTGCTGTTCTCCATGTCCCTGACTTTATGCGGACATTGAAACAAAAAAAGTGCCGGACTCGCTTGAGCCCGGCACTTCTTTTTTTAGCCTTTGATCCCGCGATTCGATCAGGCCGGCACGCCCAGAATGATGTGCGAAGCCTTGATCACTGCTGTCGCGCTGACGCCCGCCGCCAGGCCCAGTTCACTCACCGCATCGCGGGTCACGATCGAATAGACCTTCGAACCGCCAGCCAGCTCGATCACCACTTCAGCGTTGACCGCACCATCAGTCACGCTCAGCACCTTGCCTTGCAGGCAGTTGCGGGCCGACAGGCGAATGTCGCTGGATTCGGTCATCAGCATCACCCAAGGCGCCTTGACCAAAGCAACGGCTTCTTTGCCCACCGCGATGCCCAGGCTCTTGAGGCTGGCCAGGGTCACGACCGCGACCAGCTTCTCGCCGCCCGGCAGGGTCAGGACGACTTCCGCATTGACCGAGCCTTCCTGAACCTGGCTGACCTGACCTTTGAACACATTGCGGGCACTGACTTTCATGATGGACGTCCTTTTTTTTGACTTTTGAGTTAGGAAACGGGCTGCATCATCGGAGCAAGCGCTATGTAGTTACAACTATAGCGCTGCACCTGAATCAACATTGATTCCTGACTCTAGATCAACAAGTCCTCATAGAAAGCACCGTACGGAAGCTCAGCATGTTCGATCTGGATTTCCAGAATCCACACACCGGCATTCGGAGCCTGATCGAAATCCCCCAGATTGCCGCCGCGATAGATCGCATGAGGAAAATCGCTGACCCGGTGGCCCTTGATGTCCAGGTTCAGTTTCCAGCCCATGGCTTCGGCCTGATCGGTGGCGTAACGGTACAGCTAGACACCGGTCACGCCCTGACGCCAGAAGGCTTCGACCTTGTCGAAGAGTTCTTTGGAGGCCGCCGCACAAGCGACCATTTGCGGATCGGAACCGGCAACGAACGTCGCCCCGGCATCGCCTTCGTGACCTTCCCAGACCACGCCCATGTCGATGAAGAAAATGTCGTTCTCGCCCAGAACGGGATCGCCGTCGGAACGCTCCTTGAAGGTCTTCAGCGTGTTGGCGCCGAAGCGGATCAGCAGCGGATGCCAGATCCGGTCCATGCCCAGTTCGACGAGAATCTCTTTGCCTCGCGCATGGGCTTCCGACTCGCGCATTCCCGGTTTGATCACCTTGGCGATCTCGTCCACGGCCTTCCAGGTCAACTGCTGGGCGTGGCGCATGGTTTCCAGCACAAAACGCTCACCTACCGCTTCTTTTCCGCTCAGGGCTGTGGTCATCGCTGATTCCTTCTGGCTAATCGCTTGCGCTGTATAGTTTTTTATATTGCGAAACAGGACGCCTAAGATACAACCATGACACAACGTGTCAATTCTCTTCTGCGCGCACCACACCGCGCTCCTCGAGCAAGCGCACAAACATGCTCAGACTGCGCGAAACCGTACCCCGCCGCCATACCAGCCACGTCGTCAGATAGCGAAAATCCGACGCCAGTGGCCAGACACTTACCGTCGCGCAACCGGGCATGCTCTGCAGCATGCTGCGCGGCATCAATGCCAGACCGGCGCCCGCGCTGACGCAGGCGAGCATGCCGTGATAGGACTCCATTTCAAAAATCTTGCCGGGCACGGCAGCGTCGGTGCTGAACCATTTTTCGAAGTGATGGCGATAGGAGCAGTTCGAGCGGAACGCATAGATGTTCTCGCCGTTCACGTCCGCAGCGCGCTGGATCGGCCCGTGATGGAGCGGCGAGATGATGACCATTTCCTCTTCGAACGCCGGGATGCCCTCGAGCGCCGGGTGCAGGACCGGGCCGTCGACGAACGCGGCCGCCAGGCGCCCGGAGAGCACACCGTCGATCATCGTCCCGGATGGCCCGGTCGACAGGTCCAGATCGACCTTCGGGTGTTGCTGGTTATAGGTCGCGAGCAAACCGGGAATGCGCACCGCCGCCGTACTTTCCAGCGAGCCCAACGGGAACGCGCCTTGCGGTTCCTCGCCGGCCACCGTGGCGCGGGCTTCCTGCACCAGATCGAGAATGCGCCGCGCGTATTCAAGAAAACTCCATCCGGCCGGCGACAGGCGCAAGCGGCTTTTCTCGCGGATGAACAGGTCGACGCCCAGGTCTTCCTCCAACTGCTTGATGCGGGTCGTCAGGTTCGACGGCACGCGATGGATCTGCGCCGCCGCAGCACTGATGCTGCCGTGCTCGGCAACGGCCTTGAAGATTTCCAGTTGCACCAGATCCACAGTCATTCTCCAATCGTGAAAGAAACGCTCTTTATTATTCAGTTTCCAGAAACCAAACACCACCCTACTCTGAGCGCATCCACTGACCTCGCAGGACGATGCCATGAGCCCGATTTCCAGCCAGACCCACGCCATCTCGATCAACCCCGCCACCGGCGAGCAGATCGGTCACTACGCTTTTGAATCCGCCGAAGCCCTCGACGCTGCACTGACCCGCGCCGCGTTCGGCTTCAACAAGTGGAAACGCAAACCGCTGCAGGATCGCTCCCGCACCCTGACGGCGCTGGCCGGTGCTCTGCGTGACAGCAGCGAAGCCATGGCGACCATGATCACCCGGGAAATGGGCAAACCGATCGCCCAGGCCCGTGGCGAAATCGAGAAATGCGCCAAGCTCTGCGAGTGGTACGCCGAACACGGCCCGGCCATGCTCAACGCCGAAGCGACGCTGGTCGAAGGCGGCAAGGCGCGCATCGAGTACCGTCCGCTCGGCCCGATCCTCGCCGTGATGCCGTGGAACTTCCCGATCTGGCAAGTGCTGCGCGGCGCCGTCCCGGCGCTGATCGCCGGCAACACCTACGTGCTCAAGCATGCGCCGAACGTGATGGGCAGCGCCTATCTGTTGCGCGACGCCTTCACCCGCGCCGGTTTTGCCGATGGCGTGTTCGAAGTGATCAACGTCACTCCGGAAGGCGTGTCCACCGCCATTGCTGACCCGCGCATTGCCGCCGTGACCCTGACCGGCAGCGTCCGTGCCGGCATGGCCATCGGCGCACAGGCCGGTGCCGCACTGAAGAAATGCGTGCTGGAACTGGGCGGTTCCGATCCGTTCATCGTGCTCAACGACGCCGATATCGACAAAGCCGTGCAAGCCGCAGTCATCGGTCGTTACCAGAACTCAGGGCAAGTCTGCGCCGCCGCCAAACGCCTGATCATCGAAGAAGGCGTGGTCGAAGAGTTCACCCGCAAATTCGTTGAAGCCACCCGCCAGTTGAAGATGGGCGATCCGTTGTCCGCCGATAACTACATCGGCCCGATGGCCCGTTTCGACCTGCGCGACGAACTCGATCAACAAGTACGCGACACCCTGGAAGAAGGCGCCACCCTGCTGCTCGGCGGCGGCAAGGCCCAAGGCCCGGGCAACTACTACGAGCCGACCGTACTGGCCGACGTCACCGACCGCATGACTTCGTTCAAGCAGGAACTGTTCGGCCCGGTGGCCTCCATCATCACTGCCCGCGACTGCGCTCACGCCGTGGCCCTGGCCAACGACAGCGAGTTCGGCCTGACCGCCACGATCTACACCGCCAACGTCGCCCTGGCCCAGCAACTGACCAGCGAACTGGAAACCGGCGGCGTGTTCATCAACGGCTACTCCGCCAGCGACCCGCGCGTGACCTTCGGCGGCGTGAAGAAAAGCGGTTTCGGCCGCGAGCTGTCGCACTTCGGCGTGCGCGAGTTCTGCAATGCGCAGACGGTGTGGCTGGATCGCCGCTGAGTCAGCAAACAAAAAGAAACCGGGCCAGGCCCGGTTTCTTTTTACGCCAACACTTTCAGTCCTTGAAATCCGTGGACAGCGCCAGCTCATTCCACTCGGCCAACTCCTGCGCCACCAAGCGGTTCTTCGCTTCGATCCGCGCAATCGTGTCGCTGCCCAGCGCCAGCCGCTGCGGCGGGTTCGGTGCGTTGACCAACGCCAGCATCGCTTCGGCAAACTTCAGCGGATCGCCCGGTTGCGCATGGTTGGCCGCTTCGGCAAACGTGCGCATCTTGCCAACGGTTTCGTCGTAGTCCGGCAGTACCAGCGCGGTCTTGATCAGCGATTGTTCGTCGAGGAAGTCGGTGCGGAAGAAGCCTGGTTCGACCACCGTGGCATGAATGCCCAGCGGCGCGAGTTCCTGATGCAACGCTTCGCTGATGCCTTCCACCGCGAACTTGGTCGAGCCGTAGACGCCCCAGCCCATGTACGCCTGATAACCGCCAATCGACGAGATATTGATGACCCGTCCGCTGCGCTGGGCGCGCATGTGCGGCAACACGGCGCGGGTGACGTTGAGCAGGCCGAACACGTTGGTGGCGAACAGGCGCTCGGTTTCGCTGGCGCTGGTTTCTTCGACGGCACCCAACACGCCGAAGCCGGCATTATTGATCAGCACGTCGATGCGGCCGAAGCGCTTGATGCCTGCTGCCACCGCTTGGTGGGCCTCTTCTTCGCGGGTGACATCGAGGCGCACCGCCAGCAGGTTCGGGTGATCGCCTAGGCGGTCGGTGATGTCTTGCGGGTTGCGGGCGGTGGCAATCACCGCGTCACCGGCACGCAGGGCCTGTTCAGCGATAAGGGTGCCAAAACCACGGGAAGCTCCGGTAATCAGCCAGGTACGCATATCAACTCCTCCTGTCGGTGACCCTGGCGAGATTGCCGGGCCTTCTTGATGAGTTGAGTCGACTTTAAAGCCGTGCTACTGATGTGATAATCCCAACAAATTTGCATGACTTTGTGAAAGGTGTTCACAAATGAAAAACCCGTCCACGGCGGATCTGTCGATTTTTCTCTGCATTGCCCAGCACCTGAATTTCAGCCGTGCGGCAGTGGATCTGGGCCTGACACCGTCGGCGCTGAGCCATTCATTGCGAGCACTGGAAAATCGCCTCGGCGTGAGGCTGTTCAATCGCACCACCCGCAGCGTGGCGCTTACCGAAGCTGGCGAACGGCTGTATGCGCGGCTGAAACCGGCGTTTCGCGACATCGACGACGCACTCGAAGACCTCAATCACTTTCGCGACAAGCCCTCGGGCAATCTGCGCATTACCTCCGGGCGCCAGGCCTGCGAACTGGTGCTGCTGCCGATTGCCAGCGAGTTCTTGCAGGCCTATCCGGACATCCGCCTGGAAGTGGTCGAAAGCGATGCGCTGCTGGATATCGTCGCCGGCGGTTTTGATGCAGGTGTACGCTTCGGCAACCGACTGGAAGCTGACATGGTGTCGTTACCCATCGGACCGAATCTGCGTTCGGTGGTGGTCGGCTCGCCCGGCTTTTTCGAACGACATCCCGCGCCACAAAAACCTGAAGATTTGCATGCCCTTCCCTGCATCCGACATCGGTTCCCGAGCGGTTCGATGTACCGCTGGGAATTCGAACGCGGTGGCATTGAACAGGAAATCGAGGTCAACGGCCCCCTGACCCTGGGCGATGTCAGCCTGATGATCGGCCCGGCGTTGCAGGGCTTGGGACTGGCCTATGTATTCGAGGACATGGCCCGTGAGCACCTGGCGAGCGGACGGCTGGTACAGGTACTGGCGGACTGGTGTCCGTTCTATCCCGGCCTGCATTTGTACTACCCGAGCCGACGCCACGTACCGGCGCCGCTCAAGGCGTTTATCGATTTCGCCCGCCATGCCCGCGAAGGCAAATCGGGCTGAGTCGCTCTACAGATATTTCAACCAGGTTATGTCGCGGCGCCGGGCCTTCAACGCCGAAAACCAGCTCACGGCCGGGAACAACGCGACCGCCAGCACCACCGCCGCCAGCCACACCGCCGTCACCGACGAGAAACCGAAATAGGTGCCCTGATTAAGCCCGAACAGCGCCACGCCGATCAGGTACAGCACCTTCAGCGCATACAGGTGCAGCAGGTAGAAAAACATCGGCGCCGAACCGAACACCGTCAGCCAGCGAATCCAGCGCCGATCCTGCGCGCGCTCGAACACCAGCAACAGCAACAGCCCGACACTCACCGTCAACGTGATGAACAACAGCGACGGCGGGTATTTGGTGATGTTGAAAAAGCTCATCAGGGTTTGCAGACCGCTGTCATTGATCGACCACGGTTTCTCGCCATAACCGTTGACCAACCGCAGTGCCACGAACCCCAGCAGCCCGGCGAGGCCACCGATCAACAAACGGCGCTGGCGCACACCTGCATCGGCTGCACGAGCAAACCACGGCCCGAGCGCGTAACCCAGACCGATCACGCCGATCCACGGCAACAACGGATACGAGGTGCGCAGGCGCAAGGTCTCGCCTGCCTCGATCCAGCCCCGGTCATGCAGGATTGCCCATGGCACGTGCAGGGCCGACTCGGTTGCGAAGTGCAGTCCGTCGAGCAGGTTGTGCCCGGCGATGATCGCCAGGCTCAGCGTCAACAGCAGCCAGCGTGGCAGCCAGACCAGCAGCGACAGCGCGATCATGCTCAGGCCGATCGCCCAGATCACTTGCAGGTAGATCACGGTCGGCGGCAGCTGGAACGTCCAGGCAAAATTCACCAGGGTGAATTCGAGCGCGACCAGAAACAGCCCACGCTTGAACAGGAAGGCACTGACGTCAGCCTTGCCGTCGTACTTCTCGCCGAACAACCACGCCGACAACCCGGTCAGCAGCACGAATACCGGCGCGCACAAATGCGCCAGGGTACGGCTGAAGAACAGCGCCGGCTCGGTGTTGGCGATGTCCATCGGGTCGGACACCTGACGATGCAACAGAAAGGTTTCGCGCACGTGGTCCAGCAACATGAACAGAATGACCAGGCCACGCAGCGCATCAATGGACAGCAACCGGCCAGTCGCCGAGGGGGCAGAACGGGGAACCGCAATCGTCATGGAAGTATCGCAATCGAAAGGTTGATCGATGCGGCCGCCCGAAAGCGGTCGCATAATTTGCGTTACCTTATAACATGAAAAACCGATCCAATCGCTAGCGGTTCTCAAACAGCGATCACGCTGTGCGCAAGGTTTCCAGAACGACCTGCAACGGATGGCGCAGCTGTTGATCGGCCTGGCGCTTGACCTGACTGCGGCAGGAATACCCGGTGGCCAGCGCCTCGCCCTTCTCCGCTGGCGCCTCGATCTGCTTCGCCCAGGATTGCTCGTAGATCACCGCCGAGGTTTCGCGATTGCGCGCTTCGTGTCCGTAAGTGCCGGACATGCCGCAGCACCCGGTTGCCTGGGTCGCCAGCTTCAGGCCGACGCGTTCGAACACCTGTTCCCACTGCCGTGTGGCGGCCGGGGCGTTGGTTTTTTCGGTGCAGTGCGCCAGCAGGCGAAAGGTGTCGTCACGACGCTGAGAGACTTGCTCCGGCATGACCTTGAGCAACCACTCCTGCACCAGCGCCACCTCCGGGCATTTCTCCATCCCCGGTACTTTCAGATATTCCTGGCGATAGACCAGAGTCATCGCCGGGTCAAGCCCCACCAGCGGCACGCCGATCTCGGCCAGTGCGCGCAATTGCCCGGCATTGCGCAACGCCGCGCGATTGAACGCCGAGAGGAAACCCTGCACATGCAGCGGCTTGCCGTTGGCACTGAAAGGCGCCAGGTAAACCTGATAGCCGAGGCGCGAAATCAGCTCGATCAGATCCGCCAGCAACGGCGCCTCGAAGTAACGGGTGAAGGCATCCTGCACCAGCACCACACTGCGTTCGCGTTGCGCCTGGGTCAGCGTCGACAACACGTCGACCGACGCCGGTTGAACCTGCCAGCGACGCATCGCCGCGTGGAAATCGAAGCGGCTGAGCAACGGCACATCGACCATGCCACCAAGACGCTCGATCAAGCGACGGCTGAACGAGGCGCCCATCAAGCCGTTGTAGAGCAACGGAATCCGCGCCATGTACGGAATCGTGTACTCCAGCGAGGCAATCAGATAATCCCGCGCGGGCCGCAGATAACGGGTGTGGTACAGCTCGAGAAACCGCGAGCGGAAGTCCGGCACGTTGACCTTCACCGGGCACTGCCCCGCGCAGGACTTGCACGCCAGGCACCCGGCCATGGCGTCGTACACCTCGTGGGAGAAGTCCTGTTCCTGCGCACGGCTATTGCGCCAGCGCTGCAGCAATGTGCTGTAAAACGGCGGACGGCGGCTGGAGTCGGACAACACATCAACACCCGCCTCACCCTGCAACCGCAGCCATTCGCGAATCAGCGAGGCGCGGCCCTTGGGCGACTGCGCGCGCTGGCGGGTGGCTTTCCACGACGGGCACATGGCGTCGTCGGGATCGAAGTTGTAGCAGGCGCCGTTGCCGTTGCAGTGCATCGCCGCGCCGTAGTCCTGCCAGACTTTTTCGTCGATCTGCCGATCGAGTTCGCCGCGCAGGGTCACTTCGTCGATTTTCAGCAACGCCGCGCCGGGAATATTCGGCGTGGCGATCTTGCCGGGGTTGAACTGGTTGAACGGATCGAACGCCGCCTTCAAGGCTTGCAGCGCCGGGTACAACGCGCCGAAGAAGGCCGGCGCGTATTCCGAGCGCAGGCCCTTGCCGTGTTCGCCCCACAGCAGGCCGCCGTAACGCTGAGTCAATGCGGCTACGCCGTCCGACACCGGGCGCACCAGTGCGGCTTGTTGCGGATCCTTCATGTCGAGAATCGGCCGCACGTGCAGCACGCCGGCATCGACGTGGCCGAACATGCCGTACTGCAATTGGTGGCTGTCGAGCAGGTCGCGCAGTTCGGCGATGTACTCGGCCAGGTGCTGCGGCGGCACGGCGGTGTCTTCGACAAACGGCTGCGGTCGCGCTTCACCGGCGACGTTGCCGAGCAACCCCACCGCCCGTTTGCGCATGCCGTAGACGCGATTCACCGCCGCATGCCCGACGGCCAGCGTGTGGCCCAGGCGCTCGACCGTGGCGTCGATGCCCAGGTGCTGGACGAAAGCCTCGACCCGACCTTGCAATTCCTCGGGATCGTCGCCGCAGAACTCAACCAGGTTGATCCCCAGCGTCGGCCGCTCGGCGCTTTCCGGGAAATACTCGGCGACGCCATGCCAGACGATGTCCTGCATCGCCAGCAACAGCACTTTGGAGTCCACTGTTTCGATCGACAGCGGCTTGAGCGCCATCAACGCCCGGGCATCGCGCAAGGCATCCATGAAGCCGGCGTAGCGAATGTTCACCAGCATCGTGTGCTTGGGGATCCGCAACACGTTGAGCTTGGCCTCGACCACAAACCCCAGCGAACCTTCAGCGCCGCACAGCACGCTGTTGAGGTTGAAACGGTTGTCGGCCTCGCGCAGGTGCGCCAGGTCGTAGCCGGTCAGGCAGCGGTTTAGATCGGGGAAGGTTTCCCGGATCAGCTCGCCCTGCTCGTCGATGATCTGCCGCGCGCAACGGTACACCTCGCCGGCCCGGCCCTCACGGGCGCATTCCGCTGCCAGCTCGCTTTCTTCCAGCGGGCGGCCGTGCAAGCGCTCACCACCGCGCAGGACCATGTGCAGCTCCAGCACGTGGTCGCGGGTCTTGCCGTAGGTGCAACTACCCTGGCCGCTGGCGTCGGTGTTGATCATGCCGCCGACGGTGGCGCGGTTCGAAGTCGACAGTTCCGGGGCGAAAAACAGCCCGGCGGATTTCAGCGCGGCGTTCAGTTGATCCTTCACCACACCGGCCTGCACCCGCACCCAACGCTGTTCAACGTTGATTTCGAGGATGCGGTTCATGTGCCGCGACAGGTCGACGACGATGCCGTCGGTCAACGACTGGCCGTTGGTGCCGGTGCCGCCGCCGCGAGGCGTGATCACCACCTTCTGGTAAGCCGGCTCGGCGATCAGACGCGCCAGCAGCGCCACGTCATCGGCGTCGCGCGGGAACACCGCCGCTTGCGGCAAGCGCTGATAGATCGAGTTGTCGGTGGCCAGCACCACACGGCTGGCGTAGTCGGCACTGATTTCGCCACGAAAACCGCCGGTTTCAAGGGCTTTAAGAAACTGCTGGTAGTCGGTGTTCAACGCGGTGGAAGGCGACAGCTGGGCAATCATCGGAAGGGCAATCTCGGTCAAAAACGGGCCGTGTGGCGGTGAACAGTTGTGCGCAATGAATGATTGCGTCACGCTCCCGCCATCTCATAGGCCTTATGTTCATTGCAGAGCGATGTCGGGACAACCGTAAAATCGACCCGCAATCCATGACTAAAACGAATGAATCCGCGAACCCTCACTCCCTCGATGTCGTTGCTGCTGGCGTTTGAAGCCGCCGCACGCCATGAAAGCTACACCCGCGCCGCCCACGAACTGTCGCTGACTCAAAGCGCGGTCAGCCGGCAGGTGCAGATTCTGGAAAAGATGCTCGGCATGCGCCTGTTCAGCCGCGAAGGCCGGCGAGTGATCCTTACCGACGTCGGGCGCCTGTATCAGCGCGAACTCTCCGAGGCCCTCGGCCAGATACGCAGCGCGACGTTGCAGGCCATGGCGTTTGGCTCGGGCATTCACAGTTTGCGCCTGGCGACACTGCCAACTTTCGGCTCGAAATGGCTGCTGCCGCGCTTGAAGGACTTCTACACCGCGCACCCGGGCATGACGGTGCACCTGCATTCACGCATCGAAACCATCGACTTCGACACCAGCGAAATCGACGCGGCGATTTGCGTCGGTGGCGGTGACTGGCCGGGGCTGACCGCCCACCGCCTGCACACCGAAGAACTGGTAGTGATCGCCAGCACGCAGCTGTCCGATGCCGAACGCCGTGCGGCCGACAAGGACATCGCCGGGCAGCTGCTGCTCAACGTCAGCAGCAACGCTCAGGCCTGGTCCGAGTGGTTCAGCCATCACGCCCTGCCCCATCGCAGCATGCGCATCGGCCCGAGTTTCGAGTTGACCTCGCACCTGATCCAGGCGGTGCGCGCCAATATCGGCATCGGCCTGGTGCCGAGGATTCTGGTGGAGGATGAGTTGCATAACGGCGAGCTGCTGCAACTGGGCGAACCGATCAGCAGCCGGCGCAGCTATTACCTGGTGTACCCGGCGCGCAATGAGTCGCTGGCGTCGCTGAAGGCGTTTCGCGACTGGCTGATGCGTACGCTCTGAAACAACAGAGGGCGCCTTTTGGCGCCCTCTGGCTTTGCTCGATCAGAACCGCGGCTTCAGCGCTTTCCAGTCAGGTTTGTAGCGCTGCATCTGCCGCACATCATCGCGCTGACGAATGCCGCAGGTCAGGTACTGATCATGCAGCTTGCCCAGTTGATCGTGATCCAGTTCCAGCCCCAGGCCCGGTGCACGCGTGATCTTCACGCAGCCATCGACGATCGGCAGCTTGCCGCCCTTGATCACTTCTTCATCCGGTTCCTGCCACGGGTAATGGGTGTCGCAGGCGTAATCCAGATTCGGCACCGCCGCCGCCACGTGCGCCATCGCCATCAGGCTGATGCCCAGGTGGGAGTTGGAATGCATCGACACGCCGAGGCCGAAGGTGTCGCACATTTTCGCCAGGGTCTGGGTGTCGCGCAGACCGCCCCAGTAATGGTGATCGGCGAGGACAATCTGCACGCTGTTCAACGCGACGCTGCGGCGGAACTCGTCGAAATCGGTGACCACCATGTTGGTCGCCAGCGGCAGCCCGGTGCGTTTGTGCAGCTCGGCCATGCCGTCGAGGCCCGGGGTCGGATCTTCGTAATACTGCAGATCATCGCCCAGCAACTCGGCCATGCGGATCGAGGTTTCCAGCGACCAGTTGCCGTTGGGATCGATGCGCAGCGGATAACCGGGAAAGGCCTTTTTCAGCGCCTTGATGCACGCCACTTCGTGCTCCGGCGGCAGCGTGCCGGCCTTGAGCTTGATGCTCTTGAAGCCGTAAGCCTCGATCATCCGCGCGGCCTGCGCGACGATCTGCTGTTCGTTCAGTGCCTCGCCCCAGTTGTCCGGTTTGTATGGTGAATCGACGTGCTGCGCATACTTGAAAAACAGGTAGGCGCTGAACGGCACCTCATCGCGCACCGCACCACCCAGCAGATCCACTAGCGGCACGTTCAGGTAGCGAGCCTGCAGGTCGAGAAACGCCACTTCGAACGCCGAATACGCGTTGCTGACGGCCTTGCTGGCGTGGGAACCGGGGGCGAGTTCAGCCCCCGCCAGAGTGGCCGGTTTGTTGGCAGCGACCGTGGCCTGAACGATCCGACGCAACTGATTGAGGTTGAACGGATCGAGACCAATCAACTGCGACTGCAACTGTTGCTGGATCGCCAGCGCCGGGGCATCGCCATAGCTTTCGCCGAGGCCGATGTAGCCGTTGTCGCTCTCGATCTCGATGATTGAGCGCAGGGCGAACGGTTCGTGGATGCCACTGGCGTTGAGCAGCGGCGGATCACGGAAAGCGATCGGAGTGACGGTTACGCGAGTGATTTTCAAAATGACGCTCCTGTTGAGTCGGAATCAGTGGCTCGCCACCGGGTTGGCCGTCGGCGCAACGGCGGTTTCGGGTTCAGGCTTTGCCGGGGCTTTGCCTTTGGCGCCGGGCGCCATGCGGGCGAAGAAGATCACCACTGCCGCCACCAGCGAAGTCGCGGCGAGGCCATACAGACCGCCCTCGATAGAGCCGGTGGTCTGCTCCAGAAAACCGAACGCGGTCGGCGCAACGAAGCCGCCGAGGTTGCCGATGGAGTTGATCAGCGCGATCACCGCCGCCGCGATGCGTGCATCCAGATAGCTTTGCGGGATCGGCCAGAACAGCGCCGAGGCCGCCTTGAAGCCGATGGCCGCGAAACAGATGGCGACGAAGGCGAAAATCGGCCCGCCGGTGGTGGACATGAACATGCCGAACGCGGCGATCACCAGCGTCAGCGCTACCCAGGCCTGCTGGAATTTCCACTTGCCGGCCAGCGCCGCAAAGCCGTACATCGCGACGATGGAAATGATCCACGGCACCGAGTTGAGCAGCCCGATCTGGAAGTCGCCGAGGTTGCCCATTTTCTTGATCATGCTCGGCAGCCAGAAGGTGGCGCCGTAGATGGTCAGGGCGATGGAGAAGTAGATGAAGCAGAACAGTGCGATCTGCCGGTCCGCCAACAGTTTGAACATCGAAGGTCTGGCGACGTGGGTCGCTTCGCGGGCGCGCTGTTCCTCGGCGATTGCCGCCACCAGCGCTTCACGCTCCTCCTCGGTCAGCCACCTGGCCTGGCGCGGATGGGATTGCAGCCAGAACCAGACAAACCCGCAAAGCACCACCGACGCGGCGCCTTCGATCAGAAACATCCACTGCCAGCCGTGCATGCCCAGACCACTGATATGCAACAGCGCGCCGGACACCGGGCCGGATATCACCGAAGCAATCGCCGAACCGCTCAGGAACACTGCCATGGTTTTGCCGCGCTCAGAGGCCGGCAGCCATTGGGTGAAGTAATAAATGATCCCCGGGAAGAACCCGGCCTCGGCAGCGCCCAGAATGAAGCGCAACACGTAGAAACTGGTTTCGCCTTTGACGAACGCCATGGCCATCGCGGCGGCGCCCCAGGTGAACATGATCCGCGTCAGCCAGGCGCGGGCGCCGTAGCGTTGCAGGAGCATGTTGGACGGTACTTCAAACAAGGCGTAACCGATGAAAAACAGACCGGCGCCAAGGCCATAGGCAGCGGCGCCGATACCCAGATCGGTTTCCAGATGACTGCGCACGAAGCCGATGTTGACCCGATCGATGTAATTGACGATGAACATCACCACGAACAACGGCAGCACATGGCGCTTGACCTTGGCGGCGGCGCGGGCGAGTACCGTGATGTCCGGCGGACTCTGGAGGGTATTCAAGGGGCGACTCCCGATCTTTGTTTTTGTAGGGATGGCCTGTTCAGGCGTAGAGCGATCATGGACGGGGCAATTGATCCCGTCTAATCTAACTTGGCATTCGATTGATACCTGGATTAGATCAATGTTCGAACTGACCCAACTGCGCTGCTTCACCACCGTCGCCACCGAACTCAACTTCCGCCGTGCCGCCGAGCGGTTGAACATGACCCAGCCGCCACTGAGCCGGCAGATCCAGTTGCTGGAACATCATCTGGGCGTCGAACTGTTTACCCGCAGCACACGCAGCGTGGCACTTACGGCTGCCGGCCGGGCGTTTTTCATCGAGGCGCAGAATCTGCTGGAGCGCGCGCAACAGGCCGCCGTCACTGCCCGGCGATTTGCCGAGGGCGATATCGGCTCGGTGAACATCAGTTTTGTCGGCAGCGCGGTGTACGAGTTCTTGCCCAAGGTCATCGCCGAGGCGCGCCTCAAGCAGCCGCAGGTGAAGATCGACCTGACCGAAATGAACACCTATCAGCAACACGAAGCCCTGCGCGCCCGCCGCATCGACCTGGGCATCGTCCGCGCACCGTTGCTCGAGCCGGGATACGCCACTGAATGCCTGGTGCGCGAGCCGTTTGTACTGGCGGTGCCGAGTGGTCATCGACTGGCCGAAGCTGACGACGTTTCAGTGAAAGATCTGGATGGACAGCCGTTCCTGATGTATTCCCACGCGGCCTATCCGCCGTTCAACGAATTGCTCACTGGCATGCTGCGCTCGGCCCGGGTCGCTCCGGATTACGTGCAGTGGCTGGGGTCTTCGCTGACGATTCTGGCGCTGGTCAACGCGGGCATGGGCCTGGCGCTGGTGCCGCGTTGCGCGACCAGTGTGGTGTTCAGGAATG
Source organism: Pseudomonas sp. GW821-FHT11D10 (assembly GCF_058808435.1). Classification (NCBI taxonomy): domain Bacteria; kingdom Pseudomonadati; phylum Pseudomonadota; class Gammaproteobacteria; order Pseudomonadales; family Pseudomonadaceae; genus Pseudomonas; species Pseudomonas sp. GW821-FHT11D10. Next base: position 601,208 of record NZ_JBXARR010000001.1, on the reverse strand, counting down.
TGGTGTTTCGCGAGATCGATCTGGGCGAAGGGGTGCAGAGCGAACTGCATCTGATCTGGCGGGAGAACAACGACAACCCGGCGTTTGCGATGTTGCTGGAGGGCATTCGCCGGGCGGTGAAGGATGGATGGGGTTAGTAGCGGGCTTGCGGTGATGGGGGGTACTTCAGCGGTGGGGGTGCCTTTGGGCCCGTGATCAATGGTTTCTCCAACAGCTTCCCGTCGGGCCCAACGAAAAGTCGCTCCAGATGTTGTGGCATTGGTTGCGGTGCTCTGGCGGTCATGATGAACCCTCTGATGCCGGGCTGAATTCAACCCATTTAACCTTCGCGGAATCTATCAGCAAAAATTCGGCGCCAATAGGATCCAATTTGCCATCTTCGTTGAGCCAGCGTGGAAACCTCATCAAAAACTGCCCGGTGTTCGACTCCGGTGGCCACTCGACTGGCCAGCCTAGAACGCGCCTTTCATCCTCCAGATGAAGGGTGATGAATCGGTCATATTGAGCGAAAGCGCAGAACCATTCACTGGGATAGGAAGATTGTTTCGTTACGTTTCTACTGCGCAACCACCTATGCAATTTGCCATTGGTTGCAAGACAGCAAGCCATCAACCCCAGCAGCAACGAAGCAGAAAATGCCCAGCACGCCTCCGCCTTCGCATCCCATCTTCCTACAGAAAATCCCTTCTCCCCCACCCACACACAAACCGCCCCAATCCCCAGCACCATTCCGTGAATCACAAACGTGAAAATCAACGCCTGCACAATCTGCCCGAACGTATCCGGCCGCTTGAACGCCGTCAGGGTGTAGAAAATCCAGGCCGAGACAAACCCCGGGATCAGGTACTGCAACAGCGGAATCACTTCTTTCACCAGATCATCCATGACCGGTCGCTCCTTGAATCAAAAACAATCCTCCAGAAACAGCAATGCCGGCCTGTAATGGGCCGGCATTCAAAGCCTAGTGCACGCGGGAAAATCGCCCGCGATCAACTGTCACGGCGCATTACGCGTCCTGCAGAATCAGATCCGCGCCCTTCTCCGCCACCATCAGCACCGCCGCGTGGGTGTTGCCCGACGTCACGTTGGGGAAGATCGACGCATCGACGATCCGCAATCCGTCGAGGCCGTGCACCTTGAGGCGTTTGTCGACCACCGAAGTCTGCTCATCCGCACCCATCGCGCAGGAGCCGCACAGGTGATAGATCGAGCCGCAGTTGTCACGGAAGTACTGCAACATCTGCTCGTCGCTTTCCACTGCCGGCCCCGGAAGAACTTCATCGACCGTAATGCCCTTGAGCGACGGAGCGCCCATGATCTTGCGCATCAGGCGACTGCCCTGGATCACCTCGTCGATGTCCTTTGGCGTGCTCAGGTAGTTCGGGTCGATCAGCGCTGCATCGCGAGGATTCTTCGAGGCAATCGTGATATGCCCGCGACTGGTCGGGCGGCACGGGTTGAAGCACAACAGGAAGCCTGAGTAAGGCTCGGGCTTGAGGCTGGCCTTGTTGTTTTTAGGAATCTGGTACGACAGCGGGTTGAAATACAACTGCAGGTTCGGATGGCTCTGCTCCGAATTGCCACGGAAGAATCCGCCGGCCTGATTGACGCTCATCGCCAGCGCGCCCTTGCGGGTCAGCAGGTATTTCACGCCGAGTTTGAACTGGCCGAACAGCGAGCTCAGCTCATCGTTCAGGGTCGGGATATTGGCCTTGTAGTAGTAGCTGACGCACAGGTGATCCTGCAGGTTCTGCCCCACCGCCGGCAGGTGTTTGACCACGGGAATCTGATGTTTGGCCAGCAAGGCACGATCCGCCACGCCGGACAATTGCAGGATCTTCGGCGTATCGACCGCACCGGCGCACAGGATCACTTCCTTGCGCGCCGTGAAGGCCCGCGCCACACCATGCTGGGTGATGGAAATTCCGGTGGCGCGCTGCTGGCTTTCATCGAACAGCACTCGATCAACCAGCGCGTAATGCTCGACCGTCAGGTTCGGCCGGCTCAGCGCCGGGTGCAAATGGGCGAAGCTGCTGGAGCTGCGCTGACCATTGCGGGTGTTGACGTCATAGATGCCCGCGCCTTCGAATTTCGGCCCGTTGAAATCATCGCTGCGCGGGTAGCCGAGCTCATCGCAGCCCTTGAGAAACACGTCGCAGATCGGGTGCGTCTGGCCGGCCATCGGGGTGATGCTGATCGGGCCGCTGCCGCCGTGGTATTCGCTGTCGCCCAGCGGATGGTTTTCCAGTTTGCGGAAGTACGGCAGCACATCCTTGAAGCCCCAACCGTCGTTGCCGTTGGCCGCCCAGTCGTTGAAATCATGGGCCTGACCACGCACGTAGATCATCGCGTTGATCGAGCCCGAACCGCCCTGGACCTTGCCGCGCGGGGCGTAGATTTCGCGATTGCCCAACTGTTTCTGCGGCTGGCTGTAATACATCCAGTTGAAGGTCGGGTTGTAATACATTTTGGCGAAGCCGACCGGGATCTTGAACCACAGGGAACTGTCCTTGCCGCCCGCTTCCAGCAGCAGCACCGTGTATTGGCCCGAGGCCGAAAGCCGGTTGGCCAGCACGCAGCCAGCGGCGCCTGCGCCAGCGATGATGTAGTCGTATGTCATGCACGGTTACCGCGTAAGTCTTTTTATCGAACCCGCCCGTTGCCGGGCGGGGAAATCCCGTCAGCCCTTGGCCGGCGATGTGTCTTTGACGTCGGCCGGGGTCGGGGCCATTTGCAGGTGCAGGCGCTCACCGGTGTACGGCGAATGCTTGCGCACCACGTCCATGTTCAGCTCCACGCCCAGGCCCGGCTCGGTGGACGGAATGATGTAGCCGTCCTCCCACTGCAACGGCTTTTTCAGGACCTCGGCATGGAAGCCGCCCCAGGTCTCGATGCTTTCCTGGATCAGGAAGTTAGGCGTGCAGGCCGCGAGCTGGAAACTCGCCGCCGCACCAATCGGCCCGTTGTACAGATGCGGGGCGATTTGCGCGTAATAGGCTTCGGCCATGCTGGCGATCTTCTTGCCTTCGAGCAGGCCGCCGCAGCGCGCCACGTTCATCTGCAGAATCGACGCACCGCCGGCCTGCAACAGCTTGAAGAACTCGTACTTGGTGGTCAGGCGTTCACCGGTGGCAATCGGAATGCTGGTCTTGGCGGCGACTTGCGCCATGGCCTCTTCCTGTCCCGGCGGCACCGGTTCTTCGAACCACAGCGGGTCGTACTTCTCCAAGCGCTTGGCCAGGCGAATCGCCGAGGACGGCACCATTTGCCCGTGGGTGCCGAACAGCAGATCGCACTTGTTGCCCACTGCTTCGCGAATCTTGCGGCAGAAGGTTTCGCAACGCTCCAGCACCTCCAGCGAGATCTGGTGTCCGGAGTACGCGGTGTATGGCCCGGCCGGGTCGAACTTCACGGCGGTGAAGCCTTTGTTCATGTTTTCAACGGCGCATTCAGCGGCCAGATCCGGGTCGTCGTAGTCGTACTCGCCACGGCTGTTGACCGGGTACAGATAGGTGTAAGAACGCAGGCGTTCGTGAACCTTGCCGCCGAGCAATTCATAGACGGGTTTGTTCGCCGCCTTGCCGATGATGTCCCAGCAAGCCATTTCCAGACCGCTGACCACGCCCATCATGGTCAGGTCGGGACGCTGGGTGAAACCGCTCGAATAGGCCTGACGGAAGAAGCGCTCGATGTGATGCGGGTCCTGATTCAGCAGGTAGCGCTCGAACACGTCTTCGATGATCGGCAGCATGGCTTTGGGGCCGAAGGTCGCGGCGTAGATCTCGCCGACGCCTTCGATGCCGCATTCGGTCTTGAGCTTGACGAACAGCCAGTACATGCCGCCGATGTGCGGTGGCGGTACGGCGACGATATGGGTTTCAAGGGCGACGATTTTCATCTCAGGCACCTGTCTTTTTCAAAGATTTGCGATTGATCCGGGCACGCAGGGTCACGGCAGCCAGAGTGCCGATCAGACCGATAGCGGCGATGTAGCCAAAATAGAGTTTGTAGCCGAGGGCGCCGGGGAAATGCTCAGTGAGGTAGCCGTTGATCAACGGGATAAAAGCATCCGGCATATAACCGACCACCGAGACGATGCCGATGGCCAGTCCGGTGATGCGCAGCGGAATGTTGCAACTGTCGAGGATCGCCCAGTACAGACCGCGAATCGCGTAGGTCATCAGGCCGATGAAAATCACTGTCGCGATCAGCAACCCCATGCTGTTGAGCGCCGGGAACACGATCAGCCCGACAATCGCCAGACTTGCCAGCAACAGCGCGACGATCAGCACCGAGATGTTCGAAAACTTGTCGCCCAGCCAGCCGCCGCCGATGCCGCCGATCGGGCGCATCCACAACTTGATGGTGGTGATGGTGCCGGCCATGACGGCGGTCAGGCCGCTGCCTTGCAGGTAGTCCGAGAAGCTGTAAGTGGCCCAGAAGATGTGATAACCGCAGAACACGATCGCGGTGACCAGCCACAGTTCAGGGATCTTCACCAACGTTGCCAGATCCGTGAACAGGTTGAACTTGCCCTTCTCCACCGGCGGCGTGTCTTCCATCGACTTCGGGTCCTTGATCAGCACCAGCACACAGCCGATGGCGATACAGGTGAAGGCGTAGAGGTAAACCACGTGTTTGAAACCTTCGGCGGTGGACTCTCCTTGGGTTTCGGTGGCGTAGGCGAACAGCCCCAGCGCAACCGTTGCCAGCAGTGCTTCGACCAGCCCGCGACCGCCATCAAGAATGCCGAAGAAGCGGCCCTGCTCGGTGTGATGGGCAATCATCTTCACGCGCTTGAGCACCGAGGCCCAGAACGTCAGGCCGGTGGTCAGACCCCAGCAACCGAAGATGATCATAAGCCCGGTCATCGACGGCGCGGTCGAGTACCAAAGGCCCAGCGCGCCGGTAGCCACCAGCGAGAAGAAAATCAGGAAGCGCGGCGCGATACGGTCGGCCAGCCAACCGCTCGGCAAGTAGCTGAGCAGGAAAATCGTCCCGAGCATCGAGTACAGATAACCCAACTCGCTGTGGTTGATCTGGAACACCTCGAGCATGGTCGTCTGATAGACCTGGCGAAGGTACAGAATCGGGTAGATCGCGCCGGCGGCGAGCACCAGCAACATCAGTTGGAAATAGCGACTTCCCTTGTCGCTGTGGCTTTTCGAAGCCGAGTTGGAACCCTGAACAGCGGCAGCAGAGGATGCATGCTTGGACATTGAAGTGACCTCGGGCGACCCGTGCTCCGGGCGCCCCTGATAATTGTTTTTATAGGTGTAGCGTGAGGCGTGATGCGGTGGATCAGTACTTCATGACCACGAGTCGGGTCTGGGTGAATTCGAGCATGCCGTGCTTGCCGTCATCGCCGCCCAGGCCCGAACGTTTCCAGCCGGCGTGGTAGCCCTGATACGGATCGGCGGGGGTGCGATTGACGTACAACTCGCCGGCCTCGATGGCGTTGGCGACTTTCTGCGCGGTGCGGTAGTTCTCGGTGTACAGCACCGACGACAGGCCGAACTGATGGTCGTTGGCCATGGCCAGCGCTTCATCGATGTCGCGGTACTTGAGCACCGGAAGCACCGGGCCAAAGATTTCTTCCTGGACGATTTCCATGTTCTGGCGGCATCCGCTCAGCAGGGTTGGCGGGTAGAAATGTCCCGGACCTTCAGGCAGCACACCGCCGCTTTCGAGGACGGCGCCGTCGGCAATGGCGCGTTCGACCATGGCGTGGATGTTCTTCTGCGAACTGGCGTTGACCAGCGGCCCCATCAGGCTCGCGTCTGTGGCGCGGTCGCCGAACTTCACGGCGGCGATTTTCGCTTTCAGCAGCGCGAGGAAATGGTCATAGACGCTTTCCTGCACATAGACCCGCTCCACCGCCGTGCACAACTGGCCGCAGTGAGTGGTTTTGGAGGCGATGATTGCGCATGCGGCGGCTTCAAGATCGGCATCGGCTTCGATGATCGCCGGCGTCTTGCCGCCCAGCTCCAGCGACGGCTTGGCGATGTTGGCCTTGCAGTAGTCGAGGACGATGCGCCCGGCATTGACGCTGCCGGTCAGGGTGATCAGGCCCACGGCTTTATGGGTGCAAACGGCTGCGGCGGTGGCGTGATCCATGGTCAGGATGTTGATCACACCGGCCGGCATGCCCGATTGCTCCACGGCTTTGGCGATTTCGAACGCGGACGTCGGGGTGTTGTTGCTCGGGCGCACCACCACGGTGTTGCCGGCAATCAGCGCCGGCGCGATTTTGCGCAGCAGGGTGTAGACCGGGTAGTTGAACGGAATCAGGCACGCGACGACGCCAATCGGCTCGCGGTGCAGAAACAGGTTTTCGTCGGGGCTGTCGCTGGGAATGATCTCGCCTTCGATGCGGCGCGCCCATTCAGCGTGGTAACGGGTGATCTGCGCGGCATAACGGGCTTCGTTGCTGGCGTCGCTATGGCTTTTGCCGGACTCGGCGGCCAGTGCGGCGCCGATGGCTTCGGCACGATCTTCAAGGGCCGCCGCAAACGCTCGCAGGTGCTCGGCGCGTTCGATGCTGGTGAGTTTGCCCCAGGTCTTTTGCGCCTTGGCGGCGGCATCGACTGCCGCCGCGGCCTCTTCGGCAGTGGCGGCCGACACCTGGCCGATCAACGCTTCGGTGGCCGGGTTGTAGACCGCGATCAGCGCCGCGCTGGCCGGCTCGATGAAGTGGCCGTTAACAAAATTTCGCTCGACTCGCATGTGCATCGCCCATCGTTTGTTTTTATCGATGCCACCAGTCTTGTCATCGACAGCGGGTTCAACAAACGATTTATCCGGCGATCAAACATTCGAAAAAGGCACGTTACTCAGAAAATCGCCTTCGAAGGCTCAAGCTGGCGCTGCGCCAGCCAGATCTCTTCCTGCAACCACTGACTGAAGGCCTGCAATTGCGGCATCTGCGTCTGTTCCGGGCGGGTCACCAGCCAATAGGACTGGTGCCCTTCGACGTGGACGTTATGCACCTGGGTCAACTGCCCGCTGGCCAGCTCCGAGGCGACCATGTGCCAGTCGGCAATGGTGATTCCCAGACCATCGACCGCCGCCTGAATCGCCAGGTCCAGCAGGTCGAATTCGTAACCGCCCTGGGTATCGACACCCGTGATCCGTGCCGCGTCGAGCCAGTGTTTCCAGGTCAGGTAACGCTGATCCTCCCGAGCCAGCACATGCAGCAGGGTCAGGCGATTGAGGTCGATGCCCTGCTCGCCGCCCTCCCGCGCATACAGGGTCGGCGCGCACACCGCGATGTGCCGCTCCTGTATCAGCAGTGAACTGTCGAGCCCGTCCCACTCGCCGTCGCCAAAACGTATCGCGCAATCGAGGGTGCTGGTTTCCGCCAGGCTGTCCTGCAAACGGGTGGTGATGCTCAGTTCCAGTTCCGGATGCTGCTCGCGCAAGCGCCCCAAACGTGGCATCAGCCAGCGGCTGGTAAAGGTCGGCGGCGCGTTGATGTGCAAACGGTTGGCGTGGGTTTTCTGCTGGATGCTGCGCACGGTCAGCTCGATCTTGTCGAACGACTGATGCAGTGCCCGCAGCAGAATCTTGCCGGCACCGGTCAGTTCGAGATGGTGATGACGGCGTTCCAGCAGACTCTCGCCGAGCTGCTCTTCCAGCTGCCGCACCTGACGGCTGACCGCGCTCTGGGTGACATTGAGCAACTCGGCGGCGCGGGTGAAGCTGCCGGTGCTGCCGGCCACTTCGAATGCTTTGAGTGCATTCAGGCCGGGCATTTTGCGTTTCATACAAGGCACTCGAAAACCACTGACAAGGTGCAAAGCATCCCACGATGCTGGCGAATTGTCCTACAGGATTTTCTGAGTAACATGCATTCGATGCAGGTTTCCCCACCGTTTTTATCGTTTGTTCAACATCCCCCAGATCGCAAAACTGCGCGGCATCTCTAATAAAAACAATCGAGAGCCGCTCCATGCCCTTCCCTGCATCTTTGCGCCTGCGCACTACCTCCATCGCTCTGTTCTGCAGTATTGCCGCCCCGGCCATGGCGGTCCAGGTCACCGACAATCTCGACCTTGGCGGCGCCATTCGTGCCCGTTGGGACGTGGACCCGGATCGCGACATTCAGAAGTTTGGTCTCGACACGGTGTTCCTCAGCGCCAAGTACAACTCCGACACCTGGATCGGCGAAGCGCAATACCGCTTCTACGGTCGCTCCTACCCGTACCAGTACACCAAGGACTACGGCGATATCCGCTTCGCCAAGTTCGCGTGGGTCGGCTACAAATTCAACCCGGACCAGCAAGTGCAAGTGGGCCTGAACACCGTGCCGTTCGGCTTGCAGCCGTACTTCGGCAGCACCTTCTACGAAACCCTGGGCAACGTCATCGGCCTGGAAGACGTGCAACAGGTCGGTGCCAAGTACATCCAGCAAAGCGGCGACTGGAACGTTCAGGCCGGCTATTACCTGCGTCCGGCGTGGCAAGGCAAAGGCACCAGCAAAGGCGTGACCTACTCCAGCGTCGTATCCGGCGCCGACAGTTACGTGGCCGACGGCAGTGACAACCAGGAACGCAACACCGTGGTGCTGCGAGTGGCCAGGTCGCTGGATCTGGGGTCGTGGAAATCCGAAGTCGGGATCTCCGGCCTGACCTCGACCCTCGAAAACAAGGACACCGACAACGACGGCCGACGCAACGCTGTGGCCGTGCATTACCTCGGCAAGAACGGCCCGTGGGGCGTGCAGTTGCAGGCGGCGCGACAGCAGATGTCGCCACGCAACGCCGGCACCGATGAACTGGTGACCCTCGGTGGTTACGACGGCACCTACAACGTGGCCAGTCGCGGCAATCTGTACGTGGCTGATCTGAGTTACGACGTGGGTGGCAAATACCTGTTCGATCAGGTCAGCGGGATCAAGCTGTACGCCAACTACAGCGCGTTCGACAAATCTGCCAGCGGATTCAAGACGTCTGAACGGATGATCCTTGGGACCTCGTTTTCCGTCAGCAAATTGTGGGTTGCCACGGAATGGCTGTTCGGCAAGAACGATCCCTACATCGGTGGCAGCAGCTACACCCAGAGCCTTGGCGCGGGTGGGCTGGATCAGTGGGAGAACCAGTTGTATGTGAACGTCGGGTATTACTTCTGACGTTCGAAAAATCGCAGCCAGGGCTGCGATTTTTTTTCCTGCCTGTTGCGAATTCACCTTGCATCCGCACCGTCCCGATAGTCAGATAGCCCTCATTCCAAAACAACAAAAATCGCCCGATCCGGAGTTCCGCCTCCATGCGTCAACTGCCCTCGCTCAACACCCTGCGCGTGTTCGAAGAAGTCGCCCGTCATCGCAGTTTCAGTCAGGCCGCCATCGGGCTGAACGTCACCCAGGGCGCGGTCAGTCGCCAGATCAAACAGCTTGAAGACTACCTCGGCGTGGCGCTGTTCGTGCGCACGCCTCAAGGGCTGTCGCTGACCGAGGCCGGCAGCAATCTTTCCCCGCATCTGGCCGAAGCCTTCGACCACATCGAACGTTCTCTGCAAGCGGTGCGCGTCCCCAATCTGCGCCAGCGCCTGAAAGTGCTCGCGCCGCCGACCTGGGCCACCCGCTGGCTGTCGCCGCACCTGCGTGCGTTCTGCCAGCGCTACCCGGACATCAACCTCAGCGTGACCAACCAGATCGGCCACGACAGCCTCACGGAAGTCGATTGCCACATCCGCTTCGGCCTCGCCGCAGCGCCGCACTGCGTCAGTCAATTGCTGGTGATGGAACGGCACATCGCAGTGGCCAGCCCGGAACTGTTCAACGGCGATCAGCCGCCGGACCTGCGGCAATTTCCATTGCTGCACATCCTGCACGACGGCAAGCGCTTGAAGGTCTGGGAAAACTGGCTGGCGGCCATGGGCCGGGACGACATCGATGCCGGGCAAGGGCTGGAATTCAGCACCCTGGATCAGGTGATCCATACCGCGCTGGCCGGTGGTGGCCTCGCGGTGATCGACCGGCAGATGATCGAAAAGGAACTGGCCAACGGCAGCCTGCTGCCGATCACCCCGATTGAGGTGATCGGCCCTTATGGGTATTGGCTGGATGTGGCGAATGACAAGCAGGGGTTGTCGAAGGTGAGGCTGTTTACCGAGTGGCTAGGGGTTGTGAGCAACCCCTGACCTGTGATCATCAGACGGGCGTCGCGACTTTCCCGACCGCCCCTACCCCGACTTCCACCGGACTCTGCGCCTTGCACGCCTGACTCAACGTCAACGACTTGGTCTCCGGCGCCCAGGCCCACGACAGCAATGCGCCAATCCCCAGAATCGCCGCAAGAATCCCCATCGTCGGGCTCAAGCCAATCCCCGCCACACTCACCGGCAACAGGAACGTACTGACCGCCGAACCGAGACGACTCACCGCCGTCGCCAGACCAATCCCGCTGGCCCGCACCTCCGTCGGGAAACTCTCCGCCGGGAACACGCCCACCAGATTGCTCACCGCCGACAGCACCAGCGTGAATACCCCGAACACCAGCACCATCAGCCACGCCGCGCTGCCCGGCAACACCGCCAGCAGAAACAGCGCCACCGCCAGAATGATGAACGAGTTGATCAGGAACCCGCGCCGGGTGAACTTGATCGTGCACCAGATGCCGATCAGTGCGCCGAGGATCAGCAGCATGTTGAGCATCAACTCAGTGCCGAAGCCTTCGGCCAGGCCCATCTTCTGCAGGATCGATGGCAGGAAGGTGTAGATGGCGAAGTACGGCATGACGATGCAGACGAAGAACAGGCAGTTGAACGCCGTGCGCTTGCGGTATTCGCGGCTGAACAGCACCGCGTAGCCCGAACGGGTTTCTGTGGAGCGGGTTTCGTCCAGCTCGACGTTGTCGCCCAGATGCTTTTTGACGATGGCGCGGGCTTCGGCCACCCGGCCCTGATTGACCAGCCAGCGCGGTGATTCCGGCGTGCCGATTCGCGCGATCAGAATCAACGCAGCAGGGATCGCCGACGACGCCAGCATCCAGCGCCAGGCATCGTCACCGAGACTGAGCATGGCGGTGCCGACAAAGGTCGCCGCGACGTAGCCGAAGGTCCAGATCACGCTGAACGAGCCCAGCAACACGCCGCGATGTTTCTTCGGTGCGAACTCGGCGAGCATCGCGTGACCGACACTGAAATCGCCACCCAGGCCGATGCCGATCAACACCCGACAGAGGAACAGGCTCATGGCGGTTTCGACGTAGAACTGCATCACCGAAGCGATCGTGATCAGCACGAAACTGACCAGGAAGATTTTCTGCCGGCCGACCTTGTCCGAGATCCAGCCGAAAAACAGACTGCCGAGAAACAGACCGATCAGCGCCGATGCGCCGATCAGGCCCTGCCAGAACGCATCGAGCTGCATCTGCGGGCTGAGCAAGGTGAACGCGATGCCGATCAGGCCAAGGATGTAGCCGTCGGTGAAGTGCGCGCCGAAGGTCAGGCCGGCGATCTTGAGGTGGAAGCGCCCGATGGGCAGGTCATCGATCTTTACGGGTTGAGCGGACATGTTCGTCTCCAATTGTTGTTATTGACGGAGAAACGGAAAGCTCTGGGAGGAACCCTGCAGGAGCCAGCTCCCGCAGGGTTCGGGGAGGTCTAGAGACCGCCCATCAACAGGTATTTGATCTCCAGATAGTCATCCAGACCGTACTTCGAACCTTCACGCCCAAGGCCCGATTCCTTGATGCCACCGAACGGCGCCACCTCCGTGGAGATGATCCCTTCGTTGATGCCGACCATCCCGGCTTCCAGCCCTTCGGCCATGCGCCAGACGCGGCCGATGTCGCGGCTGTAGAAGTACGCCGACAGTCCGAACGGCGTGTCGTTGGCGCGCGCCAGCACCTCGGCTTCGTCCTTGAAGCGGAAGCACGCGGCCACCGGACCGAAGGTTTCGTCCTGGGCGATCAGCATGTCGCCGTTGGCTTCGGTGAGAATGGTCGGTTCGTAGAACGTGCCGCCCAGCGCATGACGACGACCGCCGCACAACAGCGTGGCGCCCTTCTCCAGCGCGTCGCTGACATGGGCTTCAACCTTGGCCAGCGCAGCAGCATTGATCAGCGGACCTTGCTCGGTCTCACCGTCCAGCGCACTGCCCACACGCATCGCCGCCACGGCTTCGGCGAGTTTGCCGGTGAAGGCTTCGTAGACGCCGTCCTGAATAAAGAAGCGGTTGACGCACACGCAGGTCTGCCCGGTGTTACGGAATTTCGAGGCCATTGCGCCTTTCACGGCCGCGTCGATGTCGGCGTCGTCGAAGACAATGAACGGCGCGTTGCCGCCCAGTTCCAGCGAGACCTTTTTCAGGGTGTCGGCGGCCTGGCGCATCAGCAGTTTGCCGGTGCGGGTCGAGCCGGTGAACGACAGCTTGCGCACCACGCTGGACGCTTGCAGCGCGCCGCCGATGGCCACCGCATCGCCGGAAACGATGTTGAACACGCCCGCCGGAATTCCTGCCTGCTCGGCCAGCACCGCCAGGGCAAATGCCGACAGCGGGGTTTCTTCCGAGGGTTTCAGGATCATCGTGCAACCCGCCGCCAGCGCCGGGCCGACCTTGCGGGTGACCATCGCCAGCGGGAAGTTCCACGGAGTGATCGCCGCGACCACGCCAATGGCTTCCTTGGTCACGATGATCCGCGCATCAGCCTTGTGGCTCGGGATCACATCACCGTAGGCACGCTTGGCTTCTTCGCCGAACCACTCGAGAAAACTGGCGGCGTAGACCACTTCGCCCTTGGCTTCGGCCAGCGGTTTGCCCTGTTCGCGACTGAGCAAGGTCGCCAGCTCCTGCTGGTTGGCGAGCATCAGATCGCTCCAGCGCTTCAGGCGCTGACTGCGCTCCTTGGCGGTGAGCTTGCGCCACGCCGGCAAGGCGCGATTGGCGGCTTCGATGGCTAGGTTGGTTTCCTCGGCACCGGCCTTTTGCACGTCGGTGATCAACTCACCGTTGGCCGGGTTGCGCACCGGGTAAGTGGCGCCGCCCTGGCCCCACCGGCCGTCGATGAAGTTGCCGTGACGGATCAATTCGCTCATGCCACCGCCCCCTGCAACGTGAAGCGTTCCAGCCCTGGACGGGCCGTGCGCAGGATGCGTTTGCCGGCGGTGTAATCGTTGATCACGTCGCACGGGGTGTAGTTGCGTTCCAGCTCGTGCAGCTCTTCGGCATCGAGTTTTGTTTCCAACGCCGCCAGTGCGCTGTCGAACTGCGCGGTGGTGTCGGCGCCGACCAGCATGCAATCCACGCCCGGGTGATTGGCGACCCAGGCCTGGGCGATCTGCGCGTTCGATACGCCACGGGCACGGGCCACGCGCTGCACCGAATGGGCGATTTCGAACGAGGCTTCGTCGCTGTACATCTGCTGGGTGAAGAAGTCGGTCTGATTGCGGGTCGATTGCACGTCCCCGGTCAACAGGCCACGGGCCAGCGGGCTGAACACCGACACACCGATGCCCTGATCGCGGCAGAACGGAATCATCTCGCGCTCTTCTTCGCGGTAGGCGCAGTTCAGTTGCAGCTGCATGTTGATCGGTTTGACCCAACCGTTGCGCTCGCAGGCCATGAGGATTTTCGCCAGTTGGCCGGTGAGCATGGTCGAGACGCCGATGTAGCGCGCCTTGCCCGAACGCACGATGTCGTTCAGTGCGCCCATGGTTTCCTCGACCGGGGTGTTCACATCGAAGTAATGCAGCATGAACACGTCGACGTAATCCATGTCCAGACGCTTCAGCGACGCGTCGATGCTGTCCATGATGTGCTTGCGCGAATGGCCGCTGGCGTTGATGCCGTTGCGGGTGCCGTAGCCGACCTTGGTGGTGATCACCAGGTCTTCGCGACGGGCCAGACGCTTGACGATGCGCCCCACCACTTCTTCGCCGACACCGGCGGAATAGAAGTCCGCCAGGTCGATGAAATTCACGCCGTTGTTCAGCGCGTGAGCGACGATCGGCTCGCTTTGTTTTTCATTGAAGATCCACGGCTTCCAGTCCGGGGTGCCCATGTTCATGGTGCCCAGGCACAGGCGGGAAACTTGCAGGCCGGAGTTGCCCAAACGGATGTATTGCATGGCGCGGACCTCAGGCTTTTGGCGTGTAGAAAGGGTTGCTGATGTGGTTGACCACATCCTTGAGCTGCGCGGTTTCCGGCTTGCCGGTCAGGGCGGCGCGGATCGCGGTGCGGCAGGCGTTGTAGTTGTTCAGGTAGACCGCATCGAGGTCATCGCAGGCCGGGTTGACCCAGTTGGCGGTGACGATCGCCCACTCGTCTTCGGCTTCCGGCGGCAGCGTGCCGTCGAGCAGTGCTTCGAGCACAGCCTTGGCGATACCGGCCTGGGAAGCACCCCACGTCGCGTTGCCGTGCAGGTCGCTGCTGATCGCAGCTTTGTTCACATACAGGGTCATCGGCTTGACCGGAATGTTCGGCTGGGCGATCACCATGAACGGGCAATGGCCCTGACTCGGCGACGCCAGACTGTTGGCAAACGCCTGCCCCGCCGGGCCATTGCGCGGGCCGATCAGGATATTGATATGCGCGGCGTTCACGCCCGGGCCTTCGAAACCTTCACCGATGTACAGGTCGAGTTCTTTCATCAGTCATTACTCTTTGCGATGCAGAGGGATTTTTTTGGGGTGATCGACAGCTCACGCGGGCCGAATGGCCAACGGGATCAATAACGGAAGTGGGGAGACGCGAAGGAAGAATCGGGACATGGCTGCAAACGCTCTCTGGTTGTTATTGATGAGCTGTGTTTGCGATTTTTTAACACCGGGGATCGGGCCGGCCGTAACCATTAAAAATCATGGGGCAATGACTTTTAGTCATAGCCCCGGCGGGAGAGGATTCAGGCGGGGGTTTCTTCGGGCAGGCGATGCTCGCGACAGATCAGTTCGATTTCCGGCGGGGCCAACGCTTCGCCGGTCAATCCGCAGACGGCGCCGGCGGTCGATGTCTGGTGGAAGCGACAAGTCCGGCAAAGCCCGTAACTGGGTACGTTTTCGCTGCGTTGAATGTTGCGCAGCAACTCCAGCAACAAGCCCTCCAGATCGCCGGCACGCGCGCCCATGCGTTGCGCGGCATTGCTCAGGAAATCCGGCGGCATCACTGCGTCGATCAGCTCGCGCGCAGTGGTCGTCAATTCCAGATGCACGCTGCGCTTGTCTCGGGCGTCCGGAACCTTGGTCAGAAAACCGTGGGTCTCCAACGCCTTGAGCGACTGCGACACGGTGCCCTTGGTCAGGCCGAGGTAATCGGTGACCGCCAGCGGCGTATTCGAATAGCGGTTGCACCGCGCCAGATACAGCAGCGCGCTGAGTTGAATCGGTTGCAGTTCGGCCAGCAGCGGGTGCTCGCGAAACCACACCCGGGTCAGGCTCGACAATCTTTCCAGCAGGTCAAACAACACGGTCATCGCCTGTTTCAATGGGATCGATAAATAGTATCGTTTAAAAACCATATTGACAAAAAACAGTGCCACTTTAGGATTACGGTGTCGATTCGAAACTTAAAGCACACTTCGAGGCATCCCATGAAAACCGCATTGGCATTGGCCATCAGCACGCTTCTGGCAACACAAGCCTGGGCCCACGGACCTGAAGGCATTCACAGCGAACCCGGTAAAACCGACGCCGCGTTCGACCTCGTCCACACCCGTGTTTTCAAGGACGGCAACACCCTGGTCTTCGAACAACTGGTCGATGGCAAGGCCGGCAGCCGCGTGCCGACCGCCAAAGGTTCATTCGCCGGTGCCGAGGTCTACAGCTACGTCTGGCCCACCAGCCTGGACAGCAGCGCCGTCGGTTTTGAAGCGAACTCCGGCATTCTCGCCCTGGCCCTGACCTCGCACCCGGACTTCGATGACACCCCGCAGCTGGATGAAAACAAGGACGGCAAGAAGGACAACGATGGCGGCCTCTGGCACTCGCACTGGGTGGTCCTGAGCAAGGATGAAAGCTGCGGCCCCGGCGGCCTGAAAGTGCGCGACATCCCCAAGGACGCCAAACCGAAACTGCCTGCGACCTGGCCCGGCGCGCCGATTTACATCGACTCCCCCGGCTACGACCTGAGCGTCAAACAGAATGCCGCGCAGATCCGCGTGCCACTGGCTGCCGTCGGTTTCCCGCAGAGTTTCAACTATGACGGCGTCACCGCAGCGTTGAAGGTCAATGCCGACCTGCACAACCCGCTGCTGTGTGTCAGCAGCGTCTACGACATCGCCTCGGGCAACCTCTCGCTGCCCGGCACCTGGAAAATGCAGGAGAGCCAATAATGTTCGTCAAAGTATTCGATACCCACGTGCGTACCAAAGATGGCCGCTATCTTCATTTCGACGTGCTGACCGATCGCGAAGCCGAAGCGGCGAAGGCTTACGCCCGGCAGTTCCTGATGGACAACGGCTTGCAGGACGAAGACATTTCCCAGAGCCAGTGCCTGTTCTGTCACAGCGAGCCGGCCAATCCGCAGGTCGCCAAGGCCATCGCCGAAGACGGCTATTTCATCATCACCCTGCAAGGTTTCGAGGAGTAGCACCATGACCCGTTATCAGCCGTTGAACTGTGATCTGCACGACTACCTGGAAATCGCCTGCCTGCGCGGCTATCAGCTGGACATCGAGCTGGTCGACGGTCAGCGGCTGATGGCTCGGGCCGTGACCACGCGAACCAGCAGTGACAAAGAAGAATTCCTGGTGATCGAGCAACAAGGCGCGCAACAGGAAATTCGCCTCGACCAACTGCTCGCGATCACACCTCTCGAGGCCCACGCCGAGTTCGGCCGGGTGGTCCTTGCCGGAGGGGTTTGCGCAATCTGAACGAAAAAATCCCGCCCGGCATCAACCGGGCGGGATTTTCTCTGACACGCCGTTTTACGCGACGACAGGGATCATCGGATCCGCAGCCGCCAGCGCGATGGCACGGTCAGCCGCCGGCGGGTAGATCCACTGGGTGTTGATTTGGGTCTTGAGCGACTTGCCCTCCTCCTTGACCAGTTTCACCTGACGATCCCAGCCTTCGGTGTACACCGCGCCCCAGGCGCCGAGGTCGAGGCAGGTCACGTATTTCGGCTGGCTGTACGGCGTTGGGTCGACCCCGAGGATCTGCGCCGCGACGTTGTTGCCGGCGTGACGACCGAGGGAAATCGCGTGCTGGCAGGTCATCAGGGCGAAGTTGCCGATATCGTCGGTGGCCGCGTAAGCCACGTCGCCGGTGGCGAAGATGTCGTCCTGGCCGATGACTTTCAGGTTGGCATCAACGTGCAGGCGGCCCTGGCGATCGCGCTCGGCAGGAATCTGCTCGGTCAGCGAGCTGGCACGCACGCCGGTGGTCCAGACCACGGTTTTTGCCTCGATGCGCTGACCGTCCGACAGGGTCACGCCGTTTTCATCGACCGACAGCACCGACACACCCAGTCGCCATTCAACGCCCAGCTCTTCGCTCGCTTCGGCAATCGACACACTGATGGCTTCGCCCATGGAAGCACCGACTTTCTGCGCACGGTCAACGATGATCACTTGAACGTTGGCATCGTCGCCCAGCACAGCGCGCAGACGCGCCGGCATTTCAGTGGCGGTTTCGATGCCGGTGAAACCGCCGCCGGCGACGACCACGGTGTTGCGTGCCTGGCTTTCAGGCTGGCCGATCAGGGAATCCAGGTGGTTTTCCAGGCGGATCGCAGCTTCGATCTGGTCGACGTCAAACGCGTATTGGGCCACGCCCGGGGTGTCCGGCAGGGCCAGGCCGCTGCCGGAAGCCAGCACCAGTTTGTCGTAGTTGAATACCTGCTGCGCACCGGCTGCGTCGGTGTAGCCCACGGTTTTCGCCTGTACGTCGATGGTGTTCGCCGCGCCCTTGATGAAGTTGACGCCGACCGCGTCGAACAGATCGCCCAGCGGCGCCGCCAGCGTGTGGGCATTCGGCTCATAAAAACGCGGACGAACGCGCAGCTCGGCCTGCGGCGCCAACACGGTCACTTCGATGTTGTCCCGATTGTGAATGTCGACCAGACGCGTGGCGCTCAATGCCGTCCACATGCCACCGAAACCTGCGCCGATTACCAGAATGTGCTGTTTCATTGTTCTCTCCAGGCACGAAGCCAAGTCACTGAATGAGGTTGAAGGATTCACATCATCGGGAGCGGACACGTCTGTATTTTTCAAGAACGCGGAAGGCTGCTCACCGGATAACGGCGACTGTATTGGTCGCCTTTAAATCCGACAAGTCAGATTTTGTGATGATTAGCATCGAAAACTTCGATAGCTCAGATCGAACGCAGCCACCCTGCGCAACTCATTGATTTAGCTGAAAACCAAGAAAATCGGGATCCTCATAGCCAAAAACCCCAGGCGCTCTCGATTTGTTTGCCACGAACAACCCTGATAACATCGGCGACAAATACAGTCGGAGATAGTTATGTCGCTTTACAGTGCGGGGGTCGAGTACGGCATTCACTGCCTGGCCTTTCTGGTGGGCAGCGGCGGTGACAGTCGTGAAGCCAGCGTGCGTGACCTGGCAGAGCTGCAAGGGGTGCCGCTGGATTACCTGGCGAAGATCTTCACCAAACTGGCCAAAGGCAAACTGGTGGAATCCACCGGTGGTGTGCGTGGCGGCTTCACCCTGGCGCGCCCGGCGGACGAAATCACCCTGCTCGACATCGTCAATGCCATCGATGGTCCCAAGAACATTTTCGAATGCCGGGACATTCGCGGACGCTGCGCGCTGTTTGACGGCTCGCCGCCGGACTGGGCGCTGGACGGCACCTGCTCGATTCACGCCGCGATGATGACCGCGCAAAAGCGCATGGAAGAAGCCCTCGCCCAGCAGACCATCCTCGATATCGCCAGAAAGGTCGGGCGCAAGGCGCCGGCGGGGTTCAACAGCCAGGTGGAAGACTGGATGCAGGATCGCCGGGAAAAGAAGACCGGCGGTGCCGGCATCCCGCTCACCGATATCTCGGACTGAGCTCGATCAGCAGGCAAAAAAAAGCAGAAACCGATCTCCGGTTTCTGCTTTTTTTATTTCGACCTTACAGGCAGTCGCGCACCGCTTTGCGCAACGATCCTGACTTCGCCCATGGCGGCCCCTGGTACAGGGAAACGCGGCTGCCGTCCTTGTATTTGACCACATCGAGAATCTCGTCGGCGGTGACGATGCTCGGCGCGGTGATCCGGTAGCCATTGGAAATCGCTGTCTGGGACGTCTTGGCAACGTCCTGCTGCCACAGTGGCAGTACACACGCGGCGTAGTCCTTGGGAGTCTTGCCGCTGATCTTGCTGACATTCGGCTCGCCCGGCACCAGTGACGCAGGCAACGAACAACCGGCCAATGCCGCCATCAGCATCCCCCCGATCAACATCCGCATGGTGATTCCTTCATCTGAAAAAACGCGAATGTACCCTGTAACTGTTCGGACATCCATCGTAGCGCTCTGCCTGCATTCCCTGAAAACCGGGCCGTTCAGCTCACCGACAGAAGACCTTGCCCCACACCGGAAAAATGCGGCTACTCTGTTTTACCGAGAATGTTCCGGAGGTGATCATGCGGCTCAATGAATACGAACACGAACTTCAGCGTGACCTGCAAAGCGTGGCATCGGACCTGAGATGGTCGGCGGTGGACCTCAAGCGCATCGCCGAGCAACTGCGCCAGTCGGGCAACGAGGCGGACGCCCAGGCGGTGCTGCGATCCTGCGAGGTGCTGCAAAGCGATGAAGAACGCCTGCAACTGTATGCCCGGGAAGTGAAAGCCCGCGCCATCAGCCGAACCAAAGTCCACTGAACCTCACCCTGACCACAGCAAAAAGCCCCGGACAACCGGGGCTTTTTCTTCACAGACCTTCAGTCTGCCTTGCGACCGCGTGCGCGACTTTTGTACCCCGGCAGCGCGGCGGCGTACGCCAGCGCCTCCTCGCGACTGGCAAACGATGCGAGCCGGTCACCCTGCGTGCAGACCCGCCACGGGCCGTTGTTCACGCTGAGTACGTCGTAGCCATTCATGTGCATTTTGTTCAGCATCGCCATGCTCATAGGCACCTCCTGTCTGCTAAAACTTTTCCACCTTACACCCGCAACGCACTGCCGTGCCGACCGGACGTCGCACCGTGGCTGCGTCAAGTCTCCGGCACTTTTGCCCTTGCCGGGCACTCAGAAGCTCTAAACCGGCAGCGGCCCAAATATTGCTAATTCATGACAGATTTATGACAACTGGCAATCGGGTAACACATGAAAGTACGAGCAACCGTCATTTGCGAGCAGGATCGACACATTCTCCTGGTGCGCAAACCCAGGTGCCGCTGGACGCTTCCGGGTGGCACCGTCGAACCGGGAGAAACCCGCGCGCAAGCCGCCGTCCGAGAACTCAAGGAAGAAACCGGGCTGGACAGCGATGACATGCTCTATCTGATGGAATTGCAGAACGGCAGCACCCGCCACCACGTCTACGAGGCGTCGGTGCTGAATATCGATCAGGTTCGCCCGCTGAATGAAATCGTCGATTGCCTC
Source organism: Pseudomonas sp. GW821-FHT11D10 (assembly GCF_058808435.1). NCBI lineage: Bacteria > Pseudomonadati > Pseudomonadota > Gammaproteobacteria > Pseudomonadales > Pseudomonadaceae > Pseudomonas > Pseudomonas sp. GW821-FHT11D10. The sequence continues at coordinate 580,713 of NZ_JBXARR010000001.1, read as the reverse complement.
TGGCACCCGCTGGATGCGGTGCAGAATCTGAACGTCAGTGACGCCACGCTGAGCATCGTCCGCGCCTTTCAGCGACGTCTCTGACCCTCAGCCGGCGAACGCCCGGCGTCCGGCGCTCATTTCGGTGCGCAATTCACCGATGAAATTGGAGATGTCACGAATCTTGACCAGATGCTCCGGGGAAACCCCGTTGAGCAACAGGTTGACCCGCCCGCTGTCGGGTTCGTAAACCTTGATCTGCAAGAGGCCCTGCGCCGTTTCGGTGCAATCGCAATACAGCGGCGAAAAGCCGGATTCGACGATGCGGCAAATGTCGGTAATGGCAATCATGGGGGCACGCCTCACAGGCGCAGGCTCGGGCGACCCGATGAGCATAGATGAGCTTTTGCCCCCGTGCTCACGTCGACACGCGTGAAATTTGCCAACCGCTTCACATCTTCAAGTCGCCGCTCTCAATGGGCGTCATGATCCCAGATCCAGTTCCAGATCCCCGGCAGGTTCACCGGTTTCGACGACTCGCCCACCGTGCGTGCCAGCGCGGCTTTTTCCAGCGCCGTGCGATCGTCATAGAACGGTTTGTCTGCCAGTCGCACGCCGGTGGCGGCGGCGCTGTCGAGCAGAATCTGCAAGTACTCGCGGGTGTGACGGGCGGTGTAGCGGTTGAGGTCGTGGAAGGTCACCACCACCGGAATCACCCCGTCCACCGTCGGCAAATCGCCAAGGGCAATCCGTTCCCGGACCTCAGACAGCTGACGCAGCATGTTCGCCCGCCGCCGGGGGCTGGCGTTGAAGCCCCAGATCTTGCCGTCGTTGGCGCTCAAGTCGGTCAGCAAAACCTGCATATGGTGCTGCTGATAGGCGGCGAAGGTGCGTTTGTCGTAGTTCCAGAACGGCGGGCGCAATAACGTCGGCGGCGCGCCGGTGATCGCCGCGATGTCCGCCGCGCCGTTGGTCAACGTGGTTTCGAGCTCATCCGGATCGAGCAATCGATGATTGGTGTGCCAATGGGTGGCGGTGTGAAAGCCCAGAATGTGTCCTTCAGCATGCTCGCGGCGCATGACTCGCCGGCCGATCTCGCTGTTGCCCGCGCGCGGCGCGCGGGTCTGGACGAAAAACACCGCTTTGATCCCCGGCTGCAGCGGGTTGTCCTTGAGGCTGTCGAGCACGGTGTCGGTCGGGTTGAAAAGACTGGAAGCGCTGGGGCCGTCATCGAAGGTCAACAGAAAGCGCACAGGCGCTTGGTCCTTGAGCCGGGCTTCGGTCTGCGCGGTCATTTCGATGGGAGCGGCGATGCATCCGGCCAACCCGACGGCCACCGCCATCGCGCAGAAAAGCTTGAACCACTGTGTCATGTTTTGCCTTGAGCCCGACCGTTACGGTCATGTTGTCGATTGGCAAAACTCCTTCGCCGCTGCTGCCTCCCTGCGACCCATCGAGATGGGCCGAGGTTGGATAAAGATACACAGGGTTTGGTTCCGGCGCCCGCTCAGCGTGCCAGTGCCTGTTGAAACGAGCTGTCGATGATCCCCGCCGTGGCCAGCGGAGCCGGCAGCGCCTTGACCTTGAACAGGAAGTCGGCGGTGCTTTGCAGATCGGCGGCGGCCTGTTGATCGACCGGGCCGACCGTCATGTGCGCCTGGCGCAACCAGTGCCGCGAAACTTGCTGATCGAGGTTGGCTTTCTTCGCCCACAGGTCGGCGTATTCGTCGGTGTGGCTGTCGACCCAGGCCCTGGCCTGCTTCAGGCGCCCGAGGAAATCGGCGATCGCTTCACGCTTGCTGTCGATGGACGGCGCCGATGCCGCAATCGCGCTCAAGCCCGGCATCAGGTTTTTCGCCGTGAGAATCGGCCGCGCACCCGAGAACACGATCTGCTGGGAAATGTACGGTTCCCAGACCGGGAACGCATCGATGCTGCCTTGCGGTAACGCCGCCGCTGCATCAATCGGCATCAGCTTGACGAAGTCGACGTAGTTCTCAGGTAACCCGCCCTGCTCCAGCGCCCGAAGGGTCAACTGCTGACTCCAGGCACCCGGCCAGTAGGCGACTTTCTTGCCCTTCAGGTCCTCGATGGTTTTCACCGGAGAATCCTTGGGCACCAACAGGGCGATGGTGTCCGGGTTCTGTCGCGACACACCGATCAGTTTCACCGGCGCCTGTTTGGCGGCCAGGAACAGAAACCCCGAATCCCCCAGGAAACCCAGATCCAGCGAACCGGTCTGCAAGGCCTCGGCCAATGGCGCGGCAGCCTGGAAATGTTTCCAGTCGACCGTGTAAGGCGCGTCCTTCAATACGCCGGACGCTTCTATGGACGCGCGGATGTTGTAGTAATTCTGGTCACCGACGTGCAGGACCAAAGGTTCGGCAGCGTAGGTCAATGGCGTGGCAAACAGTGCGCTGGTCAACGCGGCGCGTAGGAAACGTGAGAGCTTCATGGCGAGTCCTGCAGAAGGGATTTTTATAGACCATAACGCTCTTACAAATCAGATCTGAAATTCGATTAGCGCATAAGCTCAGCACCTTCCCGCCGCACTGTTGGCCGAGCAACAGTGGCTCGTCACAGTGTTTTCCCTGCAACACTTCCAACCTGCAAAAGCGGCGTCAGACCCCGTAAACACGGGACATAGCGCACATGGCACAGAGCCTGCAATATTCCATTCATGCAGGAAGCATTCGATAAAAATATCTTTTTGGACATAAGAATCTGTCGCCTTGCCGGAGCGTGCCCATGAAATCCCTCTTACCGTTTTCCCGCATCAAAACGCTGCTCGCGGCCTGCGCAGTAGCCCTGAATCTGCAACCTCTCGCCCACGCCGCCGAAGCGCCGCCGGCCGAAGTGCATCTGGATTACGCCTATTACTCGCCGGTCAGCCTGGCGCTCAAACATCTGGGCTACCTGGAAAAAGCCCTGCCCCAGAGCAAAGTCAGCTGGGTGCTGAGCCAGGGCAGCAACCGCTCGCTGGAATACCTCAACAGCGGCGGCGTGGATTTCGCCTCGTCGGCCAGCCTCGCTGCCGTGCTCAGCCGCGCCAATGGCAGCCCGATCAAATCGGTCTACGTCTACAGCCGCGCCGAGTGGACCGCGCTGGTGGTGCGCAAGGACTCGCCGATCCAGTCCGTCGCCGACCTCAAGGGCAAGAAAATCGCCGCCACGAAAGGCACCGATCCGTACCTGTTCACCCTGCGCACCCTGCAACAGGCCGGGCTGAAAAAGGACGACGTGGAACTGGTGCACCTGCAACACCCGGACGGTCGCACCGCGCTGGAGAAAGGTGATGTCGACGCCTGGGCCGGCCTCGATCCGCACATGGCCGCCAGTCAGGTGCAGGCCGGTTCGCGTCTGCTGTACCGCAATCGCGATTTCAACAGCTACGGCGTGGTCAGCGTCACCGAGCAATACGCCAAGCAACACCCGCAAACCATCGACACCGTAATCAAAGCCTATGAGCAGGCCCGCGAGTGGTCGGTGAAGAATCCCGAAGAGCTGGCCAAATTGCTCGCCAGCGAATCCGGCCTGCCGCTGGACGTGGCCAAGCTGCAACTGTCGCGCACCGACCTGAGCAGCCCGCAACTGACCGCCAAGGACGTGCTGGCCTCGAAAGCCGCCGCGCCGATTCTGGTCTCCGAAGAACTTGTACGCCGTGGCGTGAATGTCGATCAGGTCATCGATCAGTTGATCGACACCGGTTTCCAGCAAGTCGCCGCCGCCCAGTAACCGATCAGGCTCACAACAAATCCGCGCCCGTCGCGGATTTGTCGTGAGCGGAGAACCGTCCATGAGCAACGACTTGCCCGCCCGCCTCACCTTGTCGGCACCACGGCGAAAATTCCCACTGCTGAATCCGCTCTGGCGCCGGCGCCTTAAAGGCCTGGCCCTGCCACTGCTGATTGTGATCGCCCTGGAATTTATCGTACGCATCGGCTGGCTACCGTCCTACCAGATGCCCGCGCCAAGCGAGATCGCCCTGACCCTCACGGATCTGGCCGAAGGCGCCTTGTGGAAACACATCGGTGCCAGCCTGATTCGCGTGCTGCTGGGGTTTGCCATCGGCGCGAGCCTGGCGCTGGTGTTCGCCGCGTGGGTCGGACTCAGCCGCGAAGCCGAGGCCTATCTGGAACCGACCTTCGCCGCGCTGCGTTCGATTCCCAGCCTGGCCTGGGTGCCATTGTTGCTGCTGTGGCTGGGGATCGACGAGACCTCGAAAATCGTCCTGATCGCCATCGGCGCGTTCTTCCCGGTGTACGTCAACGTGGTCGCGGCGATCCGCAACATCGACCGCAAACTGGTGGAGGTCGGGCACATCTATGGCTTCAGTCCGCTGCAACTGGTGCGACGAATTCTGCTGCCTGCCGCCCTGCCCGGCCTGTTCACCGGATTGCGCAGCGGCATGAGCCTGTCGTGGATGTTTCTGGTGGCGGCCGAACTGATTGCGGCGACCAAAGGGCTGGGTTACCTGCTCAGTGACGGTCGCGAAACTTCGCGGCCGGACATCGTGCTGGCCGCGATCATCGTCCTGGCGCTGCTCGGCAAACTCAGCGACGGTTTGCTTGCGGTGCTGGAACGCCGCTGGCTGGTCTGGCGCGACGCGTTCACCGGCCAGGGCAGCAAGGATTGAAGCGTGCAACTAAGCTCAAACCTTCAGGCAGCTGTTCGCCGGAGGGTCGGCCGATGTGCGGAAGACTGTCGCAATACCGGGGCATCCACGATTTCGTCGCGGTGCTGAGCATTCCCGATGCGCTGATCAATCACGTCGGCGATGCACCGTTGGCGCATTACAACGCCGCGCCCACCACGTCACTGGCGATCCTTCATCAACACGAACAACGACTGTACGCCGACAATCTGCGCTGGGGCTGGCGTCCGCACTGGGCCAAGGATCGCGCCGCGCCGATCAACGCGCGGGTGGAAAAAGTCGCCCACGGGCCGTTCTTTCGAGCGATCTGGCGTCATCGGCTGATCGTGCCGGTCGACAACTGGTTCGAGTGGGTCGATGCCCCGGACAAAAGCCGACAGCCGTGGCTGATTCGTCGCGCCGATCATCAACCGGTTTTCTGCGCCGCCATCGGCCAGTTTCCGACACCCGGTGAGCCTCCTCAGGAAGACGACGGCTTCGTCATCATCACCGCCAACAGCGAAGGCGGCTTGCTCGATGTCCATGACCGGCGCCCGATCGTGCTGTGCGCCGATCGGGTGCACGAATGGCTCGATCCCGCCACGCCCACCGCACGCGCCGAGCAGATGCTGCTGTTCGAAGCCGAACCCAGCGAAGCGTTCCAATGGCACAAAGTCGGCAAAGCGGTGGGCAACTCCCGCAATCAGGGCGCGGAATTGATTGAAGCGGTGACGTAAATAAATGCCGGCGCGGTGCGTTATCAAGAACAGGAATCCACGAATTGAATCCTGCGCGTTACACGCGGTGTTTCATTCGCGAAACAGGGAGCTGAAACAGTCGTTTGAGTGAACTAACCGCCTGTCTGACATTTCAATCGTCATACATACTTTTAGAAACACTACGGATAGCATGCGCGCCGCATTTCCTATTGGCATACCAGTTGACCAAAGAGTCAACAAACCAGGAATACCCCACAAACTTAACAAGCCTTGCAGAGAACTAAGTTGCGCGACGATTTTGCAATCAAACAGGTCACAGGCCTGGAGTGTATTCATCTGTCCACGACAGAACGCTTTCAACTCGACTGTTTTATCGGCCACTACATAAAGACTCGAAACCTGCGCGACGTACCCGATATCGACCGCATCCTGCGCGCCACCCTCGAAAGCTATCCCTGCCACCCGCCGGTGATGGTCAACGAGCTGAATGCCTGGATCGACAAGACCTTGGGTTATCGGGCCTCCCACCCCGATTTCACGCAGCTGGAAGATCTTTGATGAAACGAAAAAGCCCCGCAATCGCGGGGCTTTTTCGTTGTGGCGTTCAGGGTTTCAGCGGGATTTCCCTATCACGGTCGGACAACTCGCGGCTGTCGTCATGTTTCCAGGTCTGTTCCTTGTGTTTCTCCCGCTCGATCTCTTCTTCACTCGGTTCGTCATCTTCTTCGGGACGTTTCTGCTCGGTTGCCATGTTCACCTCGCTAATGGAATTCATCCATTAAGCGTAGAACTTAAAGCCACCAGCGCAATAGAAAGAAGAACGCCATGCTCAATAGCATGCTAAGCAATGTATTGCGTGTGTAGATCACCAGGCCGATTGCCACTAGTGAACTCAGCAGATAAGGGTTATCCCACTGCAGATTCAGTTGTTTGTCCGGCATGAAGACAATCGGCCCGCAAATCGCGGTCAACATGCCCGGCACGGCAAAACCGAGAAATTGCCGTGCGTTGCTGCTCAAACGTACCGGCAAGCGCGGTTCGAGAAACACGTAACGGTTGAGGAACACCAGAATCCCCATGCCGAAAATCACTGCCCAGACAATCATGTGCGCTCCCGATACAGCTTGTTGCAGATAAACCCGGCAGTCATGCCGGCCAGGCCCGACAGCACCAGCGCCGAACCCCATTGCCAGTAGCTGAACAGCACCGAGCAAAACAGCGACACTGCCACGCAGACCACCGTCGGCACATTGCGCACCACCGGGGTGATCAATGCGATGAAGGTCGCGGCAATCGAGAAGTCCAGCCCCAGATGCTCAAGCCCCGGAATGCTGCTGCCGAGCACGATGCCGGCCAGGGTGAAGAGGTTCCAGGCGATGTAGAACGTCAGGCCGACGCCCAACGCGTACCAGCGATTGAACTGCTGACGATCATGCTGACTGGTCAGGGCGAACAGTTCATCGGTGAGCAAAAAGCCCAGGCCAATACGCCAGCGCCCCGGCAACGGCGAAATCACGTGGCGCATGCTCATGCCGTAGAGCAAATGTTGCGAGGTCAGCAACAGCGTGGTCAGCAGAATCGAGAAAATCCCCGCGCCGCCCTTGAGCATGCCGATCGCCACCAACTGCGCAGCGCCGGCGAACACGATGCTCGACAGGCCTTGCCCTTGCAGCGGCGTGAGGTTGGCTTCGATCGCCATGGAGCCGGCCAGCAGCCCCCACGGCGCGGTCGCCAGGGATAACGGCATGATCGCCGCGGCTCCGCGAAGAAAAGCACTGCGCGGCATTAATGAGTCAGACATAACACTCTTCAACCGTGAGACAAGACCCCGGACTCTGCCAGCAAACGCCCGTTCATGGCTTGAACAATCTTGCGCAGTTGGCGCAAATCCTTCCTTCCGTCAGTCGTTTACCGGCGTAACATGGCAACCATTCACACACGCGTCAGGGAGACGACATGCTGTATCGGATAGCCGCCGACGGGCTGGTGCTGTTTCATTTGCTGTTCATTCTGTTCGTGCTGTTCGGCGGGCTGCTGGTGCTCAAGTGGCCGCGGCTGATCTGGCTGCATTTGCCGGCGGCGGCCTGGGGCGTGGCGGTCGAGGTGTTGCACCTGACCTGTCCGCTGACCTATTGGGAAAACCTGATGCGCCACGCTGCCGGGCAGACCGAATACGCGGGTGGCTTCATCGAACATTACATCTGGCCGATCATCTACCCGGCCGGGCTGACCCCGCAGATTCAGTTGGTCTTGGGCAGCGTGGTGCTGGTGGTCAACCTGCTGGTCTACGGGCGCCTGATTCGCCGCTGGAAACTCCGGCGCGCCGCACGCATTCCGTTCTAGCGCGCTTTCAAGGTTTCCAGCCAGGCCGGATCGAGCCGCGTCTGATCGGTGTCCAGACCGAGCGCCTCCATCCGCGCCTTGTGCGCTCCGACTTCCTGGTGCAATTGCGCATGATCGCTGGAGTTGCCGTCCAGTTCATGCATCTGGGTCAGGCCCAGGTGATAGAAACGCAGCACTCTCATCGCCACCGGATCACCCTTCTCCACCGCCGCCGTCACCTGATGCATCACGTTGGTGACGCTCATCAGGCTGCGCTTGAGCCGCCAGCCATACACCGCCGGAGCCATCCAGGTCTGATTCCAGAAACGCCCGCGCAGCAACGCCGCCGTCAGCAGAAATGCGCCGAACACCCCGCCGACATTGAACCGCAGGTTATCCCCGCCCGGCTCGCCGAACAGCGCCACCGCCGCCGTCGAAAACGCCATCGCCAGCACCAGAAACAGTACCGCGATGATCAGCGTGCTGCGCCGGGTCTGCTGGCGATAAGTGATGGCATCGATCGGTTGAATCTCGAACATCGCGACAGGCTTCCATGGCTTGAGTTAAAAAGAGGCTGCGCATTATCGCCTCTGAGGCGGATTTAGCTATGCTGGAGCGCCTTTTCATCTTTTCAACGTCCAACGGGGACATGGCGATACCACGCAGATCGTGCCATCTTCATTCATGGATACACACTATTCGGATGCCATTGGCCATGCCGGCAATGACATCGTTTTAAGGATCACTGCATGACCCAACGACACGTAATCAATGCCTCGGTCAGCCCAAAAGGCAGCCTCGAAACCCTTTCCCAACGTGAAGTTCAGCAACTGAGCCAGGCCGGAACCGGCAGCACCTACACCCTCTTTCGCCAGTGCGCCCTGGCAATCCTCAATACTGGCGCCCATGTCGACAACGCAAAAACCATCCTCGAAGCCTATAAAGACTTCGAAATCCGCATCCACCAGCAGGATCGCGGCGTTCGCCTGGAACTGCTTAACGCCCCGGCCGACGCCTTCGTCGACGGCGAAATGATCGCCAGCACCCGGGAAATGCTGTTCAGCGCCCTGCGCGACATCGTCTACACCGAAAACGAACTCGACGCCTTGAGCATCGACCTCAGCACCTCCCAGGGCATCAGCGACTACGTTTTCCACCTGCTGCGCAATGCGCGCACCTTGCGTCCGGGCGTCGAGCCGAAAATCGTCGTGTGCTGGGGCGGCCACTCGATCAACACCGAAGAATACAAATACACCAAGAAAGTCGGCCACGAACTGGGCCTGCGCAGCCTCGACATCTGCACCGGCTGCGGCCCCGGCGTGATGAAAGGCCCGATGAAAGGCGCGACCATCGCCCACGCCAAGCAACGCATTCACGGTGGCCGTTACCTCGGGCTGACCGAGCCGGGCATCATCGCCGCCGAAGCGCCAAACCCGATCGTCAACGAACTGGTGATCCTGCCGGACATCGAAAAGCGCCTGGAAGCCTTCGTTCGCGTCGGCCACGGCATCATCATCTTCCCGGGCGGCGCCGGCACCGCCGAAGAGTTCCTGTACCTGCTGGGCATCCTGATGCACCCGGACAACGCCGGCCTGCCGTTCCCGGTGATTCTGACCGGGCCGAAACACGCCGCGCCGTATCTGGAACAACTGGACGCCTTCGTCACCGCCACCCTCGGCGAAGCGGCGAAGAAGCACTACGAAATCATCATCGACGACCCGGCCGAAGTGGCGCGGCAGATGACCGCGGGCCTCAAGGCCGTGAAGCAGTTCCGCCGCGAACGCGCCGACGCGTTCCACTTCAACTGGCTGCTGAAGATCGACGAAGGCTTCCAGCGCCCGTTCGACCCGACCCACGAAAACATGGCCAACCTCAAGCTGCACCGCGACCAGCCACCTCATGAACTGGCGGCCAACCTGCGCCGCGCGTTCTCCGGGATCGTCGCCGGCAACGTCAAGGACAAGGGCATCCGCCTGATCGAGGAACACGGGCCGTACCAGATCCGTGGCGACGCCGCGATCATGCAACCGCTCGACCTGCTGCTCAAAGCCTTCGTCGCCCAGCACCGGATGAAACTGCCGGGCGGCGCGGCGTATGTGCCGTGCTATCGCGTGGTGTCCTGACCCGAAAAAGCAGGTGCCCGAAGCGCAACGCTTCGGGCACTCCTTATAAAAAGAGCGAACCATGGATCACATCAACCACATCCTGATCGTCGACGATGACCGCGAGATCCGCGAGCTGGTCGGCAATTACCTGACCAAGAACGGCCTGCGCAGCACCGTGGTCGCCGATGGCCGGCAGATGCGCAGTTTTCTGGAAGCCAACACGGTCGACCTGATCGTGCTCGACATCATGCTCCCCGGCGATGACGGGCTGGTGCTGTGCCGCGAGTTGCGCGCCGGCAAGCACAAGGCGATCCCGATCCTGATGCTCACCGCCCGCGACGACCAGACCGACCGCATCCTCGGCCTGGAAATGGGCGCCGACGATTACCTGACCAAGCCCTTCGCCGCCCGCGAACTGCTGGCACGAATCAACGCCGTACTGCGCCGCACGCGAATGCTGCCACCCAATCTGCTGATCACCGAAACCGGGCGTCTGCTCGCGTTCGGCCGCTGGCGCCTGGACACCACCGCCCGCCACCTGCTCGATGAAGACGAAACCATGGTTGCCCTCAGCGGCGCCGAGTACCGCTTGCTCCGAGTGTTTCTCGACCATCCGCAACGGGTGCTCAGCCGCGACCAGTTGCTCAATCTGACCCAGGGCCGCGACGCCGACCTGTTCGACCGTTCCATCGATTTGCTGGTCAGCCGCCTGCGTCAGCGTCTGCTGGACGACTCCCGCGAGCCGACCTACATCAAGACCGTGCGCAACGAGGGTTATGTTTTCTCCTTCGCCGTGGAGATGCTCGCCGAATCCTGACGGATTTGTATCGCTCTGTATAAATTAGCCGCGCAGATACGTAACCCGTGTTTTCGGGCCGCAACACCACATATCAGCGATACACCCTCGCGTTTGAATGAACCCACCAGAAAGCACTGGTTCACTCATCTCAAACGCAAGGAGAAGTACCATGTTCAAGTCCTCGAAATCCCTGGTACTCGCAATCAGCCTGCTCGGTGGCCTGGCCCTGACCGACCTGGCGTCCGCCAGCTCCCAGCCGCTGGTCGCCGAATACGGCTCGGAAAACCTGCAGAAGGATCGTGTTGCCGAAGGTGGCGCGGATCGCTTGCAGGAACTGCGTGAACGCGTAGCTGAAGGTGGCGCCGACCGTTTGCAGGAACTGCGTGAACGCGTCGCCGAGGGTGGTGCGGATCGCCTTCAGGAACTGCGCGAACGTTCGGCCCGCAGCGTACTGGTCGCCGAGAACCGTCCCGAGTTCGGCTCCAAGTACCAACGTTACTGATCGTTTGTACCGCCGTTGTCGATTCCTGCCGGGGGCGCTCTGCCCCCGCAGCGTTCACTACCGATAAGCCTTGTTCTCTGACACAAAAGCCCCGCTGTTTCCCCACGACAGCCGTCATGGCTCGTACTAAGCTGCGCGATTGATTTGTTCAGGGACGATCCATGAAACGATTTGCCGCCTGTCTGCTGTCCATGCTGGCCCTGACGGCCACCGCGGCGGATCTGCAACTGCTCACCGACAACCACCCGCCCCTGCATTTCATGCAAGGCAATCAGCTCGCAGGATTCGGGGTGGACGTGGTGCAGGCTCTGGCGACCCAGACCGGCGACCGCATTCATCTGCAACAAGTCCCGCTGTTGCGCGCCCTGCGCATGGCCAGCGACACCCCTGACACCGGCGTATTCACCGTGCTGCGTACCGACGAACGCGACGATCGCTATCAATGGGTCGGGCCGCTGATCGAAGTCGAAACCGCGCTGTACGCCCGGGACAATCTCCAGCCTCCCGTGCACAGCCTGCGTGAAGCCGACCACCTGGGCCGGATCACCGTGCCGCGCAAATGGCTGGTCTACAGCTATCTGCAAGGGCAAGACCTGAACAACCTCTACGGCGTGGAAACCCCGGAGCAGATGATGCGGCTGTTCAGTCTGGGGCGTACCGATTTCGTGGTCTCCGATACCTGGTCCAAAGCCGCCCTCGCCCGCGAGCAAGGCATGGAGCCGGGACGCTTGCAGTACCAGATCCCGTTGATGAAACAGAACACCTACATTGCCTTTTCGCCGCAGACCGATCCGAAACAGGTCGCACGCTGGCAGCAGGCGCTGGATACATTGCGGGCCGACGGCCGTCTGGAGCAGCTGCGCCAGCGCTGGCTGTCCAATACCCTACCGCGCTGATCAGGCATCAACGCCTTCGATAACGACTATGCGCAAGGGTGTTTTCACATCAAAACCCTCCAGCACTAGAGTGGGCTCCATCTTCTCCCCACTCTCTGGAGCAACATCATGAAAGACATCATCGCACTCGGCTTCATCGTTTCCCTGATCGGCGCCACCTCCGCCATCGCCGCCCCACACGCCAGCACCCCGGTTGTCGCAGCGGCGACCGTTGGCCAGTCCGGCACCCTGAACGTCGACACCGTCAGCATCGATGCCGAACACAAAGGCACCCTCAACCTGCAACAAAACGCCGAACAGACCAAACTGTACGTCGCGGAAAACCGCCCGGAATTCGGTTCCAAATATCAGCGCTACTGAGTAATCGGTTTGAGCTGCCAGAAACAGGAAACCCCGCCGAAGCGGGGTTTCTTGCATTGGGGCGTCAGCGTACCAGTCGTGCGGCCAGTGCCTTGGCCTGCGACGCCACGTCGGTGACAGCGGTGCTTTCCCACCACATGCCACGCAGCGGCGGGCCCATGGCGAACAAGCGGTTCGAGACCCGGCCCTCTTCATCCAGCACCGCGCCGTCCACCGCGGCTGCGATGCCCAGCGCCAGCGGCCCCGGACGAACCAGGCCACGCGTCAGCAACTGCTGCGGCAAAGGTCGCGCGACCCGACGCCAGTCGTATTCGATGCCGCTGGAATTGATCAACGCCGCGCCCTGCACTACGCGGGTTTCAGCCTCACCGCGAGGGCGAATGAGGATACTCACGCCGTCGTCCGATACCGGCTCAAGCCCCTTGTAAGACGCCGCATGAATGCGCAATCGCCCTTCCCGGTGCAGACGCTCGACCAGTTCCGCACTCAGCGGCGGCGAACGATGGTGATGACTTTCCCACCACGGTCGCACATGCCGCACGAATTGCCGGCGCTGCACATCGCTGGCCTGGCTCCATAACCGGCCGATGTGCGCACGCACGGTGTCGAGCGGAGCCTGCCAGTCGATGCCCTGTGCGATGGCGTCGCTGCAATGCCGACGCAATTCGCGCAATAGCTGGCGAGGCGTGCAAATGTTGTGATCCTCGGCGAGGAAGTCCACCCACGCGGGCGGTTGCCGACGCACATGGGGCAACAGCCCGTGCCGGGAAAACACCTCGATCGGCCCGCGATGCCCGGCCTGCTCCAGCGACACCACGGCATCGACCATGGTCAGGCCGGAGCCGATGATCAGCACCGTGGATTGCGGATCGAGCTGGCGCATGGCCGCGACATCCCAAGGATCGAGTGCCGCCGCGTTGAGGCCACTGGATTCTTTTTGCGGGGTGCGGGCAGCCGGAAACATCCCGGTCGCCAGCACGGCAAAAGCGCCGTGCAGTTGCTGACCGTCATTCAAGGTGAGCTGCACGGAATCGCTGGAGGCCTGAATGTCGACCACTTCGGCGCGCACATGCTCGACCGTCGACCCGCATTGCGCACCCACCTGCTGCGCTTCGGCCAGACGCTGTTGCACGTACACGCCGAACAGCCCCCGTGGCGGAAACAGTTCGCTGACCGGTACATGTTGCTGATCCGACTCGGGCCAGCCACCGCCAGCGATGTGATCGGTCAGCCATTGAGTCAGGTCATCGGCATTGTCCGGGTCAACGCTCATCCGCGCCGCGTTGCCGTTGAGCGTGTGGCCCAGTTCCACCGCGCTGTACGCTTCGCCCCGGCCCAGTTCGGCCCGGGGCTCGATCACCAGAATCTTTCTGCGCCCCGGCAAACGCAGCAATTGCACCGCCAGCATCGTGCCGCTGAGGCCACCGCCGACAATCAGGATGTCGGCGTGGTGGATGGCGGTCGTATCGGTTTGAGTCATGCCGTTCTCGCAGCTGAGGATATGCTCGGGCCAGTGTCATTCAGACGCCGCGAAGGCGTCTAGACGGACGCGACTTTTTTCTCCTGCCGATGCAGCTCGCCCAAGTTTCGATAGCCACTGCCCGGATGAGTCTCAGGCAGTCTCGGCCCTTCGCCAAACAGCTTCTCGCGCAAGGTCCCCGGCGTGTACTCGGTCTTGTAGACACCGCGCTTCTGCAGCTCCGGCACCAGCAATTCCACGGCGTCGATGAAGGTTTCGTGGGTCAGCGCGTAAGCCAGGTTGAAGCCGTCGACGTCGGTTTCGTCGACCCATTCCTGCAACAGGTCCGCTACCGTTTCCGGGCTGCCGACGAACAACGGACCGAAGCCGCCGATGCCGACCCAGTCGGCCAGTTCGTTGGGGGTCCAGACCTTGTTCGGATCCGCCGTGGAAAACGCCTCGACCGCCGACTGAATGGCGTTGGTGTGCACGTGCTTCAGGGGTTCGTCCGGTTTGAAACGGCTGAAATCGATGCCAGTCCAGCCGGAAATCAGCGCCATCGCGCCCTCGTAACTGACCCAGGATTTGTATTCTTCGAACTTGGCTTTGGCCTTGGCGTCGGTTTCGCCGAGGATCACGGTTTGCAGGTTGAAAATCAGGATCTTCGACGGATCGCGCCCAGCCTCGGCGGCGCGGCGGCGGATGTCAGCCACGGTTTTCTTCAGCAGCACTTTCGACGGTGCGGCGACAAATACGCACTCGGCGTGCTCGGCGGCAAACTGCTTGCCTCGGCTCGACGCGCCGGCCTGATAGAGAACCGGCGTGCGTTGCGGCGACGGCTCACAGAGGTGAATGCCTGGCACCTGGAAGTGTTTCCCGTGGTGGCGGATCTCGTGGATCTTGCTCGGGTCACTGAAAATCCGTCGCTCGCGATCCCGCAGAATCGCGCCCTCTTCCCAACTGCCTTCCCAGAGTTTGTAGCAGACCTCCAGGTATTCCTCGGCGAAGTCGTAGCGCGCGTCGTGTTCAGTCTGGGCTTGCTGGCCGATGTTCTTTGCACCGCTCTCCAGATAAGACGTGACGATGTTCCAGCCGGCGCGGCCCTTGGTCAGGTGATCGAGGGTCGACAGGCGTCGGGCGAATGGATACGGATGTTCGAAGGACAACGAAGCGGTCAGGCCAAACCCCAGGTGCTCGGTGACCAACGCCATCGGCGGGATCAATTGCAACGGATCGTTGACCGGCACCTGCGCCGCCTGCCGGATGGCCGCTTCGCCATTGCCGTTGTACACGTCGTAGATGCCCAGCACGTCGGCGATGAACAAACCGTCGAACTTGCCGCGCTCGAGGATTTTCGCCAGATCGGTCCAGTACTCCAGATCCTTGTATTGCCAGGAGCGATCCCGAGGGTGAGCCCACAAGCCCGGCGACTGATGGCCGACGCAGTTCATGTCGAAGGCGTTGAGGCGGATTTCGCGGGGCATCAGATGGCACTCCCGATTGTCAGGAAGTGTTTAAAAGTTTGATTGGAAGCAGTCATGTGAGGCGACTCCGTGGTTTCCGGATGAGGATCCAAAACCCATAGCAGGAGTCATGCCTGAATATATTTTCTTTGTTTATCAATAGATTGAGATAACAACCTAAAGCAGTCTGCACGCAGGATGGAGCAAACTGTTTATCCGCTGTCGGCCCTGCAACAGTCAGATCACCACATTGCGCACGAACCGCGCCGCCACTTCCCCATCGTTGCGATAGGTGTGTGGCTGGTTGCTGGCGAACATGAAAAACTCCCCGGCCGCGATCTGTTGGGCTTGATCGCCGAGCATCAGCGTCAGGCAGCCCGCGAATACGAAAATCTGTTCGCTCCAGCCCTCGGCGTCAGGTTGCGACGGATACACCTCACCTGGTTGTAGGCACCATTCCCACTGCTCAACTGCGCGAGTGGCGTTGGCCTTGGACAGTAAAACGGCTTTACTGCCGGGGATGCTGCCAGCCCAGGCGAGTTCGTTGATGCGGCCGGGATCGCGGTTGTCCGGGGCCTGAATCAGATCACTGAAAGCCACTTCGAGGGCTTCGGCGACGCGGTCGAGGGTGGTCAGGCTGACATTCTTTTCGCCGGCCTCGATGGCCACCAGCATCCGCCGGCTGACCCCGGACTTTTCCGCGAGGGCCGTCTGGCTCATGTCGGCGGCGTGGCGCAGGCGCCGGACGTTCTGGCTGACGTGTTGCAGGACCGAAGCCCGCTGAACGGAATCTCTGTGCACTATATTGCTCACTGGCTAGGGTTGGGCAGTATACTGCGCAACATTTGGCGCATTGTGCGTCTCCTCCTCAAAAGTGCGCAAGGTCATGACGTCAGCCAACTCCCCTCAAACTCCCCTGCGGTTTTCCCGGTTCAGCAAAGCCGAGTGCGTGCTGGTGCTGATCACCATGCTCTGGGGCGGCACCTTTCTGCTTGTGCAGCACGCCATGACCGTCAGCGGGCCGATGTTTTTCGTTGGTCTGCGCTTTGCCGCAGCGGCGAGCATCGTGGCGATGTTTTCGTGGAAACACCTGCGTGAACTGACCTTGTTCGAACTCAAGGCCGGCGCGTTCATCGGCGTGGCGATCATGCTCGGTTATGGCTTGCAGACCGTCGGTTTGCAGAGCATTCCCAGCAGCCAGTCGGCGTTCATCACCGCGCTGTACGTGCCATTTGTGCCGCTGCTGCAATGGCTGGTTCTCGGTCGGCGCCCAGGTTTGATGCCAAGCATCGGCATCATGCTGGCGTTTACCGGGCTGATGCTGCTTTCCGGGCCATCCGGCGCTTCGCTGAATTTCAGCCCCGGTGAAATCGCCACGCTGATCAGCGCCATTGCGATAGCGGCCGAAATCATCCTGATCAGTAACTATGCCGGTCAGGTTGATGTGCGTCGCGTAACCGTGGTGCAGCTGGCGACGACTTCGGTACTGTCGTTCTTGATGGTGGTGCCGACCGGCGAGGCGATTCCGGACTTCTCGTGGCTGTTGTTGAGCACTGCTTTGGGCCTGGGCGCGATGAGTGCGGCGATTCAGGTAGCGATGAACTGGGCGCAGAAAAGTGTTTCGCCGACCCGCGCGACCTTGATCTACGCCGGTGAGCCGGTGTGGGCCGGGATCGTCGGGCGCATCGCGGGAGAGCGCCTGCCGGCGATTGCATTGGTGGGTGCGGGGCTGATCGTGGCGGCGGTGATCGTCAGTGAATTGAAGACCAAAGGCAAAGAGACACAAACGGTCACGGAAGAATTGGAGCACGAGACCGAAGGCTAAACGGGGGTTTTACGGCTACTTTGTAGGATTCAGAGACATCCTCGCGTTTGGCGATCCGGGAGCTGGCACGTATGATGCTTCACAAACTTCCGCAGATTAGAAGCCTATGTCCCTGATAGTTCTACTGCTTCTGCCTTTTCTGGGCAGCTGTCTGGCAGCCGTGCTGCCGCACAACGCACGTAACGCCGAATCCCTGCTGGCAGGTCTGGTCGCACTGATCGGTACTGTCTCGGTCGCGATGCTGTACCCGCAGATCGCCCACGGCGGCGTGATTCGCGAAGAGTTCACGTGGCTGCCCAGCCTGGGCCTGAACTTCGTCCTGCGCATGGACGGCTTCGCCTGGCTGTTCTCGATGCTGGTGCTGGGCATCGGCACCCTCGTCTCTTTATATGCCCGTTATTACATGTCGCCGGACGATCCGGTGCCGCGTTTCTTCGCGTTCTTTCTGGCGTTCATGGGCGCCATGCTCGGGCTGGTGATCTCCGGCAACCTGATCCAGATCGTGTTCTTCTGGGAGCTGACCAGCCTTTTCTCGTTCCTGTTGATCGGCTACTGGCACCACCGCCACGATGCGCGCCGTGGTGCGTACATGGCGTTGATGGTCACCGGTGCCGGGGGATTGTGTCTGCTGGCGGGGGTCATGATCCTCGGCCATGTGGTCGGCAGCTATGACCTGGACAAGGTCCTGGCCGCCGGCGATCTGATTCGCGCACATGCCCTCTACCCCATCCTGCTTCCCCTCATTCTTATCGGCGCCCTCAGCAAAAGCGCCCAGTTCCCCTTCCACTTCTGGCTGCCCCACGCAATGGCGGCACCCACACCGGTTTCGGCGTACCTGCACTCGGCGACCATGGTCAAGGCCGGGGTTTTCCTGCTGGCCCGCCTGTGGCCGTCGCTGTCCGGCAGCGAAGAATGGTTCTACATCGTCAGCGGCGCCGGCGCCGCCACGCTGTTGCTCGGCGCGTACTGCGCGATGTTCCAGAACGACCTCAAGGGACTGCTGGCCTACTCGACCATCAGCCATCTCGGTCTGATCACGCTGCTGCTGGGCCTGAACAGTCCGCTGGCCGCCGTCGCAGCGGTGTTCCACATTCTCAACCACGCGACCTTCAAGGCTTCGCTGTTCATGGCCGCCGGGATCATCGACCACGAAAGCGGCACCCGCGACATCCGCAAGCTCAACGGCCTGTTCAAACTGATTCCGTTCACCGCCACCCTGGCGATGGTCGCCAGTGCGTCCATGGCCGGCGTGCCGCTGCTCAACGGTTTCCTGTCGAAAGAAATGTTCTTCGCCGAAACCGTGTTCATCAACGCCACCGCCTGGGTGGAAGCCGCGCTGCCAATCGTCGCGACCATCGCTGGCACGTTCAGCGTGGCTTACTCGCTGCGCTTCACCGTTGATGTGTTCTTCGGCCCGACGGCCACCGACCTGCCGCACACTCCGCACGAGCCTCCGCGCTGGATGCGTGCACCGGTTGAGTTGCTGGTTTTCACCTGTTTGCTGGTGGGGATTTTCCCGGCCCAGGTTGTAGGCCCGTTGCTGGCCGCCGCCGCTTTGCCGGTGGTGGGTGGCGTGCTGCCGGAATACAGCCTGGCGATCTGGCACGGCCTCAATGCACCGATGATCATGAGTCTGATCGCCATGTCCGGCGGCATCGTGGTCTATCTGCTGCTGCGCAATCAGCTCAAGCGCGGTCGTTTCAAATTCCCGCCACTGGTAGGCCGCTTCAATGGCAAGCGCCTGTTCGAGCGCAGTCTGGTGGCGATGATGCGTCTGGCGCGACGGCTGGAGCGGCGGATCGGCACCAAGCGTCTGCAAACCCAGCTGTTCCTGATGGTATTGGCGGCAGTGCTGGCCGGGCTGATCCCGATGCTGCACAGCAGCCTGAGCTGGGGCGACCGGCCGAAGATCCCTGGTTCGATCGTGTTCGTGACCCTGTGGCTGCTGGCAATCGCCTGCGCCCTCGGCGCCGCGTGGCAGGCCAAGTATCACCGTCTCGCCGCCCTGACCATGGTCAGCGTCTGCGGCCTGATGACCTGCGTGACCTTCGTCTGGTTCTCGGCACCGGATCTGGCCCTGACGCAACTGGTGGTCGAAGTGGTGACCACGGTGCTGATCCTGCTCGGCCTGCGCTGGCTGCCACGGCGGATCGAAGAGGTTTCGCCATTGCCAAGCAGCCTGCGCAAGGCGCGGGTACGGCGTCTGCGCGACTTGCTGCTGTCGATTGCAGTCGGTGGCGGCATGGCGCTGCTGTCCTACGCCATGCTGACCCGGCAGACGCCAAACGACATTTCCTCGTTCTACCTGAGCCGTGCCCTGCCCGAGGGCGGCGGCAGCAACGTAGTCAACGTGATGCTGGTGGATTTCCGGGGTTTCGACACCCTTGGCGAAATCACCGTGCTCGCTGCCGTGGCGCTGACCGTATTCGCCCTGCTGCGGCGTTTCCGCCCGCCGAAAGAAAGCCTGCAACTGCCGGCTCAGCAGCGCCTGCTCGCCCCCGACGTGGTCACCGATCTGGTCAACCCGCGTTCGGCCAGCGACACCGCGCTCGGCTTCATGATGGTGCCGGCGGTGCTGGTGCGCCTGCTGCTGCCGATTGCGCTGGTGGTGTCGTTCTACCTGTTCATGCGCGGGCACAACCAGCCGGGTGGCGGCTTCGTCGCCGGTCTGGTGATGTCGGTGGCGTTCATCCTGCAATACATGGTCGCCGGCACCCAGTGGGTCGAGGCACAAATGAGCCTGCGGCCGCTGCGCTGGATGGGCACCGGCCTGCTGTTCGCCACCGTCACCGGCCTCGGGGCGATGGCGGTCGGTTATCCGTTCCTGACCACCCACACCTGGCACTTCAGCCTGCGGCTGCTGGGTGACATCCATATCGCCAGCGCGCTGTTCTTCGATATCGGCGTCTACGCCGTGGTGGTCGGCTCGACCTTGCTGATCCTCACCGCCCTCGCCCACCAATCGGTCCGGGGCCATAAAACCGCTGCCGCCAAAGGAGCCGTCTGATGGAAGAAGTCATCGCAATCGCCATCGGCGTGCTCGCCGCGTCCGGGGTCTGGCTGATCCTGCGGCCACGGACGTTCCAGGTGGTGATGGGCCTGTGCCTGCTGTCCTACGGCGTCAATCTGTTCATCTTCAGCATGGGCAGCCTGTTCATCGGCAAAGAGCCAATCATCAAGGACGGCGTGCCGCAGGATCTTCTGAATTACACCGACCCGTTGCCCCAGGCGCTGGTGCTGACGGCCATCGTCATCAGCTTCGCCATGACCGCGCTGTTCCTGGTGGTGCTGCTGGCCTCACGGGGCCTGACCGGCACCGACCACGTTGACGGAAGGGAGCCCAAGGAATGACGGCGATGACTCACCTGATCGCCGCACCGATCCTGCTGCCGCTGCTGACCGCCGCCATCATGCTGATGCTCGGCGAAAAGCATCGACCGCTGAAGGCGAAAATCAACCTGTTCTCCAGCCTCCTCGGCCTCGGCATCTCGGTGATGTTGCTGCAATGGACCCAGACCACCGGCGTACCCGGCTCGATCGGTGTGTACCTGCCGGGCAACTGGCAGGTGCCGTTCGGCATCGTGCTGGTAGTCGATCGTCTGTCGGCATTGATGCTGGTGCTGACCGGAATCATCGGCGTCAGCGCCCTGCTGTTCGCCATGGCCCGCTGGGACGGCGCCGGGTCGAGTTTTCACGCCCTATTCCAGATTCAGTTGATGGGCCTTTACGGTGCATTCCTGACGGCGGACCTGTTCAACCTGTTCGTGTTCTTCGAGGTATTGCTGGCCGCGTCCTACGGCCTGTTGCTTCATGGTTCGGGCCGGGCACGGGTGTCGTCGGGGCTACATTACATTTCGATCAACCTGCTGGCGTCGTCGCTGTTCCTGATTGGTGCGGCGTTGATCTACGGTGTGACCGGCACGCTGAACATGGCGGATCTGGCCCTGAAAATCCCGCTGGTGCCGGAGGCCGACCGTGGCCTGCTGCACGCCGGCGCGGGAATTCTGGCCGTAGCGTTCCTGGCCAAGGCCGGCATGTGGCCGCTGAATTTCTGGCTGGTGCCGGCCTACTCGTCGGCCAGCGCGCCGGTGGCGGCGATGTTCGCGATCATGACCAAGGTCGGCGTCTACACCCTGTTGCGTCTGTGGACGCTGCTGTTCTCGGGCCAGGCCGGTGCTTCGGCGTACTTTGGTGGCGACTGGCTGATCTACGGTGGCATGGCGACCATGGCCGGTGCGGGCGTGGCGATCATTGCCGCGCAACGTCTGGAACGCATGGCCAGCCTGAGCATTCTGGTGTCGGCGGGGATCCTGCTGTCGGCCGTGGGTTTCGCCCAGCCAAACCTGATCGGCGCCGCGCTGTTCTATCTGGTCAGCTCGACCCTGGCGTTGAGCGCACTGTTCCTGCTGGCTGAATTGATCGAACGCTCGCGCACCGCCATCGAAGTGCCGCTGGAAGACGAAAACGAACTGCTGCCACGTCCGCAGGAATGGCAGCGTCCGATCAAGGGCATCAACCTCGACGACGATCAGAAAGCCGTGGTCGGTCAGGTGATCCCGTGGACCATGGCCTTCCTCGGTCTGAGCTTCATTGCCTGCGCGCTGCTGATCATCGGCATGCCGCCGCTGTCCGGATTCATCGGCAAGCTGAGCCTGATCGGCGCCCTGCTCAACCCGCTGGGCCTCGGCGCCGGCGAACCGATCTCGAATGCCGCCTGGGCGTTGCTGGCCCTGCTGATCCTCACCGGGCTCGGCTCGCTGATGGCGTTCTCGCGTCTGGGCATCCAGCGCTTCTGGTCGCCTGAAGAGCGCCCGTCGCCCCTGCTGCGCAAACTGGAATGCACGCCGATTTTCCTGCTGCTCGGCCTGAGCATCGCCCTGACCTTCAAGGCTGAACCGCTGCTACGTTACACCCAGGCAGCGGCCGACGCCCTGAACAATCCGCAGCAATACGTGATGGCAGTGCTCGGCACCCGCGCCGTGCCGAGCCCGGAAGCCAAGGCTGCGCTGCTGGAGGTGCAACCATGAAGCGTCTGTTTCCGGCTCCGTGGTTGTCGCTTGCACTGTGGTTGCTGTGGCTGGTGCTGAACCTGTCGGTCAGCCCGGGCAACCTGCTGCTGGGTGCCGTTCTCGGTTTCTGCGCCCCGCTGATGATGCGCAAACTGCGCCCGCAACAAATTCACATCCGCCGCCCGGGCACGATCCTGCGATTGTTTCTGCTGGTCGGGCGCGATGTGATCGTCTCGAACCTGCAGGTGGCCTGGGGCGTACTCAACGCCGGTCGTCGGCCGCTTCGTTCACGCTTCATCAAGGTGCCGCTGGACCTGCGCGACGCCAACGGTCTGGCGGCGCTGTCGATGATCTGTACGGTCGTGCCCGGAACGGTGTGGTCGGAACTGGCGCTGGATCGCAGCATTCTGTTGCTGCACGTCTGGGATCTGGATGACGAGGCGCAATTCATCCAGCACTTCAAGGTCACTTACGAGCGGCCGTTGATGGAGATTTTCGAATGAGTCCGCTGCTGTCGAACGCGATTCTGCTGACGCTGTTCCTGTTTTCCCTGGCCATGGTCCTCACGCTGGTGCGCCTGTTCAAAGGCCCGTCGGCGCAGGACCGGGTACTGGCGCTGGATTACCTGTACATCGTCGCCATGCTGATGATGCTGACCCTGGGGATTCGTTACTCCAGTGACACCTACTTCGAAGCGGCGCTGCTGATCGCGCTGTTCGGCTTCGTCGGCTCGTTTGCCCTGGCGAAATTCCTCCTGCGTGGCGAGGTGATCGAATGAACGCTGAACTGTCTCTCTGGGTGGAAATCCCGGTGGCGATCCTGCTGGTCCTCAGCGGTATTTTCGCCCTGATCGGCGCGATCGGCCTGCTGCGGATGAAGGATTATTTCCAGCGCATGCACCCGCCGGCGCTGGCCTCGACCCTCGGCGCGTGGTGCGTGGCACTGGCGTCGATCATCTGTTTTTCCGCGCTCAAGTCCGGGCCGGTGCTGCACGCATGGCTGATCCCGATTCTGCTGTCGATCACCGTGCCGGTGACCACCTTGCTCTTGGCGCGGGCGGCGTTGTTCCGCAAGCGCATGGCCGGGGATGATGTGCCGGCCGAGGTGAGCAGCCGGCGTACTGAAACCGGCAGTTAGATCCAGGCGACAGCCAACAGCCCGGCTCCCAATATCAGACACAGCGGCGAGTAGACCCAAGTGTCGAGCCGGGCAAACCGCGACCCCTTTACTTCCTTGAAGAAACCCACCAGCTCCGAATCGCCGATCGCCCGCGCAAACATCAGCAGCGCAATCGCGCTGATCACCCATTGCAGCGCCCAGTGATGCACGGCGGGCAGCCACCACCCCACTCGCATGCACACCAGTGCGGCAATCAGTAGCAGGGCTGCCGCCACCACCAGCGTGATCCAGCCTGACGGCTTGAATGCCGGCCTGAGCGTCAGCCCGCCGTTGTCCACCGGAACCTGCGGCACCACCGCCACGGCCGCCCACTGCCCACCCATCGCCCAATACACATGCATCAGGCTGATCACCGCAAATATCGTCACCAGCCATTGAGCCAACACAAAGGTCATGGTCGAGAATCCTTTCAAGGGATTTGAACAAAACATCCTAGTCGGCATTTTTCCATGTGCACGACCGGTCGGCGGTGCGGTAAAGTGCCGCCCCATGAAATTCACCCGTACCGATCGCTCACTGCTGGCCTGGATGCTCTATTGCTGCGTCCTGTTCAACGTGTTCGCCTGCAGCATCGGTCACGGACAAATGGTCGGCATGCAGCTCAACGGTATCGGCGGCCAGTTCTGCGCCGTCGACCCAAGCACCCAGGCGCCGCTCGCCTCGAATCCCGCCGAAGAAAAACTGCCGACCCTGGCCAAAGCCTTCGGCTGTCCGCTGTGCTCCACCGGCGGCATGGGCCCGGCGTTCAACTCCAGCCTGACCCTGGCGATCCTGCCGGAACAACACAGCCCGCCGCTGCCGGTCATCGTCAGCGCCGACCTCCCTGCCCGCTTCATCTGGCCTTCGGCCAACCCTCGCGCCCCGCCGCTCGCCTGAGTGTCCTTGCCTTTTTGATTTGTCAGCCCACTGCGCCAACGCGCGGCGTTCGCCTGTGCGCTGACTCCTAGACAAGCATTCAGGATTCAATCGATGAAACAACTTACCTTGCTGGCGAGCCTGTGCGGCTGCCTGTCCGTCAACGTCTGGGCGCAATCCACCGTGGATCTGGCGCCGATCACCATTGACGGCGAGTCCGGCGCCGAACCGGGCCTGAGCCTCGACCAGTCCAGTGGCATGGCCTCGCGCCTGGGCCTCAGCGTACGCGAAACTCCGGCTTCGGTGGCCATTGCCAACCGCAACGACATCGAACGTCACGGTTCGCAAAACTTCCAGGACGCGGCCAACACCTTGCCGGGGGTGAACGCCAGTGCGCCGCCAGGCTTTGGCGGATTCGTCTCCTATCGCGGTTTCACCAGTAGCCAGATCACCCAGATGTTCAACGGGGTCAACGTTTCCGGCGGACTGGCTCGCCCCGTGGACTCGTGGATTTATGACCGTGTGGAACTGGTCGGCGGTCCTTCGTCGCTGATCAACGGCGCAGGTTCGGTCGGTGGCTCGCTGAACTACGTGACCAAACTGGCCACCCGCGACGAGCAAGCGATCGAAGGCCGAGTCAGTTATGGCACCTACGACACCACCGAAACCGCGTTCGGCCTCAACCACGCGCTGACCGACCCCGGCGCCGACGTGCAGCATTACGCGCGCCTCGACGTCAGCCACAACACCAGCAACGGCTACATCGACCGCCAGGAACGCGATGCCTGGAGCGTGGCGTTCTCCTTGCTCAGCGACCTGACGCCAAACCTGTCGCACACCCTGGCCCTGGAATATCAGGATGAACACGAAGACAGCCCGTACTGGGGCACGCCGGTGCTCAACCCCAAGGCCGGCGAGTTGAAGATCGACAAGCACAGCCGCTTCAACAACTACAACGTCGAGGACGGCCGCTACGAGCAGCGGACGATCTGGGTGCGCTCGATCATCGACTACCGGATCAACGACAGCACCACCCTGCGCAACACCCTCTATCACCTCGACAGCCAGCGCGATTACCGCAACCTGGAAACCTATCAATACAACGCCGACAACAGCGCGGTGAACCGCTCCACTGCCTATCAGGTGCGACACCAGGGCGAGCAGAACGGCAACCAGTTCGAACTGCGCCACGACAACACCCTGTTCGGTCTCGACACCACCTGGTCCGGCGGTTTCGAGTACAAGGTCAACCAGACCACCAACTCGCCGCTGAACGTCAAAGGCGCCAGTACGGTGAACCCGAACAACTACCGACCGGGGCATTTCTATGACATCCCCGGAACCATACCGGGTTTCGTCAGCGACAAGACCAACGAAGTCACGACCAAAGCGCTGTTCGCCGAAAATCGTCTGGCACTGACCGACAAGCTTTCGTTGCTCACTGGCCTGCGTTACGACGATATCGACCTCGACGTGACCAACCATCGCACGGTGACCGCGAGTAACCCGCGCCATCTCAAACGCAGCTGGGAACCGGTCACCGGACGCGTCGGCCTGACGTATCAGTTCATTCCGTCAGCCAATGTGTACGTGCAATACAGCACCGCCGCCGAGCAGCCCAATGGCACCCAGGACTTCGATGTCTCGACCGGCAAGCAATGGGAAATCGGCAGCAAGTTCGGCTACCTGAACGGACGAGGTTCGGCGACGGTGGCCGCCTACACCATCGAGCGCAAGGACTTCGCCGTGACAGATCCACTGGACCCGACCAGCAGCATTCCGGTCGGCCAGCAGACGTCGAAGGGCATCGAGATCGCCAGCTCCTTGCGGATCACCGACAAGTTGCTGGCCGAAGGCAACTTCGCCTGGGTCGATGCGCAATACGATGAGTTCAACGAGAAGAACGCCGCCGGCGTAGTGGTTTCCCGCAAGGGCAACACACCGACCAACGTGCCGGACCGGGTCGGCAATCTGTGGCTGACGTATGATTTCTCGCCGCAATGGCAAGGCGGGGTCGATGCTCGGTATGTGGCATCGGTGTTCGCCGACAATGCCAACACCATGACAGTGCCGTCGTACACGCTGTTTGGCAGCTTCCTGAGCTACAAGGTGGATTCGCACACCACCGTGACCGGGCGGGTGCGCAACCTGACGAATGAGGTGTATGCCGAGTTCGCCCATGTGTCGCCGGCGTATTACCTCGGCACACCGCGTACATTCGAGCTGGCAGTGCAGACGCGGTTCTGACCCACTTCGGCGAGGGCCTGAGGCCCTCGCCACATCGCTACAGACCTGCCTGAACCTTCTGCGCCACATCCTTCGGCAGCCACGCCTGCCACACATCCGGATGCGCCTTCATGAACGCCACCGCTGCGTCCCGGGGCGGCGTGTGTTTCTCGCTCATCTCGGCCAGCGCCTTGTTCAGGTCATCAATCGGAAAATCGACCTTGCTGAAGAACTCGGCAATCTGCGGATACTGCTTCTGGAACGGCGTGGACACCCCGATCGACAGCTTCGAGGCCAGTGAACGGGTCGGTTTCGGATTGGGGTTATCGGCGTCGGTCAGGGTTTTCCAGGCCTCGGCATCGAACGGCGGCTCTTCCAGTTGGATCAGCTTGAACTTGCCGAGCAACGGTGTCGGCGACCAATAATAGAACAGCACCGGCTTACCCCGACGGATCGATGAGCTGATTTCGGCATCGAGTGCCGCACCGGAGCCGCTGCGAAAATTGACGAAATCGTCCTGCAAGCCGTAAGCCGTGAGCTTCTGCTTGTTCACCACCTCCGACGTCCAGCCAATCGGGCTGTTGAGGAACCGGCCCTTGCTCGGGGTTTCCGGGTCCTTGAACACGTCCTTGTACTTCTTCAGATCGCTGACGCTGCGCAGGTCCGGCGCCAGTGGCTTGATGCCCTTGGCCGGGTCGCCCTTGATCACGTATTCCGGCACCCACCAGCCTTCGGTGGCGCCTTTGACCGTGTCGCCCAGGCTGGCGACCTTGCCTTCGGCCTCGGCCTTGACCCACACCGGACTGCGCCCGGCCCACTCTTCGCCGATGACCTGAATGTCGTTGTTGGCCAGTGCGGTCTCAAGGGTGATGGTGGTGCCCGGCAAGGTGTCGGTCGGCAAGCCGTAGCCCTTCTCGACGATGATGCGCAGGACATCGGTGATCAGGCTGCCGCTTTCCCAGTTCAGATCAGCAAAGTGGATCGGCGCCTGTGCCGCGCTCACCGCGGGCACCGCCGTCATCAAGCCGAAGGTGGTCAGGCCAGCGGCCAGCAACCGTCGAAATCCGTTCATGCTTTTGCACCTCGTGCTGTTCACAGCAATAGCAGGATGGCCTGACAGAAGACCGCAAGCCTCTGAATACTCAGTCAACTGACTGTAGACGAGGTTCCTGTTTTTTCAGGGGCATGACACGGACAAGGTTACTTTTCAGAAATTTCCTGCAGGCTCTTCAGCTCGCGTCTGACCATGCTGGCGTATTCCGCAGGCTGCAAGGCGTAAATTTGCGAGGCGACCCAACCCAGCCAGGCGCCCTTCAATTCGGCCTTTACCGTGAACAATCGACGTGCTTCTTCGCGGGCGCTGTCGAGGTTCTGCAAATGGAAATCGGCGCGGCTCACTCGCTGGCCTTGAACGTCACCAGTTCGCCCTTGCGCCACTTGGCGGCTTTGGCGGTGACGGCTTTCAGGGTCTTGGTCAGGCCTTCCTGTAACTGCTCGTTGGCGGCGAACACGGTGACCGCGCTGTGGCCTTCCTTGAATACGATGGCATGACCGTCGGCCGTGCTGACGAACGCGTAGTCGCCGAGACCGTATACGGTCATTTTGATTTCGCGAAAGCGGATGTCCATCTTGCCGCCTTCACGGCTCGGCAGTACCGACGCGCTGAAATGATCGCCGACCTTGAGCTTGAGGCCAGGTTTGTCATCGACCACCAATGCGCTTTCGGTGTCGATTTCGGCAACGTAAATGCCTTCGGCGTTCTGCTCGGTGATGTAAACAAAACGCGATTGAAACTGCTTGACCAGCTTTGCCCGCAAATCACCCAGCACGAACAAAGCATGCATATCGAGGTTACTGACTGCCAAAGAAACATCCCCACACTTGAAAAGAGTGCCGTACGCGAAAAGCGCGCACGGCAGAAAAAGTCGGCCAGGCCGAAGGTGTTGCGCGATGACTCGAATATACGCCTGAGCAAGCAAAGTGCTCATTCAACGCGAGTTGCACAAGACTACTGGAATGCCACTCGCGAAACCTGCAAAGACGTTCTCCAAATGTTGAAGGAAAACGCGTCACGGTCGGCCAGAGAAAACTGACTACGAACTTTAGGGAAAAAACTCACCGAGAAAATCACTTTTCCGACATATCGCACGCAAAAAATTGCTTTAGATAGCGCCATGCCGTCAACAGGTGTTGGCGATTCTAGAGCAGCGATGCTGTTCGCGACTACCCGCAACACCCTGTAAATGCGGGTCAATCCATGAAAAGGACTTCATATGTGCACTATGACGCATTTTGCCGTGACTCACGAACCCGCCTTTGCCTTGAACGCTCCGGTGTTCGAGACTGTTCCTACAATCGAGACTTGTGGCCAGGAACCGTTGTTTCAGGTGATCCCGGCGGGCAACGGCTTTTTCCATATCAGGGAAAAGTCGACTGGGCTTGTCAGAGGTTTCCGCGAGAATCACAACGCCGCCTGCGCCCTCGCCCGTTCACTGGAATCGCGAATCGAACTCCTGGCCAGCGAGCACCTCAGATAAAGAGAGTGACCGACCCCGCCATCCTTCAAGGAGTACACCATGGAACTGCCTGCCTACAACCTGACAACCCTGTTCGATCAATTAGGGCTGCCGTCGGAAGAAGCGGCGATCGACGACTTCATCGAAGCCCATCCGCTGGAAGCCGATACCAAACTGATCGACGCCGACTTCTGGAGCCCGCAGCAGGCGCAGTTGCTCAAGGAGTGGCTGCGTGCCGATGGCGAAGAAGCGGTAATGGTCGACGAGCTGAATGTGCGCCTGCACCGGGGCAAATAAACTCGATCAGTGCAGGCTGGCACCGGCTTCAGCGCTCAATTGCTCAAGCCATGCGGCCCTGCACTCTTCCGCCTCGTTTCGACTCGCGAAGGCAGTGCCACGGCGTTCGCCATTAAGCAGCACCACCCAACAGACACTTTGCCCTATGGCGCGCAGTCCGGCGGGTACACCGCTGCCGATCATCACCGCGACATCGACTCTGCATTGCATGCTGACCTCCCAACTTCATTAGCAACCTAACTATGTAGGCATGTTAATGATCTGGATCAGGATGAAACAGCTGCGCGGCTGTACAGCTTAATTGCAGTTCCGGCAACAATCCCTCAACGCGGCTTCTCCGGTTTGTAGCCCAGACGCAACCCGCCCCAATGCCGGCCCTTGACCATGATCGGCACCGACAGGTCGTGCATCAGCTCGCCGGTATCGCGGGTGTAGGTCTGCAACAACACGGGTTGCTGATGGCTGCCGCAGCGGATGCCGGTGCGGTCGGCGAATTTGCGTTTGGTGCGATTGTTGACGGTATCGACCTGTGCATCCCCGGTCAGCGGCTGGCTGAACGCCTGATTGTGGGTCGGAACGTAACCCTGCTGCGTACAGGCGATAGCGAATACCAGACCTTCGTGGCGCGGCAGCAACGGCTCCTGAATCGCCGGCAGCACCTGATCGGTGTAGCGATCGAAACGAGTCTGGAGCTTGGCGGGCTGGGTGTCGGGAACCGGCTGATACTGGCGGTCGAACAGGTCTTCAAGGCTGATGCGCCCTTGTTCGACATCGGCCTCGAACCGCGCGGCAATCTGGCTGGCCCCTTCGCGGGCGAGGTCGTAGATGCGCTGGTGATAGTCGTCCAGCCCGACTTCGGCCAGGCGCTCACTGATAGTTTCCGCCTGCCCTTCCATCTGCACGGCGGCCTCGGCCAGGCGGCGGGTCTGCTGGTCGCTGATCGCCAGATCGCTGCGCATCTGCTCGATGGCGGTGAACAGGCTGTCGAGCTGTTCACGATTGGTTTCTGCGCCTCGGGCGATTTCGCCGACCTGGGTTTCTACCCCGGCAGCCAGTCGCGCGATGTTTTCCAGGTGCTGACCGGTGTGTTCGACCTGCTCGACGCCCGTGTGCAAATCGTCGGAGAGCTGGCGAATCTGTTCCACCACCTGCGCCGTGCGTTGCTGGATGTCGGCGACCATCTCGCCCACTTCGCCGGTGGCTGTCGCGGTCCGGGCGGCCAGACCGCGCACTTCATCCGCCACCACTGCAAAACCACGACCGTGCTCACCGGCCCGGGCCGCTTCGATGGCGGCGTTCAATGCCAGGAGGTTGGTCTGACTGGCGATGGACTGGATCACCAGCGTCACGCGCTGGATGTCATCACTGCGCTGGCTCAAGGCTTCGATCAGTTCGCGGCTGGCATTGGCGCGCTGGCTGAGCTGATGCATGCGCGAGATCGAATCCACCAGTTCGGTGCGCCCCGCCGCGCTGCTGTGATGGGCTTCGCTGGCAGCGCCCAATGCCTCGCGGCTGAGCTGCGAAGTGGCCTGCTCAGTGGCGATCATGACTTCAGCGTTGTTGACGATCTGCGCGGCGGCGTCGAGTTGTGATTGCAGCTTGCCGGCCAGCTCCTTGACGGAGAACGCCACCCCAGCGGCTGACAGCGCGTTATGACTAGTGGTGTAGGAAAGGTCGCGAGTCAGCTCGGACATCGCGTTATTGCTGTCGACCGGTTGCGCATCGGGGACCGCCCGGGAACGCAGGCGCGGCAGCCAGACAATCAGCACCGCCAGCGGCATGCCGACGTACAAGGGCCACTCGCCCAGGCTCATCCCGGCCAGCAACAGCATCAGGGCGATGCTTTGCAGAGTCGGCGTCAGCCAGCGATTCTTCGGCAAAACAACTGGTGCAGGCATAGCCGCAACCAGAGATCCTTCTCTCGTCATTTCGTTACCCCACGCTTGTTCTCATTGTTGTGGCTGCATTAAACGCCACTACAACGCCATTATCCATGGTCCGTTAGTCGTGGGTCTGTGGCAGGTCAATGGAATGGTGCGGGGACTTTCCGGGAGACGAGAAAAAGCAAAGATCGCAGCCTTTTGCAGTTCCCGGAGAAACTGCAAAAGGCTGCGATCTTTTCGCGACGACCCGCATTGAAGGGGTCGCCTCAGGAATCAGGCCTGACGCTGGTGCTTGTCGATCTGCTCGTGACGCTCTTGAGCTTCGATGCAGTACTTGGTGGTCGGGCTGATCAGCAGGCGTTTCAGGCCGATCGGCTCGCCGCTGTCATCACACCAGCCAAAGCTGTCTTCCTTGATACGCTCAAGGGCCTGCTCGAGTTGCGGCAGCATGCGCTGGTCGCGATCGATCGCGTTTACCAGCCAGGTGCGCTCTTCTTCCACCGATGCGGCGTCCGCCGGGTCAGCCGGGGTGTCCAGGCTTTCGATGGCAATACGGTTCTGCTCAATGCGCTCATGGGTTTCGACTTTCATGTTCTGCAACAGCTCGCTGAAGAAAGCGTGTTGCTCGGCATTCATGTAGTCATCTGCCGGCATGGCCAGCAACTTGTCCTTTGTCATTGATATCTCTATAAAAAAACGTGCATTAAGGCGAATTAGGGAGCGTTCCGGCGAACCGCCTGCGGTCATCGGAAAGGCATCGTTTATTGCAAACGCCACCCGGCACTCAATTTACGAAGGGGCGGCAGTCTAAGGCCCGTTTGAGGCCTCAGCAACTGTAAATACCGGGAATTTGTCCGACAAGGCCCGGAAACTGCTCTGACACAGGCTTCACAGCGCTCATCGGAGTGCGTTTATAGCAAGAAATTCAGTCGAGCGGCTGTATATAGAAGACAAACGGCGGACGAGCGGCGCTTTGTCGCAATTCGTTACGATCGCAGACCGCAAAACCCGCCCCCTCGCAAAGACTGACAAATCCCCCCAACCTCAGCTACGTTATGCCCTCCCCGGTTCGACTTGAAGGAACGCGTCATGAAACTGATCGGCATGCTGGACTCCCCTTACGTGCGCCGCGTGGCGATCTCCGCCAAATGCCTGGGGATCGAACTGGAACACGACCCGGTCTCGGTGTTTCGCCACTTCGAGCGCTTCCAGCAGATCAACCCGGTGGTCAAAGCGCCGACTTTGGTGCTCGATGAAGGTGAAGTGCTGATCGACTCGACCCTGATCCTCGACTATCTCGAAGCCCTGTCCGGCAAAACCCTGCTGCCCGCCGACCTGTCGCAACGGGTCAAAGCCCTGCGCCTGATCGGCCTCGGCCTCGCCGCCTGCGAAAAAGCCGTGCAGCTCTACTACGAACGCAACCTGCGCCCGGCCGACATTCAATACCAACCGTGGGTCGAACGCGTCGAAGGCCAACTCGCCGCCGCCTTCACCGCCCTCGAACACGAACTCGAAAAACACCCGCTGCCCACCGACGGCCCCCTCCAACAGGACGGCATCACCCTCGCCGTCGCCTGGAGCTTCACCGGCCTCGTCGTCCCCGACCAGATCGACGCCGATCGCTTCCCGCGCATCGCCCAATACACCGCGTACGCCGAAAGCACCCGGGCGTTCATCAGCACCCCGATGACCTGACCATGAGCACCACCGAAACCGCCGCCCCGGCCCTCAAAGAAATCTTCAACGCCGAACGCCTGCAACACATCGCCACAGAAATGAGCGCCGTGTACCCGGCGTTCAAGGCCAAGGCCTTTCTCAAGCACGCCAACGACGGCCTCGCCGACCTCTCCGTCATGCAACGCATGGCCCGTGTCAGCGAAAGCCTGCATCACGTGCTACCGCTGGATTACTCAGATTCCCTCGCTGTCCTGCGCGAACTTGCCCCGCGACTGAACAGCGGCTTCGTCAGCATGTGCCTGCCGCATTACGTCGCGAGCTACGGCGCGCACGCGTTCGATACATCGATGGAAGCCCTGAAGTACTTCACCACCTTCGGCTCCTCCGAATTCGCCATCCGCCACTTCCTGCGCAGCGACCTGGAACGCTCGCTGGAACTGATGCACGACTGGACGCGAGACGAAAACCACCACGTGCGAAGACTGGCCAGCGAAGGCAGTCGCCCTCGCCTGCCGTGGTCGTTTCGGCTGGAACGGGTGCAGGCTGATCCGCTGTTGGCTGCGGGGATTCTTGACCGGTTGAAGGCCGATGAAAGTTTGTATGTGCGCAAGTCGGTAGCGAATCATTTGAATGATGTGACCAAAGAGCATCCGGAGTGGGTGCTGGATACGGTTGAGGGGTGGTCGCTGGAGAACAAACACACGGCGTGGATTGCCAAACATGCGTTGCGGAGTTTGATCAAACAGGGGGATTTGCGGGCGCTCACTGTGATTGGTGCGGGGGCTAAGGCTGAGGTTGAATTGCTGGATGTGAAGGTGGAGCCGGCGGTTGTGCGGCTTGGGGATACGATTACCTTGTCGTTTACGGTGCGGTCGTTGGTGCCGGTGGAGCAGCGGTTGGTGATTGATTATGCGATTGACTATGTGAAGGCGAATGGCGGGACGTCGGCCAAGGTTTTCAAGTTGAAGACGTTGGATTTGGCGGGGTTTGGGCGTGAGATTATTGCGCGGCGGCAGGTGATTAAGGATTTCACTACGCGCAAGCACTATGCGGGGGTACATGCGGTGCATGTGGTGGTTAATGGGGAGCGGTTGGGGAGTACAGCGGTTGATATCAATTGCTGACGAACTGAAAGTTCCTCTCTGACGTTGCTCTCGGACGCCAACAAAATAAAAAGAGGACATGGCCATAAATCTTAAACAAATAATCGATTGCTTTTTTAAATATGCGATTGAACAGAGAAATCCGTACAACAGCTTCCCCCTCACCACTGAAGTCGATGAGCTTGGCGGGCCATATATTGAAATTTCCGAATCAGGAAAGCTGGCCATCGTTGCGCGAGATCGTGGTTATGAAGTATTGAGAAAAGAGACGACATCACCAGAAGAGCTGGCTAAATGGGTGTATGACATGTTCAACAAGAGATAAAACTTCACACCCATGCGTCATTCCGACTAATCCAGCTCGATGCTTTCAACTCTTCGCAACCTATCAAACATTTACGACTTTACTTTCTGACTGATTTTGACCAAAAGTATCTAAACACGCTTGGCACCCCTTCACAGCCGGCTTCAGGCGGGAAGGAAGGTCAAACTGTCAAGATTGATCTCGGCGTAAGAACCTATATCCCCCTTGTAAAGCGAGACCCTGGACACGCCCAGCTCGGACTGTAAGAGCTCGACTAACGTTCTTAGCTTTTTGTTTTTAGACATCGACGTCGGACGCACTACCGCCGCCTGTCCGGGTTCGTCATCGTAAATCCTGATCAGAAACATATCCTCTTCGCTCTGTATTTCGTAGTTATAACCACGGTACTCATACCCGAGGTCGTGGTCGACGTCATCAAAGCGAGTAGCTTTTATTATCTTCAAGGTGGCATCCAGTATTCGATCACTATAGAAGGATCATTTCAAAAAAATACAAAAAACAGGACGCATCTATTGATCAAGAAATCCGCCCTCTCTTCTCCGACTCACCCCGTTTTCCAAGAATTACCAACTGCCATACGGAATGCCGAATTTCTCGATGTAGCGTTGCGATTTTTCACTGACCGGATAAGCGTAACGCCCTTGGTTCTTACCCTGACTCGGACCTAACGGCTCAATCTCTGCTTGCGCCCGAGCGACCTTGATCGCCTTATGACACGAGTCTTTAACCCAAGCCTGCACCACCCCGCCGGGCGCCAGCCCCAAGTAAACCGACGCCATAAACCGCGCCTCTCGTTCAGGTGTTTGCGGGCAGCGTTTGCTGGTGGATTCCACCATCAATTGCCTTGCGTGTTCTGGAATATCCACCCAGGCTTGCCAGGTTTTCTTTTCAACGATTGACTGCCATCGAACATATATCCGCACGGGAAGATCGGCACCCACCACTCGTTTTCCGCTGCCGTCCACGATGGACCAGCCGCGAGCCGACTCGGTGCCGTCCTCAGGCTCGCCACCGACTGCGGAGCCGCCATTGGCCTTGAAGTAGACCTTGCCGGTAACGTCCTGCACAGAACTGTCCTCCACCCAAACCTGCATGTAATCAGGCTCGATGAATGCCAATTCCCACCATTCGGATTTGGGGTCTTTTTTACCTGATAGCGGGTCGGTCGAATGACAGCCAGTAACCAACAATGCACAAAACAGGGTGATGAATTGCTTCATTCGCTGATAGCTACCAGCTTCCATAAGGAATGCCGTACTTCTCGATGTAGCGCTTGGACTTCTCACTGACTGGATACGCGTAACGTCCTTCGTTCTTCCCCTGCTCCGGGCCCAGAGGTTCGATCTCACCTTGCATTCGGGCCACTTTGATCGGGCGGCGACACGAATCTCTCACCCAAACCTGTACCACTCCACCTGGTGCCAGCCCTAAATAAACCGAGGCCATGAACCGCGCAGTTTTCTCCGGTGTTTCAGGACAGCGTTGATTTGTGGACTTCACCATTATTTGTCTGGCCTCTTCCGGTATATCAACCCATGCCTGCCAGGTTTTCTGTTCCACAATGGATTGCCAGCGAACGTAGATACGAACAGGCAAGTCAGCACCTACGACGCGCTTTCCGCTACCGCCAACGCCTGTCCAACCACGGGCAGACTCGGTTCCATCGTCAGGCTCTCCGCCTGCTGCTGTTCCTCCACCTGTTCTGAAGAAGACTTTGCCCGTAATGTCTTGCACAGAGCTGTCTTCCACCCAAACCTTCATGTAATTCGGTTCAGTGAAAGCCAATTCCCACCATTCAGACTTGGGGTCATTTTTTGCTGACAGTGGGTCAGCAGACTGACAACCGGTCATGAACAACGCGCAGAGCAGGGTGACAAGGAATTTCATTACCAGAGTAAAAATGGGGATGAATGTATTTCCCCTTCCCCCCAACATCTCAAGCATTACCAACTGCCGTAAGGAATGCCGAACTTGTCGATATAACGCTTGGACTTTTCACTGACAGGATAGGCGTAACGTCCCTGGTTTTTGCCTTGGCTTGGGCCCAAGGGCTCAATTTCTGCTTGGGCTCTTGTCACTTTGACCGGGTGATGACATGAGTCTCTAACCCACACTTGCACAACTCCGCCCGGCGCCAACCCTAAATAAACCGAAGAAATATAGGTGGCCGTTTGATCCGGTGTCTTCGCGCATCGCTGATTGACCGATGTCAGCATTAGTTGCCTGGCTTCTTCCGGTATATCAATCCAAACACGATAGGTCTGAGGCTCCACAATAGATTGCCAACGAACAAAGATTCGCTTGGGAAGATCGGCGCCTACTACGGCTTTTGCAGAGCCGCCTACGCCATGCCAACCTCGGGCTGACTCTGTGCCATCCTCTGGTTGCCCGCCCGAGGCGGATCCCCCGCCGGTGCGTAGAAACGTTCTTCCTTTGATATCTTCCACCGAAGTATCTTCCACCCAAACCTTCATGTAGCGAGGCTCTGTGAAACCCAGCTCCCACCATGGGGATTTTGGGTCGTTTTTCGCTGAAAGTGGGTCTGCGGAACAAGCGGTCGTGAGCAATGTGCACAGCAGAGTTACAAGTAGCTTCATTACCAAAGCGTCCAATCAGGTACGTGCGGGTGTTTTACTCGAATTGCATCTGACGTGGGAGCGTTGATGTAAACCGCTTTCACGCCACTTCCATCCCTTCGGCCGAGTGGGTGGTTCCAGTTGGCTGATGTATGAATGTACTTGAGTTTCAGGATTTGCTCCTCTTGTGGGGTGGTGCTGTAGTCGCCAGAGACAAAACGATCACACAAAGCTTGAAGCTCTGTAGGGATGGAAAACTCCGGAGTCTCGGGAATATCGTTGAAGCGAACTCCCTTGGCTTTCGCCTGCTGATGCATCACGCGTAAACACACTCTGGAAAGCATTCCGCTCACTGGGCGTTTGAGCTGCACGGCGGCATAGACGCGTTTGATCTGTGGACTAAGTCGATCCTGCGGACTATTCGGCATAAGGAGTGGCGGTGGAGTGACGATTTCCAGCATTTCAGAAGGCCAGCCATTGGCGAGCCACTGACTTTTCACGGTTAAAGCATCTTGATAAATCGAGGTGGTCGCGACATCAGTGTTAAGTGACACCTCAAGTGTCTGCATCGGGCTGACGAGTACGCACTCATCCGCTTCCTCGAGGTAGCCCCCACCAATATCGGAATGAACGCCAGGCAAAATAATCTCCTGGTGATCTGGTGTTACACAGCTGAGGGCGAAATTCCCCCTGCACTCATCACGCGCGACCAATTGGAGGACATCAGTGAAATAGCGTTGATCCAGATAAAGCTTGATACCTGTTGCAACGGGGCTTTTGATGTTGCCCAGATTGGACCAGCCAGCAATGGAAGGAACGGTATCGAACAGGCCTATAAAGCCCATATTGATATCGCTTTTATATTGATCGCTGAAAGTCGAACTCAAGGAAGCCGCGTTACTTCGAAGGATTTCTCCTAAAGGGCCCTGTTTGCCGCGCACGACTTCATTTGCAAAATGCCGAGCGGCTGCCGCACCACGGCTGAAGCCGAAGGTGTCGAATGTCAGGGAGACAATCACAGCCCGGATTTTCGTCCAGCGCCTCCTTGATCCGCTGCTTGATCAATACGAACGAAGATTGAACACGACCGGCAACCCCGGTTTCGCCGCGCCCAGTACCGGCTCCCAAGGTGCTGTCTTTTTCACCTGAACGGGTGCCGATACCTTCAACATACACCATGCGAAAAGCACGTTTTCGCGAGCCCTCACCTTCGGCTGCCTCAGGCGTGTCATACAGCTCACTCAGCTTTTTGATATTGCTGACATCGTTGCCATAACTACTATCCGGATCACTCATATACGGCTTGCAGCTCGCATCGATATCTTGAGCCGCTATCGGATGATGAGCACCACACAGAAGCCCGGCCGCCGCGTTATTGGCATTATTCCCCGTCCCATCGAAGAACACTCCGATCCGCAGGGCAATGCCGATTTTTTCACGAGCCGATGCTGGTTCCTTCCCGTGTTTCTCATACTCAGCCCAACGCTGGGCATGAATATCGACGGGGTCGGTTCCTTTGTTGCGATAGTTTTTTGGCGGGTTGGGAATGTAGCCACTCAATCCTTGATTCCTTCTTCTGATCCTTGAAGAACGGGCCGAAGGGTGACAGCCGAAATCAGGTGGCGCAAGGCGTGGCCGCGTGCCAGCACCTGGCGCTCTATTCTCCCTGCCTGCAATGGTGGCGCCAAGCCACGAATGATAAGGTTCAGCCTCAAAACCAGGGACGACACCTCGTGCACAAACAATGTCTGGCAGCAGCAGTAACCTTCGCCATCAGTTTTTCCGCTCTTGCCTCTCCTGTGCCGCAGGAAGAGCTCGAAGAATGCCAACGAATAGAAAACTCGGCCAAACAGGTCATGAAAACCAGGCAGCAAGGCGTGCCCATGGCTTCGGTGTTGGAACTGGCCGAAGCGGCAGGTAAGCAGAACGAGTATGTGGGTGAGGTGTTCAAGTCGTTGATCCGCGAGGCGTACGAGATTCCTCAATACTCAAGCGAGAGTTTGCAGCAGAAAGCGATCAGCGATTTCCATTCCAATTTCTACAAGGCTTGCATCGTGACGGCGGAAAAGAGAGCAAACGCCAACGGCTGAGCTCAACGAACAAAAAAGGGAGCAGATTCAGGTAGTGAATCTGCTCCCTTTTACTGAAGTACTCGTGTTTCAGTTTCCGGGCCAAAGACCCCCATCATCTTCACCCGCATTAAAACCCGCCCCCTCAATGTGATAAACCTGCGGTTCCTCCGAAAAATACCCCTCCAGCCCCAGCATAAAGACCCTGTGGTCTTCACCCGCCTCAAAATCCGTATGAGCTTCAAGCGATTCCCACCGCACAATCAAGTTGAACCGCTCCGGCGTTTCAATCCCTTGCGCAAGCATGTGCCCGCCATACCCATTCGCGCGGCGGAGCAAAGGCGCAACCTCGGCAAATGCATTCCTGAATTCATCAACACGTTCTGCGTGAACAGGCAGCAAAGCGATCTCATAAATCATGACGCATTCCCCACAGAACCCGAACGAAGTGCAGGCTCGACCGCAATCGCAATCTTCCCTTGAAGACCGTTGTTGGGACTTTCCAACCGAGCATGGGCCAGCGGAATCTCCGCAAGCGAATACACCGCGCCAACATGTGGCCGCAGTTGACCGCGCTCCACCAGGGCACTCAATTCATCGAGCTTGCCGCGGTTCTGGCGGGTGAAAACGAAGTGGTAGCTCGCGTTCTTACCCCAGGCCTGAACCAGGTTTTGTGGCTGGGCGATGTCGACGATCGAGACCACGCGGCCAAGTTGTGCGAGGGCATCGGGGCTGCGCGACAGGGTGTCGCCGCCGATGGTGTCGAACACCACGTCCACTCCGAGGCCATTGGTTTCCCGCAGGATGGCGTCGACGTAGTCGTCCTTTTCGTAGTCGATGATCACATCGGCGCCCATGCGACGAACGAACTCGGCGTTTGCTTCGCGTGCGGTGGTGAACACTTTGGCGCCCATCGCTTTAGCGAGCTGGATCGCGACGTGTCCGACGCCTCCCGCGCCGCCGTGAATCAGAATGCTCTCCCCCACTCTGAGCGCTGCCCGCACGATCAGGGCTTCCCATGCCGTCCCGCCGACCAGGCTCAGGCTGGCGGCTTCTAGATGGCTCAGCGAGGAAGGCTTTTTGCCGATGATGCTGGCGAACGCTACGTGATACTCGGCATAGCTGCCGGGGCCGTCGAAGATTTGCGGCGTGTACCAGACTTCATCTCCGGGGGCGAAAGCCGTCACGCCGGGGCCGACCGCTTCGACTACGCCGGAGACGTCATGTCCGGTGATGGCCGGCAGTGGCACCAGGTCGGAATAGTCGCCGCGTCGGACTTGATAATCCAATGGATTGATCGAGGTGGCGTGTACCCGGACCAGCACTTGTCCCGCTTCCGGCACGGGCTTGGGTACGTCGCAGAGTGTGAACGATTCCGGGTTGCCAAATGATTCAAGCAGCATCGCTTTCATGGTGAATCCTCGTATCGACAATAAGGGATATCGAGATATCTCGATATCATGCGGTAAATTTTTTTACAGCTCTTTCCCTATGACCTCGGCCAAAGCGCTGATGTTGGCTTCATTGCGCTTGTAGTAGGTCCACTGACCGATGCGCCTGACTTCAACCAGGCCCACGCGCTGCAGCGTTGCAAGATAACCGGACACCGTTGATTGCGAGAGTCCGATGCCCTCTTGAATACTGCTCACACACACGCCCACCGTGTGAACATCGCCCTCGTCCTGCGGGGGGAAGTTCTTTACGGGGTCCTTCAAGCCTTTCAGGATTTCAAGCCGTACCGGGTTTGAGAGTGCTTTGAATACTTCGATCAGGTCCATGCCGCGAGAATATCGAGATTATTCGATATGTCAATACGCTGTTTGACCAACGGAAAACAGAACGGTCTGCCGACACCCACGGCATCGGCAGACCGGATTTCACCGCGAAAAACCTCAGTACGGATTACACCGCTGCGCCACCGCCGTCGCCTGATCCACATACGGCCGCTGAGCCAGCGGAATAATAGCTTTCAACCAATTGCCAGAACAATGTGGCTGCTTCACCTAACCGCTTCTCGTATCATCAGCGCCTTCGCATCTGGAACTAACTGTGTGAAATCGCCAACCGATAAAGCTCTGGCTTCCCCTGACAGGACGAAATGGGACGCAGGCGAGGCTGCCAGTCAGCTCTCGTGGGACGACTTGCGCATCATCAAGACGCTCAGTGATTGCGGCAATCGTTCGGCGACGGCCAAAAAGCTTGGCATCAATGTATCCACCGTTTCGCGCCGGATTACTCAAGTTGAGCGCACGCTCGGCGTCGCGTTGTTCGATCACCGCAAATCAGGGTATCTGCTCACCGCCGAGGGTGCTGAATTGCGAGCGCTCGCCGAGCGTGTGGAGCTGGATATCGTCAGTGTCACGCGGCGTGTTTCACGTTCAGGACAGGGTCCCCTCGGAAAACTTCGAATTACCACCAGCGACTCGCTGCTGCTGTACTTCTTCACCCCCATCATCGCGGACTTCAAGGCTCTGAATGAGGGAATCACCATCGAGGTGCTGGTGGGCAATGAAACCCTCAGCCTCGCCCGGGATGAATCGGACATCGCCATTCGGGCGACGAGAAAACCCGCGGAAAGCCTGGTGGGCCGCAAACTGGCAAACATTGCCTGGGCACCTTACTGCTCTGCCAGGCAGATGACTGACTCGCCCCTTTTCGAAGAGGGCAAGGCTTGGGTCTCCTACTCCGCAGCGCTCTGCGGTTTGAGGGCGACCCGTTATGTCGAAAGCAGAGTCGCTGCGGAGCGCATAGCATACCGCACCGATTCCGTTGCAGCGGCAAGCGTAGCCATCGCGGCGGGCCTGGGATTTGGATTCCTTCCCTGCATGTTGGGCGACATCACCCCAGGGTTGGTACGCGCCGGGCCGGTGGTGCCGGAGCTTCAGGATGAGTTATGGCTGCTGACTCACCAGGACATTCGAAAATCGTGGCGAGTCAAGGCATTCATGACCTTCTGCGCGGCTGCCGTGACCAGTCAGAAGCCCTTGGTCGAAGGGCAGTCGATACTCCCGGTCACCTAGATCGAAACCGGGAGTGCAGCTCAGATGTTTCGCGCACCGATCACGGCCTTGCATGCGATCTCGATCAGTTGCGGGCGCTGGGCAAGCCTTGACACCCCAATGATATTGTTCGCGCACTGAGGCCGCTCAGTGCCATAGGCAGCCTTGCGCACTTTGCCGACGACCGCGAACGCAGCATCCATATCCAGCACGTAAAGCGTTTCCTCGACAACGTCTTGCAGCGTTGCGCCATACAAGGCGAGCAGCTTCGAAATGTTGTCGTAAGAGACCCGCATCTGCTCTCCCATCGAAGAGAAATCACTGGGTTTTCCGTCGGCATTCAGCGGCGCCGGGGCGACCAGATTACCTTCTTCATCATGGTTGAATTGACCTGATACGTAGATCTCGTTTCCTACCCGCCGCGCCTGCGGATAGCCATAGGCCTCCTCCCAGGGGACGCCCCAGTAGACGGTCTGTTTGTTGAACGGTTGTGAAACTGCCATTGCACTCTCCAGCTCATGAGGGATCGGTCTGATCCGTATGGGTGGGCGAATGCTAGCAGTGCGAACGCACATCTTATGGCGCATTAATAAGCCCAAAAAGGCGCAAAAATGCGCCACCAATAAACATTTTGTTTCGTTATCTTTTGCTCGCCCTCAGCAATGACGCTGAGGAACGCACTTGTGGTTACGGTGATACCTGAAGGGCCCGAGACTTGTGCGACTGAACAGCATCGAGCTGAAAGGAAACAAGAATGAACAATCCTAAAACTGAAGTCCTGACTCCACTGAACAGCCAACTGATCTTCATCGACCACCAGCCACAGATGGCCTTCGGCGTGCAGAGCATCGACCGGCAAACGCTCAAGAACAACACCGTTGCCCTGGCCAAGGCAGCGAAGATCTTCAATGTCCCCACCACCCTCACCACGGTTGAGACAGAAAGCTTCTCGGGTCACACCTATCCCGAGCTACTCGCTGTGTTTCCGGACGCCCCGCTGCTGGAGCGCACCTCCATGAACTCCTGGGACGATCAGAAGGTGCGCGACGCACTCAAGAAAAATGGTCGCAACAAGATCATCGTCTCCGGTCTGTGGACCGAGGTGTGCAATGCCACCTTCGCCCTGTCGGCAATGAACGATGCCGGCTATGAGATCTATATGGTCGCAGACGCCTCCGGCGGCACCACCAAAGAGGCCCACGATTACGCCATGCAGCGCATGATCCAGGCCGGCGTCGTACCGGTGACCTGGCAGCAGGTGCTGCTGGAATGGCAAAGGGACTGGAAGAACCGCGCCACCTACGACGCCGTGATGGAACTGGTAAGGGAACATTCCGGTGCCTATGGCATGGGCGTCGACTACGCCTACACCATGGTGCACAAAGCACCCGAGCGCGTTCAGCATGGCCCCTCCCTGGCGCCTGTCGCTGCTTCTGTCTGAACCATCGCCGGCCCCTGCCCCGGGGGCTGTCCAGACTTGCAAAGGGTGCGCTGTCGACTGAGTCGAGTCAGCCGCGCGCATCCTGTTACCTGAATTTCCGGATGTGTATGAACATGGACAAATCTACCGTGCTGGCGACGCTCACCCTGACTTCGACAGGACAGCTCAAATCCTGGCAGATAAGGACTGCCCAACAACTGATGCTCGACAGACTGGATACCGGCATTACTGTGACTGAACTGGCCGAAGCCTGCGCTTTGTCGCGCAGTCACTTCTCCCGCATGTTCAAGCAAAGCACCCGGATGTCCCCGCAGCAATGGCTGCGTGAACAGCGGGTCATGAAAAGCAGAGAACTGATGAAGGACTCCACCTTGCTGCTCACAGAGATCGCACTGGAATGCGGCTTCTGCGATCAAGCTCACTTCTGCCGTACGTTCGTGAAAGCTGAAGGCATGTCGCCGAAAGCCTGGAAGCAACAAGCGATCAGCCCGATTCCGGTCGCGGCTTGAAACGATAAGGCATCACCAGCGCGCGGGCGATCCCATATCTATATCGTTTTCCATGAGCAGGTAATCATCACCGGGAACGAAAAACCCGTGCACCAAATAGCGGGCTTTTTCGTTTCCGGTGTAGCGTTGACAGCACTCCGCCAAGGCCGCCTATGGGTCGCTCTCTGTCGATCATGCGTTCATGGTTGCCCTGCCCTCACTTCTTGCCACTTGCCAGATGATGGGCAACCAATGCATTCGCATGCCCATGGCCCATGCCGTGTTCGGTCTTGAGCCAGGCGACCAGTTCCATGTGTTTTTTGTCGGTGATGCTGGCGAGCAGATTCAGCCAGTGCTCGATGGGCTGGCCGTAATTCTTTTCGATTGAAGGAAAGTAGGATGCCGGGCCTTTTACTTTGGTGTCGTCGGTCATGTCAGGGCTCGCTTTGATTACTCATCGTTAAAAGAGGTACGGAATCCATCAATTCTGTTGCAGGGTTCAACTGTCGGACCTCCTGAACAAACTCTTCCAGGTCGTAGGCAGCCAGATCCACATAGCGTTTTATACGTAGTCTTTCGTATGGCGCACTTTGAAAACCGTCCCACACAAGCCAGTAAATGAACGACAACACAACGACGATGATGAGAGGGACTGCACCCTTCCCCGATGAAAAGAATGAAGTGAGTTTGATTACTTCAGTCGAGAGCGCAATCATCAATCCGAAGAGTGAAACGAAGCCCAGATTTTGTGAAAGC
This sequence comes from Pseudomonas sp. GW821-FHT11D10, assembly GCF_058808435.1. Lineage (NCBI taxonomy): Bacteria > Pseudomonadati > Pseudomonadota > Gammaproteobacteria > Pseudomonadales > Pseudomonadaceae > Pseudomonas > Pseudomonas sp. GW821-FHT11D10. Next base: position 536,252 of record NZ_JBXARR010000001.1, on the reverse strand, counting down.
GCAGGTTTGCTTGGTGCGACGGTAAGATCCGAATAGGCCGACAATTTTCGAAGCTTTGAGGCCGTATAGCCTTCCTCACGGACTATTGCCAGAAAAAAGGAATAGCAAAGCATATTTTCCTTCTCCCGCCAGGACTGAAGATCGATGGCATGTTCGGTGAACTGCCGGGGAAACACGCGGCGAAGGGCCTTGATCCTGGCGGCATAGAGCACAATAGCCCAAGGACCTAGCGCCATGTAGGCATAAGGAAGCACCGCTGGATACTTGAGACCCGAGAGTACGAAGGCCAAGAGCGTTAGAGTCATGATGAGAGCGGCACAAACGGGCCATAACCCAAACACATTCTCGCGTTTGAACAGTAACTCATTTGGTTGTTTGCGGCTGAGTTTGTAGAGCACCTTCAAGTCGGCCCATTCCTTGAGTTTCATGACCAATACGTGTCCTTTCGGCGGGAGTGAGGTTAGTTACCGGTCATACTATTCGAATTGGTCCATAGTTACCGCCATCCGTTTCGCGTCAGAGCGACCAGAAATGCAGTGGACAAGACCAATTGATAACAGCCTTCGGCATCGCTTACAGGAATCGGTGTCGGGGCTACTGACGACTGTGAACCTTTGATTTCAGGGGTTGAGCAACAACTCGCGTTCGCCTTCGCATAGCCCCACGACGTAATCCCAAACCACCCGCAACCGCACCGATTTGTGCAACTCGCGCCGCGTGCTGATCCAGTAACTGCGCTCGATGCTCTCATCCGGCAACAACGCCACCAGATCCGGATCCGACGCCGCCATGTAACAAGGCAGCACCGCAATCCCAAGCCCCGAACGCGCCGCCTGTTGCTGGGCAATCACGCTGGTGCTGTGAAACACCACCCGCGGATTGCGGCAGAAACTGTTGAGGAACATCAGCTCCTGACTGAACAGCAGATCGTCGACATAGCCGATCCACGCGTGCCGGCCGAGATCTTCGCGACTGCGCAGCGGTGGCGCATTGTCGAGATAGGCGCGGCTGGCATAGAGCGCGAGCCGGTAATCGGTGAGTTTGCGGGTGACCAGCATGTCCGCTGCCGGCCGCTCCAGGTGAATGCTGATTTCCGCCTCACGGTTGAGGATGCTGACGAAGCGCGGCACCGCCACCAGCTCCACTTCCAGTCCCGGATAACGCTCGAACAACCCGATCATGCGACTGGCGAGAAACATGATGCCCAAGCCTTCGGTGACACCGACGCGGATCTTGCCCAGCGGTGCAGTGGACTGAGTGATTTCCTCCTGCGCCAGCAGCGCGACGTTCTCCATGGCCTCGGCATGTTTGAGCAGCGCCTCCCCCGCCGGGGTCATTTCGTAGCCTTGGGCGTGCTGGACGAACAGCGCGGTGCCGAGGCTTTTTTCGATGGCCTCGATGTGCCGCGCGACGGTCGCGTGCGTAGTGTTCAAACGGCGGGCGGCGGTGAGCAAGCGGCCGCTGCGCTGCAACTCAAGAAAGAACCGCAGGTCGTTCCAGTCGAACATGGCTTGTCCTTGTCGGCTTATCGTCAGGGAGCGCTGTTTGAAAACGCACAGCGGCTGCGCAAAAACTAACATTCTTTTGACGAAAGCTAACAACTAGGATGACTGACAACAAAAACAATAAGCGAGGTCAGGGAATGCAGACTTCCCTCGATGAATTCGATTACATCGTGGTCGGCGCCGGGCCGGCCGGGTGTTTGCTGGCCAATCGGCTGTCGGCGGATCCGCAGCAGCGCGTGCTGTTGCTGGAGGCCGGCGGGCGCGACAACTATCCATGGATTCACATCCCCGTGGGTTACCTGTTCTGCATCGGCAACCCGCGCACCGACTGGTGCTTCAAGACCGAAGAACAACCGGGCCTCAATGGCCGCGCGCTGAGTTATCCGCGCGGCAAGGTGCTGGGCGGCTGCTCGTCGATCAACGGCATGATCTACATGCGCGGCCAGGCCAACGACTACGACGGCTGGGCTGCCGAGGGTAATCCGGGCTGGGCCTGGAATGACGTGCTGCCACTGTTCAAGCAGAGCGAAAACCACTTCGCCGGCGCGGCGGAGTTTCATGGCGACCAGGGTGAATGGCGGGTCGAACGCCAGCGCTTGTCATGGCCGATTCTCGATGCGTTCCGCAGTGCTGCCGAGCAGAGCGGGATCGCCAGCATCGATGACTTCAACCAGGGCGACAACGAGGGTTGCGGCTACTTTCAGGTCAATCAGAAGGCAGGGGTGCGCTGGAACGCGGCGAAGGCATTTCTGAAGCCGATTCGCGATCGGGTCAATCTCACGGTATTGACCGACGTCGAGGTGGATCGAGTGTTGTTCGAAGACGGTCGCGCCTCGAAAGTCAGCGCACGTTGGCAGGGCCAGGTGAAAAGCTTCAAGGCGCGCAAGGAGATCGTGTTGTGCGCCGGGTCCGTGGGCTCGCCGAGCATTCTGCAACGCTCCGGAATCGGCCCGCGTCCGCTGCTGGAAAAACTCGGGATCGGCGTCGTGCATGAACTGCCGGGCGTCGGCGGCAACCTGCAGGATCACCTGCAACTGCGGCTGATCTACAAACTGGAAAACGCCCGCACCCTCAACCAGATTGCCGGCAGCGTGTGGGGCAAGATGGGCATGGGCCTGCGCTATCTGTATGACCGCAGCGGGCCGTTGTCGATGGCGCCGAGTCAGCTGGGCGCGTTTGCCCGCTCGGGGCCGGAGCAGGCCTCGGCCAACCTCGAATATCACGTGCAGCCGCTGTCGCTGGAGCGTTTTGGCGAGCCGCTGCACAGCTTCCCCGCGTTCACCGCATCGGTGTGTGATTTGCGGCCGCAGAGCCGTGGCCGGGTCGAGATTCGCTCAGCCGATCCGCAAACAGCGCCACTGATCCAACCCAATTACCTTAGCCATCCCGAAGACCTGCGCGTGGCCGCCGACGCGATTCGCCTGACCCGGCGCATCGTCAGTGCCCCCGCCCTGCAAGCCTTCAATCCGGTGGAATACCTGCCCGGCGCCAGCCTGCAAACCGAAGAACAACTGCACGAAGCGGCGGCGGCGATCGGCACGACGATTTTCCATCCAGTCGGAACCTGTCGCATGGGTAATGACGCGAACGCGGTGGTCGATGCGCAACTGCGGGTGCATGGCGTGCCGGGCCTGCGGATTGCCGATGCGTCGATCATGCCGCGCATTACCTCGGGCAACACCTGTTCGCCTACGCTGATGATTGCTGAAAAAGCGGCACAGCTGATTCTCAACCCAACCGCCCGGAGTTTTCCCGCCGAAGAAAAAGCACTGACCGCACTCTCTTGACCAAAGGAACAGCGGCGCACGCCCACAAGGTCGGCGCCGACAGTGGAAACAACAAAAACAATCACTGTGAGGGATACCGATATGTCAGAACACGTTCAGCCTCTGGACGCCGTGCGCAGCACGGACGCCAGCCCCGATACCCGAAAGGTCATCTTCGCCTCGTCCCTGGGGACGGTGTTCGAGTGGTATGACTTCTTTCTCTACGGCGCCCTGGCGGCGGTCATCAGCAAGCAGTTCTTCGCCGGGGTCAACGACACCACGGCGTTCATCTTCGCGCTGATGGCGTTTGCCGCAGGCTTCATCGTGCGGCCGTTCGGGGCGCTGGTGTTCGGTCGGCTGGGGGACATGATCGGGCGCAAATACACCTTCCTCGCAACCATCATCCTGATGGGCGTGGCGACGTTCGCCGTGGGCCTGCTGCCGACCTACGCCAGCATCGGCATCGCCGCGCCGATCATTCTGGTGATACTGCGCATGCTGCAGGGCCTGGCCCTCGGCGGCGAATACGGCGGCGCCGCGACCTACGTGGCGGAACACGCGCCGATCGGCAAACGCGGTTTCCACACCAGCTGGATTCAATCCACCGCAACCCTCGGTCTGCTGCTGTCGCTGCTGGTGGTGCTCGGTTGCCGCTACTTCACCGGCGATCAATTCGAAGTCTGGGGCTGGCGCATTCCATTCCTGCTGTCGATCGTGCTGCTGGGGATTTCCACCTGGATTCGCCTGAGCCTGCACGAGTCGCCGGCTTATCTGAAAATGAAAGAGGAAGGCAAAACCAGCAAGGCGCCGATCCGAGAATCCTTCGGTAAGTGGGAAAACCTCAAAGTCGTGCTGATCGCCCTGTTCAGCATCAACGCCGGGCAAGCGGTGACCTTCTACGCCGCGCAGTTCTACGTGCTGTTCTTCCTCACCCAGTTCCTGAAAATGGACCCGGCGGTGGCCAACAGTCTGTTGATCATCAGCGTGGTGATCGGTGCGCCGTTCTTTATCTTTTTCGGCTGGCTGTCGGACAAGGTCGGGCGCAAACCGGTGCTGATGCTCGGCCTGCTGCTGGCCACGGCGCTGTACTTCCCGATCTTCAAATCCCTGGCCCACTACGCCAACCCGGCCATCGACCACGCCAGGCAACAGGCACCGATCACCGTGGTGGCGGATCCGGCCACCTGCACCTTCCAGTTCGACCCGGTGGGCAAGGCCAAATTCGACAGCCCGTGCGACAAGGTCAAGACCTTCCTGGTCAAGCAAGGCCTGCCCTACTCCAGCGTCGCCGCCCCGGCGGGCAGCGCGGTGCACGTGAGCGTCGGCGATGTGAAACTCGACGGCTTCGACGAGGCCGCCTTGCGCGGTGCAATCACCCTCGCCGGCTACCCGCAACAGGCGGACATGCAACAGATCAACAAGCCGATGATCGTGGCCCTGATCGTCGCGCTGATCATCATCTCCGCCATGTGCTACGGCCCGCTCGCGGCGCTGATGGTCGAACTGTTCCCGACCCGCATCCGCTACACCTCGATGTCCCTGCCGTACCACATCGGCAACGGCTGGTTCGGCGGATTCCTGCCAACCGTGTCGTTTGCGTTGGTGGTGTACACCGGGGATATTTTCTACGGGCTGTGGTACCCGGTGCTGATTACCGGGGTGAGCCTGGTGGTGGGGATGATCTGTCTGCGTGAGACGAAGAATATCGATCTGGACAAGAACTGATTGGCACAACCGATCCGCTTCAGGTCAGGCCTGGAGCGGATTTTTTGTGGATATTCTCCTGCCATCGACAGCATAGTGGCAGTTACATATCATCCAGCATCACCCAATGCAGCGCCGCTCCTTCAGTGCTTCGGTTTCTTCAGTTATCTCTTCTAACCAACGTCGTCAAGTGACAAGGATCATCGTCTCGATGAACGATCAATATGTACGCATTTCCTGCCCGACCCTGCAGCCACTCGAACCAGTGCTGCACAGCTGGATAACTTGCACCCAGCGTTACATCAACGTGTGGGACGGAGATGATCTGCCCTACTGGTACAACGAACAGGCCAACGTCAGCATCCTCGCCGGTGCTGCCTGGAAAGCCGACTGGACTGCCATCGAGGAATATCAGATCAGCAAGATCGCCACCGAGGCGGACGAAAGGACCGCATTGATCGGTCGTAACGACTTGTACATTGCTGATGACACCAACGGCTTCTGCATTGAAGCCAAGGTCGCTTACGTGCCGATCGATAATTTGACGTACGCCCGAAACTGGATCTTGGGCAAATGCAAATCGGCGACTGTCGATGCCGCCAGGCTCGACTGCAACGACCATAAATTGGGGGCCGTATTTATCGCACCCTATTCGCTCGGCAGTCCGGCAAGCGATGAGCAGATCCAGGCCTTCCAGACAATGCTTCAGACCCTGCCCAGCGACGCGCTCGCCTGGATCTGTCCCCTCAAAGCTCAGAAAACCCCTAGTCACGACAACAAGCGCTATCCGCTGGTCGCGCTACTGCTCTTGAATGCCGAAATCAGCAAACAATCCTGATTGCACCCCCATTTTTTTCGCCGGCCTAAGACTTACGGCCGGCAAACTCAGACCTCCGCCTCCAGTAATTCAAACTTCACCTGATCGGGATAGAACGCCACGTAGTCCTTGATCTGGCTGACCGAAATCTTCGGATGTTCGTACGTCCACACCGCATTCGCCCCTTCATGCCCCGGCACTTGCAGACTGAAATAGTTGGCGTCGCCCTTGTACGGGCAATAACTCGTGTGGTCGGTGCGGGCGAAGTATTTTTCGTCGATGTCTTCGCGCGGGATGTAGTAGACCGGCGGGTAATTGGCTTCGAGCAGCACCAGCGCTCGGGCCGAGGCGGCGACCTGTATGCCGTGGAATTTCACAAGAAGGCAGCCTGGCTGCTCGGCGATGGTGATGACGGGACTGGGACCGGAGGTTTTCATCGGTTTCTCCTGACTGCGGCGAAGGCACCGGTTCAGGTATAACCCATGCGGGGGAAACTCGTCGGGTTCGCAGCCGAACGGCTTTTCCGTTCACAAAAAAAACCGCAGCCTGCGAAGGACTGCGGTTTTTTCGTTTCAGATTTTCCGTTTTCAGATCAGGCGACGATATCGGTCGCCACGGCCTGCCCCACCACACCCACGGCGAAGTCCACCGAACCCTGGCCTGTGAGGTCGATCATCAGGCTGGTCTGGTTGGTCTGTTCGAAGTACGTGAGGATCGCATCGCCCGCGTGCCCGGTGAAGCCGCTGACAAAGTTCAGCGTGGCCGCGCCGGTGGCGAAACCGACGATGCCCGACAGGTCGATCTTGTCCAGGCCGCTGGTGAAATCCATGATCCAGTCCGGCGCGGTCATGGTCGAGTCGCTGGCCGCGCCGAACACGAAGGTGTCTGCGCCTTCACCGCCCCACAGCGAATCACCGCCGCCACCGCCGTAAATGATGTCGTTGCCGGCACCGCCGATCAGGTCGTTGGCCGCTGCGTTGCCGATCAGCAGGTCATTGCCCGAACCGCCAATGGCGTTTTCCACGGTCACGCCGTGAGCGATGGACACGTTGCCCACCAGACCGCCGACGTCGGAGAACGAGCCTTCGTTGAGGTTGATCTTCTGGTTCTGGCTGAAGCCGGAGAAATCCAGCGTGTCGTTGCCGCCGCCATCCCACACCGAGAACACCACTTTGGAGGTGTTCGACGTGGCGCTGTAAAAATCGCGATCAGCGTTGGAGTTGAAGCCGTACACGGTGTTGTCGGCACGGGTTTCGAAGTTGGCGCCGTAGAGTTTCTGCACCGCAACGATGTCGTCCATCAACGGCGCCGAGGCGTAGGCGCCGCTGCCGTCCTTGCTGAAGTTCTGGTCGGTGTTGGCCTCGCTCCAGTAGCTCATCAGGCTGTAGCCACGGGTGTCTTCGGCGTATTTGGCGTCACCGTAGGTCGGGTTGCCGTTGCCGGCGTTGTAGGCGCCCGGGTGCGACAGGCCAAGGGTGTGGCCGATTTCGTGGGTCAGGGTCTGGCGCCCGTAGTTGTTGGTGTCCGGGGTCTTGTTGACCTGGTACTGATCGTTGATCAGGTACCACGACTGACCGTCGTAGCTGCTGCCCTGCGGCAGGTAGGCGAACGCTGCGCCGCCGGTGCTGACGTCGTAGTTGCCGAAAGTCATGTGACCGTCGCCACCCTTGCCTTCGGTGAAGGTCACGTTGGCCACGTCCGACCACGATTGCATCGCCAGCACGGCCTGGGCCTTTTGCTGGGCGCTGAACTCGCTGAAGTTGCCGAGTTTCGGGTTGTAGTTCGACGGTTTGTCGGTCAGGAACGTGTAGGTCAGATCAATCTTGCCGTCGGCATTCTTGTCCTGCCACGACATGCCCTTGCGCAGGATTTCGTCGGCGGCCTGGTCGGCGGTGAACGACGGCTTGCCGTTGACGGTCCCGGTGCCGCGATCGTACAGGTGGCTGAAGGTGTCGACGGCGGTGAAGGCGCTGCTGGCCTGGGAGGAAGGTTGAGACATGGTGTACGTCCTTGTTTCTGAAGAGTCAGTGTCAGACAGAAAAGCGGCGATCTTCTGGCGAGATCGTCCTGTCACTCGCCCTGTTAGGCAGATTGAACCTGCCACAGCCGCCAAAGGGTGCGCTAATCAATTTCTCGATAGCGTCCCGGATTGCCACGACGCGGGCTGTCATGACCGGCAATCCTTTTATCTGTATATCCATACAGATAAAAGTTGCCCGATCGCCCGACTCAGGCCATTCTGTGCGCCTCTTCGGGCAATGATCGACGACGGTGGTTATGCGGCTGTACCTCTGTGAAAAACCCTCCCAGGCCAAGGACATTGCGGCCGTGCTCGGCGCGAAGCGTCGCGGCGACGGCTGCTGGCTGGGAACGGATGTCACGGTGACCTGGTGCATCGGCCATTTGCTGGAAACCGCGCCGCCGGACGCCTACGACGCCAAATACAAGCGCTGGGTACTGGCCGATCTGCCGATCATCCCCGACAAGTGGAAAATGACCGTCAAGCCGCGTACCGCCAGCCAGTACAAGGCGGTCAAGCGCCTGCTCGGCGAGGCCAGCGAGTTGATCATCGCCACCGACGCCGACCGCGAGGGCGAGATGATCGCCCGTGAACTGGTCGAGCACTGCCGCTATCGCGGGCCGATCCGCCGCTTGTGGCTGTCGGCGCTGGACGAAGCCTCGATTCGCAAGGCGTTGGCGGCGCTGAAACCCGGCGCCGAAACCTTCAGCCTGTATCACTCGGCACTGGGGCGCTCGCGGGCGGATTGGCTGATCGGGATGAACATGAGTCGGCTGTTCACCCTGCTCGGCCGACAATCGGGCTATCAAGGCGTGCTGCCGGTGGGCCGGGTACAGACGCCGACCTTGCGACTCGTGGTGGATCGCGACCGCAGCATCGCTGACTTCGTGCCGGTCGCGTACTGGGCTATCGATGTGCAACTGCTGCACAACGGCACGCCGTTCACCGCGCAATGGCGTGCACCGGGCGATGCCTGTGACGATCAGGATCGCTGCCTTAATCAGGCCCTCGCCCAGCAAGCGGCGGCCGCAATCGGCAGCGCCGCCAGCGCTCGGGTGGTCAAGCTGCGTACCGAACGCATGCGCGAAGTGGCGCCCCTGCCCTTCGATCTGGGCACCTTGCAGGAAGTCTGCTCGAAGAAGCTCGGCCTCGGTGCCCAGGAAACCCTCGACATCGCCCAGGCGCTTTACGAAACCTACAAAGTCATCACCTACCCGCGCAGCGATTGCGGCTACCTGCCCCTGAGCCAGCACAGCGAAGCGCCGGGGATTCTTGCAGCGCTGCGTCAGGCCGATCCGAGTCTGGAAGCGCTGCGCGAGCATCTGGAGCCACAGCGCCGCTCCCGCGCCTGGAACGACGCCAAGGTCAGCGCTCACCACGGCATCATCCCCACCGCTGCCGCGAAAAATCTGGAGCGCCTGACCGGCAAGCACCGCGCGGTCTACACGCTGATTCGCGCGCGGTATCTGGCGCAGTTCCTGCCCAATCACGAATACGACCGCACCCAGGCCGATTTCGATTGCGCCGGGGAAGCCTTGCGCGCGGTCGGCAAGCAGATCATCGAGCCGGGCTGGAAACGCGCGTTGCCCGAAGCGCTGGCACCGGCCAAGGGACGCGAAGCGCCGGCCCCGCAAACCTTGCCGACACTGACCCAAGGTGCCGAATGCGCCGTGGCGGACGTGAAGTTCAAGGACCTGTGGACGCAGCCGCCCAAGCCTTACACCGAAGGTGACCTGATCAAGGCGATGAAGAACGTCGCCAAACTGGTGGAAGATCCGCTGCTCAAGCAGAAACTCAAGGACACCACCGGCATCGGCACCGAGGCCACCCGTGCCTCGATCATTCAAGGGCTGCTGGATCGCGGTTATCTGGTGAAGAACGGCAAGGCGCTGTCCGCCACGCCCGCCGCCTTCAGCCTGATCGACGCCGTGCCGCGCGCGATTGCCGACCCCGGCACCACAGCGATCTGGGAGCAGGCGCTGGACATGGTGCAGAGTGGCGAGATGAGTCTGGAAGAATTCGTCACCAAACAGGCGGCCTGGATGAGCAAGCAAGTGACCCGTTGTGCCGGGCTGAGCCTGACCATCAGCGGCCCGCCGCCCGCCGGCAAGGCCGCTGCGCCGTGGAAGAACAAACGCAAGACCACCCGGCGCAAAACCACCGGAACCAGCAAGCGCTCGGCGAAACCGGCTGCCAAATAGCCCGCCGCACGCTACTGTTTCTGCAGTGATGGTCAGGAGGCAGCGGCATGTCTGTCATCGAACTGCGGGTCGCCCGGCGCGACGAACTGGACACACTCGAAAACCTGATGCAGTTCTACACCTACGACTTCAGCGAGTGGCTGCCGCTGAAGCTGGGCGGGCATGGGTTCTTCCCGATCCAGTTGAAAGACCATTACTGGCGCCAGCCGGCGACCCGACCATTCCTGATCCATGTGGACGGAGAACTGGCGGGGTTCGTGACCGTGGATGACCACCTCCTCATCGAAGGCGCCGACTACAACATCGGCTACTTCTTCGTCAGCCGACGCTGGCGTGGCCAAGGCGTCGCGCAGTTTGTCGCCTCTGCCCTCTTGAGCCACTTGCCCGGTCGATGGCAGATTTTCCATGTCGACGCCAACCTGCCTGCACAGCGGTTCTGGGCCCGGCTCATCCCCGAGCTGAGCGGCGGCGACTTTACCCGCCAGACCAAAACAGTAGACGGCTATCCCTGCACGTTCTACTGCCTGCGCAGCCTTTCTCCCGCTGCCTGAACGCCGCTTTTTTCATTCCAGAATGACTTTGTCCGACAATATGTAGTGACCAAAAATAATCACTACAAAACCGTTGACGGCGTCGTTTTGCTTTTGCATGATGCAGACGTCTCCCCGATCGGGAGTACTGGCAACACGCTTGAGCAAGCTCGTCTGACCGCCGAGCTGTTTTTTCCGGATACACGCTGCCCACAAGGCAGATTGAAGAAGCTGACCTGGCCTGAACGTCCAGTACAAGGACGAGAAGCGCTGGCGAAAATTCTCAAGACGCTTGTGGTCGACCCTGAAAACGTCGTCAAGGAGCCTCCCGGTTTTCGCTGCTTCTCCTCGTTGTGACGCTATTGCGTAGCAGTTATTCAACACGACTACATGCAACAGACGCATGACCCCGTACTTCACACGGGCGACCGCTGACGTCCTGGTTTCGGTGCCAGGGATCAACTAACCGATGGGCTACCTGTATTAGCGAATCAACTTTGAAAGATCACCAGACTGGTCAAGGGGCAATATCATGAATCTGAACAATCAACCTACTATCGAAGAACTGGCTCGTATGTTCGCTGCGCAAAAAGACAGCCACGACAGCCATATTCTGTGGATCAGCAAGTCGGGTCAGGTCCATATCGACTGCCTGTCGCCCCATGCTGGTGAAGAAGAGTTCGACCGGAACAACCAGAACCTGCTGGCCCGCCTGAAGATGTACCGCCGCGGCCACGGCTATGTCGGCAAGAAAGCCGCGGCCGACAAGGACTTCATCGGTAATGTTCTGCAAACGCTGAAACAGGCGTGGGACTCGATGCAGAACAACAACGAAGTTCGGGTGATTGATCGGTTCTACTGAGTTCTGACTTCAATAAACAAAAGGGCCTGCTTCCGATAAGGAGCAGGCCCTTTTTATTGCTCGCAAACAATGCTCATGAACGGGTTTCCAGCACCAGCTTCATGAACGCCTCCGCCGCCGCACTGTGATAGTTGTTCTGGCGCCGCAACAACGCCGCTCCCCGCTGCGGCGCCTCGCTCTCGACACGCAACCGGCGCAACGCCCGGTCCTCGGTCGCAATCGCCTCCGGCAACATGGTCGCAATCGGCGCATGCCGGATCACTTCCAGCAGCGTACTCACCGAATTCACCTCGATCTGCACCTTGGGCGTGATGCCGTTGTGGCGGAAGTATTCATCGATCGACAGGCGAGTGAAAAAGTCCGGTGCCAGCAAGGCGAAATCCAGCTGCGCAATGTCATCCGGCGTCAGCACAGAAGCGCTGTCATACAGCGGATGCTCGCGCCCGACCATCACCCCCAGCGTCTCGACAAACGCGGGAATACACTCAATGTCCGGATTGCGCACCGGCGTGAAGGCAATCGCGATATCCAGCGAGTCATCCGCCAGCCCGGCCTCGATGTCATCCATCGACAGCTCGAAAATCTCCAGGTGAATGCCCGGATACCGCGCCACGTAATCGCGCACCAATGGCCCGACCAAGTACGCCATGAACGTCGGCGTCATGGCCAGCCGCAGCGAGCCTCGGGACAGATCCTTCACGTCGTGCAACGCGCGTTTGCCCGCCTCCAGTTCCACCAGCACCCGTCGCGCACATTCGATATAGGCCTGGCCGGCATCAGTCGGTTTCACCGAGCGCGAAGTGCGGTCGAACAGATCCACCCCGAGGCTTTCCTCCAGTTGGCGGATCTGTTGCGACAGGGTCGGCTGCGACACGTGCAGCGCCTCGGCTGCCCGGGTGAAGCCGCCGTGATCGGCCACGGCCAGCAGGTATCGCAAATGTCGCAGCAGCATGGAACGCTCCATCTATAGGCAGTGCTTATGCTTGGCATTGTATATCGGTCTTGGACGCTATGGATCAATCGGCAGAAGATGAATCCCACACAGCAAGCCAACCCCGAAAGGAGAAGCACCATGCAATCCCAAGCCTACAACGACAGCCGCATCGCCCTGACCACTCGCGCCCTGGATGCCAAGGCACAGAAAAACCTGTCGTGGCAGGATCTGGCTGACGGCACCGGCCTGAGCCTGGCCTACGTCACCGCCGCCCTCCTCGGCCAGCATCCACTGCCGAAAGCCGCGGCAGAAGTGGTCGGCGACAAGCTTGAGCTGAGCGCCGAAGACGTCGCCGCCCTGCAGATCATCCCGCTGCGCGGCAGCCTCGACGGTGTGCCGACCGACCCGACCATCTACCGCTTCCACGAGATGATCCAGATCTACGGCACCACCCTGAAGGCGCTGGTTCACGAACAGTTCGGCGACGGCATCATCAGCGCGATCAACTTCAAGCTCGACATCAAGAAAGTCGAAGACCCTGAAGGCGGTTCCCGCGCCGTGGTCACCCTCGACGGCAAGTTCCTCCCACTGCGTCCGTTCTGATCCATCCCGGGCCCGCACCCCGCGTGCGGGCCCCTCCAAACCTCAACTACCAAGTCGTCACCACATCTGTCTGGAGGCTGCCCCATGCAAAAAATTCTGTTGACCCTGGCCCTGCTCGCCGGCCTTGCCGCCCAGGCCCAGGCTGATGAAGAGGCCGTCGCCTATCGCTACGGCATGTCTCTGGATATCGCTGAAGTCGTGAGCATCACCCCGGTTGCCGACGTCTGCGGCGTAGTGCCGGTCGAGATGACTTACCTCGACAGCCACGGCGCAAAACACATTCTTCAATACAGCGAATTCGGCTCCGGCTGTTCGAACTGAGAGGACACACCATGAAAAACCTGATCGAAGGCTTCCTGAAGTTCCAGAACGAAGCGTTTCCGCAACGCACCGAACTGTTCAAACACCTGGCGACTACCCAAACCCCGGGCACCTTGTTCATCACTTGCTCCGACAGCCGCGTCGTCCCGGAACTGCTGACCCAGCAAGAACCCGGCGAGCTGTTCGTGATCCGCAATGCCGGCAATATCGTGCCGTCCTACAGCCCGCATCCGGGCGGGGTTTCGGCAACGGTGGAATACGCGGTGGCTGTGCTCGGCGTGACCGACATCGTGATCTGCGGCCACTCCGATTGCGGCGCGATGACCGCCATCGCCCAGTGCAAATGCATGGATCACCTGCCCGCCGTCAGCGGCTGGTTGCAACACGCCGAGTCGGCGAAAGTGGTCAACGAATCGCGGCCTCATGCCAATGACGCGGCCAAGCTCAGTTCGATGGTGCGGGAAAACGTGATCGCGCAACTGGCGAACATCCAGACTCACCCGAGCGTGCGCCTGGCCCAGGAGAAAGGCCTGCTGAATCTGCACGGCTGGGTGTACGACATCGAGACCGGTTCCATCGACGCGCTGAGTGCTGACCGTCGCACCTTTGTCTCGCTGGCCGAGCAACCGTCGACGTGCGCGGTGTACGGTCAGGCAGTCGATGCTGCTTGAAATCACAACGCCGCGCCCGTCATTGCGACGGGCGCGGCGTTGTTCTGTTCAGCGTTTTACGCCCAGATCGATTTGCGTCATGCGGCTGCGTACGGTGAACACACCGTCACCGGAGAGAATCGCGCTGCGGGCAAACAACCGGCCGCTTTCCCAGTTCGAAAGGCCCAGTTCCGGTTTGTTCAGCGCGTACTGGCCATCGACCCAACGGGTGATGCCGTTGCCCACGAACGGCGCGTTGACCGCGCTGTAGAACCGCTCCTGAACCGCCGCATCTTCGCTGATCAACGACACGGTGAACTGTGGGCTGTAGCGATTGAACAGCGCGATGGCCTGATCCAGATCGTCGACGATCATCAGACTGGTTTCCGGGGTTTCTTCCCATTCCCACTCGCGGCCCAGTTGCGCTTCCGGCAATGGTTCAGCCAGGGCTTCGGTCTGGTAGCCCTCAGCGCGATAGACCTCGACCGTCGCGTTCTGCCAGTCGCCCGTCAGGTAGCTTTCGCTGCCTTCGACGATGTGCAATTTGCAGCCCTGACCGCGCGCGGTACCGGCCTGTTTCAAGGCATCGAGGAACAGCGGCACCAGTTCGGCAGCACGGTCGCGCTGGATCAGGCAGACGTTCAAGGTGTTGCAAACCTTGCGATCCAGCGAGTTGCGCACCACGGCGGCAAAACGCTTGGCGTCGGCATCGCGATCGGCGATCAGCCACGCACCACCGGTGCCGTGCAGGCTGACGGCGGTGCCGGCCTGCTGGGCGATGCTGCCCAACTGACTGACCGCACGACCCGAACCACGGGCCACCGCCAGCGACAGACGCCGGTCGGCGAACATCGCCCAACCGGCAGCGTGGTTGACGCTCTCCACCAGCGACACCGCTCCCGCCGGCAGTCCGGCATCGGCCAGCGCCGGGTTCAGGGCGTGAGTGACGATGGCTTGCGCGGTGCCCAGCGCATCGCTGCCAATCCGCAGCACGGCGGTGTTGCCGGTGCGCAGTACGCCAGCGGCGTCGGCGAAGACGTTTGGCCGACCTTCGAACACGAACGCGACGATGCCCAGCGGCGACACCACCTGCTCGACTTTCCAGCCGTCATGCTCGACGCTGCTGATCACTTTGCCACGGGTGGCCGGCGCATCACGCCAGGCGCGCAGGCCGGCGATCATGTCGCGGCGCATGCGCTCATCGGCGAGCAACCGGGTGGTGGAACGACCGCGAGCCTTGGCCCGCTCGATGTCGGCGAGGTTGGCGGTTTCGATCAGTGCCCAGGCGTCCGGGTTTTCCAGGCGTTGGGCGAACAGATCAAAGAAGCGGCTGATGGCCTCATCCGGCACCGCGGACAACGCGGTAAACGCCGCTGCTGCACGCTCGATCGCTACCGATGCAGCCTGCTGATCCACCACCGGAATCAGCAACAGCTCGCCACTCACCTGCTCCACCAGCAGGTGGTCGCCGGGTCGGAAACGCTCGGCCAGTTCGGGGCTGACCACGGTGACGCGGTTACCGGCGAAAGGGATGGGCGTGCCAGCGACGAGACGTTCGAGCGCGAGAGACATGGAGCGGATTCACCATATTGAGGGCGGCCGGAAAATGTATAGGTTGGCCTCCCTCAAAGCAACACAGGCTCAGAACACCGACCAGCCAATCCGCGAGCTGAGCATTTCCAGCGCCGCCATCCCCGCCAGCGAGTTGCCCGCCGCGTTCAGCTCCGGCGACCACACGCACACCGTGAACTGCCCCGGCACCACCGCAACGATGCCGCCACCGACGCCGCTCTTGCCCGGCAGGCCGACGCGGTAGGCGAAGTTGCCGGCCTCGTCGTAGAGGCCGCTGGTGGCCATGATCGAGTTGACTTGCTGGGTCTGGCGTCGACTCAGAATCTGCTCGCCACTGTGTTTGCAGAAACCGTCATTGGCCAGGAAGCAGAACGCCCGGGCCAGGTCGATGCAATTCATGCGCAATGCGCAGTGACTGAAGTAGCTGCGCAGCACCGCTTCAACGTCATTGTGGAAATTGCCGAAGGATTGCATCAGGTAGGCCATCGCCGCGTTGCGCGCGCGATGCTGGTATTCGGAATCGGCGACCTTGCCGTCGACCATCACCTGCGGGTTGCCCGACAGCCGTCGCACGAAGTCGCGCATCGACAAGGCCGGTGCCGCAAAGCGCGACTGGTTGATGTCGCAGATCACCAGCGCCCCGGCATTGATGAACGGATTGCGCGGACGGCCCCGTTCGAATTCCAGCTGCACCAGCGAGTTGAACGGCTGGCCCGACGGCTCGTGGCCCAGGCGTTCCCAGATCGCCTCGCCGGAATGTTCGATGGCCTGCACCAGGCTGAACACCTTGGAAATACTCTGCACCGAGAACGGCGTCTCGGCGTCGCCGGCGCAATACATCTCGCCGTCGTTGCCATACACGGCGATGCCCAGTTGATTGGCCGGCACGGTGCCGAGGGCGGGAATGTAGTCAGCCACCTTGCCCTGCCCGATCAGGGGCCGGACAGCGTCAAGGATCTCGTTCAACAGCGCTTGCATGCCGGGTTCCGAAGTCTCGCCCCATGGGATTGCGGGGACACCGTGGCTAGACGCTGCGCCCGGCAATCGAATCACACCGGCGCTGTGTATCGCAGTGTGTACGGCCCGACGCCCGACACATCCCGCGCACAAATCCGGCCCTTCGCGACACATCACCGATACAGCCCGGCGTTCAAATGAACCTGTCGATCGGCAGCCCCGATCAAGCCTTTGAACTCACCTATCGCATCGGAGATTCACCATGACCAAGCTCTCGAAAACCTCCCTGACTCTGGGCCTGCTGCTTGCCGGTGGCCTGGCCCTGTCCAACGCCGCTTCGGCTTCCGAAGCCTTCAGCGTCAAGCAACTGGATCACGGCTACAGCCAGACCCAGGCCAAGGCCGACTCGGCGGAAAAAACCTCGGAAGGCAAATGCGGCGAAGGCAAGTGCGGCGCCGGCGAGTAACCCTTTTTTCGGGGCACGTCGGTGCCCCGTTTTCTTTTGAATGAATGGAGCCTTCCCATGACCACAGCTCTCTCGTCGGCCGTCAAAGGCCTGCATGTGAACCTTGACCGCGCCGGGCAGTGGCTCGCGCCGCTGACCTTGCGCCTGTTCATCGCCTGGGAATTTTTCGAATCGGGGCTGGAGAAATTCAACGGCCAAAACTGGTTCGAAGACATTCAGGAGCGGTTCCCGTTTCCCTTCGATCATCTTCCGGCGACGCTGAACTGGGAGCTGTCGATGTGGGCCGAGCTGATCTGCGCGCTGGCGATCCTGATCGGATTCGGCACGCGGATTTCGGCGATTTCGCTGATCGTCGTGACCGTCGTCGCCACCGCTGCCGTGCACTGGCCGGCGGACTGGTCATCGCTGAGTGAGCTGGCCCAGGGTTACGCGATCACCAACAAGGGCTTCGGCAACTTCAAACTGCCGGCGATTTATCTGGCTGCGCTGGTGCCGCTGGTGTTTGCCGGGGCCGGCAAGTTGAGCGTGGATGCGTGGCTGGCGCGGTTCTTCTGGAAACGCGCCAGCCGCTGAAGATCAATGCGCCCGGTCCAGCCCGGCCAGCAACGCGCTGTCTCGGCTGTAAATGTCCGGCGCGTAAAGCACGCGACCATGGCCATCGACCTGTGCCGTCCAGTAAGTCATGAGAATCGGCACCGGATTGCTCAGGCGGAATTCATGGGTGGTGCCGGTGGCCAGCAAGGTGTCGGTGCGCGCCTTCTCCGCCGGGCTGAGCAGGAAATCGCGCAGCTTCATCGGATGCTCGACCCGCACACAGCCGGAACTGAACGCCCGTGGCCCCTTGTCGAACAGCGCCTTGCTCGGCGTGTCGTGCAGGTACACCGAGAACGGGTTGGGGAACCGAATGACCATCTGCCCCAGCGGGTTGCGCGGCCCGGCGTCCTGGCGCAGAAGGATGTTGCCGGGGTTGTCCCAGTCGATGTCGGCGGCGGCCAGCGGCTGGCCGTTGGCGTCGAGCACTTGCAGGTTCTGGCGGCTGAGGAAGGTCTGGTCCTTGCGGATTTCCGGCAGCTTGTCTTCCTTCCAGATGGTCGGCGGCACGGTCCAGGTCGGGTTCAGGGTCAGGCGCGTGACCCGGGATTTGAGCAGCGGGGTCTGGCGTTCGGCGCGCCCGACCTGGGTGCGGGTCTGCCACACCGGCAGGCCACCCTGATAAAGCGTCAGCTCGGCAGCGGCGACGTTGACCAGCAAACCGTCCGGCTCCATGTCCTGGGCCATCCAGCGGAAACGTTCAAGGTTGACCCGCAACTGTTCGCGGCGGGTCAGCGGACTGATGTTGAGTTCGGCAATCGTTCCCGGACCCACCACCCCGTCGGCCTGCAACGAATGGTTGGCCTGAAAGCTTTTCACCGCCTCCACCAATACGCCGTGATAAGCGTTGTCCGGCGTGCCGACCACACTGCTGAGGTAGCCTTCGCTGTACAACCGGCGGGCCAGTTCCGGCACGCGCTTGTCTTCCATGTCCGGACGCAGCAACGGGCCGTTGCCCACCGATGTCCACTGCGGCAAGGCTTTCAGGCGCTGCGCGGCATACAGATGACGCAGATTCTGATACTGAGCCAGCTGCGGGCGGGCCAGATCGAAGGCGGCCGGAACGTTGTGCACGCCCGGTACGGCGATGGCGAGCAATTCGGCCTGACGGTCGCGTGGCGTTTCGTCGGAATGCCACAGCGGTTCGAAATGCGATTGCAGCAGGCGGCCGTAATGCAGATCCTGCAGGGCTTGCAGGTAGTAACGGCTGATCTCGATGTCGGCGCACAGTTCGCCGTCCTGCGGGGCGGTGAGCGCCACCGGATAGCGTTTCGGGTTCAGGCCATCGTCGGCCAACAGCTGCAATTGCGCATGCAAGGCCGGCAATTGCCCGCCATCGGCCCACACCGGCAGCCAGTCCTGCTGCTGGTAGAAGGCGCGCAACTGATCCAGCGCCGCACCGTTGAGGCTGGTGCCG
Source organism: Pseudomonas sp. GW821-FHT11D10 (assembly GCF_058808435.1). NCBI lineage: Bacteria > Pseudomonadati > Pseudomonadota > Gammaproteobacteria > Pseudomonadales > Pseudomonadaceae > Pseudomonas > Pseudomonas sp. GW821-FHT11D10. The sequence goes on along the minus strand of NZ_JBXARR010000001.1, from coordinate 517,336 downwards.
ATCGTCGGGCACGCCTGGGGCAGACTGATCAGCGCAGCCTGCAACGGGCTCTGCGGCTCGATGGGCATTTCCGTCGGCACGGGCGGCAGCGTCGGGAGTCCCGGCAACGGCTCTTCGGCGCAAGCGACAAACGGCGCAGCGAGCAAACAAATGCTCAAGTAGCATGCGTACTTTTTGAACAACTGCTTTACTCCAATCCATGGCCGTCCTGATTGACGGTCAACCTTACCTCAGGTGCGGTGAACAGTCAGGCCCGATTCGCGGGCTTGCCGGGAACGACTGGACGTCAGGAGCCTAAGTGCCAAACAAGTAGCAAGTGGAGACTCACTTTAAATGTTGACGTTTTTGCGCCGACTTCTGCTGACTGCCACCGCCATTGGCGTGCTGACCAGTCCAGCCTTTGCCGCCGGCACCTCTTCGCCGGTTCTGTACACCAGCCTCGCGCACGCCGCTCCGGAACTCAATCCCCAGGCGCTGAAAGGTGCCTTGAACGCCATGCAATGTGCGATCAACAACGGCGCGAAGCAGTCCCGTCACCTGGCGATCATCGACTATTCGCAGCCGTCCACCGAGCGCCGGTTGTGGATCTTCGACCTGACCCGGAAAAAACTGGTGCTGCGCGATCTGGTCGCCCACGGTTCGAACTCCGGGGAAAACTTCGCCACCCGGTTCTCCAACCGTGAAGGCAGTTTTCAATCCAGCCTCGGCCTGTTCCGGACCCAGGAAAGTTACCAGGGCACCCACGGTTACTCGCTGCGCATGGACGGTCTGGAACCGGGCGTCAACGACATGGCCCGTGATCGCGCCATCGTGATCCACGCCGCCGACTACGTGAACCCGTTCTGGAGCAAACGTACCGGCCGTCTGGGCCGCAGCCAGGGTTGCCCGGCGGTGCGACCGCAAGTTGCCAAACGGGTGATCGACAGTCTGAAGAATGGCCAATTCATGTTCTCCTGGTACCCGGATCAGCAGTGGCTGAAATCCTCGCCGTACCTCAACTGCCAGCCACAACAGATCGCGAGCATTCTCAGCACTCACGCCAGCTGAATACTCTGTGGGAGTGCGCTGGCTCCCACAGGTTCGGTTTATTACAGATTTGTCATCGAGTTGTCGGTTTGCCGAGCGGATCGCCCGGTAGCTTGAAGTTGTCCCGGCCAGAACGCCGATCAACTTCAACGACTCGAGTGACCCATCATGAAAACCCTGATCCTCGCCTTCACCGCCCTCCTCGCCACCGGTTCCGTGTTCGCCGCTGAAATGCCTGAGCGCACGGTGATTCACGACACCAACGGCTTCTACGTGCACCTGGATGTCGACAAAGTCCTCTCCAGCACCGATATTTCCCAGGCTTGCGGCGTGATCCCCGCGCAGCTCAACTACCTCGACCACCAGGGCCGTGAACATGTGCTGGACTATCAAGTGCAAGGCAGCGGCTGCATCAATGACAATTGAGGCGCAGTGCCCATGAATATCCTTGTTGTCGAAGACGAACCCAAGGCCGGCAATTACCTGCTCAACGGCTTGCAGGAACTGGGCTACAGCGTGAGCCTGGCCAGGGACGGCGCCGACGGTCTGCACCTGGCGCTGGAGTTCGACTTCGACGTGATCGTGCTGGACGTGATGATGCCGAAAATGGATGGCTGGGAAGTGCTGCGCCGGCTGCGCAAGGAAACCGACACGCCGGTGCTGTTTCTCACCGCCCGCGACGACATCGCCGACCGGGTCAAAGGGCTCGAACTGGGCGCTGACGATTACCTGATCAAGCCGTTTTCCTTCGCCGAACTGGTGGCGCGCCTGCGCACCTTGACCCGGCGTGGGCCGATCCATGAAGAGGAGCAATTGCAGGTGGCCGATCTGCAGATCGACGTGCTCAAGCGCCGGGTCACCCGCGCCGGCAGCCGGATCACCCTGACCAACAAGGAATTCGCCCTGCTGCAACTGTTTGCCACCCACACGGGGCAAGTGCTGTCGCGCTCGCTGATCGCCTCGCGGGTGTGGGACATGAATTTCGACAGCGACACCAATGTGGTCGATGTCGCCGTGCGCCGCCTGCGGGCGAAGATCGACGATCCGTTCCCGCTCAAGCTGATCCACAGCGTGCGCGGCATCGGCTACCGCTTCGATACCCAGCCATGAAAATCGCCGGCACTTACTCCCTGACCTTGCGTCTGGCGCTGGTGTTCGCCGTGCTCGCCTTCGCCGCACTGGCAGGCCTGGGCGCGGCGCTTTACAACCAGCTGGAAGAGCAACTGACCCGCCGCGACGACATTCAGTTGGTCAGCCGCATCGACCAATTGCGCACCATCCTCAACGACAGCAACACGCTGGAGTTGATCAAGACCAAACCGGCGCTGTTTCAGAACATGCTGGGCAACCGCGAAGCGCTGTTGACCATCGGTGCGCCGGGGCAACCGCCCTTGTTCGTGGTCAATCCCAGCGACCTGGCACTGCCGAGTGTGCCCGCCGTGCCGGTCGACCATGTTATGGCGCTCAACGACGTGCAGCATCTGCCGAGCCTCAACGGCGTGCCGTTCTCGGCGGTGGCGGCCAGTATCGATTCCGGCGACCAGGGCAACCTGCAGGTGCTCATCGCCAAGGTGATGAGCGAGCGCACGGCGATGCTCGCCAATTACCGGCTCAGCGTGTACGGCCTCGCATCATTGGCCGCGATCGTGCTGGCGCTGGTCGGCTGCCTGCTGGTGTATCGCGGTTTGCTGCCATTGCGGCGGATTGCCCGGCATGCCCACGGGATCGGCATCGCCAACCTCGGCGAACGCCTCGACCGCCAAGGCACGCCTCGTGAATTGCAGCCGATGATCGAAGCCTTCAACGCGATGCTGGACCGGCTCGACCGAGGGGTTGCGCAACTGAGCCAGGTCTCTACCGACATGGCCCACGAACTGCGCACGCCGATCAACAACCTGCTCGGGGAAACCCAGGTCGCCCTGCAACAGACCCGCAGCGTCGACGCCTATCAACAGCTGCTCGCCTCCAACGTCGAAGAACTCGAACGGCTGGCGCGGATGCTCGACAACATGCTGTTTCTCGCCCGCACCGACCCGGCCAGCGCACTGAGCCAGCGGCAGGAGCTGGATGCCTGCGATGAGATGCAGCGCATTGCCGATTACTTCGAGGGATTGGCGGCGGACGTCGGTGTCACCATCGAGGCCAGTGGCAGCGGCGTGATCTGGGCCGAACCGATGCTGCTGCGTCGGGCACTGGCCAATCTGTGCGCCAACGCGATCAAGTACGGCGCGGCGGATTCAACGTTGCAGGTCGAGGCCATCGCCGAAGCGGACGGCAGCTACCTGCGGGTACGCAATCAGGGCGCGACGATTCCTGCCGAGCATCTGTCGCGGCTGTTCGAGCGCTTCTACCGCGTCGATCCCTCCCGCGAGCGCTCGGCCCAATCCAACGGACTGGGCCTGTCGATTGTCGCGACCATCATGCAGTTGCATCAGGGCGGCTACAGCGTCAGCAGCGTTGACGGCATCACCTGCTTTGAACTGTTCTTTCCGGCACGGGAGACGCGAGACGCAGGTGCGTGAAGGCGCCGAGCGCAAACGCCGCGAACATCAACGCCGTGGCCACACCGAAGGTCATGTGCAAGCCGCTCGCAATGACGGCGGCCGGCGCCTGAGTCGGATCGTCCGTGGCCAAGGCGAACACCGCGCCCATCACCGCCGCCCCGGTGATCAAGCCCAGATTACGCGACAGCCCGAGCATGGCCGAAACCACACCGCGCTGATCCTGAGCAACGCCGGACATCAACCCGGTGTTGTTGGCGGCCTGGAACAGCGCGTAACTCAAGGCCACCACCGTGATCGGCAGCACGTATGCAAGCACTCCGAAACTCACCGGAAACAGCGCCAACAAACCGCAACCGCAAGCCAGGCCGAACAACGCACCCGGCACCATCCGCCGCGCGCCGAAACGATCCACCAGCCGCCCGGCCGGTACGCCGCTGAATGCCGCCAGCAACGGCCCGATCGACAACACCAGTCCGACCTGAGTGCTGGTGAGCCCCAGGCCTCGGCTCAGGTAAAACGGCCCGACCACCAGCGTGGTCATCATCACCGTGGTCACCAGCAAGGTCAGCGCCAGACTGCTGCTGATTCGCGTGTCGGTGAACAACGACAGGTGAATCAGCGGCGCCTTGCTCCGCTTCTCGACCAGGATGAACAACCCCACGCCCAACAGGCTGAGCAACAGCAACGCCGGGGTGAGTCCTTCAACCGTCATCGCCAGCGCGTAGGCCGCCAGCGTCAGCATCAGTAAGGCGGTGCCGGGATAATCGAATGCCACACCCGAGCGCACGATCCGATCCTTCGGCAAATAGCGATACACCAGCCACGCATTGAGCAATCCCAACGGCACGTTGATCACAAAAATCGACTGCCAGCCGACATGCGCCATCAACAGCCCGCCGAGCGATGGCCCGAGGGTGGTGCCGGTGGCTGACATCGTGGCCAGCAACCCCATCGCACTGCCGGCCCGGGATTTGGGCACCGCGTCGGCCACCAGCGCTACCGTCAACGCGAACATGATCGCCGCGCCCAGGCCCTGCACCGCTCGTGCGCCAATCAGCCAGGCCAGACTCGGCGCCAGTGCGCAAGCCAGCGAAGCGGCGGTAAAAATGCCGATGCCGATCAACAGCAAGCGCCGCCGCCCGAAGCTGTCACCCAGCCGCCCGACGCTGACAATCAACGTGGTGACCGCCAGCAGATAGGCCAGCACGATCCACTGCACCTGTTGAAACGTCGCATCGAACGCCGCTGCCAGCGTGGGCAGTCCGGCGTTGGCGATGCTGGTGTCGAGCGACGGCATCAGCATCGACAGCGCCAGACTGGTCAGCGCCCAGCGGGCTGAAGGGCTCAGGGGTTCTCGGTGCATGGGGGGCTCACTGGGCAGAAGTCATGGGACATAGCCTGAGCCTCGACAATAAGAGGCGCAAGACGCATGCTTTGCACTTGATACCTGCATGGAACGCCATGTCATGAATGCACCGGATCTGAACCTGTTGATCACCCTCGATGTGCTGCTGAGCGAAGGCAGCGTCGCCCGCGCCGCCGAGCGCCTGCGTCTGAGCCCGTCAGCCATGAGCCGCGCGCTGGCCCGGCTGCGGGAAACCACCGGCGATCCGCTGCTGGTGCGCGCCGGCCGAGGACTGGTGCCGACCCCGCGCGCGCTGGAGCTGCGCGACCGGGTCAGTTATCTGGTGCAGGAAGCCGAAGCGGTTTTGCGCCCGGCAGAAGTGCTCGATCCCGGCCAGTTGCGGCGCACCTTCACCCTGCGCAACACCGACGGTTTTGTCGAAACCTTCGCCGCCGCCTTGCTCGCCCGCATCGCCGAAGAGGCGCCTGGCGTGCGCCTGCGTTTCGTGCAGAAGGCCGACAAGGACAGCACGCTGCTGCGCGTAGGCCGGGTGGATCTGGAAACCGGCGTGGTCGACGACAGCACCGACCCGACGCTGCACAGCCGCATCCTGTTCCGCGATCAGTGGATTGGTGTAGTACGTGAGGGGCATCCGTTGAGCAGCGGCAAGGTCAGCGCCAAACGCTTCGCCGCAGGCCAGCACATTCTGGTGTCACGTCGCGGGCGCAGCAGTGGCCCGGTGGACGAAGCATTGCTCGCCTTTGGCCTGACGCGAGACATCGTCACTTCATTCGGTGGATTTTCGGCAGCGCTGACGCTGGTCCGTGAGTCGGACCTGATCGCCACCGTCCCGGAACGTCACACCAGCAAGCTGCGGACGGGCCTGCACAGTTTCGCCCTGCCCTTCCGGATGCCGGACATCAGCGTGTCGATGCTCTGGCACCCGCGCATGGACGCCGACCCGGCGCACCGCTGGTTGCGCAATTGCGTGCGGGAAGTCTGCGCCTAACGCGCATCCCCGCCAGCGGGTTTATAGAACAGGAATTTTTTGGTCTCGGCGGTCTTGGTGTACTCCTTGGCCCAGCTCGGATGAACGTTGCGATCGTGGAAATACAGCGCGCCGCGGGTGCGGTCGGTGAGCTGACGGTTCAGCGCCTTGCCGGCGATTTCCTTGGCCAACGCGTATTCGGCATCTTCCTTGACCTGATCCGGACGCCCGTCGCACCACCAGGAAAACTGGCAGCTCTTGGTTTCCGAGCCCTGCTTGACCACCTCGCAGACGGTGCCTGGAAAGCCGTCATGCCCGAGGCGATTCATCACCACGCTCGCCACGCCTTCCATGTCGGCATTGTCCTTGCCCTTGGCTTCCCAATAGATACTGCGTGCCAGACAGGTGATCGGATCGTCCAGCGGTGCGGCGCCAGCGGGGTCGACCGCCTGCGCTTCGGTCGGGGTGATCGCTTCGGATTTGGGTGCCGGAGGCGCGTCGGGTTTGTCAGCGGCCTTTTCTTCCAGAACCTCGGCTTTCGCCTCGGCCTTTTCCTTGATCGGTGCCTGATCGGTGGCCAGTGCCGCGCCGCTCAGCAGGGTCAACGCAAGACAGCAAAGCAACCCGTTCAATCGCATGATCATTCTTCCGGCAGGGCCCGATGCGGGCAAAGTGTTACGTGGTTGAGACGCCCGGTTTCCGGGGTCTTCGCAGAGTGTAGACGGCAAATTGCACGGAATCGTTCTGCAGAAAAATCCGCGTTGTGAAGAAAAAGACATTGCACGAACCGGGGCCCTTTCGCGCATGATGTGCGCACTCAGCCCAAGGGAGATTTCCATGCGCTTCATGCCATCCGTTCTGCGACTCGCCGCGTTGTCCGTGGGCCTGGCGCTGGCCACTTCGGCCATGGCCACCGACGAGTCGCAATTGATCGAATCGATCAACAGCTACCGCAGCCAGCCGCAGCGTTGTGGCAGCCAGGCGTCCAGCGAATTGCCGCCGCTGTCGGCCAATCCGCGCCTGATTCTGCCGGCCAGCGGCGTGGTGGATTTGCAGCAGGCGATGTCCAGCGCTCGCTACCCGATGGTCAACGTGCAGGCGATTACCCTCAACGGGCCACGGGATGCGGCGTCGGCGATGAAGGCGATTCAGGAAAGTTTCTGTCAGGTTGTGCTGGATCCGCAGTTCGTCGATATCGGCGTCAGTCGCGCCGACCGTGACTGGCGCATCACCCTCGCCCGGCCACTGCTGGCCGCCCGCCTCGGCGATGGTCAGGCTGAAGGCCAGAAACTCCTCGAACAACTCAACGCCGCCCGCGCCCAACCGCGCCAGTGCGGCGGTCAGGCCTTCGCAGCGACTGCGCCGCTGGCGTGGAACGTAGTACTCGGCGGCGTCGCCCAGGAACACAGCCGCGAGATGGCCAACAACAATTATTTCGACCACAAGGACCGCGACGGTCGCACCCCCGGTGACCGCGCCGAACTGGCCGGTTACAGCGGTCAGCAGGTCGGCGAAAACATCGCCGCCGGGCAGGACACGGTGCAGAAAGTCGTCGCCGGCTGGCTTGCCAGCCCCGGTCATTGTGCCAACCTGATGAACCCGCAGTACCGCGAACTCGGTGCTGCTTACGCAGTCGATCCGAAGAGCAGCGCCGGCATTTACTGGACTGCGATGTTTGGCGGGGAATAAACATCAAGGCAGCTCCTCCCCCAAGGGGAAGAAGTAAATCGCAGGCAATAAAAAACCGGAGCCAGGCTCCGGTTTTTTCATGGTCAATGAGTCCTCATCCCCGCCGCATACATCGCCAGTTTCAGCAGACTCGCCACCACCGCCAGCGAGACCACGCTGCCAAACCAGATCAGCAACAGCCAGCCCAGACGCTTGTACCAGGGGCTGGATTTCACCTCACGCGAATCAATGGTAGCCATCGCCAATCCTCACTTTGCCGCGGAACACGTAGTAGCTCCAGAAGGTGTACATCAGGATCACCGGCAGGATGAACAGCGCGCCGATCAGGGCGAACAGCTGGCTGGTGGCCGGTGAAGCCGCCGCCCACAGGCTGACCGACGGCGGGATGATGTTCGGCCAGATGCTCAGGGCCAGGCCGATGTAACCGAGGAACATCAGCACCAGGGTGAACACGAACGGCCAGTGGGTGTGCCGCTGACGCAGCGAGCGTAACAGACCGAACAGCGCCAGCACCGCCAATACCACCAGCCCGGCGAAGACGGTCAGGTGCGCATGGTTGAACCAGCGGCCGGCCAGTTCCGGGTGCAGTTGCAGCGTCCACGCGCCGATCACCACCACCATCGCCAGCAACAGCCACGCCAGCGGACGGCTGTAGTGACGCATCCGCGATTCGAGCATGCCTTCGGTCTTGACCAGCAACCAGGTGCTGCCCAGCAAAGCGTAAGCGACCACCAGACCGACGCCGCACACCAGCGGGAACGGCGCCAGCCAGTCCAGACCGCCACCGGCAAACTGCCGATCCACCACTGGAATCCCCGCCACATACGCGCCGATCACCACACCCTGGGAGAACGTCGCCAGCAGCGAACCGCCGATGAACGCCCAGTCCCACAGATGACGTTTTTCAGCCGGCGCCTTGAAGCGAAACTCGAACGCCACCCCACGGAAAATCAACCCCGCGAGCATGAAGATCAGCGGCAGATACAGCGCCTCCAGAATCACCCCGTAAGCCAGCGGAAACGCGCCGTACAACGCCGCGCCGCCGAGCACCAGCCAGGTTTCATTGCCATCCCAGACCGGCGCGACGGTGTTCATCATCACGTCGCGTTCCTGCTCGTCGCTGATCATCGGGAACAGGATCCCGAGGCCCAGATCGAAGCCGTCCATGATCACGTACATCATCACCCCGAAGGCAATGATCACACCCCAGATCAACGAGAGATCGATACCTTGAATACCCATGACTCAACGCTCCTTTTTCAGTGGATCCGGGCCGCGGATTCGAGGTTGTCGGTAACCGCCGACAGTGGCCGGCGCGGGGTCTGCACCTGGGTGCCTTCGGGCGGATGTTCGTGGTGCGGCTGCGGGCCCTTGCTCACCAGTTTCATCATGTAGCCGATGCCCACGGTGAACACCGAGCAGTAGATGACAACGAACAGCGCCAGCGAGGTGCTCATCTGCGCCACCGAGTGATGGGACGCGGCGTCATGGGTGCGCATCAGACCGTAAACCACCCACGGCTGACGCCCGACTTCGGTGGTGATCCAACCCGCCAGCAGCGCGATCAGACCGCTCGGCCCCATCAGCAGCACCAGCCGCTGGAAGCCGCGATGACGGTAGACCTTGCCGTTGCGCCGCAACGCCAGCCCCAGCACACCGACCAGAATCATCAACATGCCGAGCCCGGCCATCACGCGGAAGCTCCAGAAAATCACGGTCGAGTTCGGCCGGTCTTCTTTCGGGAAGCTCTTGAGCGCCGGGATCTGTTTGTCGAGGCTGTGGGTGAGGATCAGGCTGCCGAGGTAGGGAATCTCGATCGCGTATTTGGTCTTCTCCGCCTGCATGTCCGGGATGCCGAACAGCACCAGCGGGGTCGGTCCGTTGTCGGCGTTTTCCCAGTGGCCTTCGATGGCGGCGATTTTCGCCGGTTGATGCTCCAGGGTGTTCAAGCCATGGGCGTCACCGACCACCGCCTGGATCGGCGCGACGATCAGTGCCATCCACAGCGCCATGGAAAACATCTTGCGCACCGGTTTGCTGTCGTTGCCACGCAGCAAATGCCACGCCGCCGAAGCGCCAACGAAGAACGCCGTGGCAACGAACGCGGCAATCGCCATGTGTGCCAGACGGAACGGAAACGACGGGTTGAACACGATCGCCAGCCAGTCGACCGGCATCACCCGGCCGTCAACGATTTCGAAACCCTGCGGCGTCTGCATCCAGCTGTTGGAGGCGAGAATCCAGAAGGTCGAGATCAGCGTGCCGATGGCAACCATCACCGTGGCAAAGAAGTGCAAGCCACGCCCCACGCGGTTCCAGCCGAACAGCATGACGCCAAGGAAACCGGCTTCGAGGAAGAACGCAGTCAGCACTTCATAGGTCAGCAACGGCCCGGTGACGCTGCCGGCGAAGTCGGAAAACCCACTCCAGTTGGTACCGAACTGGTACGCCATGACCAGCCCCGAGACCACGCCCATGCCGAAGTTGACGGCGAAGATCTTCGACCAGAAGTGGTAGAGATCGCGGTAAGTGTCGTTACGGGTTTTCAGCCACAGGCCTTCGAGCACCGCCAGGAAACTCGCGAGGCCAATGGTGATCGCCGGGAAAATGATGTGGAACGAAACCGTGAACGCGAATTGAATTCGCGCCAGGTCCAGTGCCTCCAGGTTGAACATGATGATGTCCTCATCAAGGCTGAAAAGCGGCAGCACACGAGCAGGCCACCGCCAGGCGCGAACGCCTGCAGCCAGTCAAAATGCAAAAGGGTTGGATCGCGTGGGTCGGCTATGCCACCGACGACGGGATCAGATTGCTCGCCTCGGCCGCTTCGAGGCGGATCGCCACGAATTTGGAGGTCGGCGTGTAGGTGCGGTCACCGTAACTTTCCAGCGGCACCAGCGGATTGGTTTCCGGGTAGTACGCGGCAGCCTGCCCGGCCGGAATGTCGTAGGCGATCAGGGTGAAACCGCTGACCCGACGTTCGCGTTCGTCGCCCCACAGCGCCACCAGATCGACCTTTTGCCCCGGTTCGAAACCGAGCCGGCGGATGTCCTGCTCGTTGGCGAACACCACGTCGCGCATGCCGTAAACGCCGCGATAACGGTCGTCGAGGCCGTACAACGTGGTGTTGTACTGATCGTGGGAACGCATGGTTTGCAGGATCAGATGCGGTTTGACCGGCAGGTTGCGCACGCCTTCGCTGATTAGATGTTCCGGAAGCACGCACGGAGTGAACTGGGCTTTACCGGATTCAGTGTTCCAGACACGGTCGGAAGCGTTGTTGCCGAGGTGGAAACCACCGGGGATCAGCAGCTTCTCGTTGAAATTCTCGAAGCCCGGAATCACGTCGGCGATCAGGTTGCGGATGCGCCCGTAGTCGCCCACCGCCCATTCCCAGTCGATCGGGTGTTTGCCCAATGTGGCGGCAGCGATCCCGGCAATGATCGCCGGCTCGGATTTCAGGTGCGCCGACTTCGGCTTCAGTTGGCCGAACGACAAGTGCACCATGCTGAAGGTGTCCTCCACGGTCACGCCTTGCGGGCCTTCGGCCTGGACATCGATGTCGGTACGGCCCAGGCACGGCAGGATCAACGCATCACGCCCGGTCACCAGATGGCTGCGGTTGAGCTTGGTCGAGATGTGCACGCTCAGGTCGAGTTTGCGCATCGCGGCGTGGGTGCGCGGAGTGTCCGGCGTGGCTTGGGCGAAGTTGCCGCCCAAACCGATAAACACCTTGGCTTCGCCGCGCTCCATAGCGCCAATCGCCATCACCGTGTTGTGGCCGTGCATGCGCGGCACTTTGAAGTTGAAGCGTTTTTCCAGGGCGTCCATCAGCTCGGTCGGCGCCAGTTCATTGATGCCCATGGTGCGGTCGCCCTGCACATTACTGTGGCCGCGCACCGGCGACAGCCCGGCGCCCGGACGGCCGACGTTGCCGCGCAACAGTTGCAGGTTGATGACTTCCTGCAGGGTCGGCACCGAGTGCACGTGTTGGGTCAGGCCCATGGCCCAGCACATGATCACGCTCTTGGCGCGGGCATACATGCGCGCGGCCAGTTCGATGTCATGCAGCGGCACGCCGGACTGCTCGACGATGTGCTCCCAGCTCGTGGCATCGACTTCGGCCAGATAGCTGTCGAGACCCGACGTGTGCTCGGCAATGAACGCGTGATCGAACACCGGTTCGCCGCCGGTGGCCTGGGCTTCACGCTCCCACTCCAGCAGGAACTTGGCCATGCCGCGGATCATCGCCATGTCGCCGCCCAGTGCCGGACGGAAGTACGCGGTGTTGGTCGCTTCCCAGCCGTTGCTGAGCATCTCGATCGGGTTCTGCGGGTTCTGGAAACGCTCCAACCCACGCTCCTTCAGCGGGTTGATGCACACCACTTGAGCGCCACGCTTCACCGCTTCACGCAGCGGTTCGAGCATGCGCGGGTGGTTGGTGCCGGGGTTCTGGCCGATGACGAAAATCGCGTCGGCGTGGTGCAGGTCTTCATAGACCACTGTGCCTTTGCCGACGCCCAGGCTCTCGCCCATGCTCACCGCGCTGGCTTCGTGGCACATGTTCGAGCAGTCCGGGAAGTTGTTGGTGCCATAGGCGCGGACGAACAACTGGTAGAGAAACGCCGCTTCGTTGCTGGCGCGACCCGAGGTATAGAACTCGGCCTCGTGAGGCGATTTCAGGCCTTTGAGGTGCTTGGCGATCAGTGCGAAGGCGTCGTCCCAGGTGGTTTCGACATAGCGGTCGACCCGCGCGTCGTAGCGCATCGGATGGGTGATCCGCCCCTGATATTCGAGCCAGTAATCGCTTTGCTCGGCCAGAGTCGAGACCGTGTACTTGTTGAAGAACGCCGGATCGACCAGGCGGCCGGTGGCTTCCCAGTTCACCGCTTTGGCGCCGTTCTCGCAGAACTTCAGCATGCTCGCGCCGGGTGCCTCACCCCAGGCACAACCGGGGCAGTCGAAGCCGCCGTTCTGGTTGGTCTTGAGCATGGCGCGGATGTTTTTCAGGGCGTTTTCACTGCCCAGCCAGTTCTTGGTGAGGCTGATGACAGCGCCCCAACCCGCAGCGGCACCCTTGTAGGGTTTGTAACGGTCGACTTGTGACATGGGACTTCTCCATGACGATGCACACAGGCAAAAACCTGATCGGGTTTAAACAGCGACGACTGACTTTCAAGTTAAAAAGCGGTCGTTTCGTTTGACGGGGCCAAGGATAGGAACCGCTGCAAAAACTTGTCTAATCGCTATTAATGACTGCGTTATCGAAAGCATCTATCACGGCTTTAAACCCTTTAAATACGAGCACTTGCAAAACTAAGAAGCGCAAAAAACCGAATAATTATTTCATCATCGACAGCATCAATCGGCCGGTCATTAAGAGTGATTGGACGCTGTCTCAAGTTGCTCATAACCTGCGCCGACCCAATCCCTTCAATAGCGGATTTCACCCAAGCGAGGCTGTCATGTCAGAGCGCGTCTTGATCGATGGTTACAACCGCCGCGTCGACTACCTGCGCATGTCGGTCACCGACCGCTGCGACTTTCGCTGCGTGTATTGCATGGCCGAAGACATGCAGTTCCTGCCGCGCCAACGGGTGCTGACGCTGGAGGAGATCTATCAACTGGCGCAGAGCTTCGTTGCTCTCGGCACCCGCAAGATTCGCCTGACCGGCGGCGAGCCGTTGATTCGCCCCGGCGTCGTTGGCTTGTGCAAGCAGATCACCGCCCTGCCCGGCCTGCGCGAGCTGTGCCTGACCACCAACGGCTCGCAGCTCGGCAAACTCGCCAGTCCGCTGTTCGACGCCGGGGTCAAACGCCTCAACGTCAGCCTCGACAGTCTCGATGCCGCGCGCTTCAAGCAGATGACCCGCACCGGCGACCTGGCCCAGGTGATCGACGGCATCGACGCCGCGCGCGCCGCCGGATTTACCCGCACTAAACTCAACTGCGTGGTGATGCAAGGCCGCAACGATCACGAGATCAACGATCTGGTGCAATTCGCCATCGAACGGAATCTGGATATTTCCTTCATCGAGGAAATGCCGCTGGGGATCATCAGCGAACACAGCCGCGCCGAGTCGTTCTTTTCCAGTACCCAGGTGCGCGAAAAGATCGCCGAGCGCTACACCCTGATCGACTCCGCCGAGTCGACGCAGGGCCCGTCGCGCTACTGGCGGCTGGCCGAAGCGCCGCACATCCGGCTGGGGTTCATTTCGCCCCACAGCCACAACTTCTGCGGCACCTGCAACCGGGTGCGACTGACCGTCGAGGGGCGTTTGCTACTGTGTCTGGGGAACGAGCATTCGGTGGACTTGAAGGCGGTACTGCGTGCCCATCCGGGTCAACCGGAACGCTTGGAGAAAGCCATCATCGAAGCGATGAAGCTCAAGCCTTACCGGCACAACTTTGAAGTGAACGACGACGTGCAAGTGGTGCGTTTCATGAACATGACCGGCGGCTGATCCGCCACGTTTTCAAGGCAGAGAGCCGCATGATCATCCGACCCAAGGTCAATCAATTCGCCATTCTCTTCACCCTCAAGGGCTCGATTGCCAAGCGCATCGCCCTGCGCGCCCTGATGGTGACGCTGCTGGCGTCGGCCATCGTGCTGGTGGAAATGCTCCACCCGAGCAACTTCACCAAGGTCAACGCCACGCCGTTCACCTTGCTTGGTCTGTCGCTGTCGATCTTCATGAATTTTCGCAACAACGCCTGCTACGACCGCTGGTACGAAGCGCGCAAGGCCTGGGGCGAAGTGATCGTGCATGTGCGTTCGGTGATTCGCGAGACTCATGTGATCCGCGAATCCGCCCAGCGCCGTCTGTTGCTGCTCAACCTCGCTGGTTTCGCCCACGCGCTGAATGCGCGACTGCGCCGGGAAGACGAAGCCGCCGCCAGCGCCGAATGGATCACCCCGCAGCACGATGCACAGGTGCCGGATTACAGCGGGCGCATCCTGCAGACGGTCGGCCAGCAATGTTCCGATCTGCATGAGTCTGGCGATCTCAGCGAATGGCGCTACATGCTGCTGGCCAATCACCTGACCAGCCTGACCCAGGCGCAGGCGGTGTGCGAGCGGATCAAGAACACACCGCTGCCCTTCCCTTACACCTTGCTGCTGCACCGCACGATTTATCTGTTCTGCATCCTGCTGCCGTTCGCCATGGCCGAACCGCTGGGCTGGCTGACGCCGCTGTTCACGGCGATTGTCAGCTACACCTTCTTCGGCCTGGATGCGATTGCCGATGAGCTGGAAGACCCGTTCGGCCGGGATGAAAACGATTTGCCAACCGATGCGCTGGTGCGGGGTATCGAGCGGGATATTCTCTCGGAGCTGGGGACCGAGCCTTTGCCGCCGGCGCTGAAACCGGTGGATTACGTACTGAGCTGATCAGACACATCCCCCTTCGGGGGGAGGAAATTCAATCAATCCAGATGCGCCCAGGTCATGCGAAACGATGCGCCGCCCCACGGTGAATCACCGACCTCGACCTGCCCGCCATGGGACTGCGACACCCGCCGCACCAGCGCCAAACCAAGGCCGAAGCCGCCCGTGCGGCGGTCGCGGCTGGCGTCCAGGCGAGAGAACGGTTCGAAGATTTTCTCCCGTCCTTCCAGCGGCACGCCCGGCCCGTCGTCGTTGACCTGAACTTCGTATTGATCGCCGATACGCACCAGCGACACCTCGACCCGCTGCTCGGCATACCGAATGGCATTGCGCAGCAGATTGATCACCGCCCGCGCCATGAAGCGCGGCTCGATCCGCACTTCATCGACCCGGCAATCAACGATCAACAGCTGCACCCCGGCGGCCTCGGCCTCCAGCGCCACGCTGCCGACCACGCTGTCGAGCCAGTTGGCAGCCTGGATGTTTTCGCGGGTGATCACGGTCGCGCCGCGTTCGAGGCTGGCGTAGGTCAGCAGTTCAGAGACCATTTCTTCCAGCTCGCCGAGGTCGGCGTACATGTCGGCGATCAGTTCGCGGTTCTGGCTGGCGTCCGGTTGCTGCTTGAGTTGGTCGAGTTCGAACGACAGCCGAGCAATCGGCGTGCGCAGTTCGTGGGAGACCGCGTTGGTCAGTTCGCGCTGATTGGCGATCAGGCCTTCGATGCGGGCCGCCATCAGGTTGAAGTGGCCGGCCAGGTCGCGGATGTTCGAACGTTTGGACAGCTGGATCCGCACCGAGAGGTCGTTGTCGCCGAAGCGCTCGGCGGCCAGCCGCAGTTTTTCCAGATCGCGCCAGTGCGGGCGCACCCAGAAGTACAGGACGATGCCGAGCAACACGGCCAGCATCAGGTAGGCCCCGGCAATGTAGAACGGCATCAGGCTCGGCTCGGGCGGCAATTTGATGCTGAGCAACTGCGAACCACCGTCGATGTTGCTGATGAACTGGGTGTAGTCATCGCGAATCACCAGCAGATCCTGGGCCAGTTCGGCTTTTTCCTGATCGTTGAGGTTCAACTGGTCAGCCTCGACCAGGCTCAGCGTCAACCCGTAGTGCGGCCGCAACGCCTCCAGTTGCGCCTCGCGCGCCGCGCCCTGCTGGTCGCGCATGTGTTCGATCAGCGACCACGCCTGACCGCGCACCGCTTCACGGTTGTAGGCCTGCATCTGGTTGTCGAGCAACGCGTTGAAGGTGTGTTCGACGGTTTGCAGCGCCGCCACCAGCCCGACCGTCATCACCAGAAACAGCCCGAGAAATAACCGCAGCATCTACAACTCCCACGCGAACGGATTGAACAGGTAACCCTTGCCCCACACGGTCTTGATGCAGACCGGCTCGCGAGGGTTGTCCTTGAGTTTGTTGCGCAACTTGCTGATGTACACGTCGACGCTGCGGTTGAGGCCATCGAAGGCGATGCCGCGCATGCGGTTGAGAATGTCATCGCGCGACAGGATCTTGCCGGCAGCGCTGGCCAGCAGCCACAGCAGCTCGAACTCCATGGTGGTCAGTTCGATCAGCTCGCCCGCCAGACGCACTTCGCGGCAACTGCGGTCGATGATCAGGTTGCCGAACTCCAGCGAACTGACCACGCCGCTTTCGGGGACTTGCCGTCGTTGCAAGGCACGCAGGCGCGCGAGCAGGACGGGCGGCTTGATCGGTTTGATCACGTAGTCATCGGCCCCGGACTCCAGGCCCAGAATATGGTCGAGGTCGTCTTCCTTGGCCGTCAGGATGACGATCGGCGTGTCCGACACGCTGCGGATTTCCCGGCACACGTGCAGGCCGCTCTGCCCCGGCAGCATCAGGTCGAGCACCACCACCTTGGGCTTGAATTCGAGAAACGCGGCCACGGCCAGATCGCC
Source organism: Pseudomonas sp. GW821-FHT11D10 (assembly GCF_058808435.1). NCBI lineage: Bacteria > Pseudomonadati > Pseudomonadota > Gammaproteobacteria > Pseudomonadales > Pseudomonadaceae > Pseudomonas > Pseudomonas sp. GW821-FHT11D10. Next base: position 500,475 of record NZ_JBXARR010000001.1, on the reverse strand, counting down.
GCGATGCACCGTGCGCACCTCGTAGCCGTGTTGTTCGAGAAAGTGCGCGATCAGCGCGGCCAGCCGCTCATCGTCTTCCACCAGCAGGACTCTGCCAAAACCCAGGTTATCCATAACAACCGCCGCCAACCGCTTTGTGAAGTGGGCGACATTATGCGGGCATTCAATGACGAGACGTTTATCGCAGGCAGCAAAAACCGGCCTCCAGGGCCGGTTTTCGTTGAAGTTTCATACTCTTAAGAGTTTTTAACAATTCATGCCGCGACGGGTACGCCGCTGTGGAAACGGAATTCCTCGTCCGGCGACTCGATCAGGTCCTGCTCGGCGGCGCGGACTCTCTCGATCACCTGAGCGATGTCCTTGGCGTCGCCGTACTGGTAAGCCAGTTTCAGGTAACCCTGGAAATGCCGGGCCTCGCTTTTCAGCAGGCCGAAGTAGAACTTGCCGAGTTCTTCGTCCAGATGCGGCACCAGCGCTTCGAACCGCTCGCAACTGCGCGCTTCGATGAAGGCGCCGACCACCAGAGTGTCGACCAGTTTCACCGGTTCGTGGCTGCGCACCACTTTGCGCAGGCTCGAGGCATAACGGCCGGCGTGCAGCTGGCGCAGCTCGATCTTGCGTCGCTTCATGATGCGCATCACCTGTTCGTGGTGCACCAGTTCTTCCCGGGCCAGACGCGACATCATGTTGATCAGATCGACGTGGGAATGGTACTTGGCGATCAGGCTCAACGCGGTGCTGGCGGCCTTGAACTCGCAGTTCTTGTGGTCGATCAGCAGGGTTTCCTGATCGGCCAGCGCGGCTTCAACCCAGGCGTCAGGCGTGCGGCAACCAAGGAATTCGTGGATTTCGGGAAGGATCATGGGGCTCACGGTCAAAAGGTGTTCGAGCGAAGGGCGCCGATTATACCGGCCTGCCCGCAGACCACCAGCCGCGCGCGTTGATATGCATCAAGTCGCAGACGGATGCGCAGCAACTATAGTTGTGCAACGCCGTGCCTTTTCATTGCTGGAGACTCACTCATGCAAGCCATTCGCAGCATTCTGGTGGTCATCGAACCCGAACACGCGGAAAGCCTGGCGCTCAAGCGCGCCAAGCTGATCGCCGGGGTGACCCAGGCCCATCTGCACCTGCTGGTCTGCGACAAGAAGCACGATCACGCCGGCATGCTCAGCGTGCTCAAGGCCGCGCTTTTGGCGGACGGCTACAGCGTCACCACCGAACAGGCGTGGAACGAGAGCCTGCACGAAACCATCATCGACGTGCAGCAGGCCGAAGGCTGCGGGCTGGTGATCAAACAGCATTTCCCCGACAGCTCGCTGAAAAAGGCCCTGCTGACCCCGGCAGACTGGAAACTGCTGCGCCACTGCCCTACCCCGGTGCTGCTGGTGAAAACCGCCGGTTCGTGGAAGGACAAGGTGATTCTGGCGGCGGTCGACGTGGGCAATGCCGATGGCGAACACCGTCATCTGCACACCACGATCATCGACCACGGCTTCGACATCGCCAGCCTGGCCAAGGGGCATCTGCACGTGATTACCGCCCATCCGTCACCGATGCTGTCGGCGGCGGACCCGACGTTCCAGCTCAAGGAAACCATCGAGGCGCGCTATCGCGAGCAATGCCGGGCGTTTCAGGCTGAATTCGACATCGATGACGCTCACCTGCACGTCGAGGAAGGCCCGGCGGATGTGCTGATTCCGTTCATGGCGCACAAGCTGCAGGCGGCGGTGACGGTGATTGGCACCGTGGCGCGCAGCGGGGTATCCGGTGCGTTGATCGGCAATACGGCCGAACAGGTGCTGGATCAATTGGAGAGTGATGTGCTGGTGCTCAAACCGCCGGAGGTTGAAGACCATCTGGTGGAGTTGGCGGTGAAACATTAAGCATTGTTGTGATCCTGTGGCGAGCGTGTTCGCCACAGGTAATGCTCAGTCGCCGAGGGCATCCTTGAGGAAACCGGGCGCAATGTAGCGTTGATAGTGCGCTTCCGACAGCAGGAAAAATTCCCGATCAATGGCATCGCGCAGTTCCGGCAGGTTCCAGTCGCGAAACTCCGGCAGCAGCACCATTCCGTAGGCTTCCAGATTAATGATCACCCGCGCGCCCCGGGCAATCAGCTGATACGCCCAGCAATATTGCGACTGATGCGGCACGAAGCGGATCTTGCGCTGTTCCAGCTGATGGCGCAGGCGCGCCGGATCGAAGACTTCGACCTTGCTCGCCATCACTTGTGACAGCAATTGCTCGAGACGCAGCCAGACCGCGCGCTTTTCTTCCTCGTTGTAACCGTTCCAGTGGATCACTTCGTGGTGGAAACGCTTGCAGCCACGGCACACCAGATCACCGTAAACGGTGGAGCAGAGGCCGACGCAGGGGGTCTTGATGGTCTGATTGGGCATAGAATGGGCAGAACACTTGAAACGCGGAACAGGTCGGCATGTTAGCCCTTTGTCCGCCATTCATCACCCCTCAAACGTCAGGGACAAGCGCTGGATCAAGGTTTGCCCCACCCGCGCACAACGCAACCAAAGTCCAATAGAGCGCGACTTACCTTTAAATTTTTTTTGCCGTAGAATCAGCCAGCCTTTTTAGGCGCCAATGTCCGTTAGAAGCTGTTTTCAAAGCGTCACGAGCACAGTCGTTCCTTCAGAGCGGTGTTGGCGTAAGGTTTTTCCAGCGGGGAAAAGCCATACGCCAACCCTCATCAGCTCCCCGTTCTGCAGGCGTAAAACTTTGAAAGCAGCTTCTGTAAGGAATTGCCGGTAATTCTGGCCGAACGACCCACAACGTCGTGAGGAGCATGAGTACGGCAATTTCGGGATGAGCGTCCCGGACACCCATTTGGGACCACTGATGAGGGTAATAACTGTGCTTGAAGCCTACCGCAAACATATCGAAGAGCGTGCAGCCCTGGGTATCGTTCCCCAGCCGCTTAACGCCGAACAAACTGCAGGCCTGGTCGAGCTGCTGAAGAATCCTCCGGCTGGCGAAGAAGCTTTCCTCGTTGACCTGATCACCAATCGCGTACCACCAGGAGTGGACGAAGCCGCCTACGTCAAGGCCGGTTTCCTCTCCGCACTGGCCAAGGGCGAAGTCTCCTCCCCTCTGCTGGACAAGAAGCGCGCTGTAGAACTGCTCGGCACCATGCAGGGCGGCTACAACATCGTGACCCTGGTTGAACTGCTGGACGACGCCGAGCTGGCGCCAGTGGCCGCCGAAGAACTCAAGCACACCCTGCTGATGTTCGATGCCTTCCACGACGTGGCTGAAAAAGCCAAGAACGGCAACGTTCACGCCAAGGCCGTGCTGCAATCCTGGGCTGACGGCGAGTGGTTCAAGAAGCGCCCTGTGCTGGCCGACAAGATCAGCCTGCGCGTCTTCAAGGTCACCGGCGAAACCAACACCGACGACCTGTCCCCTGCGCCAGACGCCTGGTCGCGTCCTGACATCCCGCTGCACGCCCTGGCCATGCTGAAAATGGCCCGTGACGGCATCGTTCCGGACGAGCAAGGCAAGACCGGCCCGATGAAGCAGATCGAAGAAATGCGCGGCCAGGGCTTCCCTATCGCCTACGTCGGTGACGTGGTCGGTACCGGTTCCTCGCGTAAATCGGCGACCAACTCGGTGCTGTGGTTCTTCGGCGACGACATCCCTTACGTGCCGAACAAGCGCGCTGGCGGTTTCTGCTTCGGCAGCAAAATCGCTCCGATCTTCTACAACACCATGGAAGATGCCGGCGCACTGCCAATCGAGTTCGACGTATCGAACATGAACATGGGCGACGTGATCGACCTGTACCCGCACGCTGGCAAAGTCTGCAAGCACGGTACCGACGAAGTCATCACCACCTTCGAAATGAAGACCCCGGTCCTGCTGGACGAAGTCCGCGCCGGCGGCCGTATCCCGCTGATCATCGGCCGTGGCCTGACCGAGAAGGCTCGCGCCGAACTGGGTCTGCCTGCGTTCGACCTGTTCAAGAAGCCGGAAGCTCCGGCTGAAAGCACCAAGGGCTTCACCCTGGCGCAGAAAATGGTCGGCAAGGCTTGCGGTCTGGCAGAAGGCAAAGGCGTTCGTCCTGGCACCTACTGCGAACCGAAGATGACCACCGTAGGTTCTCAGGACACCACCGGTCCAATGACCCGTGACGAACTGAAAGACCTGGCGTGCCTGGGCTTCTCCGCTGATCTGGTGATGCAGTCCTTCTGCCACACCGCGGCTTATCCGAAGCCGATCGACGTGACCACCCACCACACCCTGCCTGACTTCATCATGACCCGCGGCGGCGTTTCCCTGCGTCCGGGCGACGGCATCATCCACTCTTGGCTGAACCGCATGCTGCTGCCGGATACCGTCGGTACCGGTGGTGACTCGCACACCCGTTTCCCGATGGGCATCTCGTTCCCGGCCGGTTCCGGTCTGGTCGCGTTCGCCGCTGCCACCGGCGTCATGCCGCTGGACATGCCGGAATCGATCCTGGTGCGCTTCAAAGGCAAAATGAAACCTGGCATCACCCTGCGTGACCTGGTTCATGCCATTCCTTACTTCGCCATCCAGAACGGTCTGCTGACCGTCGAGAAGAAAGGCAAGAAAAACGCCTTCTCCGGCCGCATCCTGGAAATCGAAGGCCTGGAAGGTCTGACCCTGGAACAGGCGTTCGAACTGTCCGACGCCTCGGCCGAACGTTCGGCTGCCGGTTGCACCATCAAGCTGTCGAAAGAGTCGATCACCGAGTACCTGCAGTCCAACGTCACCCTGCTGCGCTGGATGATCGGCGAAGGCTACGGCGATGCGCGTACCCTGGAGCGTCGTGCCCAAGCGATGGAAGCCTGGATCGCCAACCCGCAACTGATGGAAGCCGATGCCGACGCCGAATACGCCGAAGTCATCGAAATCGATCTGGCCGACATCAGCGAGCCTGTACTGTGCGCGCCGAACGACCCGGACGACGCCCGTCTGCTGTCCAGCGTTGCTGGCGAGAAGATCGACGAAGTGTTCATCGGTTCGTGCATGACCAACATCGGTCACTTCCGCGCTGCCGGTAAGCTGCTGGATCAGGTCAAGGGTCAGCTGCCAACCCGTCTGTGGCTGTCGCCGCCGACCAAGATGGACGCTCACCAACTGACCGAAGAAGGCTACTACGGCATCTACGGCAAGGCCGGCGCCCGCATGGAAATGCCAGGTTGCTCGCTGTGCATGGGTAACCAGGCACGCGTTGAGCCGAACAGCACCGTGGTGTCAACTTCGACCCGTAACTTCCCGAACCGTCTGGGCGACGGCGCGAACGTCTACCTGGCTTCGGCCGAGCTGGCGTCCGTTGCTTCGATCCTGGGTCGCCTGCCGACCGTCGAGGAGTACATGGAATACGCTGGCAAGATCGACAGCATGGCGGCCGATGTTTACCGCTACCTGTCCTTCGACCAGATTGCCGAGTTCCGTGAAGCTGCTGCGAACGCCAAGATCCCTGTCGTTCAAGCCTAACGCTGCAACGCAATGAAAAACGCCGCCCATCGCGAGATGAGCGGCGTTTTTTTATGCCTGCTGAACGGCTGGCGCTGATTGTTCCCACGCTCTGCGTGGGAATGATCACCTGGCGGGAGTTGACCTGCCCGCGAAGATCGCAGGCACAAAAAAGGCCGACCTGCGAGGCAGATCGGCCTTTGTGTTTCACAAGATCAAACGGGATCTTGTGTTGAACCTCAAGCAGTCAGCGAGTAGATCAACGCCGAAATCGCCACCAGACCCACTGCGGTGACAAACACGTTCGACATCTGCCCACGATAACGGGCCATTGCCGGCACTTTACGGATCGCGTACATCGGCATCAGGAACAGGATCGCCGCGATGACCGGGCCACCGATGGTTTCGATCATGCCGAGGATGCTCGGGTTCAGGGTCGCCACGATCCAGCACACCACCAGCATGAACGCCGCCACGATGCGGTCCAGGGCCTTGGCGCCCGGACGCTTGCCGCTTTTGACGATCAAGCCCTTCAGGCCTTCGCTGGCACCGATGTAGTGGCCGAGGAACGACTTGGAGATGGCCACGAACGCAATCAGGGGCGCCGCGAACGCGATGGTCGGGTTGCTGAAGTGGTTGGCCAGGTACGACAGGATCGACAGGTTCTGCGCCTTGGCTTCCGCCAGTTGCTCCGGCGACAGGGTCAGTACGCAGCTGAAGACGAAGAACAGCACCATCACCACCATCAGCAGATGGGCGCGGGACAGGATCTGCGAGCTACGCTCGTCGGCGTGGACGCCGTAACGACGCTTCTGATCCACCGCAAACGCCGAGATGATCGGCGAGTGGTTGAACGAGAACACCATCACCGGAATCGCCAGCCACAGCGTATGCAGCAGCGCCGACGGTGCCGGCACCTGCGAAGCGGTGGTCAGGATGCCGCCGTTCCAGTGCGGAATCAGGTACACCGCCAGGAACAGCAGCGCGACGATGAACGGATACACCATCAGGCTCATGGCCTTGACGATCACTTGTTCGCCGCAGCGCACCACGGCCAGCAGGCCGAGGATCAGCACGAACGACAGCAGTGCGCGCGGTGGCGGCGTGATGTGCAGTTGGTGTTCGAGGAAACTGGCGACCGTGTTGGTCAGGCCGACGCTGTAGATCAGCAGGATCGGGAAGATCGCGAAGAAGTACAGCAGAGTGATCAGCGCGCCGGCCTTGATGCCGAAATGCTGTTCCACCACGTCGGTGATGTCGGCGCCTTCGCGACCGGAGAGCACGAAGCGTGTCAGACCGCGGTGTGCGTAGAACGTCATCGGGAAGGCCAGCAGCGCGAGGATCACCAGCGGCCAGAAGCCACCCAGACCTGCGTTGATCGGCAAAAACAGGGTGCCGGCGCCGATGGCCGTCCCAAACAGTCCCAACATCCAGGTAGTGTCATGGCGATTCCAGCTCGACAGTTCGGCTGGTGCTGCCGCTTCAAAGCGTTGTTCGACGCTATTGGCCTGATCATTCATCCGGTCGGATCTCCGCATTCCGGTCACTTGCCACTCGGTCAGGACGCGTCGGAAAAAACCGACAGACATGCTCCGGCCGAAACAGGGGCGCGATTCTCCGCGATAAATGAGCAGAAGCAAAGACTTAGCTGAGGAATGGTTGTACGGAGCAGATCGGAGGCTTGTCGTTTTCAGGAAAAAGCCTGTCGGCGCCAGATACGCGACATGTCGTTTTATGACATGCACCGGCGCCGAATGAGCCATGGGAAAGCCCGATCAGATCGATCGGGCCAATATGAAGCCGAGGAACATGCAAAAGATGCCCAGCCCCATCAACCCCCAGATCGGGCGCATTTCTTTCCTGTCTTTGATACGTATTTTTTCGGCCCACTCATCGTGTTCCCGTTCCAGTTGTTCCATTCTGGCTTTGGCGTCATAGGTGCTCATGTTGATTTCCTTTTGGGTCATGTGTCTGAAGATTGCGAAAACGAACGCTCAAAACTTGAAAAAGACGCCTGCCAATGCCGCGCTTGCCGTCAACACGCCGGCCACCACCGCAACCGGATAAAAATACGTCTCCCACTTCAGCTTCTTCTGTTCCGCCATAAGCTTCTGCCGCTCAGCTATCAGTTTTCGCGTTTCGTTATGCAGCCTGTCGAGTTCCAGGTTTTCGCGGTTGTTCTGAAGCATTGGCCTTCCTTGGCTGATGGCAATTTCCGTCCGGATTACTGCTTCGTCATGAAGAACGCATCCCGTCCTGCTCTCTATAATTCCGCGCTTCTCACCCCGCCGTATAGCGGATGAATCCGGCAGCACGCGTAGGCAACATCCGTAAATACCGCAGGACGGTGCGTCAATTTCCTACCGTTTTTAAACAACCTCACCGTCTGGCATTTTTCGGCTATACCCAATGGCGAATTGACTGACATCCCCGTCCAGTCCCCTCGCCTGTGGAGCCATCCCATGCCCCTCGTCCGCGTCGACATCAAGAAAAACCCGGACCCGACGTTCGCCAAACGCATTGGCGAAGTGATCTACGCCGCCCTGCGCAGCGAGATCAATGTGCCGGAACATGACAACTTTCAGGTGTTGGCCGAGCACGACGACCAGCACTTCGTCTATGACCCGCAATACCTGGGGATCCAGCGCAGCGACGGCATCGTGTTCATCCAGCTGACCATCAGCGAAGGCCGCACCGTGGAAATGAAACAACGGCTGTTCCAGACCATCGCGCGCAACCTGAACCAGCAGTTGGCCGTGCGTCAGGAGGATGTGTTCATCAATCTGGTGGAAGTGAAAAAAGAGAACTGGTCATTCGGCAACGGCATCGCCCAGTACGTGACCTGATTCTGTGACTCCCAGCGCCGACGTCACCTTCTGACGAAGCACCCGCGCACTCCCCGCATCAGCTCCTACACTGCCTGATGCGGGGCCGTGCCAGCCATTGCCAAACCGCTCTGGAATCAGCACTCTGAACCGACTTTTGCGCCCAAGACAGACGATCACAGGAGCCGAGCAATGCCCGCCACCGTTCTGGTACTGGTTGAAACCATCAATGACTATTTGCCGATCCTCGAACGTCAGGGTTTTCACCTGATTCTTGCGCCGACCCCTGCCGAGCGCGCGCAAGCCATCGCCACCCACGGGGCACGGATCGATGCGGTGCTGACCCGTGGCCCGCTGGGTTTATATGCTGAAGAAATCGCGGCCTTGCCCGCGCTGAAAATCATCTGCGTGATCGGCGCCGGTTACGAGCAGGTCGACCTGCAGGCCGCCAGCGACCGTGGCCTGACCGTCACCAACGGTGCCGGCGTCAACGCTTCATCGGTGGCCGACCACGCCATGGCGATGCTGCTGGCGCTGGTGCGCGACATTCCGCGCTGCGATGCAGCAGTGCGTCGGGGCGAGTGGCCGAAGATCATGCGCCCGTCGCTGGCCGGCAAGCGTCTGGGGATTCTCGGGCTGGGCGCGGTGGGGATGGCGATTGCCAAACGCGCAGGCCTGGGCTTCGACATGGAGATCAGCTACCACAACCGTCAGGTGCGCAGTGACGTGCCTTACGCGTTCTGCTCGACCCCGACCGAACTGGCCCGGGCCTCGGACTTTCTGGTGATCGCCACACCCGGCGGCATCGGCAGCCAACATCTGGTGACCCGTCCGGTGCTTGATGCCTTGGGCCCCAACGGTTTTATCGTCAACATTGCCCGTGCCAGCGTGATCGCCACCGCCGACCTGATCAGCGCGCTGGAACAACGGCGAATTGCCGGCGCAGCGCTGGATGTTTTCGATCACGAGCCGCAAGTACCCGATGCGCTGAAGGGGCTGAGCAACGTGCTTCTGACCCCGCACGTCGCCGGGCTGTCACCGGAGGCCACCCAAGGCACGGTTGAGCTGGTAGGCAAGAATCTGGTGGCGTTCTTCTCCGGCGAACCGGTGCTGACGCCGCTCCAGTTGCCGCCGAAACTGAACAACCAGCGCGTGCACTAAAGCACGCCGAGCAAGGTCCACAGTCGCCGGGATTCGGCGTCTGCCGAAATCAGCTCGCCGAGCAGTTCGCTCAACGGCTTGTTGCCCCACTCGACCCCGCGCCGGATCAGATACGGCACCGGACTGTGGGGTTCGGTGCGGGCCAGGTACTCGGCGATCAGCAGCAATTGCCGATAAGCCTCTTCGCGGCTGGCCGGTTCGCGCGGCACTGGCGCGGCTTCGGGCGTGGCCGTGACAGACGCTTCAACCGGTGAGACCGCGACCGGTGCGGGCGGCGGTGCCGACAGTGGTTGTTGTGGGTGCATGGCGATGAACTCCTGAACCAGGGTCAACAACGCTTGAAGGGTGTCCTGCAACGGCCCGAGCCCCGGCCCCTGATCTCCCAGATACGCATCGCACCAGGCATCGAGACGCTGCAGGTGTTGCAGGCTCAGCAGCAGATTGCCTTGATGGCGCAACCAGAATGCCATGGGCGTGGCCCGCACCTGTTCGATGAGTTTCTTGTGTTCGCTGCGCGCGGTCTCGGCCGACGCCTTGGCGCCTTTGGAGTCGTTGGCCTGCACCTGCTGCACCTGAATCCGTCGCCAGGTTTCGAGGGTGTAACCCTCAAAATCGCTGTTGCTGGCGCCAAATAAAGGCACCCGGGTCAGCAGCACTTCACTGTAGCGACGCACCAGCCATTCCAGGGGAATCGCCCGCCACGACTGGTCACCGTCGTCGGCCTGCGGATGCAAATGTTCGGGATAGCGCTCACACAGACCGGCGATCAGCGCCAGACTGCCCGGCAGTCCATCAAGTGCCTGCAAATGCAGCCAGGCCTCACCCAGCCAGGCGCTGAGCATCAGGTCCTTGCTGCGTTCGAGCAATAACGCGGTGGTCAGCCGCTCGACTTCCGGCCAGTTGGCCCGTTTCAGGGTCGACTGCCAGACGCCCGTGGGCAGACTTGCGTCGTCCTCGCGGCGCAGATCGCGCAACTGGTCGTACTCACGCTCATAGCGCAGATCCGCACCACAGGGCGCATCGTCGCTGATGGGCGCGAGCAACTGATCGATCAGGTCCGGCAACGGGGTCGATGGCAGGCTCACAAATCCTCCTTCTGCGATTCAAGGGCGGCGGTGGTGCCGGTCACCTGGAACGGTGAACGCGGCGCACGGGTCGGTAACGGCGGAATCGAAAGCGGCAGTTTCGAGCCCTGACTCATCAGTGACACGCGCACGAACATCCGGGTGAATTCGCTGGTGACGCTGTCGTTCTGCGCGGTAACCGGCAGGCGCAGGCTCAGCGGAAAATCGGTGTAATCCATGCTCGGCTGGCGCTGCACCGAGAAGTGCGCGCGCATCAGGCGCAGCAGCGACCACGGCCCGCCATACTCCCAACCGGCCTCGAGATCGCGCACCACTAGGTTCGGTTGCAGCGGGTCGTTGACCGGGCGCTCCTTGCCGTTGCGCGCCCAGCGCAGGGTCAGGCGGATCGGCTGGCCGGGCATCCAGCGCAGGTTCGGCTGGACGGCAGCGGGATAGCTGATCTGCTGATTGCCGGCCAGCAAGCCCCAGGCAATCACCTGATCGGCGCCCTTCTCTTCTTCGCGATCGGTGCGCCAGCGCACGTCCAGCTCGACGCCGAGAATACCGCTCTTGTCGCGCACGAACAGCGGCGTCAGCCAGACGCTGGCCTGTTTCACCCGGTTGAGAAAATCCTCTGCCGCCAGCCGCTCCGGGGTCTGACTCAGGACCAGTCCGGCCTGGGCCACCGGCAAGCGCTTGTCGATGATTGCCAGAAAATGCTGGACCCGCGCCGGGTCGGCATCCTGCGCCTGCACGCCGTTGGCGAACGGAAAGCGGTCGGCCAGATACTGATTGAAGTAGCCGGCCAGTTCGTTCCACGCGGCAGCCGCCTGTTGCTGTTGCAGAAACTGGCAGCGTTGCAGGGCCGACTGTTGCAGCTCCACCGCACGCATCGCCAGGGTGCCGCGGCCGCCGGTCAGATTGGCGGTCTGCAACACCTGCACGCAGGAGCCGGTGTCCATTTCAATGAAGTCGCGGCTGACCAGTTGCTCGATCTGCGCCGGCGAACTGGCGGGGTTGGAATCCTTGTACTTGAGCAATTCGTCGTTGAGCGCGCTGAACTGGGTCACGCGCTCGTAATCCAGCGCCGACAGATTGCCCTGCTGGGTCTTCAGCCATTCCAGCGCCGGGGCGCGACGCTCGGTGATGCCGAGCATGGTGTTGAACTGTTGCTTGAGGCTCAGCTTCAGATCCTGCACGTCGCTGGCGCCGTAGAGTTGCAGGCCGAGGTTTTTCGAGCCGTCCCATTGGCTGATTTCCGTGCGGCCACCGAACAGCGGCTGCGCGGTGATTTCATCCAGCCCGCCGACAATCTGCGCCATCGCCCGGCGGTTCAGCGCCCCTTGCAGACGTGCCGCCAGATCACTGCGATGGACCTCCACAAAGGCCTTCTGCAGGTTCATCGCCTGCACGGCCTGCACGTTGAACACCGCGTAGGGATGAGTCTGGTCATCGTGATCCTTGAGACTCAACCACATCGCTTGCGCGGCGGCGGTTTCGGCCGCTTGCAGCAATGCTTCGCGATAGGCCGGCGGAATGCGCGGCAGCTCTTCGGCGACGTAGCTCTTGTAGCTGGCGAAATAATTCAGCGACTCGTTGAGGTCATCGCCGTCCACGGTCTGGCCTTGCCGGTTGACGCTGTCCTGGCTGGCGCGCAGGGCAATCGAGACGAAGTCACGCTTGAACAGCGCCTGCACCGCGTTGTTGAGCTTGACCACCTGATCCTGCAATGCCAGTTGCCCGCTGCCCTGCTGCACCAGCAGATTGCCCCGCGAACCCACCTGGGCGATCCATTGATCGCGAAAACTCTGCTGCAACTTGCCGGCCTGCGCATCGAGCTGCTGTTCGACGGCCGGGCCGAGCAATGAACTCTTGCGCACCTTGTCGAGAAACTCGCGATAACCCGGCACCAGCTCCTGGCCCTTGCCGCGACTCCAGGTCGAGTTGGTCAGGGCGATCGCCGCTTGCAGGTCGTCGATCAGCGCGCGCAGGTCTTCCAGTTCGGTGAGGCTGTTGCCACTCCCGGCTTCAAGCTGTTCCAGATGCAACTTGAGGTAGCCGGCCTTGCTGACGAAGTTGTCGGCCAGAAAATACTGATCGAGCCAGCGCTCCATCAGCCCGGTGAAATTGCTCACGATCAGCGGCCGTTCAACGCTCAGATCCAGCGCCTGCAAGTCGCCGCCATCATTGGCCGCCAGCAGTCGGTTGTAGTAGGCGGCGTGGGGCAAAGTGCCGGCGTTGAGGTTGAGTGACAGCGCGCTGTTGCTCAGTTGCGCCAAGTCCTCCAGCGGCACCCGCTGATTGTTCTGCACCTGGGCGAACAACTGGTTCTGTTGTTCCAGACGCAAGGCCCGCTCGACCAGATCCGTGGCCTTCTGATAATTCTGCCACTGCGCCGGGTCTTCGCTTTCGACGCTGGTGCGCCGGTCGGTGGCGCGGATCGCCTTGATTTTTGCCAGCTCCGCGACCAGCAGATCGTGCAGCGGTTGCAGCATGTGACGCTGGGTCGACCTGAACACTTCCTGTTCGAGTCGACCGTCCAGCGAAGAAAACCACGACGTCGGAAAGGCCAGCGAAACGTAGTGCCAGTGCGGCGCCCGTTCCAGCACCCGCCAGAAGTTCTGCACGTTGCGCCGGGTCGGCTCGAACCGATGTTCGTCGTCGGTGACCGCCACATAATTCTTCTGCGCGCCTTGCAGCAGTCGCGCCAGTTCATGGGCGTCCTTGACCGACGCCTGCCAGACCCAGAGCATCGCCACCGCCCAGACCACCCCGACCACCAGCGCCACCCCGGCGGTGACTCGCTGCCAGCGCTGGCGCAAGCGCAACAGGCGCGGCACGCCCTGGGCCAGTCCGCGTTCGCCGACTATTCGCTGACGCCACAACTGACGCACAAACGCACTTTGCTGCAGGCCGCTGTCATCGGCAGAAAAACCGTCCAGCGCATCGTCAGCCGGCTGATTGGCCGTCAGGTAAACACCACGAAAACACGGTGCCTCGCCCTGAGCGTTGCCTTGGAACACCGGCTCGAGCACGTTCTGCAAACCACGGCGCAGGGTTTCCAGACGTTCCGGCAAGGCGTACAGATCCGCACTCAAATGCCCGGACAAGGTGCCGATTTCGATCACCGCTTCCGCCACCGCACGATGCAACCGGTCCAGCGCCTGATCACTCCATTGCCCCTGCCACACCGCATCGCGCGCATAGGGCGACGACCAGCCCAAGGTGCGATCGCGGGCCTCGTCCGGCAAGGCGCTGATCAGTTCCTGAAACCCCGGCAGCTCTTCCAGCCCGGTGATGACCACGTACACCGGCAGGCTCAGACCAAAGCGCTGCAACAGATCGATGAAGCGCCGACGCGCCGCCAGTCCCAGTTGCGTGGCCTGTTCCAGATTGCTCAGCCGACTGACCGGCACCGTCCAGATCACCCCGTCCAGCGGACGCTTGCTGCGCAGGCGCAGGATCAGCCCGAGCAGGCGCCACCAGCCGCCGCGTTGCAGGTGCATGCCGTCTTCCGGCAAAAACAGCGCTTGCGGCAGCACCAGCACCGCGCCCTCGGAGTCCGACCACCAGCGACCGAACCACGCCGGTTTGTCGGTGGGTTGCAGACGCCATTGTGTGGCGAGTTGGGCGCCCTGGGTTTCATCGCCGAGCATCAGCAGCCACGGCATCTGATACCGGTCGTGGGCGCCCTGCTCCTGTTCCATGTGCCGCACCGCGGCGTAGAAACTGCGGATCGCCGCGCCGCTCTGGGTGCGCAACCACCACACCGCCACCGCAATGATCACCAGCAGCAGGAGGATGGCGACCACCCAGGCCACGATCGTCAGGGTACTCATGAGTCTTGCTCCGGCGCCGTCAGCGTGTCGGGCGCCTGCAACACCGGCTCCAGTTCCTGACGGATGTCGCGCCACAGAAACTGCCCGAGCCCGGTCAGCAGCAGAATCATCGCCAGAATGCCCAGCGCCAGACGAAAGCCATCGGGCAACGCTGTGCGTACCGGCAACTGCAAGGGTGTCGCCAGCGAGGGCTGTACCAGTCGCTGGCTGACGTCGGTGTAATCGGCTTCGTCCTGCCAGGCAAACGTGAACAGGGCGCGCCGCCATTTTTCCCGTTGCACCTGACCCTGCTCACCGCGCAGGCGTCCGTGAAAACCGAGGATCAGACACTGCAAATACACGTTGGCCAAATCGCGGGTGGTGGGCTGCTGTTCATCGAGCAGGGTCTGGATCGCCGCCGGCACTTGCTCGCCGGCCTGACGGCTGGAATACAGTCGCGACTCCAGAGGCTTTTCCTGCCAGGCGCTCTGGCCCGGCCACGGGCTGAACAACAGGGTCTCATCGACCAGCGCGACAAAGGCATACACCAACGCCTTGACCTGTTCGGTCGCCGAATCGCCCACCCGGGCAAACGCCGTGCGCCACAACCGTTGCGAAGCCTGGGTCGAGAGTTCGACCACGGTTTCGACCAGCGCCGCTTCGTCCTCGCTGTCCTTGGGCAACTGGCTCCAGTCCTGCGACCACTGCTGCCAGGTGTGGCGGAACGCACTGCTCAGCGGAGCGTCCTGCAACCCGAGGCTTGCGGCACTTCCTTGCGACATACGACGTTCCTTGTGTGATCAGGCACGTTCACTGTTCTGGGCGACAAACAACACCACTTGCCACGGGCTGCTGGTCAGCTTGGTGGCCGGCGCGGCGATCATCAGCGGTAGTTGCGCGTCGAACCAGCTGCCTTCGGCGGTCACCACGAACAGCCGGGTGTCGTCGCCGACGCTGTAGGCCACCTGCTCGCTACGGCTCATGGCCTGATGCGTCAGACCGCTCATGCGCTGGCGGCTGAGCAAGGCAATGTGCGGCGCCGAAGCGATGATCGCGCCTCGCAGCCATTCGCCGGCCGCCTGCTCGCTGGCACCGTTGGGCATGCGCAGGCCTATGACCAGACGCTGGCTCGGTTGCTCGTCCGGCAACTGAATGGAGAAACTCTGCTCGCCGCGCTCGAACGCAATGCTGCGATAACCGGCGCGGATCAGTTCCAGGGTGTTTTCCAGCCAGTCGAGCAGCGGTTCGTAACCGCGCTGCAATTCGAGAAAATCCAGTGGCGCAAAAGCCGGCACGCCCGCCAGCGGATCCAGCGCCGACCACGCACCGGCGAGTCCCAGCAGTTGCACATAAATGCTTTGCGGATGAGCGACACGGCTGATCAGCGCCCCTTCCACTTCCGGCAATCGCGCCCACAACGCCGTCATCTGCCGACGGATTTCCAGCGCGTCATCCTGATTGCCCGCCTGCTGCGCCTGACGCAACCGCCCGCCGAGAAACAGGCACTTTTCCCGAGCCCGCGCACAGAGCCCGGCTACCCGCCGACCCAGTGGCGATTCCGGCAATAGGACCGGTGTCGGCGGCGTGTACGGCAACGGCAGGAAACCACCGCCCTCCTTGCGGATTTTCAGCAGCGGCAGGCAGATCGAATCGGCTTTGTTCAGTTGCGTACACAGCCGTGGATTGGGGCGCCATACCGTGATCGACTCAGGAAATTCGCCGCTGGTGAGATCCGGTAACGCCTCGCCGACCACCGATTGCAAGCGTCCTTTGAGCGGCAGCAACTGACCGGCGCGCCACAGCGGACTGATCGCCAGATAGACCGTCACCGTCGCATCGTCCGTGGCGTCGATCGCGGTAGCGACGTCCAGCTCCAGCGTCGGGTCGACGCCGACCTGCAGATTGACCGGCAGACCGTCCGGCATCGTCCCTAGCAACGACAGCACCCGCACCACCCCGGCGCTCATCGCCGACGGGTCGAACTCCATGTGGCTGACGCCGAAAAACCACGGATTGCACGCCTGAGCCAGATGCGCGCCGAGCGCCTCGGCCCGCAGGCCCTGTAACTGAAAATGCTGTGGCAGCAATTGCATGCCTTCATGCCAGCAGACCGCGTCAGGTAGCAGACTCATACGACTCCCTTCGACTGCACCGCGAACCGGCGGCGGACGGTGTGTTTCAGTTTTCCTTGCTGACCAGGCTCATCTCGCGACTGTCGAACTTGAGCCATGCGTCGCTCTGATCGTCCAGCCGCAGGCGGTGCGCTCCGGGAGTGTTATAGCTGGCGAAGACCAAAAGTCCAGCCGCCCGCTTGCCCCCCAAAGGGAACGGCTGGCGGTCGATGAATTGCCCCGGCACCAGCTCCAGCCCCCAGACGCTCATCAACTGACGATAGTCGCGCTGGTACTGCTCGCGCTCGGCAAACCACTGACGGGCACTGATGCCCGACAGTTGCTTGAGCAGATCCGGATCGTTGACCGCGATGAAATCCACGGCGATCGGGGTGTCGTCATTGGCCTTGGGCGCGACGTCGAGGGTCAGGCTGTCGAGATCCACTTTCGGCCCGAAAAACGAACAGCCGGCGAGCAGCGCAAACCCGATCGTTAGAAAAAGTCGTGCAGACAAAATGAATTTTCCTTTTCGCCAGTCAGTCCAAAAAAGTTTTTCGCTTGCATTTTTATAGACCTGTTCTAGCGTCTTGGGTAGTTCGGTTCCTACAGCCGAATGAGGAAGGTTTGTCAAAGGAACGACAGGTCATCTGCCACCCTTTCTAACCTGTGGTCCAGCAAGGGAAAGCGATGAACGGGCCTCCCCGATGCATTGCGCCCGCTCATCGCATCGGAGTCCGCCGACATGGCAGAAAGTACCCAGCACAAGCTCGACCGGGTTCGCCCGCCCCGAGTGCAAATCACCTATGACGTCGAAATCGGCAACGCCATCGAGAAAAAAGAATTGCCGCTGGTGGTCGGCATCCTGGCCGACCTCTCGGGCAAGCCGCTCGAACCATTGGCAAAACTGACCGAACGCCGTTTCACCGAAATCGACCGCGACAACTTCAACGACGTCCTCGCCTCCATCGCTCCCCGCGCCACGCTGCAAGTCAACAACACCCTCAGCGGCGACGACAGCAAGCTCAACATCGAACTCAACTTCAAGCACATCGACGACTTCGATCCGGTCAAGGTGGTGGAGCAAGTCACCCCGCTGCGCCGCCTGTTCGAAGCCCGTCAGCGCCTGCGCGATCTGCTGACCAAACTCGACGGCAACGATGATCTGGACAAGCTGCTGCGCGACGTCATCGCCAACACCGAAGGCTTGCAAGAGATCAAGTCGGCCCGCCCGGACACCGCTGTCCCGGCCGCTGATGCCGAAGCTCCGGCCGAACCGCAAGCCTGATCGTCCACCTGACCGAGGAAGAATTCGCCATGCCCGCCGCCGCCCAGAATCAAGCCAGCGAAAATGCTGCTGCCGAGACTTTATCCCTGCTCGATCGAATCATCGCCGAGGGCCGCATGGCCCATGACGACAGTCAGCAGGATTACGCCCGCGACATGCTCGCGGAATTCGCCACCCAGGTGCTCGACGAAGGCATGGCCATCGACAAGGACACCGTGGCGATGATCAACGACCGCATCAGCCAGATCGACGAGCTGATCAGCGCCCAGCTCAACGAGGTGCTGCATCACCCGGACCTGCAAAAACTCGAAGCGTCCTGGCGTGGCCTGCACATGCTGGTGCAGAACACCGAAACCAGCACCCGGCTGAAACTGCGCCTGCTCAACGTGACCCAGAAAGAGCTGCAGAACGATCTGGAAAAAGCCGTCGAGTTCGACCAGAGCGCGCTGTTCAAAAAGATCTATGAAGAGGAATACGGCACCTTCGGTGGTCACCCGTTCAGCCTGCTGGTGGGTGACTACACCTTCGGCCGACACCCGCAGGACATCGGCCTGCTGGAGAAACTGTCGAACGTCGCCGCCGCTGCCCACGCCCCGTTCATCGCTGCCGCAAGCCCACGGCTGTTCGACATGAACAGCTTCACCGAACTGGCCGTGCCGCGTGACCTGTCGAAAGTGTTCGAGAGCCAGGAACTGATCAAGTGGCGCTCGTTCCGTGAAAGCGAAGACTCGCGTTACGTCTCCCTGGTGCTGCCGCACTTCCTGCTGCGTCTGCCTTACGGCCCGGACACATCGCCAGTGGAAGGCATCAACTACGTCGAAGACACCAACGGCACCGACCACAGCAAATACCTGTGGGGCAACGCCGCGTGGGCGCTGTCGCAACGCATCACCGAAGCCTTTGCCAAATACGGCTGGTGCGCGGCGATCCGTGGCGCTGAAGGGGGCGGCGCGGTCGAAGGCCTGCCGGCGCACACCTTCCGCACCAGCTCCGGCGACCTGTCGCTGAAATGCCCGACCGAAGTGGCGATCACCGACCGCCGCGAGAAGGAGCTCAACGACCTCGGCTTCATCGCCCTGTGCCACAAGAAGAACAGCGACATCGCGGTGTTCTTCGGCGGCCAGACCACCAACAAGTCCAAGGTCTACAACACCAACGAGGCCAACGCCAACGCACGGATCTCGGCGATGTTGCCGTACGTGCTCGCGGCCTCGCGTTTCGCCCATTACCTGAAGGTGATCATGCGCGACAAGGTCGGCAGTTTCATGACCCGCGACAACGTGCAGACCTACCTCAACAACTGGATCGCCGACTACGTGCTGATCAACGACAACGCCCCGCAGGAAATCAAGGCGCAATACCCGTTGCGTGAAGCGCGGGTGGACGTCACCGAAGTCGCCGGCAAGCCCGGTGCCTATCGCGCGACGGTGTTCCTGCGGCCGCACTTCCAGCTCGAAGAGCTGACCGCGTCGATCCGCCTGGTTGCGACCCTGCCGCCACCGGTCGCCGCCTGACCTGCACACGCCCGCAGGATTTTCCTGCGGGCGCCTCCCGTTTGCCTAGCGCGACACCTTTCAGGAGTTTCAAGCGATGGATGCAATCATTCTCGACCTCGGCGGCGACATCAAAGGCGACAGTCTGCTCGAGGGCTACAAGGACAAGATCGAAGTCATGTCTTACAGCCACAACGTGGCGATGCAGGTGACCAACGACGTCAGCAACTCGGAGCGCACCTCCGGCCGGCCGCACATCGGTGAATTTACCCTGACCAAATTCATCGACAGTTCGACCCCCTCGCTCAACGAGTATTGCTGCGCCGGCAAGCCGATCCCGGAAGCCAAGATCACCATCGGTCGCAACGCCGCCGAAGGCAGCGGGCAGATCATGCCGTTCATCATCTACACCCTGACCAATGTGGTGATCTCCAACGTCAGCGTCAGTGGCGGCACCGGTGGCAAACCGGTGGAGACGCTTTCCCTGAACTTCACCAAGATCAAATGGGAACTCACCGCGCAAAAAGACGACGGCACCAAGGAAGGTACCGCCGGCACGGTCTGGGACCTGGCCGCGAACAAGGCCAGCAAGTAACCGGACGCAACGGCCATGGCAGGCACGGGGATTCTCCCGCCGCTGTTCGAACGCCTCGCGTCCAGCGAGGCGGATGGCGTGCAGGCGTTCGATCGCCAGGGCCTGCTCGATTCGGTGCACACCGAACTGGCGCGCCTGTTCAACACCCGCCGTGGCCCGCGCCCCCTCACCTCCCCGCCCAGCGTCATCGACTACGGCATCGCCGACTGGAGCGCCCTGCAACAACAGCGCAGCGATGACCGTCGTCGGCTGACCCGGGACATTCGCGAAGCCATCACCCATTTCGAACCGCGCCTGCTGCTGGGCGAGGTTCAGGTCAATCCCCTGCCCGAGCACCCGCAGCGCCTGAGCATTCGTCTGGTCGGCGAGTTGCGCAGCGGCTCGCAGCACTGGCCGGTGGCATTTGTCATCGAGCCCGGCAACGAAGGGCTGGAGGTGCGCCATGAGCGACTCGATTGACCCGCAACTGCTCGACTACTACCAGCGCGAACTGACCTGGCTGCGACATGCCGGCGGACAGTTTGCCGAGCGCTATCCGAAAGTCGCGCGACGTCTGGAGTTGTCTCCCGGCGAATGTCCGGACCCGCACGTCGAACGTTTGCTCGAAGGTTTCGCTTTGCTCGCCGCACGCCTGCAACGGCGGCTGGATGACGACTACGCCGAATTCAGCGACGCATTGCTCGAACAGCTTTATCCCCTGGCCATGCGCCCGTTGCCGTCCTGCGCGATCGTCCAGTTCGAGCCGGACCCGAGCAAAGGCAAACTCGACGGCGGCTATCCCCTGCCCCGGGACACGCCGTTGTTCGTCACCACCAGCAAGGGCGAAAGCATTCACTTTCGCACCAGTGCTGCCGTGCGGTTGTGGCCGGTCGAAGTCAGCGAAGCCTTGTTGCTGGGCAGCGATGAAGCGCAGGCGCTGACCGGTGTGGCGCAGTCCCGCTCGGCGTTGCGCCTGAGTCTGCGTTGCCTCGGCGACAGTCAGTGGTCGGAGCTTGGCATCGAACAACTGCGCATTCACCTGGCCGCGTCACCGGTGGTCAACGCCAGTCTCTATGACCTGCTCGGCGCCCACGCGGTGCAGGTGTTGGCCGGCTCGCCGGGGAGCATTCCCGCCGGCGTGAAAGGCCTGCCGAAGATCGTCGGTTTCGCCGACGACGAAGTGCTGCTGCCGGACGAAGACGGCGTGCATCCGGGCATGCGTCTGCTGGCCGAGTACTTCGCGTTCCCGGAGAAATTCCACTTCTTTGATCTGCCGCTGTCCGGTGTTTCGAGTGACAGCCAGACGCTGTATCTGTACATCGTTTTTGATAGTGCTCCGGCCGGCCGATTGCACCTGCAGGCCAGCGATATCGCCCTCGGCTGCGCGCCGGTGATCAACCTGTTCCCACGGACCTCAGAGCCGCTGCGGCCCGATGGCACCCGCAGCGAATATCGCCTGATCGCCGACAGCCACCGGGAAAACAGCGTCGAAATCCACAGCATTCGCAGCATCCGCGCCAGCTCCGCCAGCGGGGTGCAACGGCTGCCGGCGTATTTCGGCAGCCAGCACAGCAGCGGTGACCGGCAACGTTACTGGCATGCGCGACGGGTCATCGGGCAGACGCCGAACCGGCTCGGCAGCGACCTTCTGGTCAGCGTCGTCGACACCCGTTTCGAACCGCAGACCGACCTGCCCGATTACAGCCTGACCGCCGAACTGCTGTGCACCAATCGGCATCTGGCCCAGAGCCTGCCCGCCGGTACGCCGCTGGGTTTCGAACGGCCGGGCCCGGTGGCGTGGGCACGCCTGCGAAATCCGCCGAGCCCGCAAAGCCTGCCGCGTCTGGACGGTGATTCGCGCTGGCGGCTGGTGTCGCAACTGACCCTCAATCATCTGTCGCTGGTCGAAGGGCCACAGGCACTGGATGCGCTGAAGGAAATCCTGACCCTGCACAACCTGCGCGATGAGGCCAGCGCCCTGCGCCAGATCGATGGCTTGTTGAGCCTCGGTTGTGAACGAGTGATCGGCCATGTCGGCGCCGACGCCTGGCGTGGTTGGCGTAATGGACTTGAAGTGCAATTGCAGCTCGATCCACAGCATTTCGTCGGCAGCAGCGCGGTGTTGTTTTCAGCGGTACTCGCGCAATTCTTTTCGGTGTACGCCACGGCCAATCGTTTTATGCGCACGGTGCTCATGCAGGCAGACAAGGAGGTCAAGGCATGGCAACCCCAAGCCGGCATGCCCCTGTCGCTCTGACCCTGAGCCAGCGCCTGCGCCGTGATCCGCAGGCGTTCGAATGGTTGCAGGCGTTGCTGTTGCTGGAGCGCGAACAGCCCCAGGCCGACGCCCTCGGTTCGGGTACATCGCCACAGGCCGAAGCGCTGAAATTACGCGGGCCGCTGACGCCGTTGTTCGCCGCCAGTCAGATCGAAAGCCTGGAGGAAAACCCCGGTGAACCGCTGACCCTGAACTCGCCGATGTTCGGCCTCGGCGGCCCCGACGGCCCGCTGCCTTACGCTTATCAGGAATGGCTGCAACAACGGGCGCGGGCCAAGGATCATGCGCCCGTCGAATTCCTCGACCTGTTCCAGCATCGGCTGCTGAGCCTGCTGTACAAGGTGATGCGCAAACACCGGATCGCCCTCGGTTTCACCACGCCCGGCGCCTCGCCGGTGCAGGCGCAACTGCGGGCGCTGACCGGGTTGTTGCCCAAGTCCCTGCAAGAGCGCCAGGCAATTCCCGACTGCGCCGTTCTGGCCTGCACCGCGTTGTACGCCGATGGCCGCCGGTCATTGGCGGGGTTCGCGGCGATTGTCCGTGAGCAGTTTTCCGTGGCGGTGGAACTGAGTGCTTATGAGGGGGCGTGGCGTGAGATTCCACGCGCCAGCCGCAGCGTCATGAAGGCTGGCGGACGCAATCTGCAACTTGGCCGCAGCGCTGTCGCCGGTACTCGGGTCTGGGATGAACATGCCGGAATTCGTTTGACGCTGGGACCACTGCCATCGACGCAGGCCGCGCGCTTCTTGCCTGACGGTGAGGCGCATCCGGCACTGGCCAGCCTTGCTGCGCTGTATTTCGGCCCGGATCTGGACGTGAAACTGGTGCTGCTGGTGCGCGGTGCCGGGCCGCTGCAACTCGGCCGACAAACCCCGACCCTGTTGAGCTGGAACGGCGGCCTGCAACGGCAGACCAGCCTGGCCGTGCAACGGATCGAAACCCGCCTGCGTCAGCTGGAGATCACCTGAAATGGAACTGGCCAGCCTGATCGGACGCCTCAACCCGGACAACCGCCGCGCCCTCGAACGCGCCGCGCAACGGTGCTTGCAGCGCGGGCATCACTTTGTCGAGATCGAGCATTTGTTGCTGGAGTTGCTGGATATCGAGGGCGGCGATTTTGCCTTTCTGTTGCCGCGCTTCGGGCTGGAACGGGATGCGCTGACGGCGGAGATCAACAAGGCGCTGGACCTGTTCAAGGCCGGCAGCACGCGCACACCAGCGTTGTCTTCGCATACCTTGGGATTGCTGGAAGACGCCGTGGTGCAGGCCAGTGTGCTGGGCATCGACAGCATTCGTTCCGGGCTGCTTTTATTGGCGTTGATCGACCGTGACGAGCGTCGCAGCCTGTTGCTCAACAGTGCCTCGTCACTGCTGCGCATTCCAAAAGAAGCGCTGCGTGCAAACCTGCTGGAGTGGACGGAAAACTCCCGCGAGCATGTTGGCCCGCGCTCCGTGTCTTCGGGGAGTCCAACGCCACGGCAAGACTCGGTGCTCGATCAATACACCCAGGATCTGACCGCCGACGCCCATGCCGGGCGCATCGACCCGATCGTCGGTCGCGATGGCGAAATCCGCCAGTGCATCGACATTCTTCTGAGGCGTCGGCAGAACAACCCGATTCTGGTCGGTGCACCCGGAGTCGGCAAAACCGCCGTGGTCGAAGGCCTGGCGCTGCGCATCGCCGCCGGGGACGTGCCGCCGTCGTTGCAGGAAGTCAGTTTGCGGGTGCTCGATCTCGGACTGTTGCAGGCCGGGGCCGGGGTCAAAGGCGAATTCGAGCAGCGACTCAAAGGGGTGATCGACGCGGTTCGCAGCGCCGACAAGCCGATCATCCTGTTCATCGACGAGGCCCACACCTTGATCGGCGCTGGCGGTGCCGAAGGTGGCAGCGATGCGGCCAACCTGCTCAAACCCGCGCTGGCCCGAGGTGAATTGCGCACGTTGGCCGCCACGACCTGGATGGAATACAAAAAATATTTCGAGAAAGATCCGGCCCTCGCCCGCCGCTTTCAGCTGGTGCAGGTGGAAGAACCGGATGAAATCACCGCCGTGGAAATGCTCCGTGGCGTCGCCGCCAAACTCGAACAGCACCACGGCGTGCAGGTTCTGGATGCGGCAATCCACGAAGCGGTGAAACTCTCGCATCGCTATATCTCTGGCCGCCAGTTGCCGGACAAAGCCATCAGCGTGCTCGACACCGCCTGCGCCCGGGTCGCCCTCGGCCAGCATGATGTACCGCCTCCGCTGGAGAGCCTGCGCCACCGTCAGCAAAGCCTCAAAGAAGAAGTTGAACGCCTGCGCCGGGAACAGGCCACGGGGCTCGATCACCGCGAGCGCATCACCCTGCTGGAAAGCGAATCGAAGACCAACGTCCAGGCCATCCGCGAACTGGAAACCCGCTGGGGCGAAGAGCGCGTCGCCGTGCGCGAACTGCTCGATACCCGCCGCGAATTGCTCGACCTCAGTGAACGCGCCGACAGCGACAAACCCGACGAAGCCACCGACAGTCGCATCGATCATCTGGCCGCCGAACTGCTGCGCCTGGAAGCCGGGCTCGATGCGATTCGCCAGGACGACCCGCTTGTGCCCGAACAGGTCGACGGCAAAACCGTCGCCGCCGTGATCGCCGGCTGGACCGGCATCCCCGTCGGCAAAATGCTCGCCGACGAAGCCCACGCCGTGCGCACGCTCGGCACACGCATGGGCCAGCGCGTGATGGGTCAGAGCACTGCGCTCAACACCATCGCGCAACGCTTGCAGGCCTACCGAGCCGGGCTGACCGATCCGCAAAAACCGGTCGGCGTGTTTCTGCTGGTCGGCCCCACGGGCGTCGGTAAAACCGAAACCGCGTATGCGCTGGCCGACGCCTTGTACGGCGGCGAGCGCAACCTGATCAGCATCAATCTCTCGGAGTATCAGGAAGCCCATACCGTCAGCCAGCTCAAAGGCGCGCCGCCCGGCTATGTCGGTTATGGCAGCGGCGGCGTACTGACCGAGGCCGTGCGGCGCAAACCGTATTCGGTGGTGTTGCTGGATGAAATCGAGAAGGCGCATCCGGATGTGCTGGAAGCGTTTTACAACGTGTTCGACAAGGGCTTGATGGAAGACGGCACCGGGTTGGTGGTCGACTTCAAGAACACTGTGATGCTCGCCACCAGCAATGTCGGCGCTGAGTTGCTGCTCGATACACCGACTGCACAACTTGGCTCGGAAGCCTTCAACGAAACGCTGCACA
Organism: Pseudomonas sp. GW821-FHT11D10; assembly: GCF_058808435.1. Lineage (NCBI taxonomy): Bacteria > Pseudomonadati > Pseudomonadota > Gammaproteobacteria > Pseudomonadales > Pseudomonadaceae > Pseudomonas > Pseudomonas sp. GW821-FHT11D10. The sequence goes on along the minus strand of NZ_JBXARR010000001.1, from coordinate 475,171 downwards.
AAGTCCTCCTGCAAGCCTTCCGCCCGGCGTTTCTGGCGCGCATGACGGTGGTCGCGTATCGACCGCTGGATGAGCAGACGCTGGAAGGGATTGTGCTGGCGAAACTGGAGAAATTGCGTGGCCGCTACAAGGCAGCGACCGGCAAGCAGTTCGAATTTGATTCGGGAATCGTCAAAGCCGTGCTCGCCAAATGCAGCGCAGCAGGCGCGCGGGATGTCGAGAACGTGTTGATGACGCAGGTGACAGGGAAATTGGCGGAGTGGGTGTTGGAGTAACGCCCCGCGTCCGCAGCAAGCGCACGAAAACCGTGATGAAAGGAAGGCGTTCTTCCAAAACTGACAAGGATAATGTCATGAAAAAAAGCCTGAAATACCCGATGAGTCTGCTGGGCGCCTGTATCGCAATACCGTTGTCCGCCCAGGCGGACACTCGACATTCTGAAGACGAGCTGGTGGGCAAGGTATCCTTCCTGACCTCCACCGTCGAAAAGCTCAATGACGCGAACCTGCAGATCGACCCCTTTCTGACCTCGGCCATTTCCCCGCCGCCGGACTACGAGGGGCCGCTGTTCACGCTCAGCCATGATTATCCGACCCAGTTACCGGCCGGCACTTCCTTCCCGTGGAGCAAGACCACCGGCAACGGCAAGATCACCCAGGCCAACGCCGGTGCCTACGTTCAGGCACTCAAAGACTACGTCTCGCCTGACATGCGCAAGATCGTCTACGACTACGCGAACTGGAACTACAAGGGCAGTGGCTGGTACGACTCGATCTGGCTGGGCATAGAACGTGAGCCCATTCGTGGCGTGTATGTCGGGTCAGGCTTTCCCGCCGGCACGCTGACGGATCAGACCCTGCCCGTGACCACGTATGTGCTGACGCTGTACGACACCCGCGCGGCGAAAACCCTTGGCGATATCTGGGGCAAAACCCCTGAACGCGCGATGAATCCGGTGCTGGAAACGAACACCACGCAGTTTGCCGAAGGCAGCGTCATCATCAAGTTCGCGATGGTCAGTGCTTGTGGCAGCGATTGGGCCCCCATGGAAGGCGCCGCCCAGTGGGAAATCTACGCACCGGTAAACACCAGCAATGGCAGCGCGCTGAATAAAACCCAATGCGTCGGCAAAGACTTCAAGGGCACCACCACTCAACCGGCGATGACCAAAGTGTCGCTGATGCAGTTCGACATCATCGTCAAGGACAGCGTCGCGTCCCCGCAAACCGGTTGGGTGTTTTCGACGCTGGTCTACGACAAGAACGCGCCGGGTAAAGACGCCTGGGACAAGATGATCCCGCTGGGCGCCACCTGGGGTGGCAACCCGGACGTCATCAACACCGCGCCCACCGCGCTGACGCCGCCGGTCACGATCAATCAGAAACTCAGCGAAAACTGGGTCAATCCCAAATCGCCAGCCTATTCGGTCTCCACCCTGGGATGGGACGGTCGCTTGTCCGGCCCGAATGACGGCGCCGTCGTAACCCCGGCCTGGACCGGTTCGCACTACTTCCCGGCCGGACTGGCCAGTGCCGGATGCCTGGGCTGCCACAGCAGCGCCCAATATCCGATGACCGCTTTCCTGCTGCCCACCTCCAGCTACCCACCGCAAACCATCGATCCGCCACTTTCGGGCAGTGACCCTGACGCGGCCCTGGTCATGGCCGAACCCGGCTCGAAACTCTGGATGAGCTGGTTCCAGAGCCGCGACGGCAAGACCCCGATGGGGCCGGACACCGCACAAGGTGCGAAACCGGTGGCGCTGGATTACGACATGGTGACCGCGTTCAAGGCGATTCCGATGTGGCAGCAGGCCAAGGCGGCTGAGGCCAAAAATGCTCGGAGGTAACTGAGTCAAAGGGGGTGGATTTGTTTTTGCCGTTCGCCAAACAAATAGATCTGTCCCCTTTTCTTTTTTTCTCTTTTCATAAGGACATCAGGATTCGGGAGCGCTTTCCATGAAAATCAATTCGGTCATCGTCTTCGGAGACAGCCTGTCAGACATCGGGAAGAAGTGGCTGACCAAAAGCGGCAAGCTCGCCAGAGCCACCAATCAAATGTACGTCAGCCCCTCCGGGCGATTCAGCGATTGCCGAAACTGGACCGATTTCATGATCGAGGAAGCGACCGGGTCAGAGATGATTTTCGAGTCGGAGAAGTCGACCGTCGAGTTCAGCGCCAGATTCACATCGCTGAGCAAGAGCAGTCACTTCGATGGCACTGACTCGTTTTACTACGCAAACTATGCCGAAGGTGGCGCCTGCGGTGATACGCCGGCCAGCAAGGGGCCGTTCCTCGGAACGTTCAAGGATCAGGTTGATGCATTCAGCAAGGATTGCAGCGCCGTCAATGAACCGCTGGGCAGAATGCTCTTCATCATCTGGTTCGGTGCCAACGATCTCTACACTGCAGGCTGCACGGCCACCCAGATGGCAACCGTGGCACAGGAAGTCGCGACCGTGCAACGCAATCGGCTGGCGGAACTGGCGCAGCGATATGGCAAATCGTCCGCCTTCATTTTCGTCAATCTCGCCCGACCGTTGACCTCCGTGCGCTACACCATGCGCCTGAAAAAGGCCGAGAAGAAACTTCGTGATCTGGCCAACCCCAACGTCATTGAGCTGCAGGACATGTCAGGTCGTTTCCAGGGCAGCATGGAGAAGGCCGACTCGGCTCTGGATTACGATCTTTACGTGAACCCTGGAAAGAAGCGGTCAAGCGCCTACGAGCAGCTCGCCAAGCAAATCCATGAAATCAAGGAACTTGAAAAAGGCGTGATCATCTTCAACGCCAGGCTTGCAGAACTTGCTACCCAGCAAAACGACCGGGTTACCGAGATCGATACGTGCCTGAGCGAGGAAGCCATTTCACAACTCGTCGAGAGCAACAGCCGCCTGGTGTGGGGGGCTGCGCCGAGCCGGTCAACACACGTCAGCTCATCGAGCCATGACCAGTCCAGTTCCTCGTCAAGCTATACCACCACAATCGATGAGGTTCATCCGACCGATCAGGTCTATAAATTGATCTGGCTTGAAATCAAAAAGGAAATCACCAAGGCCGGTTATACGTTCGGAGACGGTCACAGCATGGTCGCGTCGTCCAGCAGTCCGGCACAGTCCAATACGAACGCTCCCGTCACGGAAATTGAAATGACCGACTTCAATCTTTGATCATCGGTGCCGCAGTGGCGTTGTGACAGATGAAAAAGGATCAACCTTCGGTTCGCTGACTGCCCGGGCAGCAGCCTGCATTCGTTTTCAAAGGCAAATCTTGATTGATCAATGACAGAAGGCAACGCACGCATGGAGCTGAGCAATCAATACGATCTGGCCAAGATCTCGATCATCCTGGGATCGCTCGCCAGCGGGCAAGACTGGGCTCCTCACGCCTACGTCGCGTCAAAGGCTTTCGACATTCAGGAGATTCAGTGCGCGTTCTTCCAGGGGGAAGAACGGCTTTTCATAGCGGCGAACCCTGGCGAGCATGGTGGTGTCCTCAAGATGCTGAACAGTTGCGGTGTCACCAATCTCAGCAGTTTGATCCAGCTCCTGTACAAGGCACACAAGATTTTCAGCGCCTCGGCCCTGATATTGAATCAACTGGGCATCCAGTACTTCTATTCGGCTCAAGACAAGGATGGCTACCGCGACATCCACGCTGTCAATGCGTCGTTCAATCCTTCACCGCTGACCGGGGAGCAGTGCACAAAGATCAAAAAGATCATCGACCTGGACGCCAGTCTGCCGAAAGACATCGAAGCCTCCCACGCCTGGCTCTACAAGAAACTGGCAGGAAAAGGCATTGACCCCAAGAAGATCAAAACGACGACCGGGAGCCTTCACCTTGTCACTTCGCTAGCCAGTATCGGTACGCAGACAGTGAACGTGATCGAAAATGACGAGGAGAACGTACACGCCGAATTGGCACTTCTGAAGTTTTTCACGAAAGGTCTGGTTGAAGGCCAGTTCCCAAAGACAAGAATCTACCTGGGCGGAAAAAAGGCCGCATGTGAGAACTGCCAGAAGTGGATTGATAACTACAAGAAAATACTGGCGAATGGTGCCTCTCTCCATACCCCGGAAGACGCCCGCCCGGCGACCTCCGCGACCAAGTCCACCTGTCCGTCTGCATTCGAACCCCCTCTCGTCGCGCCACCACTGTCAAAAGTCGACATCACCAACGCACGGTTCGGGCTGTTGTTTGGCGGCACCCGAGTGGACGCAGTGACATGGCCGGCACCGGTTGCTGCCGTAGCCGCAGACGTTGAGGTGTAAGGGAACTTGCCAGCATCGCGGGAGAGAAAGCCATGCCGCTTCGCATCATGATGTGGAATGCCCAGCATTTCGATAATCAGGGAGACAACCCTTCGGTTGCCTACCAGGACAAACTGGCGTTCCTGAGACACTGCCTTACGCAGCGCAGCGTGGATATTCTGGCCTTGTTCGAGACAGGCAAGACCGGCGCACTCAACGAGAAACTGGTGACTGAGTTGTCCAATGCCTATTCACTGATTGCGGGCTCTCTACAAGAGGACGGCAAGAAGAAGACCACCACGCTGGGTACGCTGGTCTTTGTGCGCAATGAGCTGGCCGGTCAGTTTCAGAAGGTCTCGGAATACGTGCTCTCTCCCACCGAACAGCGCTCCGCCATCCTCATTCGGCACAAAGGAACCGGCTACGGGTTTGCCTTTTATCATGCCAACTCCTCTTACCTGGCATCAAAGAACATCCTCGATACGGTCGGTTTCATCGTCCAGAACCTGTCCATGCTAAAACTCAGCACACTGAAATTCTTTGGTGGTGATCTGAACTACGACGCGGCCAATGCCTACGAAGAGATCAAGACCCCGATACTAGGCTCCCGCAACGCTGACAACCCATACAGCAAGCGCTACGTCGTCGCAGAACATGTGCTGACCAAAGTGGTACCCGAAGGGCCCGGCTATACCCATGCCAGTATCCGGTCAGCTCACAGGATCATCCCGCCGACGCCGGAACAAACTGCCTTTGAACTGTCGGAGTTGAGTCAAGGCAGACGACCTCGGCAAATCATCAGGTTAAGAAGAATATGGATCGCGACTGTCAGGACGCTCGACTACGCGTTTGTCGAAGATGCTGCGCAATGGACGGCCGAATGCAGTGCCTCTGTCGACCGTCGCGCCGTAGATGTCGAGAGAAATACCGGGCCGGTTCGAATGGCGTTCGGCGCAGTCATGCGCAGTGACCATTTTCCGGTGTTCTATACACATGATGCTTGAGCGTTTGATCGGCCGGCGCATGCAGCGTCTTCGGCGCCTCTCACCCTTGTCCGTTGATGAACCGAGGAGCCGTTGATGCCCCGCTCGACCGACAGCAACACCACCCTCTCCCTCACCGCCGCTTCGCTGTCGGCGCTTTACCCTGAGTCGCTGTCCGGCGACGAAGCGCTCAACACGTTGGGCGCGCAAATCCTCAATGGCCTCAACGACGAAGCCTCGCTCACCCTGACCAGTGCCATCGCCAGCCACGTCACCACCACCCTGCACAACGACGCCCAGCTCCGTCCCTTCGACGCACTGGTTGCCGAGATCCGCCAGCTCCCCGCCGACGCCACCGCCGAGCGTTATCAGCTGGTTCTAAGGCCATGGCTCTGGTGGCTGACCCTGGCGAGCAACAACCGGGTGTTCCAGAACCTCGCCACTTCGGACATTGTCACCACGATCTTCAAAGCCCACGGTTTCACCGATTTCAAACTCTCGCTCACCGGCAGTTACACGCCCCGCGAGTACTGCGTGCAGTACGGCGAGACCGATTTCGCCTTCGTCTCGCGGTTGCTGGAAGAGGAAGGCATCTTCTGGTTTTTCACCCACGAGGACGGCAAGCACACGCTGGTGCTGGGCGACAGCAACGACGCCTTCGTGCAGATCCCCAACGGCCCGAAGATCAAGTATCTGGGTCAGAAAATGGGTGAGCGTGAGCTGCATGGCATCCGCTCAGGTCAGGTGTGCCTGCAAGCCGTGGCCGGCGTGTACAAGGCGACAGATTACGAGTTCACCACCCCGACCACTTCACTCTATGGCCAGGCCGAAGCCGTGGCCGGGCCGCGTTCGATCTATGAGCATCCCGGCGGTTACAACGCCAAGGCTCGGGGCGATGCGTTGACCAAACAACGCGTTGACGGGCTGCGCAGCGAGGAGAAACGCTTCGTCGGCGAGAGCGACTGTCGCTGGCTGATCCCGGGACACTGGTTCACCCTCGACGGCCACGAAGACGCAAGCCTGAACATCGATTGGGTCGTCACGCGGGTGACCCACGACGCCAGTCATGAAAGCTATCGCAATCGCTTCGAAGCGATCCCAAAGGCCACACCATTTCGTCCGCAACGCCTCACGCCCAAACCGCGCATGCATCCGCAAACCGCCATCGTCGTTGGCAAGTCCGGCGAGGAAATCTGGACCGACGAATACGGCCGGATCAAGTTGCAGTTCCCTTGGGATCGCGACGGCAAGAATGACGAAACCAGTTCCTGCTGGGTCCGCGTGGTGCTGCCGTGGAGCGGCAAGGGTTTCGGCATGCAGTTCGTGCCGCGCATCGGTCAGGAAGTCATCGTGACCTTCATCGACGGTGATCCGGATCGGCCGCTGGTCACCGGTTGCGTGTACAACGGCGACAATGCCCTGCCCTATGCCTTGCCCGCCAACCAGACCCAGTCGGGGATCAAGACTCAATCTTCGAAGGGTGGCGGCGGTTTCAACGAGCTGCGTTTCGAGGACAAGAAGGATGCCGAAGAGGTGTTCCTGCAAGCGCAGAAAGATCTGAAGATCAACGTGCTCAACGACACCACCGCCACCGTCGGCCACGATGAAACCCTCATGGTGCAGAACGCGCGCACCCGCACGGTCAAGGACGGCGACGAAACCGTGACGCTGGAGAAAGGCAAACGCAGCGTGACGATCCAGACCGGCAGCGACAGCCTCGATGTGAAGGACAGCCGCACCGTGAAGGTCGGCGCCGACCAGAACCACAGCACCGGCGGCAACTACACCGACAAGGTCACCGGCGATTACAGCCTGACGGTGGACGGCAACCTGACGATCAAGGTCAGCGGCACCCTCACGCTGCAAAGCGGCGGCAGTTTCACGATCAAGAGCGGCGCGGATCTGGCCACTTCGGCCAGCACCTCGATCACCCAGAAGGCCGGCACTGCCATGACCAATCAGGCCGGCACCTCGCTGGACAACAAGGCCGGAACGACACTGACCAACGACGCCGGCATCAGCCTGACCAACAAGGGCGCGGCCTCACAGACCGTGGACGGCGGCGGCATGCTGACCATCAAGGGCGGACTGGTGCAAGTCAACTGACAAGGAGAAGCCATGGCGATCACACCGCTGGATCTGCAGCAGGATGACAAACGCCTCAAGGGGCGATTGCAGGACGGCCAGCTCGACGGCCCGTTGAACATCAAGGATGACGGGCGTAAACAGGCGGACCTGAATTACAGCCAGGGCGAATTGCAGGGCACGTCCCTGCTCTATCACCCCAATGGCAAGGTCTCGGCGCAGATGCCGTTCGTGCGTGACAAGCTGCAAGGCATCGCCAGTTTCTATGCGCCCGAGGGCTGGTTGCAGCGCAGGGCCACCTACCGGCGCGGGCTGTTGCATGGCGAGGCGTTCAATTACTTTCCCGACGGACAAGTGGCGGAGGCCGAGTTCTATCGCGATGGCGTGCGTGAGGGGCGTTATCAGCGCTTTCATCCCAACGGCAAACCGGCGGTGGATGCGCGTTATCTGAACGGGCAGTTGATGGAGCCGGAGCAAGGATTTGCCGTGGACGGGCGACCGCTGGATGCCGATGGCAAACCGATTTCCCGGGTGCGCTGGTGGTTTCGCAAGTGGACAGATCCGGCGCAGGCCTGACTCAGGGAATCAACATCTGCATCTGCCCCGGCATCACGATCTTGATCACCCCCGCCCAGTTGCACATCAACGTGCTGTTGGCATCGATCGCCGGCATCCCGCCCAGCAGCAGGGTCGGCGCACCGCCGGGGATCCACGGCGTGGCGGTCGCCGGAATGCACGGCATCGGCGTCAGTACGCCCAATGCCGCAGCCGTGGCGGCGGCGACCATCGGGTTGGCCATGCTCATGCACATGCCAAACGTGGTGACGTTGACCAGCGGAATATGATCCATGATGTTCGCCGCCGGCATCCCGCCGGTCAGCGTGCGGTTGACCGGCAATACGTTGAGCACCGCCGGCGCGGCGCCGAAACTGCATTGCAGGGTGGCGCTGGCACAGACTTGCGGGCAGCCCATTTCAAAGCTCCTTCGTGAACAAGGCATACGCGCTAAACCTTAGTCGCCAGCGGCCCGCCGCGCACATTCCCAAAGGTGATTATCGTCCAACACGCTAACCTATAAGACCGAACCGCGCTTGTGACGACCCGAGCGCGCCATTAGATTAGCCAATGATGTCTGGCCTCCAAAATAAGCAGAAGGGATAAGCATGGCGCTTACTGACCAGTCCACCCGTATCCGCTCTGGCGAAGAACTCGATGCCAGCCTGATCGATCCGTACCTCAAGGCGCACATTCCGGGCCTGACCGGCACGCCGCAGATCAGCCAGTTTCCCGGCGGCGCGTCGAACCTGACCTACCTGCTGGAATACCCGGACCAGGAATTCGTCCTGCGCCGTCCACCGTTCGGCCACAAGGCCAAGTCCGCCCACGACATGGGCCGCGAATTCCGCATCCTCAACCAGTTGCGCGACGGCTTCCCGTATTGCCCGAAAGCCTACGTGCACTGCACCGACGATTCGGTGATCGGCGCCGAGTTCTACGTGATGGAACGGGTCAAGGGGATCATCCTGCGCTCGGACCTGCCGCCGGAGCTGGGCCTGGATTCAGCGAAGACCGAAGCCCTGTGCAAGAGCTTCATCGATCGTTTCGTCGAGCTGCACCGGGTCGATTACAACGCCTGCGGCCTCGGCGACCTCGGCAAGCCTGAAGGCTACGTCGCCCGCCAGATCAAAGGCTGGAGCGAGCGCTACGAAAAAGCCCTGACCCCGGACGCACCGCACTGGGAAAAGGTCAAAGCTTGGCTCAACGACAAGATGCCGGCCGATCACCCGACCTCCAGCATCGTCCACAACGACTACCGCTTCGACAACGTCATCCTCGACCCGAACAACCCGATGCAGATCATCGGCGTGCTCGACTGGGAACTGACCACCCTCGGCGATCCATTGATGGACCTGGGCAACACCCTCGCCTACTGGATCCAGGCCGACGACCCGGCACCGGTGCAACTGATGCGCCGCCAGCCAAGTCACGCCCCGGGCATGCTGACCCGCCGCGAATTCGTCGACTACTACGCCGAGCGCTCGGGCATCCAGATCGACAACTTCGACTTCTACTACACCTACGGCCTGTTCCGCCTGGCCGGCATCGTGCAGCAGATCTACTACCGCTTCTTTCATGGCCAGACCCAGGACAAACGCTTCGCGCAATTCATTCACATGAACAAACTGCTGGAGCAGATGAGCCTGCAGGTCATTGCCAAATCAAGCCTCTGATGACGGCGTTATAACAAGGCTTACTACAAGGGAATCCCATGTCCAAGACTCAGTTGTTCGACCTCGACGGCAAGATCGCTTTCGTCTCCGGCGCCAGCCGCGGCATCGGTGAAGCCATCGCCAAACTGCTGGCCCAGCAAGGCGCCCATGTGATCGTTTCGAGCCGCAAACTCGAAGGCTGCCAGCACGTGGCCGACGCCATCATCGCCGCCGGCGGCAAGGCCACAGCGGTCGCCTGCCACATCGGCGAAATGGAACAGATCAGCCAGGTCTTCGCCGGGATCAAGGAACAGTTCGGGCGCCTGGACATCCTGGTCAACAATGCCGCGACCAACCCGCAATTCTGCAACGTACTGGACACCGACCTCGGCGCCTTCCAGAAAACCGTCGACGTGAACATCCGCGGCTACTTCTTCATGTCGGTGGAAGCCGGCAAGCTGATGCGCGAGAACGGCGGCGGCAGCATCATCAACGTGGCGTCGATCAACGGCATTTCGCCAGGCATCTTCCAGGGCATCTACTCGGTGACCAAAGCCGCGGTGATCAACATGACCAAAGTCTTCGCCAAGGAATGCGCGCAATTCGGCATCCGCTGCAACGCCCTGCTGCCAGGCCTGACCGACACCAAATTCGCCTCGGCCCTGGTGAAGAACGACGCGATCCTGAAACAGGCCCTGACGCAGATCCCGCTCAAACGCGTAGCCGACCCGAGCGAAATGGCCGGCGCCGTGCTGTACCTGGCGAGCGATGCGTCGAGCTACACCACCGGCGTGTCGCTGAACGTGGACGGTGGTTTCCTGTCCTGATCCGCTTCTGACGCAAAACAAAAGGCAGCCCAAGGGCTGCCTTTTTCATGCCTCCAGCACCTTCGGCAACTGCCAGCCAAAATGCACCGACAACAACCGCAACAACAAACACGCCGCCCCGGCCAGCAACGCAGCCGCCACCGGCGGCACACCCAGCCTGCGCCCGACGATCAACACCGCCGCCCCGACAAACGCCGAACTGGCATACAAATCCGCCTGCAACACCACCGGCACCCGCGCCAGCACAATGTCACGCAGCACCCCGCCACCAACCCCGGTAATCGTGCCCATCAGCATGGCCACAAACGGCGAGATCCCGAAATTCAACGCCTTCTGCGCCCCGGCCACGGCAAACAACGCCAACCCCGCCGCATCCAGCACGATCAGCGTCGAACCGGACCAGCCCAGCACCAGTTCATGAAAAACAAACGCCACCCCGCCCATGGCAAACGCCAGCGCCGGATAGCGCCAGTCCGCCACAGCCTTGGGCGGCGTCGCACCGATCAACAGATCACGCGTCACCCCGCCACCGAGCGCGACGATGAACGCAATCACCATCACCCCGAGCAGATCAAGCTGACTGCGCATCGCCGCAATCGCGCCTTCAACCGCAAACACCGCCGTGCCGACCAGATCGGCCACCAGCACAATCCACTCGACCCGCGCCCTCACAGGCGTCCGGCTTATTGAGTGACGCAACGGGTCTTGGTGATGTGTCGAGTCACTTGCCCGTCGACATACGCATCACCGGCGACCTCGGTATTTTCCATGACCTGACAAGTCCGCTCAGGAGGCGGAGGCGGTGCTGCCGGCGGAGGGGGTGGAGGACTGGCACAGCCACTGAGCAGCACCAGACCGAAAGCCGACAACAACGAAAAACACACGCGTTTCCCAGGATTGTTCATAGGATGACCCGCGATGAATGGAAGAAAACTCCCGTCGCCGAGCAGGACAACGCCCGGTTATGGAAACCGAACCACTCATTCCTTATAGACCAGTGGGGGGTGAGTGCCAGTGAAATGGTGGGATTGGGGGGAATTGGCTGTCGATTTTGGGCGGAGTTGTTGATTGGATCGTGGGTTTCGACGAATCGAGGACAACCTCAAGAGCCTGCCCTCACCCCAGCCCTCTCCCGGAGGGAGAGGGAGCCTACGGAGTTGTTCATTCGAGTTACATCGACCTGAACCAGCGAGGCGAACTCAAGCTTTGAAGAGCACACAAGTCGGCTTCGCGCTCTTCACCACTCACCACGATGAGCGTTAGCTCGAGTACCGCTTTTGATCGCAGGGCCCGTCGGCAGGCTGAGTGGAGGGATTGATCCGGGGGTGGGAGCGCAGCGACCGTGCGGCGCAGCCGCATGCATCGAGAGGAGGTGCAGCGAAGCAAACCGTAGGCGATGCCCCCGGATCAATCCCGGAGCGAAGGAACCCGAGCCACAGCGAGGGCCGTACGTCAGGGTAAAGCCTTTTGGGTTACCTTTTCGGCGTTTGGAAAAGGTGACTCGCCGTAAGGGCGAAACCGCCAGCGGCAGCCCCCGAAGCAACGGATATTCACCCAAACCGAACAAGAACCTGGTCGGCCCAGAGGCCGCCAAGTTCAACCGGGCGAACGCAGGGAATTACTCTGAAGCTCATACCGCAATTCATCAATCAAGGCATCCACCGCTTCCGGAGTACGCAAGGCATCAAGGCTCAACCCACTGATGACAAGATCAACCTGCCCTGAAGCCGGGTGATACAGCTTCACCGTAAGCGAATGATCCCCATCCACCACACACTCACAAGCCAACGGCGAAAAACTACGCTCAAGCCGAGCCCGCAACTGCGCCAGATAAATCATCGCGCCAGCTCCACACAACCAGACTCAACAACCAACAACACATTCATAAAGGGCTGATCCATTAGCAGGTTCCAAAAAGACACGATCACCAAAAAAATGCATCGCACCTCACCAGACTAAGAACACCCCGCCCGATCAAACACCCGAATTTGCACCCCATGAACTAGTGCATTTGCACCTTACCGCTGCCCCCGACCGCCCCCCGAAAACAACCCACGCTCGCGAGCCCAGACAATCGCCTCGCTGCGACTGTGCACATCCAGCTTCGAATACACCGTCGCCACATGATTGCGTACCGTGTTCGGCGCCAGCTTCAACCGCGCAGCAATCTCCTTGTCCGCCAGCCCCTCACAAATCAGCCCCAGCACATCACGCTCGCGAGCCGTCAGATCAGTGAACGACACACTCGGCAGCTGCGGCGAATTGACCTTCTTCACATTTGCCAGCTTTTCGATCAGCGTACGGCTGAACCATGAAGCATCCTTCATCACCTCTTCAATCGCCGCCACCAGCTCAAGCTCGGTGCGCTTGCGCTCGGTGATGTCCATCAGCACCAGCAAATAGCAAACCGCGTCCTGGATGTTGACGGTGTCGGCGGACACCGCGCATTCCAGCAGCTCGGCGTCTTTCCTGCGGATCCGCATATCGACGCGGTCAACGCGGCCGGTCTTCTCCAGCGCCGCCAGCAACCGGGCGCGCTCCGCCGGTTCATCGATGAAGTCCAGTTGCGCGACAGTCTTGCCGAGCACGTCGTCGCTCTCGTACGCCAGGGTATCGAGAAAGGCCTGATTGACGTCGATCAGCCGCTGCTCGTCGGCGCTGCAAATCAGGATCGGCACCGGTGTCAGGCGAAAGGCCTTGGCGAACCGTTCCTCACTCTGACGCAGGGCGACTTCGGCCTTGTGTCGGGGCTCCATGTCGACGAACGAAAACAGCATGCAGTCCTCGTCGTTGAGCACCAGCGGCTGGCCGGCGACGATCACCTGTTTGCTGCCGCCGTCCGGCAAGCGCAATTCAGCCTGCATCTGCGGAATCGTCGCGACATCGCGCAGGCGCTGGATCGCCAGGTCCTTGCGCTCGGCCTGTTCGAGAATATCCAGCTCATAGGTCGACGCGCCGATCACCTGATCGCGGGTGTAGCCGGTCATTTCCAAAAAACCCGGATTGACCTTGATATAACGCAGGTCGCTGAGGCGACAGATCACCGCCGGGGCCGGGTTGGCATTGAAGGTTTTTTCGAAGCGCTGCTCGGCGTTGGCCCAGTCGGTGACATCGCTCATGATCAACACCAGCGACTCGGTGTCGCCGTCGCGATCGGTCAACACCATGCTGCGCACGCTGTGCACCCAGGTGCGTTCCTCGTCACTGTTCGGGGTGACTTCGACCAGCACGTCGCTGAAGGTTTCGCCGGCGGCCACGCGGCTGATCGGGTATTGCTCCGGCGCCAAAGTGTGGTTGTTGCGATAGCGCAGGTTGAAGCGCTCGACGTATTCCCCGGCGTTGTTGCCCAGCTCGCCGATCCGGCTGACGCCATGCATCGCCAGCGCGGCTTCGTTGGCCCAGAGAATCGTCTGGTCGAGCTCCAGCAGAATCACCCCGTCGGACAGGCCGGCAATGATCTGCTGCAACTGACGGCGATTGGTTTCGGTGGTCAGGACGTCCCGGCTCATTGGTTCTCCACAAGTTCGCGCATGTGAAGTTTACGACCGCAGGCCGTTGTGATCGTGCCGGGCAACTTTGTGCCTGATTACCGCGATGAGTGATCGACCAGCTCGCGCAGCGTATCGAGAAACAGCTTGAGCACCGGTGAGGCATCGTCCGCCCGATACGTCGCGTACAGCGGCACTTGCGGCAACGCCGGGGTCAGGCGCCGGAACACCAGTCCGGCCGGGGCCAGTTGTTCGATGGAGGCCGGCAACAGCGCCACACCGAACCCGGCGCGAACCAGACTGAGCAAGGTCTGCACTTCGATCACCTGCTGGCGGATCTGCGGGGTGAACCCGGCCTGGATGCAGCACTGATAGAGAAAATTGGCGAACCGCGACTGCTTCAGTTCCAGCGCCACAAACGGCTCCTGCGCCAGATCAGCCGGCGCCAGCACTTCGCGTCGGGCCAACGGGTGATCCTGCGGCATCACCACATGGATCGGCTCATGGATCAGCAATTCATTGCGCAACTGCGGGTCGTCATAGCCGACGCGGAACACGCAGGCGTCGATGCGTTTTTCCTTCAACGCCTTGACCTGCGCCGCCGGGGTCATCTCATGCAGACGCCAGGTGACCTGCGGATAGCGCTCGCGAAACAGGTGCAGCGCCTTGGGCAGCACGCCGACCATCACCGAACTGATCATGCCGATTTCCAGCTCGCCCAGTTGCCCGCGCCCGGTCTGGCGAGTCAGGTCCAGCGCCCTTTCGAGTTGTTCGAACACCAGCGGCGCCTGCTCCTTGAGCATCTGCCCCGCCGCTGTCAGCTCGACCCGGTGATGGCTGCGCTCGAACAGCGGGGTGCCGAGCTCTTCCTCCAGCAAGCGGATCTGCTGGCTCAGCGGCGGCTGGCAGATGTGCAGCCGCTCGGCGGCGCGACCGAAGTGCAGCTCATCGGCCAGCGCCATGAAGTACCGCAGCAAACGCAGGTCCATGGCGGCTTACCCCAGGTTCAGTGGCGTGGAACGCTGACGCACCCCGGTCAGGCTGAACAGCGCATTGGCAATCGCCGGAACCACCGATGGACTGCCCAACTCTCCGACGCCACCCGGTTTGTCCGGCTGGCCTTCGAGCACGAGGATGTCCACGGGCGGCATGTCCGACATGCGGGTGACGCGATAGTCGTGGAAATTGCTCTGCATCACTCTGCCCTGCTGGATGTCGAGGCGATCGAACAGCGCGTGACCGAGGCCCCACATCAGCCCGCCATAGATCTGTTCCTCGACCCCGCCGGGCGACACCGCCAGACCGCAATCGACCACGCAGGTCAGCTTCTCGACCCGCGCCTTGCCGTCCACCTTCGCGACTCGCGCCACCACGGCGATGAAACTGGTGTAGCCCTGGTTAGTGGCGATCCCCAACGCCGTGTCCGGCGGCAGTTTCTGGCCCCAACCGGCTCGTTCGGCCGCCTGTTTCAGCACCGCAACATGCCGTGGCCGCTCCTGCATGTTGGCCAGTCTGAACGCCAGCGGATCTTCACCGGCCGCATGGGCCAGTTCATCCATGAAGCTTTCCACGGCGAACACGTTGGGAATGAAACTGACCGAGCGATACCAGCCGCTGGGCACGTTGCTTTCGTGCTTGACCCAGTTCAGTTCCAGGTGCGGCAGACGGTAGGCGAAGTCCCACGCGGTGATTGCTTCGGTGGTGCTGTAATCCATGTGATCCGGGCGCTCGAAATAGCCCGGCTCCCACTGCTCCGGCGAGGCCGGTGACACCGCATGCAGTTGCAGCGCCGTGAGTTTGCCCTGGGCATCCAGTGCGCCTTTTGCCCGGTGCAAAGTCGCCGGGTGATTGAACAGCGCGTGCATTTCGTCTTCGCGGCTGTTGAGCAGTTTCACCGGCACACCGGTTTTCTGCGCCAGATACGCCACTTCGAACAACCAGTATTTGGCTTCCCGCGCACCGAAGCTGCCACCGGACACGAGCTCATGAATGGTGACTTTGTCCTTGCCGATTCCACACACGGTCTGCGCCGCTTCCAGCGCCGACGACGGCACCTGCACGCCGCCCCAATAGGTGATCGCCTTGTCCTTGACCTGCGCGGTGATGCAGATCGGCTCCAGCGGGTTTTGCACCTTGTAGGGCATCGTGTAATCGGCTTCGAGCAGCTTCGCCGCACCCGGCCATTGCCCGGCGACATCGCCCTGGGCCATGGCTTTGACGGTTTGCGTTGCCGGGTCGCTGATCGCTGCGATCTGTGCCTTGGCCAGCTCGGCGCTGTCGAAGCCGGCCAGCGGGGAATCGCTCCATTTGATCTCCAGCAACTGGCGTCCCTGCTGCGCGGCCCAGAACGTTTCGGCCAGTACCGCGACGCCTTCGAGGTTGCCGCCGAGCACGTCCGGCCGACCGGGAATCGCGATCACCTTGCGCACGCCCGGCACCTGCAAGGCTGCCGCCGAATCCACCGCGACAACCTTGGCGCCCACCACCGGCGCACGCTGAATCACTGCCACCAGCATCCCCGGCAACTGCACGTCGATGCTGTACTTGAAACGCCCGCAAACCTTGGCCGCCGCATCGCGTTTGTGGCGCAACTTGCCGATGTATTTGAACTGCGCCGGATCCTTCAGCGTGACGTTGGCCGGGGCCGGCAGATGCGCCGCCGCGCCGGCCAGTTCGCCGTAGCCGAGGCTGCGCTTGCTTGACGCATGCACGACCCGACCTTCCTCGGTGGTGCAGTTGTCGGGGCTGACTTTCCACTGCTGCGCCGCCGCGCTGATGAGTAGCGCGCGTGCCGTGGCACCGGCCATGCGCAGGCGGTCGTATTCCAGTGAAACGCTGGTGCTGCCGCCCGTAGAGAAGACTTTCCAGACCGGATGAATGTAGGTTTCGAAGAACGGATCTTCCGGGGTGATGACCTGCACCGTCATCGGGTTGACGTCCAGTTCCTCGGCCACACATGCGGCCAGCGCGGTCTGGGTACCGGTGCCGGAATCGTGCTTGTGCACCACCAGTTTCACCGTCCCGTCGGGCAGCACGCGCACCCAGGCGTTGGGTTCGAATTCAGCGGCTGTGGTTTTCGCTTCAGTCGCCGCCGCGCCGGAAGGCAGGTACAGCGCAATCGCCAGCCCGGACGCCACCGTCACCGCCTGCTTGAGAAACACCCGGCGCGAGGGTTCATGAAGTGTGCCGTCGATGAGGCTCATCACGCCTCCTTCGGCGCATTCGCCGCACGTTTGATCGCCTTGTTGATGCGCCCGTAAGTGCCGCAGCGGCAGATATTCCCGGACATGGCGTTGCGGATCGAGTCGTCGTTGACCGGTGCACCGGTGTTGAGCAGCGCAGCGGCGGACATGATCTGCCCGGATTGACAGTAGCCGCATTGCGGCACATCTTCGGCGACCCAGGCCAGTTGCAGCGGATGGTTTTCGCTGGGCGACAGGCCCTCGATGGTGGTGATGCTGTGGCCCGCGACGGCGGCCAGCGGCAACTGGCAGGAACGCACCGCGACGCCGTTCAGGTGCACGGTGCAGGCACCGCACAGGCCCATGCCGCAGCCGAACTTGGTGCCGGTGAGTTTCAACTGATCACGCAACACCCATAACAAGGGCATGGAGGGGGACGCCTCATCCAGCTCGCGTCGTTCGCCGTTTACCGTGAATGCAATCATTGTCAGGCTCCAAAAGAGCGGCCCGTCTTTGTGCGGGCCTGGTGACCGATTATTGGAACCCCCGGCAACGCGCGGCCAGCGACGATTTCTGCCAACCGGTGTAAGCAGGACTAACAACATGTACAAGCGATACCCGTCGGTCCAGTCCATGAGCGCGTTCATCCACGCAGCGCGCAGCGGCAGTTTTTCCAGCGCCGCGCGCAAGCTCGACCTGACCCACAGCGCGATCAGCCAGCAGATCCGCGCCCTGGAAGACTTCATCGGCCAGCCGCTGTTCGTGCGCGAAGGCGGCGGCAGCAACCTGACCGATGCCGGGCAGCTGTTTGCCAGCGTGCTGTCGGATGGTCTGGCGCAGATTGACCGGGCATTGTCTTCGGTGAAAAACCGCAGCGTGGCTCAGCGTCTGACCCTGGATGTGGACAGCGAACTGGCGCAGAGCTGGCTCAATCCGCGTCTGCCGCAACTGCTCGACGGCTTGCCGGATTACGAAGTGACAATCCTGTCGATGCCGCGCAGTGATCGCAGCACGTTCGAACGGGTGGACCTGTCGCTGCGCTATGGCTATGGCGATTGGGACGATTGCGAGATGACCCAGATTTGTGGGGATCGGGTGTTGGCGGTGGCGTCTCCGGCGTTGCTGGAGCGGCATGGTTTGCAGCTGCCATTGAGCCCGGCGCAGATTCTTGAATTGCCGTTGTTGGGGTATACGCGCAGGTCGTGGATTCCGTGGCTGGATGCGGCGGGGATGACACCGACCGAACCGCCGGCGCGGGTGATTTTTGATAATGCGGCGAATCTGATTGCGGCGGCCGAAGCGGGTGTCGGCGCGGGGCTGGTGCGTGGATTATTGGCCGCCGATGCGTTGCGCAGCGGGCGGCTGGTGGCGTTGAACGAGGCGCAGATTGCGGCGCATTACAACCTGTATGCGGTGTGGCCGCATGGGCAGGCCGAGCGGGTAGCCCCTGTTGTTGAAGTGATCAAGCAGTTGGCCATGCAAACACTTCACTGACGCCATCGCTGGCAAGCCCATATCGAACAAGTATCACCACCCCACCCAATTAATATTGTACGAACCCTCCCCCGCCTTCCAATACTCGCCTCAAGCAACCACCCACCCGGGCCGGATGCGAACAGGCGAGGGAATGCGCGAGTGCTGCGCATAGAAACGGCCGATTGCCCGGGACGTGGATGCTGTGAGCCGCAAGGCTCCCTTCCCCGCTATCAGGAGATCGACTTCAATGATCATCGATATCAGCTGCTATCCCACGGATCTCGTGGACCTCGCCTGGAGGCATGACGGTGACCCGTTCACCGGCGAGCGTCTGCTGGAGATGATGGATGGCCCGTACATGGTCAACGGCAAGCCTCGCCGCATCGACAAAGCCTTCATCCAGCCGCCTCAAGGCAACACCATCTACACCTGGACCGACGGTGAACTGTCGGGCCGCGAATCCATCGACGCCTACATGGCCTACACCCTGAAAATGGTCCAGACCTACCCGGACCGTTTCATCGGCTGCTTCGTCTACAACCCGCGCTGCGGCGTGGAAAACGGCGTCGAGGCGATCGAGCGCTACGTCAAGGAACACGGTTTCAAGATGGTTCAGATGCAGGCCAACATGCACGCCTACCGGCCTGACCGTGCGCTGGACTGGGTCCGCCCGGCCTTCGAGAAATGCGCCGAGCTGGGCATTCCAGTCAAGCTGCACACCGGCGACGGGCCTTACAGCATCCCGTCGGAATGGGTGCCGATGATCAAGGAGTTCCCCAACGTCGATTTCATCATGGCCCACTTCGGCGTGCAGACCGGCGGCGTCTACGTGTTCGAACCGATGCAATGGGCGATGGAGCTGCCCAACGTCTATTGCGAGTCCGGCTGGTGCCTGCAATCGCGGATCGTCGAGTTCGCCAAGGTCCTGCCGACCCACAAGATCCTGTTCGGCACCGACACCCCGCCGAACGAACCGGGCATGTGGCTGCGCCTGCTCGAAGTGCTCTGCCACGAGCCGCCGCAGGGCCTGAACCTCGACGAGGACACCCTCGAAGACTACCTGGGCAACAACACCGCACGGATGATCGGCCTCGAGCCGTCCCCGCCGCCGCGTTCCGTTTCCGAAGCAGAGGCGCAACTCAAGCGCCCCGTCACCACCCAACTGGCCAGGAGCTGAACCGATGATCATCGACACCCATCTGCACCCCACCAACCTGGTCGACGAGGCCTGGCGCCACACCGGCGAACCGTTCACCGGCGAGCGCATGCTCAAGCTGATGGACGGCCCGTACATGATCAACGGCAAACCGCGCCGGATCGACATGGGCTTCATCCAGCCGCCACCGGGCAACACCGGTTACCGCGACGGCAACCGACGTGGCCGCGAGGGCGTGCGTGACTACATGTCTTACGTCGCCGAACTGTGCGTGAAGTATCCGGACCGGTTCATCGGCAACTTCAACTTCAACCCGCGCTGGGGACCGGAAAACGGTGCGGCAGAGCTGGAATTCCACATCAAGGAATACGGCTTCAAGATGCTCAAGCTGCACGCCAACATGCACGGCTATCGCCCGGATCGCGCACTCGACTGGCTGCGTCCGGCCATGAAAGTCTGCGCCAAGTACAACATCGTGGTGCTGATCCACACCGGTGACGGTCCGTACACCATTCCGACGATGTTCTACCCGATCATCCGCGAGTTCCCGATGGTCAATTTCATCATCGGTCACTTCGGCATCCAGACCGGTGGCAACTACTCGTTCGAGGCGTTCTGGATGGCGATGGACACGCCGAACGTGTACTGCGAATCCGGCTGGTGCTTCCAGTCGCGGATCGTCGAGTTCGCCAAGGAGCTGCCGCGCAACAAGATCGTGTTCGGCACCGACTCGCCGCCGAACGAACCGGGCATGTGGCTGCGCGAGCTGGAAGTGTTGTGCTCGCCGGCGCCGCAGGGCCTGGGGATCGACGAGGATCACCTTGAGGATTACCTGGGCAACAACATCGCCCGGTTGTGCGGGATCGAACCGACCCCGCCGCCCAAGGATCTGGCCGAGGCGGACATTCGTCTGACCACGACCTATCTCTAAACAGGATCTGACCCGGCTTCAACCCAGCCACACAGCGACTTTACAGGCGCGAAGATGACCCGGCGTTCGCTCGACCGGCAGGCCAACGGCTTGTCGATCGAACGCCAGCCTCACCCCTGCGTGCCTGCTTTTTACGAGGTGAAACCATGACCCGTTCGACGCTCGGCGACTCTCAGGATTTTCACGTATTCATCGACGCCTATCGCCGCCAGTACCCGGACGATGTGCTGACCATCACCCACCCTCTTTCCGCCGATCAGGACGTCACCGCCCTGGTCGATGCCCTCGCCACTCAGGGCCGCGATCCGCTGCTGATCTGCGAAAACGTCGGCAACCTCGGCGTGCCGGTGGCGACCAATCTGTTCGCCTCCCGCCGGCGTATCGCCCGGCTGTTCGGCGTCACGGCCGCGCAGTTGCACGAAACCTTTCAGACCCGCGCCAACCAGCCGATCCCGCCCCGCTACGTTGAAACCGGCCCGGTGCTCGATGAAGTCTTCGAAGGCGAAGCGCTGGACCTGGTACTGCTGCCGATGCTCAAGCATTTCGACAGTGATCGCGGCCCCTACATCACCAACGCGATCATCATCGCCGAGGACCCGCAGACCGGCATCGCCAACATGAGCTACCACCGCTCGATGCGCCACGCCCGTCAGGCGTTGGCCACCAGCCTGCATTCACGCGGGCATCTGTGGCGGATGCTGCAAACCGCTCGCGAACGTGGCGAAGAATTGCGCGTGGCCATGGTGGTCGGCGCGCACCCGCTGTTCATGCTCGCCGCCGCTGCACGTTTGCCCTACGGCAGCGATGAACGCGCAGTGGCCGGCGGGCTGTTCGGTGCGCCACTGGAACTGGTGAAGACCCCGCGCTACGGCATCGGCGTCCCGGCTTACGCCGAATTCGTGCTGGAAGGCGCGATAGACCCGACGGCCTATGCCGAAGAAGGTCCGTTCGGCGAGTTCAGCGGTTACTCCTCGGACCGCTCGACCAACAACGTGTTGCGCGTCGACACCCTGTTGCGGCGCAAGGACGCGTGGCTGGTGGACGTGATGGGCGGGCGCTACGCCGAACACCTGACCCTGGCGCGGCTGCCCCGCGAGGCGGAAATGAGCGAGAAGCTCAAGGCGCGCTTCCCCGCCGTCACCGCCGTGCATTACCCGAACTCCGGCACCCATTTTCACTGCTACGTGGCGCTGGACCAGAGCCGCGACGGCGAGGCCCGGCAGATCATGCTCGCCTTGCTCGGCTGGGATCCGTACCTGAAAACCGTGATCGCGGTGGACAGCGATATCGACCTCACCGACGACAGCCAGGTGCTGTGGGCGCTGGCCACGCATTTCCAGCCACACCTCGACATTTTCACGATTGACGGTTTGCCCGGCAGTCCGCTGGACCCGTCATCATCGGTCAACGGCACCACGTCGCGCATGGGCCTGGATGCCACGCGCGGTTCGGGGTTCGACGGGATCAAGGCGCAGCTCGATCAGGATGTGCTCGAACGCGCGCGGCGACTGCTTGAAGGTCTGCCATCGTGAACCGTCAGCGGATGGTGGTCGGCATCAGCGGTGCGTCCGGGTTCATCTACGGCGTGCGCCTGCTGGAGCTGTTGGCCGAGCTGAACATCGAAAGTCACCTGATCATCAGCCGCGCCGCGCTGCTGACCATGGCCCACGAAACCGACTACAAACTGGCGGACGTCACCGCCCTCGCCAGCCACTACCACCGCGCCGATGACGTGGCCGCCGGGATCGCCAGCGGTTCGTTCCGTTGCCTGGGCATGGTGGTTGCGCCGTGTTCGATGAGGACGCTGGCGGAGATCGCCACCGGGACCTCATCAGGGCTGATCGGCCGCGCCGCCGACGTCACCCTCAAGGAGCGCCGCACCCTGGTGCTGATGGCCCGCGAAACGCCGCTGACCCTCGCCCACCTGCGCAACATGACCGCCATCACCGAGATGGGCGGGATCATCGCCCCGCCGGTCCCGGCCTTCTACGCCCGCCCCGACAGCCTGGCGCAAATGGTCGAGCACAGCCTCGGCCGCGTCCTCGACCTGTTCGGCCTCGATGCCGGCACCGCGTTGCGCTGGGGTGAAACCCCGGCCCCCAGCCAAATCCAGCCTCACTCCCCTTCATCGTGCACCGGTCTATCAATACCAAGGAGCCTCACATGAACACCCCCTTCAACGCCCCGACCCCGAACACCAAAATCCCGGTCACCATCCTCACCGGGTTCCTCGGTGCCGGCAAAACCACCCTGCTCAATTACATCCTCAAGGAGAACCACGGCCGCAAGATCGCGGTGATCGAAAACGAGTTCGGCGAGGTCGGTATCGACGGCGATCTGGTGCTCAGTTCCGAGACCGAAGAGATCTACGAAATGGTCAACGGCTGCGTCTGCTGCACCGCCGAAGTCCGCGAGGATCTGGTGCGCATCGTCCGCGAACTGGTGGCGCGCCCGGTGCGACTCGACCACATCCTGATCGAGACCAGCGGTTTGGCCGACCCGTACCCGGTGGCCCAGAGTTTTTTCATCAACGACCCGATTGCCGAGGAAGTCGAGCTCGACGCGATCGTGACCATGGTCGATGCCAAACACATCGCCCAGCATCTGGAAGACCTGCAACTGGACGGCGTCGACAATCAGGCGGTGGATCAGATCGTCTGCGCCGACCGCATCGTCATCAACAAGGTCGATCTGGTCAGCGCTGAAGAGGTGGAAACCCTGCGCGGCAAGATCCGTGGACTGAACGCCACGGCGGATCTGGTGACCTCGACCCACGCGCAGATCGACCTGTCGAAAATCCTCGGCATCGGCGCCTTCGAATGCACGCAGAAGCTGATGGAAATCGGCGCGGATCAGCACGATCACGATCACCACGACCATGACCATCACGCTGAAGAGCCCGATCACGAGCACGACCCGAGCGTGTCTTCGGTGGGCATTGCCGTAGACGGCGCTGTCGACCTGATGGCTTTCCACCGCTGGATCAGCGAGTTGCGCAGTGCTCAGGCCGACAACCTGTACCGCATGAAAGGCGTGCTGGCGGTGGCCAACGAAGACCAGCGCTACGTGTTGCAAGGCGTGCACAGCCTGGTGGAGTTCCGCGCCTCGACCGCGTGGGGTTCCGAGCCGCGCTCGAGCAAGATCGTGTTCATCGGCCGCGACCTGGATCGGGCGGCGCTGAACCAGGGCTTCGCCGCCTGCCTGGCCGGCTGAAACCCGGCATCGGAGCCGGTGGATGGCGGTTCCGGGCACACAGAACGAATACCCCTCTGTACCGAATAACAACAGCTAGAGGTGATTCCCCATGTCGTCAGCCAGTTCCTCCTCCACCGTCCACCCTGTCGACCGCGTTTTGCCGGTGCGACAGATGCTCACCCTCGGCCTGCAGCACATGGCCGTCTCGTACATCGGCGCCATCGCCGTGCCGTTGATTGTCGCCAGCGCCCTGAAGATGTCCCACGCCGACACGGTGGTGCTGATCAGCACCACGCTGTTCTGCTCTGGCATCGCCACGCTGCTGCAGACCGTCGGCTTCTGGAAGTTCGGCGTGCGCCTGCCGATTCTGCAAGGCGTGGCGTTCAGCAGCGTCGGCCCGGTGATCGCCATCGGCAGTAACCCGGAGGTGGGATTCGCCGGGGTCTGCGGGGCGGTGATCGGCGCGGGGATTTTCACCATGCTCATCGCGCCTTTCGTGGGCCGCTTGCGACGGTTTTTCCCGCCGGTGGTGACCGGCTGCATCGTCACGGTGATCGGTTTGCAGCTGTTCCCGATTGCTTATGAATGGGTCGGCGGCGGGCGCAACGCGAGCAATTTCGGCGCGCCGGCGTTTCTCGCCGTGGCCGTGGTGGTGTTGCTGACCATCCTGCTGGTCAACCGTTATGGCAGCCCGTTGCTGCGCAACATGGCGGTGCTGGTCGGGATGCTGGTGGGCGCCGGTCTGGCTTACGGTCTGGGCATGGGCAACTTTCACAGCGTCGAGGACGCGCCGTGGCTGACCGTGCCCTACCCGTTCTATTTCGGCCTGCCGACTTTCAGCCTGATCCCCATCGCCACCATGGTGGTTGTGATGATCGTGCAGATGGTCGAGTCCATGGGGCTGTTCGTGGCCATCGGCGACATCGTCGACAAACCGGTGGAAGACAAACAGGTGATCAACGGCCTGCGCGCCAATGGCCTGGCCAGCACCATCGCCGGGATGTTCGCCGCGTTTCCGTTCATTGCCTTCATGGAGAACGTCGGGCTGGTGATCCTGACCGGCGTGCGCAGCCGCTGGGTGGTGGCGATCAGCGGTCTGCTGATGTGCTCGATTGCGCTGGTGCCGAAGGCCGGGGCGATCATCGCCTCGATGCCGACCGCCGCGCTGGGCGGTGCCGGCATCGCGATGTTCGGCGTGGTCGCGGCGGCGGGCATCCAGACCCTGGCCAAGGTGGACTACGAGCGCAATCGCTACAACGTGCTGATCGTCGGTTTCACCATCGCCGCCGCCCTGGTGCCGGTGCTCGCCCCGACCCTGTTCAAACAATTGCCCGAGTGGTCACAGCCGTTCCTGCACAGCAGCGTGGTCATCGCCTGCCTGGTGTCGGTACTGCTCAACGCGGCGCTCAACGGCGTCAGCGTGCCAGAAACCACACCCGGCAAATCCGCCTCGCACATCCTCTGACTGGAGCTGCCCATGACTCAACTTCAAAACATCCTGATCAAGCACCCGGTCGCGGTGATGACCGGTCTGCGCGGCCCCCGTGCCCGGGCCGGCGCCGTGGACATCCGCGTGGTCAACGGCCGGATCGCGGAGATGGCCGCCAACCTTGAGCCACAACCCGGTGAGCGAGTGATCGACGCGCGCAACTCGGTGGTCTATCCGGGCTGGATCAACACCCACCATCACCTGTTCCAGAACCTGCTCAAAGCCGTGCCCGAAGGTTTGAATCAGGACCTGCAAGGCTGGCTGGCCAGCGTGCCCTACCCGCGCCTGAACCGCTTCACCCCGCAACTGGCACGGATCGCCGCACGGCTGGGGATGGTCGAACTGCTGCTGTCCGGCGTCACCACCTGCGCCGACCACCACTACCTCTACCACGCCCACGGCAGCACCGAGACCGGCGACCTGCTGTTCGACCTCGCCGAAGAGTTCGGCCTGCGTTTCGTGCTCTGCCGTGGCGGTGCACTGGAATCGGCCAGCGCGCATCCGGGCTTCTCGAAAACCGCGCTGCAACCGGAATCCCTGGAGCAAATGGTCGGCGACATCGAACGGCTGAAATCGCGCTACCACCAGGACACCCCGGATGCTCTGCGCCGGGTAGTGGTGGCGCCAACCACGCCGACTTTCTCGCTGCCGCCAACGCTGCTGCGCGAACTGGCGCACACCGCCCGAGGCATGGGACTGCGCCTGCACACGCACCTATCGGAAACCGAAAACTACGTGAATTTCTGCCGCGACAAGTACAACTGTCTGCCGGTGGAGTTCGTCGCCGAACACGAATGGCTCGGCCCGGACGTCTGGTTCGCCCACGCCGTGCACCTGCAACCGGGGGAAATCCGCATGCTCGCCCAGACCGGCACCGGCGTCTCCCACTGCCCGGTCAGCAATGCCCGGCTGGGCAGCGGCGTCGCGCCGATCCCGCAAATGTACGAGGCCGGCGTGCCGATCTCCCTCGGCGTCGATGGCGTGGCTTCCAACGAATCCGGAAGCATGGTCGGCGAAGCCAACACCGCCTGGCTGATCCACCGCGCCGAACAAGGCGCCTCGGCCACCACCGCCGAAGACGTCATCCACTGGGGCACGGCCGGCGGTGCGCAAGTGCTCGGGCTCGGTGCGGTCGGTACGTTGGAGGTTGGTCAAGCGGCTGATCTGGTGATCTACAGCCTCGACCATCCACGGTTCTACGGTTTCCACGACAGCGCCGTCGCACCGGTTGTCGCGGGTGAGCCGATCGCCGTGAAATACAGCCTGGTGGGTGGGCGGATCGTCGTCGACAACGGCGTGATTCCGGGGCTGGATATCGAGCGGATGCGGGCCGAGGCCTGGGAGGGTGTGCAGGCGATGATGAAGGTCGACGATTGATGCATGACCGGTGGGAGCGGCGGTGCGACGATTCGCCTCGTCAGCTCCCGCCGGCGGCATTAGCGCCCTGCGCTTTTGTCGACTAACGTTAGTACCTCATCGGATTGAGCCCCTGCCAGTTACACCGGGCTCTTGATCAAGGAGAGACTGATGACATCCAACCGCCTCATCGAACAGACCTATCGCACCTGGTCCAGCCCCATCCTGCTGGAGCTGAAAAAGCGCGAGCACGAGATGGCGCCGGCCGAACGCCAGGCGCTGGAGAATGTGCTGGTGGAAAGACGATTGCTGGACGTTGGCAATCCGAACGGCAGTAACCGTCGCAAGGGTTCGGCGATCAAGGAATAACACTTCCCCGGCCGGTACAAAAAACTGTGGGAGCGGCTCGCTCCCACAGGTGCCCGGCTAGAGGATATTGGCCGAAGCCTGCAACCCTGACAGCTTGTCAGGGTTACGCATGATGAAGATCCGGTTCACCCGCCCTGCGCCATCGAACCCGAATGTCATCGATGCGGTGACGAGCCCGTCAGCCTTGATGACCACCCCTTTCGCGCCATTGATCTCAACCGGCAGCCACTCCTGCGCCTGCCAGTAGGTGTGCAGCGATTGGCCGATGAAATCCAGCACATTCTTCTGGCCGAGCAAGGTTTCGCGGATCGCCGACGCCTTGCCGCCGCTGTCGGCGCAGAGTTCGACGTCTTGGCTCAGCAACGCACTTAGAGCGGTGGTCGAGCCGCTGGCGATGGCTGAATGAAAGGCATCCAGCAACTGCGACTGACGCGCCGGCTCCGGCTGAAAACGGATCTGCTCGCCACCGATACTCGCCTTGGCCCGTGACACCAGTTTGCGGCACGCGGCTTCCTGAATGCCGAGGGTTTCAGCAACCT
Source organism: Pseudomonas sp. GW821-FHT11D10 (assembly GCF_058808435.1). Taxonomy (NCBI): domain Bacteria; kingdom Pseudomonadati; phylum Pseudomonadota; class Gammaproteobacteria; order Pseudomonadales; family Pseudomonadaceae; genus Pseudomonas; species Pseudomonas sp. GW821-FHT11D10. The sequence goes on along the minus strand of NZ_JBXARR010000001.1, from coordinate 447,632 downwards.
GCGGATAATCGAAATCGAAGATGTCGTGCAGCAGGTACGCCGCCCGTTCCTTGGGCGTCAGCCGTTCGAGCATCAGTAAAAACGCGGTGGACAGCGACGCACTGAGTTCATGCATGTGTTCGGGCGACTGGTGGTGAGTGGTGTGAATCGGCTCCGGCAACCAGGTGCCGACGTAATCGACACGGGACTTGTGCGCCGAGCGCAGCAGGTCGATGCAATGGCGGGTGCAAGCCGTCGTCAGCCACGCGGCCGGTGTGGCGATGGAAGCCTGATCGGCCTCCAGCCATTTGATGAACAGCTCTTGCACCGCATCCTCGGCTTCCGCGCGGGAACCCAGAATGCGATACGCCAGCCCCAGCAGAAAGGGTCGTCGCTGTTCGAACACCGCGACGGTTTTTTCAGCGAAGTTCATCGATCAGTGCCTCGACACCTGCAAACGGTTCCACAGGTTGATCATGCCGATTTCCGCCGTCAAGGCAGCGATCTGCGCGTCGTTGAAATGCTCGCGCAGGGCACCACGCAACGGTGCGTAATCGGCGTGAGGATCGAGCACCGTCAGGGCTTCGGTCCAGGCCAGCGCCGCTTGTTCGGCGGCGGTGAAATCGTTGACGTGGCGCCAGACGATCAAGCGATCCAGACGCTCGTTGCTCTCATTGGCTTCGCGCGCTTCGCGGGTGTGCATTTTCACGCAGAAACCGCACTGGTTGATCTGCGAGGCACGCAGATGGATCAGGTGCCGCAGCAACGGCGGCAAGTCATGGTCGTTGATGCTGACATGCACCTGGGTCAGGCTTTCGAACACTTGCGGCATGGCCTGTTGCAGGTTGACGGCTTGGGTGTTGGACGACATCGCGTTGCTCCGTGTTTGAGGGATTCAACGGGATGACGATTCAGCTTTCGGGTTTGTGACGTGGGGTCTGTAAAGAAAGCTTCAGCAGTTCCTTGCGCAGCATTGATGGCTCTTTAACGGCCATTCCAGCGTGCCATTCGAGTGATAACAAATGGCTCAGCTTCTGTTGGGAGACCAAGGGTTTGGCCAGCAGACAGCTTTTTTGGTCGCGGATGCTGATGAGGTTCAGCAGCCAGTCATCGCCCTGCCCGGCCATCCAGTCGTTGATCGTCGAGCGATGCCTTTCGAGCAAGGCATCGGCGTCCCACACCGTCATTTGAGCGAAGACTTGCGGCAGGAGACTGTCAGGTTTCATCCGTTTCAAGTCTGCGGCCAATGCGGCGCAGATGTCTGATTCGATGGTTGCCTGGCATTCGAGAAAATATTGCTCGGGCCAGTCAGCTGTGAGTTTCCCGTGGGGCGCGAGTTCGGCATAGGCATCGATGTCCGCCGCCGTTGTCATCTGCCCGGTGAAATTCAGTGTGTTGTCCAGAATCGCCGTGGCCAGCAGCGCGGCGCTTTGTTCGCTGATCCTCCACAGCAATCCTGCGCCTTTCCAGCGCTGGAAAATCTGCGTCGCCGCTGCGCCGATTGGGCGGATGTCGGCGGCAGATCCGAGTGTCTGTGCCCAATGGTGTTCGAAGCCCGGATGATGGTCGATGACTTCCACCACCCGATCGAGCGCGACCATTGGGTCGAAATGGTGGTAATCGGAGACGTCGACCAGCACAAACTCGTCGCTGGATGTCGGGCGGTAATCGTCCAGAACAGCGCCCCAGCCGAGCACGGTTTTCGAGACACTGGCATTGGGTTTTGCGCTGCTGACGGCGCGGGCCGAAATGCCCTGCAGGTTGAGCAGTTCGGCGTAGGCGATGCAGCAGGCGTAGGCGTCGATGTCCAGATACGCCGAGCCTGAAGTGATGACTTTGATGGGCGACATTGCGCGTCCCTGACTTCCTTTTCAGGGGCGGCAACGTCGCACATTTTCATGAACGATTAATGAACCTCAGGCAGCGCGTTGTCCCCCGGCCACCGCCGCCGAAGCCGCCAGCATCGCCCGCAGCAACACCGCACACCCGGCCGCCAGATCGTCCGGCGCGGCGTTTTCGATTTCGTTGTGGCTGATGCCGCCTTCGCACGGCACGAAGATCATCCCGGCCGGGCCGAGTTCGGCGAGGAAAATCGCGTCGTGGCCGGCGCCGCTGACGATGTCCATGTGCGACAGGCCCAGACCTTTGGCGGCGCCGCGTACCGCTTCGACACAGCCTTTTTCGAAGTACAGCGGCGGGAAGTCGGCGGTCGGGGTCAGTTCATAGGTCAGGCCGTGCTCTTCGCAGGTGGCTTCGATGACTTGCTTCACCTCGGCGATCATCGAGTCGAGGCGTGCCGGTTCCAGATGCCGGAAGTCGAGGGTCATGCGCACCTCGCCGGGGATGACGTTGCGCGAGCCGGGATAGGCTTGCAGGCAACCGACCGTGCCGCAGGCGTGAGGTTGGTGCCCGAGCGCCGCGCGATTGACCGCGCCGACGATCACCGAGGCACCGACCAGCGCGTCCTTGCGCAAGTGCATCGGGGTCGGGCCGGCGTGGGCTTCGACGCCGCGCAGTTTCAGGTCGAACCACTTCTGCCCCAGCGCGCCGAGCACTACGCCGATGGTTTTCTGTTCATCCTCAAGAATCGGGCCTTGTTCGATGTGTGCCTCGAAATAGGCGCCAACCTTGTGCCCACTGACTTTGCGCGGCCCGGCGTAGCCGATGGCGTTCAGTGCTTCGCCGACCGTGACGCCGTCGGCATCGACCTTGGCCAGGGTTTCTTCGAGGGTGAATTTTTCCGCGAACACGCCGGAGCCCATCATGCACGGGGCGAAGCGCGAGCCTTCTTCGTTGGTCCAGACCACCACTTCCAGCGGTGCCTCGGTTTCCACGCCGAGGTCGTTGAGGGTGCGCAGCACTTCGACCCCGGCCAGCACGCCGAAGCAGCCGTCGAACTTGCCGCCGGTGGGCTGGGTGTCGATGTGGCTGCCGGTCATCACCGGCGGCAGGTTCGGGTTGCGGCCGGGGCGACGGGCGAAGATGTTGCCGACTTCATCGACCGTGACGCTGCAACCGGCGTCCTTGCACCACTGCGCGAACAGGTCGCGGGCCTGGCGGTCGAGGTCGGTCAGGGCCAGGCGACAGACCCCGCCCTTGACCGTGGCGCCGAGCTTGGCCAGCTCCATAAGCGACGCCCACAAGCGGTCGCGGTTGATGTGCTGATGGGTCGATTGCAGAACGTCTACGGCTGCGTTCATGGGGATCTCCTCAGGCAGTTTTCTTATGGATATCGATAGTTCCCACGCTCTGCGTGGGAATTCATCCATGGACGCTCTGCGTCCGCTGTGGGGACGCGGAGCGTCCCGGGCTGCATTCCCACGCAGAGCGTGGGAACGATCATCTGCTACACCGGTGATTTCACTACCGAAGGCTGCGCACGCATCGCGCACAACCCGTAATAGATCAACCCGCCCAGCGCCGAGCCGGTGAACCAGCCGTAGCTGTAGAACCAGCTGAATGCGCTGCTGCCCAGCGACAACAAGGTCAGCACCACCGGCACGCCGAACGCGATGAACCCGGACCAGTTCCACGCCGGGTACACGTCGTCGCGGTACAGGCCAGCCAGGTCCAGTTGCTGTTTCTTGATCAGGAAATAGTCCACCACCATGATCCCGGCGATCGGCCCGAGCAGGCTGGAATAGCCCAGCAGCCAGTTCGAATACACGGTTTCCAGGCTGACATCGGAGACGATCAACCCAAGCTTTTTCAGCAATTCATGGCCCATCAACGCCAGCCCGACGAACCCGGTGAGGATCACCGCTTTGGTACGGTTGATGACCTTGGGCGCGATGTTCTGGAAGTCGTTGGTCGGCGAAACGATGTTGGCAGCGGTGTTGGTCGACAGCGTGGCGATGATGATCAGTGCCATGGCCACCGCGACCCACACCGGGCTCTGGATGTGGCCGATCAGCGTCACCGGATCGGAGACGCTGACGCCCACCAGTTTCACCGACGCGGCGGTCATCACCACACCCAGTGCGGCGAACAGGAACATGGTCAGCGGCAGGCCGAAAATCTGCCCGAGGATCTGATCCTTCTGGCTGCGGGCATAACGGCTGAAATCGGGAATGTTCAACGACAATGTGGCCCAGAAACCGACCATCGCCGTCAGCCCGGCGGCGAAGTAACTGACCACGCTCGCGCCCTCGGGACGCTTCGGCGGAATCGCCAGCAGTTCGGTCATCGACACATTGGGCATGGCCCACACCAGCAACCCGATGCCGACCGCCACCAGCAGCGGCGCCGACAGGGTTTCCAGCCATTTGATCGACTCGGCGCCACGGATCACCACCCACAGGTTCAGCGCCCAAAAGATCATGAAACCGATCACCTCCCCCGTCCCGCCGAGGGATTTCCAGCCCTCGAACACCGAGCCGAGAAACAGGTGAATCGCCAGCCCGCCAAACATGGTCTGGATGCCGAACCAGCCGCACGCCACCAGCGCCCGGATCAGGCACGGCACGTTGGAGCCGAGAATTCCGAACGACGAGCGCAGCAATACCGGAAACGGAATCCCGTACTTGGTGCCGGGAAACGCGTTGAGCGTAAGAGGAATCAGGACGATGACGTTGGCAAACAGAATCGCCAGCAAGGCCTCGCCGACGCTCAGGCCGAAATACGCGGTGAGTACGCCGCCGAGGGTGTAGGTCGGCACGCAGATCGACATGCCGACCCACAGCGCGGTGATGTGCCATTTGTTCCAGGTTCGTTCGCGCACCTTGGTCGGTGCCATGTCGTGGTTGTAACGGGGACTGTCGAGGACGTCGCTGCCGGCTTCGAGTTCGAACAAGCCGTCGCGCTCGGTCACTTGCGATCTGTTCTGTTGCATGGCCGCTCCACTGTTCTTCTGATTATTTTTTTGCTCATCAGACGGCTGCACACGCAGGTGCGAGCCGGACGATGGCCGGAGGAACTGACAACTTTCATGCACCGGCCATGGTGTCAGCGGCGGCATCAATAAACGTGCCGGGTGCCCCGCTTTCGCATCGGGCCGTGCTTCTATTTTTTTTGTAACCGACTGATGTTTATCAGTTTTAATTATTCACCTTGTGAGGCCGCGAAAACTTGACTGAACACTCAGGCTAAATGCCAGGCAAGTTGTCCGAACTGTCAGGACTCAATCTGGTGCACTGCATTATTTTTCTTCAGGACGCCTCACTCTCCGCTCAACTTCAAGCGGCTGATTTCACATAGGAAATCTTGCTCATATTTCCAACCTGTCAAGTGCGTCAAAATGGTGAAGCGCCTCACCATTTTGGTGATTTTGTATTTTATCGTTATTTTTCAATAATTTAAAACAGTCATAAGCTTATAAAAAATAATCTTGATCAATTGCATAACTGCGACTAGCGTCTATTCCTGACAGCGCTGACAAGATTACGCATTTGGTGCTGCAAACAATAAAACACTAGAACCGGCACAAGTCGGTCATGCCTGCGAGGAACTCGGAATGTCTCTGTTGATCCGTGGCGCCACCGTTGTTACCCATGATGAAAGTTACCGCGCCGATGTCTATTGCGCTGACGGCGTGATCAAAGCCATTGGTGAAAACCTGGATGTTCCCGCCGGCGCCGAAGTGCTCGACGGCAGCGGCCAGTACCTGATGCCCGGCGGTATCGATCCGCACACCCACATGCAACTCCCGTTCATGGGCACCGTGGCCAGCGAAGACTTCTACAGCGGCACCGCCGCAGGCCTGGCCGGCGGAACCACCTCGATCATCGATTTCGTGATTCCCAATCCGCAGCAATCGCTGCTCGAAGCGTTTCACCAGTGGCGTGGTTGGGCAGAAAAGTCCGCGTCCGACTACGGTTTCCATGTCGCGATCACCTGGTGGAGCGAGCAGGTGCGTGAGGAAATGGCCGAGCTGGTCAGCCATCACGGGATCAACAGCTTCAAGCATTTCATGGCCTACAAGAACGCGATCATGGCAGCCGACGACACGCTGGTGGCGAGCTTCGAGCGCTGCCTGGAACTCGGCGCGGTGCCGACCGTGCACGCGGAAAACGGCGAGCTGGTCTATCACCTGCAACGCAAGTTGATGGCCCAGGGCATCACCGGGCCGGAAGCGCATCCGCTGTCGCGGCCTTCACAAGTCGAAGGTGAAGCCGCGAGCCGGGCGATCCGTATCGCTGAAACCATCGGCACGCCGCTGTACCTGGTGCACGTTTCGACCAAGGAAGCCCTCGACGAAATCACCTATGCCCGCAGCAAGGGCCAACCGGTCTACGGCGAAGTGCTGGCCGGGCATCTGCTGCTGGACGACAGCGTCTACCAGCACCCGGACTGGCAGACCGCCGCCGGTTACGTGATGAGCCCGCCGTTCCGTCCGCGCGGGCATCAGGAGGCGCTGTGGCATGGCTTGCAGAGCGGAAATCTGCACACCACCGCCACCGATCATTGCTGTTTCTGCGCCGAGCAGAAAGCCGCCGGCCGTGACGATTTCAGCAAGATCCCCAACGGCACCGCCGGCATCGAAGACCGTATGGCAGTGTTGTGGGATGAAGGGGTGAACTCGGGACGTTTGTCGATGCAGGACTTCGTCGCCCTCACCTCCACCAACACTGCGAAAATCTTCAACCTCTACCCGCGCAAGGGCGCGATCCGCGTCGGCGCCGATGCCGACCTGGTGCTGTGGGATCCGCAAGGCACTCGCACCATCTCCGCCAAGACCCACCATCAGCAGGTGGACTTCAACATCTTCGAAGGCAAGACCGTGACCGGCGTACCGAGCCATACCGTCAGCCAGGGCCGGGTGGTCTGGGCCGATGGCGACCTGCGCGCCGAGCGTGGGGCGGGCCGGTATATCGAACGGCCGGCGTATCCGGCGGTGTTTGATTTGCTGAGCAAGCGGGCGGAATTGCACAGGCCTGTGGCCGTCAAGCGCTGATCCCCGATCGTTCCCACGCTCTGCGTGGGAATGCAGCCCGTGACGCTCCGCGTCACTGGACGCGGAGCGTCCCTTGAGGCATTCCCACGCGGAGCGTGGGAACGATCAAAAACCACTGCCCGACAGAGGCAGAAAACCTCAATTAACCGTGAGGCAAAAAACCGTGATCGAGACCCTGAACCATCTCCCGCACCCGCACGAAAGTGCGGCCGCCCTCGCCGGCCATTTCACCGATCTGGCGCCGCCGCTCAACGACCGTCAGGCGCATCTGGAAGCCTCGCGCTGCCTGTATTGCTACGACGCGCCGTGCGTGAATGCGTGCCCGAGCGAGATCGACATTCCGTCGTTCATCCGCAACATCCATCAGGACAACGTGCCCGGTGCGGCGCAGAAAATCCTTTCGGCGAACATCCTCGGCGGCAGCTGCGCGCGGGTCTGTCCGACCGAGATCCTCTGCCAGCAAGCCTGCGTGCGCAACAACGCCCACGAATGCGCGCCGGTGCTGATCGGCCTGCTGCAGCGCTACGCCGTGGACAACGCGCACTTCACCGAGCACCCTTTCCAGCGTGCCGCTGCTACCGGCAAACGCATCGCGGTGGTCGGTGCCGGCCCGGCGGGTCTGTCCTGTGCCCATCGCAGTGCGATGCACGGTCACGACGTGGTGATTTTCGAAGCGCGGGAGAAGGCTGGCGGGCTCAACGAATACGGAATCGCCAAGTACAAACTGGTCGACGACTACGCGCAGAAGGAACTGGATTTCCTCCTGCAAATCGGCGGCATCGAAATCCGTCACGGCCAGAAACTCGGTGAGAATCTGACCCTCAGCGAACTGCATCAGCAGTTCGACGCGGTGTTCCTCGGCCTCGGCCTGAACGCCAGCAAGCAACTCGGCCTGGCCCATGAAGACGCGCCCGGCCTGCTCGCCGCCACCGACTACATCCGCGAACTGCGCCAGGCCGATGACCTGTCGCAACTGCCGTTGGCTGAACACTGCATCGTCCTCGGCGCCGGCAACACCGCCATCGACATGGCCGTGCAAATGGCCCGCCTCGGTGCGCGCGACGTCAATCTGGTCTATCGCCGTGGCGCCGCGGACATGGGCGCCACCGGCCATGAACAGGACATCGCCAAAGCCAATCAGGTGCGACTGCTCACCTGGGCGCAACCGGACGAAGTGCTGCTCGACGCTCAGGGCAAGGTGCGCGGCATGCGCTTCGCCCGTACCCATCTGGTGGACGGTCGCCTGCAAACCACTGGCGAAACGTTCGAGCTGGCCGCCGATGCGATCTTCAAAGCCATCGGCCAGGCCTTCGACGGCAGCGCCCTCGCCGACCCGCTGGCCCGCGAACTCAAGCGTCAGGGCGAACGCATCCAGGTCGATGAAAACCTGCGCACCAGCATCCCCGGCGTGTATGCGGGCGGCGACTGCACCAGCCTCGATCAGGACCTGACCGTGCAAGCGGTGCAACACGGCAAGCGCGCCGCCGAGGCGATCAACGCTCAACTGATGCTTAATGTGGAGGCTGCGTAAATGGCCGATCTCTCGATTGTCTTCGCCGGAATCAAAGCCCCCAATCCGTTCTGGCTGGCCTCCGCGCCGCCAACCGACAAGGCCTACAACGTGGTGCGCGCCTTCGAGGCCGGCTGGGGCGGCGTGGTCTGGAAAACCCTGGGTGAAGACCCGGCGGCGGTCAACGTGTCGTCGCGCTACTCAGCGCATTACGGCGCCAACCGCGAAGTGCTGGGCATCAACAACATCGAACTGATCACCGACCGCTCGCTGGAAATCAACCTGCGGGAAATCACTCAGGTGAAGAAGGATTGGCCGGATCGCGCGCTGATCGTGTCGCTGATGGTGCCGTGCGTCGAAGAGTCGTGGAAACACATCCTGCCGCTGGTGGAAGCCACGGGCGCCGATGGCATCGAGTTGAATTTCGGTTGCCCCCACGGCATGCCCGAACGCGGGATGGGCGCGGCAGTCGGTCAGGTGCCGGAGTACGTCGAGCAGGTCACGCGCTGGTGCAAGACCTATTGCTCGCTGCCGGTGATCGTCAAGCTCACACCGAACATCACCGACATCCGCGTCGCCGCCCGCGCCGCACACCGGGGCGGCGCCGATGCGGTGTCGCTGATCAACACCATCAACTCGATCACCAGCGTCGACCTCGAACACATGGTCGCCCTGCCCACCGTCGGCAGCAAAAGCACTCACGGCGGATATTGTGGCTCGGCGGTCAAGCCGATCGCGCTGAACATGGTCGCGGAAATCGCCCGCGACCCGCAGACCCAGGGCCTGCCGATCTGCGGCATTGGCGGTATTGGCAGCTGGCGCGATGCGGCGGAGTTCATCGCACTGGGCAGCGGCGCGGTGCAGGTGTGCACAGCGGCGATGCTGCATGGTTTCCGGATTGTCGATGAGATGAAGGATGGTTTGTCGCGGTGGATGGACAGTCAGGGTTACGCCAGCATCGCCGAGTTCTCCGGGCGCGCGGTGGGCAATACCACGGACTGGAAGTACCTGGACATCAACTATCAGGTGATCGCGAAGATTGATCAGGAGGCGTGCATCGGTTGCGGGCGCTGCCACATTGCCTGCGAAGACACTTCACACCAGGCGATCAGCAGTCTGAAACAGGCCGATGGCACGCATCAATATGAAGTGATCGATGATGAGTGTGTGGGGTGCAATCTGTGTCAGATCACTTGTCCGGTGGCGGATTGCATCGAAATGGTGCCGATGGAGACAGGGAAGCCGTTTCTGGACTGGAATCATGATCCGCGCAATCCCTACCATGTCTCACCTTGAGGCATGCGGCGTCTGAGGTGACGCCTTCGCGGGCAAGCCCGCGAAGGGGTCGGCAGTCACAACACATGGCTCAAGGCTCTAATCCAATCCCCCGCAAAATCACGCTAGTCACCGTCTGCACCGCCCGCTCGAACTGCATGTCCGACAACGGCTGATGCTCATTCAAAATATTCACCTGATGATCAAAGTCGGCATAGTGCTGCGTCGACGCCCAGATCATGTACAACAAACTCGACGGCTCCACCGGCAGAATCCGCTTGTCCTCCACCCACTGCCGGATCTTCGCCTCCTTCATCTTCGCCCAGTCATACAGGCTCACATCCAGCGCCTCGCCGAGGGTCGGGGCGCCGTGGATGATTTCGTTGGCCCAGACTTTCGAGCCATAGGGCCGGCTGCGCGAGTGGTTCATCTTGGCGCGGATGTAGCTGCTGAGCACCACGCGCGGATCGTCGAACATCTCGAAGCACAGCGCGTCCTGCTTCCACACTTCCAGCAGGTCGAACAGCACCGCGCTGTACAGCTCGCTCTTGGTCGAAAAGTAATAATGCAGATTGGATCGCGGCAGCTGCACTTCAGCAGCAATATCCGCCATGGCGGTGCCGCCGAAACCTTTTTCGGCGAAGACTTTTTCCGCCGCCAGCAGGATCTTGTCGACGTTGGTGCGGCGGATTTCGATCTTGTGATTGCCCATGAGGGCTCCCTGAAGACAACGTTGTTGAAGACTAGCATCCGCTCTGGGCAAGGGGCGACAGCCGAGAACGATTCTTCACACACTTGGGCTTTTTTCTGGTTTAGGATCGCCCTCCTTCTCCCCGTCAGACACTGAAGGATCTGTCCATGACCATTCGAAAGCGCATCGCTGCGGATGATCCGCAGCTCGCCGCACTGTGGGAGCGCTCGGTCCGCGCCACCCACGATTTTCTCCCGGAAGACGACATTCACCGGCTGTTCCCGCTGGTGCGTGACACCTACCTGCCTGCCCTGAATGTGCAGGTTTTCGAGAACCCCGATCACTCCCTGGCAGGCTTCATCGCCACCGACGACGACACCGTGCAGATGCTGTTCATCGACCCGGCGTTTCGTGGCCAGGGCATCGGCCGACGTTTGCTCGACCACGTCCGCCGCCCGCTGCTGAAGGTCGACGTCAACGAACAGAACCCGCAGGCCCACGGCTTCTACCGGCACTACGGATTCGAAGACATCGGCCGCTCGGCGCTCGACGGCGAAGGCCGGCCCTTCCCGGTCATTCACATGCGCCTGAAAGCCCTGTGATCCACGTTCTATACTCAGCCCGCCATTTCACTGAAAGGAATCTTTCCATGTCGATGAAAAAACTGTTCACCGCTGGCGCGCTGCTGGCTTCGCTGGTTGTCACTTCCCAGGCGTTCGCCCACGCCCATCTGAAAAGCCAGACGCCGGCTGCCGACAGCACCGTCGCGGCACCGGCGGATCTGCGTCTGGTGTTTTCCGAAGGCGTCGAAGCCAGCTTCACCAAAGTCACCGTGATCCATGACGGCAAGCCGGTGGCGGTCAAACCGTTGACCACCGAAGGCGACAAGAAAACCCTGATCGTTACCCCCGAAGCACCGCTGACCGCTGGCGAATACAAGGTCGAATGGCACGCGGTGTCGGTCGACACGCACAAAAGCGAAGGCGCCTATCAGTTCAAGGTTGGCCAGTAATTCATGAGTGAAGCGCTGGTGCTGTGCCGGTTTCTGCATTTCATCGTGGTGTTGATGCTGTTCGGGGCCTGGCTGTTCCGCCCCTTGCTGCTCAAGGGTGAAGCGCCGGCGCTGGATCGGCACCTCGCGCGGCTGGCTCGCTGGCTGGCGGCGATTGCCCTGGCCAGCGGCGTCACTTGGGCGTTGCTGATTACCGCCAGCATGGCGGGTTCGGCGGCTGCCGCGTTTGATCCGGCCACCGTCGAACTGGTCCTCGGTCATACGTTTTTCGGTCAGGTCTGGCGCTGGCATCTGCTGATCAATGCGCTGTTGCTGGCGTTGCTGTTTACGCCGTGGCGTTCGAACCGGTCATTGCGGCTGGGTCTGAGCGCGGTGCTGCTGATGACGCTCGCGCCGGTTGGTCACGGCGCGATGCTCGATGGCTTCAGCGGGCAGATGCTGATCCTCAATCAAGTCATTCACCTGACTTGCGTCGGCGCGTGGCTCGGCGGGCTGCTGATGCTGGTAATGATCCTGCGCCAACGTCACGAAGACATGCGCGAAGTCTTGCGGCGATTCAGCGGTCTCGGTTACGGGCTGGTCGCCGGCCTGCTGATCACCGGGTTGATCAACGTACGCGTCCTCACCGGCCAATGGTGGCCGACGCCGTTGTTCTCGGGGTTCGCCCTGATCCTGTTGATCAAGGCGCTGCTGGTGTTCGGCATGCTTGCACTGGCGCTGTTCAATCGCCTGCGGATCAACGAGTGCGAACAGCGGATCGACACCCTCAAGCGCAGCGTCATGCTCGAATGGCTGCTGGGGATCGGCGCCGTGGCGGCGGTTTCCGTGCTCGGCACCCTGCCGCCGATGATCGCCGCCTGAGGTCAGTGTTTCTGGGTGTCGCCCGCCGCCGTATCAATGCTGACCACCACTGACATCCCCGGCCGCAAACGCTCGCTCTCCTGCTGATCCGGATCGATGGTGATGCGCACCGGCACCCGCTGGGCGATTTTCACGAAGTTGCCGGTGGCGTTGTCGGCCTGCAACAACGCGAATTCGGAACCGGTGCCCGGCGAGATGTGCTGCACATGGCCGGTGAATTTACGGTGGTTCAAGCCGTCGACGGTGAAGCTCGCCGGTTGCCCGACGCGCACATTGTCCATCTGGGTTTCCTTGAGGTTGGCGATCACCCATTTCTGGTTCGGCACCAGCGCCATCAACTGCGCCCCGGAGTTGACGTAGGCGCCGAGACGCACGCCGATCTGCCCCAGCTGACCGTCACGCGGAGCGATGATCCGGGTGTTGGACAAATCGATCCGAGCCAGTTGCACCGCGGCATCGGCGCTGGCCACCGCCGCTTCCAGCGAACCGCGATTGACGATCACCGTTTGCAGATCCTGCCGGGCGATTTCCAGATTGGCCTTCGCCTGCGCCACCGCTGCAATGCTTTGCGCGTTGGCGGCCAGCGCCACGTCCATCTCGCGCTTGGACACGGAGCCGTCATTGACCAGCGCCTTGTTGCGTCGCAGATCCGCCTCGCTTTTGCGCAGCTGCGCTTCGCTGTCGGCCACCACCGCCTGCCGCAACTTGATCGTCGCTTCGGCGCTGTTGCGCTGCTGCACCACGTTGGCCAGCGAGGCCTTCTGCACCGCCAGTTGCGCCAGCGACTGGTCGAGGCGTTGCTGATAGATGCGATCATCGAGACGCACCAGCAAATCCCCTTCCTTCACAAACTGGAAATCTTGCACCGGCACTTCAAACACATAACCGCTGAGCTGCGGGCCGATAATCGTCACCTGCCCGCGCACCAAGGCATTTTCAGTGGTCTCGACCGCGCTGCTGAACGGCGGCAACTGCCAGGCGTAGAGCACGATCAGCACGCCGACGATGGCAATTGCGGCAAAGCCCAGCGACGAGATGATCCGCACCCGCAACGAGCGCGGCTCGGTGTTCGGTGATGACGGCGGCGCCACGCCTTCAGGGGTGGCGGCGATGGCATTGGTGGTCGTGGTAGTGGGTTCGGTCATGAAGAAGTGGCACCGCTGGAAGGTACGGAAGGTGTCGGGGCGACGGCTCGGGTGGTGCTGATCAGCCACAGCGCACGGATGGAAATCCAGATCATGGTCAGGATCGCGATCACCGCGATCAGCATGAACACATCGTTATAGGCCAGCACGTTGGCTTCGCGGGTGGCGGCGTTGGCCAGACTGCGAATGCCTTGCAGGTTGCGCAGGCTCGGGTCGGCAATCAGCGAGCCGACCGCCGAACCACCGCTCTGCACCCGGGCGGCGACGCGTGGATCGGACATCACCAGTTGCTCGACGATATGACTGGAATGAAACTTCTCGCGCACGATCTGGAAGGTCCCCAGCAACGCCGCGCCGATCAGGCCGCCAAGGTTGTTGCAGATCCCGAACAACACCGAAAAACTCACGAGGTTGCGCGGATTGGTCAGCACGTTGCGCGTGCCCAGCACCATGGTCGGGCCGAGAAAGAAGGTACTGCCGAACGCCAGCAGGAACTGGCTGAAATACAGGTTGCCGGGGCGGGTCAGGTTGTTCGATGAGCTGTCCATGATCGAGCCGGTGGCCATCAACGCCAGCGAAACAATCAGCGGCATCAGCAGGTGTTTCGGGTCGATGGTCAGCGCACTGGTCAGCAACCCGGCGACGCTGCCGATCAGCATCACCACATACAGGCTATGAAGCTGCTGGCTGCTCATGTTCAGGTTTTGCATGAAGCCCACGGCGCCGGTGGATTGCTCCGAGGTCACCATGCGAATCAGGATCACCGCCAGCGCCAGACGGATCATCACCCCGCTGCCGAGCCAGCGGGTCATCAGCATCGGGTTGCTGCGGTTATGTTCGATGGCCAGCCCCGCGAGAATCAGGGCAATCGACGCGGCCAGGGCGATGCCGATCCAGTCGGCCTCCAGCCACCAGTCGATCCGGCCCAGGGACAACACGGCGCACAGCAGGGCCACGCCGCTGGCCAGGATCGCAAAGGTAAGAAAATCGAGAGGTTCGAAGGTCTTGAACCGGTCACCCGGCGGCAGTTTGAGCATCAGGACGCAGCCCAGCGACAGCAGCGCCATGCCCAATTCGAACAGGTACAGGCCGCGCCATTCGGCGATCTGCAAAAGGTCTTCGGAAAACAGCCGCGCCAGTGGCAAGGCCAGTTGCGAGGTGCCGAGGCCCAGCACCAACGCCTTCATCCGCCATTTGGCCGGGAACGCCTGCACCATGTAATACAGGCCCAACGAACTCAACGCCGCACCGACCATGCCGTGGGCCGCCCGCACGGCGATCGCCGAATTCAGGTCATTGACGAACAGATGGCCGAAGGTCACCAGCGCATACAGCACCAGAAACACCTCGGTAAACGCCCGCAGGCCGAACTGCTGGCGAAACTTCACCAGCAGCAGGTTCATCGACACGTTGGTCATCACATACGCCGCCGGCAGCCAGGCCATCTCCGCCGTGGTCGCCCCGAGCGCGCCTTGCAGGTAAGGCAGGTTGGCGACCACCAGCGAATTGCCCAACCCGCCGGTCAACGCCACCAGCAACCCGACCAGCGCATAGGCCAGGCGCTTGGGGTTGGAGTGCAGCGGCGTCGAGGGGGAACCGGGCAGACTGGGCTTCTCGTGCGGCTGCCAGTTGCGCGGGGCGTATTGGTTCATTGATCGGCCTTGTACGGTGATGGCTTGAGTGTGCCGTAAAACGGCAGCCAAACCCATATCCCTGTGGCTGCCTGCTCACACGGGTTTGGGGTGGATTCGTAAATTTTGTTTAAAAGTCATCTCGCCCGCAGCGGATTTTTCCCGGGCCTGGCGAATGCCAACCTTGCAGCACTTCTCAACCTGCAAGGTGCCCGATATGACCACTCCCCGCTGGCAACGCTCCCCGCGTCTGCTGAAAAACCTGCTGGCCGCCGCGCTGTTGCTGCCCGCCCTCGCCTTTGCCCAGGAACGCTCGTGGCCGGATGGCTCGCAACTGGTGATTTCGGTGTCGATGCAATTCGAAACCGGAGGCCAGCCCGAAGGTGCAGAAAGCCCGTTCTCCGGTACACCGCTGCCAAAAGGTTATCCGGACCTGCCGGCGCAGACCTGGTTCGATTACGGCTACAAGGAAGGCCTGTGGCGCATGCTCGACTTGTGGGATCGCACCGGCATCAAAGTCACCTCCCACGTGGTCGGCGAAGCGGCGGTCAAGCACCCGGAACTGGCCAAGGCGATCGCCGAGCGCGGCCATGAACTGGCAGCCCACGGCATGCGCTGGGCCGATTCGTACAACATGAACTACGCCCAGGAAAAACAGTTCATCGGCGACGGCGTTGCGGCGGTGGAGAAAATCACCGGTCAGCGCTCGGTCGGCTACAACGCCAACTGGCTGCGGCGCAGTCCCAATACGCTGAAGGTGCTGCAGGATCTGAATTTCACCTATCACATCGATGACGTCAGCCGCGACGAGCCGTTCGTGACCATGGTTCGCGGGCGCAAATTTGCCGTGGTGCCGTACACCCTGCGCAACAACGACATCGTGCTGGTCGAGGGCCGACACTTCTCCGCGGAGCAGTTCTACCAGCAACTGGTGCTGGAATTCGATCGCCTCTACGCCGAAGGCGCGAGCAAGCGGCGGATGATGTCGGTGAGTCTGCACGACCGCATCGGCGGCACACCGGCAATGGTCGAGGCCATGGAGCGTTTTATCCGTTACGCGCAGTCGCATCCAAAGGTGACATTCATGCGCAAGGATCAAATTGCCCAGATCGTCCTGACCGAGAAAAACCCGCTGATCGACAACACCGAGGCGGCGTACAACCAGTGACAAAAAAATCGCAGCCAGGGCTGCGATTTTTTTCTTTGCTTAACGGCTCACGCCCGCAGCAGCATGTAAGCCGCAACCACCAGGCACACACTGGCGAATCCCACCTGCAACGTCCTCGCCGGTACTCGCGCGCAGAGTTTGCGGCCGATCATCATGCCGACGATGCTGGCGACGATGAACGACGCGCCCAGATGGTCGATGCGCACCCCTGCATGGAACGCGCCGATCACCCCGATCGCGGAAATCAGGCTGATGACCATCAAGGACGTGGCAACGATGCCGCGCATCTGCACATCGGTCAGTTGCTTGAACGCCGGCACGATCAGAAACCCGCCGCCAACCCCCAGCAACCCGGACACCACGCCGGTGACCGCGCCGAGCGCCGCGAGGGTCGCGGTGCATTTGGCGGTCCAGTCGAAACGCCCCGTCTGCTCGTTGAGCATGCAATTTTTCTGGCCCCAACTGGCGTGGCCATGATCGCTCGGACCCTCCTGCTGGCGTTCGCGGCGCAGCATGCGCCACGCCACCATCACCATCAGCAGGCTGAACAGGATCATCAGGATCTTTTCCGGCAACTGATGGGCGAAGTAGATGCCCACCGGCGAAAACACCGCGCCGAGCGCCGCAATCAGCAGCGCCGCGCGGTAACGCACCAGACCATGGCGCAAGCCATCAATAGCGCCGACCGCCGCCGCGCTGCCGACGGCGAACAACGCCACCGGCGCCGCTTGCGTCATCGTCCAGCCCAGCCCGAGCACCAGCGCCGGCACGGCGAGAATCCCGCCGCCGGCCCCGGTCAGACCGAGGATCAATCCCATCACCACGCCAAACAGACTTGCCAGCAACATAGAGTGTTCTCAGTCGACCCTGGACAGGCTTGTCAGCCATTCGCGGCCCTTGAGCATGCCGCTCCAGTAGAACCACGGCAGCAGCGTCGCCTTCAGCCACCACGCGGAGCGGCGCGGCACGGTCGGATCGAGTGGAAAGGTCGGCAGCAACTTACCGCCATAGCCGAACTCGGCGAGGATCACCTTGCCTTTCTCCACCGTCAGCGGGCAGGAACCGTAGCCGTCGTACTTCAGCGGCAGCGCCAGTTCCTTGCGCAGGGCCAGCAGGTTTTCCGCCAACACCACGACCTGCTTGCGCACTGCTGCGGCGGTCTTCGCATTGGTGGTTCCGCAAATATCGCCCAGGGCAAACACTTCGGGATAACGCGGATGTTGCAGCGTGTGCGGGTTGACCTCGCACCAGCCGCCGGCGTCGGCCAGCGGACTTTGCGCGATGAAATCCGGCGAAACCTGCGGCGGAACGACATGCAGCAGATCGAAAGTTTTGGCCTGGCGGGTGACGTTGCCGTCCACATCCTTGACCTCGAACCAGGCGGTTTTTGCCGGGCCATCGACCTTCACCAGATTGGAATTGAACGCCAGCCGCGCGTTGTATTTCTCGATGTACTTCATCAGCGGCGGCACGAAGGTCGGCACACCGAACAGCGCGGCGCCGGCCAGATTGAACTCGACCTCGACCTTGCTCAGCACATTGCGCTTGAGCCAGTGATCGCAGGACAGGTACAGCGCCTTTTGCGGCGCGCCGGCGCACTTGATCGGGATCGGTGGCTGGGTGAACAGCGCTTTGCCGCCGCTCAGTTTCTGCACCTGATCCCAGGTGTATTGCGCGTGCTGATAGCTGTAGTTGGACGTGACGCCGTGCTGGCCGAGGCTTTCCTGAAGGCCTTCGATCTTCTCCCACGCCAGGCGCAGGCCGGGGCAGACAATCAAGTTCTGATAGGTGACCGTGCGTTGATCGTTGAGGGTGAGACGGCGCTGGTCGGGGTCGATGCCGGTCACTGCCGCCTGAATCCAGGTGGCCTGACGCGGCATCACTTTGTTCATTGGTCGGGCGGTGTCTTTGGCATCAAAGGCGCCACCGCCGACCAGCGTCCACGCCGGCTGGTAGTAATGCAGGGTGCTCGGCTCGATCAACGTGATTTTCAGGCCGGGATCGCGCTTGAGCAGGCTCGCGACAAAACCGATGCCGGCAGTGCCGCCGCCGATGACCACGATGTCCGCACTGATGGATGGGCCCCAGTGTTGATCGTTCATTGTTTGTTCCTTATGGCTGCACGCAAGGATAGCCGGGTCTATTGCGCCCAGCTTTTGAGCACGGCTCCGCAGTAGAGTCCGGAAAGGGTTTTCATCACCTGGATCACTTCGTGACTGGCGAGACCGTAAAAAATGTACTTGCCTTCACGACGGGTCGCGACCAGCCCTTCATCACGCAGGATGCCCAGTTGCTGGGACAGGGTCGGCTGACGCACGCCGGTCATTTTCTCCAGCTCGCCGACGTTGCGTTCGCCCTGGGTCAGCTGGCACAGGATCAACAGCCGATCCTCGTTGGCCAATGCCTTGAGCAACGAACAGGCCTTGGAGGCCGAGGCGCGCAGTTGGGCGACTTCACATTCGGTCAGACTGGATTGCATTTGCAGGATGCCTTCAACGTCACTTAAGCTGCGGACATTATGTGTTTACATAAAGTGTTGCAACCTGACTTTTCACCTTCCTGCACAGGACCGTGTCCATGCCCGCGCTGATTGAAGCTTTCCTCGACCCCGCCTCTTCGACCTACAGCTACGTGGTCTACGAGGCCGACGGCGGACAGTGCGCGATCGTCGACCCGGTGCTCGATTACGACGGCGCCGCCGGCCGCACCTGCACGGCTCAGGCCGACAAGATCATCGCCTTCGTGCGTGCCCACAACCTGCAAGTGCAATGGCTGTTGGAAACCCACGCCCACGCCGATCACTTGTCCGCTGCGCCATACCTGCGCCGGGAGCTGGGCGGGAAGATCGCGATTGGCGAATCGATCAGCAGAGTGCAAAACGTGTTCAAGGCGCTGTTCAACCTGGAGCCGGAATTTCGCGTCGACGGCTCGCAGTTCGATCACCTGTTCGCGCCGAACGAGTCGTTCCGGATCGGCAATCTCAAGGCCACCGCCCTGCACGTCCCCGGGCATACCCCGGCGGACATGGCTTACCTGATCGACGGCGAACAGATCCTGGTGGGCGACACGCTGTTCATGCCCGACGTCGGCACTGCCCGTTGCGACTTTCCCGGCGGCAACGCGCATCAGCTGTTCAATTCGATTCAGAAGCTGCTGGCCTTTCCCGCCAGCGTGAAGCTCTTCGTCTGCCACGACTATCCGCCGCAGGGTCGCGACTCGCAGTGCCAGACCACCGTGGGTGAACAGCGCAAAAGCAATATCCATGTGCATGACGGCGTCGACGAAACCGCGTTTGTGGAGATGCGCACCAAGCGCGATGCAGGACTGGGCATGCCGACGCTGTTGCTGCCGGCGATTCAGGTCAATGTGCGGGCAGGAAATTTGCCGCCGGCGGAAGGCAATGGCGTTGTCTACCTGAAGATTCCGATCAACGCCGTGTAAGAAAAAATCATTGAAGGAACCCGAAACAAGGGGATTCGTACCTGTCACGTCGGATCCCATGAACTGGGCGTAATCTCGGCCGACAGGCAGACTTCATGGGGTAATCAACCCATGGAGATTTGGCAATATGGATATTCGCCGTAACCACCGGGACCTGTCCCGGGAAGAAAAGGCCGCCTTCATCAAAGCGGTCCTGACGCTGAAAAACAACGTCAACAGCGTGCTGCGTCCCGGTCAGCAAAGCCGTTACGACGACTTTGTACAGATACATAAAAACTCAATGGGACGCGGCAATCCGCTCGTTCCCAACCCGCATCAAAGCCCCTTGTTCTATCCGTGGCACCGGATCCTGATCCGCCAGTTCGAACTGGCGCTGCAGTCCGCTGTCGACGACCCTCGCATCACGCTGCCTTATTGGAACTGGCAAATCGGCGGCGCCGACAACCCGTTCACATCGGACTTCATGGGCGGCAATGGCGACAACACCCAGAACCAGCTGGTAACAACCGGGCCCTTCTCCAGTACTCAGTCGGCATTCATTGTCTCCGTATGGGACGAGGGATTAGGTAACGCTGGCGTGCGCCGCAATCTCGGAGCTGCGGGTGCCCTGCCGTCAACCGAAACCGTCATTTCGGCGCTGAACAGAACGTCCTACTGGATGGAGCCGGGCGGTTGGGAAAACTTTTCCGAGCGCGAACTGCACAATCCCGTACATGCCTGGATCGGGGGCAGCATGATGGAGGCGTCCTCCCCCAACGACCCGATATTCTTCCTGCACCATTGTTATCTGGACCTGCTATGGGAGCGCTGGAAACACCAACATCCGAACGTTCCCTCTTTTTCGCAGGACGACCCGAGTAGCTCGACACTGGTCTTTCACCTGGAAAGCGAACTCGCTCCCTGGCCCCAGAGCTTTACCGTTCAGCAGGCACTTTCCACCGAAGAGCTGGGTTATCAGTATGAATATCTGTGAACGGCATCGGGCTCAGTTGCCTAGCGTCAAACCATTGGCAGGCAGCGGCAACGCCGTCTTGTAGCGAACCTGCTTGAGCGCAAAGCTCGACCGAATGTTGGCCACCCCCGGCACCTTGGTCAGGAAGTCCATCATGAACCGCTCAAGCGACTGAATGGTCGGCACCAGCACCCGGATCAGATAGTCCGGATCACCGGCCATCAGGTAGCACTCCATGACTTCCGGCCGGTCGGAAATGGCCTCTTCGAAATGCTGCAGCGCTTCCTCTACCTGCTTCTCGAGACTGACATGGATAAACACATTGACATGCAGCCCCAGCAGATCGGCATCCAGCAGGGTTACCTGCTCGCGGATCAGCCCCAGTTCTTCCATCGCCTTGACCCGATTGAAGCACGGCGTCGGCGACAGATTGACCGAACGGGCCAGGTCGGCGTTGGTGATGCGCGCGTTCTCCTGAAGGCTGTTGAGAATGCCGATGTCGGTACGGTCCAGTTTGCGCATGAGACAAAACCACCTGTTTTTTATGTTTATGCAGAATTTCTATCTGCAAATGATCTCCAGCGCAACGAAACAGAGAGAAATATTCTTCTTGCCCGGGCCTATGATTGTTGTAGGACAAGATTTCTTTTATCGAAGAATGACTGCCAGCTCACTACAAGAAATTCACAAGATCGAGCGTAGAAGCCATGACCCAAGCGTATGAACCGCTGCGTCTGCACGTCCCTGAACCCTCGGGCCGCCCAGGCTGCAAAACCGATTTCTCCTACCTGCATCTGACCGATGCCGGCACGGTGCGCAAACCTTCCATCGACGTAGAACCCGCCGACACTGCCGACCTGGCCCGTGGCCTGATCCGCGTGCTCGACGACCAGGGCAACGCCCTCGGCCCATGGGCCGAAAACGTGCCGGTCGAGATCCTGCGCAAAGGCATGCGCGCCATGCTCAAGACCCGGATCTATGACAACCGCATGGTGGTCGCCCAGCGTCAGAAAAAAATGTCGTTCTACATGCAGAGCCTTGGCGAAGAAGCCATCGGCAGCGCCCAGGCCCTGGCCTTGAACATCGACGACATGTGCTTCCCGACCTACCGCCAGCAAAGCATCCTGATGGCCCGCGATGTACCGCTGGTCGACCTGATCTGCCAGTTGCTGTCCAACGAGCGCGATCCGCTCAAAGGCCGTCAGCTGCCGATCATGTACTCGGTCAAAGACGCGGGCTTCTTCACCATTTCCGGCAACCTCGCCACTCAATTCATCCAGGGCGTGGGCTGGGGCATGGCCTCGGCGATCAAGGGCGACACCAAAATCGCCTCGGCCTGGATCGGTGACGGCGCCACCGCCGAATCGGACTTCCACACCGCCCTCACCTTCGCCCACGTTTACCGTGCGCCGGTGATCCTCAACGTGGTCAATAACCAGTGGGCAATCTCGACCTTCCAGGCCATCGCCGGTGGTGAAGCCACCACCTTCGCCGGACGCGGCGTCGGTTGCGGCATCGCCTCGCTGCGCGTTGACGGCAACGATTTCTACGCGGTCTACGCCGCCTCCGCCTGGGCCGCCGAACGCGCTCGCCGCAACCTCGGCCCGACCATGATCGAATGGGTCACCTACCGCGCCGGCCCGCACTCGACCTCCGACGATCCGTCCAAATACCGTCCTGCCGACGACTGGAGCCACTTCCCGCTGGGCGACCCGATTGCCCGCCTGAAACAGCACCTGATCAAGGTCGGCCACTGGTCGGAAGAAGAGCACGCCGCCGTCAGCGCCGAGCTCGAAGCCGAAGTGATCGCCGCGCAGAAACAGGCCGAACAGTACGGCACCCTCGCCGGCGGCCAGATTCCAAGCGCCGCGACCATGTTCGAAGACGTCTACAAAGAGATGCCGGAGCACTTGAAGCGCCAGCGTCAGCAGTTGGGGATCTGACATGAACGATCACAACAACAATATTCAGTTGGAAACCGCCATGACCACGACCACCATGACCATGATCCAGGCCCTGCGCTCGGCCATGGATGTGATGCTTGAGCGTGACGACAACGTTGTGGTGTTCGGCCAGGACGTCGGCTACTTCGGCGGCGTGTTCCGTTGCACCGAAGGCCTGCAGACCAAGTACGGCACCTCGCGGGTGTTCGACGCGCCGATCTCCGAGAGCGGCATCGTCGGTGTTGCCGTGGGCATGGGCGCTTATGGCTTGCGTCCGGTCGCTGAAATCCAGTTCGCCGACTACGTTTACCCCGCGTCCGACCAGATCATTTCCGAAGCCGCCCGTCTGCGTTATCGCTCGGCCGGCGAGTTCACCGCGCCGATGACCCTGCGCATGCCTTGCGGCGGCGGCATCTACGGCGGCCAGACCCACAGCCAGAGCATCGAGGCGATGTTCACTCAGGTCTGCGGCCTGCGCACCGTCATGCCGTCCAACCCGTATGACGCCAAAGGCCTGCTGATCGCCTCCATCGAAAACGATGATCCGGTGATCTTCCTCGAGCCGAAACGCCTGTACAACGGCCCGTTCGACGGCCACCACGACCGCCCGGTAACCCCGTGGTCGAAACACCCCGCCGCGCAAGTGCCGGACGGTTACTACACCGTGCCGCTGGACGTTGCCGCGATCACCCGTCCGGGCAAGGACGTGACCGTCCTGACCTACGGCACCACCGTGTACGTGTCGCAAGTCGCTGCTGAAGAATCCGGCGTTGACGCTGAGGTCATCGACCTGCGCAGCCTGTGGCCGCTGGACCTGGAAACCATCGTCAAATCCGTGAAGAAAACCGGCCGTTGCGTCGTGGTTCACGAAGCCACCCGCACCTGCGGTTTCGGCGCCGAACTGGTGTCGCTGGTGCAAGAGCATTGCTTCCACCACCTGGAAGCGCCGATCGAACGCGTCACCGGTTGGGACACCCCCTACCCGCACGCGCAGGAGTGGGCGTATTTCCCTGGGCCGTCCCGAGTGGGCGCGGCGCTGAAACGGGTCATGGAGGTCTGAATGGGCACGCACGTTATCAAGATGCCGGACATCGGCGAAGGCATCGCAGAAGTAGAACTGTCGCAGTGGCACGTCAAGGTTGGCGATCTGGTCGTTGAGGATCAGGTGCTGGCGGATGTGATGACCGACAAGGCGATGGTTGATATTCCGTCGCCGGTACACGGCAAAGTGATTGCACTCGGCGGTCAGCCGGGTGAAGTGATGGCGGTCGGCAGTATTCTGATCAGCATCGAGGTTGAAGGCGCAGGCAATCTGAAGGAGTCGGACAAACCGGCGCCTGTTGCGGCGAAAGAAACACCCGTCGCAGCCAAAGTTGAAGCTGTCGTTGAAAGCAAACCTGCTGCCGCCGCAACGCGTCCGGCGGCTGCCGTTTGCCAGGGCCCGATGGTTGCCCGCGAAGCCGATGAGCGTCCGCTCGCCTCGCCGGCCGTGCGCAAGCATGCGCTGGACCTGGGCATTCAATTGCGTCTGGTGCGCGGTTCCGGCCCGGCCGGTCGCGTGTTGCACGAAGACCTCGACGCCTATCTGGCGCAAGGTCAGTCGAACGCTTCGGCGCCGGTCACTGCCGCGTACGCTCAGCGTAACGATGAAGAACAGATTCAAGTGATCGGCATGCGCCGCAAGATTGCCCAGCGCATGCAGGACGCCACTCAGCGTGCCGCGCACTTCAGTTATGTCGAGGAAATCGACGTCACAGCGATTGAAGAACTGCGTGCCCACCTGAACGAAAAACACGGTGCGAGCCGTGGCAAGCTGACCTTGCTGCCGTTCCTGGTGCGTGCACTGGTCGTCGCCCTGCGCGACTTCCCGCAGATGAACGCCCGTTACGACGACGAAGCCCAGGTCATCACCCGCCTCGGCGCGGTGCATGTCGGCGTCGCTACGCAAAGCGATGTCGGCCTGATGGTGCCGGTGGTGCGTCACGCCGAGGCGCGCAGCCTGTGGGACAGCGCGGCGGAAATCTCCCGCCTGGCCACCGCCGCACGCAATGGCAAGGCCAGCCGCGAGGAGCTCTCCGGCTCGACCATCACCCTGACCAGCCTCGGCGCCCTCGGCGGCATCGTCAGTACCCCGGTGCTGAACCTGCCGGAAGTGGCGATCGTCGGAGTCAACAAAATCGTCGAACGCCCAATGGTCGTCAAAGGCCAGGTGGTGATCCGCAAGATGATGAACCTCTCCAGCTCCTTCGATCACCGCGTGGTCGACGGCATGGACGCGGCGCTCTTCATCCAGGCCATTCGTGGTCTGCTCGAACAACCCGCGACTCTGTTTGTGGAGTGACGCAATGCAAACTCTGAACACCACGCTGCTGATCATCGGCGGCGGCCCTGGCGGTTACGTGACAGCCATTCGCGCCGGGCAACTGGGTATTTCGACCATTCTGGTCGAGGGCGAATCGCTGGGCGGTACCTGCCTGAACATCGGCTGCATTCCGTCGAAAGCGCTGATCCACGTGGCCGAACAGTTTCACCAGACTCAACATCACAACCAGCATTCGGCACTGGGCATCAGCGTTTCGGCGCCGACCCTCGACATCACCAAGAGCGTCGAGTGGAAGGACGGCATCGTCGATCGCCTGACCACTGGCGTCGCCGCGTTGCTGAAGAAAAACAAGGTTCAAGTCATCAACGGCTGGGCCAAGGTCATCGACGGCAAGACCGTGGACGTCGGCGATACCCGCATCCAATGCGAGCATCTGGTGCTGGCCACCGGTTCGAAAAGCGTCAATCTGCCGATCCTGCCGATTGGCGGGCCGATCATTTCGTCGACCGAAGCACTGGCACCGAAGTCGGTTCCGAAACGCCTGATCGTGGTCGGCGGCGGTTACATCGGTCTGGAGCTGGGCATTGCCTATCGCAAGCTCGGCGCCGAGGTCAGTGTGGTCGAGGCGCAGGATCGCATCCTGCCGGCTTACGACGCGGAACTGACCCAACCGGTGCACGATGCGCTGAAGCAACTGGGCGTGAAGCTGTACCTCAAGCACAGCGTGCTGGGTTTCGACGGTACGTTGCAGGTGCGCGATCCAAACGGCGACACCCTGAATCTGGAAACCGATCAGGTGCTGGTGGCCGTCGGTCGCAAACCCGATACCCAGGGCTGGAACCTTGAAGCGCTGAACCTGGACATGAACGGCTCGGCGATCAAGATCGACAGCCGCTGCCAGACCAGCATGCGCAACGTCTATGCCATCGGCGACCTGAGCGGCGAACCGATGCTGGCCCACCGCGCCATGGCTCAGGGCGAGATGGTTGCCGAGCTGATCAGCGGCAAGACCCGCGAATTCAACCCGACCGCCATCGCTGCCGTGTGCTTCACCGACCCGGAACTGGTGGTCGTCGGCAAGACGCCGGACGAGGCCAAGGCGGCGGGACTGGACTGCATCGTGTCGAACTTCCCGTTCGCGGCCAATGGCCGGGCGATGACGCTGGAGTCAAAAACCGGCTTCGTGCGGGTGGTCGCTCGTCGGGACAATCATGTGATTGTCGGCTGGCAGGCGGTGGGTGTCGGGGTGTCTGAGCTGTCGACTGCGTTCGCGCAAAGCCTGGAAATGGGTGCGCGACTGGAAGACATCGGCGGCACCATCCATGCGCATCCGACCCTGGGTGAAGCGGTGCAGGAAGCGGCGTTGCGTGCGCTTGGGCACGCGTTGCACCTGTAAAAACCCGACGCGGGGGAGTTTTTTCATAAGCAGGCTAATAAATCTGCTGCTCCCCCCATCGCCCGGGCTGCGAAACCGCTCAAGAATGAAGTATTGTTGTGCCCATCCAAAAAAACGTCAGAAGCCTTGAACCGCTTCGGCGGTTGTTCAGTGATAGAGGGTGTCATGGGTAACGAAAGCATCAACTGGGACAAGCTGGGTTTTGACTACATCAAGACCGACAAACGCTATCTGTCGTACTTTCGCAATGGCGAGTGGGACAAAGGCACCCTGACCGAAGACAACGTGCTGCACATCAGCGAAGGCTCCACTGCCCTTCACTATGGCCAGCAATGCTTCGAAGGCCTGAAGGCCTATCGTTGCAAGGACGGCTCGATCAACCTGTTCCGTCCGGACCAGAACGCCGCGCGCATGCAGCGCAGCTGCGCCCGCCTGCTGATGCCGCATGTGTCCACCGAGCAGTTCATCGAAGCGTGCAAGGAAGTGGTTCGCGCCAACGAGCGCTTCATCCCGCCTTACGGCACCGGCGGCGCGCTGTACCTGCGTCCGTTTGTGATCGGCGTGGGTGACAACATCGGCGTGCGTACCGCACCGGAGTTCATCTTCTCGGTGTTCGCGATCCCGGTCGGCGCCTACTTCAAGGGCGGCCTGACCCCGCACAATTTCCAGATCTCCACCTTCGACCGCGCCGCGCCACAAGGCACCGGTGCCGCCAAGGTCGGTGGCAACTACGCCGCCAGCCTGATGCCGGGCTCCCAGGCCAAGAAAGCGCATTTCGCTGACGCCATCTACCTGGATCCGCTGACCCACAAGAAGATCGAGGAAGTCGGCTCGGCCAACTTCTTCGGGATCACCCACGACAACAAATTCGTGACCCCGAACTCGCCGTCGGTACTGCCGGGCATCACCCGTCTGTCCCTGATCGAACTGGCCAAGTCCCGTCTGGGCCTGGAAGTGGTTGAAGGCGACGTATTCATCGACAAGCTGTCGGACTTCAAAGAGGCCGGTGCTTGCGGTACTGCGGCGGTGATCACCCCGATCGGCGGCATCAGCTACAACGATCACCTGCACGTGTTCCATAGCGAAACCGAAGTCGGCCCTGTGACCCAGAAGCTCTACAAAGAGCTGACCGGTGTGCAGACCGGCGACGTCGAAGCGCCAGCAGGCTGGATCGTCAAGGTTTGATCTGACGGCCAGATGCACAAAAGCCCCCATCGAGTGATCGATGGGGGCTTTTTCATGGGATCTGTTTTTGCAGCCACGCCACAAACACCTGAGCCGCTGCAGAGGCCTGCGGTGCAACGCCGTAGTAATAACGTGGCAACGGCATCCGCAGGTCGGGCAACGGGCAGACCAGCCGACCGCTCGACAGATGCGTGCCTAGTAAAGTCGTCGGGCACAGCGCAATGCCCTCACCCGCCACGGCGGCCTCCAGCACTCGATGCATGTAGTCGAACTGGCGAATCTCCTGACTCGCGCTCTGCTGCTGGCCAAAACGCAGCGCCCAGTGGTGCCAGTCCTCACGCCGGGCCCTGACAGTCAGCAACGTGTGCTGCCCCAGATCGGCAAGATCCGCCAACGGGATTCGCTCGATCAGCTCGGGCGCCGCCACCATCAGCAATTCATCCTCAAACAACGGGTGCGACTCGATAGTCGGCGCCCAGTCGTCACGTCCACGGCGGATGACGATGTCGAAGCTGTCCTGCGCAGGATCCGGGGATCGGGTCTGGGTGATCACCTGCGGTTCGATGTCCGGATGCTCTGCCATGAAGGCATCCAGCCGGGGCGTCAGCCACAATTGGGCAAAAGACGGGCGGGTGTTGATATTCACTGTCGGCCGTGCCGCCTGCTGTCGCAACTCGGCAGCCGCGTCGGCGATCTGCGCCAGACCGGCGCTGACCTGCTGATAAAAACGCTGGCCGGCAGGCGTCAGCAACGATTGCCGGATGCGCCGTTCGAACAGCAACACACCCAAGTGTTCTTCCAGCAATTTGATGTGCCGGCTGACGGCGCTGTGGCTTACATGCAGCTCTTCAGCCGCCAGCGTGAAGCTCTGATGACGGGCAGCGACCGCAAAGGCACGAACCGCATTGAGCGGCGGAAGTGATTTGTTCATGGGTCTAATTTAGTCACGTATGCGCTGCATTTAAAGCGTTTGTCACACGTTCGTCGCCACGCCAATCTGCCCGCACGCCTATCCCGCGCCCCGACGGAGAAAGACATGCACAGCTACGGACTATTTGTACTCTTCGCCACCCTGACCATTTTGAGCCCCGGCCCGGGTGTGGTGCTGACCCTGTCCAACGCCGTGCGCCTGGGCTGGGCGGGCGCAGTGCCGGGGATTTTGGGAATTGCCTCGGGGGCCTTCGTAGTTGCTGCGCTGAGTGCCACCAGTGTCGGTCTGATCCTCAGTGCCTCGGCAACGGCTTTTACCGTGCTGAAATATGCTGGCGCCGCTTACTTGTTGTACCTGGGCTTCAAGAGCTGGCGTTCGGATCGTTTCCATACCCTGCAAGACGTCCGCCCTTCTCGCCCGGGCTACCGCTTTCTGGAAGCCGCGTCCCTGCAGTTCCTCAATCCCAAAGCCATCTTCTTCTTTCTGGCGGTGTTCCCGCAGTTCATCGACACCGCACAGGCTTTCCATCCGCAGTTCTTCAAACTGGTGACCACCTATGCAGCGCTGGTGATTCTGCTGCACGGCAGTTATGCGCTGCTCGCCAATGCCGCCAAAGGCTGGTTGTCGAGCCCGAAAGGTTCCTGGCTGGCGGCGAAAGTCTCGGGCGTGACCTTCGCCGGTTTTGGACTGTTGATGGCTTCGGCGACGCGCTGAACGGACGGCGGATGCTCCACCTGTTTCAACGCAATACGCTTGCCGCCACGCCCGGCAATCCCGCTCGCCTGTCCGTTCTGCTGTTTGCCCATGCGTGCCTGGGTAATCAATCCGGGGATCAACTCCCCCTCCGGCAGGTTCTTCCAGAACCGCGTAGGCAAGTGCCCCTGCATGACTTTCTCGTTCAACCGCGCCGGGTTGAAGATGTGGCTGTAGTACGTCAGCCATAAATCACCGTGGGGATCATCGACGTTCTGCGCCAGTTGCCGCCATTCCACCGGGCACTGGCGTTGATGGATCAATTGCTCGCCATCGTAATAAACCCCGTCGCGGGGTGTGGCGATCAGCCAACGATGCCGGCCCATGCGCCCGATGAAGTGTTCACTGGCGCTGTGCAGAATGTCGTGGGCCGGTTCGTGCCACGCGACGTATTGCGGACCCGGCAGCTCCGCCGGGCGCTCGATGAAGCGTACGAACGCATGCAGATGATGGGCTTCACGCTGCACCTGCTTGATCCGCCGCTGCAACTCGCTGCCCAGTTTGTCACCGGCCATCATTGCCGTGCGATCGCCATGGCTGACTCGCCACAGCACTTCATACAGCAGGCTCCAGCGTTGATCGCCCCGGTAACGAGATGCTTGTTCCAGGGTGTCGAGCAACGCACGCGGGATGCGCGCCTGAAATGGCCCCTGCCCTTCGGGCACCGCTACGTCACTGGCAAACAGATCACTCACCCCTTCCGACGCCCAGCTCACCAGACTCGGGTCGATTTCATGGCTGAGCAGCCAGCGCGCCTGCTGGCGCCAGATGTCGAACAGATCGTCGCAATCGAGATTGATCATCCCCACAGCCCCATCTGCTGCGGCATCGGCCGGTCGCGCAACTGCTGATAGAGCATCTGGCTGGTGACCTCGGCCTGCTGTGGGTGGTAATCGCTGGTGATGATGAACGGCTTGGCCTTGGCCAGCACACAACGCATGCGCGCCACGTCTTCGTAGCGAATGCGCCGCTGCCGGCGCAGCTCCACCAGACGTTCGGTGGTGCGCAGGCCGATGCCGGGTATACGTGAGATCAGCGCCGGCTCGGCGCGATTGAGGTCCAGCGGAAACACCTCGCGGTTCTGCAGCGCCCAAGCCAGTTTCGGGTCGATGTCCAGCGCCAGGTTGCCCGGCCCCGTGAGCAACTCACCGGCGGTATAGCCATAACCGCGCAACAGAAAATCCGCCTGATACAAGCGGTGTTCGCGCATCAGCGGCGGTGCGGCCAGTGGCACACTTTTAGGACTGTCGGGAATCGGACTGAACGCCGAGTAATAGACCCGGCGCAGTCGGAAGTTGCCGTAGAGCGCCTGCGCGCTGTGCAGGATGGTGCTGTCGTCGGTGTCATCAGCACCCACAATCATCTGCGTGCTCTGCCCGGCAGGGGCGAACTTTGGTGCGCGGGGTTCGTTGAGCACGGTCTGCACGCCCGTATAGATGGTGTTCATCGCCTGCTTGATCGAGCCGATGTGCTTCTCCGGCGCGAGGGTTTGCAGGCTGGCATCGGTGGGCAATTCGATGTTGACGCTCAAGCGGTCCGCGTAACGCCCGGCCTCTTCGATCAACGCAGGATCCGCATCGGGAATGGTCTTGAGATGAATGTAGCCACGAAACTCATGCTCTTCGCGCAGCAACTTCGCGACGCGCACCAGTTGCTCCATGGTGTAGTCCGCCGAACGAATGATTCCTGAGCTGAGAAACAGCCCGCTGACGCAATTGCGTCGGTAGAAATCCAGGGTCAGCGTCACCACTTCCTCAGGCGTGAAACGCGCACGCGGCACGTCGCTGGAGCGGCGGTTGACGCAGTACTGGCAGTCGTAGAGGCAGAAATTGGTCAGCAGAACCTTGAGCAGCGACACACAGCGCCCGTCCGGCGTGTAGCTGTGGCAGATGCCCATGCCATCGGTCGAACCCAGCCCGCTCTTGCCCTCGGAACTGCGCTTGGGCGCACCACTACTGGCGCAGGAGGCGTCGTACTTGGCGGCGTCGGCGAGGATGCTGAGCTTGTCGATAATTTGCATGGCACGGACTCGATACTGTTCGCATATACAGTATCGAGTCCGCCCACGGGCCACAAGCCGTAAAACGACCCTTCGTCAGTCAGGCTTGTTGCGCTCGATTGCCAGCCGCCACGGTGGAGGATTTACGCACCGGGACCGGTCGCGTCGACTCGGGCCACTTCACCCCGAATCGCGCCTCCATTTCCTTGCGCCCCAACGCCGTCAACGTCAGCGCCCGGCTGTCCAGATCCTGCGTCACCCATTTGCGCTTCAACGCAGCCTGCATTAACGCGGCCCCGAGCGAACCGCCCAGATGCGGCCGGCGCATGCTCCAGTCCAGACACGGGCAGGCAAAGCGGCGGCGCATCGTCGACAGATCCTTGACCTCAATGCCCAGCCCCTCAAAAAACGCCTCGCCGCTGTCACTGAGGCGATAAACCTGCTCGTCGGTTTCCACCAGCCAACCGCCCTCCAGCAAGCGGTCATGCAACAACACCGCGAGCGTCCCGGCCATGTGGTCATAACAGGTGCGGGCGAATTGCAGGCGATCCGGCGTGTGCGGCTTGAAGGTCGGCGCGGGGCTCTGGCCGATCACCATCAGCGCTTCGAGCGCCTGGGCCACGCGTTTGTCGGCGAGGCTGTAATAACGGTGGCGGCCCTGCACATGCAGGCGCACCAGCGCCAGGTCCTTGAGCTTGGCCAGGTGCGCGCTGGCGGTCGAGGCGCTGACCTCGGCGAGGGTCGCCAGCTCCGTGGCGGTGCGGGCGTGGCCGTCCATCAGCGAGCACAGCATTTTGGTTCGCGCCGGTTCCGCGATGGCGGCGGCCACTTGCGAGACGCCGATGTCTTGATGTTCTGCGTGCATATTTCGCTCCCGGACGAATCATCGCCCTCAAGGACTGGAGATAGTAGCAACACTTTCCCCACCGACAAGGTTGCGATCCATGGACCCGATCATCGCTGCGACTCACGCCGATCCCTACCCCTACTACGCCGAACTGCGCGCGGAAGGTGGGCTGACTTTTCATCACGGACTGAAACTGTGGGTCGCCAGCAGCGCCCGGGCGGTCTGCGCGGTGCTGGCGCATCCGGATTGCCGGGTGCGCCCGGTGCAGGAACCGGTGCCCAAGGCCATCGTCGATGGCATGGCGGGCAAGGTATTTGGGCTTTTGATGCGTATGAATGACGGCGGAGCTCAGCGCTGCCCGCGTTCGGCCATGGAGCCACCGTTGGGGTTGATTGATCGGGAAGAAGTCAACGCGCTGGTGTCCGCGCGGCTGATAACGAACGACGCCGACGGCCTCTATAAAGCCATGTTTCGCGGCCCGGTGTGCGTGGTTGCATCGCTCCTCGGTTTCACCCCGGCGCAGGCACGGGTCATCAGTGAACTGACGGCGGATTTCACGGCGTGCCTGTCGCCGCTGAGCAATGACCTGCAACTGGCGGCAGCGCATCGGGCGGCGGAGCAATTGCGCGGATACTTCATTGAATTGCTGGCGGATCCGAATCCGTTTCTCGCCGACATCCAACAGCGTTTTGTCGGCGATGAGGACGTGCTGCTCGCCAACCTGATCGGCCTCTGTTCGCAGACATTCGAGGCCACCGCCGGGCTTATCGGTAATGCGCTGGTGGCGTTGCAGCGTCAGCCTGAATTACGCGCGGCGTCAGTGGATTCATTGCTGGCTGAAGTCCAACGCTTCGATCCATCGGTACAGAACACCCGTCGATTTGTGGCGAACAGCTGTGAAATCGACGGCGTGCGGCTGGAAGCCGGCGACGTGATTCTGGTGCTGCTGGCCTCGGCCAATCGCGACACGGCACTGAATGAAAACCCGGATCGTTTTATGGTGGATCGCCCGAATCGCCGCAGTTTCACGTTCGGCAGCGGTCGGCATCAATGTCCCGGACAGATGCTGGCAATGACGATCGCCAGCGCCACGCTCACCGAAATTCTCACCCGCGACATTGATCCGGGAAGATTCACGTGGCACTACCGGCCTTCGCTGAATGGGAGAATTCCGATGTTCAGCGAGGTGCAGATTTAAGCACCGCTGCAATCAATGATCAGGTGGCCCATTCCAGGGACCCAGGCAACTGGAAACAGAGGTCTACTTCCAGCTTTGCAGCGGCCGACAGATTGACCAGCGCATCCAGCGAGAACTTGTCGATTTTGCCGTTGAGTACGTCGTTGAGACGCGGCTGAGTAATGCCAAGACGCTTGGCCGCGTCTTTCTGGGGAAGCTCCCACGCACGAATCGTTTCGCAAAGCGTGCGCATCAGCTTGGCCCGCAGACGCATGTTGGCCGCTTCCTGCGGCGTGTCTTCCAGCGCATCCCAGATGCTTGAGAAACGCTGGGGTGGGTTTTGATGATCCTTCATGGTTGCACCTGTTCCTGGCATTTGAACGTGCCACGCAGGCTATATCGAAACCGATATAAATCAAGCTCGAAGTGGCTTATTAAATATTCGGTATCACAAAGAGGATGTTCACAAGCAAGCACGCTTCACAGGCCGACGGCGACCTTTTACGTGAGCCATAAAGCCTGACAAATGAAGCATCATTTTGCCGTCATCCGAGAGGCTACATCGCCTTGCGCCTTTGCCTACAACTACG
Organism: Pseudomonas sp. GW821-FHT11D10; assembly: GCF_058808435.1. Taxonomy (NCBI): domain Bacteria; kingdom Pseudomonadati; phylum Pseudomonadota; class Gammaproteobacteria; order Pseudomonadales; family Pseudomonadaceae; genus Pseudomonas; species Pseudomonas sp. GW821-FHT11D10. The sequence goes on along the minus strand of NZ_JBXARR010000001.1, from coordinate 413,931 downwards.
CCAGAATCCGCCGGCTTGTGCAGTTTGGAGCCTGCCCGTAACTTGATTCGCATCACTGAATGGTCAGTGAACGGGTTTAGTCGCTCGGTGTTCTCCAACTTCGCATGCAGTCATTCAGTCAGGTGCTTTTACGCCTGCGCTCAATGGTAGCTGTGCGCAGGGCGCCTTCGGGTGCGCCGGTAAAGCTTGGAGTCCCGGTCGACTAACCTGCGCATAGCTGCCACCCAATCGTTTAGTCGCGAAATGGGAGTCAGCATTACTGGAGACTCTGAGCAAATGATCAAGCCAACGCCTAATCCACCGGAAACAGACTTACCGTCCGAATCCGACCCAACCTCTCCCTACTCCACAACCGACTCAAAAAAACTCCACGAAGCCGCCGAGCGCGCCCTCGACCATTACCTGAAACCCACCGCCCCGAAACAACACTGCCCCGGCCGCATGTTTCTCGTCGCCCCCGACCTGGATCAGCATGCCCTGCTGGCCCACGCCTGCGAATCGATGACGTCGGCCAGCGTGATGCTCAGCGACTTCGCCGCGCTGCTGGACCCGCCCTACCGCAGTACCGTGCTGGGCATCGCCCAAGTGGTGATGTGTGGCGAACTTGCGGTGAACCGGGCGCTGGACACTCTCGATGCCACGACCTGAGGAACACCCATGGAAAGCAAATCCGATGCACACATCGTCGCCGCCCTGATCTCCATCGGCCTCAACGAGAAAGACAGCCAATGGGCCCAAAAAGCCTGTCTGCTACTGCTCGAGAGCGAACGGAAATCCATCGTCAGCGCCGCACTCACCGCCCTCACCCAACTCGCCCGTGACCATGGCGAACTGGACCGCAATCGCCTGCTGCCGGCACTCACCAGCGTAAAGCGCCGATTTCCGAGCCTGACCGGCACGGTTGCCGCGACGCTGGATGAGATGGCGATGGCTGCGTAATAACCTGCGCACAAGGCAAGAAAAAACCCGCTGTCTCAGTGAAGGGAGGCAGCGGGTTTTTATGACTTCAGCGATGAAACGGGCAATCAATCCTCCCGCGTCAAAACCTCAAGCAACTCAATCTCAAACACCAGATTCGAATTCGGCGGAATCTTGCCCATCGTCCGCTCGCCGTAACCCAGATGCGCCGGCACCAGCAGCTTGCGCTTGCCGCCCACCTGCATGCCCATGATCCCTTGATCCCAACCCTTGATGACCCGACCGGTGCCGATCACACACTGAAACGGCTTGCCCCGGCTCCAGGACGAATCGAATTCGGTGCCGTCTTCCAGCCAACCGGTGTATTGGGTGGTGATCAACGCGCCTTTGACGGCGGCTTTTCCGTCACCGGGCTGAAGATCGATTATCTGCAGTTCATCATTCATAACATTCGCTCTATTGTTCCGCTGGCCGCCGTTTTCCCAGAAATGCCGGCCATTGGCAACCGTTTGACCCAAGGTTGCCGCTGTTTCCGGCGTTGGCCGTGAATTAAGATAGCGACACGCCATCACTCCCGGATCGATACGCCATGACAGCGACGCTTGAATGACTCAACACTGGATCAGCTTCGCCATTGTCGTTGTGCTGATGGTCGTGATCGCCGTTCTGATCCGCCGAGTGCGCGAGCTTCGTCAGCAACTCGCCGAGTATCGCGATCTGCTCACCCGCGCCGCCGAGGGCCAGAACATCCGTCAGGATGGTGACGCCGACCGTTTCAAGCGCAGCCAGTATTTCGCCCGGATCGGCACATGGGACTGGGAGGTCGACACTGATCGGCTCTACTGGTCGGACGCGATCTTCGGCATGTTCGGGTTCAAGATCGGCGAAGTGACGCCCTCCTACGCCCTGTTCTGCTCGTGCGTACACCCCGACGACCGCGCCCGAGTGCGCGCCGGGGAATTGCGATGTCTTGAGACCGGTGAAAACCACGATGAGGAATACCGCGTAGTCTGGCCCGATGGCACGATTCGTTGGCTGCGAGAAACCGGTAATGTGGTGCGTAACGATCACGACGCGGTGATCAAGATGATGGGCGTGGTACGCGACATCACCGAAGAAAAGGCCTCTGCCAGCTACCTCCAGCACCTCGCTCACTTCGACCCGCTGACCGGCCTGCCCAATCGGCTGGTGCTGGAAGAACGGCTATCGGAAGCACTGGAACATGCACGCGTGACCGAGACGCGGGTGGCACTGGTGTTCATCGATCTCAACGGTTTCAAAGCGATCAACGACCGCTACGGTCACGCCGCCGGCGACCGCGTTCTGATCACCACCGCTACGCGCCTGAAACGCATCCTGCGGGTCAGCGACACGGTCGCGCGGATCGGCGGCGACGAATTCGTGGTCATCCTGCAAGGCCTCGCCCCCGGCCTGAACCTGCAGGACGAAGCCCGCAGCATCTGCCAGAAAATCTTCATCGAACTGTCCCCGCCGATCCCCATCGGCAACGAACAACGCCACATCGGCACCAGCCTCGGCGTCGCTGTCTTCCCCGACCACGCACCGACCATGGATCGCTTGCTGCACATTGCGGATCTGGCGATGTATGAGGCCAAACGCAGCGGGAATAATCAGTATCGATTGGGTGGCGGGCAGACGCTCAGTCATGGCCGGGCTGATTGAGCCCGACGCTATTTCTCTACCGGCTGAATCGCCACAATCGTCCCGTTGGTAATCATCACCATCACGTACTTGTCATTGATCTGTACCCACTGCGCCTGCGGCTCCGGCTGCTTGAGGCCTTTCTGTTTCCAGTTGGTCAGGGCTTTTTCGCTGCGCTGATAAATGTCCGGGGCGCGGTCGTTGATTTGCAGTTCGCGGCCGTCGACGGGGGAATGTTCGACGGTAGAGGTCGAGGTTTGCGCCGCTTGAACGAGAGGGCTGATGCCGGCGACGAGGGCCAGGCTGGCGATTAGGGTCTTGTTGTTCATCGGTGAACCTCCTTCAAATGTGTGATACCTGAACTCCGACTGCGGGGTTCTGGAATCATTCCTTGTTTTTTGATGATGGCGGATCCGAAAGTGTAGCCGCCCACCGGACACATTGATCCGTCTTGCGCATCAATCCATGCCAACTATGCAATTAACAGATCGATCCCCCTGCGCCACTATCCGCCCCAATAAAAACCGTGCGCCGCCTCCCCGTCGCGCACGTCATAAAAGCGGTGGAGTATTTTTCGATGACAGCCTCAATCCCACACGGCGGCTCGCGGGCCGGCGCCATTTTCCGGGTGACCTCGGGTAACTTCCTCGAACAGTTCGACTTCTTTCTGTTCGGTTTCTACGCCACGCAGATCGCGGCGGTGTTCTTTCCCGCGAGCAGTGAGTTCGCGTCCCTGATGATGACTTTTGCGGTGTTCGGCGCAGGCTTTTTGATGCGTCCGCTGGGGGCTATCGTGCTCGGCGCGTACATCGATGACGTCGGCCGGCGCAAAGGTTTGATCGTCACCCTGTCGATCATGGCCAGCGGCACGATCTTGATTGTGCTGGTGCCCGGATACGAAACCATCGGCCTGTTCGCCCCGGCGTTGGTGTTGATCGGGCGGTTGCTGCAAGGCTTCTCCGCCGGTGCGGAGCTGGGCGGGGTTTCGGTGTATCTCTCGGAGATCGCCACGCCCGGTCGCAAAGGCTTTTTCACGGCTTGGCAGTCGGCCAGTCAGCAGGTGGCCATCGTCGTCGCCGCCGCGCTGGGCTATGCGTTGAACCAGTGGATGGCGCCGGACGTGGTTGCGGATTGGGGCTGGCGGATTCCGTTTTTCGTCGGCTGCATGATCGTGCCGTTCATCTTTATCCTGCGTCGTAACCTGGCGGAAACCGAAGAGTTCGCCGCCCGCAAACATCGCCCGAGCATGAAGGAAGTGTTCCGCACCCTCGGGCAGAACTGGGTCGTGGTGCTGGGCGGGATGTTGATGGTTGCCCTGACCACCACTGCGTTCTATTTGATCACCGTTTACGCGCCAACCTTCGGCAAAACCGTGCTGCACCTGAGCACGTCGGATGCGTTGCTGGTGACGTTGCTGGTGGGTGTTTCCAACTTTTTCTGGCTGCCGATTGGTGGCGCGTTGTCCGATCGCATCGGCCGGCGTCCGGTGTTGATCGCCATGTCGCTGCTGGCCCTGGCCACCACGTATCCGGCGCTGTCGTACCTGGTGCAGGCGCCGAGCTTCAGCCACATGTTGCTGTCGCTGCTGTGGCTGTCGTTCATCTATGGCTTGTACAACGGCGCGATGATTCCGGCGCTTACCGAGATCATGCCGGTGGAAGTGCGGGTGGCCGGTTTCTCCCTCGCCTATAGCCTGGCGACGGCGGTGTTCGGCGGTTTCACCCCGGCGATGTCGACTTTCCTGATCCAGTACACCGGCGACAAGGCTGCGCCGGGTTACTGGATGAGCGTCGGCGCGCTGTGTGCGTTGTGCGCGACGCTGTATCTGTATCGCCGCGCGGGCGGTCGTCTGCAACCTGTCGCTGCCTGAGGAGAGCACCATGAAGAAATTGATGAGCCTTACCGCCCTGCTCGCCGGCCTTGCGTTCAACGTTGCGGCCCAGGCCGAAGAACTGCGGGTGATGACCTCCGGTGGCTTCACTGCCGCCTACAAAATCCTCGGCCCGAAATTCGCCGCGAACAGCGGCAACACCCTCGACACCATCCTCGGTCCGTCGATGGGCAAGGCCCCGGAAGCGATCCCCAATCGCCTCGCCCGTGGTGAACAGGCTGACGTGGTGATCATGGTCGGCTACGCCCTCGATGACCTGATCAAACAAGGCAAGGTCGACCCGGCTTCGCGGGTGGAACTGGCGGATTCGCGGATCGGTCTGGTGGTGCGTGAAGGCGCGCCTAAACCGGACATCAGCAACGTCGACGCCCTGAAGAAAACCCTGCTCGACGCCCAGTCGGTGGCCTACTCCGACAGCGCCAGCGGCGTGTACATCGAGCAGCAGTTGTTCAAGAAGCTGGGCATCGAAGATCAGCTGAAACCCAAGGCGAAGATGATCCCGAAAATCCCGGTGGGCTCGGTGGTCGCCACTGGCGACTATCAACTGGGCTTCCAGCAGGTCAGCGAATTGCTGCCAGTGCCGGGGGTGAGTTTTGTGGCGAAGATTCCGGAGTCGGTGCAGTCGGTGACGCGGTTTGCTGCGGGGATTCCGGTGGGTGCGCAGCATCCGCAGGAAGCCAAGGCGTTGCTCGCTTATCTGGCCGCACCTGCCGCCCAGCCTGACGTGCAGGCCACCGGGCTGGATTCGGTCAAGCGCTGACCGTCGGCGGCTGGACTTTCATTTCCACCACCAGCCGCTCCAGTTCCAGTGCCGCCGGGGTCAGCGTGCGACCCCGGCGTTTAATGATGCCGACGCTGCGCATCACTTGCGGTTCGGTCAGCGGCACCCGCGTCAGGATCGGATGATCCGCCGCCGGCATCGCCATCAACGGCACCGCCGCCACACCCAACCCCGCTTCCACCAGACCGATCATGGTCGTCACATGCCGCGTCTCGCAGATGCTCGGGCGCTGCGGCACCACTTTGGCCAGCGCCTGATCCAGCAGAAAACGGTTGCCGGAAGTCTTGTCGAGCGAGATGTAATCCTGCCGGTAGAACTCGTCCCAGGTCACGCTGCTGCGCCCGGCCAGCGGATGATCGCGACGGCAAGCGACTACATAGCTCTCCTGCACCAGCGGCTCGAAATCCACGCCCGCCTCCTGGGTGCCCATGAAACTCAGGCCGAAATCCGCCTCGCCGTTGACCACCGCGCTCAGCACGTCGTGGGCGCTGGAATCGAGGACTTTGACTTTGATTCGCGGAAACTGCCGGTGATAGCGGGCGACCACGCTCGGCATGAAGTAATACGCCGCCGACGGCACGCAAGCGACCGTGACGTGTCCCTGCCGGTTCGAGGCGACTTCGCTGATGCCCAGCAACGCCACGTCCAGATCGTCCAGCAAACGTTCGACGCTGGGCATGAAACCGCGTCCGGCCTGGGTCAGGCTGACCTTGCGCGTGGTGCGTTCGAACAGCTTCACGCCGAGGGCGTCTTCGAGCTTTTCGATGCGCCGGCTCAGGGCCGGTTGCGACAGACGCACGGTGTCGGCGGCCTTGCGGAAACTGCCCTGCTCGACCACGGCACGAAAGGCTTGCAGGTCGTTGAGGTCGAAGTTGATGGCCATGGAGGACTCGGGAGGAATTGATTCGCTGAGGTTATAAATGTAACCAATTGATGCAAATTATTACAGAAGCACATCTGCTCAAGCAGGCTCTGCGCTGGATCTGCAATCATTTCAGCCTTTATCCTTGTCGCCCCCCGCCGTACCGCGTTACTGGAGTTCCGCTCATGCCCCATGAAGGCAATCTGTTGCAAGCCGCCGTCGTCTTTCTCTTGGCCGCCGTGCTCACCGTTCCCCTGGCCAAGCGCCTGCAACTGGGCGCGGTGCTCGGTTATCTGTTTGCCGGGGTGATCATCGGCCCGTCGGTGCTGGGCCTGATCGGCAATCCGCAAAGTGTCAGCCATATCTCGGAACTGGGCGTGGTGTTGTTACTGTTCATCATCGGTCTGGAGCTGTCGCCGCGACGTTTGTGGGTGATGCGCAAATCGGTGTTCGGCGTGGGTCTGGCGCAGGTGCTACTGACCGGTTCGGTGATCGGTGTGCTGGCGTTGTCGGTGTTCGGCCAGCCGCTGAACAGCGCGATTGTGCTTGGGCTTGGCCTGGCGCTGTCGTCCACCGCGTTTGGCCTGCAAAGCCTCGCCGAGCGCAAGGAACTGACCAGCCCACACGGTCGTCTGGCTTTTGCGATTCTGCTGTTCCAGGACATCGCCGCGATTCCGCTGATCGCGCTGGTGCCGATGCTCGCGGGCGTCGATCACCACACCAGCACCGCCGACGATGTGCGTCACAGTCTGCAGGTGCTCGGCGGTATTGCGGTGGTGGTGGTCGGCGGACGCTATCTGTTGCGCCCGGTGTTCCGCGTGGTGGCGAAAACCGGTCTGCCGGAAGTCTCCACCGCCACCGCGTTGCTGGTGGTGATCGGCACGGCGTGGCTGATGGACATGGTCGGTGTGTCGATGGCGCTGGGCGCGTTTCTCGCCGGCCTGCTGCTGGCGGATTCTGAATATCGCCATGAACTGGAAGCGCAGATCGAGCCGTTCAAAGGTTTGCTGCTGGGGCTGTTTTTCATCAGCGTCGGCATGGGCGCCAACCTCAGTCTGCTGCTCAGCGCGCCGATCACGGTGCTGGGGCTGACGCTGTTGCTGATCGCCCTGAAGTTGCCGCTGCTGTTTGTGGTCGGGCGTCTGGCCGGTGGATTGAACAAGGTCAGCGCGATTCGCCTCGGCATCGTGCTGGCGGCGGGTGGTGAATTCGCGTTTGTGGTGTTCAAGATCGGCCGCGATCAAGGTCTGTTCGAACCGCGTCTGTATGACCTGCTGGTGCTGACCATCACCCTGTCGATGGCGGTCACGCCGTTGTTGCTGCTGATCTGCGCACGATTGGTCAGCCCGAAAGTGCAGCCGGTGGAAGTGCCGGAGAAATTCCGCCAGATCGAAACCGAAACCCCACGGGTGGTGATTGCCGGCATGGGCCGGATGGGTCAGATCGTGGCGCGGATTCTGCGGGCACAGAACATCAAGTTCGTGGCGCTGGATACTTCGGTGGAAACCATCGAACTGTCGCGCAGTTTCGGTGGCGTACCGGTGTTCTACGGTGACCCGATGCGTCCGGAAATCCTCAGCGCGGCCAAGGTCGGTGAGGCGGAGTATTTCGTGATTGCCACGGATGATCCGGAAACCAACATCAAGACCGCCGAGATCGTGCGCAAACTCTACCCGCACATGAAAATCATCGCCCGGGCGCGTAACCGGCAGCATGTTCATCGGTTGGTGGATGTGGGGGCCGATCCGATCCGGGAGACCTATTACTCAAGCCTGGAAATGAGCCGCCGCACACTGGTTGGCCTTGGCTTGACCCAGGCCCAGGCCGATGCACGGATCAAGCGCTTCAAGCATCACGACGAACAGGTGCTCGAGGCTCAGCACGCGGTGTACGACGACGCGGCCAAAGTCCTGCAGACCGCTCAGGAAGCGCGGGCGGAACTGGCCCGGTTGTTCGAGTCGGATCAACTGGAAGAACAATCGGGCAAGTCCTGAGTCCACGCGCACTGAACGCCTGACCCTGATCGTTCCCACGCTCTGCGTGGGAACGCCTCAAGGGACGCTCCGCGTTCCAGCTTTGGAAGGGACGCGGAGCGTCCCGGGCTGCATTCCCACGCGGACGGTTCGACGTGGGAACGATCACAGCCAGCAGGTTCAGGCTATCTCCAGCTCCCTCTCTTCTTTGGCCGGCGCCACTTCAAACCGATCCGCCAGAAACGGCGTGATGTCCAGCGGCAGCGGTTCATCGTTGACCAGTTTGTCCAGCAACACCCCGGTAATCGCCGACGTCAGCACCCCGGTTCGGAAGTGCCCGCAGGCGTTCAGATAACCTTCCACCCCGGCCATCGGCCCGAGAATCGGCAACTCATCCGGCGAGCCCGGCCGCAGCCCGGCCCAGGTGCGCTTGAGGTTGATGTCCGCCAGTTCCGGCAAACAACGCACCGCGCCCTGCACCAGCCCGGCGATTTCCGGCCAGGTGGTGGTGACGTCGAAGCCCTTGTCCTCGGTGGTGCTGCCGATCAGGATCTCGCCGTTGTCCTTCTGTGCCATGTAGCAATCGCTGGTGGTCAGGCAACCGTTGAGGATTTTTGGCAGGCGCTCGGTGAGCAGGATCTGGCCTTTCACCGGTTTCACCGGAATCCGGATGCCCGTGGCCCACTCGCTCAAATCCGCCGCCCAGGCGCCAGCAGCGTTGATCAGGGTCTTGCAGTGAAACACCCCGGCTTCGGCCGTTTGCACACCGGTCACCCGCGTCCCGTGATGCAGCACGCCGGTGATGTTGGTGTTGACGTACATGTCCACGCCATTCTGCCGGGCGCCTTCGGTGTAGGCGTCGGCCAGGCGGAACGGGCTGACCTGGTGGTCGCAGAGAAACTCCAGCGCCCCGCGCGCTTCATGGCTGACGCTCGGCTCGGACTCGCGCAATGCCGCCTGATCGAGCCAGCGCACCTGATCGGCCAGGTGCGGGATGCAGCCGACGATGTGCTCGGCGTACAACCGGTCTTCATCGTCATAAATCACGAACTTGAGCCCGGTCTTTTCGAACTTGAAATCCATCCCGTGGTTGTCGCGCAGTTCCCGGTGCAACGCCGGGTACAGCGCGTTGGACTGCAAGGCAAAATCGAAGAACGACGGCGGCAGGATGTGCGGCGTGCTGGAGTCCACCGCCACCGCCGCGCCCTGGGTTTCGCGCTTGCGATTGGCCGACATCATGCGGAAGAAAATCACCCCGCAACCCAATCCCACCGACTCACCAATCGCCCACAAACCACCGGCCGAGGCGCGGGTCGCGTTGCCCGGGCGCTTGGCGTCGATCAGCGCAACCTTGAGGCCTTTGCGCTTGGACAGTTGATAGGCGATGGACGCGCCGATCACACCGCCGCCGGCGATGACCACGTCATAGAACTTACTCATGGGAAACGGCCTCCGTGCCGAGGGACTGGAACGCGGAAAAAGGAATCGGATCGATCGGGAAACGCGGCCGCAGCCAGCCGACATCCTTGCGCCCGGTAGCCTGTCGCAAGCGGTCGCTGCAATAGCCGACGCACATCCGCCCCTGGCAGTCGCCCATGCTTACGCGGGTGCGCATTTTCAGGCTGGCGATGTCTTGCACGCCCTGCTCCAGCGCCCGATCGATGTCGGCGCGGGTCGCGTGTTCGCAGCGGCAAATCACCGTGTCGGCCGCCGGCAATGCGGTCTGCCCGACGCCGCGTTCGGTGTAGCGATCCACCGCCGCGCGGAAACGTACGATGGCTTTCAGTTTGCCCAGATAACGGTCGCGACGGACCCGCGCCAGTTCCTCTTCGAGCACACCGCGTTGCAGCAGAATCGAGGTGGCGGCGATCTTGCCGGCCAGCATCGCCGCTTCACCGCCGCGAATCCCGCCCATGTCACCGGCCAGATGCACATGGGGCTCGCTGCTTTGCTGCCAGATATTGGCGTTGGCGCGCAGGTAACCGTCGTCGCTGAAGCCGTGATCCAGGCCCATCTGCTGACTCAGTTGCGTGCGCGGGATGAAGCCGTAGCCGACCGCGAGGGTCTTCGCTTCGAAGCGTTCGACGCGGCTCATGTCCGGCTCCCACGTCGCCGAGTACGGCGCCACGCTGACGCTTTTCAGCTCGCCTTCGCCGTGCGCTTCGACCACGCCCCAGCCGTAGTTCATCGGGATGCCGTGCAGTTTCAGGTAGGCGAGCATGCTCAAGCCGTCGAGGAACAGTTGCGGCTTGTTCAGCAGTGCCAGGCTTTCCTTGGCGATCTTGCCGAATGCGCAGGCCTCGTAGACCCCGGCCACACTCACGCCCGACGCGTGCAGTTGGGTCGCCACCAGCGGCAACAACGGCCCTGTGCCGGCAATCACCACCGGCCCCTGCGGTTTGACTACGCCGCTTTTGATCTGCAATTGCAGGCCACCGAGCATGATCACACCGGGCAGCGTCCAGCCGGGAAACGGCACGCTGCGTTCGTGGCAACCTGCAGCCAGCAGCAACTGCGGGTATTCGATTTCGTGCAGACGCTCGTCGCCGTCCAGCACCACCAGCGAGCGCGTGCCTTCGGCGCCGACCACGCGGTGGTTGAGGCGTACGTCGATCAGCCCGGACTGCTCCTGGAAATCACCGTGCAGTTTGCCCAACGCCTCGGAATAGCGCGGCCCCAGGTAGTCGAGCTGCACGCCATCACGCAGCGGCCCGCGATAGACCACGCCACCCAAACGCGAGGCCTCTTCGAGCAAGGTGCAGCGCACCCCGTGCAGGGCCAGTTCGATGGCCGCGGCCATTCCCGCCGGGCCACCGCCGACGATCACCGGATGCAGGCTCATACCACCTCCTGCCCGTGAATACGGTTGGCCTGGGTTTCAATCAGCATGCCCTCGCGCACCACGGTCTGGCAGGCGCGGCGCTTGTGCCGGCCGTTGATTTTCACCAGACAGCACTGGCACACGCCCATGCCGCAATAGGCACCGCTGATCTGGTTGTGATCGTTGCGCGCGACCTGGCGCACGCCGAGGGACTGAATGACGCTGAGCACGGTTTCGCCGATGGCGGCGGTGACCGGCTGGCCGTTGATGTGGACAGTCATATCCGCCTGCGCCAAAGGCTGGATATCGAAGGTTCTTTCTAGGCAGTGCATTGCAATGATCATCCGTGAAAAGTTCAGGTGAGGTTGAAACAGCTCCTTGCTGCACTACACCTCGCCGGCTCGTGGGGGTTATCGCTCTCTATCGGGCCGGCAGGTTGGTTCCGCTCGCGCAGCAAAGTGCGCGCAAGCAATGTAGTCGATCCAGCGGCAAGGGCCTGGAAATTTCACGGTAGGGGATATTGCGCCGACGAATATTGATCCAGGCCATGGAAATGACTGGTCGGTTCTGTGCCTTCGGCCCCGCGCAGAAAGCAAAAAGCCGCTTCAACCCGAAGGTGGAAGCGGCCAAGGCATGTGCCTCAAGGAATCAGTGCACGAACAGGGCGATCAGGATGATGATCGGGATTGGAACACCGAGGAAAAACAGCAGTAGTGAGCGCATGGTGGTTCTCCTTGATTAACGGACTGGCGGCAGCGTGGTCGTGGTGTAGGTTTCGACTTCGACGTACTCGACCGCATCCCGACGGCGACCGCCGAAGGTGGCCGAGAGACTGGCGAAGAACGCACCGGCCAGCAGCGCGATGAACATCCACAGCGAGGTCCAGGCAGCGACTTTGGCGGCAGTGTCGGCGGCTTGTTGGGCTTTCACTTTGGCGTCGGCGATTGCCTTCTGGGTGCGGGCGTAGATTTCATCGACCCGACGTTCGGCGTCGGCCTGGGTCAGGTTGGTACGCTGGGCAACCAGTTGGGCGAGGTAGGTACGGTCTTCGGCGCTGAGCTGACCGTTGGCCAGGCTCTGGGCGAAGATCCGGGTCACGGTGCCACGGGCGGCGTCATCGCTGACGGCGGCGGGACGATCGTCGCGGAACAGGCTGTCGACGAAGTAGCCGTACTGATCGCTGTCAGTGTTGGCCGCTGCGGTGCCGGCTGCTTGGGTCATCGCACTGGCTGCGCCACCGGCAACACTTGCACCGGCCTGCACACCACCGCTGACAATGCTGCTGACCGAACCGACCACCAGCGTCGCGGTGACCAGCGTCGCCACACACCAGGCGAGGAAGCCATGGGCGGTGTCGCGGAAGTACACCTCGTCACCGTGCATGTTGGCCCATTTCACCCGCAGGCGACCGGCGATGTAGCCACCCAGTCCCGAGGCGATGATTTGTGTGGCGGCCAGCCAGATGATCGTTGAAATGCCCAGGCCCTTGGCGCTGACGCCCTCTCCGGCCCACGGTGAAACGGCGGAGAAGCCCAGACCGAAGCCCAACAGCACCAGAATCAGCGACAGTGCCGCTGCAGCGGCAGCCCCTGCGAAGATCGCGCCCCAGGACACGCCCGAGACGTTGCTCGACTCTCCTTCGTAGGCAGGATAAAACCCATCAGAGGATCTATTCATTGTTGTAGTGCTCCAGGCATGAAAAATGGTGTTACAACTCGTCATCAGAGGAATTGCAGTGACCGTGCCAGTCGCCAACATTAAATAAATCGTTTGGATTCAATCGGTTAAAAAGTCTGAACTTCCTAGGACCATGCAATTTGCAACAACGGGTCGATAACAGCGGGTTTTATGCATTGGCACAAAAGCCCGGTCATTTGCGTTTGTAGCTTTTCTTGCCACTCGGCGTCAGGCAATACACGCCGCCGCGCGGCCCGGTGCAGAACGAGCCGGTGCCGCAATTACAACCGTCACTGCTTTGCAGAAATTGTTGCGGCCTCGCCTGTTCGCGGATGCCGAACATGGCGGCGCAGCTCTTCTTCGAGCCGCTGATGGAGCCGTCATTGCACAGGAACAGATCGCCGTCGCAGCGAGCGATGCCGCCCTTCTTCCCGGAACACGGGGTGTTGGCGGCCAGTGCCGAAGCGCTCAGCAGCGCCAGCAACATCCCGGCCATCGGCATCCAGCCACCACGAATCAACCGGCTCACGGCTTCACTCCTTGAAAAATGTGGCCAGATGATATCGACGTTTCACAAAATAATTCGGCGACGGCGACTAATGACGGCTAAAACATGAAAGTTAATTTAAAGCGCCCGCGCAAAATCTTGGCAAAATGCTGCCATTGCGTTTGAACAGACCAGCAGGCCCACCATGACTCGCATCCTGACCATCGAAGACGACGCCGTGACCGCCCGGGAAATTGTCGCCGAACTGAGCAGCCACGGCCTCGACGTGGACTGGGTCGACAACGGCCGTGAAGGCCTGGACCGCGCCGTCAGCGGCAACTACGACCTGATCACCCTCGACCGCATGCTGCCGGAACTCGATGGCCTAGCCATCGTCACCACGCTGCGCACCATGGGCGTGGCCACGCCGATCCTGATGATCAGCGCCCTCTCTGACGTCGACGAGCGTGTGCGTGGCTTGCGCGCCGGCGGCGATGACTACCTGACCAAACCGTTCGCCACCGACGAAATGGCCGCGCGAGTCGAAGTATTGCTGCGTCGGCAGAACAGCAACGGCGCCCAGCCGACCACGTTGCAGGTGGCGGATCTGCAACTTGACCTGATCAGCCACGAAGCCCGCCGCGCCGAGCAGGTGCTGACGCTGCTGCCGACCGAGTACAAATTGCTGGAATTTCTGATGCGCAACAGCGGCCAGATCCTGTCGCGGATGATGATTTTCGAAGAGGTCTGGGGCTATCACTTCGACCCCGGCACCAACCTGATCGACGTGCACATCGGCCGTCTGCGCAAGAAGATCGACCCGCCGGGCAATGTCCCGCTGATCCGCACGGTGCGAGGCTCGGGTTATGTCATTGCCGAACCCGTCTGACGGTTGGCGCTCTTCCAGCAGCCGCTTGCTGGCGCTGTACAGTTCGTTGTTCGTGGCCTGGAGTGCGATCCTCATGGGGGTCATGTACTTCGAGGTTTCCGGTTACCTCGACAACCTGGCCAAGCACTCGCTGATGCAACGTCAGCACCTGTTCAAGCATTTTCGCGGCGATCAACTGGAAGAGGCCCTCGCCGCCAGCATGACCTTCGACATTCGCGGCATCGACGCCTACGGCCTGTTCGACGCCCAGCATCGCTACCTCGGCGGCGCGTTGCAGAAGATCCCCGAGGGTCTGCCGCTCGATGGCAAGATCCACATGCTCAGCGAATGCGCCGACTCCGACGACCCGACCCTGCCCAACGACAGTTGCGACGCGGTAGCCACCCCGACCCGCGACGGACGCTGGCTGGTGCTGTTGCGCGACAACGGCTCGCTGTTCGCGGTGACGAAAATCATTCTGCATGCGTTGCTCTGGGGCGTATCGCTGACGATTGTGCCGGGAATCATCGGCTGGCATTTGCTGCGTCGGCGGCCGCTGCGGCGGATCCGGGCGATCCAGGCCAGCGCCCAGTCGATTGTCGCCGGCGACCTGACTCACCGTTTGCCCCTGTCCAATCGCCGCGATGAGCTGGACATGCTCGCCGCCATCGTCAACGCCATGCTCGATCGCATCGAGCGCTTGATGAATGAAGTCAAAGGCGTGTGCGACAACATCGCCCATGACCTGCGCACCCCGCTGACCCGTTTGCGCGCGCAGTTGTATCGCATGCAGCAACAGGCCGGCGAAGGCTCGCCGGAAGCGGCGCAACTGGATCTGGTGCTGGCCGAGGCCGATACGCTGATGGCGCGGTTTCGCGGGTTGCTGAGGATTTCCGAGCTGGAAGATCGTCAGCGGCGCTCGGGGTTTGTCGAGCTCGATCCGGTGTTGTTGCTGCAGGAATTGCACGAGTTCTATCTGCCGCTGGCCGAAGACGACGAGTTGCGTTTCGAGCTGAACATGCCGGAAACCCTGCCGATGCTGAACGGTGATCGAGCGTTGCTGTTTGAAGCGCTGGCGAACCTGTTGAGCAACTCGATCAAGTTCACCCCGGCCGGTGGCACGGTGGTGTTGCGCGGGGTCAATGATGCGGGGCATACGCGGATCGAAGTGCATGACTCCGGGCCTGGCATTCCCGAATCCGAGCGGGAGGCGGTGTTCCAGCGTTTCTATCGCGCCGAGGGCGGGCAACTGCAGAATGGCTTTGGCCTGGGGCTGTCGATCGTCGCGGCGATCGTCAACCTGCACGGGTTCAGCCTTGAGGTGGGACGCAGTGATCTGGGTGGGGCGAAGCTGGTGCTGGATTGTCGGCAGAGCCTGATTTCACAGTCTTGAAGAGATCGTTCCCACGCCGCGTGGGAACGATCAGCGATCAACTTAAGCTGGGTAGTTGGCGCGCAGTGCCTCGAGGCCGCCCTGATAGATGCCGCTGAACAGCGCCACCACTTCCTCATCGCTCACGCCCTTGGCCGTGAAGCGTCCCGACCACGTCACCTTCGCGCCCTGCCCCTGGGCTTCAACACGAATCGTCGCCAGATAATCGGTGGCCGGAAACGGTGCCTGCAGAATCGAATAGCTGTAGGTTTTGCCCGCGTTATCGAAAGTTTCCAGACGCTCGACCACCACGCCACCGTCAGCGGTTTGCAAAGTGCGCACGCGCCCGCCTTCGCTCAGTTCGCTGTTGGGAATGAACGGCAGCCAGTCCGGCAAGGTGTTGAAGCCGCCAATCAATTGCCAGACCTGATCGGCCGAAGCCGGGATGTCGATCGTTGCTGATGCTGTTGCCATAAATAAAAAGTCTCTCTCGATGAATTCAGATAGTCAGGCTGTCGACCACGCCGCCATCGACCCGCAAAGCGGCGCCGGTGGTGGCCGAGGACAGCGGTGAAGCGATGTAGGTGACCAGGTGCGCGACTTCTTCGACATCCGCTACGCGCTGGATGATCGAGCTCGGACGGGCCCGGCGCACAAAGGCGTCGGCTTCGTCACGCAGACTGCGGCCAGATTCGGCGGCGGCATCCTTGAGCATTTCCTCGACACCGTCGGTGAAGGTCGGCCCCGGCAGGATCGCGTTGACCGTAACCCCGGTGCCCGCCAGGCGTTTGGCCAGGCCATGGGACACCGCGAGGTTGGCGCTTTTGGTCACGCCGTAGTTGATCATGTCGGCCGGGGTGGCCACGCCGGATTCCGAAGACAGGAAGATCACCCGGCCCCAGCCCTGCTCGACCATCGCCGGTACGTAATGCCGCGACAGGCGCACGCCGGAGATCACGTTGATCTCATAGAAGCGCGTCCACTCATCGTCCGGCGCGTCGAAGAAATCCACCGCGTTGTAGATGCCGAGGTTGTTCACCAGGATGTCGGCTTTCGGTTCGGCGGCGAACAGTTTCTGCGCGCCTTCGGCCGTGCCCAGATCTGCCGTCAGACCGCGCAGTTGCGCGCCCGGCACCTTGTCTCGGATGCTCGCCAGCGCCTGTTCGACCTTGGCCGAGTCGCGACCGATCACCACCACCGTGGCGCCCGCCTCGGCCAGCGACTGGCTGATGCCCAAACCGATGCCCGCCGTGCTGCCGCTGACAATCGCCAGTTTTCCGCTCAGATCGATCTTCATGCTTTCACCTCGTCGATGGGTAATGGTGCACGTTCGGACACCAGTTTCGCTTCACGCATGGCCTGCCAGAAACCGGCCGGAATGACCGCCGACAGCGCCGCCACATCTTCAGCGATACGCCCCGGTTTGCTCGCACCGGGAATCACTGCCGCCACGGCCGGATTGGCCAGCGAGAATTGTAGTGCAGCCGCTTTGACATCGACGCCGTGGGCTGCGGCGATGCGTTTGATCTGCTCGACCTTGGCAACGATTTCAGGACTGGCTTTCTGGTATTCGAAGTGCGCACCGCCGGCCAGGATCCCCGAGCTGTAGGGGCCGCCGACCACGATTTCAACGTTCTGCGCCCGCGCCGAATCCATCAAGCGCTGCAGGGCGCGGTCGTGATCGAGCAAGGTGTAGCGGCCGGCCAACAGGAAGCCGTCAGGCTGCGCCTCGGTCAGGTCCAGCGTCAACTCGCACGGCTCGACCTTGTTCACGCCCAGGCCCCAGCCCTTGATCACGCCTTCTTCACGCAGGCGGGTCAGGACTTTGAAGGCGCCGGTACGGGCCTGGTTGAAGTACTCGAGCCATTGATCACCGTAGAAATCCTGAGCGATGTCATGGACCCAGACGATGTCGAGGCGATCGGTTTTCAGACGCTTGAGGCTGTCTTCGATCGAACGCAAGGTGGCGTCGGCGCTGTAGTCGTTGACGATCTTGTTCGGGCGACCGTGCTCGAACACCCCGCTTTTCTCACCCAGATCCCGGGCGGCGGCGTCTTCGACTTCATCGAGAATCACCCGGCCAACCTTGGTGCTGAGCACATAGTCGTCGCGCTTGTAGCGGGACAGTGCTTCGCCGAGGCGGATTTCCGAAAGGCCCGAGCCGTAGAACGGCGCGGTGTCGAAGTAACGCACGCCGGCCTCCCACGCCGCGTGCACGGTGGCTTGCGCTTCCTCTTCAGGAATGGCGCGGAACATGTTGCCCAGTGGCGCGGTGCCGAAGCCGAGTTGGCCGGGGAGTTTGTCTTTCAAGCTCATAATGCTGTCCTCGTAGTCCGTGGTCGGTGTTGACCGTTGAGCAGATCCTAGATTGCGCCACTCAGACCGTCCAAGACATAATCCGCAGCACTTGAGTCTCTGAAGGTCTGACATGATCGACATCCGCCAATTGCGCTACTTCGTCGCCGTCGCCGAGGAAGAACACGTCGGCCGCGCCGCCGAGCGCCTGCACATTTCCCAGTCGCCTTTGAGCCGGCAGATCGCCCAGCTCGAAGAACGCCTGGGCCTGACCCTGTTCGAACGCAGCCAGCAGCGCATCCGCCTGACCCGCGACGGCCAGACCTTTCTCGCCGAAACCCGCGCCCTGCTGACCCACGCCAATCGCCTGGAATCCCTCGGCAAACGCCTGGGCCGTGGCGAAGAAGGCGGCCTGTGCATCGGCTACATCGAAAACGCGATGCACGCCGGGGTCTTGCCCAATGCCCTGCGTGTGCTGCGGGTCGATCGGCCCAACGTGCATGTCGCGCTGTACAACTTAAGCTCCGCCGAACAACTCGAAGGCCTGCGTCAGCGTAGCCTCGATATCGCGCTGGTCAGTGAGCCGCCGACGATCGACGACCCGGATCTGCTGGGCTTTCAGGTGCTGGACGACCCGATGCTGCTGGCGCTGCCCGAACATCACCCGCTGAACCAACTGCCATCGCTGACCCCGGCGGATCTGGCCGATCAGGAATGGATCGGCGTGCAGCCACGCCAAGGCGCTGACGATGAGTTCGTCAGCGCCTGCATCCGTGCAGGTTTCACCCCGGATGTACGGATGCAGGCCACCGAGCCGTTTACCGCGTTGGGGCTGGTGGCCTCGGGGCTGGGGATCGCGATGATCCAGAAAGGCCTGAGCCACAATGCACCGCCGGGCGTGGTGCTGCGGGAAGTGCCGTGGCTGGCGTTCACCACGCCGTTGTGGGCGGCGTGGCACCGGATCAACCTGCGACCGCTGGTGGAAACGTTTCGCAAGGTATTGACCGGGGTCGATCCCGCCCAGTGACCCGACAGCCCAAGACTTTGCTGCTTTACTGAGAAGACTCAAAAAACCAGCGAGTCTTCCGGCATGAACCGCAATGACCTGCGTCGCGTGGACATGAACCTGTTGGTGATTTTCGAAACCCTGATGTTCGAAAAGAACCTGACCCGCGCCGGGGAAAAACTGTTCCTCGGCCAGCCCGCCGTCAGTGCTTCACTGGCGAAACTGCGCGACCTGTTCGACGACCCGTTGCTGGTGCGCAACGGCCGCGTGCTGGAGCCGACCCAGCGGGCGCTGGCGATCCTCAAGGAATTGCAGCCGGCGATGGACACCATCTCCGGCGCGGTCAGCCGGGCCAAGGATTTCGACCCGCTGAGCAGCCGCGACGTGTTTCGCATCGGTCTGTCGGACGACGCCGAGTTCGGCCTACTGCCGCCGCTGCTCAAGCAATTGCGCGAAGAGGCGCCGGACGTGGTGGTGGTGATTCGCCGGGTGAATTTCCTGCTGATGTCGTCGATGCTGGCGTCCGGGGAAATTTCCGTCGGCGTCAGCTACACCACCGAGTTGCCGGCCAACGCCAAACGCAAAAAGCTGCGGGACCTGCGCTGCAAGATCCTGCGTGGCGACGACCGTCCCGGCGTACTGACCCTCGACGAGTACTGCGAACGACCCCATGCGCTGGTGTCGTTTTCCGGGGATCTGGGCGGTGCCATCGATAACGATCTGGCGCGGATCAATCGATCGCGTCGCGTGGTATTGGCGGTGCCGCAATTCGCTCCACTGCGGGCGATTCTGGCCGGCACCGACATGCTCGCCACCGTGCCGGACTTCGCCGCCTGCGCGCTGGTCGAAGGCAGCAGCGTGTTGCGCGCCGACGACCCGCCGTTCGACATCGTGCCTTCGGAGCTGTCGATGGTCTGGAACGGAGTCAACGACAACGATCCGGCGGAACGCTGGCTGCGCTCGCTGATTGCCCATCACATGTCGGCGCCTCTTCCACCGCAGGCGCACTGATCGGCTTGAACCCCGGATCGACCTCGCGCAGGTACACCGGCAGGTCGGTCATCGGCGGCATCTGCGGGATCTCGAAATACATCTGCACCACCCAGCCACGGTGGTAGTTGTTGTGGTTGATCACGTGCATCAGGATCGCCCCGGCATTCATGGTGCCGCCATCGCCGGACACGAATTTGAAGTCGATCAAGCGGTTCAGCGAGGCTTCGGTCTGCTGCGCGCTCCAGTTGCGGTACCAGCCGTCGACTTCCTGCTGAGCCTGGCGCAACTCGCCGAGGTCGGCGTGCACCAGATCATGGGACGTCGTGAAACCGTGCTCGCGCCCTTCGAGGTGCGCTTGCCAGATCCGGTCGACCACGTAGATGTGGTTCAGCGTGCCGATCATGTTCTTGAAAACCGTCTTGCGCTGCCTCGTCGTCTCCCCCGCCGGCAGCGCTTGCAGGCTGTCGAACAGACGCTGATTGGCCCAGGTCTTGTAGTCCGTGAGCAGATGGGCCGTGGCCAGATTGATCATCGCGGGTCACCGTAGGCACAAAAAAGGGCTCCGCCTAGGATAGACCTCTCTTGCGGGAATGGCGGTGGTGCTGACTATTGGTCGGGTCTACAGTGAAATCTCCATCCCCTTCACAAGGACGTGAAGCATGCAAAATCGCCCGACGCTCGCCCAACGCCAGTTCGCCCGCCACTTGCGCACCTCCCAGACCGACTGCGAACAACTGCTCTGGCAGAAGCTGCGATCACGTCAGGTGGCGGGGTTGAAATTTCGCCGGCAGGTGCCGGTTCCGCCGTTTGTGCTGGATTTCTATTGTGTGGAATTGAAGTTGGCGGTGGAGCTGGATGGGGGGCAGCATTTTGAGGAGGCGGGAGAGATTCATGACCGGCGGCGTACGGTTTATCTTCAGCTGCTGGGGATTGAGGTGGTGCGGTTTAGTAATCTGGAGGTGATTCGGCAGATGGGGGATGTGTTGGAGCAGATTGTGCGGGTTGCCGAGGTTTTGAGATCGCGGGTGTGATCCGGAAAAGCCCCTCACCCTAGCCCTCTCCCGGAGGGAGAGGGAACCGATCGGGGGATATTGGAGAGATCCGCCGACGTGAGCGAAATGTTTTGAATCCATAATCGGCTCGGTATCTCAGGTCGATGCTTGGAATCCATAATCGACCCAGTGCATCAGGTCGACGCTTAAAATCCATAATCGACTCGGTGCATCAGGTCGACGCTTGGAATCCATAATCGACTCGGTGCATCAGGTCGATGTATCTCTCAAGACACCTCGGTCGGCCCCCTCTCCCCCCGGGAGAGGGCTGGGGTGAGGGCCAGCGGTCGACACGGAATCCCTGAGCATTCAAGCCCCCAACCGCGCCCACCCCGCCACCAATTGCGCACTGATACTCACCCCACCGCAAACAATGACCACCACATCATGCGCCCCCGCCAACGCCGGATGATCGAGGTACGCCACAGCCAGCGAAACCCCGCACGCCGGCTCCACCAATTGCCGCAGATCACTGGCGTAACGCACCACCCCCATGATCGCGTCGTCATCCGACAGCACAAGACATTCATGATCGAACTCGCCGATATGCTCTACCGGCCAAGCCGCCACCTGCGCGGCGCCAAGGGAGGTGGCGACGGTGTCGATCCGACTCAAGCGCACCGGATGACCGGCCTGCACCGCGGCGGCGAAAGACGCGGCGCCTGTGGTTTCGCAGGTGATGACGCGGCAGTCGCGGCGATCATGGCGCAGCAGCCCGGTAAGGATGCCCGCCAGCAAACCACCGCCGCCGACCGACGTGACCACGGTATCGACCTGCGGGCAGTCGTCGAGGATTTCGTCGACCATCGAGCTGTGCCCTTCCCACAGCACCGGGTGGTCGAAGGCCGGGACGTATTCGGTGTCTGCCGCGCTGGCCAACTCTCTCGCTCGCTGATTGGCCTCGTCCCAGACTTTGCCGTGGACGATGACCTCCGCGCCGGTGCGGCGAATACGTGCGCGGGTCGCTTCGGGCGTTGTGTGCGGCACCACGATGCAGGCTTGCAGGCCCAGGCTGACCGCTGCCACCGCCGTGGCCAGCCCGGCATTGCCGCCGGACGGGCACACGACCTTGCGCTTGCCCTGCGCCGCTGCCTGACTGCACAACAAACCCATCCCGCGCAGCTTGAACGAGCCGCACGGCTGCAGGTTTTCCAGCTTCAGCCAGATGCGCCGGGACGCGGTCGACAGGGTCGGATGGAGGATCAGCGGCGTGCGGATGTGCAGCATGGCGGACTCCCGAAGCGGCGGATCGGATGATCGGAACGTCTCTGCCTGAAGTTTAGTCCACGTCCCTGCCAGCGGTTAAACGCCGGGGATCGTGCCGGGATCTACACTGAACGGAACAGCCGTGAGGTGCCTATGAAAATGTCTGCGCAAATGACCGTGGTCGCAGTGCTCGCCACCCTCGCCTATTTGGGCCTGGCGATGTGGGGCATCGGTGGCGTGGCGGTGTTCTTTTCTCACGGCGCGCTGGTCGTGGTGGCCCTGGCAACCCTGGCCATGGTGGTGGCGTCGTTGTTTACGGAAGTGAACCTGAGCACCGGCGAGCGCGAGGACCGGGCCAACCGCTGGGTGATTCCGGCGTTCGCCGTGATCGGACTGGTCAGTGCCTTTCTGCCGGCTTATTGCGACCGCATCGGTTTCTGGACCGTCGGCCGCGAAGGTACCCGTTGGCTGGGCGCGTTGCTGTTTATCGTCGGTGGTGGATTGCGCTTGTGGCCGGTGTTTGTGCTGGGCCATCGGTTCAGCGGGCTGGTGGCGATTCAGCCGGGACATCGGTTGGTCACCGAGGGCATCTACCGGCATCTGCGCAACCCCAGTTATCTGGGGCTGGTGATCAATGTGATCGGCTGGGCGCTGGCGTTTCGCTCGGTGGTCGGCCTGTTGCTGGCGGCGCTGACGCTGATCCCGCTGATCGCCCGCATCCATTCCGAAGAGGCCCTGCTGCGCACGCAGTTCGGCGCCGAATACGACGCCTATTGCGCCCGCAGCTGGCGATTGGTGCCCGGGGTTTATTGAGGTTGCAGGCGCAACTGGCCGTCGCTGTCGATGCTCAGCGCAACGTCGCGGTAACTGGCGATGGTCGCGTGTGCGGTTTCAAGCGGATGCTGGTGAGTCGTGGTGATGATCATCAACGGCGCACCGGCGGCTTCAGCGGCCTGAATGCCGACGGTGGCGTCTTCGAAAATCAGGCAGTCCGCCGGCTCCAGGCCTAAGCGTTTGGCCGCCAGTCGATAACCCGCCGGATCCGGTTTGCCGGCGGTCACGTCTTCAGCGGTGATCATCACCGCCGGCTCCGAAATCCCCGCTGCGGCCATCCGACGCAACGCCAGATCCCGTGGCGCCGAGGTCACCATGGCCCAGCGATCCGCTGGCAACGATTTGAGAAACGCCGCCGCACCGGGGATCTCGACAATGCCCTCGACGTCTTCAATTTCCGCCTCGGTGATGAACGCCGCTTGCGCCTCGGCGTCTACGCCCGGCAGGTTCAAACGCGTGATGGTGTCGATGGCGCGCACGCCGTGGATGGTCGGCAGGAACGTTTCGACGTTCACCCCGTGGCGCACGGCCCAGGCGGACCAGATCCGCTCGGCGGCGGCGATGGAGTTGAGGACGGTGCCGTCCATGTCGAACAGGAACGCGCCAAACGCGCGATTGAAAACAGCATCGTGAGCAGACAAAAGATCACTTCCTCGCAAGGGGCCGGGCAACGATGCCCGGCAATGTAGCACTTGCGGAACGCTTCAGTGCAGACGCGGCGCCTTGGATCTGAACGCACCGTCCACACAGTCGAGCAACTGGCCGATGGCCCACGGCTTCTTGATGAACGCCACCGGATGCTTCACGCCCGAGGTTTCCGGTGTTTCATAACCGGACATGACCATCACCGGTTTGTCCGGCCAACGCTCGCCGACCAGATTGGCCAGATCCGCGCCGTTGAGGGTGCCGGGCATGGTGATGTCGGTGAGCAGCAGCGCGACTTCCGGCGCGTGCGCTTCCAGATATTGCGAAGCCGCATCGGCGCTGGTCTGCGGCTCGACCTTGAAACCTTCCTCCTGAAGAATTTCGCACAGAAACTCCAGAATCAACGGATCGTCCTCGACTACCAGAATCAACCCGCCAGGAAGGTGCGCGCTCGACGTCGGAATTGGACACATGAACTGGCACTCCCTGAATTGCATGAACGATTTAGCGGCTTGATCCCGCTGCTTATCTGGTATGAGCAGCGCCTTCTACAGAAATTCATTTTTGATACAGGTCTTTTCGATAACACCTGGTCAACGGGCAGTCGCCGGCGGGTAATTGCGGTTAAAATGCGCGCCCTTTTGCTGGCCGATCCTGATTGATGAACCCTCAAGCCCTCGCCGTTCTCCATGCCCACCTGCTCACCGCGCTGACTTCGGCACCGGCCGAAACCCGGCGCCTGTTCCATGGGCGTGGGCGTTGCTGGCCGGGGCTGGAGCAAGTCACCGTGGACTGGCTGCAAGGCGTGGTGCTGGTGTCGCTGTTCAAGGAGCCCGAGGCTTCGCAGCTGGAAGACCTCAAGCGCCTGCTGCTGGAAATCACCGGTTCGGCGCCATGGCAGCAGTCCGGCGCCCACACCCTGCTGATCCAGCACCGTTACCTGCCGCAAAGCACCGCCGAATGGCTGCTCGGTGAAGAAATCGACGAAATGACCATCGTCGAGGGCGAACTGAAATACCGCGTGGATCTGGGCCGCAAGCAGAACGCCGGGCTGTTCCTCGACATGCGTTACGGGCGCAACTGGGTACGCGAACAAGCAGCGGGCAAACGGGTGCTGAACCTGTTCGCCTACACCTGCGGCTTTTCGGTGGCGGCCATCGAGGGTGGCGCCAGCCATGTGGTCAACCTTGACATGTCCCGCGCCGCGCTGAGTCGGGGCCGTGACAATCACCGGCTGAACGGGCACGACCTGAGCAAGGTGAGTTTCCTCGGCCACGACCTGTTCAAGTCCTGGGGCAAGGTGATCAACAGCGGCCCGTACGATCTGGTGATCATCGACCCGCCGTCGTTCCAGAAAGGCAGTTTTCTGCTGACCAAGGATTATCAGCGCGTGCTGCGTCGCCTGCCGGAGTTGCTGACGGCGCAGGGCACGGTGCTGGCCTGCATGAACGATCCTTCGTTCGGTTCGGACTTCCTGATCGACGGCGTGACCCAGGAAGCGCCTAGTCTGCGTTTCGAACAGCGGCTGGAGAACCCGCCGGAGTTTCCCGATGTCGACCCGGAAAGCGGTCTGAAGGCTTTAGTCTTCAAACGCGTCGACTGACAACAGGTTTCAACGAAACAATCCCTGTCCGAGTTCGCGCGCCGCCTGCAACTGCCTCGCCGGATCGCTCGACTCGGACTCCAGCAACAACGCCGAGCCCGCCACCGTCGCCCCGCAGTAATCGAAAATCCCGTGATCGATCTGCGTCTTCATCGCCGCGCCGTAGCCGTGGCGCTCGTAAGTGCGCGCATCCGCTCCGCCGAGTGCGACCAGATGCACGCGCAATCGTCCGAGCTTCTTCAGCGTCTTGTCACCGTCGAAATCGTACGCCCAGCCATTGCTGAACACTCGGTCGATCCATCCTTTGAGCAGCGCCGGCATCGACCACCAGAACACCGGATAGACCAGCACCAGCGCATCGGCGCGGTCGATGCGCGCCTGCTCGGCCAGCACGTCCGCCGGTGGCGCGGATTCGCGGTGATGCACCGCCCAGTCGGCCACGCCGAAGCGCGGATCGAATTCCTCGGCGTGCAGGTCGGCGATTTCGAAGGTGTTGGATGGATCGTGTTCCGACAGGCCTTTGGCAATTTTCTGCGCCAGCGCATGAGTCAGCGAACGGGGGTCGTCATGAGCCACAACTATCAATGCGTGCATGGGGAAATCTCCGGTTGGTGATTGCTGACCAAGGGCTTACCCTTGCGAAAAGCTACGATTAGTAAGCTACGATTAGTAAGCTACCATCAGTAAGTTACGTTTGGTATATAAGCGATGTCAACCACTGAAATCCCAGATCCCGCACAACCCCGTCGCCGCCTGTCCCGGGAAGACCGCCAACGCCAGTTGCTCGACATGGCCTGGCAGCTGATTCGCGAAGAAGGCACCGATGCCCTGACCCTCGGCTATCTGGCGGAAAAGGCCGGTGTGACCAAACCGGTGGTCTACGACCACTTCACCACCCGCGCCGGTCTGCTCGCGGCGCTGTATCAGGATTTCGACCGGCGCCAGACGGCGCTGATGGACGCGGCGCTGACCAATGCCGAAGCGACCTTGAGCGGCACTGCGACGGTGATTGCGACGGCGTATGTCGATTGCGTGCTGACCCAGGGCAACGAGATTCCGGGGGTGATTGCCGCCCTAGCGAGCACGCCGGAACTGGAGAGGATCAAGCGCGAATACGAGGCGATCTTTCTGGAGAAGTGCCGCAATGTGCTCTCGCCTTTCGCTGACGGCGCAGAGATCGGTCAGGCAGGATTACGCGCCATGCTCGGCGCCGCCGAAGCCCTGTCACAAGCGGCGGCCACCAGCGAAATCAGCGCCGAACAGGCCCGTGACGAGCTGTTGGCAACCATCATTGCGATGGTCGAAAGAGCCGCCGCCCGCGCCCCCCAGGCAGGTGACTGACGGTACTTGAGCGCATCAGCCCACCTTCCTACGATGGAACTACGCAGTCGCTTGGTCCGCCAAGCCGTTGCGTAGGTGCGGGTGCTCTGAACCCCAATCAAGCCCGCACCTGGCTTCATGCGCATCTTGAGCCTCGCGGGCTCTACTTCCTCCCCATCAAAGAGTCTTGAGGCTCTTTTTTTGTCTCTGAAAATCAGCGTTCGGGTTCGCGGCGGATCGAGCGCCACGTGGCCTGGGCCAGCAATTCGCGATAAGCCTTCGGACTGCCCTGCACCCGCCCGGACAACCACGCGCGGCAATAGCTGTCGGCCTGCCCGACGATCAGCGATGGCAACAGCTCGGCCGGGCATTCGTTGAGTTCAGCCGCACGCCCGGACTCGGCCAGCCAGGTGCGCAGGCCCAGATTGCGGGTCTTGTTGCGCTCGGCCAGTTCATCCTTGTGCGGGCCTCGGGTCACGGCATAACGCGCGTGATACTGGAACCGCGCCCATTCCGGCTGGTTTTCGACCCAATCCACGTAGCTGTAGACCAGCGCCTGCACACCCTCTTCCGTGCTTGTCGCGTCGGCCAGATAGGCGTCGCGCAGGCGCGCCTGATCCTCCAGCGCGGTGAAGAACAGTGCGGCCACCAGCCCTTCCTTGTTGCCGAAATGGTGGTAGATCGCCCCGACACTGGTGTCGCACTCGGCACGGATCATTTCGATGGTGGTGGCCTCGATGCCCTGCTCGTTGAACAGGCGCAGGGCCTTGCGAAAGATGTCGCGCTTGAGTTCGGCGCGGCGGCCGGGGTAGCTGCGTTCGAGTAGATCTGCGGTGTCCATGGGCCTTGAAAATCCGGGTAAAGGGCACGTCCGTGCCGTGATCGAAACGCGCACAGGTTGACAGATTTCCCGCGGACAGAATACCGTTCCGCTACAGAACAATATTCTGTAACGGAACATAATTCTGCAAATCTCCTAACTGCGAGGCTTCACCCATGAGTCAGTTTCTCAGCATGTTCAACAGCGTCGGTTCCCAAGCGTTCAGCCAGATGGCCTGCCAGGTCGCGCCGTACTTCAGCACCATCAACCCGCTGGTGACCGAGTTGCGGGCAGGTTCCGCTCAGGTGCAGGTGCCGTTTCGCCGCGAGATCACCAACCACCTCGGCACCGTGCACGCGATCGCCCTGTGCAATGTCGCTGAACTGGCGGCAGGGATGATGACTGACGTGTCGATTCCCGCCGGCGCGCGCTGGATTCCCAAAGGCATGACCGTCGAATACCTGGCCAAGGCCAAGACCGACGTAACCGCCGTGGCCAATGGCGAAGGACTGGACTGGCAGACCGAAGGCGACAAGATCGTGCCGGTGGATGTCCACGACGCCGAAGGCAAGAAAGTGTTCACGGCGCGGATCACCATGAACGTGAAACTGTCCTGAAATCACTGGCACAAAAAAGCCCTTGCTGCGCTGATCGCAACAAGGGCTTTTGTCGTTTCGAAGAGAAGGGATCAGTGAACGGTCAGGCGCTGGCGGACAAATTCTTCGGTGCGGCGAGTGACCTGATCCAGATGCCGGTCGCGCTGTTTCTCGGCATCGAGCATTGCGCGCTTGCCGTGTTTCTGCAGCAGATAGGTGTGGATCTGCTGCACTTCCAGCGAACGGTAGATCGGCGTCGTGTCGATAAAACCGCGCAGCCCGTTGCTGCGGTAATGCCGGGCGCTCATCAGCACCTGCGTCTCCAATTGGCCCAGCACTTCAAAGCCCAGCGCCTCGAAATACGGCACCTTGCCGATGCTGCAGGTCAGTTCGGCATGGGGGTAACGCGCCACCATGTCCGCGATCAACGAACGGGCCACGCCCTGACGCCGATGCCCCTCGCGCACCGCCAGATAGGCCACGTTGCACGCCTCCCAATCACCCTGCACCGGCAGGTACAACAGGAAGCCGATCACCTGCTCGGGGTCATCGTCATCGGTGGCCACTAGCAGTTCCACCTCGGTGCCCTTCTCGCCGTTCAACGCCTCCAGATACAGATGCACCTCGTAGCCGACCGCGTACTGATAGACGTTGTACAGCAGGTTGCTCGGCCCGAGGCCAATGGCACTGATGTCGGTCAGGTTGTCGACCACCATCTGCAGGATCTGGCTGTTGACGCCTTCGGGGCATGGGGATTTGTAGTGGGTGATGCGGGGCATGGCGGGCGGACTCCGGCGGAAAACGCCGCCATCATACCGCGCCAGCACGCTTGCGGCCGAACACCGTCACTGCTGCGGCGCCACCACCTTGAACTTGATGTCGATGTCCTTCGACACCACGGTGTCCGCCCACTCCCCCGCGCCGAGGCCGAACTCGTCGCGCTTGAGCACCAGTTCGCCGTCGAAGATGCCAATGCTGCTGTCGGGTTTGAGTTGCACCGGCACCTGCACCTCACGGGTGATGCCCTTGAGGGTGAGGTGGCCGTCGACCAGATAACGGTTGTCGCCGGCCGGGCTGAAGCGGGTCGATTCGAACACCGCCACCGGGAATTTACCGGTGTCGAACCACGCCGGTTTCACCAGTTCGGTGTTGGCGTCTTCACTGCCGGCGTCGATGCTGGTCAGGTCGATGTGCAGCGTGGTGCGGGCACTGGCGAGGTTGTCGGTGTCGAAATCCAGCGTCGCGTCGAACTTGCCGAACGTCCCGTACATCCGCGAGCCCATCTGGTTGTAGGTGAAACTGATCTGGCTGGCGGTGGTGTTGACCCGGTTGTACTCCACCGCCTGCGCAGCAGGGACGACAATCAGGCAACACGCGGCAGCCAACAACAATCGAATCGACATGGAAGGCTCCGGCGCCCGATGGGTCTCGAATGACTTAAGCAAACATCCGGCGGTTACGCCACTTCGTCGGCCATGCGCGCCTTCAGGTAGCCGATCAACGCCGTCACCTTGGGCGATGGCAAATGCTCACGCGCGGTCACCGCGTTGAGATCCTGGGGCGGGCCGACCCACTGCGGCAGCACCCGGATCAGACGTCCGGCCTGCACATCGGCCTGCATGCTCTGCTCCATTCCCAGGCTCAGCCCTTCACCCGCGAGCAACGCGTCATGCAGCAGCGCCGGATCGTTGGCCAGAATGGAAGGCTCGACGCGATAGTCTTTCAGGCGCGCGCCCTCGCGACGCAACGGCCAGACATAACCGACATCGCGCCTAGCCTGATGCAGCGTCAGCGTCTGATGATGAATAAGCTCCTTAGGATTGTGCGGCGTACCGTGGCGCGCCAGATAATCCGGGGCCGCGTAGATGCCCGTGGGAAAACTCGCCAGCCGCCGGGCGATCAGGCTCGAATCCGGCAATACACCGAGACGCAACGCCACATCGATTTCCTCCCCTACCAGATCCAGAGGCACATGGGAGGCCAGAACCTCCAGACGAATTTCCGGGTACGCCTGCCGAAAACCCGCGAGCAACGGCGCAAACCAACTGACGCCGAATGAAAACGGGACCGTCACTCGCAGCCAGCCGCGAGGCCCGTCACGCAACTGATGCACAGCGCGCTCGGCGTGCTCAAGGGTATCGGCGAGGGCCTTGCAGTGTTCGTAATACACCGCGCCGGCCTCGGTCAGGCTCAACTGGCGCGTGGTGCGCCGCAGCAGCTGAACGCCGATGGCCTGTTCCAGTTCGCGCACCCGACGGCTGACCGTGGTCTTGGGGATCTGCAACGCATGGGCGGCGGCGGTGAAACTGCCGAGGCGCACCACGCGCACGAAAACCAGCGTGTCGTTCAGGTCACGGATCATTTGCAGGCCTTCCGCCAATCAATGGATTGTGCCAACAGCGGCACATTGCATGCCGCGATTATGGGCTAATCACGACAAGACCTGCGACCTAAGATCGCTGCTCCCTTCCTGGAGTGCCTCTGATGAACCTCAACGAATACGCCGAACATGACGCCATCGGGCTGGCGCAACTGGTCGCGTCGGGCGACATCCGCGCCGAAGAACTGGCGGCGCTGGCCATCGAAGCCGTGCAGCAGGTCAACCCGTCGATCAATGCGGTGATCGAACACTGGACGCCAACGGTGACCACCGGCAGCGGCCCTTTGGCCGGGGTGCCGTTCCTGATCAAGGATCTGGCGATCACCGCTGCCGGGCGACGCAACGAACTGGGCAGCCGACTCGCCCAAGGTGTGGTCGCGCAGAGTGATTCGAACCTGATGCAACGCTTCAACGCCGGCGGGTTGATGACGCTGGGCCGCACCACCACCCCGGAAATGGCGTTCAGCACCGAGACCGATTCCGTCCTGCAAGGGCCGACCCGCAACCCGTGGGATCCGCAGCGCTCGGCCGGCGGTTCCAGTGGCGGCGCCGGAGCTGCGGTCGCCGCCGGCATCGTGCCGATCGCCCATGCCACCGATGCGGCGGGTTCGATCCGCGTCCCGGCGGCATTCAACGGTCTGGTCGGGCTCAAGCCGACGCGCGGGCGCAGCTCTCACGGGCCGGTGATGGATGAAGTGTTCGCCGGGCTGGGCGTGCAACTGGGTCTCTCGCGAACCGTGCGTGACAGCGCGGCGTTGATGGATGTAGTTCAAGGCTGCGCGGCGGGGGATCCGTACCACACGCCCGCACCGGCTGAAGGTTTTCTGGCCCAGGTCGGTCGCGATCCGGGACGGCTGCGAATCGGTGTGCTCGACACGCCATGGAACGGCGCCGCCGTCGACAGTGAAATCCGTGACGCCACCCAGCGCGTCGCCCGCGAACTCGAAGCGCTCGGCCATCGGGTGGATGTCGTGCAAGCCCCGCTCGGCCTGTCGTGGGAGGCCTTCGTCGACGCCAACGCGCACATCTGGTGTGCCAGCCTGGTGCGCTGGATCGACCACCTCGCCAGCAGCACCGGCCGCTCCATCGACCACCGCACGCTCGAACCGGCCACGCTGGCCTGCTACGCGTTCGGCGAGCAATCCCGTGGCGTGGACTTCGCTGCCGCGCTGGAAGTGCGCAACAGCATCGCCCGGCAAGTCGCAAGCTGGTTCGACTCCATCGACATCCTGCTGACCCCGACCCTGCCGCAATTGCCACAAGCCGTCGGCATCTACAATCGCGGCGCCGAGACCCTGGACGGCCGGCAATGGACGGCGCGGGTATTCGCGCATTCGCCGTTCACCCCGGTGTTCAACGTCGCCGGGACGCCCGCCATTTCATTGCCGCTGGGAATGTCGCACAGCGGGTTGTCGATCGGCGCGCAACTGGCTGCCCGCTTCGGGGCCGACGATGTCTTGCTGCGACTGGCCGCGCAACTGGAGCAAGCATTGCCGTGGCATCGGCGGCGTCCGTTGATCCATGCCGGGAAAAACCCTTGATGATTTATTGAGGAACAAAAAAGGGCCGCTCCCCCAAGGAACGGCCCCGCGTTTTCTGGCGACCAGTCTTACACCAGCCGCTCGATCTTCTGATGCTTCCAGACGCGTTTGTAATACAGCGTCTGCAACACCAGCATCCCCAGATACGCAATCGGAAACGCCATCCACACACCCTGCAGACCGAACTGCCCGTCCAGCCAGTAGGCCGCCGGCAACTGCACGCCGAGCACGCAGATGATCGCCACGCCCACCGGCACCAGCACCGTGCCGCTGGCGCGCATGATGCCGCCGATGATCGCCTGGAAACCGAAGATCAACAGGCTCCACAACATGATGTGCAACAGGTGCTCGGCCATCGCACGGGTCGAGTCTTCGGTCAGGAACAGCCCCAGCAACCAGTGCGACAAGAGGTAACCCGCCAGGATCAAACCACCGGTCAGGCACACGTTGATCCACAACCCGGTGCGCAGGATTGGACCCATCCGTTCCAGTCGTCCGGCACCGATTGCCTGGGCGCCGAGGATCGACGCGGTGATCGCAATCGACAGCGCCGGAAACTGCACGTAGTTGACTATCTGCGTCACCGCGCCATAGGACGCCGTCGCCTGCGAGCCGTGCTGGTTGACCAGCGCCAGAATCACCAGCTCCGACAGCGACAGCACAATCATCTGCACGCCAGTGGGCAGACCGATGCGCAACACCTTGCCGAGAATCGCGCCGTCCAGACGCAGCGCTGCGAAGAACTCGCGATCCGGCGCCAGCGGATGGCCCTTGCGGATCAGGCTCCATGACAGCCACGCCATCGCCGCCAGCGTACCGGCCAGGCCTGCGAATGCCGCGCTCTGAATGCCCAGTTGCGGCAAGCCGAACCAGCCGCGAATGAACGCCGGGGTCAGCGCCAGCCCGACCACGGTCGACAGCAACAGCGCCAGCATCGGCGACAGCGTGTCGCTCACCCCGCGCAACAACTGGGTGAACAGCACGTAAACCAGCACAACCGGCAAGGTCCACATCATCACCCGGGCATAGGCCACCGCATCATCCAGCACATCCGCCGGCGTTCCCAACCCCTGCAATGCCTCACGCGCAAACACACTGCCCAGCACCGCCGCCACCAGCCCGATCAACACCCCCAGCAACAAGGTCGCCCCGGCAATCGCCTTCACCATATGCGACTCACGCGCCCCCCACGCCTGACCGATCAATACCCCTGCCCCGGCGCCCAGACCGATGACCAGCGCGATGAAGAAAAAGATGATCGGAAACATCCCGGACACCGCCGCCAGCGCCTGCGTGCCGAGCATCTGGCCGATGTAAATGCTGTTGACCGTGCCCGACATCGATTGCAGGAAGTTCGACAGCACCATCGGGGCCAGGAACAACAGGTAGGTTTTCCAGAGGGGGGATTGAGCGGGGGTTTGCATTGAGGGTCCGTCTCGGGTGGAGGATTGCCTGGATATTACGCTAGATGTTTTGAGACTTGTCGGAGGTAATAGCAGTGAAGATTTTTCTGTCTGATTAAAAGCGAACGAAGCTGAGTTCATCGTTCCATCACGATCTGCAAAAGCGGCCAATCAAGATGC
This sequence comes from Pseudomonas sp. GW821-FHT11D10, assembly GCF_058808435.1. Classification (NCBI taxonomy): domain Bacteria; kingdom Pseudomonadati; phylum Pseudomonadota; class Gammaproteobacteria; order Pseudomonadales; family Pseudomonadaceae; genus Pseudomonas; species Pseudomonas sp. GW821-FHT11D10. Next base: position 380,745 of record NZ_JBXARR010000001.1, on the reverse strand, counting down.
CAGCACTTGGCGCGGACGCGCTCCAGATAGATCGAATGCTTCTCGGCGAGGAACCTGCTCGTAGGGCGGACAACGAGGGAAAACAGATCCTGCAGGCCCAACGGTGCAGCTATTTCAATAATGCCGTTGGCACCAAGTCTGACGCCTATGGCTGTGGCCGTCTCAGGCCAGAACATCATTGCTTCGGTTGCAGAAGCATAGGGCTGATCTGCGTTACGCTGATGCATCCTTGCCTGATTCTTGACCGACCAACTTATGCTGCTGTCCAGCGTCATTAGTAATGACTCCAACTGCGCGTCACGCTCTGGACTTGCGTCATCCGCGTCGTACCAAATGACGTCTACATCAGAAGGCAATGCAGAGAACGCCCGTCCATGAAGATGATCCCAGACCAGACTACGTACGAATCCAGCGGCGACCCAGCAATCAGGCAGCTGCAATCCTCTTACATTCTCAAGAATTTGCATGCGTGCGCGATCACTTGCCATGAGTACATGAAGATTGGTTTTTAGCATCATTGGGTTTCTGCGGTCGTCATCACGAAACTCGGTATGAATGGGTGCCTGAGTTGAGATTCAAGCGGGTAGATACCGAATAACGCTCTCTTCCAGTAATTTGATCAGCGCAGGATCCATATACTCGTACTCATCCGGTATGTGCAGACAAACAATATGCTTGTTCGCCAGTGCCGAGCGAAATCGGCTGGAAAGCTTTTTGCGATGGGCTGGCTCCATCACACAAATCAGATCAGCCCAATGCAACAGTTCAGGGCTGACCGGGACATCTGCCTCGCGATCGGTACCCGCCGACGCAGTTTCCACGCCGGGCCAATCAGCGAACCGTTGTTCGGCTGTCGGACTGCGCAAACGATTCTGGCTACAAATAAAAAGTACTTTCAACACCGGCTGACTCCATGCCAATACTCGACCATGACGCTCTTCCAACTCTACTACGTTCGAGAATTTATCATGCTTCAATCTCCACGCCTGCTCGCCTGCACCCTCCTGGTGCTGGTCACTAACACCACGCAAGCCGCCACAACGGGTGCCGCACCCGAATCCTTGCAACCTTTAGTGGCAACCCTGAACGAACGCCTGAACATCGGCGACCTCGTCGCGCTGACCAAATGGGACAGCGGCAAGCCGATCCAGGACAGTCCCCGTGAGGCGCAGGTGATCGACAACGCCCGCAAGCTCGCCACCGAACGCAAGCTCGACCCGGAAGACGTCGCGCAGTTGATCGCCGCGCAGATGGAGGCCAACAAACTGGTGCAGTACGGTTTGCTCGCACAGTGGCAGGCAGCCGGTGCCGCGCCGGACACGCCGCGCCCGGATCTGGGCAAGCAGATTCGCCCGCGTCTGGACGAGTTGCAAAACCGTCTGCTGCAGCAATACGCCGCCTTCACGCCCTACCGTCACGACCCGAACTGCCCGGCGTGGCTGGCCAAGGCGCGCAGCGGTCTGACCCGCGATGCGCTGCATGATCTGGCCCTGACCCGCGCCACCGGAGAGCTGTGCATTCGGCCGCTGGTGCCCTAGAACAGGGGTTCTGGCATTCATTGCTGGCGTCGATAGTCACCATCAGTTCAATGAAGTTCTCATAAAAAATCCGCGACGTACCATCGGCTCCATACCCAACAAACAACACCCCTGGAGCACACGATCATGAAACGCCAAATCCTTCTCGGCATCGCTTTCTCGGTTCTCGCAGTTAACGCTTTTGCAGCCAAACCCGCCCACACCATGATCGCCGAAGGCGGTTCGGATCGGTTGATTGAAAGTCGTGTGGCTGAGGGTGGTTCGGATCGGTTGATCGAACGCCGCGTTGCTGAAGGTGGATCTGATCGTCTGATCGAACGCCGCGTTGCTGAAGGTGGTTCGGATCGTTTGATTGAACGCCGCGTTGCCGAGGGTGGTTCGGATCGTTTGATCGAACGCCTCGTTGCTGAAGGTGGCGCTGATCGTCTGATCGAACGCCGCGTTGCTGAAGGTGGCGCTGATCGCCTGATCGAACGCCGTGTGGCTGAAGGTGGCTCTGATCGCCTGATCGAACGCCGCGTTGCATAAGTAAGCAGCGAATAAAGAAAAGCCCGGCCTGATCAGCCGGGCTTTTCTTTGCGCGCGTTTTTTACATTTGCTAAGTAAGCTCCCTGCCCGACGCTGCAAATTTCAGGTTTCCCATGGACATTGAACGACTACTGAAGAAAAAACAGCTCAACGTGCAGGAGCAAAACGCAGTCGTTGCGCATCGATTGATGCTCTGCGCCAGTGAATGGCGCAAACGGGGCATACCGGTCGCACTGGCCCGATACGGAGAATCCCAAGGCATCGATTGGTCATCGTCCATCGTGCTGGAACTGGAAATCGACTTTCCCGGCATGCCTAGCCTGTTCGGACTTTTGCTGGATCAGAACGAATGTTTCATCGCGTTTGAAATCGATACGGACGCCTCCCATGAACACATTGAATCCGTGGATCGCTGGGAGGACATCTCGTCGATGCAAAATACGTCGACATCAAATCCAGGCACAGGCAAAGGCTTTGCCTCGATCGCGCTGGACGTGAAGCGTCAGCTTGTTTGATCGCGCTTTGCGCAACGCTCATTCTTCGGCGTCTTGAAGCCGTCACTGGTTGAGTATCTACGCCTCATCAAAAGGAGCACTCATTGAAGATGGGCCCAAAAACCGAAACTCTGATCAAGGTACTGAATGAGCTTGTCAGCGTTCTGGAAAGCGACGGAGAAACGCACTGGAGCGCATGGATGCGAAAAGCCCGCGCACGATTGCTGGACTCCGATTATTCCGGAATCACGTGGCTGCTCTCGGCCTATGGCGGGATGGGGTCCTTCAATGATGTCGTGCTCGGACAAACCAGCATCAACGGCGCATTTGCCTGGAAGCACGGCCATGGCGAACTGAACGAAAAGTTTGCCGAACTCCGTAAGCAAGCCTACGAGCTGGCCAATGAAATCAGACACATGCAGCGATAACGGCATTCATTGCTGGCGTCGATAGTCACCATCAGCTCAATGAAGTTCTCATAAAAAATCCGCGGCGTAACATCGGCTCCATACCAAACAAACAACACCCCTGGAGCACACGATCATGAAACGCCAAATCCTTCTCGGCATCGCTTTCTCGGTTCTTGCAGTCAACGCCTTTGCAGCCAAACCCGCCCACACCATGATCGCCGAAGGCGGTTCGGACCGGTTGATTGAAAGTCGTTTGGCTGAGGGGGGTTCGGATCGGTTGATCGAACGTCGTGTGGCTGAAGGTGGCGCTGATCGTCTGATCGAACGTCGCGTTGCTGAGGGTGGTTCCGATCGCCTGATCGAACGTCGCGTTGCTGAGGGTGGTTCCGATCGCCTGATCGAACGTCGTGTTGCTGAGGGTGGTTCGGATCGTTTGATCGAACGCCGCGTTGCTGAAGGTGGCGCTGATCGTCTGATCGAACGCCGCGTTGCTGAAGGTGGCGCTGATCGCCTGATCGAACGTCGTGTTGCTGAAGGTGGTTCCGACCGTCTGATCGAACGCCGCGTCGCTGAAGGTGGTTCCGACCGTCTGATCGAACGCCGCGTCGCCTGAATCTAACGCTCTACCGCTGTACAAACAAAAAGCCCGGCCTGATCAGCCGGGCTTTTTCACGTCCAACCGGTGCTTATTGCACGGTTTTCAGTTTGACCACGTCACCGGAGATCTTGGTGGTGTAACCGGTCAGGACCCAGGCCCAGAACCAGTTTTCCTGAACCTGGGTGTTGATCATGGCGTCGCCGCCCTTGGCCTTGATCGCAGCATCCTGTGCGCGGACGAAACGGCTGTTCTGCCGGATCGGGATAACGCCGAACAGCAGCAGACCGGTGGCGGTGGCTTCGCTGTGGCCAATCACGGTGTATTGGCTGCTGTCGTATTGTCTGGTGTTCATCGGGGTGCCGGTGCAACCTGCCAGAACCGCACCGATCAGGGCGGCGGCGACGACTTTGCTGAGGTATTTCACTTCAAGACTCCATGGGAAAACGCCCGGGATCCGTCTCTCGGGCGGCGCGCACTTTACCGCAAGTGATGGCGCATTAGTATCAACCCGAGCCATGTTTCATGTTCAGGTGTTGGTTTTAAGCCGGGTCCACAAGCGTGTCGTCAGTCGGGCAATCGCCGCCGGCAGTTCTTCCACGGTGAACAACTTGTCCATCACCGCTTTGGGTGGATAGATCGCCTGGTCCTGTTTCACCGCCGGCGTCAGAAACTCATCGGCCGCCGCGTTGGGGTTGGCGTAGTGAATGCTGTTGCTGATATTGGCGATCACCTTCGGCTCAAGCAGATAGTTCATGTAGGCGTAGCCGTTCTTTTCGTGGGGCGCGTTTTTCGGCATGACCACCATGTCGAACCACAGGGTCGTGCCTTCGTCGGGAATCGAATAAGCGATGTCGATACCGTTCTTCGCTTCCCGGGCACTGGCAGCCGCCTGCACGACATCACCGTTGAAGCCGATCACCGCGCAGACATTCCCGTTGGCCAGATCGCTGATGTACTTGGACGCATGGAAGTACTGCACGTACGGGCGAATCTTGAACAAGGCCGCTTCGGCCTTTTTGTAATCCGCCGGTTCGTGGCTGTGCGGCGGCAAGCCCAGATAGTTGAGGGTGATCGGCAACACTTGGGTCGGGTTATCGATGATCGCTACACCGCACTGGCTCAACTTCTTGATGTTGTCCTCTTCGAAAAACAGCTTCCACGAACGCGTGACATCGGTGTTGCCGAAGATCGCCTTGATCTTCTCGACGTTGTAGCCGATACCCGCGGTGCCCCACATGTACGGATAACCGTATTGATTGCCCGGATCGTTGACTTCGAGTTTCTGCATCAACTGCGGATCGAGATTCTTCCAGTTCGACAGTTGCGACTTGTCGAGTTTCTGGATGGCGCCCGCCTTGATCAGCCGCGACAGAAAGTGGTTCGACGGGCTGACCACGTCGTAACCGGTATTGCCGGTCATCAACTTCGATTCCAGCACTTCATTGCTGTCGTGGATGTCGTAAGTGGCTTTAATGCCGGTGTCTTTGGTGAAGTTGGCCAGGGTGTCGTCGGCGATGTAACTGCTCCAGTTGGAGATGTTGACGGTTTCATCGGCCAGGGCGAACCCGGAACCGGTGGCGAGCAAGACCGCCAGGGAAAGTGTGTGGACGCGCATGTTCTGTCACCTGAATTGAGTGGCTTTTGTTCTTGTGGGATGTGCGAATTTTCAGATTTCTGTTCTGGCCCTGACCGCCTCCACGCGCATGCGCAGCATGGCACCGATATCGAAGAAAGGTCGCGGCGGCAGCCAGCCGGGCTCGGCCCGTTGCATCACCGATTGCAGCAGTGGCGAATCGACGCCGGATGCCAGTTCCGCCAGCAGTCGCCCCCACAGGGTTCCGCGCGCCACGCCCGAGCCGTTGCAACCGGCCACGGCAAACACGCCCTCTTCCACCTGGTCGAAATACGCCTGACCGCTGCGGGTCGCGCTCAAATGGCCGGTCCAGGTGTATTGGATGTCGTGCTCGCCGAGGAACGGAAAACGCCGTTGCAAACCCCGGACATGGTGTTGCCGACGCAGCGCAAGTTCGCTGTTGGAGAGGTCCCGCGTGCGATATTCGGCGGTATTGCGGATCATCACCCGACGATCCGGCGTCAGCCGAACCGTGGCGCCCAGCGGACGAGTCGACAGCACGCCCCACGGTTCAACGGCTCCAATGGCGGCGAACTCCTGATCCGTGAGCGGGCGAGTGAGGCTGGCGCTCAGCTCCATCGGGAACGTGGCGCTGTCATCGATGCCGACCCTTGGAATGAATGCGTTCAGGCAGACCAGTACTTTTCCTGCCTCGATGCTGCCATCAAGTGAATTGGCCCGAATCCGCCCCAGACTCAAACGTTCGAGCCCCGTGATGTCGGTGTTTTCGTACACGGTGACATTGCCCGGAAGCGCATCGAGCAAGCCCTTCACGTATTTGGCCGGTTGCAGTAACGCGTTGCCGTTACCGCACCAGATCGCTGCCTGATAGTGAAGAGTACCGAGTTTGCGGCTCAGCTCCTCGCCTTGCAGAAACTCCGCGTGGGCACCGAGCACCCGCAGTGTGGCCAGTTTGGCGTCGACCTCATTGAGCTTGGCCGGATCGTTGACCGCAAAGAAATAGCCGCTGTCACGGAAGTCGCAATCGATGGCGTGCCGGGCAATGCGTTGTCGGACTTCTTCACTGGCGGCGCGGGAAATGGTCGTGTCGACTTCAAATCCGGCAAAACTCTGCCCGCCGATCAACTCGCTGTCCGCCGGATGTTCATGGGCGACGACAAAACCCGAGTTGCGCGCCGAAGCGCCTTGCGCCGCTCGCTGGCGATCAACCACCACGATCCGTGCCTGCGGGTGCATCTCGGCCAGATGATGGGCGGCGCTGAGGCCGGTGATCCCGGCGCCGATCACCAGCCAGTCGGCCTTTTGCGCGCCGCTCAGGCGATCGCGCTCCGCAGGGTTTGCGGTTTGCGCGATCCAGCCACAGACATTTTCCATGCATCACCTCATTCGACGGTCGTTCGGCGGCTTGCCTTCCAACCATGGCCATGCGTGAATCGCATGCCAACGTTGTGAAGATCACCGCCAGAGCTAGAATCTACAAGGCCTTCAAACACTGAACCAACGCTAAGAAATCATCGAGCCATTCTGAAAACGCATGGATAAAATTCGCCACGTCCCGTCGCTGCAAGCCATGCAGGCGCTGGTGGAAGTCGCCAACTCCGGCAGCTTCACCCAGGCCGCGCAGAAGCTGTGCCTGACTCAAAGCGCCGTCAGCCGGCAGATCCAGCAGCTGGAAAGCCATTTCAACGCTCCGTTGTTCTTGCGTACCAGCCGCAGCCTGCGCCTGACTCCGGAAGGCGAGCAGGTTTTAGCGAGCGCGCGGAGCATTTTCGAGCAGCTGAAAAACCTCGAAGAACGCCTGACACCGCAGAAACGCCCGTTCCGGATTCGGATGCATGTGTCGTTGGCGGTGCGCTGGCTGTTGCCGAAACTCAGCGACTTTTATCTGCGTCATCCCGAGATTTCGCTGGCCATCGAAACCGTCGCCACCGAAATCGTCGAACCGACCAGCGACAGTGACGCCTACATCCTTTACCTGCCGACGGCATCGAGCGATCCGGATTGCCTGACCCTGTTTCAGGAAACCCTGGTGCCGGTCTGCGCCCCGAACCTTGCCGACACACCCCGCTCAGTGGAAGAACTGCTGCGCTTCCCGCTGCTGCATCGCTCGGCAGATCGTCAGGCGTGGATCGAATGGCTGGCGGCGAACGACGGCCAACCGCTGGACGATTACCGGCACATCCCGTTCAACCTTGATGAGTTGGCCCTGGACGCGGCGGCACGGGGATTGGGAGTCGCAGTGACAGACATGACGCTGGCGGCGGAATCCATCGAACGTGGCGTGCTGGTGGTGCCGTTCGGGCAACCGCTGAAAACCGGGGGGATTTATTCGTTGTGCTTGCAGCCGACGGCGACTGCGCATCCGGCTTGTGCGGTGGTGATGGGGTGGTTTGCCGGGCAGGCCGAGCGCCAGGTTTGAACCTGGACTTCACACGAGAGCTGCCTTGCGCAGCTCCCGCACAGGATTTTCATTGCTGAGAGAACGTCTGCAAATACGCCAACAGATTATCGATCTTCTCCTCATCACTCAGCCCCCAGAAGATCATCCGCGTCCCCGGCACCACGCCCTTCGGGTCCTTCAGATAAGCCGTCAACGTTTCACGATCCCAGGTCAGGCCGGAGTTTTTCATCGCGTCGGAATACACGTAATTCGCCGACGTCCCCGCCGGGCGACCGATGATGCCGTTGAGCTCAGGGCCGAAGCCCGGGCGGGCGGATTCGCCGACCTGGTGGCAGCCGCCGCACAGGCGCGGAAAGATTTTGGCGCCGGCCTCGGCGTCACCGGCAGCCAGTGTTGGCGTGCTGAACAAGCCTGCGTTGAGGATCAGGGCGAGCGTTAATGCAGCGTTTTTCATCAGGGTTTTCCAGAACTTCGGCGGCGCCAAGGGTAATCGCGCGCGGCAAGTTGCGCTACAGGTAGGCGCCCACGATCTGGCGGACTTTGAGCAAGGCTTGACGCAGGACAAGCATGTCCACCGAGCCCAGCGCCAGGCGAATTGCGTGGGGCACATGGGCGGACACCGTGAAGGGTTCTGCGGTGGTGACGGAAACCTGTTCGTGCATCAACTCGACCACGATATGGTCGGCCCGAACATCTTCCGGCAGCGGCAGCCAGAGAAAATATGAAGAGGGATGGCCGACGGTCGGGAGACCTTTGAGGATCTGCGCAACTAATGTTTGCCGAGCTTGGGCGTCGCTGCGCTTTTGTGCTTCGAGCAAGGTGACGGTGCCGTCGTCGAGCCAGCCGCAGGCGATGGCGGTCATCACGCCGGGGGTGTTCCAGGTGGTCGCGCGGATGATCCGTTCCAGCGCCGCCACCTGTTCGACCGGCGCGGCGATGAAGCCGACACGCAGGCCGGTGGCGATGTTTTTCGACAGGCCCGACACGTAGACCGTGCGTTCCGGCGCCAGATCGGCCAACGGCGGCGGAGGGTTATCGACCAGAAAAGCGTAGGCCGCATCCTCAATGATCGTCAGATCATGCCGGCGGGCAATCGCGATCAAATCCTCACGTTGCTCCAAAGGCATCACCCAGCCCAGTGGGTTGTGCAGGGTCGGCATGCTGTAAACAGCACGCACCGGTCGTTGGCGGCAGAGTTTGTCGAGTGCCGCCAGATCGGGGCCCTGCTCATTCACGGGAATCGCCACCACTTCAAGGTGCAACGCTTCGGCCAGCACTTTGAATCCGGAGTAGGTCAAGGCGTCGGCGGCGATTACATCGCCAGGCTTGAGCAGTGCCATCAGCGTTACCGCCAACCCTTGCTGGGCGCCGTTGACGATCAGCACCTGCTCGGCGTCGACACTCAAACCCCGTGTTTGCAGGTGCCGCGCCACCGAGGCCCGTTCATGCTGGCGACCGGCGTGGGGCTGATAGCGCAGCAGCGCTTCGAGGTCACCGGACAGCGCCAGTTGCCGCAACGAGGTGCGCAGCAACTCGGCCTGACCCGGCAATGACGGGTAGTTGAAGTTGAGGTCGATCATGCCGACCGCGACGTCTTTCTGGTCGATGCCCTGCCCCGGCAACAACGACGTTTCCCGCACAAACGTGCCGCGCCCGGCTTCGCCGCTGACCAGGCCCATGGCCTCAAGTTCGGCGTACACCCGCGAAGCCGTGACCAGCGCCAGCCCTTCGCTCGCCGCCAGTTGCCGGTGGGTCGGCAAACGCGTGCCGGGCAGCAGTCGGCCGGCGCGAATGTCACCGGCATAGGTGTCGACGAGAGTCTTGTATCGGGAGCGCGGCATGTCGGGCTGTATCCATGACAATTCTTTGATTGTGCTGATTCTCAACCCTAGGATTGTTTCAACGCAACCCACCTCTGAGCGCAACGCGTATGGAACGAACCACCCAACTCGGCACCCCGGCCCTGGAAAAAACCAGCGGCTGGATCAATGGCTTCATCGGCGTCGTAATCTTCAGCGGCTCGCTGCCCGCCACGCGGCTGGCGGTGCTGGAATTCGACCCGGTGTTTCTCACCGTCATCCGCGCGACCATCGCCGGCGCCCTGGCGTTGTGCCTGTTGTGGCTGTTTCGCGAGCGACGTCCGGCGCGGGATCAGTGGCTGTCATTGCTGATCGTCGCGCTGGGCGTGGTTGTGGGTTTTCCGTTGTTGACGGCTTTGGCGCTGCAATACGTGACGTCAGCGCATTCCATTGTGTTTGTAGGATTGCTGCCGCTGGCGACGGCGATTTTCGGCGTGTTGCGCGGCGGTGAACGGCCGCGTCCGGTGTTCTGGATTTTTTCGGTGCTGGGCAGTTCGCTGGTGGTCGGCTTCGCTATCTCGCAAGGGCTGACCGCCTCGCCCACCGGCGATCTGCTGATGCTGGCGGCGATCCTCGCCTGCGGCCTCGGTTACGCCGAAGGCGCAAAACTGTCGCGCACCCTCGGCGGCTGGCAGGTGATCTGCTGGGCGCTGGTGTTGTCGTTGCCGGTGATGGCCGTGCTGAGCGTGTGGCTGGCGCCCGCCTCGTTCAGCGGTATCAGCGTGTCGGCATGGGTTTGCCTGGCGTACGTTTCGCTGTTCAGCATGCTGATCGGTTTTGTGTTCTGGTATCGCGGGCTGGCTCAGGGCGGGATTGCGGCGGTCGGACAGCTGCAATTGCTGCAGCCGTTTTTTGGCCTGGCACTGGCCGCGACCTTGCTGCATGAACATGTCAGCGTCGGCATGTTGGTGGTCACGCTGGGGGTGATCCTGTGCGTGGCCGGGGCGAAGAGATTCGCCAAATAGTTTTCAGCTCGCGCCGGATTTCCATTCTCGCGGGCTGAGCCCGGTCTTGCGCCGAAACGCCCGGGCCAGCGCTGAAGGACTTTCATAACCGACCTCTTCGGCGATCAGGGCAATCGGCCGTCCCTCGCGCAGGCGTTTCTGCACGAGGCTGATCCGCCAGCTCACCAGATAATCCACCGGCGTCTGCCCCACTACCCGTCGGAAGTGTTCGGCAAAACCGGCGCGGGACAGGTTGGCCGCGCTCGCCAGCTCGGCGACGCTCCAGGCCTTGGCCGGTTGGTCGTGCATCAGGTTCAAGGCTCGGGAAATCTTCGGATCGGCCAGCCCCGCCATCATCCCCGGCTGTTGATTTCGGCTGCTGATGAGGTGGCGCAGCAGCAGAATCACCAGCAGTTCGAACAGCCGGTCCATCACCGCTTCACGGCCGCAGTGTCCGTCGAAGGCTTCCTTGAACAGCCACTCCAGGGTGTTGGTCATTTCCGGCAGGTCGGCGAGTTTCAGCACCAGATAATCCGGCAGCGCTGCCGCCAGGGCATTGCCCGCGCCGCCGTCGAACGTGAGCGATGCGCACACCAGTTGCGTGCCTATGGCTTCGTTGGCGAACAAGCGATGGGCCATGGGGCGCGGGAAAAAGATCAGGGTCGGTTCATTGAGCGAGATTTCAGGATCATTGCCCGGTTTGAGCAACAACTCCCCCGCCTGCAGCAAATGCACATGCCCGCACACCTGATCGCCGCCGTAGGCGCTCACCCCGCAAAACGTGCCGCTGTGAAAAGTGCCGGCATTGACGCCGAAATGGCTGAGCAACGTAGAAAGGCGATCCATGACTGATTCTCGCAAGGACAGGTTTGGACGATCTGTCGCATATCCTCGACGATTTGCACCCAAAGCACCAGCCGCGCTCCGTAGCATTCACTCCATCCCCGGCGCACTTCGCACCGGACTTTCGGAGAATCACCATGAGCCGCATCGCCCCTCTCAGCCTCGAAACCGCTACCGACGCCACTCGCCCGACACTTGAAGGCGTGCAGAAAAAAATCGGTTTCCTGCCGAACCTGTTCAAGACCCTGGCCACTGCGCCTGTCGCACTGGATGCCTACGTGCAAATCTCCGCCACGCTGGGCAAGACTTCACTGAGTGCCAAGGAAAAGGAGGCGGTGTATCTGGCCACCTCGCAGGTCAACGGTTGCGACTATTGCCTGGCGGCGCACACCCTGTTCGCCAGCAAGGCCGGGCTGGCAGCAGAAGAAATCATCGAAGCGCGTCACGGTCGACTGAACGCTTTTGCCACCCTCGCCCATCAGCTGACCGAAACCCGTGGTCACCTGAGCGATGAACAGATCGCCGCCGCCCGCGCCGCCGGTATCGACGACAAAAAGATCATCGAAGTGATCGCCGTCGTCGCCGCGCAAACCCTCACCAACTACCTGAACAACGTGGCACTGACCGACATCGATTTCCCCGCCATCGATGCCTGATCAGTGACCGGGGTCGATCTCAGTCGTGATCGACCCCGGCGCGTTTCAGCAGTTTCTTGCAGCGCTCGGACAGGTGAAACACCTGCAATTGCTTGCCGGCCTTGGCGTAGCGTTCACGCAAGGTTTTCAGCGCGGCGATGGCCGAGTAATCGACAAAGCTCAGGTGCCGGCAATCCAGCGTCACCCGTTGCGGGTCACTGGCCGGGTCGAATTGATTGAGGAACGGCGTGGTCGAGGCAAAAAACAGCGTGCCGTGCAGGCGATAGAGTTTGCTGCCGTCCGCTTCCAGATGCTCATCGGCGTACAACTCGCGCGCTTGCTGCCAGGCAAAATTCAGCGCGGCAATGATGATCCCGCACAGCACTGCCGTGGCCAGATCGGTGAACACCGTGATGGTCGTTACCGCGATGATCACCAGCACATCGTTGAGCGGCACTTTGTTCAGTACCCGCAGCGAAGCCCAGGCAAATGTCTGCTGCGACACCACGAACATCACCCCCACCAGCGCCGCCAGCGGAATCCGCTCGATCAGTGGCGACAGAAACAGAATGAACAACAGGATCAGCACCCCGGCAACTATCCCGGACAAGCGCCCGCGTCCGCCGGAACTGAGGTTGATCACGGTCTGGCCGATCATCGCGCAACCGCCCATCCCGCCAAATGCACCAGAGACCATATTCGCCGCGCCCAGCGCCACGCATTCGCGGTCCGGATAGCCACGGGTTTCGGTAATTTCGTCGGTGAGGTTGAGGGTCAGCAGGGTTTCCAGCAGGCCGACCAGCGCCATCAGAATCGCGTAAGGCGCGATGATGCGCAGGGTGTCCAGCGTCCACGGGATGTCCGGCAGCGCGAACGTCGGCAGGCCGCCGGCGATGTGCGCCATGTCGCCGAGGGTGCGGGTCGGCAGGCCGAGCAGGTAAACCAGCAAACCGACGCCAAGGATCGCCACCAGCGCCGGCGGCACGGCGCGGGTCAGGCGCGGCAGGATGTAGACGATGGCCATGGTCAGCAGCACCAGCCCGGTCATCAGGTACAGCGGCGTGCCGCTGAGCCACTGCTCGCCGCTCTTGAAATGCTCCAGTTGCGCCAGCGCAATGATGATCGCCAGACCGTTGACGAACCCGAGCATCACCGGGTGCGGCACCATGCGCACCAGTTTGCCCAGCCGCAACAACCCGAACGCCATCATGATCAAGCCGCCGAGCAACACCGTCGCCAACAGATATTGCACACCGTGTTGCACCACCAGTGCGACGATCACCACCGCCATCGAACCGGCCGCTCCGGAGACCATCCCCGGCCGGCCACCGAACAACGCGGTCAGCGTGCAAATGATGAAGGCGCCGTAAAGGCCCATCAGCGGATTGAGGTGGGCCACCAGCGCAAACGCAATGCATTCGGGCAACAGGGCAAACGAGGTGGTGAGTCCGGCCAGGACATCGGCGCGCAGACGAATCGGTTTCATGGCTTACCTGACAGAGCGGCCGACGGGCGCGGCCGCGTGCATTTGCGCAAAAGAGCGCCGCGGAAAAAGAGGGTTGCGGATGTTACGCAAATGCACCGGCGTGGGCCAGTGATCGCTGACAACCGTTGGCGTGCGCTCTATGCTGGCGCGCTGTTTTAAGCCATTGGAGCCCCGGATGCCGACCGAACTGACCAGCCGCGAAGTGTGCCAGCGCTTGCGCGATGCCGCGCTGGGCGTGTGTGCCTTGCGGGTGATGGACGCGCGAGCGGATCGGGTTGCGGTCGACATCGAAGGCTGGCGTTTGCAGCTGGACTTTGACGGCCAGCGCTTGCATCGCTGCGCTGATTGTCTTTGCCCGGACGGTCGCCAATGGACGCTCGACATCCGGCAACGCTTCGGCACCGACCCGGTCAGTCTTCTAAGTACCTGGGAGCTGGCGCAGATCGAGGGCTTGTTGCGTCAGCGTGAATGATGGACGGCAAACGGAGTTGCCCAATGATGGCACTCTGCCCATAATTCGCCCCCCCCTCTTCAACGCGCAAGGAACTGCCGTGAAAAAATCGCTGCTGTTGGTCCCGCTGTTTGCTCTGCTCCTGCAAGGCTGTGGCATGACCATGACCCGTTACGAGCCAAGCTTCGACAACGTTCAGAAGCTCAAGCAAACCCCGCCGCTGCACGCGATCAGCAATCCGCAGGTCACCGCCGAGTCGGGCGAAGGCTCTTTGATGGTCCGCGCCAACCCGATCAAGTCACCGACAGGCAGCATCCCGGCGCATATCCAGGACGCGATCACCGAAGAACTGCGCAAGGCCGGTCTGCTCGACCCGCAGGCGACCCGTCATCTGCAAGTGCTGGTGGTGAAAAACCAGTTGAACGCCGGCATGGGCACCGGTGACGGCACCATCGCTGCGCGCTTCACCCTGCGCAATGGCAACGATGTGGTGTACGACGCCACCAAAGATGTCAGCCATCAGTGGAACAGCAGCTTTTTCGGCTTTATCGCGATCCCCAACGCGACCAACGCCTACAACCCGATGCTGCAGGACTTGCTGAAGAATCTGTACAGCGATCCACAATTCATTCAGGCCCTGAAGTAGGGGCAAAAAAAAAGAGCCGCGATTGCGGCTCTTTTTTTTGCTGCTGGAGTGAGTCAGATGCCCGAATATTTCGGACGGTTGCTGTCGGCCCATTCCTTGAGCAACGCATTGACCTGCCGAGTGAACGTATCGGTCACTGCTGCTTTCGGTGTATTGAACGCCAGCGGGAGGAACCAGATGCCCATCCAGGTGCCGACCGCGTCATGGTTACTCGCGGTGGACAGCGGCTGATCTTGCTGATCAAGAGTTTCCAGGCTCATGGTGTACTGGTCGGTGGCATAGGCCGGGATGATCGTCATGCTCAGGCCACTGATGAACGCCAGCACCATCTGACCGCCATTCGGTGGGTGGTTGTACATTTTCAGGCGCAGGCTGTAGTCACCTGGCTGCTTCTCGAACTTGTCGAAGGTGACACGACCGAACAAACCGGAATCCTTCAGGACGGTTTGCAATTGCGGTTTGAGCATGTCCCGAGCTTGCGGCATTTCCACGGCGGAAGCGCTTTTCGGCTCGCCCTGATAGAAGTCGAAATCGACATAGACATTTGGCTTGTTGGCATAGCTGGCCATCGATGGCAGCGTGACCGGGGCCACTTCGTCCTTGGTGAAACTGGCACAGCCACCCAGCGCGAGCACCAGACCCAGCGCAAGGATTTTCCCGAATTGCATGATGTCGTCCCTAAAGTGATATCAAAGAGCCTCCATTGCGGAGCGCCGGGGCGGATTCTAGTGATCGTCTACGTTCGGGAAAAGTCCTGATTCGGGAAAACCGTGAAAAAGATCGCGCCGATTCAGCTTTGGCGCAAATCGAGGATGTACGTGTAATAGCCCGTGTCGCGCACCCAGCCGAGTGACTCGTACAAACCCTGGGCGGTGAAATTGTCGGTGGCGGTTTCCAGTACCAGTCCCTTGGCGCCGGTTTCGACGGCGAAGTCGCGGGCGGTGTTCATCAATAGTCGCCCCACTCCACGGCCACGGGCGGCCGGCGTGGTGAACAGGTCGCTGAGCAGCCAGGTGCGATGGGCGTCTATCGAAGAGAACGTCGGGTATAGCTGGACGAATCCGAGCGCCTCACCGCTTTCATCCTCAACCAGAAAAATCGCCGATTCATTGCCGGCCATGCGTTCGGCGATGAAGACCCGCGATTGCTCAAGGTTCGACGACTGGCCATAAAAGCCGCGATAGCCGTCGAACAGCTTCGCCACCGCGTCGAGGTGAATCGTCGTGGCGCGCAGTGCCTGAAGGGTCATTGTCATTTTCCTGAGGTTACCGAAATTGAAACCAGCATAGCGCTGAGGAGCGAGTTCGCTGGCTTATTCGCTATATAGTTTTGTATATTGCGAACCCGAAATGGCCAGACTCTCCATGCCGTCCATGAGCAGCATCCGCGAACGCAACCAGCAACTGATCCTGGCCGCCGCCAGTGAAGAATTCGCCGCCAACGGCTTCGACGCGACCCAGACCCGCGACATCGCCGCCCGCGCCGGTGTGCCCAAGGCCAATATTTATTACTACTTCCAGAGCAAGGAAAACCTCTACGGCAAAGTGCTGCTCGGCTTCGTCGAACCGTTGCTGGAAGCCTCGGCGGTGCTGCGCGAAAGCGACGACCCACTGATCGGCCTGCGCGCCTACGTCGCCGCCCGCATCCGCATTGCCCGCGAGCATCCGGCGATCGCCAAGGTTTTCAGCGGTGAGTTGCTGCTCGGTGGCCGCCAGTTGCCCGACGAATGCCGCGACCTGCTGCACAGCGAAGCCCGGCGCAATGTCGAGTGCCTGCGCAGCTGGATCGACCGCGGGCTGCTGGCGCCAGTGGATCCCGAGCATTTGATGCTGTTCATCTGGTCGGCGACGCGCACCTACACCAACATTGGCTGGCAGATGGGGCGCATCACCGGGCGGGAGGTGCCGCAGGATGAGGATTATGCGGTGGCGGCGGAGACGATTACGCGGTTGGTGTTGAGCGGTGCGGTGTCCGAGCCGGTGAGTGATGTTCGCAGGCTGATGTTTGCGACCTGATTTCAGGCGGTGGCAGTATGCCTTCCCACCCTCATCGTCATTCAAGGAGCAGCACATGGCCGATTCGGATATTCACCTGTCGGACAGTTCGGATAGCGGACTCTTCAAGCGCATCGCCGATGAGCTCCAGCAGACGCTGAGCGGAACCTGGACAACCCAGGCCAGCGGTCTGGATCAGTATTACTGGGATCTGGCGGTCGATGGTCAGGTGATTACCCTGCATCTGGAACATTATCTGGGGATCATGTTGCTGGTGGAGGATGCGGATCCGCAGTGGGTGGCGTCGGAGCGGTTTCAGGCCGTGGTGCGGCGGTTGCAAATGGCCTGACTCAACACGTCTTTGCGGGAGCAAGCTTGCTCCCGCAAAGACTGCAATAACACGTCAGAAACTGATCTGGGCCGCCGGCTTCACATCGATCCGCGCCACGGAACCGGTCAGGTGCGCCCAGTCCTTGTTGTGTTCGGCGATGATGTCTTCGGCGCTCATGTTGCCGTTGTCGACGGTGGAGTGCGCATCGGCCGCCAGCTCCACGTCGTAGCCCAGTTGATGGGCCTGGCGCACGGTGGCATTGACGCAGTAATCGGTTTGCAGGCCGCAGATCACCAGGCGGTCGAGGTCTTCCCGGGGGATCAGTTTCTGCAGGTTGGTCTGGTAGAACGAGTCGTTGGCGGTCTTGTCGACGCGCAGATCGCCGGGCGCGGTGGCCAGGCCGTCAGCCAGTTGCCAGCCTTCGGCGCCGTGGGCGAACGGGCTGTCCTTTTCGTTGTGCTGGATCAGCACCACCGGCACACCCGATTGACGCGCGCGGGCGCTTAGGCCGTTGATGGTATCGATCACCCGTTTGATGTCGTGGCACTCGTATTCGCCTGTGCACAGGGCGCGCTGGACATCGATGATCAGCAATGCGGTGGTCATGGTGAGCCTTCCTTGATCGGTCCTTGAGACAGGGGCGGACGTGTGCCCGCCCCCTTTTTACTCTGCTCAGTAACCCAATGACAACCCGGTGTTGCGCCGTGGATCGTTGGCGCCGTAGAAGCGGTTCTTGCCGACCGGTTTACCCCCCAGCGACGGTGCACCGACCAGAATCGCGGCGATGTGGTTGGCGTCCTGCGGACCCGCAAACTTGTGGCCCCAGCTCTCGAGAATCTTCTTCGTGTCGGGGCTGGCGGCGAAGTCTTCGAGGTTGGTTTCCTCCGGCATCCACTGCTGGTGGAAACGTGGCGCGTCGACCGCTTCCTGCAGGCCCATGCCGTAGTCGATGACGTTGAGCATGGTCAGCAAGGTCGCGGTAATGATGCGACTGCCGCCCGGCGTACCGACCACCATCACCACCTTGCCGTCCTTGGTGACAATGGTCGGGCTCATCGATGACAGCGGTGCCTTGCCCGGAGCGATGGCGTTGGCTTCGCCCTGCACCAGGCCGTACATGTTCGGCACGCCGACCTTGGAGGTGAAATCGTCCATTTCATCGTTGAGAATCACCCCGGTCTTGCTCGCCATCACGCCCGCGCCGAACCAGTCGTTGAGGGTGTAGGTGACCGAGACCGCGTTGCCCCACTTGTCGACGATCGAATAGTGCGTGGTGTTGCTACCTTCATGGGGCGCGACGCCGGGTTTGAGTTCTGCCGACACACCGGCCTTCTGCGGCTGGATCGCGTTGCGCAGCTTGGTCGCGTAGTTCTTGTCCAGCAGGTGCTCGATCGGGTTTTTCACAAAATCCGGATCACCCAGATAGCTGTTGCGATCCACGTACGCGTGGCGCATGGCCTCGATCTGGTAGTGCATGCCCTGGGCGGAATGGAAGCCCAGATCCTTCATCGGATAGCCTTCGAGAATATTCATGATCTGGCAGATCACCACCCCGCCGGAGCTTGGCGGCGGTGCCGATACGACGTGATAACCGCGATAGTCGCACTCCACCGGGGCCAGTTCGCGGGTCTTGTATTTGTCGAGGTCGGCCTGAGTGATGATGCCCTTGTTGGCCTGACTGGACGTGACGATGGCGTCGGCCACCCATCCTTTGTAGAAACCGTCGGCGCCTTTTTCGGAGATGGTGCGCAGGGTTTTGCCCAGGTCCTTCTGCACCAGTTTCTGCCCGACCTGCATCGGCTCGCCGTTGCTCAGAAAGATCGCGCCGGAATCCTTGATGTCCTTCTTGAACACATCGGTGGCGTACTCCAGCAGCTCGACGTCGCCCTGTTCCAGCTCGAATCCGTCTTCCGCCAGTTTGATGGCCGGGGCAATCATTTCCTTGCGCGGTTTGGTGCCGTACTTGCTCAGCGCCAGCTCCATGCCGGACACGGTGCCCGGAACGCCAACCGCGAGGTGGCCACGGGTACTCAGGTCCGGAATAACATTGCCGTCCTTGTCGAGGTACATGTTGGCCGTCGCGGCCAGCGGGGCTTTTTCGCGGAAGTCGAGGAAGGTCTTGCGTCCGTCCGCCAGTTGAATGGTCATGAAACCACCACCACCGAGGTTGCCCGCCGCCGGGTAAACCACCGCCAGTGCATAACCCACGGCGACCGCCGCATCCACCGCGTTGCCGCCACTTTTCAACACGTCGACACCCACGTGAGTGGCCAGGTGCTGGGCGGTGACCACCATGCCGTTTTCGGCAGCGACCGGGGCAACCGAGGCGGCGTGAGCCATGAGGCAGCTGAGCGCCAATGAGGTCGCAATCAGCGATTTGGCAAAAGGTTCGTACTTCATGAGTCGGTCTCTTCTTTTTATAAGGTAGGAAAGCGCTTCAAGAGCATCAGCCAGTATGGTCGCGATTACGGTTTGCGCCTCCCCGATCCGGCAGTATGCTGGGCGCAGTTTTCGCCCCCGTCCCGGAGTTTTTCCCATGGCCTACACGTTCATCACCCTGCCCTCGCCTGTCGGCGAGTTGAAGCTGGTCGCGAACGGCTCACGTCTGGCCGCCATCCTCTGGGAAAACGACAAACCGAACCGGGTGCGCCTCGGGCCAATGAGTGAAGCACCGGACAATCCGGTGTTGATGAAAACCGCACGACAGCTGGAAGAATATTTTGCAGGAACGCGAAACGCGTTCGATCTGGAGCTGGACTTTGCCGGCACCGAGTTCCAGAAAAAGGTCTGGGCCGCGCTGCTGACCATTCCGTTTGGCGAGACCCGCACCTACAGCCAGATCGCCGAACAGATCGGCCACCCGAGTGCGGTGCGTGCCGTCGGCGCGGCGAACGGGCGCAATCCGATTTCAATCATTGCGCCATGCCATAGGGTCATCGGCGCCTCAGGCAAACTGACCGGTTTTGCCGGAGGCCTGGAAGCCAAGGAGCGCTTGCTGACTCTGGAGGGTGGCCAGTGGTCAGACATCGGTAAAACCGGTGACTTGTTTTAACCGCCAAACAGATTATTCATCGCCGCGTATTGCAGCAGCATGATGGTCTTGGCATCGCAGATCTCGCCTCGCTGGAATGCCGCCAGCGCGTCGGCGAAACGCCACTCCAGCACTTCAAGTTCTTCGGTCTCTTCTTCCAGACCGCCCCCCTCACTGACCTTTGACGAGGCATCGTACTCGGCGATGAAAAAGTGCAGTTTCTCGGTCACCGAGCCGGGGCTCATGTAGGCCTCGAACACCTTCTTCACGTCATGCACGCGGTAACCGGTTTCTTCCTCGGCCTCGTCGCGGATGCGTTGCTCCGGCGCCGCGCCTTCGAGCAGTCCGGCCGCCACTTCAATCAGCAAACCGTCGTGACCGTTGACGAACACCGGCAGGCGGAACTGCCGGGTCAGCACCACGGTGCGTTGCTCGCGGTTGAACAGCAGAATCGCCGCGCCATTGCCACGGTCGTAGACCTCGCGCGTCTGACGCTGCCAGTCACCGTTGTTGCGGTGATAGTCGAAGGTGATTTTCTTCAGCAGATACCAGTCGTGGGACAACACCTGGGTATCGACGATGTTGACCCGCTCGGCTGTGTTGGACATGACGCCTGATCCTTTTTTGTCATCGGAAGATGGCCATGGTAGGTGAAATGATGCGAACCGCCGACGAAAAAAAGCCCGGCAGCGCTACCGGGCTTTTCGTTCACTGACTACTGATGAGCCACGTTCACCGTCGCTGCATCAGCGCCCTGCGCCGCAGACGGCGCCCCGTGAATCAGTGGTCCATAACGCCGACTGAATTCCCAGTTGTACGGCACGCGATCCTTGCTGGTGCCGTTGTCCCAGTTCACCGACCAGGTCATCAGGCCCTTGATCGGATGCCCTTTGACCGCCAGGCGTTTCATCGCGTTGCCGACCACGGTTTTGTCGATCACGTAACCGGTGGCAGCGGCATCGACGTTGGACGGCAGGCCGATGACGAACTTGTCCGCCGGGATCTTCGTGAACCCGCGAGTGCCGGTCACCAGGCTCTCGGTCAGGTAATAGAGGAAATCCTCTTTCATCGCGTCGTTGTTCTGGGCGATCCACGCGCCGTTGCCGTTATTGGCTTCCGGCACCCAGACCCCGTCGCCGCCCTGGTTGTAAAACTGCGGAGCGATGAAGTCGTAATAGCCTTCCAGCGCTTGCAGATAACCGACGTATTTGCCGGAGGTGGTCAGGTACGGAAACTCCGGCGCCATGCTGATGATGAAATGCTTGCCCTGGCCTGCGTAGTGATCCTTGACCAGTTTCAGCGCGGCCGGCAGGACGGTCTTGTTGGCAGCGAAATCAATCGCGCTCTGTTCAAGATCGATATCCAGGCCATCAAAACCGTAGGTTTCCACCAGACGGATGATTTCGTTGGCCAGCGGTTGCTCCTGGCCGGCACGCAACTCGATGTGCGCATCGGCACCGCCCAGGGAAATCAGCACAGCCCGCCCCTGACTGTTGAGCACGCCGACCTGACGGCGGAACTCGGCATCGGAGACGTTGAACGGCTTGAAGGTCGGAATCCCGCTTCCCTTCATGAAGGCCACCGCGACCACGTTGTATTCCTTCGGCACGTTTTCCAGGGCGATGTTGGCGAACTGGCCGCGCTGGTAACCGTCGCTCGGGCCGGCCGGCCAGTTGTGCCAGAAGCCCATGAGGATCTTCTTGCCAGCAAGGCTTGGCATCAGCGACGCCGCGTCGCTGGCCTGGTTTTTCAATAGGGTGAAGTCGATGTTTGACATGTTCTAATCCTTCAGAACGTGTGGGTTTGACGTTGCGGGCTTATTTGAAGTCCACATCGAAGGCCTGATAGAAGGCGTTGCCGGTGTTGGCGACGATCCACATCAGGACGATGACGTGATGACCCTGCTTGTTGCCCGGAAGTTTCACGGCGTGGTTGACCTTGGCTTTCAATTCCGCCGAATGACTGTAGTACGGCACTTGCGGATAGAAATCCTCGGCGAACGGTTGCGCCTCCAGTTGCGCTCGGGTGATGCGTTGTTTCGGGTCCCAGCCATCCTTGGTGATCAGCCAGCGATAACCGCGGGTGGTGTGCGGCGCGGTGTACTCCCATTTGACCTCAAGGGTCTGGCCGGGAGTGACATTGAGCAGCGGCCAGGAGAATGGACGCCCGAGTTTCTTGCTCATTTCTTCTGCGGTGAAGTTCACACAGTCACGTGCGTCGTTCTTGCCGCCACTGAGAATATAGCCGTCAGCCGGCGGTACGACGCTCGGGTTGTCGCTTTCAAATGGCGCCGGGAACGGACCGGCCGCGAGTGCCGGAAAGTTCTTGCCGCCTTCCATTTCATTGACCTGCCAGCCGCCGAGCAATCCTTGCTCGATGGCCACCGCGCCGCGGCTTGCAGGGGAAATGACGCGACCGTGTCGCAGTTGGGTTTGAGCTTGTGGTTGGTTCATGTTTTTCACTCCGTTGATTTAAGAACTCTCCTGTCCGAGGAGAGGCCTTCAAGCTAACGGAGGAGGATTTTTTGTCCATCGGCGGTTTTGTCGCAGTCTGCCTCGGTAAAATTCGAAAAACGCCGAAAACACTGTATATAAACACAGTGCATTGCGACGACGCTCACCCGACGCATGGCAAAAGGACTACACCGCGTCATTACAAAAACCTGCATTCACCGGCTCAGGGAAGCTGCGCCTTGAACTCCTTTTCATACTGCCCGGCGAGCTGCTCCTTTTGCTTGTCGTCGAGCAACTTGCCGGCCATCTGGAAGAACTTCTGCTCTTCCTCTTGCAAGTGATGGTGAACCTTCTCCGAGAGCTTTTTCGCCGTGGCCAGCCAGGCCGGACTCGACATCTCGGTCTCGTCGAGTTCTTCCATCATTTCGTCCATTTCATGGTGTTCGGCGATGGCATGGCGGCTGAGGTCGACACCGTTGTCGAACTCCATCAACGGTATGTAGAAGTGGCGCTCTTCGGCCGTTTCGTGGGCCTGAAGCTCAGCCTTGAGTTGCTTGTAGGCCTCGACCCTTTCCGGGGTGTCACCGCTGGTCTTGATCAACGATTTCGCGTAGGTCCGCTGACGATCGTGGCTTTCACGCAGGGCTTCGAAAATGTTCATGGAATCTCCCAGGCAAACGCGTTCCGGATGGACGCCCTAAAGGGCTAGACCCCGGCGCGGGAGCGACGGTTCCAAGCGATTGCTTCAATCGGCTGCGGCGCGATAGGCTGCCGGTTCATTACTACAAGGAAGACAACATGACGTTGCGGATCGAGCTGTCACAGGACCCTACCGAAGAACAGCGCGCAGCCATCCTGGCGCCCCTGCGTGCCCATAACATCGCCAAAGCCGGGCCTTCGCTGTACGAACCGGTCGCGTTGCTGGTGCGCGACGATAACGACGCGATCCTCGGTGGCCTCTATGGGCATACGTTCTATCGGTGGCTGTTTATCGAGTTGCTGGCGGTGCCGGAAGAAGGCCGGGGACAGGGCATCGGCTCGAAGCTGATGCAGATGGTCGAGGAGTTCGCCCGGGAAAAAGACTGCGTGGGGATCTGGCTCGATACCTTTGATTTTCAGGCGCCCGGGTTCTACAAAAAACTGGGCTATACCGAGTGTGGCGAGATTGTGGATTATCCGCTGGGGCACAAGCGGCATTTCTTCCAGAAGCGTTTGATTGATTGAATTCAGCGACCCTCGCCCGCAGGCTGGCGAGGGTCGCAAATTTCAACGCATTCAGCCGACCGTTACAGACAGGTCGCCAGCGCCGCCAAGCGGCGCTTGGCCACAAAATCATCCTTCTGCGCGTAGTAATTCAAAACCGTGCCGGACGCATCCGTGGTCAAGTCGACAAACGACTCCGCCGAGCGGGTGTAGACCGTCGAACCGCCCTTCTTGCCCGGTTGCAGATAAGCCGCCGCGTCCACGCCGAACACCGCTTCGTCCTGCCAGGCGAATTGCACGCACTGGGCCACGACTTTTTCGGGTTTGTCCGAATTCAGGGTCTTGTAAGGGGTTTGCGTGCGGGCGTCTTCCATCGCCGAACCCGCGCAACCGGCCAGCAGGGTTGCCGCCAGCGCCACCATCAGCATTCGCATTGCATTCGCTCATTCGGAAAAAAGCGGACTGTATCACCGCAACGCCAAAAATCGTTCTGCTTTACTGCATTTAGAGCGCGACACATGTCAGCCGCTGCGGCACATTAACGGTCATCAGCCTTACAAGGAAAGCCCATGGCGCCTACTGACCAGCGACACGAACAGGCCCTGAAACTGTTTCTCGATGCGCGTCCGGAACTGCGCGAAGCCCTTGACCACCTCAACCCGCTGCTGGCCCAGGCCAAGGGCGAAACCCAGGCGCAGTACCGCGAAGAACGCCTGCACGAAGCGTTCGAAGCCGAGGCGGAAAGCCAGGGTCTGTTTGCCTGGGAACTGACGTTGCAACTCACTGCTGCGACGCCTGAGGAGTATCAGGCGCAACGCCTGGAAGTGCATCGCGAAGTGGCGGAAATGGCCGGCATGGACTGGCTGGAGTATTGCGATCTGTATGGCATAGAACCGTAAACCCCGCTCAAGGACGCTGCCTCGATGCTGCCTTCCACCTCGACCCACCGCGCCAGCCCCGGACATCTTCATATACAGAAATGGCGCGGCCGTGTGGGCCTGGCGCTGGTTGCCAGCCTGTCGGTACTGGCCGGTATGACTGATGCCATCGGCTTCATGGCCAGCGGCGATTTCGTCTCCTTCATGAGCGGCAACACCACGCGGCTGGCGGTGGCGATCAGTGATGGCGACAGCGCACTGACATTAAGGCTGATTCTGCTGGTCGCCACGTTCATTGTCGGCAATGCCCTCGGGGTTGTGGTCAGTCGGCTGGGTGGTCGGCGGGCGCTGCCCTTGTTGTTGTCCATCGCCGCTCTGCTCTGCTTGGCAGCCTGGCCCTTTGACACGCAATTGCCGGCCTTGCTGGCGGCAATCATTGCGATGGGCATGCTCAACGCGGCGGTGGAAGAAGTGAACGGTCTGCCGGTCGGGCTGACGTATGTCACCGGCGCGCTGTCACGATTCGGCCGTGGATTGGGCCGGTGGGTGCTCGGCGAACGGCGAAGCGGCTGGCGGGTGCAACTGGTGCCGTGGAGCGGGATGCTGGTCGGCGCCATTCTGGGGGCGGTGCTGGAACATCATTTGGGACTTAAAGCTATGTTGGTCAGCGGTCTGTTCGCCGGCGTTCTGGGGCTACTGACGCTGAAGATTCCGCGCCGCTGGCAGTTGGGCTACATGCCGCGCTGAAGGACACCTGCTCGCATCGAGACGGGCGCGGGAAACATCCACTTCGCCGCCCCGCCGAGAAAGCTTTATCATGGCCGCAGTTTTGCTGATCGAGTCCGTCATGAAGTTCGCCATTGCGCTGTTTTCCGCCGCCCATGCGCCCTCCTCGCGCCGCGCCCTGCTGTTCGCCCAGGCCGCGCTGGCCGGCGGGCATGAGATTGTCCGGCTGTTTTTCTATCAGGACGGGGTCCACAACGCGTCCGACGCCGTGGTCACGCCGCAGGACGAACTGGACCTGCCCAAGCAGTGGCGAACCTTCATCACCGAACAAAACCTCGACGGCGTGGTGTGCATCGCCGCCGCCCTGCGCCGTGGCGTGTTGAACACCGAGGAAGCCGGTCGTTATCGGCGTGATGCCGTGGCCGTCAGCGCGCCGTGGGAATTGTCCGGCCTCGGCCAGTTGCATGACGCGGTGCAGGATGCCGACCGCCTGATCTGTTTCGGAGGCGCATGACATGGCCAAGTCCCTTCTGATTATCAGCCGCCAATCGCCGTGGTCCGGCCCCGGTGCCCGCGAAGCGCTGGACATCGTGCTGGCCGGCGGCGCGTTCGATCTACCGATCGGCCTGCTGTTTCTCGACGACGGCGTGCTGCAACTGGCCGCCGGGCAAAACGCCAAGGCCCTGCAACAGAAAGACCTGAGCGCCAACCTGCAAGCGCTGCCGATGTTCGGCGTCGAAGAGCTGTTCTACTGCGCCGACAGCGCCAGTGTTCGCGGCCTCGGCGCTCGTTCGCTGGACGAGGCGCAACCTTTGGCCGCCGAGCAAATCACCGCCCTCATTGACCGTTACGACCAGGTGATCACCCTCTGATGTCGACTTTGCATGTGTTGTCCCATTCCCCGTTCGGCGACGAACGCCTGACCAGTTGCCTGCGCCTGCTTGGTTCTGCCGATGCGCTGTTGCTGTCTGGCGATGCCGCTTATGCGCTGCAACCCGGCACCGCGCCGTTCATTGCGCTGGAAACCCGTCAGGTGAAACTGTTTGTGCTGGCCGAAGACGCGCAAGCCCGTGCCTTACAGGTTCCGGACTGGGCCGAAGCCATCGATTACCCGGCCTTCGTCGAGCTGTCGATCCACCACGACAAGGTCAACAGCTGGCTATGAATGCGTTGACCGTCGGCGCCCGCGCCATCGAACTGGACAAGGACGGCTTCCTGGTCGACCTCAACGACTGGTCGGCCGAAGTCGCCAGCGCCCTCGCCGCTGCCGAAGATATCGAGCTGAGCGCCGAACACTGGGAAGTCCTTGAACTCCTGCGCAGCTTCTACGCCGAATTCCAGTTGTCCCCGGCCACCCGGCCGCTGATCAAGTACACCGCGCTCAAGCTCGGCGCGGAGAAAGGCAACAGCCTGCACCTGAACCGACTGTTCAAAGGCACCCCTGCCAAACTCGCCGCGAAATTGGCGGGCCTGCCCAAACCGACGAATTGCCTATGACCGACTATCCAGCGCTGACCCTCGAAACGCCCGCCGAGCACCCGTTCGCCCAATTCGTGCGCATCCTCGGCAAGGGCAAGCGCGGCGCCCGTGACCTGACCCGCGAGGAAGCCCGGGAAGCCATGGGCATGGTGCTCGACGAAGCGGTCGAAGAAACCCAGCTCGGTGCCTTTCTGATGCTGCTGCGGCACAAGGAAGAAAGCGCCGAGGAAATGGCCGGCTTCACCGAAGCCCTGCGCGAACGCTTGCAGGCGCCAGAGCTGAAGGTCGATCTGGACTGGCCGACCTATGCCGGCAAGAAACGTCACCTGCCGTGGTATCTGCTGGCGGCCAAGTGCCTGGCGCAGTACGGCGTGCGCATCTTCATGCACGGTGGTGGCGCACACACCGCCGGGCGCTTGTACTCCGAACAATTGCTCGGCGAACTGAACATTCCGCTGTGCCGCAACTGGCAACAGGTCGGCGCGGCGCTGGATAACGGTGGCCTGGCGTTCATGCCGCTGGTGGACTGGGCGCCGCAGCTGCAACGAATGATCGACCTGCGCAACACCCTCGGCCTGCGCTCGCCTATTCATTCGCTGGCGCGGATCCTCAATCCGCTGGGCGCGCGTTGCGGCCTGCAGAGTATTTTCCACCCCGGCTATCAAGCGGTGCACCGCGATGCCAGCGGCCTGCTCGGCGACACGGCGATCGTGATCAAGGGTGACGGCGGCGAAATCGAGATCAACCCGGATGCCGACAGCCACCTGTACGGCACCACTGGCGGCGAGAGCTGGGACGAGGAATGGCCGCAGCTGTCGGCGCAACGTCACGTCAAACCGGCGTCGCTGGATATCGAACATCTGAAAGCCGTCTGGCGCGGCGATGTGGTCGACAGTTACCCGCAAATGGCGCTGATTTCGACCATGGCGTTGGCGCTCCGTGGCCTCGGTAAGAGCCGTGAGCAGGCTTTCGAAACCGCCGAGCAATACTGGGCTGCGCGGGACAAATCGATTTAACCGATCATTAACGCCCGATCTTTGCGCTTTTTGTTCGAACTCATCGGAATAGACTCGGCTCCAACGATTATTGGTTTCTGGAGTCTTGATCATGGGTTTACTCGTCGACGGCCGCTGGCAGGACAAGTGGTACGAAAGCAGCAAGGACGGCGCGTTCCAGCGCGAACAGGCGCAGCGCCGCAACTGGGTCACTCGCAACGGCGAGCCGGGCCCGAGCGGTGAAGGCGGTTTTTCCGCCGAAGCCGGGCGTTATCACCTTTACGTTTCCCTGGCCTGTCCGTGGGCCCATCGCACGCTGATTCTGCGCAAGCTCAAGGGCCTGGAAAGTCTGATCGACGTTTCCGTCGTCAGCTGGCTGATGCTGGAAAACGGCTGGACCTTCGATCAGAACCTCGGTTCGACCGGCGACAAACTCGACCACTTCGATTTCATGCACCAGCGCTACACCGCTGACACCGCCGACTACACCGGCCGCGTCACCGTGCCGGTGCTGTGGGACAAGAAGCTCAAGCGCATCGTCAGCAACGAATCAGCGGAGATCATCCGCATGTTCAACAGTGCCTTCGATGACCTGACCGGCAACGATCTGGACTTCTATCCGGCGCCATTACGCAGCGAGATCGATGCGCTGAACGAGCGGATCTACCCTGCCGTGAACAACGGTGTGTACCGCGCCGGGTTCGCCACCTCGCAGAAGGCCTATGAAGAAGCGTTCGATGATGTATTTGCCGAACTGGATCATCTGGAGCAGGTGCTGGGCGCCAACCGTTATTTGACGGGCGAATACCTGACCGAGGCGGACGTGCGCTTGTTCACCACGCTGATTCGTTTCGATGCGGTGTACCACGGACACTTCAAATGCAATCTGCGGCGGATCAGCGATTATCCGAACCTGTCGAACTGGCTGCGTGAGATGTACCAGTGGCCGGGTGTTGCCGAGACCGTGGACTTCCAGCACATCAAGAATCACTACTACGGCAGCCACAAGACCATCAACCCGACCGGGGTGGTGCCGAAGGGGCCGAAGCAGGATTTCACTGTTGCCCATGACCGGAACCGGTTGGGCGGGAAAGGGGTTTGGCGCAGAGGTTGAAAGCTGGATCGTTCCCACCGCGTGGGAACGATCCCCTCAGAGTCGTCAGATTTGACCCTGAGCGCCTTCAAACCACGCCAGTTTCTCGCGCAGTTGCACCACTTCGCCGACGATCACCAGCGTCGGCGCATGCACTTCATGCTCCGCTACCAGACGCGGCAGGTCGGCCAGCGTGCCGGTGAAGACCCGCTGATTGACCGTGGTGCCCTGCTGGATCAGCGCGGCCGGCGTTTCGGCTGCGCGACCATGCTTGATCAACTGCTCGCAGATGATCGGCAGCCCCACCAGGCCCATGTAGAACACCAGCGTCTGAGCCGGCGCGACGAGGTCGGCCCACGGCAGATCGGTGGAACCGTCCTTCAGGTGCCCGGTGACGAAACGCACCGACTGCGCGTAATCGCGATGAGTCAGCGGAATCCCCGCATACGCCGCGCAACCGCTGGCCGCCGTGATGCCTGGCACCACCTGGAACGGGATGCCATGGGCCGCCAGTTCCTCGATCTCTTCGCCGCCACGGCCGAAGATGAACGGATCCCCGCCCTTCAACCGCACCACGCGCTTGCCAGCCTTGGCCAGATCCACCAGTTGCTGGTTGATCTGATCCTGCGGCACGGCATGATCGGCGCGACGCTTGCCGACGTAGACACGTTCGGCATCGCGACGGCACAGCTCAAGAATCGCCGGAGCCACCAAGCGGTCGTACAGCACCACGTCGGCTTGCTGCATCAGACGCAAGGCGCGGAAGGTCAGCAGATCCGGATCGCCCGGCCCTGCGCCCACCAGATACACCTCACCCGTGGTAACACTCGCTTCGCCGTCGATTTTCGCCTGCAACAGACGCTCGGCCTCGGCGCCCTGCCCAGCCAGCTGGCGGTCGGCGATCGGCCCCTGGAACACGTCTTCCCAAAAACCGCGACGTTGCTGCACATCGGGAAACAGGCCTTTGACCTGATCGCGAAACCGCGCAGCCAGACCGGCCAGATGGCCATATGTCGAAGGAATCCAGGTTTCGATCTTGGCGCGGATCAGCCGGGCCAGCACCGGCGCATCGCCGCCGCTGGAGACCGCGATGATCAGCGGTGAACGATCGACGATTGCCGGGAAAATCACGCTGCACAGCGCCGGCGCATCCACCACATTGACCGGCACGCAGCGCCGATGGGCATCGGCGGAAACTTGCGCATTCAACGCTTCGTCGTCGGTGGCGGCAATGATCAGCCCGCAACCGTCCAGATCCGTTTCGGCATAGCCACGCAGCAGGCATTCGCCACCGCTGGCGGCAACCAGTTCGCGCAGTTGCGATTCGATTTCAGGTGCGACCACCCGCAGCAGCGCACCGGCATCGGCCAGCAGGCGGGACTTGCGCAAGGCAATCTCCCCCCCACCGACGACCAACACACGACTGCCGCGCAGGTTGTGAAACAGCGGCAGATATTTCATTTAGCCGATGACCTCAAGGCCACCCATGTACGGCTTCAGCACGTCCGGCACACGGATCGAACCGTCGGCCTGCTGGTAGTTTTCCAGCACGGCAACCAGGGTACGTCCGACCGCCAGACCGGAACCGTTCAAGGTGTGCACCAGCTCAGGCTTGCCGGTTTCCGGGTTGCGGAAACGCGCCTGCATGCGGCGGGCCTGGAAGTCGCCGCAGTTGGAGCACGACGAGATTTCACGGTACTTGTCCTGGCTCGGAATCCACACTTCCAGGTCGTAAGTCTTGACCGCGCTGAAGCCCATGTCGCCAGTGCACAGCGCCAGGGTGCGGTAAGGCAGCTCCAGCAGTTGCAGGACTTTCTCGGCGTTGGCGGTCAGGCCTTCCAGCGCTTCCATCGACTTCGACGGCTCGACGATCTGGACCATCTCGACCTTGTCGAACTGGTGCTGACGGATCATGCCGCGAGTGTCACGACCCGACGCGCCGGCTTCGCTACGGAAGCACGGAGTGTGAGCGACGAACTTGATCGGCAGCTGTTTCGAATCGACGATTTCACCGGCCACGATGTTGGTCAGCGACACTTCGGCGGTCGGGATCAGGTACAGATCGGCTTCGCCTTCGCGAGCGATCTTGAACAGGTCTTCTTCGAACTTCGGCAGTTGACCGGTGCCTTGCAGCGCCGGGGCCTGAACCAGATAAGGCGTGTAAGCCTCTTCGTAGCCGTGCTCGGTGACGTGCAGGTTGATCATGAACTGCGCCAGTGCGCGGTGCAGACGGGCAATCGGGCCGCGCAGCAGGGCGAAACGTGCGCCGGACAGCTTGGCGGCGGTTTCGAAGTCGAGCCAGCCGAACTTCTCGCCCAGGGCCACGTGATCCTGAACCGGGAAGTCGAAAGCAGTCGGGGTGCCCCAGCGACGGACTTCGACGTTGCCGTCTTCGTCTTCGCCGACCGGCACCGATTCGTGCGGCAGGTTCGGAATGCCCAGCAGGATCGAATCCAGTTCGGTCTGGATCGCGTCCAGCTCGACTTTACCGGCACTCAGTTCGCCCGCCATGCGCTCGACGTCCGCCATCAGCGGCGCGATGTCTTCGCCGCGCTGCTTGGCCTGACCGATGGATTTGGAACGCGCGTTACGCTCAGCCTGCAGTGCTTCGGTGCGGGTCTGGACGGTCTTGCGCTGTTCTTCCAGCGCTTCGATGCGCGCGACATCCAGGGCAAAGCCACGGGAAGCCAGGCGGTCCGCTACGTCCTGGAGGTTGCTACGTAACAGTTTGGAATCGAGCATGTCGGTTTCTCGTTATCAAAGTTTGGTCAGGGACAGGCCGGCCCAGGTCGCGAGCAGCCCGCCGAATACGCTGATGGCCGCATAGCCCAGGGCCAGCGGCACTTGCCCGCTTTCCAGCAGGCGCACCGTATCCAGTGAAAAGGATGAAAAAGTCGTCAGCCCCCCGAGGAAGCCGACCATCAACCCGGCACGTACCTCGATCGGTACTTCCGGGCGTATCAAAAACAGGCCGTACAGCACGCCAATCAGCAGACAGCCCACGATATTAACGGCCAGCGTCGCGGTATAGAAGTGCCGCGGCCAATTGGCGTTGACCCAATTGCCGGTGGCGAAGCGCAACAAGGTGCCGGCAATCCCGCCGACGGAGACTGCAACGATCAATGGAACCACTATTTTCTCCGCTGCCGGGGGCTTAAACGATCAAGTTGGGCGAGGTGGTTGAGCTTTTCGCCGATCTTCAACTCCAGGCCACGGGGCACCGGTTGGTAGAACGGAATCGGGTCGAGTTCTTCCGGGAAATAGTCTTCGCCGGCCGCGTAGGCGTCCGGTTCGTCGTGGGCATAGCGATATTCGTCGCCATAACCCAATTGCTTCATCAATTTGGTCGGCGCATTGCGCAGGTGCAGCGGCACTTCCAGCGAGCCGTGTTCGGCGGCGGCGCGCAGCGCGGTCTTGAAGCCCATGTACACCGCGTTGCTTTTCGGCGCACAGGCCAGATAGGTGATGGCCTGTGCCACTGCCAACTCACCTTCCGGGCTGCCGAGACGTTCCTGCACTTCCCACGCGGCCAGGCACAGGCTCAGCGCGCGAGGATCGGCGTTGCCGATATCTTCGCTGGCCATGCGCACCACGCGTCGGGCCAGGTACAGCGGATCGCAGCCGCCGTCGATCATTCGCGCAAACCAGTACAGCGCGCCGTCCGGATTGGAACCGCGCACCGATTTGTGCAACGCAGAAATCTGGTCGTAGAACGCTTCGCCACCCTTGTCGAAACGCCGGCGAGTGTCGCCGAGCAGGCTTTGCAGCAGCTCGGTGCCCATCTCGCTGTGGTCTTCGGCCAGGTCCGAGGCGTTTTCCAGCAGGTTCAACAGGCGCCGGCCATCGCCATCGGCGGCGGACAGCAGCATCTGGAAGCCTTCATCGCTGAGGGTCAGGTGACGCTTGCCCAGACCCCGTTCTTCGGTGAGCGCGCGATGCACCAGTTTGCGCAACGCTGCTTCGTCGAGGCTCTTGAGCACGTAGACCCGCGCCCGCGACAGCAATGCATTGTTCAGTTCGAACGAAGGGTTTTCGGTGGTGGCGCCAATGAAGATCAGCGTGCCGTCTTCAACGTATGGCAGGAAGGCGTCCTGTTGAGACTTGTTGAAGCGGTGCACTTCATCGACAAACAGGATCGTGCGCTTGCCGTACTGGCCGGCCTGCTGCTTGGCAATTTCCACCGCCTGACGGATCTCCTTGACCCCGGCCAGCACCGCCGAGACCGTTTCGAAATGCGCATCCGAGACTTCCGCCAGCAACCGCGCCAGCGTGGTCTTGCCCACGCCCGGCGGGCCCCAGAAGATCATCGAATGCAGGGCACCCTGCTCCAGCGCTTCGCGCAATGGTTTGCCGCGAGCGAGCACGTGTTCCTGACCGACGTACTCGTCCAGATTGGTCGCCCGTAAACGGGCGGCCAGTGGCTGGGCAATCGGTGCACTGCGAAACAGATCCATCACGTACCGTTGAAACCTCTGTGTTTATTCCTGGATCACGTCGGCACCCTTCGGGATGTCGAACTTGAACTTCGATGCCGGGACCGCTTCGTTGGCCTTCACACCGGTAAACAGGATGTTGGTGCGCTGGCCGACGCTGTCGATCAGTTGCATGTCATTGACCAGACCGTTGCGGAACGACAGACGCAGGCTGTCGAACAGGGTGTCCTTGGTTTTCGGCTTCAGGGTGAAGTCGATCACGCCGCCGGCCTCTTTGGCGCTGATGTCGAAGCTCTGGCTGATCTTCGATACGTCGCCGGACAGCAACAGGGCTGGAGTCTGGGTCAGACGTTCATCGAGTTTTTTGATAGTGGCCTGTTCCAGATCAGGGTCCCACAGGGTGACCTTCTTGCCGTCGGACACCATGGTCTGCTCGGCTGGCGCATTGGTGTGCCAGTAGAACAGGCCCGGACGCTGCAGGGTCATGTCGCCGGTGGTTTCCTGCAACTGGGTGCCACTGCCGTCGAGGGTCAGTTGGGAGAAATTGGCGGTCAGGGTCTTGGATGTTTCGAGCAATTGGGTCAGGCGAGCCACATCCTTGTCATCGGCGTGAGCCGTGAGGGTGGTCAGAGCCAGTACCGGCAGCAACATGCGGATAAGACGCATGGGAGTCCTCTTGAATACTCGTGGGAAGTGGACGGCGCTTCATGCACCGTCCATTGCATTTGGATCAGGGTATCGAATCAGTCGCGTACCGGGCCAGGGGCCAGGACTTCGCGGGAACCGTTGGTGTTCATCGACGTCACGACCCCGGCCATTTCCATGGCTTCGATCATGCGCGCGGCACGGTTGTAGCCGATCTTCAGCTTGCGCTGTACAGCGGAGATGGAGGCGCGACGGCTTTCCAGTACGAACTGCACGGCTTCGTCGTACAGCGCGTCGGCTTCGGGATCGTCACCGTCGCCACCGCCGCTGCTGCCTTCGAAACCACTGCCCGCCTCTTCGACACCGTTGAGGATGTCGTCGTTGTATTCCGGCGCGCCGCGCAGTTTCCAGGCTTCAACCACCCGGTGAACTTCATCGTCGGATACGAAGGCGCCGTGAACCCGGATCGGCAGGCTGGTGCCCGGCGGCATGTAGAGCATGTCACCGTGGCCGAGCAGTTGCTCGGCGCCGCCCTGGTCGATGATGGTCCGGGAGTCGATCTTGCTCGATACCTGGAACGCCATCCGCGTCGGGATGTTGGCCTTGATCAGACCGGTGATCACGTCCACCGATGGTCGTTGCGTCGCAAGAATCAGGTGGATACCGGCCGCACGCGCCTTCTGGGCGATACGGGCGATCAGTTCTTCCACCTTCTTGCCGACGATCATCATCATGTCGGCGAATTCGTCCACGACCACGACGATGGTCGGCAGCTTCTGCAGCAGCGGCGCTTCGTCGTGGATGCTTTCGCGCTTGTACAGCGGATCGCTCAGCGGCTCGCCGGCGTCCTGGGCTTCCTTGACCTTGGCGTTGAAGCCGGACAGGTTTCGCACGCCCATCTTCGCCATCAGCTTGTAGCGACGCTCCATCTCGGCCACGCTCCAGCGCAGGGCGTTGGCGGCGTCCTTCATGTCGGTCACGACCGGGCACAGCAGGTGCGGAATGCCTTCGTAGATCGACAGCTCGAGCATTTTCGGGTCGATCATGATCAGTTTGGCGTCGTCCGGACCGGACTTGAACAGGATCGACAGGATCATCGCGTTCACGCCCACCGACTTACCGGAACCGGTGGTACCGGCCACCAGCAGGTGAGGCATTTTCGCCAGGTCAGTGATGACCGGCTTGCCGCCGATGTCGTGGCCCAGGGCCAGGGTGACCGGCGATTTGAAGTTGTCGTACTCAGGCGTCGACAGCACTTCAGAGAAGCGCACGATCTGCCGGTCTTCGTTGGGAATTTCGATACCGACCGTGGTCTTGCCCGGAATCACCTCGACGACACGAACACTGGTCACGGCCAGCGAACGTGCAAGGTCTTTCGCCAGGTTGGCGATACGGCTGACCTTCACGCCCGCAGCAGGCTGGATTTCGTAACGGGTAATGACCGGGCCGGGATGGATCGAATCAACGGTGACTTCAACGCCGAATTCCTTGAGCTTGATCTCCAGCAAGTGGCCGACCGCCGCCAGGGATTCAGGCGAATAATTGAGTTGTTTCTTTTCCGCAGGATCGAGAATCGAGATCGGCGGCAAGGTGCCTTCCACGGCGCTGTCGACGAACAACGGCACCTGCTTCTCTTTCTGTACGCGCTTGCTTGGCTCCGGCGCCTTGACCGGGGCCGGCGCGATGACCGGCGGCACCTGTTTCTCGCGCTCGGACATGTGCTTGCTCAGAGCCTGCTCGCGCTCGATCAGACGCTCCTTGACCTTGGCCTGCTCGCGCTTGTCGGTCACCGTCGGTGCAACCACGTCGTGCACGCGATCATCGACTTCACGCAGTTGCGCGACCAGTTGCTTGCGCTCGGTACGCGCCGACCACCAGCGGTTGACCGCGCCCTGGAACAGTTCGAACAGGTCGAGGGTGATCTTGCCGGTGATGTCCATCACCTTGAACCACGACAGGTCGGTGAACACCGTCAGGCCGAACAGAAACAGTGCGATGAACAGCAACGTGCTGCCCTGAATGTTCAAGGCATTACGGGCCAGATCACCAAGGCTTTCGCCCAGCGCACCACCGGCGCCAGCAGGCAAACCAGTGGCTGCATGAAAATGGATGTGCGCCAGCGCAGCGCCGGACAACACCAGGAACACCAGGCCGATCAGGCGCCAGGAAAACAGCCAGCCGCTCCACTGCCACGGTTCGTGACGCTGACGGAAGATCTGATACGCCTTGATCGCCAGCAGCAACGGGAAGATGTAGGCGAAGTAACCCAGCACCATGAACAGGATGTCGGCGCTGTAGGAACCGGCCGGGCCGCCGAAGTTCTGCACGTCGTCGATCTTGCTGTTGTGGCTCCAGCCCGGATCGTCCTTGCCGTAGGTCAGCAACGCCATCATCAGGAACAGGCACAAGGCGCCGATGGCGATCAATGCACCTTCCTTGAGCCGGTAGTGCAACTGTTGACGCCAGAGCGGAACGACTGTTTTTGGTGCTTCCGTGGATTTCTTCAAAACGCTTCTTTTCCTGCGCCAGAGGCGCGTCCATCTATTGAATGACGATAAAAAACTGCCCAATCCAGGCAGGTAAAAAAATTGACGGGCGCAACGGAGACTACTTTTAACACTGCGCCCCGCCTTTTATAAACACGGCACGCGGCGAATATTGTGTAACAGCCCGGCATTGTACGGGTTTGCGCGTTCGATGCCATGCTTCCAGGCCCCAGGCTCAAGCATAGCCAAACGCAAAGCTCCCGGCGTTCAATTTGAGCATGCATTACCTTTTGTGACAAAGGCTTATGAGGTGTATTTGATGAACGTAGCGAAGCATTCGCGCCTCATCTCCCCTGAGTGCCACACATTGGCATCGGCAACCTTGCCCGCAGCGGTGCGACGCCCGATTACGACCGCATCCGGATGCTCAAGTTGCAGCGGCAAAAACGCAGCACCGCAATGGAGGACATTCGCGTCATTTCCCGGCACACTTTAGCGCGGGCCCAGCGCCCACCGCCCTCCCCTTCTGCAAGCCTGGACGCCATGCTGACTTGGTTACAACGCAATTCACTGACCTTCCCGCCACTGGAAAAGGCCATGCGCGATCCCAACGGATTGCTGGCGGCCGGTGGCGACCTGTCCGCCGATCGCTTGATCCAGGCCTATCGCCATGGCTGCTTTCCATGGTTTTCCGAAGGTCAGCCGATTCTCTGGTGGTCGCCGGATCCGCGCACCGTGCTTTTTCCCGACGAACTGCACGTCTCGCGCAGCCTCGGCAAATTGATGCGCAAACAGCGTTATCAAGTGACCTTCGATCAGGATTTCGACGCCGTGATCCACGCCTGCGCCGCTCCCCGGGAATACGCCGATGGCACCTGGATCACCGAAGCGATGCAGGACGCTTATATCGAACTGCATCGACGCGGCTTTGCCCATTCGGTGGAGGTCTGGGATGAAGGCGAACTGGTCGGCGGCCTGTACGGCCTGGCGATGGGGCAACTGTTCTTCGGCGAATCGATGTTCAGCCGCGCGGACAATGCCTCCAAGTACGGCTTTGCCACGCTGGTGCAACATCTGAAAGAAGCGGGTTTCGTATTGATTGACTGCCAGATGCCTACCGATCATCTGCACAGCCTTGGCGCCCGGGCGATTTCCCGCTCTGCATTCGCTGAATATCTGGCCCGACACCTCGATCAACCCCATCACGCGACCTGGGTTTGCTGAGCGACTTTTGCGCGCGTGGCTTACACTTAATTCACCAGCTTACCCTTGAGGGTTGATCATGACCGAGTTGGCGCGGTTGAAGTTTTATGCCACTCAGCCTCACTCTTGCAGTTATCTGCCCGAGGAACAGGCCACGACCCTGTTTCTCGATCCGAGCCAGCCCATGGATGTGCATGTCTACGCAGACCTGTCAGAAATGGGCTTTCGTCGCAGCGGCGATCACCTGTACCGCCCGCATTGCCAGAACTGCAATGCCTGCGTGCCTGCGCGCATTCCGGTGGCGCAGTTCAACCCCAACCGGCAGCAGAAACGCATCTTCAAGCGCAACATCGATTTGCAGGTGCGCCCGGTGAAGCCGGCGTTCAGCGAAGAGTACTTCGACCTCTATCAGCGCTACATCGAACAGCGCCATGCCGACGGCGACATGTACCCGCCGAGCCGCGATCAATTCTCGACCTTTCTGGTACGCGACCTGCCCTTCTCTCGGTTCTACGAGTTCCGGCTCGACGGACGGTTACTGGCGGTCGCCGTCACCGATCTGCTGCCCAACGGCCTGTCGGCGGTCTACACCTTTTACGAACCACAGGAAGAACGCCGCAGCCTCGGGCGCTACGCTATCCTCTGGCAAATCGCCGAAGCCCAGCGGCTGGGGCTTGAGGCGGTGTACCTGGGTTACTGGATCAAAAACTGCAAAAAGATGAACTACAAGACCCAATATCGGCCTATCGAACTGCTGATCAATCAGCGCTGGGTCATCCTGAACTAAACGCAAACCCTAAACCCTTGGCGTAAACCCCATTTTTCGGGCACAATGCACGCCGCTTTTGCCTGGCGCAGTTGCACCGGGCCATTCATTGGATACCGAGGGCTTTACTGCATGTCGAAAGAAGACAGCTTCGAAATGGAAGGCACTGTCGTCGACACCCTGCCCAACACCATGTTTCGTGTGGAGTTGGAAAATGGGCACGTCGTAACCGCGCATATTTCCGGCAAGATGCGCAAGAACTACATTCGTATTCTTACCGGTGACAAAGTGCGCGTCGAGCTGACGCCCTATGACTTGAGCAAAGGGCGTATTACTTACCGCGCTCGCTAATCAAGTCAATACAAGACGCCCGGCTTAATGCCGGGCGTTTTTGTTTGTCTGGGTTTTGGGTTTGCGCTTGAGTTTTGAGTGTATATCCGATGCTTCGGGAGCTGCCGCTGGCGGTTTCGCTCTTACAGCGAGTCACTTTTGACAAACGCCTCAAAAGTAACCAAAAAGTCTACGCCCCGGCGTACGGCACTTCGCTTAGGCTCAGTGTTCCCTCGCTACGGTGTCCATCAGGGGGCATCGCCTACGGTTTGCTTCGCTGCACCTCCTCTCGATGTATGCGGCTTCGCCGCACGGCGCTGCGCGCCTACCCCCTGATGGACACCTCCGCTCGGCCTGCCGAAGGGACTTGAGATCAAAAGCAGATCAAGAGCCAGAGCCAGAGCCAGATCAAAAGCCAGATCAAAAGCCCTCCCTCACCCTAGCCCTCTCCCGGAGGGAGAGGGAACCGACCGAGTTGTTTGGGAGAGGTTCGCCGACGTGAGATACCGCGTTGAACTCAGGCTTTGAAAAGCACAAAAATCGGCCCCCTCTCCTCGGGGAGAGGGCTGGGGTGAGGGGTAAACCCACCACAAAACCAAAGCCGAACACGCCCTGCTCCCCCCCACTCAAAACGATGAGCGTTAGCTCAAGTACCGCTTTTGATCGCAGGGCCCGTCGGCAGGCTGAGTGGAGGGATTGATCCGGGGGTGGGAGCGCAGCGACCGTTTGGCGAAGCCAAACACATCGAGAGGAGGTGCAGCGAAGCAAACCGTAGGCGATGCCCCCGGATCAATCCCGGAGCGAAGGAACCCGAGCCACAGCGAGGGCCGTACGTCAGGGTTAGAGACCTTTTGGTTACTTTTGGGGCGTTTGCCAAAAGTGACCCGCCGTAAGGGCGGAACCCCAAGAAGCCGTTACCGCAACAACGGATATGCCCCCAAACCAAAAACCGCAGACAGCAAAAAGGCGCCCAAAAGGCGCCTTTCGCTTTACAACAGACCAACAACCATCAAGCCATTTCCGCAGTGGTCTCGAAGTCAAACGTCAACTCACCATCCTTGATGTCGATGTGAACCACACCGCCATGCTCGGCCAGCTCGCCAAACAGAATCTCCTCCGCCAGCGGACGCTTGATCTTGTCCTGGATCAGACGCGCCATCGGACGAGCGCCCATGGCCGAATCGTAACCACCGGCCGCCAGCCAGCTGCGCGCCGCGTCGGTAACTTCCAGAAGCACCCGCTTGTCTTCCAGCTGCGCCTGAAGTTCGGTAAGGAACTTGTCCACCACGCTTTTGATGACCTCATGACTGAGGCGACCAAACTGAATGATGGTATCCAGACGGTTGCGGAATTCCGGCGTGAAGCTCTTCTTGATCACTTCCATCGCATCGGACGAGTGGTCCTGATGGGTGAAACCGATCGAAGCACGTGCCGCCGTTTCAGCACCGGCGTTGGTAGTCATAATCACGATCACGTTGCGGAAGTCCGCCTTGCGCCCGTTGTTGTCGGTCAGCGTGCCGTGGTCCATCACCTGCAGCAGCAGGTTGAAGACTTCCGGATGCGCCTTCTCGATTTCATCGAGCAGCAATACGCAATGCGGTTGCTTGGTGATCGCTTCGGTCAACAGACCGCCCTGGTCGAAACCGACATAACCCGGAGGCGCACCGATCAGACGCGATACGGTGTGGCGCTCCATGTACTCGGACATGTCGAAGCGCACCAGTTCGATCCCCAGCGCCTTGGCCAATTGACGCGCGGCTTCGGTTTTACCGACACCGGTAGGCCCTGCGAACAGGAACGAACCGACAGGTTTGTCAGGCGACTTGAGACCGGCACGGGACAGTTTGATCGCAGTCGACAGCGAATCGATCGCCGCGTCCTGACCGAACACCGTCAGCTTCAGGTCACGCTCGAGGTTACGCAGCAGTTCCTTGTCGGAGCTGGTGACGTGCTTCGGTGGAATCCGCGCGATTTTCGCGACGATATCCTCGACCTCAGGCACTTCGATGCGTTTCACACGTTTCTCGACCGGTTGCAGACGCTGATAGGCGCCCGCCTCGTCGATCACGTCGATGGCCTTGTCCGGCATGTGCCGGTCATTGATGTAGCGCGAAGCCAGTTCCGCAGCAGCGCGCAGCGACTCATCACTGTATTCGATGTTGTGGTGCTGTTCGAAGCGACCTTTCAGACCACGCAGGATACCGATGGTGTCTTCCACCGACGGCTCGACGACATCGACCTTCTGGAAGCGACGCGCCAGGGCACGGTCTTTTTCGAAGATGCCACGGAATTCCTGGAACGTGGTCGAGCCGATGCAGCGAATGTCGCCAGACGACAGCAGCGGTTTGAGCAGGTTCGAGGCATCCATGACACCACCGGACGCAGCACCCGCACCAATGATGGTGTGGATCTCGTCGATGAACAGGATCGCCTGCGGACGTTTTTTCAGTTCATTGAGCAACGCCTTGAAGCGCTTCTCGAAATCACCGCGATACTTGGTGCCCGCGAGCAGAGCGCCCAGATCGAGGGAGTAAACGACGCTGTTGGCCAGCAGGTCCGGCACCTGGTTGTCGACAATGCGCTTGGCCAGGCCTTCGGCAATCGCGGTTTTACCCACGCCAGCCTCGCCCACAAGCAGCGGGTTGTTCTTGCGACGGCGCGCGAGAATCTGCGCGACACGCTCGACTTCCGTTTCACGCCCGACCAGCGGATCGATCCGGCCCTGGCGTGCGAGTTCGTTGAGGTTGCTGGCATAAGCGTCCAGCGGATTGCCTGAAGAAGAAGACTCACCGCCCTCGTCGTCCTGCATATCTTGTTCACCTTCAGAGTGATCGCCATGCCCCGGCACTTTGGAAATGCCGTGGGCGATATAGTTGACGACATCAATGCGTGCAACGCTCTGCTGTTTCAGCAGGAACACCGCCTGACTCTCTTGCTCACTGAAGATTGCAACCAGCACGTTGGCGCCGGTCACTTCGCGTTTGCCCGAGCTCTGCACATGAAAGACAGCACGTTGCAGCACACGCTGGAAGCCCAGGGTTGGCTGGGTTTCGCGATCCTCGTCATGGACGGGGATCAGTGGCGTGGTGGAGTCGATGAACTCCTGCAGGTCGTGCTTGAGTTTGTCGAGGTTTGCGCCGCAGGCACGCAATACGGTGGCGGCAGCCTCATTGTCCAATAGGGCCAGCAGCAGGTGTTCGACGGTCATGAATTCATGACGTTTCGAACGTGCCTCCTTGAAGGCAAGATTGAGGGTGACTTCGAGCTCGCGGTTTAACATAGCTTCACCTCATACCCAAGTGGTCGGCGATTAACCGTCCTTCTCGATTTCACAGAGTAGCGGATGCTGGCTTTCCCTGGCGTACTGGTTGACCTGCATGGCCTTTGTCTCGGCGATGTCGCGGGTAAACACTCCACATACTGCCCGCCCTTCTGTATGGACGGCCAGCATGACCTTGGTCGCCAGCTCGCGATTCAGGTTAAAAAACACCTCGAGCACTTCGACGACGAAATCCATCGGTGTGTAGTCATCATTAAACAAAACCACCTTGTACATCGGCGGCGCCTGTAACGCAGGCTTTGCTTCCTGAACAGCAACGCCTGCCGAATCGTCGTCGTGCTCCTGTGGAAGATCCTTTTGGAGAAGCGGGCGATCCTGATTGAATGTTAGTCGAATCTGGCTGATTGCATGCATGGAAAGAAAGGTTCGTCAGTTGTGCAAATACAGTGGTGGGGGCGGCTTGACACGTTTTCAACTCCGACTGCCCGGTCACCTTGACTATCGGGAAAACGGTGTTACAACCAATAGAACCCACAGTGGGGAAAAAAGATCCGCGGAGTCAATCTTTTTAACGGATTCGACTGCGGATGAATTGGATGATACTCCAGCGATGGAGACTGTTGCAGAGGGATTTGAGCATGGCTGTCGGCAAGGTGAAATGGTTCAACAATGCCAAGG
Organism: Pseudomonas sp. GW821-FHT11D10; assembly: GCF_058808435.1. NCBI lineage: Bacteria > Pseudomonadati > Pseudomonadota > Gammaproteobacteria > Pseudomonadales > Pseudomonadaceae > Pseudomonas > Pseudomonas sp. GW821-FHT11D10. The sequence goes on along the minus strand of NZ_JBXARR010000001.1, from coordinate 338,314 downwards.
GGTTCGGTTTCATAAACACCGACTCCCGCGAGGGTAAGGACGAGGACGGCAAGGATATCGATTTCTTTGCCCACTATTCCGCCATTGAAATGGACGGATACAAAACCCTCAAAGCCGGGCAAATCGTCAAATTCGAGATCGTGCAAGGGCCCAAAGGCCTGCATGCCACAAAAATTCAGAATGTCGAGATCACGAAAGATCCAGTCTCGACCGCAGCCGCAGCCGCAGCCGCAGCTCAGAATCGCAAGGTCACCAGCTGACGCCAATAAATCGCCTGCCAGAAACAAACCGCCCGGCTCGATCACTCGAGCCGGGCGGTTTCGTTGCAGCTGGCTTTCTTACATGTGCTTGATCAGCGCTTCACCGAAGCCCGAAGAAGACACCAGCGTGGCGCCTTCCATCAGACGTTCGAAGTCGTAGGTCACTGTCTTGGCCTTGATGGCGCCATTGGTGCCCTTGATGATCAGGTCGGCCGCCTCGGTCCAGCCCAGGTGGCGCAGCATCATCTCCGCCGACAGGATCACCGAACCCGGGTTGACCTGGTCTTTGCCGGCATATTTCGGCGCGGTACCGTGGGTCGCCTCGAACATGGCCACGGTGTCGGACAGGTTGGCACCTGGCGCGATACCGATACCGCCCACTTCCGCCGCCAGGGCGTCGGACAGGTAGTCACCGTTGAGGTTGAGGGTGGCGATCACATCGTACTCGGCCGGACGCAACAGGATCTGCTGGAGCATGGCGTCGGCAATGGCGTCCTTGACGACGACTTCGCGGCCGGTTTTCGGGTTCTTGAATTTCATCCATGGGCCGCCATCGAGCAGCTCGGCGCCGAATTCTTCCTTCGCCACCTCGTAGCCCCAGTCCTTGAAGGCACCTTCGGTGAATTTCATGATGTTGCCCTTGTGCACGATGGTCAGCGACTTGCGATCGTTGTCCACCACGTATTGCAGGGCCTTGCGCACCAGACGCTTGGTGCCTTCTTTGGAAACAGGCTTGATGCCGATGCCGCAATCCTGGTCGAAACGGATCTTGGTGACGCCCATTTCTTCTTTCAGGAATTTGATGACCTTGGTGGCCTCAGGGGAGCCGGCCTTCCATTCGATACCGGCATAAATATCTTCGGAGTTCTCCCGGAAGATCACCATGTCGACGTCGCCAGGCTTTTTCACCGGGCTCGGCACGCCTTCGAACCACACCACAGGGCGCAGGCAGACATAGAGATCGAGCTGTTGACGCAGGGCCACGTTGAGGGAACGGATGCCGCCTCCGACCGGGGTGGTCAGCGGGCCTTTGATGGAGACCACGTAATCCTTGACCGCGTCCAGGGTTTCCTGGGGCAGCCAGGTGTCCTGGTCATAAACCTGAGTTGCTTTTTCGCCAGCATAAACCTCCATCCAGGAAATCTTGCGCTTGCCCCCGTAGGCTTTTTCTACGGCAGCATCAACCACTTTGATCATCACAGGGCTGACGTCGACGCCAATGCCGTCACCTTCGATGAAGGGAATGATCGGGTTATCAGGGACATTGAGAGAATGGTCTGCGTTGACGGTGATTTTGTCGCCGACGGCTGGAACCTGAATCTTCTTGTAACCCATGCTGAACTCCATTGTTTGGATTGAACATCTGGCTTGGTTCGAGCGTAACCCAGTTGAATCAACACGCAAACCCTCTGTTCCGGGCGCGACCACATCTCGTTTCGTACAAGCCTGAAAGCAAAGGGAAAAGCGCCAATCTCAAGCATTCACGGCGACTCTACGCCCCACCCCGCCCTGCGACCTTTAGACCAATGGACGAGAATCGTTGCATATGAACCATCGGCAGATTGCCAGCTACCTATGTATAATGCCGCCCGCTGACCAAAGGGTCACGACGGCTGGCCTCTCTAGCACGAGACTTTCCGCCTGATTGGTCGGGTTGTTACCGCAGTCCGACTGCTTGACGCTCTACTGATGCACCCAACATCACCGCGAAGATTCTCGACATTCGGTTCATGGATGACTTTGAACGAACGCGCTTACCCGGCGCCCCTCGAGTTTCTGCGCACGCTTTAGCAAAGAAGAGAGAGTTAATCCGAATATGCCCACCCGCTCGAAGATCATCTATACCTTCACCGACGAAGCTCCAGCCCTCGCCACCTATTCCCTGCTGCCGATCATCGAGGCTTACACCGCCTCGGCCGATATCGCCGTGGAAACCCGCGATATCTCTCTTGCAGCACGTATTCTGGCCAGCTTCCCCGAGCAACTGGGCGACAAAGCCGTAGCCGACCACCTCGCCGAACTGGGCGACCTGGCCGTTACGCCTGAAGCCAACATCATCAAGCTGCCGAACATCAGCGCCTCGGTTCCGCAACTGCAAGCCGCGATCAAAGAACTGCAAGCCCAGGGCTACAACCTGCCGGACTACCCGGAAACCGTGACCAGCGACGCCGACAAAGATGCCAAGGCGCGTTACGACAAGGTCAAGGGCAGCGCCGTGAACCCGGTTCTGCGTGAAGGCAACTCCGACCGTCGCGCTCCGCTGTCGGTCAAGAACTACGCTCGCAAGCACCCGCACAAAATGGGCGCCTGGGCCAAGGACTCCAAGTCCCACGTCGCTCACATGAGCACCGGCGATTTCTACGGCAGCGAAAAAGCTGCCCTGATCGACGCCGCTGACGCCGTGAAGATCGAGCTGATCGCCAAAGACGGCACCGCCACCGTCCTGAAAGAAAAAACCACCGTTCAGGCGGGCGAGATCCTCGACTGCTCCGTGATGAGCAAAAAGGCCCTGCGTGCGTTCATCGCCGCTGAAATCGACAGCGCCAAGCAACAAGGCGTGCTGCTGTCGGTTCACCTGAAAGCCACCATGATGAAGGTCTCCGACCCGATCATGTTCGGCCAGATCGTTGCCGAGTTCTATAAAGACGCCCTGACCAAGCACGCCGACGTGCTGGCCGAGATCGGCTTCAACCTGAACAACGGCATCGGCGACCTGTACGCCCGCATCAAATCCCTGCCGGCCGAGCAGCAAGCCCAGATCGAAGCTGACGTGCAAGCGGTCTACGCCGTTCGTCCGTCGCTGGCGATGGTCAACTCCGACAAAGGCATCACCAACCTGCACGTGCCGAGCGACGTTATCGTCGACGCCTCGATGCCGGCCATGATCCGTGACTCCGGCAAGATGTGGGGCACCGACGGCCAACTGCACGACACCAAGGCCGTGATCCCGGATCGCTGCTACGCCACCATCTACCAGGCCGTGATCGAAGATTGCAAAGCCAATGGCGCTTTCGATCCGACCACCATGGGCAGCGTGCCAAACGTTGGCCTGATGGCTAAAAAGGCTGAAGAATACGGCTCCCACGACAAGACCTTCCAAATCAAGGCCGACGGCGTGGTTCGCGTGACCGACAGCAAAGGCACCCTGCTGATGGAACAGGCTGTTGAAGCCGGCGACATCTTCCGCATGTGCCAAACCAAAGACGCGCCAATCCAGGACTGGGTCAAACTGGCCGTCAACCGCGCTCGCGCAAGCAGCACCCCGGCCATCTTCTGGCTGGACCCGATGCGCGCCCACGACGGCGTAGTGATCGAAAAGGTTCAGGCTTACCTGAAGGATCACGACACCGCCGGTCTGGACATCCAGATCATGGCGCCGGTCGATGCCATGAAATACACCCTGCAGCGCACCCGCGAAGGCAAGGACACCATTTCGGTGACCGGCAACGTACTGCGCGACTACCTGACCGACCTGTTCCCGATCATGGAACTGGGCACCAGCGCCAAGATGCTGTCGATCGTGCCGCTGATGAACGGCGGTGGCCTGTTCGAAACCGGCGCCGGCGGTTCGGCTCCGAAGCACGTGCAGCAACTGGTCGAAGAGAACTTCCTGCGCTGGGATTCGCTGGGTGAATTCCTGGCCCTGGCCGCTTCTCTCGAGCACCTGGGTGTGAACTACAACAACCCGAAAGCGCTGGTACTGTCGAAGACCCTGGACCAGGCCACTGGCCAGTTCCTCGACAACAACAAGTCGCCATCGCGCAAAGTCGGCAACATCGACAACCGCGGCAGCCACTTCTACCTGGCAATGTACTGGGCACAAGCCCTGGCCGCTCAGACCGAAGACACTGCACTGCAAGCGCAGTTCGCGACTCTGGCCAAGACCCTGACCGAGAACGAAGCGACCATCGTTGCCGAGCTCAACGCCGTTCAAGGCAAGCCAGTGGACATCGGCGGTTACTACCACGCCAATGCCGAGCTGATCAGCAAGGCCATGCGCCCAAGCGCAACCCTCAACGCGGCCATCGCTGCGCTGGTATAAGGTTGTAGCGCTGTAAACAAACCCCGGCCCCGTGCCGGGGTTTGTGTTTCTGCCTTTCGCCCAGGAGATTCAATCAATGCAATGGCTCCCCCACATCACCGTCGCCACCATCGTCGAGGACAACGGTCGTTTCCTGATGGTCGAGGAACACAAAGCCGGGCGTAACGTGCTCAATCAGCCCGCCGGCCATCTGGATCCGGACGAAACCCTGATCGAAGCCGCCGTGCGCGAAACCCTCGAAGAAACCGGCTGGGACGTCGAGCCCACTGCTGTGGTCGGCATTTATCTGTACACCGCCCCGAGCAATGGCGTGACTTACCAGCGCGTGTGCTTCAGCGCCAAGGCCGTGAAACATCACCCGGATTATCAGCTCGACGACGGCATCGTCGGCGCCAAGTGGCTGACCCGCGACGAATTATTGGCCCAACGCGATAACTGGCGCAGCGAGCTGATCATCCGTTGCATCGATGATTATCTGGCCGGCAATCGCTTCGGCCTCGAACTGATCCGCCCTTCCCTTTAGCCTTGAGGCCGTGAGCCTGATAGAATCGCGTCCTTTTTCAAGACACTCATTGAATCCCTATGCGTGATCCAGCCCCTTCTGACACATCCAAGAAGCGCGTCATTGTCGGCATGTCCGGCGGCGTGGACTCTTCCGTTTCCGCTCTCCTGCTGATCGAGCAGGGCTATGAAGTGGAAGGCCTGTTCATGAAGAACTGGGAAGAAGACGACGGAACGGAATACTGCACCGCCATGGACGACCTGGCGGATGCTCAGGCTGTGTGCGACAAGATCGGTATCAAGCTGCACACGGCCAACTTCGCCGCCGAGTACTGGGACAACGTGTTCGAGCACTTCCTGGCCGAATACAAGGCCGGCCGCACGCCGAACCCGGACATCCTGTGCAACCGCGAGATCAAGTTCAAGGCGTTCCTCGACTACGCCATGATGCTCGGTGCTGACCTGATCGCCACCGGCCACTACGTGCGCCGCCGCGATATCGATGGCCGCACCGAGCTGCTCAAGGGCCTGGACCCGAACAAGGATCAGAGCTACTTCCTGCACGCCGTCGGCGGCGAACAGATCGCCAAGACCCTGTTCCCGGTCGGCGAACTGGAAAAGCCGGAAGTCCGTGCGATTGCCGAGAAATACGAACTGGCGACCGCCAAGAAGAAGGATTCCACCGGGATCTGCTTCATCGGCGAGCGCCGTTTCAGCGATTTCCTCAAGCAATACCTGCCGGCCCAACCGGGCGAGATCAAGACCACCGAAGGCGAAGTCATCGGCCGTCACCACGGTTTGATGTACCACACCATCGGCCAGCGCCAGGGTCTGGGTATCGGCGGCCTGAAAGACGCCGGCGACGAGCCGTGGTACGTGCTGCGCAAGGATCTGGACACCAACGAGCTGATCGTCGGCCAGGGCAACAACCATCCATGGCTGTTCTCCAGCGCCCTGCTCGCTTCGGAAATCTATTGGGTCAACCCGATCGATTTGAGCCAGCCGTTGCGCCTGACTGCCAAGGTTCGTTATCGCCAGAGCGATCAGGCCTGCACGCTTGAGAAAACCGAGACAGGTTATCGCGCCGTGTTCGACGAGCCGCAACGCGCAGTCACGCCGGGCCAGTCGGTGGTGTTCTATGACGGTGAAATCTGCCTCGGTGGCGGCGTGATCGAAGTCGCCGAGCCGTGGAGCGGCCAGGCATGAGCCCGACTCAGGAGCAACTGACCGCTCTGGGCGGCGTGTTTCTCGCCGCCGTGCTGGTCGACCGGATCGCCAAGACCGGTCAGACCAACGAGGCCGGCCTGAGCTGCATGCTCGGCAGCCTGCTGGTTCGCGACCCGAAAGATACCCTGGATGTTTACGGCGGCGACGATATCAACCTGCGCGAGGGTTACCGCGCGCTGATCGGCGCCCTCGAGCGCGACCCGAGCACCTTGCAGCGCGAGCCGCTGCGTTATGCGCTGTCGATGCTCGGCCTTGAGCGGCAACTGGCCAAGCGCAACGACATGCTCGACGTGATCGGCAAGCGCTTGCCGCAGATCCAGTCGCAGGTCGAGCATTTCGGCCCGGCCCACGAAAACGTGATCGCGGCCTGCGGTGCGCTGTATCAGGACACCCTGAGCACGCTGCGCCAACGCATTCAGGTGCATGGCGACATGCGTAATCTGCAGCAGCCGAGCAACGCCTCGAAGATCCGCGCCCTGCTGCTCGCCGGCATTCGCTCGGCACGCCTGTGGCGCCAGCTCGGCGGTCACCGCTGGCAGCTGGTCGTGAGCCGGCGCAAATTGCTCAAAGAGCTGTATCCGTTGATGCGCAGCGAGTAAATCGTCGCGCAATAAAAGCTTTGTAGTCTGTAACGCGTAATACGCCGGTCAGTTGGCGACGGACCGGCGGATTTTTTCATGTATGATACGCGCCCCATTTCGTTGCCCGACTGTCCGAGAACACCCCATGCAGCTCTCTTCGCTCACTGCGGTTTCCCCTGTTGACGGCCGCTACGCCGGCAAAACCCAGGCCCTGCGCCCAATTTTCAGCGAGTACGGTCTGATCCGTGCCCGCGTTCTGGTTGAAGTGCGCTGGCTCCAGCGCCTGGCCGCTCACGCCGGCATCCCGGAAGTGCCAGCCTTCTCCGCCGAAGCCAACGCCGTTCTGAACGAACTGGCCGAGAACTTCTCGCTGGAGCACGCCGAGCGCGTGAAAGAGATCGAGCGCACCACCAACCACGACGTAAAAGCGATCGAATACCTGCTCAAAGAGCAAGCGGCCAAGCTGCCTGAGCTGGCCAAGGTCAGCGAATTCATCCACTTCGCCTGCACCAGCGAGGACATCAACAACCTGTCCCACGCCCTGATGCTGCGCGAAGGCCGTGACGACGTGATGCTGCCGCTGATGCGCCAGACTGCCAACGCCATCCGCGAACTGGCCATCCGCTTCGCCGACGTGCCGATGCTGTCGCGTACCCACGGTCAGCCGGCTTCGCCGACCACCCTGGGTAAAGAGCTGGCGAACGTGGTTTACCGTCTCGAGCGTCAGATCGCTCAGGTCGCTGCCGTTCCGCTGCTGGGCAAGATCAACGGCGCTGTCGGCAACTACAACGCTCACCTGTCGGCCTACCCGCAGATCGACTGGGAAGCCAACGCCCGCGCCTTCATCGAAGACGAACTGGGTCTGGGCTTCAACCCGTACACCACGCAGATCGAGCCGCACGACTACATCGCCGAGCTGTTCGACGCCATTGCGCGCTTCAACACCATTCTAATCGACTTCGACCGTGACATCTGGGGCTACATCTCCCTGGGTTACTTCAAGCAGCGCACCATCGCCGGCGAAATCGGTTCGTCGACCATGCCGCACAAGGTCAACCCGATCGACTTCGAAAACTCCGAAGGCAACCTGGGCATCGCCAACGCACTGTTCCAGCACCTGGCGAGCAAACTGCCGATTTCCCGCTGGCAGCGCGACCTGACCGACTCCACCGTTCTGCGTAACCTCGGTGTCGGCTTCGCCCACAGCGTGATCGCGTACGAAGCGAGCCTCAAAGGCATCAGCAAGCTCGAGCTGAACGCTGACAAGATCGCTGCCGATCTGGACGCTTGCTGGGAAGTCCTGGCCGAGCCGATCCAGACCGTGATGCGTCGCTACAACATCGAAAACCCGTACGAGAAGCTGAAAGAACTGACTCGCGGCAAGGGCATCAGCCCTGAAGCGCTGCAGACTTTCATCGATGGCCTGGACATGCCGGCCGCGGCGAAAGCCGAGCTCAAGCAACTGACGCCGGCCAACTACATCGGCAACGCTGTAGCGCAAGCCAAACGCATCTGATCGACTGCTTGACCCGCTTGAGACGCCCGGCCGCGCCGGGCGTTTTTATTCCCGTCTGAAAAATGCTTTTTTTCAATAGGTTACATATGAATCCCGATATTCCTCTTCAACTTCTGGGTGGTCTTACGGCGCGCGAATTCATGCGCGATTACTGGCAGAAAAAACCACTGCTGATCCGTCAGGCGATTCCTGATTTCGAAAGCCCGATCGACGCCGACGAACTCGCCGGCCTGGCCCTGGAAGAAGAAGTTGAATCGCGTCTGGTGATCGAGCACGGCGAGCGTCCCTGGGAACTGCGTCGCGGCCCGTTCGCCGAAGACGAATTCAGCAAACTGCCGGAGCGCGAGTGGACCCTGCTGGTGCAGGCCGTCGATCAGTTCGTACCGGAAGTCAGCGAGCTGCTGGAAAACTTCCGCTTCCTGCCAAGCTGGCGCGTCGACGACGTGATGATCAGCTTCGCCGCCCCGGGTGGCAGCGTTGGTCCGCACTTCGACAACTACGACGTGTTCCTGCTGCAAGGCCACGGCAAGCGCAACTGGAAAATCGGCCAGATGTGCGACTCCGAAAGCCCGCTGCTGCAACACGCGGACCTGCGCATCCTCGCCGAATTCCACGAGACAGAAGAGTGGGTCCTGGAACCGGGCGACATGCTCTACCTGCCGCCGCGCCTGGCCCACTGCGGTGTTGCCGTCGATGACTGCATGACCTACTCGGTCGGCTTCCGCGCCCCGAGCGCCGCTGAAGTGCTGACCCACTTCACCGACTTCCTCAGCCAGTTCCTGACTGACGAAGAGCGCTACACCGACGCCGACGCCAAGCCGGTCAGCGATGACCCACATCAGATCCAGCACGATGCACTCGGCCGCCTGAAAGCGTTGCTCGCCGAGCACATGAGCGACGAACGCCTGCTTCTGACCTGGTTCGGCCAGTACATGACCGAACCGCGTTACCCGGAACTGGTGGTCGGCCCGGAAGAAGTCGAGGAAGAAGACCTCCTCGGCGCGCTCGAAGACGGCGCCATCCTGATCCGCAACCCGAGCGCGCGCCTGGCCTGGTCGGACGTCGATGACGATCTGCTGCTGTTCGCCAGCGGCCAGAGCCGTTACCTGCCGGGCAAGCTGCGCGAACTGCTGAAGCTGATCTGCTCCGCCGACGCCCTGCACACCGACAACCTCGGTGACTGGCTGAGCGACGAAGACGGTCGCGGCCTGCTGTGCGAACTGGTCAAACAGGGAAGCCTGGGGTTCGCCGACGATGAATAAGATTCGCGTACGTGTTGCAGACTGGCAAAAGGACAACGCCGAGATCCGCCGCATTCGCGAAACGGTGTTCATTGCCGAACAATCGGTTCCACCCGAGCTTGAGTGGGACGCCGATGACGCCACGGCGGTGCATTTCCTGGCTTTCGAAGGCGACTTTCCGATCGGCACCGCCCGCCTCTTGCCTGACGGGCATGTCGGCCGGGTTTCGGTACTGAAGGACTGGCGCGGCCTGAAGGTCGGCGATGCGCTGATGCAAGCGGTGATTGCCGAAGCGGAAGCTCGCGGCCTGAAGCAGCAGATGCTCAGCGCCCAGGTACAGGCCACGGCGTTCTATGAGCGCCTGGGTTTCAACCTGGTCAGCGAGGAATTCCTCGAAGCCGGGATTCCGCATGTCGATATGGTTCGTCATTCGGCCTGAACGATCACGTAACACGCAAAACGCCCCGCCATCTCACGATGCCGGGGCGTTTTGCTGTCTACGATTCAACTTGCCCCACCCCGGGCCGACAAACTGGCAATATCAAGCCTTTCGAAAGCGGAGATAACGGACATGTCCCTACGCACCCTGCTCACCACCCTGCTGCTCGGCTGCAGTTTTTCGGTGATGGCAGCCACAGAAATCGTGCCCCTCAAGTACCACACCAGCGCCGACATGCTGCCGGTGGCCCAGGATTTCCTTGGCAAGGACGGTCAGGTCAGCGCCTATGGCAACCAGCTGATCGTCAAGGCCGAGCCCGGCAAGATCGAAGAGCTCAAGGACCTGCTCTCGCAGCTCGACACCGCGCCCAAGCGCTTGCTGATCACGGTCGACACCAACGAAAACAACGGTCGGGGCGACGAAGGCTATTCGGTCAACGGCGCGCAGACCCGCATCATCAGCCGCAGCACTGCCAGCCGTGACGGCGGCATTCAGCAGATCCAGGCCAGCGAAGGTGCACCGGCGCTGATCCAGGTCGGCCAGAGCGTGCCGATCACCAGCAGCCAGACCAACTCCTACGGCGATTACAGCAGCCAGACTCAATATCGCAACGTCACCCAAGGGTTTTACGTCACTGCCAGCGTCACCGGCGAAACCGTTCACCTGGCCATCAGTACCAACCGTGACCGCATGAGCCAGGAACGTCCCGATGTAGTGAACGTGCAAAGCACCGACACAACCGTCACCGGACGCCTGGGCGAATGGATCACCCTCGCTGGCGTGAATCGTCAGACCCAGGCCGACAAACAGGGCCTGGCCCGCAGCTACTCGACTCAAGGCCGTGATGACATGACGTTAAGGGTGAAAGTCGACACGCTGGACTAAAGCACCAAAAACTGACTGATTAGTCGTATTAGACGAAAGATGTAGTGCTTGAAAAAAAGCACTACAAAACGTTTGACGAGCCAAAAAAGCGAAGGCATGATGGCCTCGCTCCCGCTAATCAGAGGCCCTGGCAAGGGCCTTCGAAGCGATGCTCGCACCCATCCCCGCGAGCCGTTTCGTGTCTGTACCGCCCACAAGGTGTGTTTGACGAGGTTGCCGACTGGAACGAAGTTGTCCCGAGGGACGGAAGCGTAATTAGGTAACCCGGCTTTACACTGTAGTTCGCATAAAGGCCCACGACGCCCGAATGCGCCCGCCAGTTCGCCTTTACCTGCTCACTTCCCCTCGAGCCCATCGTTCATCCCGTCGCCTGCCCCGCCGAACCCGACCTGACCACCTAAGCTTCTGGTCAGCGAGCGCAAGGAATTTTCCACCGCAGAACAACTTTTCATAAAGACGCGACGAGGTTTATCTCCATGGCACTGACACGCGAACAGCAAATTGCAGCCCTTGAAAAAGACTGGGCTGAAAACCCGCGCTGGAAAGGCGTGACTCGCAATTACTCCGCTGCTGACGTCGTCCGTCTGCGTGGCTCGGTTCAACCAGAGCACACCTTTGCAAAAATGGGCGCCGAAAAACTGTGGAACCTGGTCACCCAGGGTGCCAAGCCGTCCTTCCGCCCAGAGAAAGATTTCGTCAACTGCATGGGCGCCCTGACCGGCGGCCAGGCTGTGCAACAGGTCAAAGCCGGTATCCAGGCGATCTACCTGTCGGGCTGGCAAGTCGCTGCGGACAACAACTCCGCCGAATCGATGTACCCGGACCAGTCGCTGTACCCGGTGGACTCGGTTCCAACCGTGGTCAAACGCATCAACAACTCGTTCCGTCGTGCCGACCAGATCCAGTGGAAAGCCGGCAAGAACCCGGGCGACGATGGCTACATCGACTACTTCGCGCCAATCGTGGCTGACGCCGAAGCCGGTTTCGGCGGCGTACTGAACGCCTACGAGCTGATGAAGAGCATGATCGAAGCAGGCGCCGCCGGCGTTCACTTCGAAGACCAGCTGGCTTCCGTGAAGAAATGCGGCCACATGGGCGGCAAGGTTCTGGTTCCAACCCAGGAAGCCGTGCAGAAGCTGACCGCTGCTCGTCTGGCTGCCGACGTTGCCGGTGTACCGACCATCATCCTGGCCCGTACCGACGCCAACGCTGCCGACCTGCTGACTTCCGACTGCGACCCGTATGACAAGCCGTTCGTAACCGGCGATCGTACCCAGGAAGGTTTCTACAAGGTTCGTGCCGGTCTGGACCAGGCAATCGCCCGTGGCCTAGCCTACGCGCCGTACGCCGACCTGATCTGGTGCGAAACCGCTAAACCAGATCTGGACGAAGCCCGTCGTTTCGCCGAAGCGATCAAGAAGGAATACCCGGACCAGATCCTGTCGTACAACTGCTCGCCTTCCTTCAACTGGAAGAAAAACCTGGACGACGCGACCATCGCCAAGTTCCAGCGCGAACTGTCCGCCATGGGTTACAAGCACCAGTTCATCACCCTGGCCGGCATTCACAACATGTGGCACAGCATGTTCAACCTGGCGCACGACTACGCCCGCAACGACATGACTGCCTACGTGAAGCTGCAAGAGCAGGAATTCGCTGACGCCGCCAAGGGTTACACCTTCGTGGCTCACCAGCAGGAAGTGGGCACTGGCTACTTCGACGACATGACCACCGTGATCCAGGGCGGCACGTCCTCGGTGACCGCGCTGACCGGTTCGACCGAAGAAGAACAGTTCCACTGATCGACTTCGCCTGAGCGAACGGCCTTTGCGGACCGTATAGAAAGCTAACCGCATTGCCGAAAAACTGACGCCCCGACTGGTTCGGGGCGTTTTTTTTGCCTGCGGTTTTCCGGGCACCTCAGGGATTGGCACAACCTGTCAGGCAAAACATTGATCCAGAGCGGTATCCGCATCGCGAAAATCGGCTAAAACGGGCGCCGCCGCTACTTGCAGTAACGCGCATATAAGACAACTTCCCAACTACTGACCCGTTAAACAGTTACGAAATCACTCCAAACGATATTAATTATCATTTAGCGGCAACTATGTTCGTTACATTTCCTACAAAACATAATTCGTGAAATTCCGGCTAATGCCCGCAACGCATGGGCTGCGGGCCCTTCGAGGTGCGCTATGTCCTTATTCCAATAAATAATTTCGCTATAGGAATTTTACTTGCCGGGTGTTTAGCCATAAAATCAGCGCGATTGATTGCTGCGACATATCGTCACTGCCTTATTTCTTTATCAAGCTCAGAGACCTTTGCTCTCTGTTAAGGATTTCCAGCATGCCCGAAGCGACAGGACTCATGGCCCACAACTGGGGCTTTGCCATTTTCCTTCTGGGTGTAGTCGGCCTGTGTGCCTTCATGCTCGGCGTCTCCAGCCTCCTCGGGTCAAAAGCCTGGGGCCGCAGCAAAAACGAACCGTTCGAGTCCGGCATGCTACCTACCGGTGGCGCCCGCTTGCGGCTCTCAGCCAAATTCTATCTGGTCGCGATGCTCTTCGTGATCTTCGATATCGAAGCCCTCTTTCTCTTTGCATGGTCTGTGTCCGTCCGCGAAAGCGGCTGGACCGGATTCGTCGAAGCCCTCGTTTTCATAGCAATTCTGTTGGCAGGTCTTGTCTACCTGTTCCGAGTGGGCGCCCTTGACTGGGCTCCGGAAGCTCGTCGCAAGCGGCAGGCGAAGCTGAAACAATGAGGCTTTGGCAATGCAATACAATCTCACCAGAATCGACCCCGATGCTCCTAACGAGCAGTATCCGATCGGCCAGCGGGAAACCGTTTCCGATCCGTTAGAAGATCAAGTCCACAAAAACATTTTCATGGGCAAGCTGGAAGACGTGCTGAGTGGCGCGGTCAACTGGGGACGTAAGAACTCCCTGTGGCCGTACAACTTCGGTCTGTCGTGCTGCTACGTGGAAATGACCACCGCCTTCACGGCGCCCCACGACATCGCGCGCTTCGGCGCCGAAGTTATCCGGGCATCACCGCGTCAGGCCGACTTCATGGTTATCGCCGGGACCTGCTTCATCAAGATGGCGCCGATCATTCAGCGCCTGTACGAGCAGATGCTCGAGCCCAAGTGGGTGATCTCGATGGGTTCGTGCGCCAACTCCGGCGGCATGTACGACATCTACTCCGTGGTTCAGGGGGTGGACAAGTTCCTGCCCGTTGACGTCTACGTACCTGGCTGCCCGCCCCGTCCAGAAGCATTTCTGCAAGGCTTGATGCTGTTGCAGGAATCCATTGGCCAGGAGCGTCGCCCACTTTCCTGGGTCGTTGGCGATCAAGGCGTTTATCGCGCCGACATGCCTTCGCAGAAGGAACAGCGCCGCGAACAGCGAATCGCAGTCACCAACCTGCGCAGCCCTGACGAAGTCTGATCCAGTCTGTTTCAAAGAAACGAGAAGCTGGCTTCATTCTTTACGTTGACCGAAAGCGAAAAAATAACCATGACTACAGGCAGTGCTCTGTACATCCCGCCTTATAAGGCAGACGACCAGGATGTGGTCGTCGAACTGAACAACCGTTTTGGCGCCGAAGCGTTCACCGCTCAGCCGACCCGCACCGGCATGCCGGTGCTGTGGGTGGCTCGCGCCAGACTCGTCGAAGTCCTGACCTTCCTGCGCAACCTGCCCAAGCCGTACGTCATGCTCTATGACCTGCACGGCGTGGACGAGCGTCTGCGCACCAAGCGTCAAGGGCTGCCGAGCGGTGCCGATTTCACCGTGTTCTATCACCTCATGTCGCTGGAACGTAATAGTGACGTGATGATCAAGGTCGCCTTGTCCGAGAGCGACCTCAGCTTGCCGACCGTCACCAGCATCTGGCCGAACGCCAACTGGTACGAGCGTGAAGTCTGGGACATGTACGGCATCGACTTCAAAGGTCACCCGCACCTGTCGCGCATCATGATGCCGCCGACCTGGGAAGGTCACCCGCTGCGCAAGGACTTCCCGGCGCGCGCCACCGAATTCGATCCGTTCAGCCTGAACCTGGCCAAGCAACAGCTTGAGGAAGAAGCCGCGCGCTTCCGTCCTGAAGACTGGGGCATGAAGCGTTCCGGGGCGAACGAGGACTACATGTTCCTCAACCTGGGTCCGAACCACCCTTCGGCTCACGGTGCGTTCCGCATCATCCTGCAACTGGACGGTGAAGAGATCGTCGACTGCGTTCCGGACATCGGTTACCACCACCGTGGCGCCGAGAAGATGGCCGAGCGTCAGTCCTGGCACAGCTTCATTCCGTACACCGACCGTATCGATTACCTCGGCGGCGTGATGAACAACCTGCCGTACGTGCTCTCGGTCGAGAAGCTGGCCGGCATCAAGGTGCCAGAGAAGGTCGACGTCATCCGCATCATGATGGCCGAGTTCTTCCGGATCACCAGTCACCTGCTGTTCCTGGGCACCTACATCCAGGACGTCGGCGCCATGACTCCGGTGTTCTTCACCTTCACCGACCGCCAGAAGGCGTACACGGTGATCGAAGCCATCACCGGTTTCCGTCTGCACCCGGCCTGGTACCGCATCGGCGGCGTCGCTCACGACCTGCCGCGCGGCTGGGAAAAACTGGTGAAAGACTTCGTTGAATGGCTGCCGAAGCGCCTCGACGAATACACCAAGGCCGCCCTGCAGAACAGCATCCTCAAGGGTCGTACCATCGGCGTTGCCCAGTACAACACCAAAGAGGCCCTGGAATGGGGCGTCACCGGTGCCGGCCTGCGCTCCACCGGTTGCGACTTCGATCTGCGTAAAGCGCGTCCGTACTCCGGCTACGAGAACTTCGAGTTCGAAGTGCCGCTGGCTGCCAACGGCGATGCCTACGACCGCTGCATGGTTCGCGTCGAAGAGATGCGCCAGAGCGTCAAGATCATCGACCAGTGCCTGCGCAACATGCCGGAAGGCCCGTACAAGGCGGATCACCCGCTGACCACGCCGCCGCCGAAAGAGCGCACGCTGCAGCACATCGAAACCTTGATCACGCACTTCCTGCAGGTTTCGTGGGGACCGGTCATGCCGGCCAACGAATCCTTCCAGATGATCGAAGCGACCAAGGGCATCAACAGTTATTACCTGACGAGCGACGGCGGCACCATGAGCTACCGTACCCGGATCCGTACTCCGAGCTTCCCGCATCTGCAACAGATCCCTTCGGTGATCAAAGGCAGCATGGTCGCGGACCTGATTGCGTACCTGGGTAGTATCGATTTCGTTATGGCCGACGTGGACCGCTAAGCATGAACAGCACGCTTATCCAGACAGACCGTTTCACCCTGAGTGAAACCGAGCGCTCGGCCATCGAGCACGAGCTGCATCACTACGAAGACCCGCGCGCGGCGTCGATCGAAGCCCTGAAGATCGTCCAGAAGGAACGCGGCTGGGTGCCGGACGGCGCCCTGTACGCCATCGGCGAGATCCTCGGCATCCCGGCCAGCGACGTTGAAGGCGTGGCCACGTTCTACAGCCAGATCTTCCGTCAGCCGGTCGGCCGTCACATCATTCGCGTCTGCGACAGCATGGTCTGCTACATCGGCGGCCACGAGTCGGTGGTCAGCGAAATCCAGAACAACCTGGGTATCGGCCTGGGTCAGACCACCGCCGACGGTCGTTTCACCCTGCTGCCGGTCTGCTGCCTCGGCAACTGCGACAAGGCACCGGCGCTGATGATCGATGACGACACCTTTGGCGATGTCCAGCCTGCCGGCGTCGCCAAACTGCTCGAGGGCTACGTATGACCCTGACCTCTTTCGGTCCTGCCAACCGCATCCAGCGTTCGGCCGAGACTCACCCGCTGACCTGGCGCCTGCGTGACGACGGCGAAGCCGTGTGGCTCGACGAGTACCAGGCCAAGAACGGTTACGCCGCTGCGCGCAAGGCCTTCGCCGACATGGATCAGGACGCCATCGTCCAGACTGTGAAAGACGCCGGCCTCAAAGGTCGCGGCGGTGCAGGCTTCCCCACTGGTGTGAAGTGGGGCCTGATGCCAAAGGACGAATCCATCAACATCCGCTACCTGCTGTGCAACGCGGATGAAATGGAGCCGAACACCTGGAAAGACCGCATGCTGATGGAGCAACTGCCCCATCTGCTGATCGAAGGCATGCTGATCAGTGCCCGCGCGCTGAAAACCTACCGTGGCTACATCTTCCTGCGTGGCGAGTACACCACCGCTGCCAAGCACCTGAACCGTGCCGTGGAAGAAGCCAAGGCAGCCGGCCTGCTGGGCAAGAACATCCTGGGCAGCGGCTTCGATTTCGAGCTGTTCGTCCACACCGGCGCCGGGCGTTACATCTGCGGTGAAGAAACCGCACTGATCAACTCCCTCGAAGGCCGCCGCGCCAACCCGCGCTCCAAGCCGCCCTTCCCTGCCGCCGTTGGCGTCTGGGGCAAGCCGACCTGCGTGAACAACGTTGAAACCCTGTGCAACGTACCGGCGATCATCGCCGACGGCGTGGACTGGTACAAATCGTTGGCCCGCGACGGCAGCGAAGACATGGGCACCAAGCTCATGGGCTTCTCCGGCAAGGTCAAGAACCCTGGCCTGTGGGAACTGCCATTCGGCGTGACCGGTCGCGAACTGTTCGAAGACTACGCCGGCGGCATGCGCGACGGCTTCAAGCTGAAAGCCTGGCAGCCAGGCGGCGCCGGCACCGGTTTCCTGTTGCCGGAACACCTCGACGCACAAATGTACGCCGGCGGCATCGCCAAAGTGGGCACCCGTATGGGTACCGGCCTGGCCATGGCGGTGGACGACAGCGTCAACATGGTGTCCCTGCTGCGCAACATGGAGCAGTTCTTCGCCCGCGAATCCTGTGGTTTCTGCACCCCTTGCCGTGATGGCCTGCCATGGAGCGTCAAGCTGCTGATGGCCATCGAACAAGGCCGCGGTCAGCCAGGCGACATCGAGACCCTGCTGGGTCTGGTCAACTTCCTCGGCCCGGGCAAGACCTTCTGTGCTCACGCACCGGGTGCCGTGGAGCCGTTGGGCAGTGCCATCAAATACTTCCGTCCAGAGTTCGAAGCCGGTATCGCGCCTGCAAGCGCCGCCGTCCCGCCTCTGGCGAAGCCGATCGTAGTCGGCGCGTAAACGCTTAAAAAAGGCGAAGGGTCCGTGCCCTTCGCCTTTCGTCCGATGACGCCTTTCGGGGCTGACTGGATTCGGACGGATAACAAGATTCCATTAGCCACGCCCGCTGACACCGGGCCAACGAAGACCTTTGAACCATGGCCACTATCCACGTAGACGGCAAAGCGCTCGAAGTCGACGGGGCAGACAACCTGTTACAGGCATGTCTGTCGCTGGGCCTCGACATCCCTTATTTCTGCTGGCACCCCGCGCTTGGTAGCGTCGGGGCCTGCCGCCAGTGCGCGGTCAAGCAGTACACCGACGAGAACGACACCCGTGGTCGCATCGTCATGTCCTGCATGACCCCTGCCACCGACAACACCTGGATCTCCATCGACGATGAAGAATCCAAGGCGTTCCGCGCCAGTGTCGTTGAATGGCTGATGACCAACCACCCGCACGACTGCCCTGTGTGCGAGGAAGGCGGTCACTGCCACCTGCAAGACATGACCGTGATGACCGGCCACAACGAGCGCCGTTATCGCTTCACCAAACGTACCCACCAGAACCAGCAACTGGGCCCGTTCATTTCCCACGAAATGAACCGCTGCATCGCTTGCTACCGCTGCGTGCGTTTCTACAAGGACTACGCCGGCGGCACCGACCTCGGTGTATTCGGCGCCCACGACAACGTGTACTTCGGTCGCGTTGAAGACGGCACCCTCGAAAGCGAGTTCTCCGGCAACCTCACCGAGGTCTGCCCGACCGGTGTGTTCACCGACAAGACTCACTCCGAGCGCTACAACCGCAAGTGGGACATGCAGTTCTCGCCGAGCATCTGCCATGGCTGCTCCAGCGGTTGCAACATCTCCCCGGGCGAGCGTTACGGCGAACTGCGTCGCATCGAAAACCGTTACAACGGTTCGGTGAACCAGTACTTCCTGTGCGACCGTGGCCGTTTCGGTTATGGCTACGTCAACCGCACCGACCGTCCACGTCAGCCGCTGCTGGCCGACGGCACCAAGCTGAGCCTGGACGACGCGCTGGATAAAGCCGCCGACCTGCTGCGCGGTCGCAACATCGTCGGTATCGGTTCGCCGCGTGCCAGCCTCGAAAGCAACTACGCGTTGCGTGAACTGGTGGGCGCCGAGCACTTCTACTCCGGTATCGAAGCCTCCGAGCTGGAACGCATCCGTCTGGTCCTGCAAGTGCTGAAAGACAGCCCGCTGCCAGTGCCGAACATGCGCGACATCGAAGACCACGACGCCGTGTTCGTCCTCGGTGAAGACCTGACCCAGACCGCCGCCCGCATGGCCCTGGCCCTGCGTCAGTCGGTAAAAGGCAAGGCCGAAGACATGGCCGAAGCCATGCGCGTTCAGCCTTGGCTCGACGCCGCGGTGAAGAACATCGGTCAGCACGAGCTGAACCCGCTGTTCATCGCCAGCCTGGCTGAAACCAAGCTCGACGACATCGCCGAAGAATGCGTGCACGCCGCTCCTGACGATCTGGCACGCATCGGTTTCGCCGTGGCTCACGCCCTGGACGCCAGCGCACCGGCCGTTGAAGGTCTGGACGCCGAAGCCCTGGAACTGGCCAAGCGCATCGCCGACGCCCTGCTCGCCGCCAAGCGTCCGCTGATCATCGCCGGTACTTCGCTGGGCTCCAAAGCCTTGATCGAAGCCGCTGCGAACATCGCCAAGGCCCTGAAGCTGCGCGAGAAGAACGGTTCGATCAGCCTGATCGTGCCGGAAGCCAACAGCCTCGGTCTGGCCATGCTCGGTGGCGAATCGGTTGATGCCGCGCTGCAAGCGGTCATCGACGGCAAGGCCGACGCCATCGTCGTGCTGGAAAACGATCTGTACACCCGTACCGCCAAGGCCAAGGTCGATGCGGCACTGAACGCTGCGAAAGTAGTGATCGTTGCCGACCATCAGAAGACCGCCACCAGCGATCGCGCGCATCTGGTTCTGCCAGCCGCCAGCTTCGCTGAAGGCGACGGTACGCTGGTCAGCCAGGAAGGTCGCGCCCAGCGCTTCTTCCAGGTTTTCGACCCGCAATACATGGACGCGAGCATTCTGGTCCACGAAGGCTGGCGCTGGCTGCACGCCCTGCGCGCCACCCTGCTGAACCAGCCGATCGACTGGACGCAACTCGACCACGTGACCGCTGCCGTTGCTTCGAGCACCACGCAACTGGCCCGTATCGTCGACGCCGCACCGTCCGCCTCGTTCCGCATCAAGGGTCTGAAACTGGCGCGTGAGCCGCTGCGTTACTCCGGTCGCACCGCGATGCGCGCCGACATCAGCGTTCACGAACCACGCACCCCGCAAGACAAGGACACCGCGTTCGCCTTCTCGATGGAAGGTTACTCGGGCTCCGCCGAACCTCGTCAGCAAGTGCCGTTCGCCTGGTCGCCGGGCTGGAACTCGCCGCAAGCCTGGAACAAGTTCCAGGACGAAGTCGGTGGTCACCTGCGCGCTGGCGATCCGGGCACCCGCCTGATCGAAAGCACCGGTGATTCGCTGAACTGGTTCGCCAGTGTTCCGCGCGCGTTCAACCCGGCCCAGGGCACCTGGCAAGCCGTGCCGTTCTACCACCTGTTCGGCAGCGACGAGAACTCGTCGAAAGCCGCTCCGGTCCAGGAACGCATCCCGGCCGCCTACGTTGCACTGGCCAAGTCCGAAGCGGACCGCCTGGGCGTCAACGACGGCGCACTGCTGAGCCTCAATGTTGCCGGCCAGACCCTGCGTCTGCCACTGCGCATCAATGAAGAGCTGGGCGCTGGCCTGGTTGCACTGCCGGCCGGTCTGGCAGGCATTCCGCCGGCGATTTTCGGCCAAACCGTTGATGGTCTGCAGGAGGCAGCGCAATGACCTGGTTCACCCCTGAAGTGATCGATGTGATCCTGACGGTCATCAAGGCCATCGTGATCCTGCTGGCCGTGGTGGTCGCAGGCGCGTTGCTCAGCTTTGTCGAGCGTCGCCTGCTGGGCTGGTGGCAGGACCGTTACGGTCCGAACCGCGTTGGCCCCTTCGGCATGTTCCAGATCGCGGCCGACATGCTGAAGATGTTCTTCAAGGAAGACTGGACCCCGCCGTTTGCCGACAAGGTGATCTTCACCCTGGCACCGGTGGTGGCCATGTCCGCCCTGCTGATCGCGTTCGCGATCATCCCGATCACCCCGACCTGGGGCGTGGCGGATCTGAACATCGGCCTGCTGTTCTTCTTCGCCATGGCGGGTCTCTCGGTCTACGCGGTGCTGTTCGCCGGCTGGTCGAGCAACAACAAGTTCGCCCTGCTGGGCAGCTTGCGTGCCTCGGCGCAGACCGTGTCCTACGAAGTGTTCATGGGCCTGGCCCTGATGGGCATCGTGGTGCAGGTCGGCTCGTTCAACATGCGCGACATCGTCGAGTACCAGGCGCAGAACCTGTGGTTCATCATTCCGCAGTTCTTCGGCTTCTGTACCTTCTTCATCGCTGGCGTGGCCGTGACTCACCGTCACCCGTTCGACCAGCCGGAAGCGGAACAGGAACTGGCCGACGGTTACCACATTGAATACGCCGGTATGAAATGGGGCATGTTCTTCGTCGGTGAATACATCGGCATCATCCTGATCTCGGCGCTGCTGGTCACCCTGTTCTTCGGTGGCTGGCACGGTCCGTTCGGCATCCTGCCGCAACTGTCCTTCGTCTGGTTCGCACTGAAGACCGCGTTCTTCATCATGCTGTTCATCCTGCTGCGCGCTTCCATCCCGCGTCCGCGTTATGACCAGGTGATGGATTTCAGCTGGAAATTCTGCCTGCCACTGACCCTGATCAATTTGCTGGTGACCGCTGCAATCGTGTTGTGGAACACGCCTGCGGTTGCGGTTCAGTGAGGATTTGACCCATGTTCAAATATATTGGCGACATCGTTAAGGGTACCGGTACCCAGTTACGCAGCCTGGTCATGGTCTTCGGCCATGGCTTTCGCAAGCGCGACACCCTGCAATACCCGGAAGAGCCGGTCTACCTGCCACCACGCTACCGTGGCCGCATCGTCCTGACCCGCGACCCCGACGGCGAAGAACGCTGCGTAGCCTGCAACCTGTGCGCCGTGGCCTGCCCGGTGGGTTGCATCTCGCTGCAGAAAGCTGAAACCGAAGACGGTCGCTGGTACCCGGACTTCTTCCGTATCAACTTCTCGCGCTGCATTTTCTGCGGTCTCTGCGAGGAAGCCTGCCCGACCACCGCGATCCAACTGACCCCGGATTTCGAGATGGCCGAGTTCAAACGTCAGGACCTGGTGTACGAGAAAGAAGATCTGCTGATCTCCGGCCCCGGCAAAAACCCTGATTACAACTTCTATCGTGTTGCAGGTATGGCCGTTGCGGGCAAGCCGAAAGGCGCCGCACAAAACGAAGCCGAGCCGATCAACGTGAAGAGCTTGCTGCCTTAAGGAAGAACGATGGAATTCGCTTTCTATTTCGCATCGGGTATCGCTGTTGTGTCCACACTGCGTGTGGTCACCAACACAAATCCTGTGCACGCCCTGCTCTACCTGATCATTTCGTTGATCGCCGTGGCCATGACCTTCTTCGCACTCGGCGCTCCGTTCGCCGGCGTGCTGGAAGTGATCGCCTACGCTGGCGCCATCATGGTGCTGTTCGTGTTCGTGGTGATGATGCTGAACCTGGGCCCGGCCTCGGTTCAGCAGGAACGCACCTGGCTCAAGCCCGGGATCTGGGCGGGGCCGGTGATTCTCGCCGCCCTGCTGCTGGCCGAACTGCTGTATGTGCTGTTCGCTCACCAGAGCGGTCAGGCCATCGGCCACACCACCGTCGATGCAAAAGCCGTGGGCATCAGCCTGTTCGGTCCGTATCTGCTGGTGGTCGAACTCGCCTCGATGCTGCTGCTCGCTGCAGCCGTCACGGCGTTCCATTTGGGCCGTAACGAGGCGAAGGAGTAAGACATGCCTGCTATCCCTCTCGAACATGGATTGGCCGTCGCCGGCATCCTGTTCTGCCTTGGTCTGGTCGGCCTGATGGTCCGCCGCAACATTTTGTTCGTGTTGATGAGTCTGGAAGTGATGATGAACGCCTCTGCACTGGCTTTCATCGTTGCGGGCGCCCGCTGGGCGCAACCGGATGGACAGATCATGTTCATCCTGGTGATCAGCCTTGCAGCCGCCGAAGCCAGTATTGGCCTGGCGATCCTGCTGCAACTGTATCGCCGCTTCCACACGCTCGATATCGACGCTGCCAGTGAGATGCGCGGATGAACCTACTCTTTCTGACTTTCGTATTCCCTCTGATCGGGTTCCTGCTGCTGTCGTTCTCGCGCGGCCGCTTCTCGGAAAACCTGTCGGCGCTGATCGGTGTCGGCTCCATCGGCCTGTCTGCCATCGTCGCGGCCTACGTGATCTGGCAATTCAACGTCGCTCCACCGGAAGGTGGCGTCTACACCCAGGTGCTGTGGCGCTGGATGTCGGTGGAAGGTTTCCAGCCTAACTTCGCGCTGTACCTGGATGGTCTGTCCGTGACCATGCTCGGTGTGGTCGTCGGAGTCGGCTTCCTGATCCACCTGTTTGCATCGTGGTACATGCGTGGCGAAGACGGTTACTCGCGCTTCTTCTCGTACACCAACCTGTTTATCGCCAGCATGCTGTTCCTGATCCTGGGCGATAACCTGCTGTTCATCTACTTCGGTTGGGAAGGCGTGGGCCTGTGCTCGTACCTGTTGATCGGTTTCTACTACAGCAACCGCAACAACGGTAACGCCGCACTCAAAGCCTTCATCGTCACCCGTATCGGCGACGTGTTCATGGCGATCGGCCTGTTCATCCTGTTCCAGCAACTGGGCACGCTGAACGTCCAGGAACTGCTGGTGAAAGCGCCTGAGCACTTCAAGGTCGGCGATTTCTGGATCGTGCTGGCGACCCTGATGCTGCTGGGTGGTGCGGTCGGTAAATCGGCTCAACTGCCGCTGCAGACCTGGCTTGCGGACGCGATGGCCGGCCCTACCCCGGTTTCGGCACTGATCCACGCCGCAACCATGGTGACTGCCGGTGTCTACCTGATCGCCCGTACCCACGGTCTGTTCGCCCTGGCGCCGGACATCCTGCACCTGGTCGGCATCGTCGGTGGTGTGACCCTGGTACTGGCCGGTTTCGCCGCGCTGGTGCAAACCGACATCAAACGTATCCTCGCCTACTCGACCATGAGCCAGATCGGCTACATGTTCCTGGCGCTGGGCGTTGGCGCCTGGGAAGGCGCGATCTTCCACCTGATGACCCACGCCTTCTTCAAGGCCCTGCTGTTCCTTGCTTCCGGTGCGGTGATCGTTGCCTGCCACCACGAGCAGAACATCTTCAAGATGGGCGGCCTGTGGAAGAAACTGCCGCTGGCCTACGCCAGCTTCATCGTCGGTGGTGCCGCCCTGGCCGCTCTGCCACTGGTCACCGCAGGCTTCTACTCCAAGGACGAAATCCTCTGGGAAGCGTTCGCCAGCGGCAACCACGGTCTGCTTTATGCAGGTCTGGTCGGCGCATTCATGACGTCGCTGTACACCTTCCGCCTGATCTTCATCGCGTTCCACGGTGAAGCCAAGACCGAAGCCCACGCCGGTCACGGCATCGCTCACTGGCTGCCGCTGTCGGTGCTGATCGTGCTGTCGACCTTCGTCGGCGCCATGATCGTTCCACCGCTGCACGGCGTACTGCCTGAGAGCGTTGGCCATGCCGGTGGCGAAGCCAAGCACAGCCTGGAAATCGCCTCGGGCGCCATCGCCCTGGCCGGTATCCTGCTGGCGGCCCTGCTGTTCCTCGGCAAGCGTCGCTTCGTGACCGCGATCGCCAACAGCGGTATCGGCCGTCTCCTTTCGGCCTGGTGGTTCGCTGCCTGGGGCTTCGACTGGATCTACGACAAACTGTTCGTGAAGCCGTACCTTGCGATCAGCCACATGCTGCGCAAAGACCCGCTCGACCAGACCATCGGTCTGATCCCGCGTATGGCCAAGGGTGGTCACACCGCCCTGAGCCGTACCGAAACCGGTCAACTGCGTTGGTACGCTGCTTCGATGGCTGCTGGTGCCGTGTTGGTCATCGGCGCTGTCGTGCTGGTAGCGGTCTGATATGAACCTTGCGAATTTGCGAAAGGAAACGAGCCCGTCATGATTCTGCCTTGGCTAATCCTGATCCCCTTCATCGGCGGCCTGCTGTGCTGGATGGGTGAGCGCTTCGGCGCTACCCTGCCCCGCTGGATTGCGCTGTTGACCATGACCCTGGAACTCGCCCTCGGCCTCTGGCTGTGGGCCCACGGTGACTATTCATTTGCACCGGCGCCTGGCGCCGATCCGACCTGGGCGCTTGAGTTCAAGCACGTCTGGATCCAGCGCTTCGGCATCAACGTGCACCTGGCCCTCGACGGCCTGTCGCTGCTGATGATCCTGCTGACCGGTCTGCTGGGTATCCTGTCGGTACTCTGCTCGTGGAAAGAGATTCAACGTCACGTTGGCTTCTTCCACCTGAACCTGATGTGGATCCTGGGCGGCGTTGTCGGCGTGTTCCTCGCCCTCGACCTGTTCATGTTCTTCTTCTTCTGGGAAATGATGCTGGTGCCGATGTACTTCCTCATCGCGCTCTGGGGTCACAGTTCTTCGGACGGCAAGAAAACCCGGATCTACGCGGCGACCAAGTTCTTCATCTTCACTCAGGCTTCCGGCCTGATCATGCTGGTGGCGATCCTCGGTCTGGTCCTGGTCAACTACAACAGCACCGGCGTGATCACCTTCAACTACGCCGATCTGTTGAAGACCAAGATGTCGATGACCACCGAGTACATTCTGATGCTCGGCTTCTTCATCGCCTTCGCGGTCAAGCTGCCAGTGGTTCCGTTCCACTCCTGGCTGCCTGACGCTCACGCCCAGGCGCCGACTGCAGGTTCCGTCGACCTCGCCGGTATCTTGCTGAAAACCGCAGCCTACGGTCTGCTGCGTTTCGCCCTGCCGCTGTTCCCGAACGCTTCGGCCGAGTTCGCGCCGATCGCCATGACCCTCGGTCTGATCGGGATCTTCTACGGTGCGTTCCTCGCTTTCGCACAAACCGATATCAAGCGTCTGATCGCCTTCTCGTCCGTTTCCCACATGGGCTTCGTACTGATCGGCATCTACTCCGGCAGCCAACTGGCACTGCAAGGTGCCGTGATCCAGATGCTGGCGCACGGTCTGTCGGCGGCGGCACTGTTTATCCTCAGCGGTCAGCTTTACGAGCGTCTGCATACTCGTGACATGCGTGAGATGGGCGGTCTGTGGTCGCGTATCGCTTACCTGCCGGCGATCAGCCTGTTCTTCGCAGCCGCCTCTCTGGGTCTGCCGGGTACCGGTAACTTCGTCGGCGAGTTCCTGATCCTGATCGGTACGTTCGCCAGTGCTCCATGGATCACCGCGATTGCCACCTCCGGTCTGGTGTTCGGTTCGGTCTACTCGCTGATCATGATTCACCGTGCCTACTTCGGTCCGTCCAAATCGGATTCGATCCTGCACGGCATGGACGGTCGCGAACTGATCATGGTGCTGGGCCTTGCGGTATTGCTGATTTACCTCGGCGTCTACCCGCAACCGTTCCTCGACACTTCTGCCGCCACGATGCATGGCGTGCAGCAGTGGCTCGGCACCGCCTTCACTCAACTCGCTTCGGCCCGGTAAGAGCGCTATGGAATTCACGATTCAACACTTTATTGCGCTTGCGCCACTGTTGATCACCAGCCTCACCATTATCGTGGTGATGCTGGCAATCGCCTGGCGCCGCAACCACTCGCAGACCTTCCTGATTTCGGTGGCCGGTCTGAACCTGGCCTTGCTGTCGATCCTGCCAGCGCTGAAAGTCGCGCCTCTGGCCGTGACTCCATTGCTGCAGATCGACACCTTTGCCTGCCTGTACATGGCGCTGATCCTGGTCGCCACCCTCGCTTGCGTCACCCTTGCCCACGCCTACCTCGGCGATGGCGGTTCGGGTTACCCGGGCAACCGTGAAGAACTGTACCTGCTGATCCTGATGGCCGCCGCCGGTGGCCTGGTGCTGGTCAGCGCGCAGCACCTGGCCGGCTTGTTCATCGGTCTGGAACTGCTGTCGGTGCCGGTCTACGGTCTGGTGGCCTACGCCTTCTTCAACAAGCGTTCGCTGGAAGCCGGCATCAAGTACATGGTGCTGTCGGCCGCCGGTTCCGCGTTCCTGCTGTTCGGTATGGCGCTGCTGTACGCCGACTCGGGTTCGCTGAGCTTCGTCGGCATCGGTCAGGCACTGGCCGCGACCGGCCTGCCAAGCTCGCTGGCGCAACTGGGCCTGGGCATGATGCTGATCGGTCTGGCGTTCAAGCTGTCGCTGGTACCGTTCCACCTGTGGACGCCGGACGTGTACGAAGGTGCTCCGGCACCGGTGGCCGCGTTCCTCGCCACCGCGTCGAAAGTGGCCGTGTTCGCGGTCATGGTTCGTCTGTTCCAGATCTCCCCTGCTGCAAGCAGTGGCGTTCTGAGCAACGTACTGACCATCATCGCCATCGCTTCGATCCTGTTCGGTAACCTGCTGGCCCTGACCCAGAGCAACCTCAAGCGTCTGCTCGGTTACTCGTCCATCGCGCACTTCGGCTACCTGCTGATCGCACTGGTGGCGAGCAAGGGTCTGGCGGTGGAAGCCATCGGCGTGTACCTGGTCACCTACGTGATCACCAGCCTCGGCGCCTTCGGCGTGATCACCCTGATGTCCTCGCCGTACAACGGCCGTGACGCAGACGCGCTGTACGAGTACCGCGGCCTGTTCTGGCGCCGTCCGTACCTGACCGCCGTACTGACCGTGATGATGCTGTCCCTGGCCGGTATCCCGCTGACCGCTGGCTTCATCGGCAAGTTCTACATCATCGCCACCGGTGTCGAGTCGCACCAATGGTGGCTGGTAGGTTCGCTGGTTCTGGGCAGCGCCATCGGCGTGTTCTACTACCTGCGCGTGATGGTCACCCTGTACCTGATCGAACCGAACCTGCGCCGCCACGACGCCCAACTGCACTGGGAACAGAAAGCAGGCGGCGTGATGCTGCTGGCGATCGCCCTGGTTGCGTTCTTCCTCGGCGTCTACCCACAACCGTTGCTGACCCTGGTTCAGCAATCGGGCCTGGCGGGCTGATCGCTTAGAGCGATAGCTGGCTACAAACAAAAACGGCACCTTCGGGTGCCGTTTTTGCGTCTAGACCGTCTTGAGTTTCTTCACCATCGGCACGCAGGCCAGTTGCAGACCTGAAGGCGATTGATAGATCGCACTCCCCTCCCCGACGTAACCGCAGCGCCGATAAAAATCAGCGGCATTCAACGTCGCATCCAGACAAACCTCTGTCAGTCCCAGATCCTGTGCCAGCGCTTCCAGAAAGTGCAGCACACGCTTACCCAGACCGCGCTGCATGAAATCCGGATGGATGAAGATTGCGCCGATTTCGCGGTGCTCCAGATCGAGCATGCCGGTTGCCACGGGTTCCCCCTCAACGTAACCCAGATAGAAATGCTTCTGCATGAGCGTGTCATAACCGTCTGCCGCCGAGCCCTTTGTCCAGTCGAGCATTTGCTGCTCGCTGTAGGGACCGATGCATTGATGCCGGATCGCCAGTCGCCGAATCTCGAACGCTATCCCGGCATCGTCCGGTTCGGCTCTTTTCATTTCGAACATTTCTCTCTCCTTGAGCCATGTGCGGACGGGCAATGAAAAAGCCCCGTCCATTTCTGGCGGGGCTTTGGGTAACACGTCATTGACCAGACATGCATGACCTATGGCCCGCCGGAAGCGGTCATGGAGGAGCACATCATGGTCATTCGAAGTTGGGTGGTCATGGCCCGATAGTGCTGCGGATTGATCC
Organism: Pseudomonas sp. GW821-FHT11D10; assembly: GCF_058808435.1. Classification (NCBI taxonomy): domain Bacteria; kingdom Pseudomonadati; phylum Pseudomonadota; class Gammaproteobacteria; order Pseudomonadales; family Pseudomonadaceae; genus Pseudomonas; species Pseudomonas sp. GW821-FHT11D10. Next base: position 309,616 of record NZ_JBXARR010000001.1, on the reverse strand, counting down.
GACGAGTCAATCGCAAGGCTCTTCCCTAAATAGTCGAACGCTCCCACCACACTGGCCGACTCGTCCTACAGGTGTTTTTACGATCGGTGACTACCGTTGAAAAGGGGGCGAAAAGGATGGCCTGGAGGCCTTGACCAATTCGATCATCGGGACAAAACTATACGCAGGTAACGTACAGAACATGGATGCTCTTTTTATCGAATTACCCGCGTTCCAGAAGCACCGGGACGATTACCTGGATGATGATCTGTTTCGCAGCTTTCAGTTGGAGCTGCTGAAAAATCCTGAAGCGGGCGACCTCATCGAAGGCACGGGCGGGCTGCGCAAAATTCGCTTCTGCGACCAACGACGCGGTAAGGGCAAGCGCAGCGGATTACGAGTGATTTATTACTGGTGGTCTGGTTTCGACCAATTCTGGCTGTTCACCGTGTACAGCAAAAACGAGCAAGACGATCTGTTGCCTTCACAGAAAAGAGTCTTCAAACAGGCGCTGGATACAGAAATCAACACGAGAACCCAAATATGAAACGTGACATTTTTTCCGAACTGATGGAGGGCCTTGAGGCTTTGGCCGACGAGCGCCAAGGCAAGGTCACCCTTCGCACCCACAAAGTCCAGTTACCCAAACTATTGCCGATCACTGCCGAGGAAGTTGTTGCGATCCGCCAGCAACTCAACCTCTCCCGGTCAGTTTTCGCCATGTACCTGCGAACCAACACTAGAACCCTCGAAAACTGGGAACAAGGTCGAGCAACGCCAAATGCCCAAGCGACGACACTCATTCGACTGGTCGAGCGTTTTCCACAAACGATCGACCACCTTGCGGCTCTGACCTGACTTCCGGGATCTAACAAAATTGTAATTCCCCAATCACCTCCGCGTTATCTGCAGCCTGCAACGATGTCACCCGGCGACTCTCCCGGCGAGCCCCTTGCCCGTCGAACAATAAAACCCACGCCGAAGCTCGTTCCCGTTCTGCCGAACCCAAGGAGTGATTGATGGTTAACAACACAAAAATGTCGATGGCCGCTCTGGCAGTGGTTGTCGGCGCCGGGCCGTCCACGGTGTTTGCAGAAGAAAAACCCGAAGGTTTTATCGAAGGCAGCAGCCTGACGGTCCTCAACCGTAACCTCTATTTCAACCGTGACCACCGTAACGGCCAGTCCAGTCCCACCGGCAATGGTTATTCCGAAGCCTGGGCCCACGGCATCATCGGCAAGTTCGAATCCGGCTTCACCCAGGGCACCGTCGGGGTCGGGGTGGATGCATTTGCGATGATCGGTCTGAAACTCGACACCGGCGACGGCCGCAACGGTGGCCGCAGTTCGTTCGATGTGTTGCCGGTCAACAGCGACGGTGAAGCGCGGGACGAATACACCAAGGTCGGTGGCGCCGCCAAAGTGCGCGCTTTCGATACGGTGGTGAAAGTCGGTGATGTGTTCCCGGCCAACCCGGTGGTCGCGGCGGGCGATTCGCGATTGCTGCCGGAAAGCTTTCGCGGTGTGACGGCCACCAACACCAGCATCGAAGGCCTGTCGATCCAGGGCGGCCGGTTGCATGCGATGAGCCAACCGGTGTCCAGCGACCTGCGCGAGAACTTCGCGACCTTCTATGCCGGCCCGGTCAATTCGCCGTGGATCGCTTACGGCGGCGGCGATTACGCGCTGAACAAAAACCTGAGTTTCAGCCTGTACTCCAGCCGCCTCAAAGATGCCTGGAACCAGTACTACGCCGGCACCGCCTGGACGTATCCGCTGTCGGATGACCTGTCGCTGTTCGGCGGCCTGAATTACTACAAGGCGGTCGACGAGGGCAAACAATTGCTCGGCGAGTTCGACAACAACATCTGGAGCGGCCGCGTCGGGGTGAAACTCGGCGCGCACTCCGTCGCCCTCTCCCACCAGCGCAACAACGGCAACGACGACTTCGATTACCTGCGCCAGTCCGACTCGATCTTCCTCGACAACTCGATCCAGTACAGCGACTTCAACTCGCCGAAAGAGCGTTCGTGGATGGTGCGCTACGACCTCGACATGACCACCTATGGCGTGCCAGGCCTGTCGTTCATGACCCGTTACGCACGCGGCACCGACGCCGATTACTCCAACGCCAACGCCGTGTACATGCGCCGCGATGCCGACGGCAATCCGCTGACCGACCAGAAGCGCTGGGAACGTGATATCGAAGTCAAATACGTGGTGCAGAGCGGTTCGATGAAGGATCTGTCGCTGCGTCTGCGCCAGGCCACCACCCGGGCCACGGCATTCGAGTCAGACCTGGATGAAGTGCGGGTGATCGTTGAATACCCGCTGGCGATTCTCTGAGTTTCACGAGCAATGCCCATTCACCTTTAGAAGCTCCTTGCTCCTTTGGTAAGAGGTGAATCTTTGGCGTCCTTCGGGGCGCCTTTTTTATGCCCGAAAAAAAGCCCGACTCACTGCACATGAACCGGGCGTTTCAGCCGGGATTAGCGTCAGCCACCCTGCTGACGACAATTCCCCATCACGTTGTAAGTGACCGTATTGAGCTGCCCCTTGGAGTCCTCGTAAGTCATCGCAGCCGGCACGACCGCGCATTCATTTTTCGGCCGGACAACGCTCACCACCTTCTTCACATCCAGCTTCATTCCGTACTCGTATTCCTTGACCACCGGCGCCGCTTTGCCCTGACTGGCAGCGTACTGCTCCATGGCTTTGGTGTTGGCGCTGAGCGCCCGGTCGAACGTTCTGTCGCCACCTCCTTCGGCCAACACATTCAAGGACATCGCCATGACAGCGGTGAACGCCAACAGCTTTAGAGTTTTCATATTCGTTTCCCTCAAAACACGACTCATAAAAAAGCCCACCATCGATGCGCGATGACGGGCTCATTCACTGGCAGCACACTTACAGGTCTTGGGTCTTGTCGTCCTTCTTGTCGTTCACGACGACCGGATCACGGGCCTTTTCCTTCGCAGCAAACACCTCCATCGAGCGGTCATTGGCGGCCATCATTCGGTCGAAAGTGCGGTCACCGCCACCTTCGGCCAACACCAGGGAAGACATCATCAGAGCCACGGCAAACGCGCCAATCTGTGCAAGTTTCATCGTTGATTCCTCATTCAAGTAACTGACGGGATCAAGGTAACAATCCGAACCTTTCGTGACGGTGGCGCCGAAATTACATATCCGTTATGTAGAAAGGCCCGCAATGGCGGGCCTGTTGTTGAGGCTAAAAGTGACTAGCCCGTAGTAGGCGCTTCCTCATCCCGACGATGCGCCAGCTGATACAGCGCCGGCAGAATCAGCAACGTGAGAATGGTCGAGGACAGGATCCCGCCAATCACCACCGTCGCCAGCGGTCGCTGCACCTCGGCCCCGGTGCCGGTCGCCAGGGCCATCGGAATGAAGCCCAGAGACGCCACCAGCGCCGTCATCAGCACCGGGCGCAATCGCGTCAGCGCACCTTCGTGAATCGCCTCGGACAGCGAGCGTCCCTCCTCCCGCAAGTTGCGAATGAACGCGATCATCACCAACCCGTTGAGCACCGCCACGCCGGACAGCGCGATAAAACCGACACCCGCCGAGATCGACAGCGGAATGTCCCGCAGCCACAACGCCATGACCCCGCCGGTCAGCGCAAACGGAATCCCGGTGAACACCAGCAAGCCGTCCTTGAGGTTGTTGAACATCATGAACAGCAACCCGAACACCAGCAGCAACGCTACCGGTACCACGATCTGCAAGCGCTTGGCCGCCGATTGCAGTTGCTCGAACTGCCCACCCCAGGTGGTCCAGTAACCCGCCGGCACCTGCACGTCGCGCTCGATCACTTCGCCCGCCTCGGCGACGAAAGAACCGATGTCACGCCCACGCACGTTGGCGCTGACGATCACCAGGCGCTTGCCGTTCTCGCGGCTGACCTGATTCGGCCCCAGCACCAGATCGAGACTGGCAACGTCCTTCAGCGCAATGAAGCCGATCTGACTGGAGGCATCACCACCCGCCGCCGGCACCGGAATCAGCAGCGCCGACAACCCGTCGATGTCCTTGCGCATGGCGTCGGACAAGCGCACCACCATGTCGAATCGACGGTCACCTTCATACAGCGTCCCGGCCTTCTGCCCACCGACGGCCACCGCAATGGTGTCCTGCACATCGCCGACGTTGAGCCCGTAACGCGCGGCCTTGTCGCGGTCGATGTTGATGGTCAGCACCGGCAGACCGGTGGTTTGCTCGACCTTGACCTCGGACGCGCCGTTGACCTTCTGCATCGCGGCGGCAATCTTCGCCGCTGTGGCGTTGAGCACGTCCATGTCATCACCGAACACCTTGACCGCCACGTCGCTGCGCACGCCGGAGATCAGTTCGTTGAAGCGCAACTGAATCGGCTGCGACAGTTCATAGTTGCTGCCCGGCAGCGTTGCCGCGGCCTGTTGCAGTTCGGCCATCAGGGTTTCGCGGGACTTGCCCGGGTCCGGCCATTGCTCTTTGGGCTTGAGCATCACGTAGCTGTCGGAGATGTTCGGCGGCATCGGGTCGGAAGCGATTTCCGCAGTACCGGTGCGGGCGAAGACGCGCTCAACCTCGGGCACTTTGGCCAGGATCAACGTTTCCAGTCGCTGCTGCATGTCCACCGACTGCGTCAGGCTGGTGCCCGGCACTCGCAACGCCTGCAAGGCAAAATCGCCTTCGCTGAGACTCGGCACAAACTCGCTGCCCATGCGGCTGGTGACCACGCCACTGAGCACAATCACTCCCAACGCCGCGCCGACCGCCATCGTCCGATGGGACATGACCCAGTCCAGCGCCGGTGCATAAACGCGACGCGCACCGCGCATCACCACGCCCTCTTCTTCCTTGACCTTGCCGGTCACGAACAGCGCAATCGCCGCCGGCACAAAAGTCACGGACAAGAGCATGGCGCCGAGCAACGCGATGACCACGGTGAACGCCATCGGGTGGAACATTTTCCCTTCGACACCGCTCAGGGCGAAGATCGGCAGGTACACCACCATGATGATCAACTGGCCGAAAATCAGCGGTCGCCGCGCCTCTTTCGCTGCCGCAAACACTTCATGGAAACGCTCGGATCGCGTCAGCAGACGCCCGTGATGCTGCTGCGCATGGGCAAGTCGTCGCAAAGTGTTTTCAACGATCACCACCGCGCCGTCGACGATGATCCCGAAGTCCAGCGCGCCGAGGCTCATCAGGTTGGCGCTGACCTTGTTGCTGAACATGCCGGTGAAGGTGAACAGCATCGACAGCGGAATCACCATCGCCGTGATCAGCGCGGCGCGGATATTGCCGAGGAACAGAAACAGGATCGCGATCACCAGAATCGCGCCTTCGACGAGGTTCTTCTTCACCGTGGCGATGGCCTTGTCGACCAGATGCGTGCGGTCGTACACCGGCACCGCGATCACGCCGGCGGGCAAGGATTTGTTGATCTGTTCGAGCTTCGCGGCGACGGCCTGGGAGACTGTGCGACTGTTTTCGCCGATCAGCATGAACACCGTGCCGAGCACCACTTCGCGGCCATTTTCCGTGGCGGCGCCGCTGCGCAGTTCGCGACCGATGTCCACGGTGGCGACATTCTTGATCCGGATCGGCGTGCCGTCGACATTGGCCATGACGATGTTGGCGATGTCCTCGGTGCTCGCCACCTGCCCCGGTGCGCGAATCAGCAATTGCTCGCCGCTGCGCTCGATGTACCCGGCGCCGACGTTGGCGTTGTTGCGTTCCAGCGCCGTCACCAGATCGGTGAGGGTCAGTTTGTAGGCCGCGAGTTTTTTCGGATCGGGCGCAATCTGGTACTCCTTGGCAAAACCGCCGATGGTGTTGATCTCGGCCACGCCGGGGACGTTGCGCAATTGCGGCTTGATGATCCAGTCCTGAATCACCCGCAAGTCGGTCGGTGTGTAGGGCGTGCCGTCCTCTTTCAGCGCGCCCTCCTTGGTCTCGACCGTCCACAAAAAGATCTCGCCGAGACCGGTGGAAATCGGCCCCATCACCGCTTCCACACCTTCGGGCAATTGCTCCTTGGCCGACTGCAACCGTTCGTTGACCAATTGCCGGGCAAAGAACAGATCAGTGCCGTCCTTGAAGATCACCGTGACCTGGGACAACCCCGAACGCGACAGCGAGCGGGTCTGCTCCAGCGCTGGCAAACCGGCCATCGCGGTTTCAATCGGGAAAGTGATGCGCTGCTCGGTTTCCAGCGGCGAAAACCCGGCCGCGCCGGTGTTGATCTGCACCTGGACGTTGGTGATGTCGGGCACGGCGTCGATCGGCAGTTTCTGATAACTGGCGATGCCGAGGCCGGCCATGAGCAGAACGGCGAGCAGCACGATGATGCGCTGCTCGATGGCAAACTGGATCAGGCGTTCGAACATGGGAGTCTTCCGCGATTAATGACTGTGCTCGGCCGAGGCTTTGCCCAGTTCCGATTTGAGGACGAAGCTGCCGGCGCTGGCGACCTGCACGCCCGGTTCCAGTCCGGCGGTGACTTCCACCTGGCCCGCCGCGCGACTGCCCAGCTCCACCGCTTGAGCCTTGAAGCCGTCGTCGGTACGCACGAATACCGTGGGTTTGTCCTCGACGGTCTGGATTGCGGTTTCCGGTACGGCGACTTTGGCCTGACGGCTGTCGGTGGCGACCAGCGCGGTGACAAACAGGCCGGGGCGCCATGAGCCTTGCGGGTTTTCCAGGGTGACGCGCACAGTTGCGGTGCGGGTCTGTTCGCCGAGCAGGCTGCCGACGTAAGCCACGGTGCCGCTGACTTCGGCGTTCAACTCCGCCGCGCTGACGGTGACGGTTTTGCCCACTTGCACCTTGTTCAAGTCCTTCGGTGAAACGCCGAACGTGACCCACACCCGCGACAAATCCGAGAGCGTGAACGCCGCCGTGGTTTCATCGACCACCTCGCCCGGCGTCAGGTGTTTTTCCACTACCACACCGTCGAACGGCGCCCGCAGCTCGTAGCGATTGCCACCGGTGGCGACCACGCTGCCACTGAGCACGCTGATCTTTTGCCGGGCATTGCTCACGGCGATTTCGGCTTCTTCCAGAGCCTGGCGCGCCTGAAGGAAATCCTGTTCGGCGGAGATCTTGTCCTGCCACAGTTTCTTCTCGCGCTCGAACGTCGTGCGGGCCAAAGCCAGACGACGTTGCGCGGCTGCCTGTTCACTGCGCTGATCGGAAATCTGCTGACTGGCGATCACCGCCAGCAACTGGCCTTTCTTCACCGACTGCCCGAGATTGACCGACACCGACTCGACCACGCCCGGCACGCGCGGCACCACATGCGCGGTGCGGTCTTCGTCGAAGCGTACTTCGCCGGGGAACGACAGACCGAGGCTGAAGTTCTGCGCCTGGGCGGCGGCCAGTTGAATCCCCGCCGCCGCGATCTGCTCGGCCGTCAATTCGATGTGCCCTTCTTCGTCGTGCTCGCCTTCAGCGGCGGCGCCTTCTTCGGCGTGGTCGGCGTGTTCCGCCGCTTCATCGGCATGCGCATCGATAGACGCATTGCCGCCCCACATCGAGCCGATGCCAATGCCCAGCGCCAAGGTCGCCGCAGCGACCACGATCAGTTTTTTGTCCATGGAAACTCCTCTGCGCCAAACCATCGCGCAGTGATCAGAAAGTTGAAATTCAAGGGTTGGCGCTGAGGTCGCCGAAGATGCGTTCGATGCGGACCCGGGCGTCGGTCGCCTCGCTCACCGCCTGGATGTATTGGCTGCGAGCGGCGATCAATGTGCGCTGGGCGTCGAGCACATCGAGGAAGCCGAACTTGCCCATTTCGAAACCGCGAGTGGCGCTGTCCACCGCACTTTGCGCGGCGGGCAGGATGGTCCGGTCGAATGCCTGGATTTCGCCGTTGGCGGTCTGCCATTGCGCCAGCGTGGTCTGGATTTCCGTGCGCAAGCGCAGTTCGGTGGCGTTGCGCAGGTCCCGGGCCTGATCGGTACGCCGCGCCGCCGCCAGCACGTTGCCCTGATTGCGGTTGAACAGCGGGATCGGCATCGACAGCCCGACCACGTTGACCCGCTCGCGCTCGGTTTCGCTGTACTGGCTGCCGATACTGACGGTCAGATCGGGAATCCGCTGGGACTTTTCCAGTCCCAGCGACGCTTCGCGCTGGTCGATCTGCAACCTGGCCAGCCGCAGCTCCGCCGTCTCGTTCAGGCGCTCAAGCAAACGGGTGGGTGGCGGGACATTGGCCAGGTTCTGAGCAGCGCTTTGCACCGTGGTCGAAGTGGGCAAAGGTGCGCCCATGACCTGCGCCAGTTGCTGGTAAGCATTGGTCTGATCGCGCTCGGCGCGGCTTAGCTCCAGACGCACCTCCGAAAGCTGCACTTGCGCCCGTGTGCCTTCCACCGGCGACGACTTGCCCGCATCGATTCGTCCCTGCGCCACACGCAAACCGTGCTCGGCGAGTTGCAGCGACTGCCGGGCCAGTTGCAAGCGTTGCTGCGCGGTCTGTGCGCCGTTGAACGCTTGAAGCACGTCGGCACGCAGTGCGTTGCGCTTGCGCTCCAGCTCGATGCCGGCGGCATCCTGCGCACGACTCGCCACATCAATCCGCGCGCCACGCTTGCCGCCCAGCTCGATCGGCTGGCTGAGCATCACCGTGGTGGTGCGCGATTCGCGCCGGGTGTCTTCGGCCTCCCACGACACCTCGGGGTTGGGGATCAGCCCGGCCTGTTTGCGGTCGCCTTCGGCAATGCCGATTTCCCATTGCGCGGCGGCCAGCTCCGGGTTGCCGGCGAACGCGGTTTGCAGCGCCTGATCCAGCGTCAGGGTCGATGCGCTGGCAAGGCTGGTACAGGCCAGCAACAAGAGGCCGCTGGCGGTTTTTTTCAGGCGTGATCGCGCCGTCAGTTCAATTAAACCGGGCAATGGAAGGCTTCCTTCAATCAAGAATCGTTGATGGCGCCACGGTAGGGTTTTGAACTTATCGACAAGGTGACGTGAACATTACAAATCCGTTATCCACGGTTTATCGAAGTTGTTTTGCTCTAGGATTCGAAGTTCGGCGTGAGCGATTGCAATACATGGAAACACTTACGCGTTAGTTATCCGCCGAACAGCACTTGCCGAAATGAAAGTCATGAAAAATCCACCATTTCGCTGCGACAGGCTGTCGCGGATGGCCGATTTAAAGGGCTCAGGCGTTGACTCTGTAGCCGCTACAGCCTTTACCGTGCACGCCATTCAGTTCCAAAGCCCGTCAGGATGTCCCTGCAAAAACTGCAACTTCCAGACTCACTTACTTAAATACCCATTCATTAAAAGTGGTGAAACATCATGCGAATCCTTGTCGTCGAGGACGAGCTTAAAGCTGCCGAATACTTGCATCAGGGCCTGACCGAAAGTGGTTATATCGTGGATCACGCGGTCAATGGCGCGGATGGTTTGCACCTGGCGCAGCAACAGGTTTACGACCTGATCATTCTCGATGTGAACCTGCCGGAACTCGACGGCTGGAGCGTGCTGGAACAACTGCGTCGCACCCACTCCACCCGGGTGATGATGCTCACCGCACGCGGGCGGCTGGCGGACAAGATCCGGGGTCTGGATCTGGGCGCCGATGATTATCTGGTCAAGCCGTTCGAGTTTCCGGAATTGCTGGCGCGGGTACGCACGTTGATGCGTCGCAGCGAGAACATCCCGGTGCCGCAGGTGCTCAAGGTCGCCGATCTGGAACTCGATCCCGGCCGTCACCGGGCCTTTCGCGGCACCCAGCGCATCGACCTGACCACCAAGGAATTCGCCCTGCTGCACCTGCTGATGCGCCAGTCCGGCGAAGTGCTGACCCGCACCCAGATCATCTCGCTGGTGTGGGACATGAATTTCGACTGCGACACCAACGTGGTCGAAGTCTCGATCCGCCGCTTGCGGGCGAAGATCGACGACCCGTTCGACAGCAAACTGATCCACACCCTGCGCGGCGTCGGCTATGTGCTTGAGGCGCGGGAATGAAGCCGGCCAGCCTGTCGCTGCGTCTGGGTCTGACGGTCAGTATTCTCGGCGCATTGCTGGTGGTGTTCCTGGCGATCCTCGCGTATTTCGCCCTGACCCATGAGCTGAACGCGCTATCGCGCGACAGCCTGGAAAAGAAGATGGAACAGGTCGAGCACAGCCTGACGCTGTATGCCGACACCGGTGAGATCAGCGCGAAGCCGCACATTCTGCTCGATCAGGTCATGGGGCACGACAACCTGACCCTGACCATTTATGACCTGAACAACCTGCGCACCCCGCTGCTCAAGTCCGGCTCGGGCCTGACCGATCCACGGGTTGAACTGAAGGCAGTTCGGGCGACCACCGATCAGTTGACTCACACCGACAGCGCCGATGCTGAAGGCGCGAAGTTTCTCACCGTCTCCAAGCTGATTCGCCTCAAGGACGGCAGCAACGTACCGGTGCTGCTGTCGATGGATAACGCCCACGATCAGGCTCTGCTCAGCGCCTACCTGCGCTCGACGCTGATGGCCTTGCCGTTGTTGCTGGTGTTCATCGGCCTGACCGCTTGGGGCGCCGTGCAACGAGGGCTGGCACCGTTGCGCGAGTTTCGCAAAGTGGCGGCGCGAGTGACGACGCAGGATCTCGACCATCGCCTGTCAGTACTGAACATGCCCCAGGAACTCAGCGAACTGGCGCAGGGCATCAACGTCATGCTCGATCGCCTGGACAGCGGCGTGCAGCAGTTGTCGCAGTTCTCCGATGACCTGGCCCACGAACTGCGCACGCCGATCAATAACCTGATGGGCAAGGCCCAGGTGACGCTGTCGCGGGAACGCTCGGTCGAGCAATACACCAACGTTCTGGTGTCCTGCACCGAAGAGCTGGAGCGGGTCGCGCGGATTGTCTCGGACATGCTGTTCCTGGCCCAGGCCAGCCAGCCTGCAGCGCACGCCTCGTTCGAGCCGATTGCGCTGGAAGAAGAGGCGTCCAAGGTGGCTGACCTGTTTTCTCTTACGGCGCAGGACAAACAGATCGATCTGAAAGTCATCGGCAGCGCTCAGGTGTCGGGCGACCGGCTGATGATTCAGCGAGCGATTTCCAATCTGCTGTCCAATGCCCTGCGCCACTGCCCGTCCGGCAAGACCGTTTCGCTGTTCATCGAACAGGCGCCGAACGAGGTGTCGCTGCGAGTGAGCAATCCCGGCGCAGGCATCGAAGCGCAGCACCTGCCGTATCTGTTCGACCGTTTTTACCGGGTCGACAGCAGCCGCACCCGGTCACAGGGCAGTACCGGTCTGGGGCTGGCCATCGTGCATTCGATCATGACCTTGCATCAGGGCTCCGCGCAGGTTCAAAGCCGTCCGGGGGCGATGACGGTGTTCAGTCTGGTGTTTCCTGCCATGCACCGGGAACGGCACTAAACCTTCAAGCCGATTTGTGCGGTGTTTTCTCAAACCTCATGGGAAAAATCACCGCACAAGTGCTGCATCCATCCCCGTAAATCCTTCAGTACGAATTTGCGTCATCCCTGCGCTGAAACGTCTGACAGCGACAGAAGACAGAACGCCTCAAACCGATGATTCCTTTCGCGTGGTTCGCCCGTTGCCACGCAGTGCTGCCCCCCAGAAACACGTCCGCCCGGCGTCAATTCACGTTTTATCAGTACGTATTTCGACATCGCTGAAACCCGCGACTGGAAACGTCTGGACATTTTTGACCCCGCCCTCACCGCCCTTTTAGATTCGGCTCGTGCTTGCAACAGCACTCCCAAACAACAACCAAGGAGCAACATCATGGGCTACATGAGCAGCTGGAACGCCAACCAGATCGAAGAACTCGACGAGCAGGAAACCCCTTCGGCAGAGCAGATTGAAGCACTGCAATTGACCGAGGAAGAACAGGCGGAACTCAACGCCGAGTGACAGAACCCGCGGGGGCCTTGCGCCCTCGCGGGCTTTCCAGGAAGGGAATCATGGACAAGACAACGTTGGTCGAGCGTGAGCTCACGGCCGATCAGGCAGAGCGGCGTATTGATGCCGAGCTCTCACGCCTGGGACTCACACCGCACACCCGCACCCTCGGCAGCAAAGTCGTTGCCGTTCAGGCGAGTCTTCATGGCGGCGACAACCGACATGCCCGTGGCTCCGGCAAGGGCTATGCAGATCACGCGTACCTGGGCGCGCTTTATGAAGCGCTCGAGCACTACTGGACGGATGAGCTCCGTACCACCGATGTTCACCACGAGACGGAACGCTATTTCAAAGACACGCCGTTGTTTGCCGATGACTCGCTTCTGCACAGGCTCACCTGTCAGCAAAACGTGCGCATCACCTGCCGGACCTATGTCTGTCCGCCGTGGCATGACCGGTTTTCCTATCCGGTGGCGCTGACCTCGCCGAACGGCTCACGTTTACCCTCGTCACCGGGCATGGCGGACTACCGCGCCGTGCGGCGCTACGCCAGCAACAGCGGCACCGCGATTGGCGCCACTTACAACGAAGCGATGCTGCACGCCGCCAACGAATGCATCGAACGCGATGCCGTGTCGTTGTTTCTGCTTGATCATTTTTATTACCAGAACCATCCGCCACTGCGGCGGGTGGCACCTCTCACTGAAAGCGACGAACTCGGTCGTCTGTGGGCCGATGCCGAACAGGAGATCGACGGCGAAATCGTGCTGGTGGATATCAGCACCGAGTTCACGACCCGGACTTTTCTGGCCTTCACCACGAAGCCGGGCGCTCACCCACAGGTATTCGGCAGTGGCAGCTCCCTCGACCCGCGTCACGCGGCGTGGCGGGCGCTCACTGAACTGGTGCAATTGCAACTCAGCGCCGCCGAACCCGAATACCGACAGACGCTGAACAATGCGCTGCGCAATCTGCAGCCCTTCCCGCGCCTGCTGCGCTGTGCGCAGTTCGATCCGCAGACGCTGCTGCATCGCTGCATTCAACACGAGGTGAGACTGGCGGATTCCGCTAAAGACCTGACGGTGCAAAATCAACTGCACTTGCTGACTCAAGACCTGCGGATTCACGGCCGTACGCTGGGTGCAGCCGTCCTGCAGCGAACCGAGCTCGGCACCACCCTGCTCAACGTGGTGATCCCCGGACTGGAACGCTTCTTCGTGGTATCCAGCGGCAACGTCGTCATCCCGCAAGCCCGGGGCCAGACTTTGGAGAGGCCAGCCCCATGAACCGACTTGATCGCACCCGGGAACTGACATTGGCCCGATCCATGCGCCTTTACCTCAACGAGAACGGCGCTGTTGGCCACTACCTCGAACCGCGGGGCAGTGGACTGCATCACGTTTTTTTCCTGCGGGTGAACGATGAGCTCTGGGTCGGCCGCAAGCTCCTGCAACGTGACCGGCATTTTCGGTGGCAGGCCGGCAGCGCGCTTAAACCCGGCATGTTATTTGGCCCGCATCTCCATTCATTGTGGGGTGATGACGGGTTGTCGATCGGTTTTCGGACGGCCTCCCTCGCAGAGAAGGCGCAGGTCTTCGAGCACGCCTTGCATCAGGCTGACAGCGAGATCCTGTTTCCCTTTCCACTGCTGGATGAGACAGGCCGGGAAGCGGTCTGCCCGGCAGACTTCTGGCAATGCAACGAATCACTGGCCGAACAGCTGAATACCGACGAGCACCATTTGCGCGAATACTGCGCCGGGCTGCTCCAGGCCATCACTGAAAAAGGCGCACTGATTTACGACCCGGCCTGTTCGACCGGCGCGTTCATCGCCCACCTCGCCCGAGCCCTGCCCGACTGTCTGTGCCTGGGGACTGACCGTTCGGCCTCGATGATCGAACATGCCAGGCGCTGGCACAGCCGGACCTCCGTCGAATTCGACGTGCTGGAGGCGAGTGAGGCTTCCGATGCCGGGATTCGCTGCGATGTCTTGATCCTGCGTTTCCTCAACGCCGAAGTCTTGACCCGCCGTGAGGCCCAGGCCGCATTCGAATCGCTGATCCGCTGCGTAAAACCCGGTGGCACGATCCTCGTCTTTGGTCACACGCCGGTGCTGATCCCGGTCATCTGGCTCGCCTCCATCCACAACCTGAAACTTGAATCCAGCGTGGCGGCGCGGCCTGGGCAGGTCGAGCTTTTCCAGTTCTATCGTCTGACGGTTCAGGCGTCATGACCTTCTCCCTGCACAGCCGAGGTTATTACCCGACCGGCGACGGCCATCAACTCTATTGGGAACGCCATGGTGTTCCGGGACGCGAACCGGTGTTTTTCCTCCATGGCGGCCCCGGCGGGCGTATCAGCCGCCACCATTTGCAGTTCTTCGAACCGGGTCGGTTCGACATCATCCTGTTTGACCAACGGGGTTGCGGGCGCTCGACGCCCTACGGCGAACTGCGGGATAACACTACCGGGATGTGTGTCGAAGACATCGATGCCCTGCGCCAGCATTTCGGCTTCGAAAAAATCAGCGTGCTGGGCGTGTCATGGGGTAGCTGGCTGGCGATCCAGTACCAACAGCGCTACCCGCAGCACCTGCTGAAAACCACGTTGGTCTCGGTATTCGTGCCGTTTGCCGACAATGTCCGGGCCTACGATCAGGCGCTCAATGACGGGCTGACGCAATCGCCTCAAACGTCGTCAGGCCATCGCGCGAAGGACATCTACCGGATCCTCGGCGAAGGCTGTCCATTGCAACAACGCCGCGCCGCCATCGAATGGTTGAACGCTGTTCTACGTCGCACAGGACAGACGATTTGCCCCGACACACTGGAGCGTTTCGTGGATCAGGAAGCGGTGCTCGCGATTCGGCTGGAACTGCATTACCACCTGCAGAACTACTGCTTCACGCCAAAGGATGAACACCTGACCCTCGACGACAACACCTTGCTGATCCAGGGCATCCGCGACACCCATGGCATGGCCAGCGTGCGCTGGCTCAGGCAACGAATGAACATCCACTGCCGGCTGCTGCACGCCGGGCACAACGCCTTTGAAAACGCCCTCCTCAAAGCGGTGCGTCGGGCGGTGAAACGTGAGATCGAAAGGTAAGCGCTATATGGCCGTAGGATCTTTTTCCGTTACTGGCCCGTCCCGCCGGGAATACAGAAAGCTCTCTCCAGAATGCCCGTCTCGTCCTACAGCCACGCCAGGAAACAAGACGTTATCTTGGGTCACGGTTTACCAAGCGGCTGAGGATATGAGGAAGACATGATGATCATCGTTCCGTTGGCCGAAGCAAAAAACAATCTATCCAGACTCGTCGATGAGGCCGCCTCGGGGCAGATCATTACAATTGCCAAACATGGGCGTGCACTCGTTCGTCTGGTTCCTGTCACCAAGGCTCACGGTCCGCGCATAGGTGCGATGAAGGGCAAACTCGTGCTTCCAGAAAACTTCTACAGGCCACTACCGGATGACATGCTCAACGCGTTTGAGGGTGGCCAGTCATGAGGGTATTGCTCGAAATCGGCTTATTGTTGCAACAGCCATGGTAGAGCCGATGAAGCTGCTAACCGCCGATCCCCTGGTGGCTCAGTACACAGATCTGGCTGTTCTGGTCTGAATCCCGCACAAAGAAAAACGGCACCCGAAGGTGCCGTTCCGCCCCGCAAAAAACCTTACTTGCGTGCCGCCTCCCACGACTTGAGCAGTTCGTTGTAGCTCACGGTTTCGCCTTTCGGTTTCTCGTTGGCCAGTTTCGGTTTTGGTGCGCCCGGCTGGTCGAACCAGTATTGCGCGTCGCGCTCGGGGTTCATTTTCGGTGCGCACACCGCTTGGGCCTTGGAGCGTTCCAGACGGGTCATGATCGCGTCCTGATCCTTGGCCAGACCGTCGAGGGCCTGTTGCGGGGTCTTCTCGCCGCTGGCGGCTTCGGCGATGTGGCTCCACCACAGTTGTGCCAGACGTGGGTAGTCCGGCACGTTGGTGCCGGTCGGCGTCCATTGCACGCGGGCCGGGCTGCGATAGAACTCGACCAGACCACCGAGTTTCGGTGCCAGGTCGGTCATCGCTTGCGAGTTGATGTCCGACTCGCGAATCGGCGTCAGGCCGACGATGGTTTTCTTCAGCGACACGGTTTTCGAAGTCACGAACTGCGCGTACAGCCAGGCCGCGAGTTTCTGTTTCTCAGGCGTGGATTTCATGAAGGTCCACGAGCCCACGTCCTGATAACCGAGTTTCATCCCCTCTTCCCAATACGGCCCGCGTGGCGACGGTGCCATGCGCCATTTCGGCGTGCCGTCGGCGTTAACTACCGGCAGGCCCGGTTTGGTCATGTCGGCGGTGAAGGCGGTGTACCAGAAGATCTGCTGGGCGATGTTGCCCTGGGACGGCACCGGGCCGGACTCGGAGAAGGTCATGCCCGCCGCTTCCGGTGGCGCGTACTTCTTCAGCCAGTCGACGTATTTGGTGGTGGCGAACACCGCCGCCGGGCCGTTGGTGTCGCCGCCGCGGGTCACGCTGGAGCCGACCGGGTGGCAATCCTCGACGCGAATCCCCCACTCGTCCACCGGCAAGCCGTTGGGAATGCCCTTGTCGCCGCCACCGGCCATGGAGAACCAGGCATCGGTGAAGCGCCAGCCCAGGGACGGGTCTTTCTTGCCGTAGTCCATGTGCCCGTAGATGCGTTTGCCGTCGATTTCCTTGACGTCTTCGCTGAAGAATTTGGCGATGTCTTCATAGGCCGACCAGTTCACCGGCACGCCCAGTTCATAGCCGTACTTTTCCTTGAACTTGGCTTTCAGGTCGGCGCGTTCGAACCAGTCGGCGCGGAACCAGTACAGGTTGGCGAACTGCTGGTCGGGCAATTGATAGATCTTGCCGTCCGGCGCGGTGGTGAAGGAGATGCCGATGAAGTCCTTGATGTCGAGGGTCGGCGAGGTGAAGTTCTTGCCTTCGTTGGCCATCAGGTCGGTGATCGATTCGGTCTTGCCGTAGCGAAAGTGCGTACCGATCAGGTCCGAGTCGTTGACCCAGCCGTCGTAGATGTTCTTGTCCGACTGCATCACCGTCTGCATTTTTTCCACGACGTCGCCTTCCTGCAGCAGGTCGTGGGTCAGCTTGATGCCGGTGATTTCGCTGAAGGCCTTGGCCAGCACCTTGGATTCATATTCGTGGGTGGTCAGGGTTTCCGAGACGACCTTGATGTCCATCCCGCGAAACGGCTCGGCCGCCTTGATGAACCACTTCAGTTCTTCCAGTTGCTGCTCGGCCGTCAGGGTCGACGGCTTGAATTCGCTGCCGATCCATTTTTTTGCGGCATCTTCGTAGGCGTCGGCCCAGGCGGACGCGCTCAAACCGCTGAGTGCCAGCATGGCTGCCAATGAAATGCTATGTCGCAGCTTATTTTTCTTATCGAACATAGAGACCTCCTGTTAGGTTTTCGGAGCAAGATTGCCGAGCGATTCGACTAGCCCCAACGCATCACAGCCAACAGCCACACCAGGGACAACGCGGACGCTACCCAGATGCTCCAGTCGGTCACGCCGATTACCAGCAGATGCAGGTAGGCGCTGCCGAGAAGACCGATGAACAAGCGATCGCCACGGGTGGTGGCAATCGGCAGAAACCCTCGCCGCAAGATGCTCGGCGAGCGCAATTCCCAGGTGGTCATGCCCACCAGGATCAACCCGATCACGATGAAAAACGCCGCCGTCGGGACGGTCCAGCTCATCCATTCCATCATCAGTTCCTCAGACCCGGCCCAAGGCAAAGCCCTTGGCCACGTGGTTGCGAACGAACCAGATCACCAGCATGCCGGGGAGAATAGTCAACACCCCCGCTGCCGCCAGTACGCCCCAGTCAATGCCGGACGCCGACACCGTGCGCGTCATCACCGCCGCGATCGGTTTGGCGTTCACCGAGGTCAGCGTGCGCGCCAGCAGCAGCTCGACCCAGGAAAACATGAAGCAGAAAAACGCCGTCACACCGATGCCGGAGCCGATCAGCGGAATGAAGATCTTCACGAAGAACTTGGGAAAGCTGTAGCCGTCGATGTAGGCGGTTTCGTCGATCTCCTTCGGCACACCGGACATGAAACCTTCGAGGATCCACACCGCCAGCGGCACGTTGAACAGGCAGTGCGCCAGTGCCACGGCAATGTGGGTGTCGAACAGGCCGATCGATGAATACAGCTGGAAGAACGGCAGCAGGAACACCGCCGGTGGCGCCATGCGGTTGGTCAGCAGCCAGAAGAACAGGTGCTTGTCGCCAAGAAAGCGATAGCGCGAAAACGCGTAGGCCGCCGGCAGTGCCACGGTCAGGGAAATGATCGTGTTCAGACTGACGTAGTACAGCGAGTTGATATACCCGGTGTACCAGCTCGGGTCGGTGAAGATCACCTTGTAGTTCGCCAGCGTGAAATCCTGTGGGAAAAGAGTCAGTCCGCCGAGGATTTCGGTGTTGCTCTTGAACGACATGTTCAGCAGCCAGTAGATCGGCACCAGCAGGAACAGGATGTAGAGCAGCAGTGGAACAAGCTTTCTTTTGCTCATGGCCGGGCCTCAGCGGTTGGCATCGTTGTGGGTCATGGCGGTGTAGAACAGCCAGGACACCAGCAGGATGATCAGGAAGTACACCAGCGAGAATGCCGCCGCCGGCCCCAGGTCGAATTGGCCTACGGCCATCTGGGTCAGGGTCTGACTCAGGAAGGTCGTCGAGTTGCCCGGCCCGCCGCCGGTGAGCACGAACGGCTCGGTGTAGATCATGAAGCTGTCCATGAAGCGCAGCATCACCGCGATCAGCAGCACGCTCTTCAACTTGGGCAACTGAATGTGCCGGAATACCGCCCAGGCCGAGGCCCGGTCGATACGCGCGGCCTGGTAATACACGTCGGGAATCGCCCGCAGCCCGGAGAAACACAGCAGCGCCACCAGCGAAGTCCAGTGCCAGACGTCCATCACCAGCACGGTGACCCAGGCGTCCATGGTGTTAGCCGCGTAGTTGTAACTGATGCCCATGGCGTTGAGGCTCGAACCCAGCAGGCCGATGTCGGCGCGGCCGAAAATCTGCCAGATGGTGCCGACCACGTTCCATGGAATCAGCAGCGGGATCGCCAGCACGATCAGCACCACCGACGACCAGCGGCCCTTGGTCGGCATGGTCAGCGCGATGGCGATGCCGAGCGGAATTTCGATCAGCAGCACACACGCCGAGTAGATGAACTGACGCAGCAACGAGTCGTGCAAACGCGGATCGAGCAGCACCTGCTTGTACCAGTCGGCGCCGACGAAATAGCGGCTGGACTGGTCGAAGATGTCCTGCACCGAATAGTTGACCACGGTCATCATCGGGATCACCGCACTGAATGCCACCAGCAGGAACACCGGCAACACCAGCCACCAGGCCTTGTTGTTCTGCACCTTGTTCATGGCTGTACCTCGCTGTCGGTGGCATGCAGCAGAAATTCGTCGGCATAGACCATCAGCCACTGCGCCGGAAAACTGATGTAGGCCGTGCCCTGCGGCACCGGTTTGTCCTCGGCCAGACGCACTTTCAGCGGTGCACCGTCGAGATCCAGGGTCATGATCTTGTAGGTGCCGAGGTCTTCGACGTGTACGACCCGCGCCTGCATCGCGTCATCGAACGGCTCGTCCCACACATGGATGAACTCTGGACGGATGCCGACCTTCAGATTTTTCCACTGACCGTGTTCGATATGGCGCTGCAAGGCGTCGGACAGCGGCAGGTGGGTCGAATTGAAACCGACCCCGCCCGGTTGCGGCTGCACTTCGATCAGGTTCATCCCCGGGCTGCCGATGAAGTAGCCGACAAAGGTGTGGCTCGGCCGCTCGAACAATTCCCGTGGGGTGCCGAACTGGACGATCTGGCCGCCGTACATCACCGCGATCTTGTCGGCGAAGGTCGAAGCCTCCAGCTGATCGTGGGTGACGTAGACCATGGTGATGTTGAACTGCTCGTGGATCTGCTTGAGCTTGCGCCGCAGTTTCCATTTCAGGTGCGGGTCGATCACCGTCAGCGGCTCGTCGAACAGGATCGCCGACACGTCATCGCGCACCAGACCACGGCCCATGGAGACTTTCTGTTTTTCGTCGGCGGTGAGGTTGCGCGCTTTTTTGCTCAGCAGGTTCTGCAGGTCGAGGACCTCGGCGATTTCCTGCACCTTGCTGTGCACTTTCGCCTCGGCCAGGCCCTGATTGCGCAGGGGAAAGGCCAGGTTGTCGAACACGGTCATGGTGTCGTAGACCACCGGGAACTGGAACACTTGGGCGATGTTGCGCTTCTCCGGGGTCAGGTCGTTGACCGCTTTGCCGTCGAACAGCACATGGCCCTGAGACGGGCTGAGCAGGCCGGAAATGATGTTGAGCAACGTCGACTTGCCGCATCCCGAAGGGCCGAGCAAGGCATAGGCGCCGCCCTGCTCCCAGATGTGGTCCATCTCGCGGATCGCATAATCCTCGGGCCCGCTCGGGGTTTTGCTGTAGCTGTGGGCGAGGTGCTGCAAACGGATTTCGGCCATCAGGCAACCCTCGCGACGCGCCGGCCCGGTGCCTGCACCAGACGGCCCTGCGCATCGAACACAAACAGTTTATGGGTCGGGATGTAGATGCGGATCGGTGCATCGACGTCGTATTCGTGAACCCCCGGCAGATGCAGCACCAACAGGAAATGCTCGTTGCGCACGTGCAGGAAGGTTTCCGAACCGCTGATTTCCGCCACCTCGACGGTCACCGCCAGTTCCAGGTCGTCGTCGTTGCTCGGCACCAGCGAGATGTGGCTCGGACGCACGCCAAAACGGAACTCGCCCTCGCCCACCGGCCGCAGATCGACGTTCAACGGGAAGTGTACGAAGTTGGCGAAACTCACTTCGTTACCGGCGATGCGCCCCGGCATCAGGTTGATCGGCGGCTCGGAGAACAATTCGGCGGCCAGCACCGTTTGCGGCTGGTGATAGACCTCGGTCGACGGGCCGCTCTGGATCACCCGCCCTTCATGAAGAATGGTGGTGGTGCCGCCCAGCGCCAGCGCTTCGTTGGGTTCGGTGGTCGCGTAGATGGCGATGGTGTGGCGCGCCTTGAACAGCTCGCGCATTTCCTGGCGCAGTTCTTCGCGCAGTTTGTAGTCGAGGTTGACCAGCGGCTCGTCGAACAGGATCAGCTCGGCATCCTTGACCAGCGCCCGGGCCATGGCCGTGCGCTGCTGCTGGCCACCGGACAGTTCCAGCGGATAGCGCTTCAGAAACTTCTCGATGCGCAGCATCTTCGCGGTTTCCTGCACCTTGCTCTGGATCTGCTCGTTGGAGATCCCGGCCTGGCGCAGCGGCGAGGCGATGTTCTCGAACACCGTCATGGTCGGGTAATTGATGAACTGCTGATAGACCATCGACACGTTGCGCAGACGCACCGGGCGCTGGGTGACGTCGACGCCGTTCATCAAGATCCGGCCGCTGTCGGGCTTGTCCAGACCGGCCATCAGGCGCATCAGACTGGTCTTGCCGGACAGCGTGCGTCCGAGCAAAACGTTGAAGGATCCAGGTTCGAATTTCAGGCTCGCATCGTCGATCCAGGTCTGGCCCTCGACGGTACGGCTGACGTGCTCCAGGGTGAGTGACATGGCTCGGCCTTTTTATTATTGGAGTCAAGCGACCTGTCCTGTAGAGCGACATTCGTGCCAGAAACGGCAAGCTGTTGATTTACTGCAAAATTCGCTGGAGGCCACGCAAACCGTGGTTCGTAGCTGAACACAAGTGAACAGTCGTGACTGAACAATTGAACAGTCGGGCGATTGACAATGAACAATAGTGAACAACACTCTATGGATGCTTTTTGCTCGTCGAACGAGCCATAACAAAAACAACAAAGCACCCCTTCAGAGACTGCCAATCATGGCCGCACCTGCCCCGCCGCTTTCCCACGATGCGATCGTCCAGGACTCCTGGTCCCGTTGCCGCGCCTTCGGTCTCAATCATCAAAGCGCCCCGGCCTTCGATCAGTTGCCCGCTGCCGGCATCGCGCAGTTGCTCGACCGCCATCATTCGCTGGTGCAGACCACTCACCAGGAAGTGCTGCCGTATTACGAGAACATCCTGAGCAACTCCAACTGCCTGATCATGCTGGCCGACAATCAGGGCCAGGTGCTGACGTCCTGGGGCACCCAGCGCTTTATCGAGCCGAATCTGGCGCGCGGTTTTCAGGCGGGCGCCAGTTGGGTCGAGCGTGCCAGCGGCACCAACGCCATCGGCACGGCGCTGGCCTGCGAGCAGGCGGTGCACATCGAACATGATGAACACTTTCTCAAGGCCAACCGCTTCATGACCGGTTCCGCCGCGCCGATTTTCGATGCCGAGCGCAAGGTCATCGCCGTACTCGATGTGTCCAGCGACAGCTATCTGCCGCCCTCGCACACCCTCGGCATGGTCAAGATGATGAGCCAGACCGTGGAGAACCGGCTGATCCTCAACCTGTTCCATGGCCAGCACTTTCAACTGACCTTCAACACCGGGTTGAACAACCTCGACAGCCAGTGGGCCGGGCTGCTGATCTTTGATGAGAGCGGTCAGGTGCTGTCGGCCAACCGTCGGGCCGACAATCTGTTGGGTGTGCAGCTGTCGCGGGTCAGCGTTGAAAGCCTGTTCAAGGTGTCGTTGCTGGAGTTGATCAATCAGCCGGACGGTTTGCCGTTTGCCTTGCAGACCTCCGGGCGCAATCGTTTCCAGTGTTTGTTGAAACGGCCTAAACAGGCGCCGATTCAGGCGCGCGTCTTCACTGAAACAAGAACCGCTGAAGCCAGAACCGCTGAACCGAAAGTCGTCGTCCCTACGGCCATCAGCCTGAGCACTTTGCACTTCGGCGACAGCCGCGTGGAAAAAGCCGTGCGCCAGGCCGAGCGGCTGCTGGAAAAGGACATCCCGCTGCTGATTCACGGGGAAACCGGGGTCGGCAAGGAAGTCTTCGTCAAGGCCCTGCACCAGGCCAGTTCCCGCAGCAAACAGGCGTTCATTGCCGTCAACTGCGCGGCGATCCCCGCCGAACTGGTGGAGTCCGAGCTGTTCGGCTATGAAAAAGGCGCGTTCACCGGCGCCAACCAGAAAGGCAGCATCGGCCTGATCCGCAAGGCCGACAAAGGCACGCTGTTCCTCGACGAGATCGGCGACATGCCACTGCCAACTCAGGCTCGCCTGTTGCGCGTATTGCAGGAGCGCTGCGTACAACCGGTGGGCAGTAGCGAGCTGTTTCCGGTGGATCTGCGGATCATCTCCGCCACCAACCGTTCGCTCAGGGAACAGGTGCAACTGGGGCGCTTTCGCGAGGACTTGTACTACCGCATCGGCGGCTTGACCCTCGAGCTGCCACCGCTTCGCGAACGCAGCGACAAGCAGGCACTGTTCAAACGGTTGTGGGAACAACATCGCGAGCCGTCGCAGTGGGCAGGATTGAGTCGTGAGGTGCTGGAGCTGTTCGAACGGCACCCGTGGCCGGGCAATCTGCGTCAGGTCAGCAGCGTGATGCAGGTGGCGCTGGCGATGGCCGAGGAGCAGCCGATTCGGCCCGAGCATTTGCCGGACGACTTTTTTGTCGATCTGGAGATGGAACCGGTGGAAGTGGCCGAGCCGTTGGGCATCGACCTGAACAATGCCGAGGCGTTGAACCGGGAGTTGCAGCTGGCCGGCGGGAATATTTCCCATCTGGCGCGACGGTTGGGGGTGAGCCGCAATACGCTGTACAAACGATTGCGGCAGCTTGAAAGCTGAGCGCCCCCATAGCGGGTCAGGCCGAAATTGCCGGCTCAACAGGCGCGGCCGATGCAGCTGCCAACGTCCGCAGCCCCATCAACACCACGACCATCATCATCAGACCTGCGGCTATCGCAACGCCGAACCCTGCCCGGGCGCCCCAGGCATCAATCACCAGCCCCGCCAGCATGCCGCCCAGCGCCACGCCGATGCTGATCCCGGTGGTCATCCACGTCAGCCCTTCGGTCATTCTCGCCGCGGGGATGATGATCGTCCCCAGCTTCATGACCACGACCATGGTCGGCGCGAACGAGATGCCGGCGATAAACAACATCGCGGACAGGACATAAACGTCCGGTGAGAACACCGGCAATACGCCGGTGACTGCCGTGACCAATATTCCGATAAAGAACTGTTTTTCAATCGCCAGCGAAACCCGCAACGCGCCGAAAGTCAGGCCCGCCACCAGCGAGCCGAACGCATAGGCGGCGAGAATGAAGGTGGCAGCCGATGGCCAGCCCTGCGCGTTGGCAAAAGCCACAACCGCGACATCGATCGACCCGCCAATGGCCCCCATCGCCAGCAGTGCCAGGACAATGGTGCGAACGCCGGGAATCAGCAGGGTCGAACCGCTGTTTTTCCGGTTGCCCGCCACCACTTTCGGTTCGGTCTGACGCTGCATGAGAAACGCCGTCACGCCGACGGCCAGCAGCCCTACCGCCACCAGCGGCCCGGCTTCCGCGAAAAAACTCACGCTCAAACCGATCGCCAGTGGCGGGCCGATGATGTAGGCCAGTTCGGTGAGAACTGTGTCCAGCGAGAACGCGGTGTGCAGTTGCGGCTTGCCACGAAACAGCTGCGTCCAGCGTGCGCGGATCATGGACGGCATGCTCGGCATCGTTCCCGCCAGCGCCGCCAGCACAAAAAACAACGCGGCGGGCGCCCTCAGGTGCACGGCAACGATCAGCGCCAGCAACATGACGATGCTGAAAACCGTGACGACGGGCAGCACGCGGCTCTGGCCACGCTGATCAACCTGTTTCGAGATGCGCGGGCCGAGCAGCGCGTTGGACAGGGTAAACGTGCCGGCGACTGCACCGGCCAGCCAGTAAACGCCGGTCTGCTGCACCAGCATGGTGATGATGCCGATGCCGATCATTGCCTGTGGCAGTCGGGCGATGGAGCTCGCGAGGATCAGCCCGGTGGCGCCGGGTGTCGATACCAGCTCGCGATAGTGATTAGCCATGATTCCTCCCTTCCGGATTCGCCGCTGATGTGCATCCTGCCGCGTGCGCTATCAAGACCTATGCGAATACCAAAAGCAATCACGGGCTTTGATTTTGGCGATCCTGACCATTGCCCCAGAAAAAACCTGCACATTTGATCGTTCCTACGCTCTGCGTGGGAACGATCAAATTGCAGCCCGGAGTAAGCAGCAGAAAAACAAAAACCCGCACAAGGCGGGTTTTGTTTGTAGCAAGCGCAGCAATCAGTCAGCCAGACGCCAGGTCGTGCCGCCCTTTCCGTCTTCCAGCACCACGCCCATGGCGGTGAGCTGGTCGCGGATGCGGTCGGATTCGGCCCAGTCCTTGCCGGCACGAGCCGCCAGACGCGCAGCGATCAGCGCCTCGACTTCGGCTGCATCGACACGCCCTTCGGCGCCGGCCTGCAGGAAGTCATCGGCTTCGAGCTGCAACACACCGAGCACGCTGGCCAGTTCTTTCAGGCGCGCTGCCAGACCGGCCGCCGCATCGAGATCGCTCTCGCGCAGACGGTTGATCTCACGCACCATCTCGAACAGCACCGCGCAGGCTTCAGGGGTGCCGAAGTCGTCGTTCATCACCGTGGTGAAACGCTCGACGAACGCTTCGCCGCCAGCCGGCGCCACGTTCGGCAGGCCTTTCAACGCGTGGTAGAAACGCTCCAGTGCGCCCTTGGCGTCCTTGAGGTTGTCTTCCGAATAGTTGATCGCGCTGCGGTAGTGGCTCGACACCAGCAGGTAACGCACGACTTCCGGGTGGTACTTGTCGAGCACGTCGCGAATGGTGAAGAAGTTGTTCAAGGACTTGGACATCTTCTCGCCATTGATACGGATCATGCCGCAATGCATCCACGCATTGGCGTAGGTCTTGCCGGTGGCTGCTTCGCTCTGGGCGATTTCGTTTTCGTGGTGCGGGAACTCGAGGTCGCTGCCGCCGCCATGAATGTCGAAAGTCTCACCCAGGCAGCAGGTGGACATCACCGAGCACTCGATGTGCCAGCCCGGACGCCCGGCGCCCCACGGCGATTCCCAGCTCGGCTCGCCCGGCTTGACGCCTTTCCAGAGCACGAAGTCCAGCGGATCTTCCTTGGCTTCGTCGACCTCGATCCGCGCACCGATGCGCAGGTCTTCGATCTTCTTGCGCGAGAGCTTGCCGTAGCCCATGAACTTGCCGACGCGGTAGTACACGTCGCCATTGCCCGGGGCGTAGGCGAAGCCCTTGTCGATCAGGGTCTGGATCATCGCGTGCATGCCCGGAATGTGATCCGTGGCGCGCGGTTCCATGTCCGGCTTCTTGATGTTCAGGCGCGCTTCGTCTTCGTGCATCGCCGCGATCATGCGCTCGGTCAACGCTTCGAACGACTCGCCGTTCTCGTTGGCCCGGTTGATGATCTTGTCGTCGATGTCGGTGATGTTGCGCACGTAGGTCAGGTCATAACCGCTGAACCGCAACCAGCGGGTCACCAGGTCGAACGCGACCATGCTGCGGCCGTGGCCCAGGTGGCAGTAGTCGTACACGGTCATCCCGCAGACGTACATGCGCACCTTGTTGCCATCCAGCGGCTTGAAGACTTCTTTGCTCTTGGTGAGCGTGTTGTAGATCGTAAGCACGGTGTTTCCTTAAGACTTGATCACTGGCCCCACGAATCGCGCAGGGTCACGGTACGGTTGAATACCGGCTGGCCTGGTTTCGAGTCCTTGATATCCGCGACGAAGTAGCCTTCGCGCTCGAACTGGAAACGGTCTTCCGGCTGTGCATTGCCCAGCGAGGGTTCAGCACGACAACCGGTCAGCACTTGCAGTGAGTCAGGGTTGATGTTGTCCAGGAAACTCGCGCTGTCTTCGGCCTTCTCCGGGTTCGGAGAACGGAACAGGCGATCGTACAGACGCACTTCGCACTCGATGCTGGCAGCGGCCGGCACCCAGTGGATCACGCCCTTGACCTTGCGGCCTTCAGGGTTCTTGCCCAGGGTGTCCGGATCGTACGAGCAACGCAGCTCGACGATGTTGCCGTCGGCATCCTTGATCGCTTCGTCGGCACGGATCACGTAGCTGCCGCGCAGACGCACTTCGCCGTTCGGCTCCAGGCGTTTGTAGCCTTTTGGCGGCTCTTCCATGAAGTCATCGCGGTCGATGTAGATTTCACGGGCGAACGGCAGCTGACGCACGCCGAGCTCTTCTTTCTGCGGATGACGCGGCAGTTCGAGGTTGTCGACCTGGTCTTGCGGGTAGTTGGTGATCACGACTTTCAACGGACGCAGCACGCACATGGCGCGCGGTGCGTTCGCGTCGAGGTCCTGACGGATGCTGAACTCGAGCATGCCGAAGTCGACCACGCCGTCGGAACGGTTGGTGCCGATCATGTCGCAGAAGTTGCGGATCGACGCCGGGGTGTAGCCACGGCGGCGGAAGCCCGACAGCGTCGACATGCGCGGATCGTCCCAGCCGTTGACGTGTTTCTCGTCAACCAGTTGCTTGAGCTTGCGCTTGCTGGTGATGGTGTAGTTGAGGTTCAGACGGCTGAACTCGTACTGACGCGGGTGCGCCGGTACTGGCAGTGCGTCGAGGAACCACTCGTACAGCGGACGATGGCTTTCGAACTCCAGGGTGCAGATCGAGTGGGTGATGCCTTCGATGGCGTCCGACTGACCGTGGGTGAAGTCGTAGTTCGGGTAGATGCACCACTTGTCACCGGTCTGATGGTGATGGGCGTGGCGGATGCGGTACATGATCGGGTCGCGCAGGTTCATGTTCGGCGAGGCCATGTCGATCTTGGCGCGCAGTACGCGGGCACCGTCCGGGAACTCACCGGCGCGCATGCGGGCGAACCAGTCCAGGTTCTCTTCCACCGAACGGTCGCGGAACGGGCTGTTCTTGCCCGGCTCGGTCAGGCTGCCGCGGTATTCCTTGGCTTGCTCGGGCGTCAGGTCGTCGACGTAGGCCTTGCCGGCCTTGATCAGCTCGACGGCCCAGTCGTGCAACTGGTCGAAGTATTGCGAGGCGTAGCGCACTTCGCCGGACCATTCGAAGCCCAGCCATTTGACGTCGCTTTCGATCGCGTCGATGTATTCCTGGTCTTCCTTGGCCGGGTTGGTGTCGTCGAAACGCAGGTGGGTAACGCCGCCGAACTCCTGGGCCAGGCCGAAGTTCACACAGATCGACTTGGCGTGGCCGATGTGCAGGTAGCCGTTGGGCTCAGGCGGGAAACGGGTGACGATCTGCGTGTGCTTACCCGAGTCCAGGTCCGCCTGGATGATCGGGCGCAGGAAATTGACCGGCGTGACAGGGCCGGTCTTGGAATTCGAGGTAGGGTCGACAGTGGGCTTGCTCATAGGATCCTTGAACGTACAGTGCGCGGCCGGGACACGGGCCTGACAAAACAAAGCCGCTATCATAGCCGATGCTGTCAAGCCCCTGACAGAGCAGGGCTTAAAAGGAATGCATTTAATCGCCGGGTTTTGAAAAACAGCCTCGAAATTCGCGCCTGTCACGCTAAACTGCGCACCTTGGCCTTCACGGGCTGAACCGGTAACGGGGCGAAATGCTCCAATGCCCACGAATTCCTTATAAAGAGTAGCGATCATGACTCAAGTAAAACTGACCACCAACTTCGGTGACATCGTCATCGAACTGAACGCTGAAAAAGCCCCGATCACCGTGGCCAACTTCATCGAATACGTGAAAAAGGGTCACTACGAGAACGTCGTGTTCCACCGCGTCATCAAAGGTTTCATGATCCAGGGCGGCGGTTTCGAGCCAGGCATGAAAGAAAAGAAAGACAAGAGCCCGAGCATCCAGAACGAAGCCGACAACGGCCTGAAGAACGAGAAGTACACCCTGGCCATGGCTCGCACCATGGATCCGCATTCGGCCTCGGCTCAGTTCTTCATCAACGCCACCGACAACAGCTTCCTCAACCACACCTCCAAGACCGCTCAGGGCTGGGGTTATGCCGTATTCGGTAAAGTGGTTTCGGGCACCGACGTTGTCGACAAGATCGAAGGCGTTTCCACCACGTCCAAGGCAGGCCACCAAGACGTACCAGCAGACGACGTGATCATCGAGAAAGCCGAGATCATCGAAGCGTGATATTGCTGATTTCAGACTTGCATCTGGAAGAGGAGCGCCCGGACATTACCCGGGCGTTTCTGGATTTGCTCGCCGGACGCGCCCGCTCGGCGAGTGCGTTGTACATTCTGGGCGACTTTTTCGAGGCGTGGATTGGCGACGACGCCATGACCCCCTTCCAGCGCTCCATCTGCCAGGCCCTGCGCGAACTCAGCGACAGCGGCACGGCCATTTTTCTGATGCACGGCAATCGCGACTTCATGCTCGGCAAGGCCTTCTGCAAACAGGCCGGTTGCACGCTGTTGAAGGACCCGAGTGTCGTGCAGTTTTACGGCGAACCGGTACTGCTGATGCACGGCGACAGCCTGTGCACCCGCGACGAAGCCTATATGAAGCTGCGACGCTACCTGCGCAATCCGCTGAGCCTGTTCATCCTGCGTAATCTGCCCTTGCGCACCCGCCACAAATTGGCGCGCAAGTTGCGCAGCGAAAGCCGGGCGCAGACGCGGATGAAAGCCAATGACATCGTCGATGTCACGCCGGAGGAAATTCCGCGGATCATGCAGGAATACGGGGTGAAAACCCTGGTTCACGGGCACACCCATCGCCCGGCGATCCACAAGTTGCAGATCGGCGATCAGGCGGCGAAGCGGATTGTGCTGGGGGATTGGGATCGTCAGGGTTGGGCGTTGCAGGTGGATGAGAACGGGTTTGGGTTGGCGCCGTTTGATTTTGCGCCACCGTTGGCATTGCCGCACGGCTGAAGATCGCTACCCCCTCACCCCAGCCCTCTCCCCCAGGGGGGGCGAGGGGGAAAGGGAGCCGATCTTCATGCTGTTCAAACCTGAGTTCGACTCGAGCTCGCAAGCCAGATCCTTCAAGCCCTGAGTTCAACTCGACATCTCAGGTCGATGTACCTCGCACATCCACCTCGGTCAGTCCCCTCTCCCTCCGGGCGGTCCGACGTTTCGGGAGGGTTAGGGTGAGGGAAAGCTCTTGATCTTAGTGCCCGGAAGCCGCCGGCCCTGCCTTCGCAGCAAACGGCGGCTTGGCCAGCCACACAATCAGAATCAACCCCATAAACCCCCACCCCAACAACGTGAAGTAATCCACGGTCGAAAGCATGTACGCCTGACTGGTCAACACATGATCCAGCTGCGCATACGCCGGATTGCTCGCCCCGCCCAACTGATTCAACGCCTCACGGGTCGCCGGCTCATAAGTGCTGATGCTCTCGCTCATGTAGGCATGATGCTGATCCGCCCGACGAATCCAGATCCACGTAGTCAACGACGCCGCAAAACTGCCGCCCAGTGTCCGCAGGAACGTCGCCAGACCCGCGCCATCGGCAATCTGGCTCGGCGGCAAGTCCGACATCAGAATGCTCAAGGTCGGCATGAAAAACAGCGCCACACCAATCCCCATGAACAACTGCACCAGGGCGATGTGCTGGAAGTCCACCTCGTTGGTGAATTCGGCACGCATGAAGCAGCTCAGGCCGATCGCCAGGAACGCCAGCCCGGCCAGCAGACGCAGGTCGAACTTGTGCGCATACTTGCCGACAAACGGTGACAGCAGCACCGGCAGAATGCCGATCGGTGCCACCGCCAGCCCGGCCCAGGTCGCGGTGTAGCCCATCTGGGTCTGCAACCATTGCGGCAGGATCAGGTTGATGCCGAAGAACCCGGCGTAACCCAGCACCAGCACCAGTGTGCCGATGCGGAAGTTGCGGTGGGCGAACAGCCGCAGGTTGACCACCGGATGCTGGTCGGTCATTTCCCAGATCACGAACACCGCCAGCGCGATCACCGAAATTGCCGCGCCAATGATGATGAAGTTCGACTCGAACCAGTCCAGGTCATTGCCCTTGTCGAGGATCACCTGCAACGCGCCCACGCCGATGATCAGCGTGATCAGCCCGACGTAATCCATCGGCTGATGGCTGGTGACCACCGGGCGCTTGGCCAGCTGCTGGCGCACCACCATCACCGCGAAAATCCCGATCGGCACGTTGATGAAGAAAATCCACGGCCAGCTGTAACTGTCGGTGATCCAGCCGCCCAGGATCGGCCCGGCAATCGGCGCCACCACCGTGACCATCGCCAGCAACGCCAGGGCCATGCCCCGCCTCGCCGGCGGATACACCGCAATCAACAGCGTCTGGGTCATCGGGTACAGCGGCCCTGCCACCAGGCCTTGCAGCACGCGGAAGCCGATCAGTTCCGGCATCGACGTGGAAATACCGCAGAGAAACGAAGCCAGCACAAACAGGATGGTCGCCCAGAGAAACAGCTTCACCTCGCCGAAGCGACGGCTCAGCCAGCCGGTGAGCGGCAGCGCAATGGCGTTGCTCACGGCGAACGAAGTGATGACCCAGGTGCCCTGCTCCGAACTCACGCCGAGGTTGCCGGAAATGGTCGGCAGCGCCACGTTGGCGATGGTGGTGTCGAGCACCTGCATGAAGGTCGCCAGCGACAGGCCGATGGTGCTGAGCAACAGGCTGGGCGGCGTAAAAGAGGCGTTATTGCTCATCGCGAATCCTTTGGAGCCGAATTTTTTGGAGCGAGGACGGGCGCCGCGCCCGTTACGGGGCACGGCGAAGGGATTGGCGAATCAGCGTTGCGCGGTCTTGCTGACCGCCGCGCTGTTGTCGTGGATCAACTGGGTGATCATCGCGTCGGCTTCGGCCAGTTGGCGGTCGTAGACGTTGGTGCTGAACGAGGCCTTTTGCGGCGGTTGCTGGGCCAGTACCGGGCCGCTCTGGTCGTGCAGGTTGACCTCGACATTGGTCGACAGACCGACGCGCAGCGGGTGTTTGGCCAGCTCTTCGGCGTTGACGTGAATCCGTACCGGCACACGCTGCACGATCTTGATCCAGTTACCGGTGGCGTTCTGCGCCGGCAACAGGGCGAACGCGCTGCCGGTGCCCGCGCCGAGGCTGTCGATGGTGCCGCTGAACTTCACATCGCTGCCGTAGATGTCCGACTCGATCTCCACCGGTTGGCCGATGCGCATGTCACGCAGCTGGGTTTCCTTGAAGTTGGCGTCGATCCACAGCTGATCCAGCGGAATCACCGCCATCAGCGCGGTACCCGGCTGCACACGCTGGCCGAGTTGTACGGTGCGCTTGGCGACGTAACCGGTAACCGGTGCGATCAAGGTGCTGCGAGCATTGGTCAGGTAGGCCTGACGCAGTTGCGCGGCGGCGGCCATCACGTCCGGGTGCGACGAGACCACAGTGTCATCGACCAGCGCGCTGGTGGTTTTCAGCTGCTGTTTGGCATTGGCCAGGGCGTTTTGCGCCGAGGTCAGGTCATCGCGGGCGTGGGACAGTTCTTCCTGGGAAATCGCCCCGCCGGCCGCGAGGTTTTTCCGGCGGTTGAAGTTGTCCTGGGCTTTCTGCACTTCGGCCTGTTGCGCATTGACCTGGGCCTTCATGCCGTCGACGTTGCTGTACAGACCGCGCACCTGACGCACGGTGCGGGCCAGATTGGCCTTGGCACTTTGCAGACCGACTTCGGCGTCGTTCGGGTCGAAGTTGATCAGCACCTGGCCTTCATGCACCAGATCGCCATCGTCGGCTCCGATGCTGACCACGGTGCCGGTCACCAGCGGGGTGATTTCCACCACGTTGCCGTTGACGTAGGCGTCGTCAGTGCTTTCGCTCCAGCGCCCGATGAATTCGTGATACGCCCAGACGCCGGCACCGGCGAGGGCAACCACAACGGCCAGCACCAGCAGCATCACCTTGCGTTTGCGCGGGTTGCCAGTGTCCTGGGCGTTGTCTTGAGCTTGTGTGTTTTCGGCAGTGGCCATGACAAATACCTTGAATTAGTTGTGCGGCGTGGCTGGGGTGGCGTTGGCTGCGGTCAGGGTTTGCCCCTGGAAGCCGCCGCCCAGCGCTTGCATCAGTTGAATCGACAGGTCGATCTGCTCGGCATTCAGGTTGGCCAGCTGACGCTGGGCCTGCAGCAATTGCTGCTCGATGCTGAGCACGTCCAGGTAGTTGCCGATGCCGGAACCGTAACGCTGGACGACGGTGTTGTAAGAGTCCTGGGCAATCTCGGTCGCGTGCTGCTGGGCGCCGATCTGCCGGCCGATGTCACGCAACTGGTTGATCGTGTCGCTGACATCGCCCAGGGCTTTCACCAGGCTTTTGTTGTACTGCGCCACGGCGAGGTCGTAATCGGCGTCGCGGGCATCGAGGTTGGCGCGCAGGCGTCCGCCATCGAAGATCGGCACCGAAATCGTCGGGGCAATGTTGAAGAAGCGACTGGCGGAACCGAACATCGCGTCCCCCAACAAGGATTCGGCACCGGCGGAAGCCGACAGGTTCAAGTTCGGATAGAAGCGGGTCTTGGCCGAGTCGATGTCCTTGCTCGCTGCCTCGACACGCCAGCGCGCGGCGACCAGATCCGGGCGACGGCCCAGCAATTCGGCGGGCAAAACAGACGGTAGCGCGACGGCGCTGGCTTGCAGGACTTTCGGCCGAGCGATTTCGTTGCCGCGATCCGGGCCTTTACCGAGCAGCACGGCCAGGGCGATTTTTGCGCTGTTCAGGCGTTTTTCAGCGTCGATCAGGCTGGCTTCGGAGCTGGCTTCCAGACTTTGGGTCTGCTGGAACTGGTACTGGCTGTCGATCCCGGAACTCAGGCGACGCTGGCTCAGGTCCAGCATCTGTTTGGTGCGCTTCAAATCTTCGTTGGCCAGGTCATAAACGATGTGCGCCTGACCCAGATCGCTGTAAGCCCGAGCCACGTCGGCAGCCAGGGTCAATTGCGCGGCCTGACGGTCGACTTCGGCGGCGCGGGCCTGACCGAGGGCGGCTTCCCAGGCGTCACGCTGACCGCCCCAGAGGTCGAAGTTGTAATTGAAGCCGGCGCTGATGTTGCGCACGGTGGCGTACGCATCGCCCTGCCCTCGCGGGTCCTGATCCTTGGCCAGACGCGAACGGCTGATGCCGGCACTGGCATCGAGGGTTGGGTAGCGCTCGGCATCGGCGGCATACGCGGCGGCGCTGGCCTGATGGGCGCGGGCGTCGGCGATCTGCATGTCCGGGCTGTCTTTCAGGGCTTCGCGGATCAGGCCGTCGAGCTGCGGATCGCCGAGGCTGGTCCACCAGTCGCTCTTCGGCCAGGCGGCCTGGGACAGGGTGACGCCGTTGAGCGATTGCCCGGTCTGCAGGGTTTTCGCATCGAGGCTGGCGCCCTGGGTATCGAGGCCACTGTAGTTGGCGCAACCGGCGAGGATCATCGCCGACAGCACCAGTGTCAGGCTGCTGCGCAAGGTTTTACCGCTCATTGTGTTCACCTAACCGCTGGATGGTGATCGGGTCACCGGCTGCCAGCAAAATTTTCTTGAGGATGTATTCCAGGGTTTTCAACTCGTCCGGGGTCACGGCGCCGGCCAGTTCATTCATGGCGTCGGCGCCGATGTGCGGCAGGCGATCGGCCAGTTGCTGGCCCTGCTCGGTGAGTTTGAGTTGCACCTGACGGCGATCGCCTTCGCTGCGTTGGCGAACCAAGAAACCTTTCTGCTCCAGACGGTCGAGCATGCGAGTCATCGAACCGCTGTCCAGCGACAGGTGCCGGCACAGCTCGGCCGGGGTGTCGACGCCGAACTGGGCCATGATGATCAACACCTTGAACTGCGCGGCGGTGATGCCGTGGGGTTCCATGTGGGTGTCGATGATCTTGTCCTTGAGCAAGGCCGCACGGCCGAGCAACAGGCCGAGATGGCAATGCTTGAATTCGTCGGGGGTGAAATGCTTCATTTGCTCACCTAATAACTGCCTAGGCAGTGAATGTATGTCGAGATGTTACTGCCTAGGCAGCGAATGTCAACGTAATAGTTAGGTTGCTTTGTAATTAGTTGACCAGTGGACTGGGTTTTTCGGGTGCCCAGACGGACGCCTTCGCAAGCAAGCTCGCTCCCACAGGGATCTCATGTCTGCACGAATCAATGTGGGAGCGAGCTTGCTCGCGAAGGGAGCGACTCGGTGTAGAGCCGTTCAGGATTTGTCGGAGGGATGATTCATCGGTGGCGGCTGAAGGGGATGGACTTCCCGCCCGCGCAACGCAGTTGCCACATACCCGCAGGCGCGCCTGGCTCCCGCGTAAATACCGTGCCAGCCCGGCGGTGCCGGCTCGATGGCAGCATGCAACGCCCGCGCATAATCGAGCACCAGGCCGGGCGTCCAGGCCATGGCCTCGGCGCGCTTGCGCACCTGGGCCGCGACCCAGAATTCGGGACTGATGATGACCCGGGCAAAATCCAGCATGCTCGAATGGCCCCTGTTCATCGCGCCTTCAAGGGCAGCTTCCAGGCTATGCGCAACGGCACTCGAACAATTTCGGCTGGTGAGGTTGTAGGTGGTGTTCTGCCGATAATCCGCCCAGAACGCCTGAAGCCGTACCGCATCGTAATGCACGAAACTGACCTGAACCGACGAAGGGCACCAGTCGGCCACTTCGCTCTCGTAGTCCGGCAGAAACCGCCCCGCCACATCGTTGTTTGGCGTTGCGCGCAGCAAGCGCACGAAATCCCCCGCCGAGCGATCGATATCGTCCAGCGGGTAATGGCTGATGTAGATGTCCGGCGCACATTCCAGTGCCGCGTGGCCGGCGGAAATGACGCCATTGATATCGACCGCCGCGATGTAACGATTGAGGAAGCGGTTGCGCACCAGGGTGTCTTCAACCGTACCGCTGGGTGTCCAGACATGGATCACCATTGCGCCGTTGCATGCAGGGGCATGGGCCGGGGAAGGCGTTACCGGCGACGGTCTGTTCTTGAACCGCAATGCCTGCTGCAACAAGGCACAGCCCGAAAGAAAGATGCTCATGCCGATGCAGAACGGCACCGTCCCCTTGTAAAGGCTCGGATACGGTTCGAGGATGAACACGCCAAAGCCGATCTCAAACAGCGCCACCAGCAGTGACATTCGCCAACCGACAAAGCGCACCACCACCGCAGCCGCCAGCCGAAAACCGCCATCGAGCAGAAAAGCCGCACCGAACAACACTGCGAGAATCACGCCGGCAGCATGCTGTCGGTCAACGATCAGCAGCCCCAGCAGCAGAAACGCCAGACCGCGAGCCTTGCGCAAAGCCGCCGCCGTGCCGGTTTTCGGGGCCGGCACCAGCAAAATGATCAGGGCTTCGAGCAACAGCAAATAGCCGAACACATGCAGCGGAAAATACAGAACGCCGTCCAGCGCATCGATGAAGATGGCCACACCGGCCGCGCCCCAGACAACGCCGGTCAATGCCAGGGCTGACCAGCGCCGGCGGACAAAATCGTGACCGAGCAAGACCATACTCAAGCGAACCATTGGCGCCCCCGGGGCGTTTCGGGCAGCCGCAAACGGCGCCCTTCAAGCTGCGATCAGTCTAATACATCCAGAAAAAGCCGGATCGTGGTGACACGATCCGGCCTGGGGGAACGCGGGCTAGAAATCCCGCTTGTAGAAGATGTCCAGCGAACTGGCCACGCCGCTGGCGGCTTCTAGGTAGACCTTCTTGCTCAGCTTGTAGCGCAAGGCGATGGTGTTGGCCGGCTCGAACACGCCGACGCCGTAACGCAGGCTGAGCTTCTCGGAGATGTTACCGCTGGCCACCACGCTGGTGGTGTTGCCGCTGCCCTGGGTGTCGAGCTGGAAGTCCTGAATGCCCAGATCACTGGCCAGACTGCTGGTGACCCCGGAACTGCCCATCAAACCCAAACCGAGCGCCGCCTGCGCGAGCATGTTGTTGTCCTCGCCGGTGGTGCTCAGCGGACGCCCCAGCACCAGATAGGACAGCGCCTGTTCCTGACTCATCGCCGGCTCGGAGAAGATCTGCGTGGTCGGCTGTTCGGCGCTGCCGCTCAGGCGAATACCGGCGATCACGTCATCGGTCTGGCGAATCGCTTCGATGTCCAGATACGGCTGATCGATCGGACCGGCAAACAGCAGACGCGCGCGACGCACCGTCAGGCGCTGACCGTAGGCGCGGTATTTGCCGTCGTTGAGCCACAGCTCGCCACGGGTGTCCATGTTGTCACCGATGTGCACGTGACCTTGCAGGTTGGCGGTCAGGCCGAATCCGGCGAAGCTCAACTTGTCCTGGCCGACCACCACATCGATGTCCATTTTCATCGCCAGCGGCGGTTTGCCCTCTTCGGTCTGCGCACCGACGATGATCGTGTCATCGGAGACTTTGACCGTCGATGGCGGCAGTTCGCGCACGGTGATTTCGCCTTTCGGCACCAGCACCTTGCCGGCAATCGCCAGCTCATCGCCGGCCATGGAAATCTTCAGGTCCGGTGCCACTTCCAGTTTGGCGTAGGGCTCGACCGTCACCGGCAATTGCGTGCCCTTGAGCGCCAGATCCACCACCAGCGCCTGACCCCAGGCGATGTTGCCGTTCAGACTGCCCTGCCCGCTCTTGCCGCTTTTCCAGCCGCCGTTCAGTTGCACGGCCTCACCGGCGATCACCGCTTGCAGTTGCAACGCTTGCAGTTCGATCGGCAACTCCGGCCCGGACACTTCGCCGTCGCTGAGTTGCACCGTGCCGTTGACCAGCGGTGCGAGCAGCCCGCCGGAAATCGTGCCGCTGCCGTTCAGGCGCCCGGTGAGTTTTTCAACCATCGGCACAAACGGCCGCGCCACCGACAGATCCAGCCCGCTGAGGCGGAATGAACCGCTGAGCGGCTTGTTCTTCGGTAACGGATTGAGCTGCGCCTGCACCATCAACTCACCAAGCTTGCCGCCGACGAAGTTGAGGTCGGTGTCGATGCGCTTGGGCGTGAGTTTGCTGGTGAGTTTGAGGGTCTGGTACGGGAAGTCCAGCCACTGATCCTTTTCCTTCATGCGCAAGGTGCCGCCGCTGGCATCCACGCTGATCTGGCCGTTCGGGCCGCTGGCCGGCAGGTCCAGTTGCAGGTCGGCGTTGAGCTTGCCTTGCCAGGCGAAATCCTTCGGTAGCCACTGCGCCAGGCTTTCGATCGGGAATTGCTTGAGGTGATAACGCAGCTTCGGTTCCGGCATCAGGCGCTGATCTTCACCGCACAGGCTGGCATTGCCGGACATCCAGCAATGGGCGCCGAAGTTGATTTTGCCGTCGGCCAGTCGTTCGAGCTTGGCCGGGCTCTGCAGTTTCCAGTCCTGACCGCCAGCCTGAATGTCACCGCTGGCCAGACGCCCGCGCCAGTTGCCCTTGTCCAGATTGCCGTCCAGGCCCAACGCCAGTTTCAGCTTCGGCCCGAGCAGGTCGAGGTTGAGTTTCTGGCTTTTGATATCGCCTTGGGCGCTGGCGGTCAGCGTACCCAACGACGTATCGCCAGCCTGAATGCCGCTGCCCTTGAGGTCGATTTTCGCCCGTTGCGCGCTGTCGAGGGTGGCGTCGAGGTTGAGGCTTTGCAGGCGATTGTCCTGGAACGCCAGTTGCGAACCTTGCAGGCCGAGCTTGCCCTGCGGCGCCTTGAGCGTACCGGCGACATCGACCCGACCGTTGATCTGCCCGCGCAGTTGCGGCCAGAGCTGGGCCAGACGCGCCAGTTTGATGTCGATCTGCCCGGTGAGCTTCTGTTGCAGGCTGCCCTTGCCGTTGATGCTGTTGTCGCCGAGGCGGATTTGCAGGGCATTCAGATTCCACTGCTCGCCCGCGCCGTCAGCCTTGGCTTGCAGCACCGCCGGTTGACCGCGCAGTTTGCCTTTCAGATCGAGGTCGGCATTCAGGCTCAGGCGCTCGTTCTTCATTTCGCCTTTGCTTTTCAACGGGCCGGCCAGGGTGCCCGGCAGCTCCGCGACCCAATACGCCGGGTTGAGCGCCGACAATTCCAGCGCAGTGTCCCAGGCAATGCCATCGGCGAACTGCACGTTCACATGGCCTTCGGCTTTACCCTGCCCGGCTTCGAGTTTCAGTTGTGGCAGGAAAATCTGCTTGAGATTGCCGCTGAACGGACTGCTGAGGCTGAACGCCCCCGCCGGCCCATCCGCAGCGGCGGCGAAGTTACCGATGTACTGACCG
The DNA here is from genome assembly GCF_058808435.1 of Pseudomonas sp. GW821-FHT11D10. Lineage (NCBI taxonomy): Bacteria > Pseudomonadati > Pseudomonadota > Gammaproteobacteria > Pseudomonadales > Pseudomonadaceae > Pseudomonas > Pseudomonas sp. GW821-FHT11D10. The sequence goes on along the minus strand of NZ_JBXARR010000001.1, from coordinate 270,671 downwards.
TCGGTGTAGGAGACTTCGCCCGTGAAGGTACGCAACGTGACCTGCGGCTCGTCGATCTCCGGATAGAGCCGGTGCCACGGAAAATCCAGCCAGTTGATGTTGGCCTGGGCGCTGAGGCCTTTGCTCCAGTCGACATTGCCGGTCAGCTTGAGGCTTTGCTTGTCGTTGGCCGTCAGATCGAGGCCGGCAATCTGCGCGCCTTTGGCGTCAACCTTGCCTTTGAGCAACAGCGCCACCGGGCCTTTATCGGCAGGCAGCGTCGCATTGCCGAGGAGTTGGTAACCGTTTTTCAGATCGCCTTCGCCGGTCAATAGCAGTTGATTGAACTGCAGGGTGTCCGGCAGATCCGTGCTCGGCTTGAAGGCTTCCGAGGTGATCCGCACCTTGGCCGGCAGGTTTTCCGCCAACGGTTGCAGCTCGCCGCTCAACTGGCCGTTGAGGTAGCCACGGCTGTCGGCGTGCAGGTTGAGGGTTTTCAGCAGGTCGCCGTCGATTTTCAGCGCCAGCGTCCACGGCTCGGGAGCCGGCGACGGCAAGGTCAGATCACCAGTGATGTTCAGCGGCCAGTTGCCGGTCGGTTGCAACAGGCCGGACAGATTCAGGCTCAACTCGTCGCGTTGCAGTTTCACGCTGTCGATCTGCATGCCCTTGGCGGTCCAGTGCGCCGCCAGTTGCAGGCCTTTCAACTCTTCGCTGCCGTTGAACAACAGGCTGCCAACCTGCACATCGCCCAGCTCGATGGCCACGGGCAATTGCAGATCAGGAAGCTTGATCGGGCCGCTTTCGGTGGTTTCTTCACTCGGCGGGAATTGCAGGCTGACGGTATCGGCCTTGAGCTGTTCGATGCACAGGGTCATTCGCGTCAGGCACAGCGGCGACCATTCGAAGATCGGTTTGCTCAGTTCGACGCGACTGCTGTCCTGCTGCCACAGCAGATGATCGGCGCTCCACTGCCCGCCGAGGCGACCCTGGAAATTGTCGACGCTCAAACCCGGCACCAGTCCCAGCACCCAACGGCTGCCGATCTGCGTTCCGAGCACAGCGGTAATGCTCAATACAATCAGCAGCACCAGCGACAACAGCGCCAGCGCCGATATTTTCAAACCACGCTTCACAGCTCAGGCCCCATGGAAAAGTGCAGCCGGATGCCGCCATCGTCGTCCAGCGCGTGGGCCAGGTCGAGGCGGATCGGCCCCACCGGCGAGACCCAGCGCACACCGATACCGACCCCGGTCTTGAGGTTCGGCAGTTCGAGTTTATTGAAGGAGTTGCCCTGATCGACGAAGGTCGCGATCCGCCACTTCTCGGCAATTGAATATTGATATTCGACGCTGCCCGCCACCATGTAGCGCCCGCCGATGCGGTCGCCCTCGGAGTTTTCCGGGGACAGGCTCTGATAGTCGTAGCCGCGCACGCTCTGATCGCCACCGGCGAAAAAGCGCAGCGACGGCGGCACCGATTTGTAGCCGTTGGTGGCGCTGCCGCCGACCTGCACCCGGCCGAGCAGACGGTGCTTGTCGAATACGGTGGTCAGGCCTTTGACCAGCGCCGTGCCGTAAACCAGGTTGTTGTCCGAGCCGAGGCCTTCTTTCGCAACCTTGCTTTCGAAGGTCAGGCGATAGCCGTTGTGCGGATCGATGCGGTTGTCGCTCTTGAGGTAGGAATAGCTGACGCCGGGCATCAGCAAGGTGCTCAGACCGGAGTCGTCGCCGAGCTGGTATTCCTCGCGCTGCCATTTCAGCGAGATCACCCGCTGCCAGCCGCTCGGCAATTTGCTGTGCCATTCCGGGCCGAAGGTCAGCAGCTTGCTCAAGGTGTCGGAACCGTCGATGTCCTCGTATTGATAACCGCCGGCCCAGCGCAGTTTGTCGGTCAGCGGCGGGTCCAGCGGGATGTCATAGAACAGGCCGACGTTTTGCCGTGGCGCCGACAGTTCGGCCTCCCAGCCATAACTGTCGCCCTGCGGGTTGACCCAATGGCGGGTCCAGTTGGCCTTGATTCGCGGGCCGACGTCGGTGGAATAACCAAGGCCCAGGCCCATGGTGCGCGGCTTGCGGGTGTCGAGTTTGACGTCCACCGGGATCACGTCGTTTTTCGCGGCGGTCGGCGCGGCGTCGACCCGCACGCCTTCGAAATAGCCGCTCGATTGCAGGTCGCGGTTGAGTTCGGCGATCAGTTCGGAGTCATACGGCTCGCCGGCCTTGAACGGCACCATGCGTTGCAGCAGGTCTTCGTCGAACGGTGTATCGCCTTCAAAACTGACTTTGCCCAGCGCATAACGCGGGCCGCTTTCGTAAATCAGTTCGACATCGGCGACCCCGGCGCGGGGATCGACCATCAATTTCTGGCTGGTGAAGCGGCCGCTGAAAAAGCCGTAGCGCGACGCCTGGTTCTGGATCAGGCGCTTGGCGTCTTCGTAACGCCCATGGTTGAGCACCGCGCCGGGCTTGAGCACGTCACTTTTCGGGACTCGAAAGGATTTGAGGGAGGCCGCCGGGCCGTCGATGCGCACGGTCACGTTGCGCAGACGGATCGGCTCGCCAGGATCGATGTTCAGCACCAGACGCGGTTTTTCGCCGCCCTTGACGTCACTTTCGATCTGCGGCTGGTAATAACCTAAGGCCTGGGCGGCCTTGCGCGCCTGCTCTTCGGCGCCGCGACTGAAGCGCTGCAAGGCTTCTTCGTCACGATCGCCGAGGCTGCCGATATAGCCTTCTATATTGGCTTTCAGTTCATCGTTGGACGGTTTGATCCGCACATCCAATTCACTTTGCGCCAGCGCCGCGCAGCTGGTTAACAGCATGAGCACGCCACTGGTAAATCTTCCTGGAAACTTCATAGGCGCGGATGCTATCACGGGCTTGGGAGCGTGATAGAACAGGAAATTTCCCAAAAAGTTCGATGGTTATCCCGTTGCTGTTTGTAACACCTGCGGGTTGGCATGAAAAAACACGTGCTCGCGCACCGGGCCGACGGCCACTTCGCCGATTTCCTCGTAACCCTGACGCTTGTAGAACTCCAAATAACGCGGGTTGCCGGTATCGAGGATCACGCCTTGGGAGCTTTCGTCCACCGCGCACCAGTTGTGCACCGCTTGCAGCAGCTGCTCGCCGAAATGCTTGCCCTGAAATTGCGGATGTACACCGAGCAGCGGCAGCATGTGCACCGAATCGGTCGGCACGCAGGCCTCGACGGCAGCGTGGTATTCCAGATAACGCCGAGTGCAACGGAAACCGGTGCTCAACACCATGCGCAAACGCCAGGCCCAACTCTCGGTAACGCCCAGACGCCGTTGCGGCGGCGCGATCAGGGCGATGCCGATCAAGCGGTCGTTGACCAGCAGGCCGATGGCCGGCAGATCCTGCAGAAAATGCTGTTTGACCAGCTCCCGCACCGTGGCGCGCACCCGCTGCTCGTAACCCGGACGCTCGGCTTCGAACAGGTAAGCGAAAGTCGGCTCGTGGCGGTAAGCCTGATAAAGAAGGGATCGCGCTTCCCGGGAATAGCCGCGGTCGAGCATATGAATGTCGGCGATGGCGGTTTGGGTTTCAGGCATGACGGTGATTCTCCCTGGACGGGACTCAACAGGCCCCGTTCTTGTTATACGAGCCTTGGGCTGAAGGGATCGTTCCCACACCCGAAAGACATTAGCAGCGCATATGGACTACCGCCACGCTGGCCCAGATCCTACATGTCAGCTAGCATCGCCCTTTTGCCAGGACTGCCGACCATGAAGATCGTTTCCTTCAACATCAACGGACTGCGGGCCCGCCCGCATCAGCTGGCGGCGCTGATCGAAAAGCATCAGCCGGACGTCATCGGCCTGCAGGAAACCAAGGTCCACGACGACCAGTTCCCGCTGGAAGAAGTGCGGGCCCTGGGGTATCACGTGTATTTCCACGGCCAGAAAGGCCATTACGGTGTCGCCCTGCTCTCGCGCCAGGAACCGATTGCCGTGCACAAAGGCTTCGCCACCGATGAAGAAGACGCGCAGCGGCGCTTCATCTGGGGCACTTTCGCCGACGCCAACGGCGTTCCGGTGACGATCATGAACGGCTATTTCCCACAGGGCGAAAGCCGCGACCACCCGACCAAATTCCCGGCCAAGCAGCGCTTCTACAGTGATCTGCAAGCGCTGCTGGAAAGCCAGTTCCACAACGAACAGCCGCTGGTGGTGATGGGCGACGTCAACATCTCCCCGGAAGACTGCGACATCGGCATCGGCCCGGACAACATGAAGCGCTGGCTGAAAACCGGTAAGTGCAGCTTCCTGCCGGAAGAGCGCGAGTGGATGGCCCGCCTGAAAAACTGGGGCCTGACCGACAGCTATCGTCACCTCAACCCGGACGTGACCGACATGTTCAGCTGGTTCGACTACCGCAGCCGCGGGTTTGAAGACGAGCCGAAGCGCGGCCTGCGCATCGATGTGATTCTGGCGTCCCATGGTTTGCTGCCCCGGGTGAAAGCCGCCGGTGTCGACTATGAACTGCGCGGGATGGAAAAGCCTTCGGACCATGCGCCGATCTGGCTTGAATTGAGCTGATCTGCTTTAAGCAGAAGATCACAGCCGCGGGTTGTGATCTTCTGCCTTGTCATCTTTCAGCAACCTCACTGACTTAATCTCCCCGGCAATCCCCTTGGCTGCAATCGGTGCCGGCATGACCCTGCGTGTTCTGTTCGTCTTTCTCCTGAGCGCCTGGCTGCAGGTTGGGTTTGCGGCGTTGCCCATTCCCGAGAACGGCCCGGTATTGCGCATCCAGGGTTCCAACACCATCGGCGCGGCCCTCGGCCCGGCGCTGGTGGAAGGTCTGTTGCAAGACCAGGGACTGTTGAAAGTCCACAGCGAAACGCCGGACACCGCCAACGAACAACGGGTCGTCGGCCTGACGGCTCAAGGCCAAAGAGTCGTGGTGGAGATCGCCGCCCACGGTTCGAGCACCGGTTTCACTGCACTCAAGAACGCCAGCGCCGATCTGGCTGCCTCGTCGCGTCCGATCAAGGACAGCGAACTGCTGAACCTGCAAGCCCGGGGCGATCTGAAAAGCCCCGGCGCCGAGCAAGTCATCGCCATCGATGGCCTGGCGATCATCCTCCATCCCGACAATTCGCTGAATCAATTGAACACCGAACAACTGGCGCGAATCTTCAGTGGCGAGGCGAAGACGTGGGAAGACGTCGGCGGCAAGGGTGGGACGATTCATTTGTATGCGCGGGATGATCAGTCCGGCACCTACGACACGTTCAAGGAACTTGTCCTCAGCCGTCGTGGGAAATCCCTGAGCAATGCCGCGAAACGATTTGAATCCAGCGAGCAGTTGTCCGACGCCGTCAGTGCCGATCCGCAGGGCATCGGTTTCATCGGCCTGCCCTATGTGCGTCAGGCCAAGGCTGTGGCGATTGTCGACGGGCAATCCCAGGCAATGCTGCCGCTCGCCAGCCTGATCGCCACTGAAGACTATCCGCTGTCGCGGCGGCTGTTCTTCTATCTGCCGCCCGACAGCAACAATCCCTGGGCCAAGGCGTTGGTGGAGTTTGCGCAGAGCCGTCGGGGCCAGGCGATTGTCGCGGCCAACGGTTTTATCGCCCAGACCGTGCAGGCCATCGCCGTCACGCCGAATGCGCTGATGCCCGAGGGTTATCAATCCCTCAGCCGTCACGCCCAGCGTCTGACGGTGAACTTCCGCTTTGAAGAAGGCAGCGCCAGCCTCGACAACAAGGCCCGCCAGGATCTGGCCCGGGTGTTCGACTATATAAAGCACCACGACAAGACCGACCGCGCGGTAACACTGGTGGGATTCGGCGACGCCAAGGACGACCCGGCGCGGGCGGATTTGCTGTCGAAGCTGCGGGCGATGGCGGTACGTCGGGAACTGGTGAAGAACGGCGTGGTGTTGCGCGAGGTGCGCGGGTTTGGCGCGCTGATGCCGGTGGCGACCAACAGCGGGGATGAAGGCAGGATCAAGAATCGGCGGGTGGAGGTGTGGGTTTACTGAGCGTCGAACCAGTGATCATTCCCACGCTCTGCGTGGTAACGCAGCCATGGACGCTCCGCGTCCACTGTGACGCGGAGCGTCACGGTATGCATTCCCACGCAGAGCGTGGGAACGATCAGAGGGCGGCTAATGCTGATCAGCGCTCGCTGCGCAGCATTTCCTTCGGCACATACTTGCCGATCTCGAACTTGCCGATCGCCGCGCGGTGCACTTCGTCCGGGCCGTCGGCCAGGCGCAGGGTGCGTTGCATGGCGTACATGTAGGCCAGCGGGAAATCGTTCGACACCCCTGCCCCGCCATGAATCTGGATCGCCCGGTCGATCACCCGCAACGCGACGTTCGGTGCAACGACCTTGATCTGCGCGATCTCGCTTTTGGCGACCTTGTTACCCACGGTGTCCATCATGTACGCCGCTTTCAGGGTCAGCAGGCGCGCCATGTCGATCTCCATCCGCGAGTCGGCGATCTTGTCGACGTTACCGCCCAAACGCGCCAGCGGCTTGCCGAATGCAGTACGGCTCACCGAGCGTTTGCACATCAGTTCCAGTGCGCGCTCGGCCATGCCGATCGAGCGCATGCAGTGGTGAATCCGGCCCGGGCCGAGACGACCTTGAGCAATTTCGAAGCCGCGTCCTTCACCGAGCAGGACGTTTTCGTACGGCACTCGCACGTTATCGAACAGCACTTCGGCGTGACCGTGCGGTGCGTCGTCGTAACCGAACACCGGCAGCGGGCGGACGATTTTTACGCCAGGGGTGTCGACCGGCACCAGGATCATCGAGTGCTGGGCGTGACGCGGGGCGTCAGGGTTGCTCAGGCCCATGAAGATCAGGATCTTGCAGCGCGGATCGCAGGCGCCGGAGGTCCACCATTTCTTGCCGTTGATCACCCACTCATCGCCATCACGCACTGCACGAGCAGCCATGTTGGTGGCGTCGGAGGACGCGACGTCCGGCTCGGTCATGGCGAACGCCGAGCGGATCTCGCCGCGCAGCAGCGGTTCGAGCCAGCGCTGTTTCTGTTCTTCGTTGGCGTAACGCACCAGCACTTCCATGTTGCCGGTGTCCGGTGCCGAGCAGTTGAACGGCTCGGGACCGAGCAGCGAGCGGCCCATGATTTCCGCCAGTGGCGCGTATTCGAGGTTGGTCAGGCCGGCGCCGAGTTCCGACTCAGGCAGAAACAAATTCCACAGCCCTTCGGCTTTTGCCTTGGCCTTGAGCTCTTCCATGATAGCCGTCGGCTGCCAGCGATCGCCCTCGGCAACCTGCCGTTCGAACACGGCTTCGGCCGGGTAAACGTAAGTGTCCATGAACGCGGTCACGCGCTCACGCAGTTCTTGCACCTTGGGCGAATAAGCGAAATCCATGAGCAATTACCTTTTTTCGGCAGGTTGTTTAAGTCATGCAATCGATGCTAGAACAGCGTTGATAATTTACCTAGCCTATTCTCGGCGTGTATAAACATTCATCACCGATATATGATTGGTTGATTTTCCTGGCCGCCCTGACCCGCGCCATTCACCTATAACAAGAGAGCCGCGTAATGAATCTGAGCAAGGTCGACCTCAACCTTTTCATCGTCTTCGACGCGATCTACACCGAAGCCAACCTGACCCGCGCCGGGCAGATTGTCGGCATTACCCAGCCAGCGGTGTCCAACGCATTGGCGCGGTTGCGCGAAACCTTCAACGACCCGCTCTTCGTACGCACGGCCCAGGGCATGGTGCCGACGCCCATGGCGCAGAACATTATCGGCCCGGTACGCAACGCGCTGTCGCTGCTGCGGGTGTCGGTTCAGGAAAGCCGCATTTTCAACCCTTCGCAAGCGGTGAAGACCTATCGCATCAGCATGACCGACCTGACCGAAGCGGTGATTCTGCCGCCGCTGTTCCAGCGTCTGCGTCGTCTGGCGCCGACGGTGATCATCGAAAGTTTCCTGTCCAAACGCCGGGAAACCACCAAGGAACTGGCTGCCGGGCGTCTCGACTTTGCCGTGGATGCGCCGCTCAACACCGACCCGCAGGTGCGCCACGTCAAGCTGATGGAAGACCGTTACGTCTGCGCGATGCGCAAGGGCCATCCGCTGGCGACCAAGGAAAAATTCACCCTCGACGATTACCTGTCGCTGACCCACATTCATATTTCCAGCCGGCGCAGTGGTCTGGGCCATGTCGATCTGGCGCTGGGCAAGATGGGCATCCAGCGCAAGATCGCCCTGCGCTCGCAGCACTACTTGATGGCGTCCCAGGTGTTGCAGCAGACCGACATGGTGATGACCGTGCCGGAGCGTTTCGCCCGTCGCCATGACCTGCATGCGTTCAATCTGCCGGTCAACGATGTGCCCCCGGTGGAAACCCATTTGTACTGGCACGAAAGCACCGACCAGGATCCGGCCAACCGCTGGATGCGCGAGCAGATGATCGAGTTGTGCCAACAAGTGACAGCGCACGAGAAGAAGCTCGACAAGCTGCAGTCGCCCGCTACTTGACGTAAACGTCAACCTGCCATTAGCTTAGCGCCAAGACCCTTCTTCGAGCGCTTTCATGAGCAGCCAGACCTACAGCATTTCCGACCTCGCCCGCGAGCTGGACATCACCACCCGGGCGATCCGCTTCTATGAAGAACAAGGCCTGCTCAGCCCCGAGCGCCGAGGCCAGGAACGCATCTATTCGCCGCGCGACAAGGTCAGCCTGAAGCTGATCCTGCGGGGCAAACGCATCGGTTTTTCCCTGGCCGAGTGCCGCGAGCTGATCGAGCTCTACGACCCCTCCAGCGGTAACACCAAACAACTCAACAGCATGCTGGCGAAAATCAGCGAACGCCGCGAACAGCTTGAACAGCAACTGCTGGACATCGAACAGATGAAGCTGGAACTCGACACCGCCGAAGAACGCTGCGTGCAGGCGCTGGAGCAGACGCTCAAGAGTCAGCAAGTCGCGCAGTAGCCTCCCGACAATTACAACAGGTCAACGCCATGTCCCTCCCCTCCCAAGTACGCCTGATCGAAGTCGGCCCGCGTGACGGCCTGCAGAACGAAGCCCAGCCCATCAGCGTTGCCGACAAGGTGCAACTGGTCGACGCCTTGAGCGCCGCCGGCCTTGGCTATATAGAAGTCGGCAGTTTCGTCTCGCCCAAGTGGGTGCCGCAGATGGCTGGTTCCGCCGATGTGTTCGCGCAGATCCAGCGCAAGCCCGGCGTGACCTATGGCGCACTGGCGCCGAACTTGCGCGGTTTTGAAGATGCGCTGGCGGCCGGGGTCAAGGAAGTTGCGGTGTTTGCTGCGGCATCCGAAGCGTTCTCGCAGCGCAACATCAATTGCTCGATCAGCGAAAGCCTGGCGCGGTTCGCGCCGATCATGGAATCGGCGAAACAGCACGGCGTTACCGTGCGCGGTTACGTGTCCTGCGTGCTAGGTTGCCCTTATGAAGGCGAGGTCGCCCCGGAACAGGTGGCGATGGTGGCCCGCGAGCTGTACGCGATGGGCTGCTACGAAGTGTCGCTGGGTGACACCATCGGCACCGGCACTGCGGGCGCCACCCGCCGACTGTTCGAAGTGGTCTCGAAACAGGTGCCTCGAGAGAAACTCGCCGGCCACTTCCACGATACCTATGGCCAGGCCATGGCCAACATCTACGCCAGCCTGCTGGAAGGCATCGCGGTGTTCGACAGCTCGATCGCCGGCCTCGGCGGCTGCCCGTACGCCAAGGGCGCCAGCGGTAACGTCGCCACCGAAGACGTGGTGTACCTGCTCAACGGCCTGGGCATCGAGACCGGTATCGACCTCGACGCCTTGATTGCCGCCGGCCAACAGATCAGTGCCGTGCTGGGACGCCCGACCGGTTCGCGCGTGGCCAAGGCTCGCAGCGCACAGTGAGGGGATGGTGTTACCGCGGAGCGCGAAACGTGGGCACAAGCGAGTAACACGGAAACAAATTGTCTGGTTCTGCCTGAAGGAAAAATCCTTCAAAAATCTCAAACCCTTGATTTACAAGGGTTTTGAAAAGTTGGCACGGCTTCTGCTATCTCTATGGCATAACAAGAATAAAAAGCAGCAAACCAATAAAAATAAGACGTACCGACTCTGACATAACAAAAACAACACGGCAGAGACGCAGCTAACAGATTTTTTTGGAGAAGGTGTGCTTTTCAGGGTATTCCTCGGAATGACCCGCAACCGGGCAGAGAACAATAAAACTACCTTCAGGTAGCTCCCGAATCGGTTGGATCGCTAGACGAGAAAGCAGATCAGCGCTCAAAAAAATACGTTTGCTCTTGACCCCGGATGGGGGTCGCCAAAAACAGCGGTAAAGGGCCACGGTTGCCAAAAACAACAACAGACCGCCCCTCAATAATAAAAAAGAGCACGCGACGACAAAATTAAAGGGGAGCTTCGGCTCCCCTTTGTGCTGTGTGGCGTTCTGAAATTGTCCGCGACAGATCCCCTCCCTTCTCGATCTTCCTACAAGCGCTCACTCGGCAAGATCTCAGTGAGGCAATTGATCTTGTGCCTCAACATCCAGCCCCCCACATACAAATCATCCCAACAAAAACACGGCGAGCTCTCGGCTTTCGCTGTGTGTAAACACCACGCCGCATGCGCGTTTAAAGTACACGAACCGTTACGCCATAAGGGCTACAACACCTTGCGTCGTTGCCTACGCGTACGCCAGAATCCGCCGGCTTACGCGGCTATGGGGTGGGCTATATCGTTTCCCTGTCACTGAAAAACAGTGATCGGGTTTGGTAGCCCGTCTGTAATAGCAGTATGGCAACACCGTATGCAGTCCCTTTTTTGGGGCTCTGTCTTATGGTGGTCATGCGTGGGGCTCATTCGTGAGCGCCGGGTTCCTATTGCAGCCGGTCTACCAACCCGCGTATGGCCGCCACCCATCGTTTGATGTCCAAGACCGTCATTCCACCGTTAGAATCCGGTGTCCCCCTACGAACTTCCCGATTCAAGAAAACTCCACGACGGCGCTGTTGGGCATTGCGCAGGTGGTGATGTTGGGTGAGTTGGCGGTGAATCAGGCGTTGGAAAATGTAGAAGTAAAGCAATAAGCGCCGCTTTCGAAGCCAGGGTCCGCGCCCTGGCTTCGAAGGCTCTGAACGATATATAAAGTTGAAATCGTGGGAGCCAAGCCCCCACAGATCTCTTCCTCAGCCCTCGTTACTGCGCAACTCCTCGATACTGATCTCGCGCATTCGGAATTTCTGGATCTTGCCCGTCACCGTCATCGGAAACTCCTCCACAAACTTGAAGTAACGCGGCGTCTTGAAGTGGGCGATGCGCTCCTTGCACCACGCTTGCAGCTCTTGTTCAGTGGCGCTGTGGCCGGGATGGAATTTGATCCAGGCAACGATTTCCTCACCGTAACGCGAGCAGGGAATGCCGATCACCTGCACGTCCGCCACCGCCGGGTGGGTGAAGAAGAACTCTTCCAGTTCACGCGGGTAAATGTTCTCGCCGCCACGGATGATCATGTCCTTGTTACGCCCGGCGATGCACACGTAACCCTCGTCGTTCATGCTCGCCAGGTCGCCGGTGTGCATCCAGCCTGCCGCGTCGATGGCTTCGGCGGTGGCATTCGGGTTGTTCCAGTAGCCGAGCATCACGCTGTAGCCACGGGTGCACAGCTCGCCGATGGTGCCGCGTGGCACTGGATTGCCGGCCTCGTCGATGATCTTGCTTTCGAGCTGTGGCTGGGTGCGGCCGACGGTGGTCACGCGCAGTTCCAGTTCGTCGGATGGCCCGGTCTGCAGGGACACGGGGCTGGTTTCGGTCATGCCGTAGGCGATCTGCACTTCGCTCATATGCATTTCGCTGATGACCCGGCGCATCACCTCGATTGGGCAGGTGGCGCCGGCCATGATCCCGGTGCGCAGGGTCGACAGGTCGAACTCGGCGCGCTGCGGCTGATCGAGCATGGCGATGAACATGGTCGGCACGCCGTACAGCGCGGTGGCTTTTTCTTCGGCCACGGTGCTCAGGGTCAGCAGCGGATCGAAGGCATCGTTGGGATAAATCATGGTGCTGCCGTGGGTAATGCAGCCCAGGTTGCCCATGACCATGCCGAAGCAGTGGTACAGCGGCACCGGGATCACCAGGCGATCGACAGCGGTCAGCCCGAGGCTTTCGCCGACCATGTAACCGTTGTTGAGGATGTTGTAGTGACTGAGGGTCGCGCCCTTGGGAAAACCGGTGGTGCCGGAGGTGTACTGGATGTTGACGGGCTGATCGAAGTGCAGGCTGTCGCTGTGTTCACGCAATTGTTCTGGAGAGACGCTGGCGGCCAGATCTGCCAGTTGCGACCACGGGAGAAAACCCGAAGGCGGCTGGGGATCAAGGCTGATCAACCCGCGCAGCTCCGGCAGGCGCTCGCTGCGCAGTTCGCCGATGGATTGCTCGGCCAGTTCCGGCAGCAAGCCTTGCAACATGCCGTGATAGTTGGAGCTCTTGAACGCCCCGGCGCAGACCAGCCACTGACAACTGGATTGCTTGAGTACGTATTCGAGTTCAGAGCTGCGGTAGGCCGGGTTGATGTTGACCAGGATCACGCCGAGCTTCGCGGTGGCAAACTGAGTGATGCACCACTGCGCGCAGTTCGGTGCCCAGATGCCGAGACGATCACCGGCCTGCAAACCCAACGCCAGCAGGGCTCTGGCGTGAACATCCACCGCATCGGCCAGTTGCCGCCAGCTATAGCGCAGTTGCTGATGACGCACCACCAGCGCCTCGCCGTCCGGGTACTGCGCGACGGTCTCGTCGAACTTCTGCCCGATGGTCATCGCCAGCAAGGCTTTGCTCTGGGAACCGCGGGTATAGCTGCGCTGCGGGTTTGCACTGGGTTGATCCATGACGACCCCTATTGTCTTTATTAGTGGGTGTTGGACCGGAGCCATATGAGCTCCGACCATTCAGAACTGGCTCTACTCTCGCTCAAGTTGACGTTAACGTAAAGGGTGATTGACAGCCATTCGTCACAGGCTTACGTTAACGTAAAGGTGAGAACTGAAACGCCCTTCTCCCCACCCTACAAAAAAGCCAAAAGGTGACCCATGAGCTACCCATCCCTGAACTTTGCCCTCGGCGAAACCATCGACATGCTGCGCGATCAGGTTCAGTCCTTTGTTGCCAAAGAAGTCGCCCCGCGTGCCGCGCAGATCGACAGCGACAACCTGTTCCCGGCCGATCTGTGGCGCAAGTTCGGTGACATGGGCCTGCTCGGGATCACCGTGCCGGAAGAGTACGGCGGTGCTGGCCTGGGTTACCTGGCGCACGTCGTGGCGATGGAAGAAATCAGCCGTGGCTCGGCTTCCGTGGCGTTGTCCTACGGCGCCCACTCCAATCTCTGCGTCAACCAGATCAACCGCAACGGCAATCACGAGCAGAAATCCAAATACCTGCCGAAGCTGATCAGCGGCGAACACGTCGGCGCTCTGGCAATGAGCGAGCCGAACGCCGGCTCCGACGTGGTCTCGATGAAACTGCGCGCCGAAAAACGCGGCGACCGCTATGTCCTCAACGGCAGCAAGACCTGGATCACCAACGGCCCCGACGCCAACACCTACGTGATCTACGCCAAGACCGACCTGGAAAAAGGCCCCCACGGCATCACCGCATTCATCGTCGAGCGTGACTGGAAAGGCTTCAGCCGCAGCAACAAGTTCGACAAGCTCGGCATGCGCGGCTCCAACACTTGCGAACTGTTCTTCGATGACGTCGAAGTGCCGGAAGAAAACATCCTCGGCGTGCTCAACGGCGGCGTGAAAGTGCTGATGAGCGGTCTCGACTACGAGCGCGTCGTGCTGTCCGGTGGCCCGACCGGGATCATGCAGTCGTGCATGGATCTGATCGTGCCGTACATCCATGACCGCAAGCAGTTCGGCCAGAGCATCGGCGAATTCCAGCTGATCCAGGGCAAGGTCGCCGATATGTACACCCAGCTCAACGCCAGCCGCGCCTACCTCTACGCCGTGGCCCAGGCCTGCGAGCGCAACGAAACCACGCGCAAGGACGCCGCCGGCGTGATCCTCTACACCGCCGAACGCGCCACGCAAATGGCTCTGGATGCGATCCAGATTCTCGGCGGCAACGGCTACATCAATGAATTCCCGGCCGGTCGTCTGCTGCGTGACGCCAAGCTGTACGAAATCGGCGCCGGCACCAGTGAGATCCGTCGCATGCTGATCGGTCGCGAACTGTTCAACGAAACCCGCTAAACGGAGCTGTCCATGGCTATCCTGCATACCCAGCTCAACCCTCGTTCAGCGGAGTTCGCCGCCAACAGCGCAGCGATGCTCGAACAGGTCGACGCCCTGCACACCCTGCTCGCCCAAGTGGCTCAGGGCGGCGGCGCGAAAGCTCAGGAACGTCACACCTCTCGCGGCAAACTGCTGCCCCGTGAGCGGATCAACCGCTTGCTCGATCCGGGTTCGCCGTTTCTGGAAATCAGTCAGTTGGCCGCTCACGCCGTGTATGGCGAAGACGTGCCGGCCGCTGGCGTGATTGCCGGGATCGGCCGCGTGGAAGGTGTCGAGTGCATGATCGTCGCCAACGACGCGACCGTGAAAGGTGGCTCGTACTACCCGCTGACCGTGAAGAAACACCTGCGTGCCCAGACCATCGCCCAGCAAAACCGTCTGCCGTGCATTTATCTGGTGGACTCGGGCGGCGCCAACCTGCCGCGTCAGGACGAAGTGTTTCCCGATCGCGAGCACTTCGGGCGGATCTTCTTCAACCAGGCCAACATGAGCGCCATGGGCATTCCGCAGATTGCCGTGGTCATGGGCTCGTGCACCGCAGGCGGCGCTTACGTGCCGGCGATGGCTGACGAAGCGATCATGGTGCGCAATCAGGCGACGATTTTCCTCGCCGGCCCGCCCTTGGTGAAAGCTGCGACCGGTGAAGTGGTCAGCGCCGAAGACCTCGGCGGGGCCGATGTGCATTGCAAGATTTCCGGGGTCGCCGACCACTACGCCGAAAGCGACGAACACGCCCTCGCCCTCGCCCGCCGCAGTGTTGCCAACCTCAACTGGCGCAAGCTCGGCGACGTGCAGCAGCGCGCACCGATTGCGCCGCTGTACGCCAGCGACGAGTTGTACGGTGTAGTGTCGGCGGACGCCAAGCAGCCGTTCGATGTGCGCGAAGTGATTGCGCGACTGGTCGACGGTTCGGTGTTCGATGAATTCAAAGCCTTGTTCGGCACGACGCTGGTGTGCGGTTTCGCCCATCTGCACGGCTACCCGATCGCGATCCTCGCCAACAACGGGATCCTGTTCGCCGAAGCCGCGCAAAAAGGCGCGCACTTCATCGAACTCGCCTGTCAGCGCGGCATCCCGCTGTTGTTCCTGCAGAACATCACCGGCTTCATGGTCGGCCAGAAATACGAGGCCGGCGGCATCGCCAAGCACGGCGCGAAACTGGTGACCGCCGTGGCGTGCGCCAAGGTGCCGAAATTCACCGTGATCATCGGCGGCAGCTTCGGTGCCGGTAACTACGGCATGTGCGGGCGGGCCTACGATCCGCGTTTCCTGTGGATGTGGCCGAACGCGCGGATCGGCGTGATGGGCGCCGAACAGGCGGCCGGCGTGCTGGTTCAGGTCAAGCGCGAGCAGGCCGAACGCAGCGGCCAGGCCTTCAGTGCCGAGCAGGAAAGCGAGATCAAGCAACCGATTCTCGACCAGTACGAAGAGCAGGGTCATCCCTACTACTCCAGCGCACGGCTGTGGGACGACGGTATCATCGACCCGGCGCAGACCCGCGATGTGCTGGCCCTGGCCTTGTCCGCGTCGTTGAACGCGCCTATCGAACCGAGCCGCTTCGGCGTGTTCCGGATGTGATCGGGAGAACCTCATGAGCGACTTCAACACCCTCGAATTGCACAGCGACCCACGGGGTTTCGCAACCCTGTGGCTGAGCCGCGAAGAAAAGAACAATGCGTTCAACGCCGAGATGATCCGCGAGCTGATCCTGGCGCTGGACAAGGTCGCCAGCGACGCCAGCCTGCGTTTCCTGCTGGTGCGCGGACGCGGCAAACACTTCAGCGCCGGCGCGGATCTGGCCTGGATGCAACAATCGGCCGAACTCGATTACCACACCAACCTCGACGACGCCCGGGAACTGGCGGAGCTGATGTACAACCTCGCCAAGCTGAAGATCCCGACCGTGGCCGTGGTGCAAGGCGCGGCGTTCGGCGGCGCGCTGGGTCTGATCAGTTGCTGCGACATGGCGATTGGCGCCGATGACGCGCAGTTCTGTCTGTCGGAAGTGCGCATTGGCCTGGCGCCGGCGGTGATCAGTCCGTTTGTGGTGCAAGCCATCGGCGAGCGCGCGGCGCGGCGTTATGCGCTGACGGCCGAACGTTTCGGCGGGCAGCGGGCGCGGGAAATCGGTTTGTTGTCCGAGAGCTATCCAGCGACCGAGCTTGAGCAGAAAGTCGAGCAATGGATCGACAACCTGCTGCTCAACAGCCCCGCCGCCATGCGCGCCAGCAAGGATCTGCTGCGTGAAGTCGGCAACGGCGCATTGACCCCGGCCCTGCGCCGCTACACCGAAAACGCCATCGCCCGCATCCGTGTCAGCCCGGAAGGCCAGGAAGGTCTGCGGGCCTTTTTGCAGAAACGCCCACCAAGCTGGCAAGCCGCAACCACCACCAAGGAGCCGCGTTGATGAGCGCACCTGTTCTCACCACCCTGCTGGTGGCCAACCGTGGCGAAATCGCTTGCCGGGTCATGCGTACCGCCAAGGCCCTAGGCCTGACCACCGTGGCCGTGCACAGCGCCACCGACCGCGAAGCGCGGCACAGCCGTGAAGCGGATATCCGCGTCGATCTGGGCGGTAGCAAAGCGGCCGACAGTTATCTGCAAATCGACAAACTGATCGCGGCGGCCAAGGCCAGCGGCGCTCAGGCGATTCATCCGGGGTATGGTTTTCTTTCGGAGAACGCTGGTTTTGCTCGCGCCATTGAAGCGGCCGGCCTGATCTTTCTCGGCCCGCCCGCCTCGGCCATCGACGCGATGGGCAGCAAATCTGCCGCCAAAGCCTTGATGGAAACTGCCGGCGTGCCGCTGGTGCCGGGTTATCACGGCGAAGCTCAGGATCTGGACACTTTCCGCGATGCTTGCGAGCGCATCGGCTATCCGGTGCTGCTCAAGGCCACCGCTGGCGGTGGTGGCAAGGGCATGAAGGTCGTTGAAGACGTCAGCCAATTGGCTGAAGCGTTGGCCTCCGCCCAGCGTGAAGCGCAGTCGTCGTTCGGCGATTCGCGGATGCTGGTGGAGAAATACCTGCTGAAGCCGCGCCACGTGGAAATCCAGGTGTTTGCCGACCAGCACGGCAATTGCCTGTACCTGAACGAGCGCGACTGCTCGATCCAGCGTCGGCACCAGAAGGTCGTCGAAGAGGCGCCGGCACCGGGGCTGAGCCCGGAGCTGCGTCGGGCGATGGGTGAAGCGGCTGTGCGTTCGGCGCAGGCCATCGGTTACGTCGGTGCTGGCACGGTGGAGTTTCTGCTGGATGCGCGCGGCGAGTTTTTCTTCATGGAGATGAACACGCGATTGCAGGTCGAGCACCCGGTCACCGAGGCCATTACTGGCCTTGATCTGGTTGCCTGGCAGATTCGTGTTGCACGTGGCGAAGCGCTGCCGATCACTCAGGATCAAGTGCCGCTGAACGGGCATGCGATTGAGGTGCGGTTGTACGCAGAAGATCCATCGAATGATTTCCTGCCAGCGACCGGGCGTCTGGATCTGTACCGCGAATCCGCCGCAGGACCGGGGCGCCGTGTGGACAGCGGCGTTGAGGAAGGCGATGAGATTTCGCCGTTTTATGACCCGATGCTCGGCAAGCTGATTGCCTGGGGCGAGGATCGTGAGCAGGCGCGGTTGCGGCTGCTGAGCATGCTCGATGAGTTTGCGATTGGCGGGTTGAAGACCAACATCAACTTCCTGCGACGGATCATTGGTCATCCGGCGTTTGCGGCGGCAGAGCTGGATACCGGGTTCATTCCGCGCTATCAGGAGCAACTGTTGCCAGCGCCTGCTGCGCTAAGTGATGAGTTCTGGGATGCGGCGGCGCAGGCTTTTGCGCAGAGTTTGCCGGGGATGGTTCGGGCGGATGATCCGGCTTCGCCTTGGGCGCTTCACAGCGGTTTGCGCGCTGGGTTGCCACGGGAAATCACTCTGCATTTGAGTTGCGAGGGGCAGGATCGGGCGTTGACGCTCGGTGCTGGCGGCAATGCAAAACTGGTCGGCGAACAACTGGTGGTCGAGCACGACGGGCTGCGCCGACAGCTGCGGGCGATTCGTCGTGGTGAGGTTCTGTTTCTGCAATGGGACGGCGAGCTGCGACGCGTTAAAACGTACGACCCGATCAGCGCTGTCGAAGCCAGTCACAGCCATCAGGGCGGTCTGACGGCGCCGATGAACGGCAGCATCGTGCGGGTGCTGGTGGAGGCCGGGCAATCGGTTGAGGCCGGCGCGCAATTGGTGGTGCTGGAAGCGATGAAGATGGAGCACAGCATCCGCGCACCCCACGCCGGCGTGATCAAGGCGCTGTATTGCCAGGAAGGCGAAATGGTCAGCGAAGGCAGCGCGCTGGTCGAACTGGAAGAAGCGTGAAAGGTGGATCGATCCTACGCCTGGCGAGGATCGATCTGACTAGTATTTGGCCGTTGCCTGAACCACGACACCGATAATTCGGCACTCGTCGGTCAACAATGCTTTCGGCCAGGTCGGATTGAGCGGCACCAGGTAACGCTGGCCGCCCTCTTCGATCAGTTTGCGGAAAATCGCCTCGTCGCTGTCCGGCCACTGGGCGATCACCAGTTTTCCGGGCTCGGCTTCCAACGCCGGGTCCACCAGAATCATCATCCCCTCGCCGATGCTTTGCCCGGTAGGCGCGGTCATCGCATTCCCCATCACCGTGAGCCAGAACGCAGGGCCACGGGCGTGGTAGTCCGTCAGTTCGAAACGTCGTTTGTCCTTGGCACTCGAATACGCTGGCTGACTCTCACGGGCCTCGACCGGCGCATTCCACTCGCTGACCGGGTAGCGAAAGTAAGGGTTGTACTTCTGCGCCAGGGGCATTTCGTCGTCCGCATCAATCTGCGGTTCACGAATCACCACCGCGACCTCGAGAAACTCCATGCCCAGCGCTTTCAGCACGCGGTTCATCTGCGTGATGCCGGGCTCGCGGCGCTTGTTCAGCCAATGGCCGATACCGCCCTGAGACATGCCGACGCGCTCGCCGAGCTCGACTTGAGTGACGTTGAGCTCACTCATTTTGGCCTTGACCAACTCAATCCATTTATCCATGTGCGGCACCATACGTGGACGCCTGCGGCCGGCAAAACACATATTGTAGTATTTTAATTCTGGTCACAAATACTGATAGTACTATGCTTGAGTCACGGATTTGAATCGACCAAGGAGTGACCTTTCACCATGAATATCACCAGCAAAGACTTGCCCGACCTGCAAATGGACACCACCTTCACGTCCCCGCAAGGGTGCGCCGCTGCGCAACGGGCGTTGGACTATTACTTGAAACCAGCTGTGTCAGAACCGGAAGTGGACGAGCGCTTTTTCGGTGTGAACAGCAACCTGAGTGGCGAAGAATCCCTGGTTCACGCCTCCGATCTGCTGCGATGTGCAGCGGCTACGGCGTTCAAGGCGGCGGACGGCTTGCAGGGCGTGAGTCGGGATCTGGCGTTTTCGGTCGTGCACATGGTGGACATGGCGCGGGCGATGGTCGATCACTCGCTCGATGGCGCGGTTCGCTGAAAACGGGAGTTCGAACGGACGGGAAAGAATTTTCCAATCGCGCAGATAAAAACATTTGACTTGCAAATGATAATGATTATTATTGCAAGCAGCTGGTCGCGAGATCAGTCGATGGACCAGAGACCTTAGGTCGGTCTTCTGGACTATCTCCTCATCAGGCTAATCACGGTTTTTGACCCGGCTTTTTGCCGGGTCTTTTTTTTGCCAGTTTTCTGGCTTGTGGCTTCAGGCTAATGAAGTCTTTGGGTGCCGCAAATTCGATGGCGCGGATAATATCAAAAGAATATTGCTTGGCAAGCGGACCCCGGCCACATTGGGGCAAAGTAATGCCAATTAGCACTTGAGAATCAATCGCACAGCCACTAAGCTGCATCCGCGTCATGGAGGACGCCCCCCCGCCACAACCCGCAATTTCCCTCGGTTTCACCCCTGTCTTGCGTGTAAAGTAGCCGCCATAAAAATCATATTCAGGAACCGATTATGACCGTGGCCAAATCTTCGTTCGACATCAGCGCCAACTTCGACAGCGGCAACATCCAAGTCATCGACATCAGCAATCCGCTCAACCCGGTTCTGGCAATTCGGCCAGATACCCGCAGCGCCCATTTCCAGTGGTTCCACTTCAAGGCCAGCGGCTTGCATGTTCATCAGGAACACTGGTTCCGCCTGGTCAACGCCAGCCAGTCTTCCTACAACAAGGCCTGGACCGGTTATCAGGCGGTCGCTTCCTACGACCACGTCAACTGGTTCCGCATTCCGACCCAATTCGAAGGCGACAGCCTGCGCTTCTGCCTCGAAGCCGAGCAAACCCACGCCTGGTTCGCCTATTTCGAACCCTACAGCCGTGGCCGTCATGACTGGCTGATCGAGCAAGCGCTGACCAAGGCCGGCACCGAATTGCTGGCCACCGGCAAAAGCGTCGAAGGCCGCGACATCCAGCTGCTACGCAAAGGCACCGGCGCCGAAGGCCGCCGCAAGATCTGGATCATCGCCCAGCAGCATCCCGGCGAGCACATGGCCGAGTGGTTCATGGAAGGCGTGATCGAACGCCTGGAACATCATGACGATCCGGTGCTGAACAAACTGCTGGCCAGCGCCGATCTGTACCTGGTGCCGAACATGAACCCGGACGGCGCGTTCCACGGTCACTTGCGCACCAACGCCATGGGCCAGGACTTGAACCGCGCCTGGCAGAACGCCAGTCAGGAAATCAGCCCGGAAGTACTTTTCGTACAGCAGCAGATGGAAAAGTACGGCGTCGATTTGTTCCTCGACGTACACGGTGACGAAGAAATTCCCCACGTGTTCACTGCCGGTTGCGAAGGTAATCCGGGCTACACCCCGCGCCTGGAGAAGCTCGAAGAGCACTTCCGCAGCCACCTGAAGCACACCACCAAAGACTTCCAGACCAAGTACGGCTACACCCGCGACGAACCGGGCCAGGCCAACATGACCCTGGCCTGCAACAGCGTTGGCCAGAAGTTCGACTGCCTGTCGCTGACCCTGGAAATGCCGTTCAAGGATCACGATGACGCGCCGAACCCGCTCACCGGCTGGTCGGGCAAACGCTCGAAGCAACTGGGCAAGGACGTGCTGACCACCATCGCGGACATGGTCGACACCCTGCGCTGATTCCCCCCTGATTTTCGTTTCACGAAAGATCGCAGCCTGTCTGCGATCTTTTTTTGTGTCGACTTTTACCCAGTCAGGTTGCAAATCAAAACCGAATTACTTACTGTCAATCAAGTTTCAACTTGAAACCTGAAAGGATCCGGGACATGAAAACTGCAACACTCGATAAAGGTGTCGTGCTGCTTTTCGCCATCGCTTGCGGCCTCGCGGTGGGCAACGTGTATTACGCCCAGCCGCTGCTGGATGCGATGGCCGACGCCTTCGGCCTGTCGCCGGGCAGCGTCGGCATCGTCATGACCTTGACTCAGGTCGGCTACGGCCTCGGCCTGCTATTGCTCGTGCCCCTCGGCGACCTGCTCAACCGCCGGCGGCTGATTGTCACGCAAACGCTGTTGTCCGCCGCAGCCTTGCTGATGATTGCTCTGGCCTCGAACAGCGCCTGGCTGCTGATCGGCGTCACCCTGACCGGCCTGCTCGCCGTGGTCACCCAGGTGTTGGTCGCCTACGCCGCGACTCTGGCCGTCCCGGCACAACGCGGAAAGGTTGTGGGCGTGATCACCAGCGGCATCGTCGTCGGCATTTTGCTTGCGCGTACGGTGGCGGGCGGCATGGCCGATCTGGCCGGCTGGCGCTCGATCTATCTGCTGTCGGCGGGATTGACGTTGGTGATGGCCGCGCTGCTGTTTCGGGTGTTGCCCAAAGATGAAGACGCACGACCGAGCACACGTTACGTGGCATTGATCGCTTCAGTGTTCAGTCTGTTTCGTGAGGAACCGGTGCTGCGCCAACGGGCGATCCTCGCCCTGCTGACCTTCGCCAGCGCCATGGTGCTGTGGACGCCGATGGTCTTGCCGCTGGCCGCCCCGCCGCTGTCACTTTCCCACAGTGAAATCGGACTGTTCGGACTCGCCGGCGCTGCAGGTGCACTGGCCGCTGCCAGAGCCGGACATCTGGCGGATCGAGGATGGGGGCAATGGGTCAGCGGCCTGTCGCTGCTGCTGATGCTGGGCTCGTGGCTGCCAATCGCACTCACCCAAACTTCGTTATGGGCACTGCTGCTTGGCGTCATCACCCTGGATCTGGGCTTGCAGGCCGTGCACGTCACCAGCCAGAGCATGATCTACAGCGTCCGCCCAGAGGCGCAGAGTCGACTGACCGCCGGCTACATGCTGTTTTATTCGATCGGCAGCGCGCTGGGCTCAATCGCCTCGACAACCATGTACGCCTGGGCAGGATGGCCGGGCGTCTGCTGGCTGGGTGCCGCAATCAACATGGTCGCGTTGCTGTACTGGTGGCGAACGCTGGCCACACCGAAACGTAGCGAGGCTGCTTGCGCCCTCGCCACGTCGGACTGACACACTATCAACCGCGATTACGTCCCCGCAGCATGCTGTCGAGCACCTCGTCGCGGCGCACCCAGCCATGGAACAGCGCGGCCGCCAGGTGCAGCAGCACAGTCAGGAACAACAGATACGCCAGATACCCGTGAGCCTTGCGCAGCAGCGCGAACACCTGCGCATCCGCCGGCACGATCGACGGCAATTGCAGCGACGTGCCGAGCATTACCGGGTCCCCCGCCGCGCTGATCATCGCCCAGCCCAGCAGCGGCAACACTAGCATCAGCGCATACAGCAACAGATGAGAGGCCTTGGCCGCCATCACCTGCCAGCCCGGCAGATCCGCCGGCAACGGCGGCTGACGGGTGCCCAGTCGCACCAGAATGCGCACAATCACCAAAGCGAGTATCGCGATACCCAACGGTTTGTGCAGATTGATCAGCCATTCATGCCGCGCCGACACCGAGGTCACCATGCCTGCGCCGATGAACAACATCGCGATGATCATCAACGCCATCAACCAGTGCAGCAACCGCGCCAGCGGATTGAAATGAGTCGGTTGCGTGCTCATGGGCGAGCCTCCTTTTTGCCGGTTGGCAGTTGGCTGACTTCGCTGGTGCGACGCAGGTAGGAATCGGCGTAACCGGCCGAACGCGCGGCCAGCAACGGATCGTCGGAACCCTGAATGCCGGCCGGCAGCACCAGCGGATCGTAGTTGATGTCACGGCATTCGCCGCTGAGCTGCGGCTGGGTCTTTTCCAGCACCAGGGTGCCGGCGTTCAACATCTTGCGGCCGGCGGGCCAGGTCTTGCTCGCATCGTTCACCGGATCGTCGGCGTTGGCCAAGGTGATGTTCAACTGAAAGCGCAGCGGCCCTTCGGCCAAGCGCTGCACCAGGTCTTTTTCAAGGAAGTCGCTACCTTCAGGCGCAGTCGCACCGGCAGCGTCCTGGGCCAGAGGCGACATGCTCCAGCGCACCGCTTGCTTCTTGCCGCTGGCATCCACCAGATAAAACGCGTTGACGCTGTTGTAGGTTTCCGTCGCGTAACTGGCCGAAGGTTTGGCGGTTTTTATCCAGGTCAGAAACGGCACGGCTTCCGGGTGTGAGGCAAAAAATGCCGGCACCTTGGTCGGATCCGGTTTGCCTGTGGCAGGATCCGGCGATTGCGCCTGCTGCAACTGATAGAACGCCTCGGGCGTGCCGACCGGGAACACCGGCATGCTGTTCATCCCGGTGCGCCACTGCTGGCCGTTGGCCTGAGTGAAACGCAGCGCCAGACTGCGGATCGGTACGGCGCTGTCCGGCGCATACGGACTGCCGGCCGGCAGCGCAAAGCGCCCGACCACCGGGGTGCGCGGCTCGTTGAACACTTGCGCGACAGAATACGAGCGAGCCTCGCCGCTGCTCTCGAAATGTCCGATCACGCAAACACCCTTGGCGTGATTGCGGCGAAAGCCGGGATGCACGCCGTTGTTCTTCTCCAGCACATCGACCAACGCTTTCGGCGTCAGGCGTTGTGGGTCAAATGAACCATGAACGTAGGCAAACGCCCCGGCCAGGGCTGCGACCACCACGGCGATTCCGCCAAGCCGCAATACCAGGCTCGCGGCACTCAGTGGCGGGCGTTGTGGCCCGCCGGGCGATGAGCTGCGATCAACCATGAAGCACTCCAGGGCCATCGGCCACAAGTAGGAAGAATCAGCAAGACGCACGCCATCGGGATTTATTCCACGGCCCGGTATTTATTTTTCAGAACGTGGAATAACCTCCAATGCCGGGCGTCTTCCTAGTCCACAGCGTAGTGACTAGCAGAACTTCATGAGCGAATTCGACGAACAACTGAGAGAAATCATTCCCAGATTGCGGCGCTTTGCCGTGTCGTTGACACGCAACGGCAGCAGCGCCGACGACCTGGTACAGGCCAGCCTGGAAAAGGCGTTGTCGGGTTGGGGCGACAAACGCGCCGACGGCGATCTGCGCGCCTGGCTGTTTTCGATCCTGTACCGGCAATTCCTCGATGCGCATCGGCGTTCGCGGCGTTATGCGCGGATGCTCGAATTCTTCACCGGCCGCGAAGACGCCGAGCCCTCGGTGGAACGCACGGTCATTGCCCAATCGACCCTGCAGGCTTTCGACCGATTGCCCACCGAACAGCGCGCGCTGCTGCTGATGGTGTCGGTGGAAGGCCTGACTTATAAGGAGGTCGCCGAGATTCTCGACGTCCCCACCGGCACCGTGATGTCGCGCCTGTCCCGTGCTCGCCAGGCCCTGCGCCAGCTCAGCGACGGGGAAATCAGCAGCCCTTCCTTGCGGATACTCAAATGATCAGTCTGCCCCCCAACGAACGTGACCTGCACGCCTATGTCGACCATCAGCTCAGCGAGGCCGACCGGCATGTATTGGAAACCTGGCTCGCCAGCCATCCGGACGAAGCGGCGCAGGTTCGCGCTTGGCAACAGGACGCCCAGCACCTGCGCGCCGCCCTCGGCGGTGCCTTGCAACAACCGGCCAATCCGGACCTCGATCCATCGCTGATCCGTCAGCGACTCAAACGCCAGTCGCGCCGCCAATGGGCCAGCGCGGCAGTGCTGCTGATTGCCGTCAGCCTCGGCGGAGTCGGTGGCTGGAAAGCCCGGGACATGACCGTGTTTCATCCCCCGGCACCGATGACGGACGCCTTGCAGGCCTACCGTTTGATCGCCCAGCAAGGGCTTCTGCCGGCGGACTACAAGGTCGATGGCGACGGTGACATCCAGCGCTGGCTCGACCGCTATTTCACTCAGGCAAATCGCCTGCCGGACCTGACGTCGGCCGGGTTTGCACCAGTCAGCGGCCGCCTGCTGAGCACCGATGAAGGCCCGGCGGCGATGGTGATGTATGAAGACCAGAGCGGGCACAAGGTCAGTTTCTACGTGCGTCCACCGGGACCGAAAAATACCTTTCTGCCCCGGGGCAGCCGTCAGGACGGGGATCTGCAGGCCGAGTACTGGTCCGGCAAGGGCTACAACTATGCGATGGTCAGCCCGACCGATACCCCGGCGGCGAAAATGCTCAAGCAATCCGTGAGTTTCTAGCCGTTTCAGAACCCCACATCCAGCACCACATTGTCCAGGTAGGTTCCGGCGGGCGGTGTGGTCTGGTCGGTGTAGATTTTCGCGTTGTAATTGAAGATCTGGCTGCCGGTGCCCAGCCCGTTGCCGGGGTTGACCTCGGCATCGCTGCTGGCCCGGCGAGCCGCGCCGACACTGCCCCAACGGGTGGTCCCGGCGCTCTTGAAAATGTCGTAAGCCAGATAGTTGCTACCGGAAATCATCCGTCGCCGTCCGCCGACACTCAGCGCATTCTGCCCGTCGTTCAGCCCCACGGTGTAGGCACTGCCCTTGGTGCAGGCGAGGTTGATGGTCTGCCCGGTCACCGGGGTGAACGCGCTGACCACCGGCGCACTGCCGAAAGCGATGTTCGGCGCGGTGATGGTGCAATCGTTGGACACCGTCAGGTTGACCGTCAGTGTGGTGGTGCCGCTGTTGATGTCGCGGCCCAGGCAAAGCCCGCCGACACCGATGCCCGAACAATAATTCCAGTTCCAGAAGATGCTCAGGGTTTCGGTGTATACCCCGGCCGCCACGTTGCTGCCGATGGTGGTACCGATATAGAGCGGAACGGTTTTCGGCACCGTACCGCCGAGCAAACCGAGGGCATCGATGATGCCATTGCGGGCGAAGTCATAGGCGGTGCCGCGCGTCAGGGGATAACTGGTGCTGTTGTTGGCGTAGATCGTGTAACCGATCACGTCGCCGGTGGGCCCGAGCAAACCGCTCTGGGTCGAGGTGACGGTGGCCCAGAAATGGTCATTGTTGGTCAACAGCGACAGCAACGAGCCGGTGCAACTCAAGCCTCCGTTCAGGGTGGAACTGGATTGCGAGGTGGTGCGCACGGCGATCGAACTGATGTTCCCGAACCCGGCCGGCGTGGTGGTGACCACCGAACACAGCGCCTGCGCCAGCCCCGGCAGCAGCAACAGCAACCACAGAACAAGCCGCGCCCGGTTCATTGGCACACCAGCGGGCCGATCAGCGGCACTTCGTTCTGCTGCAGATCGACGCTGAATTGCGCCTGGCAAATCTCGCCGTCCGCCAGGGTGACCCGCAGCGAGTTCTGCGCCTGGAGGTTTTCCAGGTAAACCAGTCCGTCCCAGCCGACCACCGTCCGCGTGCCGCTCTGCTCGTGCAGCACGCCACTGCCCAGCGGCAATTCCTTTTGCTGCGCATCCACCAGCACGATGCTCGCGGCAATCACCCGGCTCAACGGAAACTCCAGCAGATAGCCACTGCCCCGGCGTACGGCGACACGTTGCTCGACATTGGGGCTGCGCACGTTGGCCGGCAGGTTCAACGGATCGATTTCGTATTTGCCGCGGTAATAGGCACTGCTCCACGGCACCAGCAAGTGGCCGTTACGGTCGGTCTGGCCGACCTGCTGGTTCTCGTAACGCACCGGAATGTCCGCGTAGCCATCGGTGCTGACCACCACGAACGCATCGTCGATGCGATTGGCAGCGAACACTTGATCATCCATCCACACCAGCGAACCGCTGGCATCGGCCCAACGGGTTTCGGCGTCGGACGTCCCGTAAACGCCGGCCTGCAATTGCACCGATTGCAGACGCCAGGTCACGTCAGCCTGACGGTAATCGGCGCCGTCACCCTTGGCATAGCCGAGATTGAAGCCCACCCCGCCCTCGGACGGCACGGCGCGGCTGTAGTTGACCCGTTGCTGCGTCTGCCCGGTCTTGCTGCGTTCGCTGCTGATGGCCAGGCTGCCGCGCAGGTCGAACGGAATCACCAGTTGCGCCTGCACCGCCCAGTTGCTGTCGCCGATTTCGCGATTGGCCGACAGGTAGAAACTGCTGTTGCGCCACAGCGGTTTGCTCCAGCTCAGGTTGAGCAGCCGCGTGCGGGTTTCGTCTGCCGCGCGAATGTCGAAATACCCGACGCCTAGACTGCCCCAGCGTTCGAGGTTGAGGCTCAGGGTCGCCTGCTCACTGCGCTTGCTGAGTGTGGTGTAAGGGCTGTCGACCAAGGTCAGGTCGGCGTAGCGGTCGCGGCGCTGCAGACGCTGATAGGAAAAGCTGTAGCGCTGCCCGCTGTATTGATAACCGAGGCTCAGTTGCTGACCGCCGTCGCCGTCGAAACGACTCTGGCTGATCGCACTGTTGAGCACCCCGAAATTGCCCAGCCGCAAGTTGCCGCCCAGCCCGCCGAGGGTCAGTGAGTCCGCCGCTTCGGCGTGGCTTTCCAGGGTAAACGTGTCGCTGACGCCGTAGCGCAGACTGCCCGAGGTCACGCCCGGCCCATAGCTGAAATCCTTCAGGCCGTAATCCCGGCGCAACGTACCGGCGGCCACCGAAAAATCACTCAGGCCCTTTTGCAACAGGCTGCTGGTGACATAGAACGGCACCGTGGTCGACACTTGCCGGCCCAGCGCATCGGTGGTCACCACCACCGCCTCACCCGCGCCGTTGATAAACGGAATGTTGGTCAGGGTGTACGGCCCCGGTTGCAGGTCGGTGCTGCTGGATTTGTAGCCGTTGATGAACAGATCCACCGAGGACGGCACCGCCGCTTCCCCGGCGAACTGCGGCAGCGGATAGGTCACCAGATCCGGGCGCACTGCAAAATCCCGCGAGAACTGCACGCCGCCCAGCCGTACCGAACTGCTCCAGGGCAAGGCGCCGCTGACCACGTCCCCGGCCTCGTAGGTCAGCATCCGCTCGTCATCGGAGTAGCGCCAGGTGGTGTCGTAACGCAGATAACCGTTGTCCAGCGTGCTGACCGCATCCCCCGACAACGTGCGGCGATATTGCCCGGTGTTCGACAACGTTCCCCAGCTGTCGAACACCCGCACCTCGTTCCACGCCGCCAGATAGGTGCCGGCGTCATCGGTGTCATTGAGGTACAGGTCATAGTTGAACAACGCGCCGAAACTGCTCAGCGCCGGGGTGCGCGGATAGACTTCACGGTTACCGATGAACTGCTCCGGCAGCCAGTCCGGCGGTACGTCGAGCAGCAAGCGCTGGCTGACGCTGTCGTAATCGCTGTGCAGGCCCGGCAGGCCGTCGAGATCGACTTCGGCACCGGCCTCTTCCGGCAGCTTCATACCGGTGTCGCGCAATACGCTGGCCGGCAGGAACAGACGACCGCCACGCTGCTCCACTGCCACCACCCGACCGGTATTCATCTGGTTGACCACCAGTTCCAGAAACAACTGTGCATCGCTGACGGCCTCCATGCCGCTGGGAGGCGGCGGCAGTTCGCCGGCCCCGGATGGATGAATGAACATCAGGCACCACGCGCCGGTCATGAGCCACAACGGACGCTGAATACGTCGAGCCCATCCCGGACTCATTAGCGTGTTACGTCCGTCAATGGACTGATTCCTCCTGAAACCGCTGGCGCCGAAACCCGAAAGCTTCGACATGACTCGCTACGGCTATCGCGCCGGCGGAATGCTCTGCACCTTTGCCGCGCCATTGATCCGCCCAGCCAATTCTCCCGCCACCGGTCCCGGTGCCGGCCAGCGCATCACCGCGCCGGGCAATACGTAGCCGAGCAATCCCTCGGCCAGCGGCTTGCTTTGACCGCCCTGTGTGACGGCCACATCGGTCAGTCGTGCATGCACCGCACCCTGATTGCGCACTTCCACATATGGACGGCCCTCCACCGCTACCGTGCGCCAGCTCAGTTGCGGCAGGCCGATGCCTTTGGGGTCACGTTGACGGGCGCTGTCTTCCTTGCTCCACAGCCCAGCGCCATAGGCGAACAGCGGCACCGAGTAGCGCATCTGGAAGCGGATCGCCGCAGCGGTCTTGCCGTCTTCGGCGACGGGGGGCTGGGCCGAGGGGATTTCATCGATGATGATCCGGTACGCCAGCTCCTGACCTGGCGGCACGTCCTTGGTGCGGGTCAGGCGTACCAGTTGTTTCTGGCCCGGCTCGATCTTCGCCACCGGCGGGCTGCCGATCACCTCGCGCTGATTGCGGTATTGCTCTTCGAAACCGCTCTGGCTCCAGCCGAACACGCGGATCTGCAGGTTGGCGGTTTCCGTGCCGCGATTTTCCAGCCACAGCGCACTGGCCTGCTGATCGGCCTCCAGCACCGGGTCGATCGGCCAGATCAGCACCGAACTGGCGGCCTGGGCCTTGAGCGTCCCGAACATGACCAGCGCCAGCACGGCGCAACACACGGACGCATGGCGTGACGTGAAAAACCCCATAAACCTGCTCCTTGTCATTTCACATCACCACGACAGTTGCACCTGCAACACATCGCTGTATGTCCCCCCGGGCTGATTGCCCGGCAATTGCACCTGACCGTAGATCGGCAGACTGATGTTGTTCGCATCGCTGTAGGCCACCGCCACACTCTGGCCGATGCCCAGGCTCTGGCTGTACGCCGCATCGCGAAACAGCGCATACGCCACCTTCGCGCTGCCTCCGCTGATCTGCATGCGTCGCCCGCCGCTGTTGTACTGGCCGCCATCGACCGTCATGTTCAACGCCACCCCCGGCGTGCATTGCAGCGTGACGCCGCCGGTCAACGCGACCTGCACCGTGCCGGTGGCCAGCGCCGAACGCGAACCGAAATTCAGCCCGCCATAGTTCGATACGCCCCCCACCACCAGACACCCCGGCGTCACCGTGGCACTGACCTGAAAGCTCTGGCTGGTCACCGCCGCCAACGGCAGCGGCAAACTGCCCGCACACAGCAGGAGCAGCGCCGCACAGCCATGCCGGCCCATGGCACTAGAACGTCAGTTCAACGGAAATCGTGTCGGTGTAGGTGCCCGCCGGCAGTCCGGCCTTGCCCACCGCCTGACCGTAGATGTTCACGGTCTGCGCCACACCAGTACTGGCGGCGAGGTTGATCACCCCGTCGATGGCCAGCAATTGCGAGTGCCCGGCGTCGGTGTACAGGTCATACGGCACGTAGTTGGCGACCCCGTCGTACAGCGCGCGAGTACCGCCCGGCGAGAGCCCGTCATGGGCGCCGGCCCGGACCTTGACCGTCGGCGTGGTGCCGGCCGAGCACAGGATCGACAGCGCCCCGCCCCCGCCGCCCAGCACCTGCCCGGTGGCCGTGGTGAACAGGCTGTTGGCGGTGCCGAAGTTCAACGCACCGAAGTTCAGCCCGGTAGAACCGCCGGAACCGTTGACCTGGCAACTGCTGATCAGGATCAGGCTGGAGGTGATCTGGCCGGTGACCGTGGTGGCGGCGTTGACGCTGGAAGCGAGCGTCAGGCCGAGCAACGACAAACCTATCCTTGATGCAATCGTACGCATGGTGTCCGTCCTCTACGGGGTTACCAGTCGAGCGTCACCGTCAGGGTGTCGGTATAGACACCGGCCGGTACCGCACGGGTGTTCGCCACCACCGAGCCAAATACCGGGATGGGTATCTGTGCGCCGCTGGTGACAGCGAAATTGTGTTGTTGACCGATGCTGTAGCTCTGGCTGCCGGAGGCATCGAGAAACAGCTGATAGGGAAGTGTCTGGCGGCCGTTGCTCAGACGGCGTGTGGTGCCGTCGCCATGGGTGCCGCCGTCGATGGTCACGGTGAACCCGGTGACCGAAGGGTTGCAGGCGACATTCAGCTGGCCGCTGCCCGCTTCGCTGAGGCTGGCCTTGATCGGTGCGTTCCAGGTCGGGCCCTGCTGGCCGAAATCGAGAGAGCCCAGCCCATCCACCGGGCTGGCGGGGCTGGACGTATTGGTCACTTCGCAACCGGCAATCAGCGTCAGCCGCGCAAGGATCTGCCCACTGACCGCCGCCGATGCGACCTCGGTGAACAACAGCAATGTGGCTGTGGCGATTATCCGCCCGTGTCTGCCCATCATTGAGCCCCTACTCCTTCAGGATCACTCGACCACTGCGCTCGTCATTGAACGCCCTTCCCTGCGCCACCCGGCTCCACCGGATGGCTGAAAAAACTCCACGATCACCAGGTAACCGTCACCTTCACCAGATCCGAATACCGGCTGACCCGTGGCACTTCGGCCATCCGCTCGATCCGCCCGTATAGCGGCAAGTCCACTGTGCCGCTGTCCGGCACCCGACCGCTGACCGGCACATCCACCACCAGCGGAACCCGCCGCGCGGCGTCCTGATACAGGCGATAAGGAATCGGTTTGCTGCCGGCCTCTCCCGCCATATATCGCACCTCGCCAACGCCACCGTGCAGGCCACCATCGACGCGCAACTGGTACGGAGTGTCCGGGTTGCATTCCAGACGTGGCAGGCGCGAATTCGTGAGCGCGGCGCCGAGTGGCCCGCCCTGGTCGCCGAGCCGCGCCGTGGTGCCGAAATCGAGCACGCCCAGTTGCTCGATACCGGCCTCGCGTTGCTGGCCGATCAACTGGCAACCGCGCTGCACATCGACCCGCACCTCGACCTGAAGGTCGGCGGCGTGAACCGGTACCGCGAGCCCGCCCAGCAATGCCCAGACCATCCCTGCATTCACCGCCCGTTCCTTGATGGCGACAGCGTCTCTGTCGTTACAGTGTTTCAGGTTAGCAACGGACGCCGATTGCGCCAGTCGATTGGATCCAGTCACCCGCCGGGATTTGTTTCGAAAGGTTGGCAACACGCCGATTTAAAGTGTTGAAAAATCCTGTACACGCCGCAGATTGCTCTATGGAAAAACGATAAAGCGCAGTGGAAGCAAAACTACCCGTCTGGTTAAACTACGCCGCCGCGCTCGGGGGGAGCCGGCCCGATGATGACGGAGTGAATGCAGTGCCCGCCCGACCGCCCGACCGTTCGCGTCTGACTCAGCGCTGGTCAGCCTTGCGCCATTTCTTCGGCAAACGCGCCGTTACAAACGCAGGCCAGTGCGCCGCCAGCGCGCAATCGGTGCGCGACTACTTCCGGCAAAAGGCCCACGGCCAGGGCTACACCCTCAGCCACAGCCAGCAGCGGGTCATCGACTGCATGGCCCATCAGGCCGGCCTGCTGTTCGGCACTCCTGCGCAAAACCCGCCCAGCCTGTATCTGCACGGGGCGGTCGGGCGCGGCAAGAGCTGGTTGCTGGACGGATTCTTCCAGGCGTTGCCGATTCAGCAAAAGCGCCGCCTGCATTTCCATGGTTTCTTTGCCCAGTTGCACCAAGGCATGTTCGAGCACCGCGACCGCGACGACGCCCTCGCCGTCACCCTGGATGCGCTACTGATGGACTGTCGGGTGCTGTGTTTCGATGAATTTCATGTGCATGACATCGGCGATGCGATGCTCATCACCCGCCTGTTCAAGGCGCTGTTCAAGCGCGGAATCCTGCTGCTGGTGACCTCCAACTACCCGCCCGAAGGCTTGCTGCCCAACCCGCTGTACCACGCGCGGTTCAAACCGGTGATCGACCTGATCAATGCGCGCATGCAGGTCATGGAAGTCGGCGGCCCGCACGATTACCGCAGCCAGGCGCGTCGGCATGCGCATCAAATGTTCACCCAGGGTCATTACGTCTGGCCGGCCAGCCCGGCGCAGCGCCTGGCCTTGAACCTGCCGCCCCTCGACGCCACGCCATTGCCTTTGGCAGTCGGCAGCCGGCATCTGCAGGCGCGGCTGTGCGAAGACCGGCGCGTCGGTTTCACCTTCAACGACCTCTGCGAACAGCCCACGGCGGTGATGGATTACCTGGAACTGTGCCGGCGCTTCGACCACTGGATCATCGACGAACTGCCGGAACTGAACGAATGTTCGATCGCTGCCCAGCAGCGCTTCATCAACCTGATCGACGTGCTCTACGACCAGGACAAACACCTGACCCTGCTCGGCCAACTCCCGTTGCACGAAAGCCTCGGCGGCCAGGCGATCGATCTGGCCCGCACCCGCAGCCGGCTCGGGCAATTGCGCGAAGTGCACGAACCGGGTTGATTTACCGTTATCATGCGGCCCATTTCCGGCGCCCTGCGCCTTCTCGATAGCGATCCTTTTCATGCACACCCTTGCACAACTGCGCGCCGCCGAACTGTCGGGCATCACCCGACTGGATCTGGCCGAAGGCCTGACTGAATTTCCGCCGGAGATTTTCAACCTGGCCGACACGCTGGAAGTGCTCAACCTCAGCGGCAATGCCCTGAGCAGCCTGCCGGATGACTTGCACCGTTTGACGCGCTTGCGCGTGCTGTTCTGCTCCGACAATCAGTTCACGCAATTGCCGGCATGCCTGGGCCAGTGCCAGGCGCTGACGATGATCGGTTTCAAGGCCAACCGGATCACTCAGGTGCCCGGCGCGGCGCTGCCGCCGCAATTGCGCTGGCTGATCCTGACCGACAACGCCATCGAGACCCTGCCCACGGAACTGGGCGAGCGCCCGTTGCTGCAAAAACTCATGCTTGCCGGCAATCGCCTGCGCGCCCTGCCGCCGTCACTGAGCCAGTGCCATCGGCTGGAGCTGATCCGCATCGCCGCCAACCAGTTGACTGAATTGCCGCAATGGCTGCTGACCCTGCCGAGCCTGACCTGGCTGGCTTACGCCGGCAATCCGCTGGAAACCGAAGCCGATGCCGCCGCCCTCGACAAAGCGCCCCTGATCGACTGGTCGGCGCTGCAATTGGAAAAACGGCTGGGCGAAGGCGCTTCCGGGGTCATTTACCGGGCGCAGTGGCAGCCTGCCAATCAGCCGGCCACGTCCGTGGCGGTCAAGTTGTACAAAGGCGAAATGACCAGCGACGGTTCGCCGTTGCATGAAATGAACGCGTGCATCACCGCCGGGCTGCACCCGAACCTGATCCGCGTCGAAGGCCGCATCGACCAGCATCCCGACGGCCAGCAAGGCCTGGTGATGCAGTTGATCGATCCGAGCTACCGCAACCTGGCCGGGCTGCCGAGCCTGGCGTCCTGTTCGCGGGATGTGTATGCCGAGGACTGCCGCTTCAGTGCCGACGTTGCCCTGCGCATTGCCCGGGGCATCGCTTCGGTCGCCGGGCATCTGCACCGTCACGGCATCACCCATGGCGATCTCTACGGACACAACATCCTGTTGAACGATCAGGGCGATTGTCTGCTGGGGGATTTTGGTGCGGCGTCGTTCCATGCCACGGCGGACACACCTGAAACCCGCGCGCTGCAACGCCTCGAAGTGCGTGCGTTCGGGATTTTGCTGGGGGAACTGCTGGCGCGCACCGACTCGGGGTTGAGCGATGAACAGCGTCAGGTGCTGGAAGCCCTGGAACAGCGCTGCTGTCAGCCGGATGTGCTGGCGCGGCCGGGGTTTGGCGAGATCAGCCAGGCGTTGCAGAACGCCTGAAAAAAATCGCAGCCCGAGGGCTGCGATTTTCTGGTGTGTCAGCCGGCCAGACCGACGAACATGTCCTGCACGTCGTCATGGTTGTCCAGGCCTTCGAGGAACGCCTCGACTTCAGCCATCTGCTCGTCGCTCAGGCCGCTGACCGGGTTCTTCGGCTGGTAGCCCAGTTTGGCCGACAGCACGGTGAAGCCTTGTTCCGGCAGGGCTTTCTGCACCGAGTCCAGGTCAGTCGGGTCGGTCAGGAACAGGGTCGCGCCCTCTTCGCCCGGCTCGAAATCCTGGGCACCGGCTTCGATCGCGGCCATTTCCGGATCGGCGTCCGGGGTGTCCGGCGACGCTTCGATCATGCCGACATGGTTGAAGTCCCAGGCAACGGAACCGGATGCACCCAGTTGGCCCTTGCGGAACGCCACGCGGATTTCCGCCACGGTACGGTTGATGTTGTCGGTCACGCACTCGACGATCAGCGGCACCTGATGCGGCGCGAAACCTTCGTAGGTCACGCGATGGTACTGAACGGTTTCGCCCAGCAGGCCAGCACCCTTCTTGATGGCGCGGTCCAGGGTTTCCTTGGGCATCGAGGCTTTCTTGGCCTGTTCGACCACCAGACGCAGGTGTGCGTTGGTGGCGGTATCGGCACCGTTACGCGCAGCAATGGTGATTTCCTTCACCAGTTTGCCGAAGATCTTGCCCTTGGCGTTGGCTGCCGCTTCTTTGTGTTTAACCTTCCACTGTGCGCCCATTACTCACTCTCTTGATCTGTGGCGCCGAGACATCTATTGGCCGACGCATGGCGCCAAGTTTATACGGCCTAAAGTCGGCAATCGACCAAAAATTCCGATGCGCATCGACATCTTCTACGCGCCTTGTAGGGCGATTCTGAAAAACCGGTTTGCCACGTCCATTCAACTTCGCGTTTTCGTACCCTCTGTGGCCCGTATTGCCTGAACAGAGCCCGCCCGAATGCTCAATGACAAGGAAAGTCCGTTTTCGCTGACCCTGGCCGAAGGCGGGATAAGCCTGCCGGTCCTGCGCTTCAGCGGCCACGAAGCGCTGAATCAGCCCTATCGGTTCGAGATCGAAGTCATGGGCCTGGCGCCCGCTTGGTCCCCCGGCACACTGTTGCATCAGGCGGCGTTTCTGCACCTGGATGACGACCACGGGATTCACGGCATCATCCAAAGTGCCAGTTGCGAACACCGCGCGACGCACCGGATCGCCTATCAACTGGTGCTGATGCCGCATCTGCAAGCGCTGGAGCAACATCCCGTACGCCGGGTCTTCACGCAACTGAACGTGCCTGCCATCCTTGAGCAACTGCTCAGCGAACATCACCTGCCGGCCCACAGTTACCGGATCGAGATGACCGTCGGCCACTACCCGCCGCGCCCGTTCTGCATTCAGTACGAGGAAACCGATCTGGCCTTTTTGCAACGGCTCTGCGAGGAGGAAGGCATCCACTATCACTTCGAACATCAGCCGGACGGCCATGTGGTGGTGTTCGCCGATGACAGCCTGAGCCTGCCGCAGCAACCGACGGCGATTGCTTTCAACACGCAGATAGATGCGCCGACAACCGGCCTCAGCAGTCTGTTCCAGCGCCACGAGGCGGTGCTGCCTCAGTTGCCCGCCGGCGTGCGTGAGCGAGGGCATTCGATTACGGGCCAGGACGCTGCCAATCACACGCTGGGCAGTGCCGTCGCCCCACCGGGATTTCTGCCGACTGCGCAACGTCACGCGGCCCAGCGCAGTCGTCGCCTGCTGGAGCGCCAACGCTGCCGGTCGCGCTCGATCCAGGGCCGCAGCGATTGTCCGCGACTGCTCAGCGGGCGCCTGTTGCAAGTCATGGAGCACCCGGTAAACGCGTTCAACGAGCAGTGGTTGATCACCGACTTGCGTCATCAGGGCCAGCAACCTTCGATTCTCGATCCAGTGCCGACGGTTCGCCGCTATCACAACGACTTCACCGCGCTGCCCTGGTCGACCCCGTTTCGCCCGCCGCCGAAACAACTGCGTCCGGGCATTCCGGGGTATCAGCCGGCGCAAGTGCTCGGCGCGCCGGGGCAACCGGCGCAGGTGGACGATCAGGGGCGGATCGCCGTGCGGTTATGGCCTGACCAACCTGATTCCAGCGCCAGCGAAGGACTGTGGTTACCGGTGGTCATGCCCCACGCCGGCGGCGGCCTGCCTCGGGAAAATCTGCCCTGCGCGGGTAGCGAGGTCTGGGTGAGTTTTCTCGACAGCGATCCCGACCGGCCGATCCTCTGCCTCGACGCCTGCCGCCCCCGAACGTCGCAGCCCACCGAAACCGAGCCCGACGACGACCTCCTGCTCGACTGGCTGCTCAACCGCTCCGCCCCGCCGCGCTGACGATCAACCTTTGTCGGCCTTGCCCGCCGCCGCCGCGAATTTCGCCAGACGCACATCAAGGTGCCGGGGCCGCCGACCGTGATCCTCGGCGCGTTCCTTGCGGCGAATGGCGTTGCGCACCATCAGCGAGCCTAGGTAGCGGATCGGCTCCGGCGGAAAATACCCCAGCGGCCCGTTGACCAGCGGCGAACGCGTCCACGGGTTGTCGAGACCCTGCACCAGCGAAGCGAGAATCTGCCCGCCCATGTGGCACGGCCCGACACCGCTGCCGGAATAACCGAAACCGTAGAACACGTTGCCGCTGGCACTCATTTGGCCGAAGAACGGCAGGCCGGTGACCGAGCGATCCGAGGGGCCGTTCCAGGTTGCATCGACTTTCACATCGGCGAACGCCGGGAAGAAGTCGTCGAGACTGCGCTTGAGCAATCCGGTATAGGGCGATGGCTGATCGAACACCGGCAGCATCCGCCCGCCGTAAGCGAAGGTATTACCGCCCTTGCCGAGCATGATCCGGCCGTCCGGGGTGTTGTGGTAGTAGTGCACGAAAATCCGCGAATCGAGCACGGTGACGCCGCTGGTCAAACCGATTTCCTGCAACAGATCCGGACGCGGTTTAGTGATCAGCATGTCGCTGGAAACGATCGCCACGCTGCGTTCGAACTGCGGGAAAGCGCGGGCCATCCACGCGTTCATCGCGAGCACCACGCGGTCGGCGGTCACGCAGCCGTTCGCCGTGTGAATACGCGCCGGACGGCCCTCTTCCAGCCCGGTCATTGCCGTGCCTTCATGAATCCGCACGCCCAGTTGCAACGCCACCCGACGCAAGCCACGTACCAGTTTGCCCGGCTGCACGCTGGCGGCAGCCGGCGAGAACCAGCCCTCCAGGTGTTTTTCCGAACCAGCCATGCGCTGTACATCGGCGACCGGCCGCTGGGTAAACGAGTTGATTCCATTGCGCTCCAGTGCCGCAATCACCGCATCGGTCGAGCCGCATTGCGCGCGGTTGGTGGCGGTGTAAAGCGTGCCATCGAGACGGTAATCGGCATCGACGCCGTATTGCTCGCAGAACTCGCCTATGGCGTGGATGCTGCGCTCGGATTCCTTGACCAGCCGCACCGCCTCTTTGACGCCGAACAGCCGCTCGAGGGTGAAATACTTCGCCGACCACGACAGCGCACAACCGCCGTTACGCCCACTGGCGCCGGCACCGCAGATATCGGCTTCGATCAGCACCACATCGAGCTCGGGGGTCTGCTGCTTGAGCATGATCGCCGTCCACAACCCGGTGTAACCGCCGCCGACGATGCACACGTCGGTGCGCACATCGCCTTGCAGCGGCGGGCAAGGTTCGGACGTGTCGAGCTGCAAAGCCTGCTCCAGCCAAAACGGTCTCATGAAAATTCTCCAGTCAGTCGGCCACGGCACAGCCTGCCGCGAGTGCCGCAGCAGGCCGCGAGGCAGGGTTTATTCAGTTACGCAGGGGTTTGATGGTCAGGGCGCGATTGGGCACATAGGCACGTGGTTCCATGACGCCGACCGGGCGGCTGTTCCAGTGCGGAATCAGCACCAGCGCCGAAAACAGTGCGCAACCGGCGAACACGATGAACACGGTCACCGAGTCGAAGTAGCCCGGCAGCAAACCACCGAGCACCGCACCGACCGAGCCGCAGCCGTTGACGAATCCCGCCGCCGTGGCGCCGGCCTTGGCCTTGCCGAAATCAATCGCTGCCGCGCCGCTGATCATCGAGTCCGGGCCGTACAGGGTCAGGCCCATCACGAACAACAGTGCGACCACCAACATCACGCTGCCGGTGTGTAAGGCGCCCATGAACAGCGCGAGGGTCACGGTCAGCGCCAGCAGACTCAACACGCAGGCAGGCATGCGTCGGGCACCGAACAGTTTGTCCGAGGCCAGGCCGATCATGATCGGGCCCAGCAGCCCGGCCAGTTCAAACGCGGTGGGAATGATCGCCGCACCGACCTTGCCGACCGAGGGCATCTGTTCGAACACGATCACCGGGCCCCACAGCAGAATCGCGTAACGCGCCGGTTTCAGCAGGAAATACGCCAGACCCAGCACCAGCACCGTACGGTTACGCAGGATTTCCTTGAGCGGTTCCCAGACGCTGAGTTTGCTGTTGGCTTCGGCCTCTTCGGCGCTGATGACCGGCTCCGGCTCCACGGCGGGCAGGCCGACATCTTCCGGTTTGTCGCGCTGGAAGATGAAGAACAACACCGCCACCACCGCGACCACTGCCGCACTGGAAATAAACGCCGCGTGCCACGATCCAATCAGCGTGTACGCCCACCAGCCGGCGAACGGCGACGCCACCAGCCCGCCGAATGCATAGCAGGAACTCCACAACCCGAGCACTCGCCCGCGTTGTTCGGAGGGGAAGAAACTGCCGAGGTTCTTGCACAGCCCCGACCAGCCGGTGGACTGCGCCAGCCCCTGAATCAGCATGCAGGTGGCGAAGATCGGCAAGGTCGCGAAGCTGCCCATCACCAGCGCCGCAGCGGCGGAAATCAGCAAACCGCCCAGTACCACGACCCTTGGGCCGAAGCGGTCGGCGAGCATGCCCCAGGTGAACTGGCCGATGGCGTAGGCCGCCAGGTAAATCGCGTCGAGGTTGGCCATGGCCATTTTGTCGAGGGTGAAGCTGGGGTCTTCGGCGATGCCCAGTTTGGCCACCGAAAAAGCTTTGCGGGTGAAATAGAACGCGGCGTAAGCGAGCCAGGTGACAGCGAAGATCTGCATGCGCCAACGCGCAATGGTGCCGATGTGCTTGTTCATTGTGGTTCTGACCTCAGGGTGTGAGTGTGCCGGCAGAATCGATGAGTAAACGCCTGTGTTTTTTATTGTTGAGCACTGCGATATCACCCCGTCCCTTCGGCGATACCGGTCAGATGAGTCCTGGTGTTGCACGCACAGGCTCATGGCCAGCGTCGCTGCCCGACCGGGCAGTCAGCGTTGGCGTGAGCCGATCAAAGCAATTACTGTTTAATAAATAAAATCGATTTATCGTATTTCACACATAAGCTCAGCTTGTTACTGGAGTTAGAAATGTCTGTTTCCCACGCCCAGCTCAAAGCCTTTCACGCCGTGGCCGTGCACGGAAGCTTCACCAAGGCCGCCGAGCGGCTTTATCTGACGCAACCGGCGATTTCCGACCAGGTGCGCAAGCTGGAAGAACGCTTCGGTGTGTTGCTGTTCCACCGCAACAAGCGCTCGGTGCGCCTGACGGATCTCGGCGAACGCTTGCTGGCAATCACCCAGCGTCTGTTCGTGGTCGAGGCCGAAGCCCAGGAGTTGTTGCAGGAATCCCAGGCCTTGCAGACCGGCAGCCTGATTCTGGCGGTCGATGCGCCGGTGCACGTGTTGCCGCAGATCGCCCGGTTTTGTGAGCGCTATCCGGGGATCAGCGTGAAGATCGAAACCGGTAACACCGATGAATCGCTGTTTCGGCTGTTCAACTATCAGGCTGATCTGGCGTTGCTCGGACGTGATGTCAGCGATGAACGTTTGTTGTGCGTGCCGCTGCGCAACGATCCGATGGTGGCGTTCGTCTCGCGCCATCATCCGTGGGCCGAGCGTGAATCGATCTGCCTGGAAGATCTGGACGACACGCCGCTGGTGCTGCGAGAACACGGCTCGGTGACCCGCCAGACCCTGGAAGAAGAAATGGCCCGCGCCGGTTTCCGCATCCGCCCGGCGATCCAGGTCGAAGGCCGGGAAGCGGCGCGGGAAGCAGTGGTGGTGGGGATTGGCGTGGGTGTGGTGTCGGCGGCGGAGTTTGGTGCGGACTCACGGGTTTGCGCGCTGCCGATTATCGATTGCACCCGGAGGTTGACCGAGACGCTGGTGTGCCTGCGCGAGCAGAGTTCGCGGCGGGTGGTGGCGACGTTTCTCGAGATGGTGCGCGAAAGCCTTGTTCAGACCGGCGCCAACCCGAAAAACGCCTGAATCAAGCGCAACTCCCGCCGCCGCTCCACGCAGCCGATCATGTGCCGGTTCACCAGCCCGTCTCCCGCAATGGGAATCGCGACGACACGGGGGTCATGACTGACCTCCACCGATGACACCACGCCGACACCCAGTTCCGCCGCCACTGCTTCCGTCACCGCCTCGCGACTGTCCAGTTCAAGCAACACCCGTGGGCTGACCGAAGCCTGCGCACAGGCCTGATCAAACGTGCGCCGGGTAATCGAACTCGGTTCACGCAACACCATGATCACCTGATCCAGCTCCTTGAGCCTGACCTCGCCGGTACGTGCCGCCCACGGATGCGCGGCCGGCACAAGCGCGCAGATCCGCGATTCACTCAACGCTTGCAGGTGCAGGCCCTTGCGCGGTTCCACCTCGGTCAGCACCGCCACATCGGCATGCTCGGACAACAACGCCGCCAACGTTTCC
Organism: Pseudomonas sp. GW821-FHT11D10; assembly: GCF_058808435.1. Classification (NCBI taxonomy): domain Bacteria; kingdom Pseudomonadati; phylum Pseudomonadota; class Gammaproteobacteria; order Pseudomonadales; family Pseudomonadaceae; genus Pseudomonas; species Pseudomonas sp. GW821-FHT11D10. The sequence continues at coordinate 228,844 of NZ_JBXARR010000001.1, read as the reverse complement.
TGAGCATTGCCCAATCGCAGATTCACCGTGATCCCCGGATAGCGCGCCCGCAGGCTGGCGAGCATCGGCATGACCATGTGCGGGCCGTCCGCCGCGACCTCAAGGCGTCCGGTCAGCAATTGCCGATTAGCCTCAAGCAACGCCTGCGCCTCTTCGGCCATGCCGAACATCGCCCGGGTGATCGCCGCCAGTTTGATGCCCTCCTCGGTCAGCTCGACCCGACGCGCCGTCCGTCGCAACAGCGTGATCTGGTAATGCTCCTCCAGCGCCTTGATGTGCCCGGTGACCGCCGGCTGGCTGATGAACAAGCGTGCGGCGGCACGGGTGAAGCTGCCTTCCCGGGCCACGGCGTCGAAGGCGCGGAGCTGGAACAGGTTCATGAATAACCCTCACTGATGGCTGGCATAACAACAAACAATTTGATTGATGATCCGCCGAATTGCAACGTATGCCCCGTAGCTTCATCCCACAGCGCTATCGCGAGGACACACGAATGAGTACTGCCGCACCCATCCTGCTCACTCCCGGCCCGTTGACCACCTCGGCCCGCACCCGCCAGGCGATGATGGTCGACTGGGGTTCATGGGATGACCGCTTCAACCAATTGACCGCCAGCCTGTGCGAACAACTGCTGGCCATCCTCAACGGCGCCGCCACCCACCATTGCGTACCGTTGCAGGGCAGCGGCACCTTCGCCGTCGAAGCCGCGATCGGCACCCTCGTCCCTCGTGACGGCAAGGTGCTGGTGCTGATCAACGGCGCCTACGGCAAGCGTCTGGCGAAAATCTGCGAAGTGCTGGGCCGCTCGTTCAGCACCTTTGAAACCGCTGAAGATGAGCCGACCACCGCCGCCGACGTCGACCGCCTGCTGCGCGCCGACAGCGGCATTACCCACGTCGCGCTGATCCACTGCGAAACCAGCACCGGCATCCTCAATCCGCTGCCGGAGATCGCTCAGGTCGTCGAGCAACACGGCAAACGCCTGATCATTGATGCCATGAGCTCGTTCGGCGCGTTGCCGGTGGATGCGCAAAAAGTCCCTTTCGACGCGCTGATCGCCGCCTCCGGCAAATGCCTGGAAGGCGTGCCGGGCATGGGCTTCGTGTTTGCCCGCAAGGAATCCCTGGCCGCTGCCGCCGGCAACTCCCATTCGCTGGCGATGGACCTGTTCGACCAGCACAGCTACATGAAGAAGACCGGCCAGTGGCGCTTCACCCCGCCGACCCACGTGGTCGCCGCGCTGCACGAAGCCCTGCTGCAATACAACGAAGAAGGCGGTCTGCCGGCGCGACATGCGCGCTACGCCGCCAACTGCCAGGCGCTGATGGAAGAGATGGGCAAACTCGGCTTGCGCAGTTTCCTGCCCGCCGCGATACAGGCGCCGATCATCGCGACCTTCCACGCACCGAAAGATCCGCGCTACCAGTTCAAGGACTTCTACGAACGGGTCAAGGCCAAGGGTTACATCCTCTACCCCGGCAAGCTGACCCAGGTCGAAACCTTCCGCGTCGGCTGCATCGGCCACGTCACCCCGGCGCAGATGCGCGAAGCCGTCGCGGCGGTGGGTGAAGTGCTGCGCGAAATGGAAGTGCTCGACATCTGATTCACCCGGCCCGCTCCCTCATTTGAATTGCATTGCCAATACAGGATTCTGACCAACATGAACTACAACAACCCAACCCAGCTGCAAGCCGCCATCCTCGACTGGGCCGGCACCGTGGTCGACTTCGGTTCTTTCGCACCGACCCAGATCTTTGTCGAAGCCTTCGCCGAGTTCGACGTCCAGGTCTCCATCGAAGAGGCCCGAGGCCCGATGGGCATGGGCAAATGGGATCACATCCGCACCCTGTGCGATCAGCCGCAGGTTGCCGAGCGCTATCGCAAGGCGTTCGGCCGCACCCCGACCGACGATGACGTGACTGCGATCTACAACCGCTTCATGCCGCTGCAGATCGAGAAAATCGCCGAGCACTCGGCGCTGATTCCCGGCGCCCTGGAGACCATCGCCAACCTGCGTCAGCAAGGGATCAAGATCGGTTCCTGCTCGGGTTATCCGAAGCAAGTGATGGACAAGGTCGTGGCACTGGCCGCCACCAACGGCTACATCGCCGACCATGTCGTCGCCACCGACGAAGTGCCGAACGGCCGCCCATGGCCTGCACAAGCGCTGGCCAACGTGATTGCGCTGGGCATCGACGATGTCGCCGCCTGCGTGAAGATCGACGACACCGTGCCGGGCATTCTCGAAGGCCGTCGCGCCGGGATGTGGACCGTGGCGCTGATCTGTTCCGGCAACGCGCTTGGCCTGGATTACGAAGGCTATCGCGCACTGGGCAGCGACGCGCTGGCCAGCGAACGCAAGCGCATTCACGCGCTGTTCGAAGGTTCGCGCCCGCACTACATGATCGACACCATCAGCGATCTGCCGGAAGTGATCGCCGACATCAACAAGCGCCTGGCCAACGGCGAGATGCCGCAAAGCAGCTGATTGCGTCTATCGCGGCAAACAAAAACGCCAGTGTCTGCACGACACTGGCGTTTTTTCATGGGGGTTTTCAGTCAAATCGCTGACTCAGCTCAGTGAAAGCTTTTTTAGCCTCGGGCAAACGCGCCAAAGGGGATTACAGTTAAGGCATGCCGTCGCAGAACGGCACGCTTGAGCCCTGAACCGTGAGGAACGCCGTATGCCGTGGACAAATTCCGAATCCCGTTACAGCACCGTGTCGATCCTGTTGCACTGGCTGATGCTGGTGCTGTTGGTGCTGGTGTACGCCAGCATGGAATTGCGCGGGCTGTTTCCCAAGGGCAGCGGTGGCCGCACGCTGATCCGCGAAGTGCATTACATGCTCGGGTTGACTGTGTTCGTGCTGGTCTGGTTTCGCCTGTTCGCCCGCAGCCTGGGCCCGGCGCCGAAAATCTTTCCGGCCTCGCCACAGTGGCAAACCACCCTCGCACGCCTGATGCACTGGGCCTTGTACCTGTTCATGATCAGCATGCCGATCCTCGGCTGGCTGATCACCAGCGCCGAGGGTCATCAGGTGATGTTCTACGGTTTCGACCTGCCGTTGCTGGTGAGTGAAGACAAGGTGTTCGCCAAAGACGTCGAGCACTGGCATGTGCTGATCAGCACCATCGGCTACTGGCTGATCGGCCTGCATGCGCTGGCAGGGATCTATCATCATTACGTGGTGCGCGATAACACGTTGCTGCGGATGATGCCCAAGCGCAGCCAGGGTTAACCGTCGAATCCGCGCCGGCCCTGCAGGCCGCCGGTGTGGATGAAGATCAAGCGTGAACCCCGAGCGAAGCGGCCCGCCTCGATCTGTTGTTTGAGCGCCAGCAAGGCCTTGCCGGTGTACAGCGGTTCGAAGGGAATACCGCTGGCCTGTTCGGTTTGCGCGATAAATTCAAGCAGCGCCGGATCGACCTTGGCGAAACCGCCACGGCTGGCGTCGATCAGCTCGTAGCGCCCGGCCTCACCGACAATGGCCTCGACATTGGCCGCGACGCCGTGATCGTCGGGCACGGCCATTGCGCCGTACACAGCATGTTTTCCTGCCTCGGCCAACACCAATCCCGCGAGCGTGGTTCCCGTGCCGCAGGCCAGCCACCAACCGTGGTAGTCATCCCAACCAAGCTTGCCGAGTTGTTGACTGACCTGATCCTTCAATGACGCGCACCCCAGCGCCCCCGGCAAACCACCGCCCCCTTCGGGCACCGGATGCAGCATCGGGTATTGCGCCAGCCACGGCTGCCAGAACCCCGGCTGGTGCCGCGCCCGATAACCGCCGTAACCGAGCCAGTGCAGTTGCATGCCGAAATCCTGCAGATCCTTCACCGTCGGCGTGTCCTGCGGATGCCCGCGCAACAGCCCGACCGTTGTAAATCCCAGGCGCTTGCCCGCAGCCGCCAGTGCATGCAGATGATTGGAGTGCGCACCGCCCAGGCTGATGATGCCTTCGGCACCCGCGCGGTCGGCGGCTTTGAGATGTTCGACGAGTTTGAACCACTTGTTGCCGCTGATCAGCGGATCGATCCGGTCGAGACGCAGGATCGCGACTTCAATGCCGGCGGTGGTGAGCCAGTCCAGATCAAGCGGTTCGAGGGGGGCTTGAGGTAGCCAGTCGGTATGAGGCAGAAACATGAAGGCCGGCTCTGTGCAAAGAGCCGGCATTCTAGGGTGGATCAGAGCTCGGCGGCCAGACGCGAACCCTGATTGATCGCACGTTTGGCATCCAGTTCGGCCGCCACATCGGCGCCGCCGATCAGGTGCACGTTCTGCCCGGCTTCGACCAGACCGTCATGCAACTCACGCAGTGGATCCTGGCCGGCGCAGATGACGATGTTGTCCACCGGCAGCACTTGCGGCTCGCCGGTTTCGCCGATGCGGATGTGCAGGCCTTCGTCGTCGATCTTCAGGTACTCGACGCTGTTGAGCATCTGCACCTGCTTGTTCTTCAGACCGGTACGGTGAATCCAGCCGGTGGTCTTGCCCAGACCGTCGCCGACCTTGGATTTCTTGCGTTGCAGCAGGAACACGTCGCGCGCCGGTGCGTGCGGTGCAGCCTTGATCCCGGCCACGCCACCACGGGCTTCCAGATTCGTGTCGATGCCCCACTCTTTCCAGAACGCGGCGCGATCCTGACTGGTAGCCACACCCTCATGCACGAGGAATTCCGACACGTCGAAACCGATACCGCCGGCACCGATCACCGCCACACGCTTGCCGACCGGTTTGCGCTCAAGCAGCACATCCAGGTAGCTCAGCACTTTGGCATTCTCTACACCCGGAATCGCCGGCAGACGCGGTGCAATGCCGGTCGCCAGGATGACTTCGTCGTAACCGCCCTCGACCAGTTTTGCCACGTCGACGCGGGTGTTCAGGCACACCTCGACGTTAGTGGTCTGCAGTTTGCGTTTGAAATAACGCAGGGTTTCGTAGAACTCTTCCTTGCCCGGCACACGTTTGGCGACGTTGAACTGGCCACCGATCTCGCTGGCCGAATCGAACAGCGTCACCTGATGCCCGCGCTCGGCGGCCACGGTGGCGGCGGACAGACCGGCAGGACCGGCACCGACCACGGCGATCTTCTTGATCTGCTTGACCGGCAGGTAGTTGAGCTCGGTTTCGTGGCAGGCACGCGGGTTGACCAGGCAGCTGGTGAGCTTGCCGCCGAAGGTGTGATCGAGGCAGGCCTGGTTGCAACCGATGCAGGTGTTGATTTCGTCGGCACGGCCTTCAGCAGCCTTGTTGACGAAGTCCGGGTCGGCGAGGAACGGCCGCGCCATCGACACCATGTCGGCATCGCCTTCGGCCAGAATCTGCTCGGCGATTTCCGGGGTGTTGATGCGGTTGGTAGTGATCAGCGGAATGCTCACCGAGCCACGCAGCTTGGCCGTGACCTTGCTGAATGCCGCACGCGGCACTTTGGTGGCGATGGTCGGGATCCGCGCTTCGTGCCAGCCGATGCCGGTGTTGATGATGGTCGCGCCGGCCTGCTCGATGGCTTTGGCCAGGGTGACGATTTCTTCCCAAGTGCTGCCGCCTTCCACCAGATCGAGCATCGACAGGCGGAAGATGATGATGAAGTTCGGGCCGACCGCTTCACGCACGCGGCGAACGATTTCCACCGGCAGGCGCATGCGGTTTTCGTAGCTGCCGCCCCAGCGGTCGGTACGATGGTTGGTGTGGGCCGCCAAGAACTGGTTAATGAAATAACCTTCCGAGCCCATGATCTCCACGCCGTCGTACTCGGCGGTCTGGGCCAGTACCGAGCAGGTGACGAAATCACTGATCTGTTTCTCGATGCCTTCCTCGTCCAGCTCTTTGGGCTTGAACGGGTTGATCGGCGCCTGAATGGCGCTCGGTGCGACCTGCTTCGGGCTGTAGGCATAACGGCCGGCGTGGAGGATCTGCATGCAGATCTTGCCGCCCGCATCATGCACGGCGCGCGTCACGATACGGTGCTTGAGCGCCTCTTCTTCGGTGGTCAGCTTGGCCGCGCCGGAGTACACGCCGCCCTCGTCGTTCGGGCCGATACCGCCAGTGACCATCAGGCCGACACCGCCACGGGCACGCTCGGCGAAATACGCCGCCATGCGTTCGAAACCACCCGGCTTCTCTTCCAGGCCGGTGTGCATCGAGCCCATCAGGGTGCGGTTGCGCAACGTGGTGAATCCCAGGTCCAGCGGGGCCAACAAGTGCGGGTATTGAGTGGCGGTCATCGTTAACTCCACAGCAGCGATCACGGAAAATGCGGGAGCTCTGCGTCCCCCGTCAGTCATGTTCGACAGATTAGAAGTCGCATCGCTGTCACTCAATGACCGTAACTGACAAGTTATTGATCCAAATGCGCAGCGCCCCTTGGCAAGCCGGGGCTGGCGCCCTACCCTGTCCGCACACCCTGTACCCGGTTGTTGTTGGATTTCATGCGCAAACTTCTGTACCTGACTTTTTCCATGGCGCTCATCGCCGCGCTCACCTTCTACGCCATGTGGGCGGCTGACCGCCCGGCCGGTCATTACCTGTCGGACCTGCGGATCAAACTCGCGGTCGATCAGGGCACGCCCGCTGATCGCGGCAACCTGCTGGGCATCCAGCCCGAGCTGTTCCCCACCGACTACCAAAGCCCCGAACGCCTGCACCGCAAGCTCGCCGCCTATTTGCAGCAGGCGCAGGATCAGGGGCTGTTGAATGACAAAACCGTGGTCATCCTGCCGGAGCATGTCGGCACCTGGCTGATGATCAGCGGCGAGAAAGACGAGCTGTACCAGGCCGCCACCCTCGCCGAAGCGATGAACTGGCTGGCCGCGAGCAACCCGGTGCAATTTGCTCGCGCCTGGCTCACTGCCAAGGGCAGCAGCCGTCTGGATGACGCACATTTGCGCATGAAGTCCCGGGACATGGCCAAGGACTATCAGGCGCTGTTCGGTGGCCTGGCCAAGGAATTCCACATCACCCTGGTGGCCGGCTCGATCGTATTGCCTGAACCGAACATCACCGATGGCCGACTCAAGGCCGGCAGTGGTGCGCTGTACAACAGCACCGTAGTGTTTGGCCGGGACGGCGCCCCGCTCGGTCAGCCACAGCGGCAGATGCGCCCGATCTTCGATCAGGACGAACCATCCGGCACCCGCGAAGCTTCGCGGATCAATGTGGTCGACACTCCGGCCGGACGCCTAGGCGTGTTGATCGGCAACGACAGTTGGTATCCGGACAACTACCGCAAACTCGACGAGCAAGGCGCGCAGCTCATCGCGGTGCCTGCGTTCGTCGTCGGTCATGGCGTTTGGGATCAACCGTGGAAGGGTTACAAAGGCTTGAGCGTGCCGGACTCGGTCAGCCTTAAACCGGGAGACGTCAGCGAAGGCCAGGCCTGGCACCAACTGACCCTGACCGCGCAACCGCCGGCCAGCAAGGCGCTGGCCGGCATGAGTGTGTTCCTGCGCGGGCAGTTCTGGGACAAACCAAGCTCCGGGCAAAGCTTCCTCAGCAGCAACGGCCAGCAATTCGCCGACAGCGAAGCCCGCGGCGCGCGCCTGCTGAACCTCTGGTTGTAACCCATGAAACCGCAGCCGATGCGTCTCGGGGATCTGTCGGTGGGCTTCGTCCACAGCCTGGCCGATGCCGTGCGCAGCCATGACGTCGATCCGCTGCCTTTGCTCGAACAGTATGGCCTGGATGCCGCGCGCCTGGCCGAAGCCGGCGCCCGCCTGTCGATCCCGCGTTACATGCGCCTGGGACATGGCGCGATCCAGCTGACTGGCGATTCGGCATTGGGTTTGCGCATGGGCGGGCTCAGTCGATTGAGTCAGGCCGGGCTGGCCGGCGTGACCGCCGCGCAGGCGCCGACCGTGCGCGAGGCCGCCCGCTGCCTGACTCGCTTCGAACCGTTGTACGGTTCCAATTATCGCGGCCAGTCGAGTTTCCACGAGGACGCCAGCGGTGCGTGGCTGCGCTTCTACTCAATCAGCCCGTACAACGCCTACAACCGCTTTGTGGTGGATTCGATCATTGCCGGCTGGCTGCATCAGTTGTCCAGCGTCAGCCCTGAGCCCTTGCGTGCCGAGCGGATCGAGATCGAATTCGACAGTCCGGATTATCGCGACGCTTATACGGTGCTCGGCGAATGCCCGATCCAGTTCGGCGCCGAACACAATCAACTGCGCCTGAGCCTCACCAGCCTGGCCCAACGCAACCCGGAGCATTGCCCCAGCACCTGGAAACATTTGCTCGGTTTGTGTGAACGGGAGCTGGAACAACTGACACGCACCCGCAGCCTGCGCGAACGCATCACGCAATTGCTCGGGCCGTTGCTCAATGGCGGACGGGAACCGGACCTGGAAGAAGTGGCGGCACGCCTGAAGCTGCCGACCTGGACGTTACGGCGAAAGCTGGCCGAGGAAGGCACGCAGTTTCGCGCGATCCTCAATGACACCCGCCGTGATCTGGCGATGACCTACATCCGCGACACCGAACTGGCATTCGGTGAAATTGCCTACCTGCTGGGTTTTGCCTCGGCCGAAGCTTTCCAGCGCGCCTTCAAGCGCTGGAACGGCCAGACACCGGGCGAATTTCGCCGCAGTCACCGCAAGACAGGCTGACGTGTCACAGCTCGGTGGCGTCTTCCGCAGGCTCTGGTGAATCCAGTTCGTAAGCCTGGAATTCGAGCAGTTCTTCTTGATAGTCATCCATTGCGTAATCCCCCTACTGCTTGCTTGAAATGGCCTGGAACAAATGACCAGTGCCTCGAGCATAAAGTGCCCGTGTGAAGGAAAAATGAAACGCGTCCTTCATGAAATAAACGTAGCAGGCGGTCAGGAATTTATCGCGGGAAATTTTTCGACGGGGCTTGCAGGAAGAAGCTCAAGGGAGACAACAAAACGCCACGCGTCCGACAGGGGTCGGAGGCGTGGCGTGAAGTTTACTGCCCGGAGGCAGGCATGGCCGGAATCGGCTCGGAGGGCGGCGGGATGTCCGTCGGGTTGGCCGGCGGCGTGATGGTTTCCGTCGCAGGCGCAGGCTCGGCAACCGGTGCCGGGGTGATCGGCGCGGCTTCGGCCGGCGGTGCTACCGGCTCGGAACTGGCCGGGGTCGCTTCTGCAGGCGCTGGCGTCGGTGCCGCAGCGGGCTCGGCGGCCGGCACTGGGGCCGGGGTCGGTTCAGCCGCTGGGGCTGGAGCCAATGGAGCCGGTGTCGCCTTCGCTTCCGGTACACCCAGGTCGGTCTTCGGTTTTTCAGTGATGTGCGCAGCTTTCTTCGCATCGGCCGGCAGGAACAGCTCGACCAGCGTGAAGAAGCGCTCGTAGAACTTCTGCGACGACACGGTTTCGCTGGCGACCTTGACCATCGAATCGTCAGACGAGCCGATCGGCATCGACACCGAGCCCAACACGCCGACACCGAGGCTGGCCGAATTGTTGGTCTTCTTCAGCGCGTAGCGGTCCTGCAGGGCGTTTGCGAACACGGTGGCGTGATGGCCGGCGCTGCCATCATCGGCGCACACCACGTTGAAGCTGATCTCCAGGTGGGTTTCGCCGGTCTGCTGGAAGCTCTTGTGCCCGCTGACCAGTTTCGGGTCATTGCTGGTAATGATGTAGCCCTGGCTGAGCAACGCTCGGCGGGCCGCTTCGCAACTGGCGGTGTCGGTCACCGGGTAATTGCGCGAAAAGGTGCCGGAGTCGTCGAAATTCTCATGCTCGTAGATAGGCTTGTCCTTGGAGCAGCCGGCAGCGGCGGTCAGCAACAACGCCAACCCGAAAAAACGCACGGGAATAGAATTCAACATTAAACATCCTGAGGGGAAAACGGTCCGGGGCGTATTGTGCAACAGATCGCTGTCCCGCGGCGTATGGATTAGTGTCTTAAAACAGTTACAACTCTACCGGTCATGGGCGACAGGAAAAAGTCGCGCCGATAAATGATCGATGAACACGCGCAATTTGGCGGTTGCGTGCCGGCTCGACGGCCACAGGACCCAGAACTGCCCGACGTGCTCAAGATGCTCATCGAGCACGCGCTGCAGGCGACCCTGTTGCTGCGCTTCATGGATCATGAAGTCCGGCAGACAGGCGATGCCCATCCCCGCCAGCGCCGCATGCCGCACGGCTTCGATCGAGGTACTGACCAGACGTGTCGGCAAGGTCGGCTCGGGCGCGCCCTCCTCGCGCTTCAGCGGCCAGGGCTCCAGTTTGCCCGTGGCGTGAAACGTATGGCGCAAGCAGGCGTGCTCCGCCAGATCAGCCGGGGTCTGCGGTTCGCCGCGCTCGCGCAGATACGCGGGGCTGGCCACCAGCACCATGTGAAACTCGCCCAACGGTCGCGCCATCAATCGCGAGTCTCGCGGCTTACCCGTCCGGATCACCGCATCGAAGCCCTCTTCAACCACATCCACCATGCGATCGGTCAGGTCCAGATCCAGCTCGATCTGCGGGTACAGCGCCATGAATTCATTCATGACCGGCATCACCAGGTCATGCACCTGCGGCAGGCTGACCCGCAACTTGCCGTGAGGCGCCGCTGCGGCGTCACACAGTTCAAACTCCGCCGCTTCCACTTCGGCCAGAATCTTGCGGCAACGCTCAAGAAACAGCGCGCCTTCGCTGGTCAGCGTAATGCTGCGGGTGGTGCGATGAAACAAGCGCACATTGAGCCGCGCTTCCAGGCGGGCGATGCTTTTGCCGACCGCCGACGAAGACACGCCCTGCAAGCGTCCCGCTTCGGTAAAACTGCGGGTTTCCGCCACCTGCACGAACACCGAAATACTGCCCAGGCTGTCCATTCATCCCTCCCTGATTCACGACATTCTTGTCCGAGATGTTCGGAACCCTAACCTGTTTTTCCCGAATGTGCAGCGCCCTACCCTATGGTCTTCGTCTCCTTTGGCAAAATGGAAACCCGCCCATGAACGATGCGCCACTCACTTCCCCCACGCTCGTCGGCACCGTCGAACCCGCAGAGCGATTACCGCTGGGCGCACTGCTCGCACTGGCCACCGCCGGATTCATCACCGTGCTGACCGAGGCGATGCCCGCCGGCCTGCTGCCGCAGATGAGTGCTGGGCTTGATGTTTCTCAGGCCCTGATCGGGCAACTGGTCACGCTGTACGCCATTGGTTCGATGCTGGCGGCAATTCCTCTCACCATCGCCACCCGAGGCTGGCGTCGGCGTCCGCTGCTGCTGTCGGCCATTGGTGGGTTTGCCATCGCCAACAGCATCACTGCGTTGTCGGAACTGTACTGGCTGACTTTGATTGCACGCTTGATCGCAGGCGTGTTTGCGGGGCTGCTGTGGGCTTTGCTGGCGGGGTACGCGAGCCGGATGGTCGCACCCCACCTACAAGGCCGGGCGATTACGGTGGCCATGCTCGGGGCGCCGCTTGCGCTGTCACTGGGCATTCCCGCCGGCACCTTGCTGGGCACGGCCGTCGGTTGGCGCCTGAGCTTCGCGATCATGACCGGGCTGACCGTGCTGCTGGTGATCTGGGTGCGTTGGCAAGTACCGGACTTCGCCGGTGAACGCGCCGGCAAACGCCTGCCACTGCGCCAGGTGTTTACCTTGCCGGGCGTGCGATCCGTGTTGTTTGTGACCTTGTCCTACGTCGTCGCGCACAACCTTCTGTACACCTACATCGCGCCATTTCTGGAGCCGTCGGGACTTGGCGCAGAAATCGATAGAGTGTTGTTGGTGTTTGGCCTGGCGTCGGTATTGAGCCTGTGGATCGTCGGCAGTCTGATTGATCGCTGGCTGCGTCAGCTGGTACTGGTCAGTGCCACGCTGTTCCTGCTGTCGGCGATTGCTCTGGGCCTGTGGCGCGAATGGCCGGGTGTGGTCTACACCGCCACCGCCGTCTGGGGTCTGGCGTTCGGCGCGATGCCCTCGCTGTTGCAGACGGCCCTGGCGAAAACCGCCAGGGAGGCTGCCGACACCGCGCAATCGATGCTGGTGACCCTGTGGAATGTCGGCATTGCCGGCGGTGGACTTGCAGGAGGCCTGTTGCTGAACAATCTGGGCGTCGGGACTTACCCGTGGCTGGTCGCAGGTCTGTTGCTGCTGACCTTGTATGCGACCATCAATGCCCGAAGCCATGGCTTCCCGAACGCCAGATAGCGCGCACAAAAAAGCCCCGGATTTTCATCCGGGGCTCGGGTCTTGCGGCTCAGCCAAGCATCAGAAACGCTTGATGTCGGCTTCGGCTTCCAGCTGCTTGCGGTACGCCGCGAAGTCTTGCTGGCCCACACGCGATGCGAGGAAGCGACGGTATTGCGCTTTCTCTTCATCGGTCGGAGCCGCCGCTTCGTTCACGCCGTTCAGGCGCACGATGGTCAGGCTGCCGTCCGCCAGCGTCACGCTGGTGAAGGTCGGCTTGTCCTTGGCAGCCGGTTTCGGCATGCGGAACAACGCTTGCAGCACTGCCGGATCAACGCCTTCCTGAGCGCGGTTCGCCGCTTCAGTGACTTTCCAGCTTTGACCGTCCACCGCCTTGTCCAGCGGGGTCTTGCCATCACGCAGACTCGCGATCAGTTGCTCGGCGTGGGTCTTGGCAGCCGCGCTGGCGTGCTCTTTGGTCAACTGGGTGCGAATGGCAGCAGCCACGCTTTCCAGCGGCAATTGAGCAGGCTTGAGGTGCTCCTTGGCGCGCAGCACGATCACGGTTTCCGGATCCAGCTCGATGGCGGTGCTGTTGGCACCCTCTTCCAGCACTTCGGTGCTGAACGCGGCCGTCACTACAGCACGGTTGGCTGCAACGCCTTCGCCACCTTCACGGCCGAATGGCTTGGAAGTGTGCACGGTCAGTTTCAGGTCCTGCGCTGGCTGGGCCAGGTCGGACGCTTCGAACGACGAGTCTTCCAGTTGCTTGGTCGCCTCGACGAAACGCTGCTCGACTTGCTGGGTTTTCAGCTCGCGGGTCAGCTTGTCCTTCAGGCTGGCCAGGGTCGGCACTTCAGGCGCCTCGACACCCAGCAGCTTGATCAAGTGGAAACCGAAGTCGGTGCGAACCGGCTCGGAAACCTGATCCTTGTTCAGCGAGTACAGGGCTTTCTCGAAGGCTGGATCGTAAACGCCAGGACCGGCATAACCCAGGTCACCGCCGTTGTTGGCCGAACCCGGATCCTGCGAGAACTCCTTGGCCAGCGCTTCGAATTTCTCGCCCTTGGCCAGACGCGCCTGGACTTCTTCGATCTTCGCCTTGGCCTGAGCTTCGGTGGTCTTGTCGTTGACTTCGATCAGAATGTGCGCCGCTCGACGCTGTTCCGACAGGTTGGCGATCTCTTTCTGATACGCCGCCTGCAGGTCTTCGTCCTTTACGGCAACCTGATCGAAGAACGAAGCCTTCTTCAGCTCCAGGTAATCGATGACCACTTGATCCGGGGTCATGAATTCCTTGGCGTGCTCGTCGTAGTAAGCCTTGACCTCGTCATCGGTCAGCTTGACGGCCGAAGGGTCAGCCTTGATGTTCAGCGTGGCGAAATCGCGGGTCTGTTTTTCCAGACGGGCGAAGGCCAGCACCTGAGCGTCGGTCACGAAACCGCTGCCCGCCACACCGGCGCGCAGTTGGCCGATCAGCATTTCCTGAGCCAGCATCTGGCGGAACTGCATGCGGCTGTAGCCCAGTTGACGGATCACCTGATCGAAACGGTCGGAGCTGAACTTGCCGTCGACCTGGAATTCAGGCGTCTGCAGGATCACTTGGTCCAGGGCCGCTTCGGAGAAAGCGAATTTCGATTGTTCTGCGCCTTGCAGCAGCAGCTTGCGATTGATCAGACCCTTGAGGGCCGATTCGCGCAGCATTTTTTCGTCCAGCAAGGAAGCGTCGAAGTCCTTGCCCAGTTGTTGCATCAGCTGACGGCGTTGCATATCCACCGCCTGGCTCAGCTCGTTCTGGCTGATTTCTTCACCGTTGACCTTGGCCGCCTCATTCTTGTGAGTCGTGGCCTGGAAAATGGCGTCGAAACCGGTCAGAGCCATCAGTGCAACGATGACTCCGATAATGGTCTTGGCAATCCAGCCTTGTGAATTGTCCCTGATATTCTGCAGCATGCGTCCCCCAGAAACGGTTGAACTTCAAAATTAGGCAACCGTGGAGCGTGGGTAGAATCCGGATAGAAGAAAGGCGCATCCGAGGATGCGCCTTCTCGTAACTGGCGGAGCGGACAGGGCTCGAACCCTCGATCCCGGTGTGACAGGCAGCTATTCCAACCGCCTGCTCTACCGCTCCGCTGCCAAGTCAGGCATGACCCCGACCCGGATGGGTAAAAACCTGAATCAAACTTAGTTGACGGCTTCTTTCAGGGCTTTACCGGCTTTGAAACCTGGCTTTTTGGCTGCCGCGATTTCCAGAGTCTTGCCGGTCTGTGGGTTACGACCGATGCGAGCTGGACGATCAGTTACGGAGAAAGTACCGAAACCAACCAGAACAACGGAGTCGCCAGCCTTGAGAGCGCCAGTGACGGATTCGATTACAGCGTCCAGCGCACGGCCAGCAGCAGCTTTCGGGATATCAGCGGATGCAGCGATAGCATCAATCAGTTCCGACTTGTTCACTCTAAGTCCCCTTATATCTATTTGAGTATGATTCTAAGTTTTTTGGTGAAAGCAAAAACGAGTGCTGAATGGCCTACAGACACTTAAGAGCCGCTTTATAACAAGGGCTCTAAAAAGCTGTCAAGGAAGCCCCCCAGGCAAAAGCGTATTAATGCGTGCTAATTCTTTCCTTAGAGTCAGACTCACGTTTTTCGTCCTTGGCAACTATCTCCGGAGCCACATCCGGCAAGGGCTCCGGCGCGTATTGCAGCGCAATTTGCAGGACCTCGTCAATCCATTTAACCGGTTTGATCTGCAGATCCTGCTTGATATTGTCAGGAATCTCCTTCAGATCGCGCACGTTCTCTTCCGGAATAATCACTGTCTTGATTCCGCCACGGTGAGCGGCCAGCAGTTTTTCCTTCAGACCGCCAATGGCAAGAACTTGACCACGCAGGGTGATCTCGCCGGTCATGGCGACATCGGCACGCACAGGAATACCCGTCAACGCCGACACCAGCGCTGTACACATGCCTACACCGGCGCTCGGGCCGTCTTTCGGCGTAGCACCTTCCGGCATGTGGATGTGCGTGTCGCGCTTCTCGTGGAAGTCCAGGGGAATGCCCAGGCTCTTGGCACGGCTGCGCACCACGGTCAGGGCCGCAGTGATCGATTCGACCATTACATCACCCAGCGAACCGGTCTTGATCAGTTGACCTTTACCCGGCACCACAGCGGCTTCGATGGTCAGCAGTTCGCCGCCGACCTGAGTCCAGGCCAGGCCGGTCACTTGACCGATCTGATCCTGCTGCTCGGCCAGACCGTAGCGGAACTTGCGAACGCCGAGGAAATGCTCCAGCAGATCAGCTGTCACTTTTACCGAGAAGCGTTTTTCCAGCGCGTGCTCTTTGACCGCCTTGCGGCAGACCTTGGCAATCTGCCGCTCGAGGCCACGCACACCGGCTTCGCGGGTGTAGTAACGGATGATGTCGCGGATCGCTTCTTCGTCGAATTCCAGCTCGCCCTTCTTCAGGCCGTTGGCTGCAATCTGCTTCGGCGACAGGTACTTGACCGCGATGTTGATCTTCTCGTCTTCGGTGTAGCCCGGCAGACGAATGACTTCCATCCGGTCCAGCAGCGCTGGCGGAATGTTCATCGAGTTCGAGGTGCACAGGAACATCACGTCCGAGAGGTCGTAATCGACTTCCAGGTAGTGGTCGTTGAAGTTGTGGTTCTGCTCTGGATCGAGCACTTCCAGCAACGCCGACGCCGGGTCGCCACGCATGTCGCTGCCCATTTTGTCGATTTCATCGAGCAGGAACAGCGGGTTGCGCACACCCACTTTTGTCATCTTTTGAATCAATCTTCCTGGCATCGAACCGATGTAGGTCCGACGGTGACCACGGATTTCCGCTTCATCACGCACGCCACCGAGGGCCATGCGCACGAATTTGCGGTTGGTGGCATGGGCGATCGACTCGGCCAGCGAGGTTTTACCCACGCCCGGAGGACCGACCAGGCACAACACCGGGCCACGGATTTTCTTCACGCGCTTCTGCACGGCGAGGTATTCAAGGATGCGTTCCTTGACCTCTTCGAGGCCGTAGTGATCGGCGTCGAGAATGTCTTCGGCACGGGCCAGGTCCAGACGTACCTTGCTCTGGGCCTTCCACGGCACCTGAACCAGCCAGTCGATGTACGAGCGCACCACGGTGGCTTCGGCAGACATCGGCGACATCTGCTTGAGCTTGTTCAGCTCGGCAGTGGCCTTGGCCAGGGCATCTTTCGGCAGACCGGCAGCGTCGATACGCTTTTTCAGGTCTTCGATTTCGTTGTGGCCTTCGTCGCTGTCGCCGAGTTCTTTCTGAATGGCCTTCATCTGCTCGTTCAGGTAGTACTCGCGCTGACTGCGCTCCATTTGCTTTTTGACGCGGCCACGAATGCGTTTTTCGACTTGCAGCAGGTCGATCTCGGCGTCCAGCAAGGCCAAAACGTGCTCGACCCGGGCCGACAAATCGATGATTTCGAGGATTTCCTGCTTCTGCTCGATCTTCAGCGCCATGTGCGCGGCCATGGTGTCTACCAGGCGGCCAGGCTCGTCGATGCTGTTGAGCGACGACAGGACTTCAGCGGGGACTTTCTTGCCCAGCTGCACATATTGCTCGAACTGAGACAGCAGGCTGCGCACGAACACTTCGGATTCGCGCTCGGCGGCGTCGACTTCGTCGATCAGCGACACTTCGGCACGGCAGTGGCCATCGACTTCGCTGAAGCGCTCGACAGCGCCACGCTGCTCGCCTTCGACCAGCACCTTGACGGTGCCGTCCGGCAGTTTCAGCAGCTGCAGAACAGTGGCGATGGTACCTACGCGATAGAGAGCTTCTTCACCGGGATCATCATCAGCCGGGTTTCTCTGGGCCAACAGCAGGATCTGCTTGTCACCCGTCATCGCGGCCTCGAGGGCTTCGATGGATTTCTCGCGCCCCACGAACAGCGGGATAACCATGTGCGGATACACAACGACATCACGCAATGGCAGGAGAGGCAATTCGATGGTGGTCTTCATGATTTCGCCTCTACGGCGGCCATATGGCCGTAATCAGATGGAATTGAGCTTGAAACCAAGATGGGGGCTGACTTGAAAAAAAACAAGCGCAAAGCGGATGTAAAAAACGACATAAAAAAAAAGAGGCCCGAAGGCCCCTTCTTTGTTCCGGCAGACCGGGCGCTTACGCGTCCGGTGCAGCCTTGGCAGCCGGCTCACTGTTTTCGTAGATATACAGTGGCTTGGACTTGCCTTCGATCACGCTTTCATCGATCACGACTTTGCTCACCTCGGACTGCGAGGGGATTTCATACATCGTGTCGAGCAGCACACCTTCGAGAATCGAACGCAGGCCACGGGCACCGGTTTTACGTTCCAGGGCACGCTTGGCGACCGATTTCAGCGCGTCGGAACGGAATTCCAGATCCACGCCTTCCATCTCGAACAGCTTGGCATACTGTTTGGTCAGGGCATTTTTCGGCTCGGTGAGAATCTGCATCAAAGCAGCCTCATCCAGCTCGTCCAGCGTCGCGAGGACCGGCAGACGACCGACGAATTCCGGGATCAGACCGAACTTGACCAGATCGTCAGGCTCGACTTCACGCAGGGATTCACCGACTTTCTTGCCTTCTTCCTTGCTGCGCACTTCTGCGTTGAAACCGATGCCACCCTTGGTGGAACGGTTCTGAATGACCTTCTCCAGACCGGAGAATGCGCCACCGCAGATGAACAGAATGTTACGGGTATCAACCTGAAGGAATTCCTGCTGCGGATGCTTGCGGCCACCTTGCGGCGGAACGGAAGCGACCGTGCCTTCGATCAGTTTGAGCAAGGCCTGCTGCACGCCTTCACCGGAAACATCCCGGGTGATCGACGGGTTGTCGGACTTGCGCGAAATCTTGTCGATTTCGTCGATGTAGACAATGCCCATCTGGGCTTTCTCTACGTCGTAATCGCACTTCTGCAGCAGCTTCTGAATAATGTTCTCGACGTCTTCACCCACGTAACCCGCCTCGGTGAGGGTGGTTGCGTCGGCGATGGTGAACGGAACGTTCAGCAAGCGGGCCAGGGTTTCGGCCAGCAGGGTTTTACCGGAGCCTGTCGGGCCGATCAGCAGGATGTTGCTCTTGCCGAGTTCGACGTCGTCAGCCTTTTTGTCACGCTGGTTCAGACGCTTGTAGTGGTTGTACACCGCTACTGCCAGAACCTTCTTGGCACGTTCCTGACCAATTACATACTGATCAAGGATGCCGCTGATTTCTTTAGGCGAAGGCAATTTATGCGCGCTGCTTTCGGCCTGTGCTTCCTGCACCTCCTCGCGGATGATGTCATTGCACAGGTCGACGCACTCGTCGCAGATAAAGACCGAGGGGCCGGCAATCAATTTGCGCACTTCATGCTGGCTTTTGCCACAGAAGGAGCAATAGAGCAGCTTGCCGTTGTCCTCGCCGTTGCGGGTGTCAGTCATTCGTTCGATCCAAATCCGATAGGCTTGCAACACAAGATGAAGGCTATTGCGGGCTTTTTCAAGCCCGCCGCTGATCAGACGCGCCGACCAAGCCTATTTTGAGCTGCTTATTTTTAAGCTGGGCGCTGGTTGATCACTTCGTCGATCAGACCGTATTCCTTCGCAGCTTCTGCACTCATGAAGTTGTCGCGGTTGGTGTCGCGCTCGATTTCTTCAAGCGTACGGCCGCTGTGCTTGGCCATCAGCGTGTTCAGACGCTCGCGGATGAAGAGGATTTCCTTGGCATGGATTTCGATGTCCGATGCCTGGCCCTGGAAACCGCCCAGTGGCTGGTGAATCATCACGCGCGAGTTCGGCAGGCAGAAACGCTTGCCAGGTGCACCGGCCGTCAGCAGGAATGCGCCCATGCTGCACGCCTGACCGATACAGGTAGTCGATACGTTCGGCTTGATGAACTGCATGGTGTCGTAGATCGACATGCCCGCTGTCACCGAACCGCCCGGGGAGTTGATGTAAAGATGGATGTCCTTGTCCGGGTTTTCCGCTTCAAGGAACAGCAATTGCGCGCAAATCAGGTTGGCCATGTAGTCCTCTACAGGACCCACCAGAAAAATTACTCGCTCCTTGAGAAGACGCGAGTAGATGTCATAGGCGCGCTCGCCACGAGCAGACTGCTCGACAACCATCGGGACCAGGCCGCCGGCGACCTGGATATCAGAGTTCTGCTGAATATAGGAATTACGGAACATGCTCTGCAGTCACTCCCAAATAGTCATGTCTTGAATACGCATAAGCCAGCTCGAAGGCTGGCTTATGGTGTGTGCTTCTAACGCAAAAACAATCAGTCGGCTTTTGGAGCTTCTACCGGCTTGACCGCTTCTTCGTAAGAGACCGATTTGTCGGTCACGCTAGCTTTCTGCAGAACAGTATCCACAACTTGTTCTTCCAGCACAACCGAACGAACTTCGTTCAGTTGCTGCTCGTTCTTGTAGTACCAGGACACGACCTGCTCAGGCTCTTGGTAAGCCGAAGCCATTTCCTGAATCATTTCGCGAACGCGGGCTTCGTCTGGCTTCAGGTCGAACTGCTTGACCACTTCAGCCACGATCAGACCCAGTACAACGCGACGCTTGGCTTGTTCTTCGAACAGCTCGGCCGGCAGTTGGTCAGGCTTGATGTTGCCACCGAACTGCTGAACAGCCTGCACGCGCAGACGGTCAACTTCGTTGGACAGCAGAGCCTTAGGCACTTCGATCGGGTTGGTAGCCAGCAGACCGTCCATTACCTGATTCTTGACCTTGGATTTGATCGCCTGACGCAGTTCACGCTCCATGTTCTTGCGAACTTCGGTGCGGAAACCGTCGATGCCGCTTTCCTTGATGCCGAATTGAGCGAAGAACTCTTCGTTCAGCTCAGGCAGCTTTGGCTCGGAAACGGTGTTTACAGTCACGGTGAACTCAGCGGTTTTGCCAGCCAGGTCCAGGTTCTGATAGTCCTCTGGGAAGGTCAGGTTCAGAACGCGCTCTTCGCCGGCTTTAGCGCCGACCAGGCCTTCTTCGAAGCCTGGGATCATGCGGCCGGAACCCAGTACCAGCTGAGTGCCCTTGGCGGAACCGCCAGCGAACACTTCGCCGTCAACCTTGCCAACGAAATCGATGTTCAGCTGGTCTTCGTTCTGGGCAGCGCGATCGGCCACTTCAAAACGGGTGTTCTGCTTGCGCAGGATGTCCAGCATCTTGTCCAGATCGGCGTCAGCCACGTCAGCGCTCAGGCGCTCAACGGTGATGCCTTCGAAGCCGGCAACGGTGAACTCAGGGAACACTTCGAATACGGCTACGTATTCCAGGTCCTTGCCAGCTTCGAGCGACTTAGGCTCGATCGATGGCGAACCGGCCGGGTTCAGCTTCTGCTCAACCACAGCTTCGTAGAAAGATTTTTGAATCACGTCGCCGATCGCTTCCTGACGTGCGTCAGCACCGAAACGACGTTTGATTTCGCTCATTGGCACTTTGCCTGGACGGAAGCCAGCAATTTTGGCTTTCTGGGCAGTCTGCTGCAGACGCTTGTTGACCTGGCTCTCAATCTGCTCAGCCGGCACGGTGATGCTCATGCGGCGCTCAAGAGCAGTAGTATTTTCAACAGAAACTTGCATGGATATTCCTCGTTGCACAGACGTTAGCCGGCCGTTTCCGACCCAAGAATCAAGGGCAAGCATTCTAGTAGGTCAAACTCAAGAAGTCACCCTACTGAAAACGGGTAAAAAAACAGCAGGCCATTTGAAGGCGGGGACAAACGGTTGCGCCTCGCCCTGTTAGCAAATACAGCCAATTCAAGCCAGGGCTCTGCGCCAACCTCTTCTATATATAGAGGCGGTTGAGTCATCTCCCTGACAGCCGACCTCGCAAGCAAGGCCGGCGGGCAGCGCAGCATCATCGAGCAACATTGATACGACGAAGCACCCTGCCCTGCGACCCGAAACCGGCAGCCGCCAAAATCCGAAACCGTAAAACAAAAAAGGCGCCAGACTGTTAAATCTGGCGCCTTTCGGAATATGGGGTGGACGATGGGGATCGAACCCACGACAACGGGAGTCACAATCCCGTGCTCTACCAACTGAGCTACGCCCACCATATTGCGTGCCAAAGAAGCCAAACAACTTCTTTGTAGAACTTCACCCGGCCAACGGCATGAATGAAGCTTTGATTGGTGCGGATGAAGAGACTCGAACTCTTACGCCTCGCGGCGCTGGAACCTAAATCCAGTGTGTCTACCAATTCCACCACATCCGCGGATGAAGCTTTTTAAAGCAAAGGCGCCAGACTGTTACATCTGGCGCCTTTCGAAATATGGGGTGGACGATGGGGATCGAACCCACGACAACGGGAGTCACAATCCCGTGCTCTACCAACTGAGCTACGCCC
>NZ_JBXARR010000001.1:0-207293 GCF_058808435.1 Pseudomonas sp. GW821-FHT11D10 | reverse complement strand
TACGCCCACCATATCGCGTTACTTGTGCCAATGCTGCCTAATGGCGCACCCGGCAGGACTCGAACCTGCGACCATCCGCTTAGAAGGCGGATGCTCTATCCAGCTGAGCTACGGGCGCCTTGTTAGCTGTACCCTTGGAGGACTACAAACTAAGTGCTTTCCAGTCGTTCGAAACCGTAATTTCGTTCGACCTTCTTAACCAGTGCTAGGCTGTGCCCGACAAGTGCGACGAATAGTATAGAGCGCCCCGAAGGTCGTCAAATCCTTTTTGAAAAAAATTCATTTAATTAAAGGGCTTAGGGGAATTTGCTGACCAAGCGCCTTTGCCCTCACCGTTTGACATGCGAGAATGCGTTCTCTTTTTTTCCCCTCTCGATGGTTAATCACGCGCAATGACTGCACAACTAATCGACGGCAAATCAATCGCCGCCAGCCTGCGCCAGCAGATCGCCCAACGGGTAGCCGAACGTCGCGAGCAAGGCTTGCGCACTCCCGGCCTCGCGGTGATCCTGGTCGGCAGCGATCCTGCCTCTCAGGTTTATGTCTCGCACAAGCGTAAAGACTGTGAAGAGGTCGGCTTCCTCTCTCAAGCCTACGACCTGCCTTCCGAAACCACTCAGGAAGCACTGACCGATCTGATCGATCGACTGAACGACGACCCGGCAATCGACGGCGTTCTGCTTCAGCTTCCTCTGCCGGAGCACCTGGACGCCTCCAAACTGCTGGAACGCATCCGCCCGGACAAGGACGTCGACGGTTTCCATCCTTATAACGTCGGCCGCCTGGCCCAGCGCATTCCGCTGCTGCGCCCGTGCACCCCGAAGGGCATCATGACCCTGCTGGAAAGCACCGGTGCCGATCTGTACGGGATGGACGCAGTCGTTGTTGGCGCATCCAACATCGTCGGTCGCCCGATGGCAATGGAGCTGTTGCTGGCCGGTTGCACCGTGACCGTCACCCACCGCTTCACCAAGGATCTGGCCGGCCACGTCGGCCGCGCCGATCTGGTGGTCGTGGCCGCCGGCAAGCCGGGCCTGGTAAAGGGCGAGTGGATCAAGGAAGGCGCGATCGTGATTGACGTCGGCATCAACCGTCAGGACGACGGCAAACTGGTCGGTGATGTCGTGTACGAAACCGCCCTGCCCCGCGCTGGCTGGATCACTCCCGTCCCGGGCGGCGTGGGTCCGATGACCCGGGCCTGCCTGCTGGAAAACACCCTCTACGCCGCAGAAACCCTGCACGCCTGAGTCGCGTTTTCCGTACTCCGAGAACCCCGCCCTGTGCGGGGTTTTTCATGCCCTCGAAAAAACCTTTACCGTTCGCCGGAAACCCCTATTTTTACAGGGCTTTTCACGACTTTTTCATGCCTTGCGGACAACCATCGACAGTTCTTCAACCATACTCCTACTATTATTTTTGGGTTTTGCTATGGTTTGCTGAGTGGCAACACCCAATGTTTATTGGGGGTTGCCTACCCTGAGGCACCCATCAATCTGCTGTAAAACACGTCCTGTGGTACAAAAATTGGTACGAGATGCTGTCGCTCCCAGCCACTGTCGCTGAGAGATTCACAACCGGTGCAAACCGCTAAGGAATCTTACCCATGCAAACAAATTCTGTTTTTCTTGACCAGGCCCGGGAAAAGGCGAACGCAGCCTTCGATCGGCATTGCGCCCATTGGGAGCGGCTCGAATCAAATCCCTCGCACACAGAGAAAGATCTAGCCGTGTGGCTTTCTGTTCGGGATGAGTTCTACGTCGCACAGGCAAAATTTGACGGCCTGATACGCCGAATTACTCGCTGATCAAGGAGCCATAGCTTCACTTTTTTGGTCACCTTGAGCACCACCATGTCAAGGTGACTTCGGAATTAACGTAAGCTACTGATATAAAAGGGAAACCAATCAGAAATCGCAAGGTAAAAAATCGCCATTACCCCCTATAAGAATCAACAACTTAGAGCTGTATTTTCCTACAGTGCTTTGCACTCCTACGGCGTTCTGCCGACACACACCAATCCCAAATCCTACAGCTCGTCGCCTCACCCTCGCCCGCCTGTCGCGCCTCGATTACTGTATATCCAAACAGTACACAGCAAGGCACTCCCGTGGATCCCATCTATGTAGAAGAAACCGACGACTGGCTCGGCTGCCCGACGCCGCTCGAAACCTGCCGGCATCAGCTCGCGCTCTACGAAAATGAATTCGAGGAGCTGAACCGTCAGCTCCGCGAAGAACGGGAGCGGATATTCAAGCTGGTCGAGATGCACGCCGAAGCCGTCCAGCAGCGGGACGGATATATGGCGACACTGCGTGAAAAAGCGGCAGAGACGGCATTGCTCCGCCGAGAAATGTCCAGCCTTCGCACGTCGGCAAACGCGCACAAGAAGGAAGCGGCCACCCTTCGCGGAATGCTTGAAGGGCTGACACCCCAGACAAAGACAAGCATCTAGCGGCTGAGAGACAAAGTCCTGACGTAGGCCTGGCACGCCTGCAAAGCAATCAATCCCCGATCACCTTCGTCGGTGATGGCGACAATTCGTTGAGCATGCGCTGGGTCAAGTTGGGCGCGTATGGTTGCATGATCCACGCCGCCGGGGCCGGCGGTGGCAGGCACTGAACAGCCACCGGCTGAACCCGCATCGATGAGGACTGACAGCCGCAGATCAGAAGTGGCAAGGCGATCGCGCAGAAGAGCCTGGTCTTTTTGGGCATTGGTCATTTTCTCGGAGTGGGTTTTGTCAATGGCCGCCAGCCGCTGCTCGAGCGCCAGCCGCTTGTCCTGCTCGGCCTGCTGCGCGGCGACGGCTGCCATGGTCAGCTGATTGAGGGTTTCGGCGTGAAGCCGGGCCTGCTCCGCCAGATGCCCTTCGTAGCGCCAGTCCTGCACCTGCCAAGCCAAGGCAGCGCCGGCGAGCGCCAGCACCACCGCGCCGATAACTCGCCACGGTACGACCATCACGGCACATCCTTGAAAAAGACGTGTCCGCCCAGCTTCAGGGTCTTCTTGGCCTTCGCCGCCCAGCCGGGCGCCGTCTTCATGCTGAGCGCGTAGTAGTGCGTGGCGCCGCCGGTCGGATCCGGCACCTTGCCGTCGATCACCTGGTCGGCAGCGATCCGGCACTGCGCCAGCTCGCGGAACGGGATCTCACGCGCGCCACTCAGGAATGGATAGTTCGGGTCACCCTTGTTCCAGCAACTGAACTGGTACGGCTTCTGGCACACACCGGCGTAGCCCTCCCCCCACCATGAATTGGTCTTGCCGTCGAACACGCGGTTGCGAATCGTCCAGGCCACGGCAATCTTTCCGGCCAGACTCTCGCCGCGCGCCTCGCCCCACAGGGTGCGAGCAAGGACGTCGCGGTCTTTCTCGGTTACAGGCATCACTTTTCTCCAGGCAAAAAAATACCCGCTCGACGGCGGGTTGACGTGGTTCAGCTGATTACGCCGGGCGGGATGGCCTGGCCGATGGTTCCGGGAATCCCGGTGCTCCGTCCTTCCAGCCTCGAACGGCGGTGCGGTACTCGCGCCATTGCTGAACCGTTCCGGGCATGGCCGATGGGTCGCCGTCCTCAAGCGCAATGAGCTGATCGGTGATGAACGCCACCTCGGCGGTGCGCCAGGCGTCCTCGCCCGCGATTTCGCTGAGTCGGTCCCAGTGCGCCTGCTCTTCGGGAGTCTGGCTTTCAGGCGGCTGCGGCGCCGGACTGGTACTGAACACGCCGCCATCTACGGAGACGAACAGGAAATTGCCGGCCTCGATGCTGGCCACGGCCTCGGCGTATTGTTCTTCGGTGATCTCGATGCCGCCCTCAATGGGTGCCGTGCTGATCTGGTTGGTTGCTGCGTATGGCATATGAACCTCGATTAGAACCAGCGGCCGACGGACGAAAACCAGAACAGATAGCTCTGTGCTGTCGTGGAGCCCAGCGCAAGGTTTGGGGTCTCTGTCGCTGGAGAGCGGCCCATGTTGATGAACGCCCCCAAATACAGGTTGGTCGAAGATGTCAGCGACTGGCGTGTTGCATAAAGCTGGTTCCCGGTTGCGGATCCGCCAGTGAAAAACGCAAGGTCGCTGGACGACGATACGTTTCCTACAAATTCCGCCGGGCGGGCAATCGCTGGTGCAATAAATGCTCCGGGGCCCACCGCCACGTTCGCCTGCCGGGTGCCGTCAAAAGTCATCTGCCCATTGGCGTACAGCGTTTTCCTGTCGCCGGTGGTGGTGTCGATGGAATAGCTCATCACGGCACCGGTCGGCACGCCCGCCGCTTGACTGACCGGACCCACAATATCTGCCACCGCCGCTGACTTGAGCCCGAGCCCAGTTCGGGCCGTGGCCTGCGTGGTGCCGCCCGTGCCGCCTTCGGCTACCGCTATTGCGCCGCCGATCGGCCGGGTAACGAACTGGCGCCAAGCCCCGAAATTCCCATTATTCTGGACGCGGGTGTAACAGTTGTCGGTGAGCAGGCCAGTCGCAAACTGCTTGGAATAACCGGCAGCCGCGTGGTTGATCACGTCAAGGTAAGCCGACTCCGGCACGTTGATACCGCCACCGTTGAAAACATAGCTGGCTGGCACTGGGAGTGCGTTTGCATCGACGCTTGCGGCTTGAACGATGTTCGCCCCGCCGTTACGTCCGTAGTCGCCGACCTTCGTCATGCGACCCGCTGTGGTGTCGAGACGACTGGATGTTGGCACCAGCCCCAGAGCAGTTTGCGCAGCTGCCTGCGTCGTCGCCCCGGTGCCGCCTTTGCTAAGCGGAAGCGTGTCGTAGTTGCCGGTCGTGCCCAGCGCGGCCAGCTTGGCACCGTACTGATTGACCAGCGCCCTGAGCGCGTCGGCCGAGTCCTTGACGTAGCCCTGCATCGGCGCCAAAGCGTAGGCGCCGGCGGCGTTGGTTGCGCCCAGGTAGATCGGCGCGATCGACATCGCGGTATCGCTGGCGATGTTGATCACCTCATACCAACCACCGTCTGGCCCACGAAAGGCATCACCAACCCGGGCATTCGAAATGAAAGCCGTGCCAGTACCGATAACCGCGTTTGAATTTTGGACGACAGAAACCGTCCCGGTTTTGTACCAGGGCATCGATTATCTCCAGAATGGTTTGAGATCAGGCCAGCAATTTGGCGCAGAGAAATGGCCGGTGGCCTTGGTCAGTCCAGGCGGTGAACGCGAGGCTGTACATCAGGATTCGGCCGCCAGCGTAGTCGACGCCAAGGGCGCAACCACCGCCAGACCCTGCGGACTGGCAGTTCATCGTGAACGGGTTCAGCGATACGTACTCACCGGCGCCGAGGCTTTTGCCTATGCCCCAGATGTAGCGGCGACTGACGCCCAGCTGTTCCATACCGAGGTATGTCCAGTTGCCAGCCGCAAACGTCACCAGCACGGCCGGGGCGCCGCTGTCGTAGACAAGCGCACCGTCAGGCCCCCAAAGGCGCATGCCGTATGCGGCCGTCCCCATAGATGCCCAGGCAGCGACGAAGTAGGACCCGCTCAAAGTCCCGTCGACAACTGAAGCGGCCATTGAGAAACCAGTCCAATTTCCCGGCCCGCCGGTGAACCAGACCGATATCGGCACCTGAATCGATCCCGTCTGGTTCGGACGGATAAAGACCATTGGCGGGTCCTGACTCGTTACCGCCCGAGCGAATGCCCCCGAGGCGGTTCCGTTGCCGGAGTACGTCCCCTTGGTGAGGACGCAGAGCCTGGGCGCCTCGGAGTCGATTTGAACAAAGGAGTTGTCATTGATGCTCTGAAATCCATAGCTCATGTTCCGTACCTGATTGCGTATCCCTTTGCCACGACGCTTGTGCCGATGTCAGTAGCGCTCGCTGATGGATTTCGGAACCGGACCACAACCTGCCCGACCGACACAGTGACGTATGGGTAGGACTTGCTGTTGGCCTGGCCATCCGTTTCCGACGTCTGCACGTCCTGTGCGCGCGTCGGGATGATCATGAACACGCAGTTCGCCGGGTTGAACCCCGGAATGTTCAACGTGTAACTGGCCGTCGGAACGCTGAAATCGAGAACGCCCTGCCACAACACCTGGTAGGTGAAGCTGTTGGTGTCCATGGCGAGCTGACCGCTCTCATCAAACACACGCAAGCCAAATGAAGCCATTGATCACCCCAGGTACCCGAGACGGACGCGCAACACATTGTTCGCGTCGTAAACCGAGACGTTCAGCGAGTTGATCACCAACCGACCCTGACCTGGGACGATGCCGTTGATCTCCAGCGTTCCGTCTTTATTGAGAATCCAGCCTTGCTGGCCGGCGATGTAGTTGGTGGAGCTGATATAGCTGCCAATCTTGGCGTTGGTGATCGTGCCATCGGCGATGAACGCCGAGTTCATGAACACCTGGCCACCTTGAACCGCGAACGGCACCGACACCGCGCCGCCTGCAATCGAGTTGACGATGGCGAACCGGTCGGCACTGACAAGGAACTGGCTTTGCAATCCGGCCGGGCCGTTTTCAATGCCAAGGCCGATCCCGGCAGCGATGTACTGCCCTGTGCCGGAGTTGTATTGCATCTTCACAGACCAGCTCGCAGAGATTTTCCCGTTCACGTCATTGACGATCGACGTGTTCTGCTCAATCGCCGTTTGTTGCTCGCCGACTTTCGTCGTCAGCTGGGTGATCGACTGCGCGGTAGCCTGCTGGTTGGTTGCCACGACCAGATCGAGCGTCGTGATGTTGGCCGCGTTTTCGCCAACCTTGGCGTCAAGCGTGGTGGTGCGCTGGGCGAGCGCTTCATTATCCGAAGCCCGAACTTTTTCCTCTGTGGCAATGGCGGCCGTGCTACTCCAACCCTTCAGCG
This sequence comes from Pseudomonas sp. GW821-FHT11D10, assembly GCF_058808435.1. NCBI lineage: Bacteria > Pseudomonadati > Pseudomonadota > Gammaproteobacteria > Pseudomonadales > Pseudomonadaceae > Pseudomonas > Pseudomonas sp. GW821-FHT11D10. The sequence continues at coordinate 200,462 of NZ_JBXARR010000001.1, read as the reverse complement.
CATCCGCGAGATCGCCCTCCCCGTTATCGTCCCGCGAAGAAGCGCGCAGCGCTTGGAAGGCTGTCGCCTGCGCCGTGACCACGCCGTCGAGCTCGGTGATCTCGGCGGTGTTGGTCGCAACCTGTTGGGCCAGGCCATTTGCCGTCTCCACGGTTTGGCCTACGTCCAGCCAGTACGCTGGGTTCGGCGGCGGCATGTTGATCGGTACCGGACCGGTCGCCTGATAGATTCGCTTGCCGACCACCACCAGGTCGTACTCTTCGTAGGTGGCATCCGGGTCGTAACCCTTCAGGCCGTCGAGCGCATCGATCTGCGCCTGCAGGCCGGGGATCTTGTCGATTTCGTCGAGGATGTCCTGGCCAAGCTCAGTGCGGCCGATCTCACCGGCGATCATTTCGAGAATCGCCGCCGCGTCCGCACTCGACTGCCCTTGCACACCCGTACCGATGGGAAACCACGGGCCGATGTTGCCGATCTTGTCGACGATCCGGCCCCAGAAGTAGAAGGTGACGCCAGCCTTCAGACCCAGCATCGAAAAATCGCTTTGCGGGTACGCAAGGTCGGTCAGTTTCGTGGCGGCCTCCAGACTGGTGGTCGGTCCGCACCAGATTTCAGTACGCTGGCTGTCCTCCGCGCCAGCCGGGAAACCCCATTTCAGGTAGATGCCGAACAGCAGTGGCGTAGCCGTCAGGAAGCTCAGCGCCGGCGGCAGCCCCTGCTTACCGCTGAGATTGGTCAGGATCGAGTTGCGCCAGGTCGAAGTGATGTCGTACGCGCTCACCGCGCGAACGCGAGCCACGTAGGCGCCGGCGTAAATACCGACCACGTCCACGTTGGTCATCCCGGTGCGCTGCACCTTGATCCAGTTGCCGCTGTCTTTGCGCCACTCCACGTCATAGCCGACTGCGCCGTCCACGGCGGGCCAACTGATGGTCATGGTGGCCACGGCCAGTCCCTGCACCACCGACGACGTCGACGCCAGGGTGACGCTAGCCGGCGGCGGCACCACGGTGATCGGAATAACGCTGATCGGCCGCTCTTCCAGGCGTGCGCCGGTGTCGATGTGCGCGAACTTGCTCGGTTCGAACTGCAAGGCGCTGATTTCGTAGTCGCCCTCGGTCGTGCGCTTGGTTCGCAGGACGCGATACAGCGGGATTGCCAAGTCATCGGCATCGAGCGCCCATTGCAGCTGCACCACCGGCGGCTCGCTGTAGGCGACCGTTACAGTGACGGCGCGGCCATTGACGCTCTGCACGGTGCGACCTTCAGCACGCCCGCCGGGCAGGTTGATGATCAGCCGATCACCGGCCTTGGCCTGGGTATCCCGATCGAGCGTGATGACCCGCCCCGCTACCGCCGAGATCCGGCCGCCAACTTCACGGCCCGCCAGCAACGAGTCCGCCACTGGGATGATGTGGCCGGGCAGCGGAATGACGCCCTCCATGCCGGTCTTGAACGACACGGTGCGGTCCTGATTGTTGCTCAGGATCGCCCACTTGCCACGGCGCTGGGCCTCGGAGGCGCGGGTGCAGCCAATGGCGCTGAGCTCGGTCGGCCGGTCGCCGTAGCGGCGCTGCAGGTCCAGGTCGGCGAAAGGAATGACGTCTGTGTCGTAGTTGTTGGCCGGGTTGTCGTAGCTGACCAGGGCCCGGGTGTATCGGGTTTTCGCCGAGGCACTGCCGTACGAGAACTTCCCGTCTATGACGTTGGCCCGGGTGAAGACATAGTCGAAGTCCTGCGCGCGCGGCATGTCGGCCTGCATCACCAACTGGCCCTGAGCCCAGTAGGTCATGCCCCGGTAAATCGCCGAGATGTCGCGCAGCAGCGACCAGGCATCAGCCTTGCCCTGCAGATTCATGTCGCAAAGGAAGCGCGGTTCCTGGCCGCCGAGCCCGTTCGGCACCAACTGGTCGCAATACTGGGCGATCCGGTACAGCTCCCATTTGTCGACCATGAACGGCTTGATGCGCTTGCCCAGGCCGAAACGCTCTTCAGTGCAGATCCCGTAGGTGATCCACGCCGGGTTGTTGGTCCAGGCCGACTTCATCGAGCCATCCCACGTCCCGGTGTAGGTCCGCAGGATCGGGTCGTAGTTGCTCGGCACCATCCAGCGCCTGGCCTTGCACTTCACGGTTACGGCCGGGATGTTGGTGAACTGCTCGGCGTCGAATTCGATGTAGAGCAAAGCGGTGTTCGGGTAGCGCAGTTTGGCGTCGATCACCTCGGTGTAACCGGCCACCAGCATGGTGTCGGCGATCTTGTTGCTGTTCTGGTTCGGCGTCAGGCGGCGCACGCGGATCTGCCAGCCCGTGGTGGCGTCCGGTAGATCGATGCGGCGCGATCGCTCGTAGCGCGTGGTGGTTTTGCCGTCGACCGCGTCCACCAGCACCTGCTGATAGGCGCCGCCATCGGTGGCTACGTCGATGGCATATTCGATCCGATAACCGCCGATGTTGCCCTGGTCATCCGAACGTTGAAGCGCTGGCCATGCCAGACGCATACGCACGGCCGACAACTGGGTGTTGGTGATCGAGCGCACCCACGGCGCATCACTGCGCAGCTCGATGTTCAGCGACGTCTCGTTCTCAACGGACGGGATGCCCGGGATGTAGGTCTGATCCACGGAACCCGGGCGCCAGTCCCACTTCACGCCCGGGAAGTTGTAGTTGCCGCTGGCATCGCGGATCGGCGTGTTGTCCAGGTAGATGTCGTACTCGGTCGGTACAGCGTCGAACTCACCCTCGCCCACGGCGATCAGCAGCTTTGCCAGGTTGGTCGAGCGCAGGCTGTCGCTGGCTTCAACCGGCGACTTCGGCTTGCTGCTGCCGCCCTTCTCGCCGTAGATCTCGATCTGTTCCGCTGCGCCCATGCTTTCCTCCAGGCATAAAAAAACCGCCTCACGGGCGGTTGGTGTGCTGCTTACACTTTGTCTTCGGCCAGGATCGAGGCCGAGATGATCATCCCGCCCCACCGGCGTTCGCCGATGCAGATCGGTACCGGGTTGCCGCTGGCCGTGGTGTTCTTGGCGCTGCCGAAGGCGTAGGACGGTGCGTTCTCGGGGGATGCGCTTTGCTTTAGGCCATTCGCTTGAGGGCTTAGGAGCTGCACCACACCGCCGATAGTCAAACCAACACCAGCTGAAAACAGACTTGGACCAGCACCACCGGCAAAAAATGAGGCAGCGATCAGCACTACCCCGATAATGGTTTGAAGAACACCAGCACGCTTGCTGCCAGAGATAACTGGGACAATGCGGATTTCTTGCGTACCACCCAAGGCAAAGTCTTTCTCGCCGACATTCTGTCGATTTCGGAAAATCGCGAATCGCATGCCTCGGCGGTCTAGATTTCTGATCGCATCTTCAAATCCATCGATTGTGCACTTCAAGGCCTTGAATGCTTCACCAACGGACTTGCTTCCCAGCTCTCGGTAATGCACCCGCCCGAAAATCTTTGCCAAAGGCCCCGACAACAAAATAGTTGTCATCGAATTCAAGTTTGCTGTTGCCGCCACGGGTTTTCTCCTGACGAAAAAAAACCGCCAACTGGCGGTTCTATAAATTTGAATTTGTCACAGGCATTCGCGTACGGCAGCCTCAAGCTCGCCGCGGCCCCACATCTTCGACCATGGCATACGCTGATATAGGGAGACTTTGCTGCCCGCGCCAGTGCTGATCACTTCAAGCACCTCATCAGTCATCATGTCGGTGGCCACTACAAGGCGATAACCATTCTCTGTTTCGGACATAGTGGAAGTTGAGCGCTGATCCTGCCAGCGAGGGAAGACGCAAAGAGCGTACTTCTTCGCCGACTTATTCGTCGAAGCGGTAATGGTTGGATCGTTCTTTTTGATATCGCCGGGCGATGAACACCCCGCCAACAGCGCCAACGCCAGCGCTCCTACTATCAATTTCATGCAGGTCACTCCTGTGGAAATGGCCCACGATATCACCGTGCATCCTTGTGGCGCAGCACCAAACGCGTTCGCTCGAGCCACGGGCCACCGAAAACAATGACCTCGGACGGCCTGCCATAGAGGTGGTGCAACAGGAACGGGCCGGGGCCGAACGTCGCGGCATCCTCCCCAGGCAGTACCGGATCGACGCCGAGGAAGATCCCTGCGTGGTTCGGGTAAACCGTGCGCCCCACTTCCATCACGATCATGTCGCCGCGCTGCGGCTGGTCGACGCGGTAGAAGCCGGCGGCCTCGTAGTTCGCTTCGTAAAGGCTGGTGTTGTCCTTGCTCTCCCACCAACCATCGGCGCGTTTGAAGGCTTCGAACTCCAACCCCCATTCGCGCTTGTACCAGTCAGCACAGACTTGCCAGCAGTCCCAGGCGCCGTGCACGAATGGCCGCTTGAGCAGCGGCACCTCGCCAGACGGCATGACGGTACGCAAGTCACCCTCGGGCCAGCTCAGGATGTGCCAGGGCATGGCTGTTGCCTCGCACATGGCCAGGTCGCGCGGTGACGGCCTGCTGGTGGCGTCCGGATGCGAATGCACTACGCCGATCACTTCGCCGATGTCTTCGGCCGCCGCGTATTCCTCCGGGTCGATTCGAAATTCCTCGTTCGGCTCGGTCGAGACGTTGCGGCACGGGTAGTACTGCTGTTTGCGGCCCACGGCAATCAGCAGCCCGCAGCACTCTTTCGGGTACTCGGCCGACGCGTGCGCCTGGATCGCGGTCAAAATGTGTTTGCGCATGTCAGCTCCGTGCGATCAGCGAAACGGCCGGGAAGCCACCGAACGGCAAGGGGTTGCCCTCGCCGAAGCGTGGAATGCACCCCTTGCCCAGCGTGGCGTCACACTCGTCAAGCTCAGGGTTGTCAGTAACGACGCCGTCCTTGGTCACGTACGGGCCGGTGTAGCCGCAGTTCGGTCCTCGGTAGCCGCCGGTAAGGCACCAGTGGCACAGGGTCGTGGCCTGCCGGCCGATTGACTCGTTACCGACGTCGCCCGGGCTGGCCAACTCCCAACTGACATTCTCCCCGTCCTCGTTCGTTTTCTGGTCGATGTACCAGACCTCGATCGTCTCCTGGGTCGGATCTGCCGTTGGGTTGCCGGCCGGGAAGTTCGCCGCGTCCAGGTACGTGCCCAGCGTGTGGCGCATCGTCAGCTTGAACTCGAGCAGATCCTCGAACGCCAGACAGAGCGCAGTGATTCGACCGTTGACGTTACCGATCGACAGCGTGGGCCGCACCGCGGTGCCGTCGCCGTTCGCCTCGATGCCGTCGATCTGCATTGGCCAGGCGCCGTACTCATTACCCTGCCAGTAGATCGCCTTCGCGAGCAACTGATCGGCATTGGCACCGGCGGCGATCAACTCGGCCGCCGTGTACGGGATTGAATGCCCGTGGAAGCGCAGAACATCCGCGCCGTAGTCCGTGCCGTCCAATTCAAAGAGCAGCACTTCGCTGCCAGGCTCAAGCACCTGGATGTCACTGATCAGCGGCATGATTGCCCCTTATGGAAGAAACGATTGCGTGAATGTTGTAGCGAGGGAGTACATCCCGGCGCCGAGAGGCGTGACGGACGGGGCGGTCGCCCGGAAGAACGAGAGCTCACCAAGGGGAGGTGTCCAGAAGAACGATTTGTTACCAGCGTGTCGATCAAGAAAGTCCTTGATCTGACGCGCTACAGCTTCCTTTACAACGAAAGTAAGTGGCCACTCGTCCTCTCTATTGTTCGGACCATCGCCAACGGTCTGCTCATACCCGTTTCCGAACTTCGAGGTTCGGTTCCGGTACTCCGGTGCGCTGGTGGGGGACACCAGCGGGCACCAGGTGAATGTCTCAACGGCCATTTACAAGCCTCCAGATCTGCCCGCCGGGCTGGGTTTCTTTGGCGATTTCCTGCTGGGCACCGCGCCTTGCAACATCGGCATAAGCCTGGCCAAGCGCCTGCGAGTCATGCTGTGAAGTTCCCTCGCCAGCGTTCTGCACCTGAAACGACTGATTGATAACGATCTGCCCAGTCGCGGCCGGTGCTGACGACGAACCGCCAGAAAGGCCTACATAACCGCCGTCCGCATAACCGCGCTTGTTCAGCCGCGTCAGGTATTCCTTCATCCCCGGCTGATCCACCACTTCCTTGCGGATGACCACTTCCCCGCCGTGCACGATGCCGGCCGGTTCGTATTTACCGCCCGGGCCGGTGTAGCCACCATCGTCGAAGCCTTTCCAGTTGGATAGGACGTCAGCTGAGTAGCCGGCGGCGGTGCTCCCTGCCGATGCCGCTGCGCCTCCGCCGCTCCCGAAGGCCGCACCGATCGCGCTCCCGGCAATGCTGGAAAACACATTCGAGGCGGCCGACTGAAAGGCCATTTTTGCCATCATCCGCGCAAAGCTTTTTGCGACATCGCCGAATGTTTTGTCAGTACCAAACGCCCAATCCACAGCGGCATCTGTCAGACCGTCATACAGCGACGTGAAGGCCGACTTCGCCTGCCCGGCTACATCCCGAGCCTGTTGCAGGTAATTGTCGAAGGCCGACGACGAACCCAGCTGCCAGTCGCTGCGGGCTGCGTCTTCGTCCTCGTAGTACTTCGCCTGCATGGCCAGGCGCTGGTCGAGCGCCGACCGCAGCGCCTGGGTTTCCTTGTCGTACAGCTCGGTGCTGAACTGGTCCTTGTTGCTCTTGTTGTAGTCGGAGGTGAGCTTGTCGAGTTGCGACTGATACGACAGCTGGATGTTGCGCTGTTCCTGCAGACGCTTGCGTTGCTCGTCGCCCAGGCCGATCCCGGCCAGGTTGTTGTCCAGGCCCTGCTGTGCGCTGGCGAGCTGGCTTTTCAGGTTCTCGTCGAACGCCGCCAGCTTGCGGCGGGTTTCCAGCCCTTTCTCGCGCAGCGTGTTCTCGGTTTCGAGTGCCGCGTTACGCTTGAGCTGGGCGGTGATCAGCTCCTGGTTGGCCAGCAGCGACTGCTGTTCGGCAGTCAGGGTTTTCTTGCCCTTGATGTCGGCGAGCTGCTGCTCCCACTCGACCAGTTTTTTCGCGTTCGTGCCAAGGGTCTGGCTCGCCGCCGACTGGTCGCCGATCAGTGCGCTCTGCTGCTGAAGGACGGCGTATTGCTGTTTCGCCTGATCCAGCGCCTTGATACCGGCGTTTTCCTGGTACTTCGGCGTCTTGGCGGCCTTCGGATCCTTGTATTTCTCGTTGATGGCGGCGATGTCTTTCGCCTGCTGATCCGCAGAGATCAGCAGCGAGTTGTCACCTTTGGCTTTGGCCTGGGTAACCCGACGCTCCACCAGCAACCGATAATCAGCCAGTTCACGCTCACGCTTTACCGAATTGCTCTCGGTTTCCTTGCGGAGTTTGTCCAGTTTGAGCTGGTCATCCAGCGCGGCCTGTTGCTGCTGCTGAGCGTACCCTTTTGCGGCGGCCCGACGATCCTGCTCGGACTTGAGCAACAGTTTTTCGGTTTTCTCCCGCTCGAGCGCTTCCGTGCGGAAGCTGTCATCGGGTGTCAGATTGCCGAACGGATCCGCCGGCTTTCCTCTGGCGTTGCGCTTGTTGCGCGAGGCTGCGTTCTCGGCGATCGCATTCAGTTGCTCGTCGAGCTTGGCGATCTGCTGGTCGAGGGTTTCTTCTCGCCCAACGTTCAGCGCAGCATCCCACGCGCCCTTGGCGGCGCTCTTGACTGCACCCCAGCTCGCTTCGAGGTAGCCGAGGTTCTGCTTGATGGACGTGGATGTCCGATTGAGACCGTCCTCATAGGTGGCGGTCGCCAGCGCGGCCGCTTCCTGAGTCCTACCCTGTTCCTGCAACGACTTGATGTTTTCGTACGTGGTCGCGGTCAGGAAGTTCATCGACTCGTTGAGTTTCAGAATCTCCGCGACCGGGTCCTTGGCGATCTTCTTGAAGTTCTCGACCGTTGTACCGGCCGCAATCCCGGTCGCCGATTCGAACTTGATGGCGGCCTCGGCGATAGATTCAAAAGCCGCGACCGGAATCCGGGTAGTCGACGCCAGCAGCGCAAGTACCTCGGACGCTTTGCCGACCGTGCCACTTACACCCGAAACCTGACGCGCCATCGACGCCAAACCGTTCGCAGTGGTGCCGGCCGTGTTGCCCGTCATCGCCAGCGACGTATTGAACGCGGTGGCTTCGTCGGAACCCTGCTTGTAAGCCAGGGCCAGCACCGCCGCCGCTGCCGCCGCGACCGTGAACGGATTCACCAGACCCAGCACGTAACCGCCAAGGGCTTTTGCCGCCGGCACCACGCCGCCGAACATGTCCTTGAGCTGGCCGCCCTGCTGCAGGAAAACCGTCAGCGGATTCTGACCGGCCTGCAACGACACGGCGATATCGGTGAACTGGGCCGGAACTCCGCGCAGGTTGTTTGCGTACTGCTTGGCGGTCTGGCCATTCTTGGCCATGACCCGGTCAACCTTCTCGACCGCGTCGCGCTGTTCCTTCAGCTTGTTGAGGTACAGGGTGAAGTCGGCATTGTCGAGCCGACCGGCTGCGCGGTGTTTGCGCAACTGCTCTTCCATTTTGTCGAGGCGGCCGTAGGCCCCGATCACCGGGTCAATCTGGCCAACCAACTTGTCGAGCTGGCCAGCCTGATAGGCCGCTTCCTTGGTGGCCGACTTCAGCGCACGCTGGGCACGGTCCATACCCTTTTCAAAGCCGCCGGTGTTGGCCACCAGATCGACCGTCAGTTGGCCAAGTGAATCAACCGCCATAAATCACCTCTTGACCGACTGCAGCAGCCTGAACAGATCCTGCGCAGAGGCTTCCGCCTCTTCCACCACCTCGCCACGCTTCGGCAGAAAGTCGTCGAACGTAGCCTTGCCGCCGTGCAGGTTGTTGAGAATGGTGGCGAGCAGGGCAAAACCCCGCTCGATCTTCAGGCCCAGATTCAGCGTGCCGTTTTGCTCGCGATAAGCCATCCACGAAAGCGCCTCGTTGTAGCTGAGGTTGGCCTGCGCTTCGGCGACCGTGCGCCCGCCGATGCCGTTGAGCGCCAGCTCATGCCAGAACTCTTCGGCGGGCCCTATTTTTTTGGCTGATCTTCCTTCACCGCACCGTTGGCCTCGGAAATGGCGTTGAGCAGCACAATGGTCAGCTCGGCCGACAGCGGGCCGTGTCCGGACGATTCGGAACCGAGAACGTCCTCGACAGTGAACACTGGCGTGCCGTCCTTCTTCAGGATGTTGGAGGCGATGCGTGCCGCCAGCCGATCGGCACCCTGCCCTTCGTTCTTCCAGCCTTCGGTCAGCTCAACGAACGACTCCTGCCGAACGTAGATCGAGGCCTTCTGAACTTTGCCACCGGCGTGCCATGTGATGTCCTTCTTCACCGGCGGCGCGACAAATGCGCCGGCCGCCGTCAGTGCTTTAATGCTGAGATCCATGGGGCTTCCTTATGGGGTGATGACTTTCGGGACGAACACCGGATCGCCGGACACCTGGATGCCGACGGTGGACTTCACAACGTCGTTCAGCGCGAAGCTGAACGGGAAGCTGTTCATGTAGCCCTCGAAGGTGATCCAGGTGCGGGTCGCCGGCAGGTTGAAGTCGACACCGGCGTCGATCACCGCGCTTGCCGTAGCACCGGTGCCAGCGCCGCCAGTGAACGCCACGGTCGGAGGCGAGGTGTAACCGCTGCCAGGGTTGGTGATGGTCAGCCCGGTGAGCTCGCCGCCAGAAACAGTTGCGGTAGCGGTCGCACCGGTACCGCCACCGCCAGTCAGTGCGACAGTCGGGGCCGTGGTATAGCCGCTACCTGGATTGGTGACCGCCAGCGCCGTCACCGAGCCTGGCTGGCTGATGGTTGGTGGAATGCCCACCAATTCGCCGTTGCTGTTCAGAACTCGGCCGTCAGACCAGCCGATTGCCCACAGCAGCTTGGTGCCAGCTGTCTTCAGCTGGTGAAGGCGAACGTGCGCCGGCGATTGCGGGTCGATGTTCAGGCCGAAGGAGGCCGAGCCAGGCTCAGCCAGACCGGCCTCATATTCCCGGGCGCTGGAGTTCATGCAGGTGGTTTCGATCTGCGCAATGCTGGTGTCAATCCCGTCCAGGGAGGTGAAGCAGCCAACCACCAACAACGTGTTGTTGGCTGGGTCGATGGCATAGAGGTCCGTGCCTTGGGTCTTGATGGTCAATTTAAACTCCCCGATTTCCTTCGAAATCACTTGTGAGCGGGCATAAAAAAACCCGCCGAAGCGGGTCGTTCTTTCAGGTTCCGCCTACTGGCTCACAAGCCAGGCGACGTCGAAGCCTTTGCGGTAGTTGTGCGTGTCCTTGTCCTTGCCGTCGACGCCAAAACCGGTGATGTAGGCATGCTGCGCGATCGCGTTGCGCATTGCCGTCACAACAGACGATGCTGCTGACGCCGTATCGGCGTACACATCCACCTGCAGCCCGTAGCGATCAGTATCTGGCACACCGTTGACGTAGTTGATCGGCGATCCGCTGACAACTTGCCAGACCGCGTATGGCTTGGTTGTGCCTTCCGGCGCCTCGCCATGCGGGTACAGTCGCGTCGGCCCAGTGCCGAGCAGGGCCGTGACCGCCGGCGCGGCGGCGCACACCGTGAAAATGGGTGCAGTCATCAGTTCACCCCCAACTTGATCAGCTGGTACTTCGCCGAGCTGAGGAATTCCTTGAACAGCGCCTCGCGGTTGTTGGCCAGGGCTGGTCGGAGAAACGGTTTTGCCCGGTTCTTCTCGGTGCCCAGTTCAACCCACCACCAGTAGAACGTGTTACCGCCCTTCTGGCCGCGCTTGCGCATGCGCACGCCCACAGAGATGACCACGGCACCGACTTCCTCGCCGATCGCCTTGCGCTCGATCATGGCGAGGTTCGCCGGGATGAAATTCGCGGTTTCCGGGTCATCGATCCGCGCCGCTCGGTCTTTCGCATCGAGCAGGACGATGTCCATCGCGTCCTTTGCCGCCGGCAACACCACCTTGCGGCGAATTTCCTCGGTCAATCCTTTGAACCTGGCGGACAACTCGTCTGCGCCCTTGAGATTGAACCGGACATAGTCACCCATCGTTCACTCCCGTCTTGGTTAGGATCGTGAGGTACTCCAAACCGGATTCCCGATCAGGCAGAGGCTCGCCCTCGATGCTGTACACCTTCCCGCGATGTACGATCCGCATGGTTGGCAGCAGCCCAGCCCAATGACGAATCACAAACCTGACCGTGGCCTGAGACTGCGCCGCCTGCGCGGCGAACAAATCTTTGGAGCTCAACGGCTCGAAGTCAGCCGGCACCCTTTCGCGAACTGGCCGCCAACCCGGGATCATTTCTCCATTGTTCGGATCTTGCACAACGGCCTTTTCTTCAAAGTCGATTCGATGCCGCAAGCGACCTGCTCTCATGGCGTTGTCTCGACTGGTTCAGGACCTGAGAAGTTGCGGGACGACCACAACAAAGACTCAACCCCAAGAGGCAGCTTTTCGCCCTTGACGCCGATCTCTACCGCCTCCCGATTCGCGAATGAATGCCCAAGGAGCAACAGCAGCGCGGCCTTGAAAGAGGCAGGAAAATCACCGACCTCAAGGAGCTTGTCGTTGTCGCAATACCAGAGCGCCCAAGCCAACGCAGATTCCGCGTAGAGCGTGATCAGGTCATCCTCGTCCTCGAAATCAACGCGCAGGTGCTTCCGCATCAGCTCAATTGAAAGCAGATCGGAAACGGAGACAGTCATTTTTTTGCACCCGACTTTTTAGAGCTTGTGGTTGTCTGCGTCGGTGGCGTTTGATCGGTATCCGCCTCAACTTCTTCAGCGAGATCCATTCCTATCAAGGCCTCGGCATATTCGTCCGCCACATCTCGCACTTCGAACTGATCAAAGTTGCCCGCGTGGTAGTGCGAGAACTGCCGCAATGCGCGAATTCTGGTCATAGCAATCTTCCGGGGCAGTTTCCTGCCCCGGCCCTGTGGTTATGGAGTTGGTACGGTGAAAGCGCCCTTGATGATCGCGGTCGGACGGTAATGGGTAACCGCCAGACGCTCCTCGCAGAGGATGGTCAGCATGTTTTTCACGAAGTTGTCGCGGTCCTGGTTGCTGATCTCGATGGTTGCATCCATCCGATCCCAAATCTGCGAGGCCAGGTCGAAGCCGCCCACGGTGAAAGTGCCTTGGGCTTGTGCCTTGGTCGCAACCACTGGCAGCCCCCACATCACCTTAGCCGCGAAAGCCGCTGGGCCACCGAAGATGTAACGCCCATCAGCATCTTTCAGCAGTGCGATGGCATGCCAGTCGCGCGGATTGAGGATCAGGCCGGAAGCCTCGAACTCAGATTCGCTGGTCTGGAAGATGGCGTGCGCGATTTGATCGGCACGGGTGTCACCGGTGGCGTTGAGAGCGGTGTCGTAAGCGGTCGCAACCTTGTTCAAGCCGATCAGGTTGTCACCGGTACCGTCGCCATTGAGCAGTTGACCTTCTTCAACCAGATCCAGGCCAAACAGCAAACGACCATTCACGTAGGACTCGAGCATCGGCGCATCGTCCATGATCTGGCGCGAAGCCTGGATCCAGTGGGCAATGGTTTTGACGTTTGCAGTTTCCTTGGTGAAGGTCAGTTGCGATTCTGGCTTCAGCGCACCCTCGGCTACCGGCGCTGCGCTGTTGGTGAACACGTTTTCGCGCACGTACTCGATGGCGTTCGAAGAGGTCCGCCCCTGAGCAAGCAAGTCGCGGATGGTCAGGCGACGCAGGCCCGGCATCAGAATACCCGGGTTCTGCTGTGGTTGAACCAGTGCGCCTGCCGAGGTGCTGCCGGAGCCGAGCGCCTTGCTGAAGCTCTTGACGTCGACCTTGCCGGAAGTTGAACCGTTCCAGTTCTTCTTCAGATCTTCGGCAGCACGTTCGGCGAACGATTTCTTGGCTTCCGGATTATCCAGACCGCCACCAGCCAGCTTCGATTCCAGGTCAAACAGGCGAGTACCTGCGGTTTTCAGTTCTTCCTGAACGGTTTGCAGATCACCCTGCAGTTTTTTGCTGATTTCACCGGTGCTGGTGATCTCTTTCTTTTGCGCATCGAACAGTTCGGTCATGTTCTTCTGCGCGTCTTCGATTGCCTTTTGGATTTGGGCCAATTCGGACATGGTTCAGTTTCCTACAGATGGGAAGGACTTGATGCGCTCGATGAGCGCGTTAATTTCGCCACCTTCGGAATCGCTCCGAACTGCGGACTTGAACCGGGCAATGAGGCCCAGTGCTTGCGACTTCGAAAGACCGGCCGAATCCCTCAGCCAATGCTCGACGTCGCGAATGGTGGTGATCGATTCCAGGCTTTTCATGGATTCGATGGTCGCCTGCTCATTGGCAGGAAAGGTGCAGATGCTGATTTCGCGAAGAGCCTGCACATTCTTGAAGGCGCGACCGGTGTCGATCAGATCGAAATCGTCTTTGAAGACGGTGAACCCGACCGACATTCCTTCGACCGTTTTGTGTTCCATAGCGGCCCGTAGATCCGTCGAAACCGACAGTCCCGGCGTCAGTTCGCCTCGGGTGAGAAGCCCTTTGCTGTCTTCTTCTAGGTTCAGCCACTTACCGACAGGAAGCTCCCAGGTTCGGTGATTGAAGAACATGCCGACCTGTCGACTTTGCGTGGCCAGCGCCTTTTTGAAGGCGCCCGGCAAGATGATGTCGCCGTCACTGTCGACCACACCAAACACGCTGGCATAACCTTCGAATGTTCCGGTCTTTCCGGATGAGTCGAACTTGATCTCGACCTGGTCGAAGGCCAAGGTCTTCTGAATATTGGACATTGGTTAGCTCCAGAAAAACTAAACCCCGCTGGGTGCGGGGTTCGTTTGTCCAAGTTGGGTAAGGGGTACGTTCTGCGACTGACATGTCGCGACATTGCCACCAGGCACTGAGGGCATATTGTCCAAACGCCTGAGTTCGTCACGGGTTCTAAGGCCTTTGTCGGCCATAATCCCCATGAAAGTCGCCCTCGCCGCCGAGTCGCCGCGCAACAATCCGTCGAGATTGTGCTCGGCATGTATCCGTCCGACATCCGCTGGTTTCACTAGCCACCGCTGGATGCAGCCCTCCCAGATTTTCAGGTAGGGATCGAGCGTGTATTGAAGGAACCCAATGTTTTGCTGCTCGATTCCTGATCCCCAACTGGTGGTTTTTTCAACATCCCCGACCAGATGCGGTGGAACGCCGAAGAACCGCGCCAATTCGCCAACCTGAAACTTGCGGGCTGCCATCGTTTCGGCGTCCTGCGGGCTAACCCCGATCGCCTGGGTGGTGAACCCAGCCTCCAAGATCCAAAGCCGTTTTTTGACCGGTCCGCCGGCAATTTCCTTGAAGTTTGCCTCTACCTGATCACGCTGGACCTTGCTCAGTGTCTTTCCTTCACCCGTCATGAGGATCTGGGGAGACTTGGCACCATTCGCGTAGAAATCACGCTGTTGATCTTCCATTGCAACAGCTACACCCGCTGTTTTCGCCGCAAACGCGATAGGTGAAAGCCCCACCAGACCGTTAAATCCGAACCCTTTGAGGTGGAAAATCTCGGATTGTTTGAAGTCGGCGTACTCGCTATCCCTGCGGTATCGATAAACGATCCGCTTACCCTCAAGCCTCACGTCCATATTCACCGACATCAGCGGTACCAAGCTGATGATGTCGCCCACACCGTTCCGGTCGATCAGCGCATAAGCATTGCCGTAGTAGCAGAGCTGCATGGTCATCGCTACGCGGAAGTCGAACGCGGTCATAAATTGGTTGGGGGCGTAGCGCAGCAGGCGCGCCAACGGGTTATCCAAACCTACTTTCGATCGGTCATCGCCTTTAGTCTCGAAGACGTCCAGCGGCAGGCATGCCGACACGCTGGAAATAAGGCGAACGCAGGCGAAGACCGTGGAGATCTGGAGCGAACGCTCGTCGTTGACGACTGAATCGCCCACCGTGCCTGAAGCCGACACAGGGCCGGTTTGAGATCCCTGGTTGGGCGATGTCAGCCGTCCTCCGACGAAAAAGCTCGCCAGGCGCGCCCAGAATGGACTGCGAGTGCGCAGGTCGATGCTGTAGTCGGTATCTGCCATTACATGCTCATTGGTCGATTGAGGAAGTCATCAAGGTTCACGGTGTCCACGTGGGCACCCGCTACACCTATCGCCATAAGGAGTGCGGTCATATCGTCGATCTTGTCGGCGGAGCGTTTCTTGTCGGGCGCCATATTCATGTTGTCGTCCCGTCTGGCGATCAGATTCGATGCGCACCAGTTGAGGATCATGTCGCCACCGTGAGCAAAAGCACCCGCAATGTAAGCGCGCTCCAGGACCTGCATGGCCGGGTGGTAGGACTTCGGCCCCTGAATGAATTCAATCATCGGCAGCTCGGCTGCCACCAGACGGTTGACCAGGTCACTGGCGTTCCATTTGTCGTAGGCGATCGCCTGCACGTTGAAACGCGCGCAGACCGATTTTACGTCCGCTTCGATCACGGCGTAATCGGTTACATCACCCTCGGTCTGTTTGAGCAGGCCGGATTCGACCCACGATGCGTACGGAACAGTGCCGCGCTCGGTTCGAAATGCAACGGAACTCTCTGGCGCCCAGCGCCAGCCGTAGGTGTAGAGCACGTCGTCGACATCCCACACCAATCGAAACGATGTGAGGTCAGTTGTCGAAGCAAGGTCCAGACCGCCCCAGCATGGGTACTGTGAAAGCCAATCAAGGTCGATCTCACCATTGCAGCGCTGCCACTTGTTGAGATCAACCCAACCGTCTGCGGTCGAAGCAGGACGGTTCAAGCGCTTGATGCGAAACTCAGCCATCTTGGATGGCATCTGCTTCGCCTCGACCGCCTCTTTACGAATCGCCGCCATCAAATGCGGGTTCACATCCATCAACGGGTTGGCTTTGATCCAACAGCTCTCGTCGAACTCGTCATCGGCCTTGATACCGAGGTTTTTGTCCTCGTCGTCGACGGCGTAGAACACCACCAGATAGTGATCGGCTGTCGTGCCGAACAACCCGGACAGCAACTTCTTCGCGAACATCCGAATTTCTGCCCACGGCCCTGGGTTCGTGTATCCCTCGGTGGTAGTAAACAACCACAGTGGATTGCCCCGGGCGCCGGCGGCAGACTGCAGGACGTTCAACAGGTCAGCAGTTTTGTGTGCGTGGATCTCGTCGAGACCAACATGCGACGGGTTCAGACCGTCCTGTGTTGAAGCCTTCGCGTGAATCGGCTTGAAGCTGGCACCGGTTTCAATCCGGCTGATCGATTTGGCCCACACTTGCAACCCGAAATAGGCACGCAGGTCGGCGTTCTTCTCCACCATCCGCTTAGCAGCGTTGAAGATGATTGCTGCCTGGCCGAACGTGGTGGCAGCGCTGACAATCTGCGCCCCCTCTTCCGGCTCGCAGCACTCGCAATACAGCAGGATCGCCGACGACAGTGTGCTTTTCGCGTTCTTCCGCGCAACGGCGAAAAGCGCCGAGGTGAAGCGGCGCGGATGGAACATCCCGTCATCACCCCAACCCTGGGTGTAAACAGCTTCGCGCTTGCGAAAGCCGAACAGTTGCACGACGAAGAAAATGTGCGACGCATGCATGTCGATGGTGGGTTTTTCCCATTTGCCCTCGACGTGATGAAGCTTTTCGATGAAGTCGCACGGGTCATTGGCATGCCAGTCATCAAAGATGAACGGACAATCCTTTTTCTTTGCCCTCTTCAGGTCATCAATGAAGCGCTGGGCTGCTTGCCTGATCAGCTTGCCGTGCCTT
This sequence comes from Pseudomonas sp. GW821-FHT11D10, assembly GCF_058808435.1. Lineage (NCBI taxonomy): Bacteria > Pseudomonadati > Pseudomonadota > Gammaproteobacteria > Pseudomonadales > Pseudomonadaceae > Pseudomonas > Pseudomonas sp. GW821-FHT11D10. The sequence continues at coordinate 183,757 of NZ_JBXARR010000001.1, read as the reverse complement.
TTGCGCTTCTTGTCTGCGATCGCAGCCTTGGCGTAATCGATCGCGATCTGTACGAAATCACGCATCCATACTCCAGACTGGCAATCCAGGTGATTCGGTTATTTGCCTCCAGCTTTGCGGCCATTGCCGGCAAACGCATTGCCCTTTTGATCCTCAGGGCCTGCCCTGACCTTGCCTTGGGCAACCGGTGTCAGGCCGAAATCGTTTTGAAGATTACGAAGCGTGCCGGACATACTCGCGGTCGGCGCCTCGCCAGCGGCGTAAAGCTGAACAATTTTTCCGTGCAGCGCACACATGTGGGCCAGCGGGCTCAGCGCTGCATCGGTCAGTAATTTGTTGGCCATCAGGATTGGAACCAGTCGGTTCCACTCTTTCACGGCGTGTGCATTGGGTAACCAGTCCGGCGCATCGGGTGCGACGTCGACCAGGGGCAACTCAACTTCCAGGGGAACGTCGCGATCCTTGCGGTCCGTACCAGCAACCGCCTTCAGTTGGGCAGGTTTGCGTGGGTTCGCCATGGTCGCTCTCGGTATTTGCGGGCTCTCCGCAGGTGCTAAAAAACGGTTTTTCTCAACTGACGGCGCGAATAAAACATTCGGGCGCGGTCGGGAAGCAAAAAGGCCCAGACTTCTGACCCACCCCTTGGGGCTGTGACGTGCCACATCAGGGATGTTGACGTGCTTCAACCAACCCGAAGCACGCGGTTGACGTGCCTCATAACCGATCACGACCACCCCTGGCGTTGCCGAAACCACCGTCCTCCGTGGCCGTCTTCCTGCTGTGGTGCGGGCGGCAAAGCCCTTGCCAGTTGGTCCGATCCCAGAACAGAACCATGTCGCCTCGGTGCGGGACGATGTGGTCAACCTCGGTCGCGGCTCCCACTCTCCCTTCCTGCTGGCAGTGGACGCAGAGCGGATGCTTGGCCAGGTAGCCCTTGCTCGCCTGCTGCCAGCGGTAGGTGTAGCCACGGGAGTTGCTGTTGCCTCGCTGCTGCTCGGGTGTCGAATGTTTGGGCGTGACTGGTGCCGCTGGCTTGTGTCGTTGCGGCCGGACAGGCATGCGCTTTACTCGGTTGGTGGCTCGCTCTTGGCGGGCTGGCTGGGTTGCTCTGGCGCGATCCGTCGCTCGGTCAGGAGGCGGATACGCTCAGCTGCAACGATCAACCACTTGGCTGCTCGCTCTCGGCGGGCAGCGCATCCGGCACAACTCATACCGGGTCACCCTCGACGACCAGGTCGCGGCCGTCGACGGTAAACACCACCGTCAGCCGAACCGGCTCGCCGCGGCTGCTTTCCATGTTGGTGCTGACTTGGCAGGGAAGAACCTGACCGTCTTCGGTATGCAGAGCGAAAGGACCTGGGTAGCCGGCGTTCACATGTCGCGGCTCGGGATCGGAAAGGGCCGTGACTTCAACGGTCTTCTCGATACGTTTCAGTACCAGCTTCATGGCGTCACCTCGTATGTGAAGTCCAGGCGCCCGATAGCAACCGCAGCGCGGTGAGCGTCCCACTCTCCATCAAAGGCGACAGTTCTGGTGTAGGGCGACGCTGCCTTGCCTTTGAAGCGCTCCCAGTGCACGTCCTGACCCTTGAGCGAGAATACGATGAGGACGTCGCCATCAAGGCTGTCGATAGTGATCTTGGCCATTACCCCTCAACCTTCCGAGCCGCTGCTCGATCGTAGTAGCCGCGCACCTTCTCGACACCGAGGAAGCCAACAGCACCGCCGGCGAACGTGGCCATGCTCTGCGGTAAGCCCATCCATTCAAGGAGTGGTACCAACGACAGCGTGACCAGGCCGCACAGCGCGCCTTCCAGATACATCTGACGGCGAGTGCCGCCGCCGTACATCACCCGCAGAACGGCGATACCGACCGACAGTCCGGCGGCGTAGAGCTGCGGCTGATGCAGCAGCAGCCAGGCGAGCACAGCGGCCCACAGTCCGGGATCCTTCTCAGGCATGTTTGGCATCTCGATTCCTCCCTTTGGGGGAGTGCATTAGATCCGGCTCCAGCAGCACTCCCAGCTCGGAGCAATGGGTGTGGTGGAGCCGAAAACGAAAAAGCCCCGGCAAATGCCGAGGCTTGGTATGGGTGCAGATGGCCGGTGCTGATCTCCGGCTTTTGGACTTAACGATCTAGGTCTGCGGTGCCCACAACACGACCGGGTTTGCGCATCAGCCTGCGCATTCATCTACATAACAGAAAGCAAAAAGCCCATCTCGGAGACGGGCTTTGCACGCGGAAAAACCGCAAAGTAACTGAAATCTATAGTCAGTCCCCGGGCCTGTCAAGCGGCCTGACGTCGAATATCGAGCGCGCCATCAATCCAGGCCACGCCGGCCTTCCAGAGCTGCCGAGTCTTCTCCTCGCCGAACTTCATCTTCTTGCCGACTTCCATCAGCGACGTATCCCGGCTGGTGTAATAGCGCATCAGCACCTGGCCGCATTCCGGGTAGCGCTTCAGCAGGCGCCCCATCAGGCCATCAATCATCAGCGCGTCGTCATCGGTGATCATCGGCGACAGGATCGTGTTCTCGCGGGATGCGCAGCAGGACACGCCAGAGCCCAGCACGACCCAGCGTCCCCAATGCTCCAGCAGATCCTCGGCGGTGCGTTCTTTAAATGTCGGAGTGAAGGCCATGCTCAATCCCCCTTATAAGACGAGCCACCAGGCCCGCGAGTATTGGTCTGCTGGTACAGCTCTGCCATCGAAGTCGGCGAGCCAGGAGGATGGACCACAGTGCGACCACCCTGACGGATCAGCATGCCGAGCTGAACGATCAGATCCTCCACCGGCAGCGCTTGTAGGGTCTCGGCGTGCACCAGGCCCGAAGCGTGGCAACCAATGCAGTCGAGCTGATGAAACACGCCCTGAATCACCCCTTTTCCGGCACAGGATGGGCAATCAGTGAGCGGGATCTGGCGGCGCACAAAGGCGGGGCCATGTGTTCTTTTATCCATTTTTAAACCTCGCCTTTTATTGTTTCGTAATTTGGCTAGAAGCCGCGCCATTCAAGGACTTGACGGCATTCTGCGAATTTCCGTTTCTAGTCATGGTCAAGCGGTGAATCAGGCCGAAGCCCTTCCCGTCTAACCATTCGTGCCACTTGTTCAGGGCTTCGCGCTTGAGCAATTCGGCGGATGTGTGGATGTAGGTCTGCACGTTGCGGGTCATCGTGTGGTTCACCAGCATCTCGCCGATGAGGAAGTCCACACCGAGGTCAGTCCAGCCAGTCCGGGCAACTTTGCGCAGGTCGTGGCTTGTCCACTCGCCCTTACCCAACCGGGTGAACACGGCGCAGGCCTGGCCATCACTCAGGCACCCGCCCAACCGTGCCGGGAACACGAACGCGCCCTTGTAGCCCTTCCCTGCCTGCCAGTCCCGGTACCGCTCCAGCAGCGCGCAGACCTGCTGAGTCAGTGGCAGCCGATGCTCGCAACGGGTCTTGGTGTTCTCGGCCGGGATGAACCACTCGCCCTGCTCGCCCAGAGTCAGGTGCTGCCACCGAGCCATCCGGGTTTCACCCACCCGCGTACCGTGGCAGAGCATCATCAGCGCCAGCATGCAGTCCTGCGGTGCCCGGTCGAAGCCATCGGCCAGCTGTTCGATCACGTCCTCGAGTTGCACGGCGCGCAGGCGCGATGGTTTGGGCAGGATCCGGGCCTTGGTGAAGTCAGTGAACTTGAAGCCGGCGATCGGGTTGGTGCTGATCAGGCGCAGTTTCTCAGCTTGCCGCATGGCCACCACCAGCACGCCCCAAACCAGTCGGACGTAGGACAGCGAGAACTCGGCCTGCATCGGCCACATCAGCTGCTTGTCCAAGGTGAACCGGTCGAGATCGTCCACCAGCAGCTCGCCGAGGCGCGGTTTCAAGTGGAGGCTGATGATCGAGGTGTTGGTGGAGCGGCGCTTGTCCGAAAGGCTGCGGTCAACGGCCTGTCGGGCGGCGAACCAGTCCAGCAACTGGCCAACGGTCTGCAGGGTGCCGGCCGATGCCGAGGCCTTTGGATCGGCGGCCAGGCGTTCGCGAATCTTCGGCAGTGCGTTGATCAAACCCTTCACCGGCAGATCCGGGAATCGGGCGATCTTTTCCCATTCCTTGCCGGACACCAGGTACCACGTACCGCGCTCGCGGTTCTTGTGGAAGCGGAAGTAAACGCCCGGGAACCGCGCGTCCCGCATGTCGCGGATATCGGTGTTGGCAGATTGTCGTCGGATCTCGGCGTCTGAAAATGTGGTCAGCAGGCTCTGGCTCATGGCGTGTTCGGCTCCGGGTCAATTGGGTAATCCCGGATGTGCACGCGCACCTCGCCACCTGGCACCGGCTTGCCGATGTTGATCGTGGTCACGAAGTTCTTGTCGTCGATGCCCAGGCCGTCCGCAACACCGTCACGACCGGCCTTGAAGCGGGCCAGCAGGTTGTCATCGTCATAGGCCCTGCGATTCGGCGGACAGAACGTGACCCAGAAGTACTTTTTGCCGCTGAGCCGCGGCGCATCCAGCGCCAGCGCGATAAGCCCGCAGGGGCGGCGGTATGCCTTTGCGTGCTTGTGCTTTTGCTTCCAGTGCACACGCGCGTTTGGGCTCAGCTCCTTTGGCGGCCACGGCAGCGTCAGGTCGATCATGCAGCCCCCTTCACGGTAAGAATTCCGGCCCGGATCAGGCCTTCGTGTGTTTCGGCGATGGCGCGCGGCATGTCGGACCAATCGACCTCGCCCGCGGCGCGACCATCGATGACGTCGTGACAGGAGCTGCAGGCGTACACCGCGACGGTGTCGAAGCCCTTCATGCCCATGCCCTTCTGCCCGCAGGGCAGGTGCGCGAGGACGGTGGTTTCTGGATTGAAATTGCAGACGCCCGGCAGGCGTACGGTGCATTCCTGGCCGTTGGCCGAATTGCGGAGTTTCTTCGAGGTCACGCGCATACCCGCTCTCCCGTGACGACGTCGACCACTTCAAAGGTGTGCGGCCACATCCACGATCCGTAGCGTTTGGCCATGGCCTGGTCGGCGAACAGCGCCAGTGCGTGATCAGGTGGTGAGCTCAAGTCGACCTTGAACGAGCAGCAGAACACGGCCCAACGGTAGGTCTCGATCTCGGGTACAGCCAGGCGTCGATCAGACACGTTCGACCCTCCCCGCACGCAGGGCGCGCAAATTGGCCAAGGCCGCATTGCCAACTTCCGGATTTCGCTCAGGCTTCGGTGCAGCAAGCTCAGCGACCGGGATAGACCCAAGCGACTCGCCATTCCAGATCTTCCGGCACTGCGCTAGGTAGTGGCGCTCGAAGTTCGCCATACCCAGCTCTCGAGAAAGAAGCGGCAAGCTGTGGAAACCTGCAGCAGCCGTGGCGTGATAGACCGCTGGATGCATCCACTTTGCGGAGTCGCGCATTGCGGGATGGCAGTTTCGCAGGCCTTGCGCATATGCCTTCTCGACACTCGGCAGGCCAAGCCCCTCAGGAGCAAAACACCAGCTCACGAACACACCTGGTGCTGGCACGAACGCCAATTTGTTCGCGCTCAGGACGCGCATGCCGTGGTCAATTTGCTCCATCCGATTGATCCCGGAACGCATGAACTCGCCAAGCCATTCAAGCTTCGAGGCGTTCATCACAGCCTCCGTTGGCCATGACTGGCGCCAAGCGCCACAGGCGCCGCGCAGGCGCATGAATAGATCGTCGATGACTGTCTTGGTCGCTGGATCTACTTCGGCCACAACCGGGTCAGCAGGCGGAACGTATGCAGGGTCGGTGCGTCGAGTAGCGATAAGATCGCGTGCGGATTTCATACTCGAACTCCCTTTGCTGCCCAGTCATCAGTGCTGCCTGTTTCGTTCTCGACTTCACCAGCCTTCACGGCCTTCTCGCGCTTCACCCAACCGACCAGTTTGAAACACCAGCCAGCCGCGGTATCAACAACGGCTGACTTGGCAACGAAGAAGCCCTTGAAACCAGCCAGCAGTTCAGTAGTCACCGATTCATCAGGCAATCCGGCAATTGCGAGTTGGTCAGACAGAGATTTCAAGTTCGGCTCCCAGGTAGCGAACATGGCGAAGCGCTGACGGTCGTCCTGCGATTCGATGGCTGCGCGGTTCTGTTCGGCAAGAGCGGCATCAATCTCGCGCTGCTGCAGCTGCTCTTCGGTTCCTTGATGGTTCAGTGACGGATTGGGTGCAGCTGCTGCACCCCGTTCTGCGTTTTCCTGCACCCCGTTCTGCTGTGAGCTGCACCCCGTGCGGTCATCTGCACCCCGATCCTTACGGGGTGCAGCATTTGCACCCCGCTTCATCTGGAGGTCGTACACCACAGGCCGGCGGTCACGGCGGTCGATGTACGCGGCAGCGATCGCTTGATTGCCTTCAGCGATGAAGCCAGCCTTCTCCAGCTCATCAAGCTTTAAGCGGACTGTGCGCTCGGAAAGGCCAGTGTCTTCAGAGAGGGTCGCGGCGGAGGGGAACGCCCCTCTTCCATCGCTACCGGCGTAGTTCGCCAGGCACAGCAGTACGTGACGAGCAGCCGGGTTTTCGAGGTCGGCTTTACGGAGCGCAAGCGCCCATGACATTGCTTGAACGCTCACTTCGAGGCTCCGATATTCAGTTCGGCCAAACGGGCAAGGCCCTTTGGGGTAACGAGAGGATCGAAAGCGGCGCGATCCGCGCCGGTTTCTGAGTCAGGCTTGAGAGCGGTTACCTTGTGGACCATGTGGCCCGACGTGATTCGTGGCTGGTAGGCCGTCCAGCGACCGGAGCCCTGACGGCGGAAGATCCACCGGTTCTGCTGCATCCAGGCAAACAACTTTGAAGGCTTCAGCTGCAAGTGCTTCGCGGCGTCGGTGATGCAGATCGCACCGCCAGCGGCTGCCAGACGATTGATGGCCGCAACCTTTGGTGCCTGATCGAGGATGACGAGGCGAAGGGTCTGATTGTCCTTCGCCTGATCTGCGGCAGCCTGCAGCGCCTCGGCGTAAGTGGCCGGGATCTGGAACTGGCCCGCGTGCGCTTCCAGCTCCTGCCAGCGATCAATAATCCGGGCGCGCAGCTCGACGCTGTAGCCAGACACGACGACGAGGGTATCGCGCTGCGATAGCAGGAACTCGCGGTAAACCTGGCCGTTCTGCGGGTGGACGTAGGGGGTGTCGTTTGAAGAAACGACACCCTTCGCGACCAAGGCTCGGATGGTTTTCAGCACGTTGTCGTGAGAGCTGCCGATCAGCTCGGCGATTTCACGCGACGACATGTGTCGCGACACGTTTTGGTCAATCGAAAAACGTGTCGCAGAAATGGGGGTATTGCCGGGGGTGACGTTCGTGTTCATACTGGCCCCTCAAGTTGTTGTGCGCTTTAAAGAAGCCGGGTTGCCCCCCGGCTTTTTTTCGTCTGCTTTTTATGCACTGTATGAATAAACAGCCATTCCAGTGCACTACCTCAAATCCCTGTCAGAACCGATAATTGCTCTACCGGGACTTCTTGCTTTCATTCATTTTTTTTGAGGTCCTCTTTCAGCCGAAAAAGGTCCTGCTTGAGCAAATCAATGTGGCGCTCCATTTCCCCCAGCTGCTCCGCAATACTGCTGGTGGTTGGCACAGCCCCCGCTATGCCAGAGCCTTTTTTGGTTGGGCTTCGGCAAGCAGCCAGTCAGCATCAAAAGGCTTGCCCCTGGCAGTCGCCAGTTCGGCAATCTTCTTGGCGTATTCGGTTTCGCCGGTGTAGTCAGTTCGCGGCAGTGCATCTGCAACTAGCCACTTGTAGATAGCTCTGGGGGTTTTGCCGCAGGCCAAAGCAACAGCTGAAACACCGCCGGCATCATCGATCGATTTCTTGAGCGGCCGCATAAGGCCTCCGGGTCATTTATGAACTTACAGTACATATTATGTCGGAACTGAAAGTACATGCAAGCACGTGCAACCATGTACCCATGGTTCAAATAGAAGATTTGCGCGCAGCGTTCGTCGCTCGCCTGAAAAAGGCTTTGGCCGAAAGAAAAATTCCCGAGTGGGGTGCAGGCGCTCGCCTAGCGAAAATGGCCGGCGTCACACCTAAAGCCACCAGCAAATGGATGAATGGCGAGTCGATGCCTGGCGGAGCCAAGATGCTTGCCGTGGCCAATGCTCTCGGGGTGCGTGTTGAATGGCTCGAGTACGGTCGCGGAGACATGACGGAAACGTCAGCCGCCCTCCAGGTCGAAGACGCGCGAACTCCTCCAAGAGGTTTTGAGCTTAAGGATGACCCAAGTTACACAGGCGTACTCCAGCTCACTGCGCGAGGCTCGACAGGGGCCGGCGAAGACAACACTCACGTCGAAATTCGTGGTGTCATGGCGTTCAAATCTTCTTGGTTGCGCGCCAATAATCTCAACCAGAGACACCTCGACGTAATTTATGCGAACGGTCACAGCATGGAGCCGACTATCAACGACGGCGACGTCCTACTGGTGGATGAGTCAAAGATTGAGCCGAAAGACGGTCAGATTTTCGCCATGCAAAGCGCCACCAAGGGCACGATCGTGAAGCGCCTGGTGAAGTCAGACATCGACGGATGGATCATCCGTAGCGACAACTCGGACAAGGCGCGCTACGGCGACGAGATTTTGCGAGACGGCGAGATAAACGAAGTGCGGATCATCGGGCGCGTCGTGTGGCGCGGCGGGATGCTGTAGCGGTTTAGCCCAGGCAACATCAAAAGAGAGTGTGATGAAAATATTGTTCGAAGACGCCATCAGATTTTTAGTGGCCAAAACCGATAAGGCTAAATGTCCTTGCTGTGGCTCTGAAAAATGGATCGTACCTTTCGCTGATGGTGTGGACGACGCTGTGTTTCTTTTGCCCACCGGGGCGACCTTCGGCGCAGAGCCAGCGTACAACCTTGCTCTGGAATGCAACAATTGCGGTTTCGTAAGGGAGCACAGAGCGCAATTTATCGCGGATTGGATTGCTCAGAATCCGGGCAAAGATAAAAATGAATAATTATAGCGGAAGGCTTTTCGGCGAGGGCCATCTCCCGAAATCAATATACGTGATGGGTGACAGGGCCAAACCTGAGAGCCATACTGCGGCCATGAACGATATATCTCGCGAAGAACTGAAATCTACTCTATCCGCCATTGAAGAGCGGATGGATAAGCGTATCGACAGGATTGAGCGGTCAGAAGAGCGCCGCTCTGATGATTTCCGTAATGAGCTGGCACTTCGTGACGCTCAGTTGCAGCGAGAATTAGATATTCGGCAAGAATCATTCCGCGCCGAACAGATTGCTCGTGACGCAGCTCTATCTGAAAAGTTCGCGGGTTTTCTAGCCGCTCAAGCTGAGCGAGACAAGGCGTGGGAGAAAATCTCAGAATCTCGCTTCGAGCGCATTGAAAAGGACGTGAGCAGCATAAAGGCTGACACTAAAAAAGTTGGCGAAGACGTCAACGGCATCAAAGTCACGATGGGGAAATACCTTGGGGGTGCCATAGTAATAGGCGCTATAGCATCCGCGCTCCTTGGAGTTGCATTGAAATATGCCTTTACCTTTGCCAGTTGAGATCTGATTACAAGCCGGCCCAGCGCCGGGCTTCTTGTTTCTGCCCTCCTCGATCTAACCCGTAGCCCGCCACTGAGCGGGCTTTTTCTTGCCCGCAATTAAAATATGTACTTTTGGTACTTGACCAATATGAACCATTGGTACATATTTACTCCATCGCCGGATAACAACCGGCCAGATGGAAGGCAGCGATGAACCGGCCTGAACGGTTCAGAGGGTTGGCAACTGACCCGGGCGTGCAGCGTAAAGCGCCAAATCCAGTTATCCGGCGGACGGTGTCGCGGTCGGACGAACAACTTGAATGAGCCCGTACCGCGCCAGCAGCGCCGAAGGGACACGGTGTTTTTCACTGATGCGCCTGGCCTGCCGGGCGCATTGGGAAATCAACCGAGAGGCACACAGCATGGAATCAATCATCAAGAGCGGCACATGGATCGGCCATCTCGGCCGTGGGCTTGCTCGCAGAGAACTTCAGTTTTTGCTTTTAGTCGCCCAGGGCCTTACCGCCAAACAGATCGCCAGATCTCACGATGTTGAACCAGGGACGGTCGCCAAGCGGATCTCCAGCGCCATGTTCAAGCTGGGCGTCCATCGCCAGTCGGCGGCGGTCGCCGAGGCCATGCGGCTGGAAATCATCGTAGGACAGGCAGGCGGTCCGAATCCTCAAGGTCCAGTTGGGGAATCGAACGATGGTGTTTTTATCGCTTAAACGACGGCAAGGCATCACTGCTGCACCTTGGCGACAGGGTGCATCGGGATGCGGACGAAAGCTGCGGCCTATAACCGCCCACCTGCATGCAGCACCAGCTGAGTACGGCGAGCGCCCGTCAAGATGCCAACGGCGCGGCAGTGAGGGTGACCGACATGAAATAGACCATGACCAAAGCCCTCCGTCAGGAGGCACTTTTCACCCCCCTTCACGTAGGGAGGTCTACGTGAAGACGAAAGCCCGGGTGCTACCGGGCTTTCTTTTGCCCGGCGTTTATTGCGTCAGCACTCTCCCCTGCGCCCAACGGCAAACAGCAGGCGGCGCCGAGTGCTGACGAATGAACGCAACCCCACCACCGAGGGATCAGCCATGCAAATGCACCCACTGATGCAACAGCGCGTCGATGTTCTGCGCGTCCTGATGATTCGCACCCAGGCAGCGCGCGAGACGTTCGCACGGCTCGCCGGCCTGGTGATGCCGGAGAAGAAGGTGCGCTTTCAGGTGAAGACAGTCGGCAAGGCTTTCCATGTCGTGGATCTGTCCACCGGCAAGACCAAGGCGTTTCGCTGGACCTACAAAGCAGCGCTCGACATGGCGATCCAGTTCGAAGAGAAGGCCAACCGGCCAAAGGTTGGTGAGCAGTGATTGGTGTGCCAATGCCAGATCCGCGCGAGCAGATCACCGACCACCTGAACCGGGCGCTGGAAGAGTTCTTCGGCGCCGGCAAGCAGGCTCAACAGATCGCGCCGGGCGTTTCCGGTGAGCGCGAGCTGACCTTCGGCACCGCCTACGGCGACAAGCTCCGCGCCAAACGCGACAAGATCGCGCCCGACCTCAAGCGACTGGCCGACAGCGGCGCCAACCTCTACCAGGCCTGCAAAGAGTTGGATATCGGCCACAAGCGCGCCCTGCTCATCGCCAAAGAAAACAACATCAAATTCAAAGACTGATGAAACGAACCACCAACCGGGCGGCCACGCGCCGCCGACAGACCTGGCTGGACTTGCCGGCCAGCGGAATTGAAGAGGTAGGCCATGGCCGAAGAACAGGAACTTGCGCCGGTCGAGCCGCCGCTGACAGCGGAAGCCATCAAGCAGCGCAAGAAGCGCGAGAAGGCAGCAGCGAAGGACGCTGCATTGGGCGTCGAGAAGTTTACGGTTGAGGTCGCCGGCGTGTTCAAGCAAGACCTCAAGCGGGTCATGGCCGCCCACGGCTTCAACAACCAGCAGGAGGTGTATCAGAACCTGCTGCGGAACCTGATCGCCGCTGACTTCGAAACGCAGGCCCAGATGCTCCGATGTGTCACGACACCTTTCGTTGTTACTGAAAAGGTGTCGCGCATCATTCAAGCCGCCGGCATGAAGTCGCTGGCTGACGATCCGCCAGAGCCTGATGATGAATGCTTTGAACCGTTGGCAGTTACCACTTCAGCGTAACTTTTCCACCGCCAGCAGCGCCTATACGAACCAAATCGTTAGTAGCTAAGCCTCCAACGCCAGTGAGTGTTAAACCACCACCCTTGCTCGATGATGCGGCTAACCGGACAAGGTCATTCACTTGTCGACCTTGTGCATTCAACTCCAGCGCCGCACCCGAAGCCAGTATCCGTACCAGATCATTAATTGCAATCGCATCAAAACTCATCTGCGCTCTCCTTGAACCGGCCCCACGCCGGGCCGAACACAAATACCCCACTTCTACGAATCACGCCAGCCGGCGAGGCAGGCGTATGCCCCGAGGAAACCGCAATGCCTGTACTCCACAGCGTAATTCACAAGATCGACAAAAAGCCTGACGGCACCCCGGCCGCTTTGTTCCTTGGCGGTGCCGAGCAGGTCGAAAGCCAGGCTCGCGACGATCTGGTGAATCAGTTCAACGAAAGCTACAACGCTGCCACCGGAAAGGGCTGGGGGTTCTTCCATGCCGAATCTGGCGCTTTCCCGCTCAGCGGCTGGCTCGCCAAATATCTGGCGGGCGACTCCGATTTCCTCGATTTCAGCATCATCGCCGTCGAGCACCTGACCCGGCTGATGGAAGAGTCGAACCTGACCACGGGCGGGCACGCCCTCTTCTGCCATTACCGGCAAGGTCTCACCGACTACCTGATCATTGCGTTGGTGCAAGAAACGGAAGCGGTCACCATGACCGAAGAACTCAACCTGATGACGGTCAAGCGCCTGGATCTGGACCACATCCGCCTGGCCGCACGCATCAACATCAGCGAGTGGCAGAACAATCCGAAATCGAAACAGTACATCTCGTTCATCAAGGGCAAACAGGGTCGCAAGCTGAACGACTACTTCCGTGATTTCATCGGATGCCAGGAAGGAATCGACGGCCCGGGCGAGACACGCACCCTGCTCAAGGCCTTCAGCGACTTCGTCGAGAGCGAAGACCTGCCAGAAGATTCCGCGCGCGAGAAGACGCAGGCCCTCGTCAGTTACTCCATGGCCCAGGCGAAACTGGGCGAGCCGATCACCATCGACGAGCTGTCGGAGCTCATCAAAGAGGATCAGCCAACAGCCTTTGCCGACTTCATCAAGGCGGGCGACTACGGACTTTCCGACACTCTGCCGCCGGACAAAAAGACCATCAACAAATTCCGGCGGTTCACCGGACGGGCGCAGGGCCTGTCGATAAGCTTCGATCAACACCTACTCGGATCGAAGATCGAGTTCGACGAAGCCGGCGGCACGCTGACTCTACGAGGCCTGCCAACCCAACTTACAGAACAGCTCAAGCGAGCAACCTCCTGACCACCACCCACTTATACGAATCACGCCAGCCGGCGAGGATCCCCTATGGAAATCACTTACGGCTCGGTCTGCTCCGGCATCGAGGCGGCAACGCTTGCATGGAAGCCGCTCGGGATGCGCGCCACCTGGTTCGCCGAGATCGAAGCCTTCCCCAGCGCGGTGCTGGCCCACCACTACCCGAACACACCGAACCTCGGCGACATGACCAAACTCGGCGCCCAGGTGCTGGCCGGCAAGATCGCCGCGCCTGACGTCCTCGTCGGGGGCACCCCGTGCCAGGCCTTCAGTGTGGCCGGAATGCGCGAAGGCCTCACCGACCCGCGCGGCGCGCTCACCATCAAATACGTGGAGCTTGCAGATGCAGTTGACTATGTTCGCGCCGGCCAGCGAAAGCCCGCCTGCGTTGTCGTCTGGGAAAACGTCCCCGGTGTCCTCAGTGACAAAGGGAACGCCTTCGGATGCTTTCTTGGCGCGCTTGCTGGGGAAGACTGCGAACTGCACCCTTCAGGGAAGAAATGGCCGGACGCTGGTTGTGTGTATGGACCCAAAAGAACAATCGCGTGGCGGATCCTGGACGCCCAATATTTCGGCCTGGCCCAACGACGCCGCCGTGTGTTCGTTGTCGCAAGTGCTCGAGACGACTTCGATCCCACCGAGGTACTTTTTGAGCGAGAAGGCGTGCGCCGGGATACTGCGCCGCGCCGAGGCGAGGGGCAAGACGTTACCGGATCAGCTCCTTTCGGCCCTGCGTTCCAGTGTGGATGCGGATGCACCTTCGACGAAGGATGCGGCGAATGGGGATGCCCCAACTGCGAAGGCGATGAAGGCCCGGCAGTCAGCGTGACAACCGGGGTTCCGGCTTTTGGCGGACACGGTTTAAGCGGTTCAGTCGAACGCTCAGCAACCCTGACGGCGAAGGACACCAGGCTGGACATTGAAAGCGAAACGTTTTTCGTGGCGCCTACGTTAGCCGGCGGCGCACGAAAGTCCGGAGGCTACTCGCTCGACGATATCCCGATCACCGCGCCCGCCCTTCGCGCCCAAGCACAGAGCAGCCATCGCGCCGACTCCGAGGCTTTCATTGTTGCTGGCACGCTCAATGCCAACGGAAAAGCGGCCGGCAGCGCAACTCAGCAAGACGCAGAATCTGGGCTGTTGGTAGTGCATGGCACACAGGATCCGGACGTCCGAATTGATCAAGCGCACACCCTTGGCCGGAACAACGGAATGGAAAACGCAGTCCTTGCCTTCTCCTGCAAGGATCACGGCGCCGACGCGGGTGAACTCGCGCCAACATTGCGCGCAATGAACCACTCCGGAAGCCATGCGAATGCCGGCGGCCAGGTCGCAGTTTTGGTTTCTGAAATCGCCGGCACACTCGGTGCCAATCACGGAAATATCAAGGCTGAACAGGCATGGACCGGCCAACTTATTGGCGGATCGAAGGTCCGTCGCCTCATTCCGCGTGAGTGCGAACGCCTCCAAGGCATGCCCGACGACTACACGCTGATCCCGTGGCGCGGCAAGCCTGCCATCGAATGCCCGGACGGCCCCCGCTACAAGGCGATCGGCAACAGCAAGGCCGTTCCCTGCGTGCGCTGGATCGGCAGGCGCATCCTCAAGCAGATCACACCCATCCCTTACGGCTGAACCACACCACCCTCCACCGCCCGGGCATGCCCCGGCATAGGACGCCACATGCCCACAGAAAACAAAACGGCCGAGCCGCTGCCGACATTGGCGACCGGCGCCGCGCTTGACGCTTCGACTTGGACCGACTTCGTCGAGCGCCTCCGTTATCACTGCAACGGCGCCGGCGTTAAGTGGCACCACACTGCGGCCGCCATTTTCACCGTGCAGACCAAGCGAATCGATTACGGCTACGAGATTGACTACGCGGAAGGTCGAGTTGTCTGCCTGGAGGATCAGCACTGGTTCAGCCCGAAAGAATACTGGGACGATCTCGACGATGAGGAGCGCGCAGAGATCGACCAAGCTCTGATGGCTGATCGGGAGTGCGGCTTCATGGATCTGGACGAGGACGACCAGTGGGAATATCTCGCCGAGTGCGATGACCACACCGTCACCGGCTGGAACAAGCGCTGGGAGATCGTGAACAGCCACTTCACCCGAGACGCCGCTGAGGCGTTCATCCGACGCAAGCAACACGACTACGGCGAAATGCGTGTCTACGTCGAATCGCAGTATTACGCCTGGGAGTTTGAAGCCATCAAGGAAGCAATCCTCGACGGCACGCTGACCTACGCGCCGAAGGAGGCAGCATGATCAATTTCTTCTGGCGCCTGGTCGCCAAGACCCTGGCCCGCCCGGCAATCGCCGACTGGCTCATCGCCCGCGCCAAGCTCACCCCGTACCAGCACATCATGTCCGCCGACGGCACCGAGATGTACATGGGCCGCTGGTGGCTGTTCAACCCGTACAGCCGGGAGACGCACAAGGCGAGGTTCTGGTGGTGCCCTTGGTCGTTCCGGATCCACCACATCCTGCGCGAGGACGAAGACCGGGATCACCACGACCATCCATGGCACGCCCGGACGATCATCTTGCGAGGCTGGTACATCGAGCAGCGCAAAATTTTCTGGGCAGCGGGTGGCGAATCCGACATTGATTACCGGCGCGGCGCCGGCAGCACCGCCCGCCTCAACCACGGAGAATACCACCGCATCGACCAGGTATCCCCCGGCGGCGTCTTCACCCTCTTCATCACCAGCAAGTGGCGCGGTGACTGGGGATTCCTCGTAAACGGCGTGAAGGTGCCTTGGCGCACCTACACAGGCACCGACAACTGATAGGAGATTGCATCATGGGAGAATTCAAATCCGTACCAGAGCGCATGCTGCTGGACAAAGAAACAATCGGCGCAATCAACTTCCACTGCGGCGATGGCGCGGATGGGCAGTTCGGCGAGTATTCGGACGGCCTGCTCTGGGTTGGCACCGTCACTGATGATGAAGGGAAAGAGGTGTACGGACTGCACCTGGCAACAGCAGAGTACCCGGAAGAAGGAAGCACCACGTTGGTCGAGTTCACAGCGCCTTCCGATGTCGGCGAAGTTGCAAGACTCACCGCCGAGAATGCCGCCCTGCAGCAGCGCCTGAACGCAGCGGATCAGCGGATTGATGAGCAGAGAGTCGCGCTGATGCGAATTCGCGATCGCGCTGACGCCTTCGCAGAGGATGAGTGCGACATGCAAGTCGCCTCCGTCGAGGTGATCAGGGATATCGCGGCCCGAGCGCTCGGCGAGGTCGACAGTCCCGATCAATTTCGTGACGTCGTGAAAATGATCGCCGAGCGCACACCAAACCCCGACTTCTCCCTGATCGGCATCGTGCACACGCCTCCAATGGAGTGCGACGAGCCATGATCACGAAGTGCGTACTCGGCTGCACCCTCTTCTTCTGGCTTCCATTGGCCCTGACCATAAAGGCGGTGATCGGATGATTATCGATGACGTAATGACGGACAAAATCACCCTGCACGGGCTCGGCTTCGTGCAGGTCCAGCTTCAGGGCGACCAACGCCTGCACGTTTGGCATCCCGAGTTACCGCGCCGGTCCTGCTTCGAACACTCGGCGATCCACGATCACCGCTTCGACTTCCAGTCTCGGGTCTTGGTCGGCCAGCAGCGCAATATTGAGTTTCGCTGCGACCCGTCGCCTGCCGGTGCTTACATGCTCTATCTGCATGAAGGCGCGCGCACTGTCTGCGGCGGAAGACCATGGACGCCTGACGGTCGGGCTCACATGGTCGAAGTCAGCGACGAAACGGTCATCGCAGGCCTTACCTACAAACAGCACGCCTACCACTTCCACCGCACCGTGCCGGCCGGCGATGGCAAGGTGGCCACGATCATGCAGAAGCTGATGGAGTACTCGCGCGGGGCCCATTCAAGCTGTGTCGTGGGGATACAGCCTGACGATGAATTCGACCGGTTCCAGTGGTCACCGGCGCGACTCTGGGAGGTCGTCAGCGATGTGCTGCTCGGCCAGAAGGTGACGCCATGATCTTCGCCCCGCTCTACATGGCCTACCTCATCTACAAGGGGCCGTGGCGATGAACCACATCGAGCAGAACCTGCTGACGAGGCCTGGCTACTCGCCATACTGCGGAGCTGACGCCTGCATGGTCTGGGCGAGAACGCGTTGGAATGGTGAGCAGTTCCAGTGCCAGTGCGGCTGGACCAGCTCGTACGCGCCCGAGTTCATCGCCGAATATAAATCGCGGTTGCAGCCCGAGGCCAAGCCCTGAGCCGCCTAGCCAGCGTCCCCGCCGAACTCATCCAGCAGTAACCCCTTCCCAAAAAACACATCCAATCCTTCGGCAGGAAGCTGCTGACCTGGAGTGCCATTGCCATGTCTGAAATATGCCAGAGCGATCTATACCATCTGTTTGAATACCGTCCGGACGGCACACTGAAACGCAAAGTCTCGAACAGAAGACACCGCCAAGGAACCATCGTAGGAGAGGAAAACGATGGCATGGGATATCTCCAAACCACGGTTAAAGGCATCCGATGCCAAGTGCACCTTGCCGTGTGGATTATGCATCACGGATCAATGCCAACTGGATTCGTAGACCACCGAAACGGCAACAAGCGTGACAACCGTATTGAAAATCTACGCGATTCAAGTCGTCAGCAAAACAATCAAAACCGGCGTATCAGCATCAACAACAAGGCCGGCGTCAAAGGTGCGCACTGGGACAATACGCTCTGCAAATGGCGAAGCGTCATCTACCTGAACGGCAAGAAAGAATTCAGCGCCTATTTCGAAACGCTACTTGATGCGGTGGCGGCGATCATTTCGGCGCGCTCGAAACTCCACGGCGAATTTGCCCGTCATCGATAACCACCTTCTGCCGCCCCGCGCGGCACCGCCCACCCGGGCAAGGAAGTGCGCCATGACCATCACGAAGATCATCAAGGGCCCGCACCGCTTCGGCGGCTTCTGGTGGGTGATCGCTGACTGCAACGGCACCAAACAGCACATGTCCTTCCGCACCGAACAACAGGCTCGCGCCATCGCCCCAGGGCAGGACAGCGTGACCCTACATTAAAACCTTCTGCCGCCGCCGGCGGCGTGGAGACAACTATGTCCGAAACAGAAGAAACAGTCGAAACGTACCCATTCGACAAGGTCCCCGAAGAGCGGATGGCCGCCCTCCTGGGAACAACTAAACGCGCGCTCGAAGGCAAGAGAGCCCGCGGGATCATCCCCGAAGGCGTCTGGAATAAAATAGACAACAGGGTTTTTTATAGCATCAGGAGATATGAAGCATGGCAAGAAAGCCAGTGGGCCTGCCCCGAGGAGTTGAATTTGCTGGCCAGTCTATCCGTATCCGGTTCACTTGGAACGGTGAACGACGGTGTGAAACCCTTGCCCATCCCCAGACGCCAAAAGGTATCAAGGCGGCATCAGATCTTCGCGATCAAGTAATCAGCCTGGCAAAACATGGGGTTCTGGACGAAAAGCGTTATGCCGAGTTGTTTCCAAACTCCAGTTATTCAAGTTTGGCGACTGGTCTGACTTTTGGCGAATATGCGCAGACGTGGATTGATGCCCTCGAAATCGTTCCCGGGACACGTAGGAACTATAAAGCAACGATCAACAACTACTGGATGCCATATCTGGCAACAGTACCCATGGAAACTGTCACGCCGATGTTGTTGCGGCGCGTGATCGCTGAAACAGAGTGGGAAAGCGCGACAATCAAGCGCACGGCGATTTCTCGCGCGAATGCACTGTTCAAGGCGGCGGTTCGGGATGAGGTGATAGAAAGGAACCCAGCATCAGCAATCAAATTGCCTGGGCGTACGAAGAAGCAGATTGAGCCGTTTAGTGTTGATGAGGCTGATCAGATCATCGAATGGATGTACGCCAACTTCACCACGAGAGCGGCGCAAATCTACGCGGCCTACTTCGAGTTAGCGTTTTACTGCGGGATGAGGACTGGAGAGCTCATGGCTCTGAGGTGGGAAGAGATCGATTTGGATAATCGCGTGGCACATGTTTGCCGGATCGTTGTTGACGGGAAAGTGGAAGAGCGAACGAAGACGAAGCACGCGCGATCAGTAATGCTGAACAGTCGAGCGATCCACGCTCTGGAGCAGGCCAAGAGGATAGCGGATGCACGGCTGAACCAGTCCCGTCGCAGACGCCAGTCATCCCCGTATGTATTCCCACCTTCGGGCAACTCGGAACACATCACTGGATCGTCGACGCCCGGCGGACATTTTGGCAAGGCGCTGGAGGCTCTGAAAATTAAGCCACGCAGCCAGTACAACTGCCGCCACACCTACGCCACAATGTGCTTAATGGCGGGCATGAACCCGGCGTTCATCGCCGGGCAACTCGGTCACAGTGTTCAGGTGTTACTCTCAACTTACGCGCGCTGGTTGAGCTCCACCACTGACTGGTCCGAGGTAGGAAAGCTCGAAAGCCAGATTGGTACAAAAGTGGTACAGGGTTAAATTTATTTCACGTTTAGCCCTTTGTTTACGGGCGCCTATGGCTTTCGTGGCACATACTCCTACAATGCGTCGTTTTTACGACACAGCCCGTTACAAAGAACGGCATTTCCAACCTTCATGAGTTCGCCCGCGTGAATATTCGTCTGTCCATCCTGAGCCTGGTTTTTGCATTTTCAGGCACGCTCCTCACGCCAACGGTCAACGCCGCCGAAACTACCGCTGCCCCTCGAGACGCTTCGCAATTGAAGATTGCCTCCGGCAGCGCCCTGCTGATGGATCTGCAGACCAACAAAGTCATTTATTCCAGCAACCCGGACGTGGTGGTACCCATCGCTTCCGTGAGCAAGTTGATGACCGGTTTGGTAGTGGTTGAAGCGCACCAGAACATGGACGAATGGATTGACGTCGACATCAGCCGCACACCCGAAATGAAAGGCGTGTTTTCCCGCGTCAAATTGCGAAGCGAACTGCCCCGCCGAGAGATGCTGCTGATTGCCCTGATGTCCTCGGAAAACCGCGCCGCCGCCAGCCTGGCTCACCACTACCCGGGCGGTTACGCGGCGTTCATCGCCGCGATGAACGCCAAGGCCAAGGCGCTGGGCATGACCAGCACGCACTTTGTGGAACCCACCGGCCTGTCAGAGCGTAACGTTTCCACCGCCCGCGACCTGAGCAAGTTGCTGGTGGCTGCGCACAAACAGCCGCTGCTCATCGAGCTGACCACCACCAAGGAAAAGACCGTCTCGTTCCGCAAACCCAATTACACCCTGGGTTTCCGTAACACCGACCACCTGGTCAACAAGGCCGACTGGGATATCCGCATCACCAAGACCGGCTTCACCAACCCGGCCGGCCACTGCCTGGTACTGGTGACCCGCATGGCCAACCGCCCGGTCGCCCTGGTGATTCTCGACGCGTTCGGCAAATACACCCACTTCGCCGACGCCAGCCGCATCCGCAGCTGGGTGGAAACCGGCAAGAGCGCCAACGTCCCGGCCGTGGCTCAGCAATACAAGGCCGACAAAAACCTCAAGAGTCGCCAGAGCGGCGTGATCGAAGCCTCCAAGTAATCCGTCACCCATGAAAAAGCCCCGAATCGTCGGGGCTTTTTCATGGTTCTTCACGGATTACCGGGAAAGACGCTCTTGATCTTCATGAAAAAGAATTCGCTATCCCGGTAACCGTACGCCATCCGCTTGATGACCTTTATTCGATTGTTTATTCCTTCCAACTGACCGGTGTGCATCGGCCAGCGAACCCGACTCACGATGCCCCGCCAGTAACCTTTTAGCCGTTTGGCAAACTGGATCAGGGCCGGAATTTCGCTTTCATGAGCATGGCGCAGCCACTGCTTCCAGGCCGATCTCCAGGCCCAGGCGGTACTCGGTGCCCAGAGTATTTTGAGTTCAGCCTTCATCAAATAGACCGTCATCAGTGATTGGTTGGCTGCCAATAAATCCTGCAAGTGAACCTCTTGTTCAGGTGTTTTCAGATTCTGCGGATTGCGCAGCAACAGCCATCGCGCTTGTTTGATGACCTTGCGAGACGGCTTGTCGTGACGTAGCCGGTTGGCTTCGTCGACGCGGACCCGGTCAATGACCTCTCGGCCGTATTTGGCCACTACGTGAAACAGGTCGTAGACCACTCGTGCTTTCGGGCAGTGCTGACCAACTTCCAGGTCAAAAGCGGTGTTCATGTCCATCGCCACCGCTTCGATTTTGGCGCAACCTTCTGGCCCAAGCTCTTCGAAGAACGGTCTGACCGCGGCCCGACTGCGGCCTTCACCGATCCACAGAACCCGTCGTGTGTCGGCATCGAGCACAACGCTGGCGTAGCGATGTCCTTTGAACAGCGCGAATTCATCCATCACCAAACGTCGTGGTTGCGCCTTCGGCAGTTCGCTCAATACCGCCTGCAAGGCGCGACGCTCCAGCAATCTAACCGTGTCCCAATGCAGACCAAACATTTGGGCCACGTGCAGGGTGGGAAGGCGCTCGCAAGCCTGAATAACCGCATCGGCCAGGCGGCGCGTCATACGCGCATAGCGATCCAGCCAACTGACGGCCTCCATGCGTTTGCCACAATCGCGGCAGCCAACTCGCCTGAGCAAAACGTTGAGGCGTACCGCACGGCCAAGAATGGGCAAATCACGAACGACTCGCTCGCAATACTCATGAGTGGTTGAACAGGTTTTTTGGCAGCTGCCACAGGAAGGGAATCGGATGGCGTGGGGGGCTAGATCGATCTGGAGGGCGTCACCATCAGGCTTGATGTTGACGACAGAAAAGCCCTCCCAAAAAGGAAGGAAAGTATTAATATCGCGCATAAGAACGCCGGTTTGTTAGATGTGTTTGCTCGCACGAACATCATCAATCAAATCGGCGTTCTTGTTTCTGTGTTTCCCGGGATTCCGTGAAGAACCTTATTTTTTTGGTTTCAGCCCAGCATCAATGTGCCGCTGGCTACCAGCGTCGCATTCCCGCCAATCTTCACCCGCTCGCCTTCCAGCCGACAGAACAGCTCACCGCCTCGCGCCGAGCGCTGGCATGCAGTGAGGCTGGATTTGCCCAGACGTTTCGACCAGTAGGGAATCAGGCTGCAATGGGTCGAGCCGGTCACCGGGTCTTCATTGATGCCGATCGCCGGGGCGAAATAGCGCGAGACGAAGTCATGCTGATTGCCCCGGGCGGTGACGATGGCGCCGAGCCAAGGCAGTTTGGCCAAGGCGACCATGTCCGGCGTGCAATCGAGCACAGCCTGCTCGGACTCCAGCACCACAAACAGCTCGTTGGAGCTCAGGACATCCACTGCCTGAACATTCAGCGCCCGTTCGATCTCCACGGTGACGCCTTTCTCCACCGCTTCGATGGCCGGGAAATCCAGCCACAACCGGCCACCTTCGCGGCTGACGCTCAACGGCCCGGACTTGCAGGTGAAGTCCAGACGCTCGGCGCTTTCCTTATAGATCTCGAACAGCACATAGGCGCTGGCCAGGGTCGCGTGACCACACAGCGGCACCTCGGTGGTCGGCGTGAACCAGCGTATATGCCACGCCTGTCCTTCGCGCACCAGAAACGCGGTTTCCGCCAGATTGTGCTCGGCGGCGATCTTCTGCATCAGTTCGTCCGCGAGCCACGCGTCGAGCCGATAGACCATTGCCGGATTGCCACTGAACGGCCGATCACTGAACGCGTCGACCTGATGAAACTCGAGCTGCATAACCTTCTCCCTGTGTCAGTCGAACGAGCATGCAGCGCCGGCCGGATGAGCGCCAGTGACAGTGCCGGCCAATTTTCTTCATACAGACGTCAAGGGCGACCGATGTCGGCAAATTTCGCCTGGGTGTGTTCCGCCAATACCGCCGGCGCCAGTTCCACTTCCAGCCCGCGCCGACCGGCGCTGACATAAATGGTCGCAAAAGGCTGGGCCGAGTTGTCGATGAAGGTACGCAGGCGTTTTTTCTGCCCCAGCGGACTGATGCCGCCCAGCAGGTAACCGGTGGAACGCTGCGCGGCGGCCGGGTCGGCCATTTCGACTTTTTTCACCCCAGCGGCATGGGCAAGCCCCTTGAGATCGAGACTTCCGACGACCGGCACCACGGCCACCAGCAACTCACCCTTCTCACTGGCCGCGAGCAGCGTCTTGAACACCTGCGCCGGTTCGAGCCCCAGTTTTTCCGCGGCCTCCAGGCCATACGACGCGGCCTTGGGGTCATGTTCGTAACTGTGCACGCGATGTTCGGCACGAACTTTTTTCAACAAGTCCAACGCAGGGGTCATGGCAGCTCCGGGCTCGGCAGTGGCAAAAAAACCTGCGGCGGATTTTAGGCCATCGCTGTGTAAAAGGCTCTACCACGCGCCACGTTTCCCGGGGTTTGCAGGCCGATAACTTTCGTGCAGAACGGATGACCCGCAGGATCATTCACGTGACTGATAGTTTATTTGTGACTGACGGTTCACTTTCGACCTTTGACAGGTTTGTTTCTTGTCTATATTTTTTCGAATCTGAATAATGTAAGAATTATCGTCATCGCAGCACCCAGCAGTAAACCGGGAACAGGATGGGGATCCTGCCTCGGCGAAAATCGCGCCTTGCCCTGTCGGCAACGCGCCAGACAACAACAAAAACCGAGGTTTTCAATGACAACTGCGTTACAGCAACCTTCGCTCTCGAGCCAGTGCCTGGCCGAGTTTCTGGGTACTGCACTCCTGATCTTTTTCGGTACGGGTTGTGTCGCCGCGCTCAAGGTCGCGGGCGCCAGCTTCGGTCTGTGGGAAATCAGCATCATCTGGGGCGTCGGCGTGAGCATGGCGATCTACCTCACCGCCGGCGTTTCCGGCGCGCACCTCAACCCTGCCGTCAGTATTGCCCTGAGCATTTTTGCCGACTTCGAAAAGCGCAAACTGCCGTTCTACATTCTGGCCCAGGTCGCCGGCGCCTTCTGCGGCGCGCTGTTGGTCTACACGCTGTACAGCAACCTGTTCTTCGATTTCGAACAAACTCACCATATGGTTCGTGGCACTGAAGCCAGCCTCGAACTGGCGTCGGTGTTCTCCACCTTCCCGAACCCTGCGCTGTCGACTGCCCAGGCGTTCCTGGTCGAGGTGATCATCACCGCGATCCTGATGGGCGTGATCATGTCCCTGACCGACGACAACAACGGCCTGCCGAAAGGCCCGCTGGCGCCGCTGCTGATCGGTCTGCTGATTGCCGTGATCGGCAGCTCGATGGGCCCGCTGACCGGTTTCGCGATGAACCCGGCTCGCGACTTCGGTCCGAAACTGATGACTTTCTTCGCCGGCTGGGGTGAAATTTCCTTCACCGGCGCACGTGAAATTCCGTACTTCCTGATTCCGATTTTTGCACCGATTGTCGGTGCCTGCCTCGGCGCTGCCGGGTATCGCGGGCTGATTGCCCGTCACCTGACCGGCGCCACACCTGCTACAAAGGATGCAGAACCGGCCATTGACGGCAAACCAAGAACTTCTTGAAACAGTCGGCGCGGGCTCCTGCCCTTTAGAGCCCGCGCCACGGCCCACTCTCCCTTATTTCGTCCAAGGCAATCGACATGACCGACATTCAGAATAAGAACTACATCATTGCCCTCGATCAGGGTACGACCAGCTCCCGCGCGATCATTTTCGACCGCGACGCGAACGTGGTCTGCACCGCACAACGCGAATTCGCTCAGCATTACCCGCAAGCCGGTTGGGTCGAACACGACCCGATGGAAATCTTCGCCACCCAGAGCGCGGTGATGGTCGAAGCGCTGGCCCAGGCCGGTCTGCACCACGATCAGGTCGCCGCCATCGGCATCACCAACCAGCGTGAAACCACCGTGGTCTGGGACAAGACCACCGGCCGCCCGGTGTACAACGCGATCGTCTGGCAATGCCGCCGCAGCACCGAGATCTGCCAGCAGCTCAAGCGCGACGGTCATGAAGACTACATCCGCGACACCACAGGCCTGGTCACCGACCCGTACTTCTCCGGCACCAAACTGAAGTGGATCCTCGACAACGTCGAAGGCAGCCGCGAGCGTGCGCGCAATGGCGAACTGCTGTTCGGCACCGTCGACAGCTGGCTGATCTGGAAATTTACCGGCGGCAAGGTGCACGTCACCGACTACACCAACGCCTCGCGCACCATGCTCTTCAACATCCACACGCTTGAGTGGGACGCGAAGATGCTGGAGATCCTCGACATCCCGCGCGAGATGCTGCCGGAAGTCAAAGCCTCCTCGGAAATCTACGGTCGCACCAAGAGCGGCATCGCCATCGGCGGTATCGCCGGCGACCAGCAGGCCGCTCTGTTCGGCCAGATGTGCGTCGAGCCGGGCCAGGCAAAAAACACCTACGGCACCGGTTGCTTCCTGCTGATGAACACCGGCGACAAAGCGGTGAAGTCCCAGCACGGCATGCTCACCACCATCGCCTGCGGCCCGCGCGGCGAAGTGGCTTACGCACTGGAAGGCGCCGTGTTCAACGGCGGTTCGACCGTGCAGTGGCTGCGCGATGAACTGAAGATCATCAACGACGCCCACGACACCGAATACTTCGCCAATAAAGTGAAGGACAGCAACGGCGTCTATCTGGTGCCAGCCTTCACCGGTCTCGGCGCGCCTTATTGGGACCCGTATGCCCGAGGCGCCCTGTTCGGCCTGACCCGTGGCGTGCGTGTGGATCACATCATCCGCGCCGCACTGGAATCGATTGCCTACCAGACCCGCGACGTCCTCGACGCCATGCAACAGGACTCTGGCGAACGTCTCAAGGCGCTGCGCGTGGACGGTGGTGCTGTAGCGAACAACTTCCTCATGCAGTTCCAGGCCGACATTCTCGGCACCCAGGTCGAGCGTCCGAAAATGCGCGAAACCACAGCGCTGGGCGCAGCTTACCTGGCCGGCCTGGCGTGCGGTTTCTGGGGCAGCCTGGAAGAACTGCGCGGCAAGGCAGTGATCGAGCGCGAGTTCGAACCGAGCCTGGACGAAGCGGCAAAAGAGAAGCTCTATAAAGGCTGGAAAAAAGCCGTCAGCCGTACCCGCGACTGGGAACGTGAAGACGCTGAATAAGCCAAGCTGAGTACTCGTAACCTGTTGTAACTGGTAGGGAGCGGATTCCTGCGGCATCATGGGCAAATTTTGCACGGCAGCCCAAAGGAAGCCCCATGAATCTGCCTCCCCGTCAGCAGCAAATCCTCGAGCTGGTCCGCGAACGCGGCTATGTGAGCATCGAGGAAATGGCCACGCTGTTCGTTGTTACCCCGCAAACCATCCGCCGCGATATCAATCAGCTGGCGGAAGCCAATCTGCTGCGTCGCTACCACGGCGGCGCCGCTTATGATTCCAGCGTCGAAAACACCGCCTACGCGATGCGCGCCGATCAGATGCGCGATGAAAAGCAACGCATCGGTGAAGCCATCGCCGCGCAGATTCCCGATCACGCCTCGCTGTTCATCAACATCGGTACGACGACCGAATCGATTGCCCGCGCCCTGCTCAATCATAGTCATCTGAAAATCATCACCAACAACCTGCACGTCGCTTCGATGCTCAGTGCCAAGGATGATTTCGATGTGCTGCTGACCGGCGGCAACGTGCGTCGCGACGGCGGCGTGGTGGGTCAGGCGAGCGTGGACTTCATCAACCAGTTCAAGGTCGACTTTGCGCTGGTGGGCATCAGCGGCATCGACGAAGATGGCAGCCTGCTCGACTTCGATTACCAGGAAGTGCGGGTGTCCCAGGCGATCATCGCCAATGCCCGGCAGGTGATCCTGGCGGCGGACTCCAGCAAGTTCGGCCGTAACGCGATGATCCGCCTCGGCCCGATCAGCCTGATCGATTGCCTGGTCACCGATCAGCAGCCGGTGCCAGCCCTGGCGCAACTGCTGAGCCAGCACAAGATTCGCCTGGAAGTCGTTTAACCCTCCCTTTTAGTTCTCGTTCCCACGCTCTGCGTGGGAATGCAGCCCGGGACGCTCCGCGTCCCTTCCCGAGCGCTGACGCAGAGCGTCAATGTATGCATTTCCACGCAGAGCGTGGGCACGATCAGTCACTCTGCGTGTAACGATCAGTGCTCTAACGCGCATTTCATGTTCGAATATTTTCCTTTCTCGGCCCTTCGATGAGTTTTTTCAATCGAAGTCGACTGGCTGCGCGCGTCTTTATGGGCTACCATTTTCGCAAATGAACATTCATGTTCGATTTCCAAGACAGAAAATCAAAAGAGCCCGAGGCCAGCCGATGTCCACATCTACCTTGCGTACGCCCCCTATCTCCGAGATCTACGACATCGCCGTCATCGGCGGCGGGATCAATGGCGTGGGGATCGCAGCGGATGCCGCCGGTCGCGGTCTTTCGGTGTTCCTTTGCGAAAAGGACGATCTGGCCAGCCACACCTCGTCGGCCAGCAGCAAGCTGATCCACGGTGGCCTGCGCTACCTCGAACATTACGAATTCCGTCTGGTACGTGAAGCCCTGGCCGAACGCGAAGTGCTGCTGGCCAAGGCCCCGCACATCGTCAAGCCGATGCGCTTCGTGCTGCCGCACCGCCCGCACCTGCGTCCGGCGTGGATGATCCGCGCGGGCCTGTTCCTCTATGACCACCTCGGCAAGCGCGAAAAACTGGCAGGCTCGAAAAGCCTGAAGTTCGGCGCCGACAGCGCACTGAAAAGCGAAATCAGCAAAGGCTTCGAATACTCCGACTGCTGGGTCGACGACGCCCGCCTCGTGGTACTGAACGCCATGGCCGCCCGCGAGAAAGGCGCGCACATTCACACCCAGACCCGTTGCGTCAGCGCCCGCCGCGCCAAGGGCCTGTGGCACCTGAACCTGGAACGCGCCGACGGCAGCCTGTTTTCGATCACCGCCAAAGCGCTGGTGAACGCCGCCGGCCCGTGGGTCGCCAAGTTCATCCGTGACGACCTGAAGATGGAGTCGCCGTACGGCATCCGTCTGATCCAGGGCAGCCACATCATCGTGCCGAAGCTGTACGAAGGCGATCACGCGCACATCCTGCAAAACGAAGATCAGCGCATCGTTTTCACCATTCCGTACCTGAACAACCTGACCCTGATCGGCACCACCGACCGCGAGTACACCGGCGATCCGGCCAAAGTGGCGATCACCGACGGCGAAACCGATTACCTGCTCAAAGTGGTCAACGCCCACTTCAAGAAGCAGATCAGCCGTGACGACATCCTGCACACCTACTCGGGCGTACGTCCGCTGTGCAACGACGAATCCGACAACCCGTCGGCCGTGACCCGCGACTACACCCTCGCGCTGTCCGGCAGCACCGAAGAAGCGCCGCTGCTGTCGGTGTTCGGCGGCAAGTTGACCACCTACCGCAAGCTCGCCGAGTCGGCGATGGCGCAACTGATGCCGTACTTCACCCAGATGCGCCCGAGCTGGACGGCCACCGCCACCCTGCCCGGCGGCGAGGACATGACCACGCCGCAAGCCTTGAGCGCGCTGATCCGCGACAAGTTCGACTGGGTACCGACCGAAATCGCCCGCCGCTGGGCCACCACCTACGGCAGCCGCACCTGGCGCATGCTCGAAGGCGTCGACACCCTGGCCGACATGGGCGAACACATCGGCGGCGGGCTCTACACCCGTGAAGTCGATTACCTGTGCACCGAAGAATGGGCCACCACCGCGCACGACATTCTGTGGCGTCGCAGCAAACTGGGCCTGTTCACCACACCGGCTGAGCAAGAGCGACTGGCGGCGTACCTGAACAAGATCGAGCAGAACCGCAGCAAGATCGAAGCGGCCTGATCTACACGCTGTTTAAACGAAAGCCCCCTGAATCTCCGGATTCAGGGGGCTTTTTACGTTACTGCGCCAGATGCTGCAGGAGAAAATCAATGAAGACCCGCGACTTGTGGGGCAGGTGCGCGGTATTAGGGAACACCACGTTGATCGATTGAGAAGGCAATGAGTACGCCGGCAACAGCCGGATCAGGCGTCCGCTGGCAATGTCGTCCTCGACCACCCAGCCCGGCAGCACCGATACGCCAAGTGACGACAAGGTCATTGAGCGAATCGCTGTGGAGGAGTTGGATTCGAAATGGCTGGTGCCATTGACCTCCACCGTACTCCCCGGATCATCGCGAAGTACCCATTGCGTGGGTGCCTGCAAATTGCTGTTGGCAATCCATGGCACACCGTTCAGGTCTTGCGGCTTTGCCACCGGGTGACGCCCGACGAACGCCGGAGTCGCCACCAGCACGATTTGATAATCCGCCAGCTTGCGACTCTTGAAAGCCGAGTCCGCCAGATTGCCCAGACGCACCACCAGATCCAGTTTTTCCGCCACCAGATCATTCAGTGACGAGTTGAAGTTGTAGCACAGGCGAATTTCCGGATAACGCTCACTGAACAATGGAATCAACGGAAGAATGAACTTCTCGCCGTATTCACTGGTTGAACTAATTCGTAACTTTCCAGAAACCCGGTTATTACCCTTCAGTACGTTATCAAATGCATTATCGATGTCCGCGACAATCCCCTTGAACTCTTCATAAAAGTCTTGGCCAATTTCAGTCAGCGATATATTTCGGGTATTGCGGATCAGCAACGTCGCCGAAAGAACTTCTTCCAGCGCCTTGACATGCAGGCTGGCCATGGCTTTGCTGATACTCAGGTAATTCGCAGCCTTGGTGTAGGAGCCAAAATCGACTACAGCGAGGAAAGTCTGAACCCGGTTTAGATGAGAATGCATGGCGGTAGAGTTCACTGTTCAATCCTTTCAAACATTGTTTTAAGCATAGTCGTATCGACACTCCAAGTCCATCGCCCCTATGCTTTGCGACAAAGAGGAAACAACAATGAACTATCGCTACAAGATCGCGCTGATCTTTCTGATCGGCTTTTTTATTGACTGCATAAACATATTCATGTCGGCCGTGGCATTACCGAGCATATCGGCGACATTGCAAGTAAGCAGTTCTTCGGTGGCCTGGGTGGCCAACGCCTATATCCTCGGACTGACCCTGATCATTCCCGTCAGTACCTGGCTGGCCGGGCGCTTCGGCAGTCGCGAGATTCTCACCGCTTCGATGCTGGTCTTTACCGCAGCCGTCTGGCTGTGCGGCCTGGCCGACAGCTTTCACGAACTGGTGTTCTGGCGGTTCGTCCAGGGCATCGGCGGCGGCCTGCTGATTCCGGTGGGGCAGGCATTGACCTTCAACCTGTTCCAGGGCGAACAGCGGGCAAAAATCTCCACACTGGTGATGGCCGTGGCCCTGATCGCCCCGGCGATTTCGCCGACCGTCGGCGGCATCATCGTCGACAGCAGTTCGTGGCGCTGGGTGTTTTACAGCAACATTCCGTTTTCGCTGATCGCCGCCGGTCTGTCGTGGTTCTGGATCCGCGAAACCCGACCGACCAGCCTGGCACGCCCGGACATTCTCGGCCTGCTGCTGGTGAGCGCGGCGCTGGGCAGCCTGCTGATGGGCATGTCGCTGTACGGCGGCGACTACCCCGTGATCGAAGCCATCGCCTGTGTCGCGGCGGGCCTGATGTTTGTTGCGCTGTACCTGCTGCACTACCGCCGGGCCAGCGATGCAATCATTGACCTGAGCCTGCTCAAAAGCAAAAGGCTCAGCACCTCGATCTTCATCTACTACGCGATTCCCGGTGTGTTCACCGGGGTCAATCTGATGAGCATCTTCTTTCTGCAGAACACCCTGCACTTCAGCGCCCGCCTCACCGGCATGTTCATGATCCTCTACGCCACCGGCGCATTCATCGCGATGCTCACGTGCGGCCGGGTCTACAACAAAATCGGCGCCCGACGCCTGTTCACCCTCGGCATGCTGGTCCACAGCGCCGGCATCGCCACCCTGATGCTGGTGGATGCGCCGACTGATATCGGGGTGATCGTGATCGCCTACAGCCTGATGGGTATCGGCGGCGGGATCGGCGCCAACACCGCGCAAACCACCTCGCTGATGGACTTCAAGGGCAGCGAAACCCACAAGGCCAGTGTGATCTGGAACATCAATCGGCAGATGTCGTTCAGCGTCGGCGCGGCCTTGTTTCTGATGATCTACAACCTGCTGCTCAAACAACTCGACTCGACCCCGGCCTATCACGCCACGTTCGCGATTGCTGCGCTGGTCGGACTGTTCCCGCTGTTTCAAATGAGCCAACTGAACCCTCCAAAGGAATGCCATGAACAACAACCCGGTTGAACAAGCGCGCCACAGCATCCACCACGTGCATGAGCTGATTCATCGCGTCTTCACCAATGCCGACGGCGCCGGTGAATCCGCCGTCGCCCCGCTGATGGATGTCTTCAGCGAAGACTTCAGCATGGTCACCACCTCGGCCGCCGTGGTCGGGCGGGCCCAGGTCGAGCAACTGTTCAAAGGTGCGGTCGGTGCCCGTCCGGGCCTGGAGATCGACATCAGCGACCTGCACACGATCTGGCACGAAGGCCCGACCGTGGCTCTGCGCTACAAGGAAACCCATCGTCAGAACCAGCGCGAGACTTCCCGCATTTCCGTCGCGATCCTGCGCATGCATCAGCACAGCACCCGCTGGCTGTACCTGCACGAAACGCCGCTGTCCCAGGACAACCCGGCATGAACTGCACCGTTACTCATTGCCGGATGCTTTCGACATCGATCAAGGAAATCACCGTGCGCGGCGTCCCCGCCGCCACGCAATCGGCCCATGCCGGTGCGCACTTCAAATGGCTGATAGCGCCCTCGGGCGAATGGCGTCATTACTCCACCGTTGAGCTGGGCGACAGCGCCGAAGGTCATTTCACCTTCGCCATCCGCCTCAGTGACGACTCCCCCAGCAGCCAGTACCTGCGCTCGCTGGCGGCCGGTGATCAGGTGCAGCTCGAAGGTCCGTTCAACACCTTCAACTACCCGCTCGACACGCCGAACGGGCGTGACATCGCGATTGCCGGTGGCATCGGCATCACCCCGCTGACCGGCATCCTGCGCCACCTGAGAGCGCTGGATCGTTCGGCGCACCTGCACTACTTCGCCCGCAGCGCCGACGATGCGGCCTACGCCGAGGATCTGCGCTCACTGCTGCAAGACCGCATGAACCTGCACCTGTCCGGCCAGCGCCCGGCCATTCACCAGGTACTCGCGGACCTGTGCGCCGAAGACCGGCTTTACGTCTGCGGCCCGACGGCGATGCTCAACGACATCCTGAGCCACGCCGAATCCGCCGGACTGCCGCGCGATCGCATTCATCTGGAGGTGTTCAACGTCGCCAGGGATGAAGACGCCCGGGGTTTTACGGTCGAGGCGGCAGATTCCGGTGTGTGCCTTGAGGTCGGCCCCGACCAGACCTTACTGGAAGCCCTGGAAGCCGCGGGTCTCGACCCGATCTCTGACTGCCGTCGCGGCGAGTGCGGTGTCTGCGCGCTGGACGTGCTGGAAGGCGACGTCGAGCACCGTGACTTCATCATGAGCGCACAAGAAGCGGCCTGCAGCGCACGGATCTATCCCTGCGTTTCCCGGGCGAAAAGCCCACGCCTGAAACTGGCGATCTGAAGAGGACTCCCCGTTGGACAACTATTTCAATGGCAGGGAAGTGCACAAGTCTCTGTTCCTTGATCAGCAACTTTTCGAACAGGAACAACATCGGGTCTTTGCTGCGAGCTGGTGCTACCTGGGTCACGACAGTCTGATCCCCGAAACCGGCGACTATTTCACGACCACCCTCGCCTCCCGGCCACTGGCCATGGTGCGCCAGAAGAACGGCGACATCGTGGTGCTGCACAACCGCTGCCCGCACAAGGGCGTGAAAGTGCTGGCCGAAGCTCGCGGCAACGTCGGCCGCTTCATGCGCTGCCCCTACCACGCCTGGACGTTCAAGACCGACGGCGAGCTACTGAGCATTCCGGTGAAAAAGGAATACGACGACTGCGACCTGAGCAGTTGCTCGGCCCACAAGGGTATGCAGCCGGTTGCGGCGGTGCGCAACTATCGCGGCTTCGTGTTCGTGCGACTGAGCGAAACCGGCATCGGTTTCGACGAGTTCTTCGGCGAGTCACTGTCGACGCTGGACAACATGGTCATGCGCTCGCCGCAGGGTCGGTTGCGCGTGGTCGGTCAGCCACTGCTGCACAAGCATCGCTGCAACTGGAAAATGGTGGTCGACAACCAGACCGACACCTGCCACCCGATGATCGCCCACGAGTCCTCGGCCGGCGAAGCCATTCGCCTGTGGAAGGAAACCGGCGACCAGAGCCAGCCGGCGCCGATGGCCGTTGAGCTGTTCTCGCCGTTCATGGCCTCGTACGAATTCTTCGCCGGCATGGGCATCCGCGTCTGGCCCAACGGCCACGGGCACACCGGGGTCAGCAATTCGATCCACAAGGCCTACACGGGCATTCCCGGCTACTGGGAACTGATGGTGGAAAGTTATGGCGAAGACCAGGCCCGGGCGATTCTCGACGACACCCGTCACAACACCGTGTATTTCCCCAACCTGATGGTCAAGGGCCCGATCCAGACCCTGCGGGTGATCCGCCCGGTCAGCGCACGGGAAACCATCGTCGAGTCGTGGATCTTCGAACTGCAAGGTGCTCCGGTGCAGTTGCTGGAGCGGACCGTGCAGTACAACAACCTGATCAACTCGCCCTGCTCGATGGTCGCCCATGACGATGTGGAGATGTACGAGCGTGCAATGGAGGGTCTGCACAGCGACGCCAATGAGTGGGTCAACGTCTCCCGCCTGTTCGAGCCGGGCGAGTCCTACGACCGCACCCGCGTGGTGTCCGGCACCAGTGAACTGGCGATGCGCAACTTCTACGACAACTGGCAAAACCTGATGCGGGACGACCATGCACCACGATCAAACTGAACGAGCCATCGAGCGCTTGCTCGAGACCGAAATGCACCTGCTCGACCAACAGGACTTTGTCGCCTGGCAGCAATTGCTGAGCGACGATTACACCTACTGGATTCCGATGAGCCGCGAACAGCGCAGCCCGCTGCACGAATCCTCGCTGGTGTATGAAGACCGCTTCCTGACCACCCTGCGCATCAACCGCCTGGCCAATGCCCGCAACTACTCCCAGCAGCCGAAAAGCCGCTGCCTGCACGTTGCCCAGCGACCACGGATCACGGTTGAAGAACCATCGTACAGCGCCGTCGCCAGCAGCAACCTGCTGTATTGCGAAGCCCGTGGCGACCTTGAATGGCATTACCCGGCGACCGTCGAACATCGCCTGATCAACCTCGACGGCGAGTGGAAAATCCAGGGCAAGAAGATCCTTCTGCTCAACCCCGACCGCGCCCTCGAAAGCCTGCAGCTCATCATCTGACCGACCGAGAATTCCCCCCTGTGAACTCCATGAACAATCCTGTCATCCAGGATACCGCGTGCCTGTCTTTCCCTTACGTCGACCTGCTCTACGATTACGGTCAGTTCCTGCGCAACGCCGACCAGGCCATCGGGCACCTGCCAGAGCAATCGGCGCAAAAGCACATCGGCATTGTCGGTGCCGGTCTCACCGGGCTGGTGGCGGCCTATGAACTGCTGCGGGCGGGTGCCCGTCGCGTGACCCTGTTCGAGGCGGAAGAAAGCCACATCGGCGGGCGCCTGCTGACCCAGTGCTTCGATGAAGAACAACCGCAGTTCATCGCCGAAATGGGCGCCATGCGCTTTCCACCCAGCGAAGTCGGGCTTTTCCATTACCTCGACAAGTTCGGCATCCAGACCACCGAAGCCTTCCCCGACCCGGGGGTGGTCGATACCGAGCTGCACTACCGGGGCGAGGCCCATCACTGGGCCGCGATGCAGCCGCCGCCGGCGTTGTTCACAACCGTGCATCAAGGCTGGAATGCCTTTCTCAGAGAGGGTGCAGTGCTGGACGACGGCACCCGCCTCGCCCCGCCGCTGTTGCTGACCGAACTGCTCAAGCAGCACAACTACTGTGAAGTGCAGCCGGAGTGGCAACGCTATCTGGACTGCTTCGGCGACAGCTCGTTCTACTCGGCCATGGTGCGCATCTTCACCGGCAAGAACCCGCCGGGCGGCAAGGTCTGGCGCAAACCGGAAGACTTCCACCTGTTCGGCTCGCTGGGGATCGGCTCCGGTGGTTTCCAGTCGGTTTATCGCGCCTCGTTCACCGAGATCCTGCGTCTGGTGGTCAACGCGCTGGAGGTCAATCAGCGGCTGGTGCCCAACGGTATTTCTTCGCTGGCGCATCTGATCGCCGACACCACGTTCAACGGCATGCAACTGCGCGACATGATCTGCCGGACCCGCATCGAATCAATCAACAAGGGCCCCGACGGACAGATCCTGCTGGCCGGCAGCAACGGCGAAACCTACGCTTGCGACCGGGTGATCACCACCACCACGACCCGCGCCTTGCAGGTCAACCTCAAGCTCACCCAGAACCAGGCGTTCGTGAACCGGGACGTAGCCCGGGCGATCAACGAAACCCACATGGTCGGCTCGTCCAAACTGTTCATCCTGACCAAAGACAAGTTCTGGCTCAAACACGGCCTGGCGCAGAACATCCAGACCGACACCCTGGTCAAGGGCGTGTACTGCCTGGATTACGCTCCGCATGACCCGGATTCCTGGGGCGTGGTGCTGATCAGTTACACCTGGGAAGACGACTCGCACAAGATGGTCTCGATGACCGACAAAGTGCAGCGCTGCCTGCGGCTGGTGGATGAACTGGCAATGAGCGCGCCGCAATTCGCCCGCCATCTGATCCCGCTCGACGGCGACTACCAGCGCTACGTACTCGAATACGACTGGCTGACCGACAAGCACGCGCTCGGTGCCTTCAAGCTGAATTTCCCCGGTGACGACATCTATTCCGAGCGCCTGTTCTATCAGTTCCGCACCGCCCTCGATCCCCGACAGGACACCGGTCTTTACCTGGCCGGTTGCGGCGCGTCCTTCACTGGCGGCTGGGCCGAAGGCTCGATCCAGACGGCCCTGAACACGGCGTGCGCGGTCATCAGCAGCCTGGGAGGCGATCTGATCGACGGCAACCCGCTCGACGGTCTGGTTTCGCAGTACCGCTACTGCTGATTACGCCCTTCCCTTTTCGCCGAGACTTTCCATGTACAGACAGTTTTCAATCGAACAGCTCGTCAACCGGTTTCGCCGTGGCGAGTTCTGTCTCGACACCTGGCAACAGGCCCTGCGCGAGCGCCATGGCAACGCGCAGCATCTGAACAGTTTCATCACTTTCGACCCGGCAATGCTGGCCTATGCCCCTGACGCGGACCGACAGGCGCCGCTGTACGGCTTGCCGGTATCGTTCAAGGACAACATCAATGTCCGGGGCATGCCGACCACTGCCGGCACACCCGGCCTGGCGGACTACATGCCACAGGCGGACGCCGGCATCGTTGCGCGTTTCAAACACCTGGGCGCGCGCGTGGTGGGCAAGAACAACATGCACGAGCTGTCATTCGGCGTGACCTCGGCCAATCACACCCACGGCGCGGTCATCAACCCGGCGAACGAGCGCTACAGCGCCGGGGGCAGCAGTGGCGGTTGCGCTGCCGCGGTCGCCGCCGGGCTGGTGCCGTGCGCGGTAGGCACCGATACCGGCGGTTCGGTACGCATCCCGGCAGCGTTTTGCGGGATCGTCGGTTTGCGCCCGACCACTGGCGCTTATCCGGTCGACGGCATCGTCCCGGTCTCGCAGACCAAAGACACGCCGGGCCTGCTGACGCGCACGGTGGAAGACTGCCGGTTCGTCCACGGCCACCTGACCGACCAGCATTTACCGCCACTGTCCGAAGACAGTCCGCTGCGCATCGGTATTCCCGAGCGTTTCCTCTGGGCCGATCTGGAAAACAACGTCAGCCGCGACTGCCGTGCCGCCATCAACGCGCTCGCCAGCAATGGTGTGGAAATCGTACCGGTTGACGACGCGGTGATCGGCGAGATCAACGAGTGCATCCAGTTTCCGTTGCCGATCTACGAATTCTTCATCGACTTTCCCCGATTCCTGATGAAGGAAGGACGCGGTGGCGAATTCCTCAGCATCCTGGAACGGATCGAAGATCCCGGGATCAAGAAAATCCTCACGGCACAACTGGAAAGCCCGGCAATTTCCTATACCGACTATGTGCAGGCATTGATGGGCAAAGTCCGGCTGGAGCAGGAGTACCGGCAACTGTTCAACCGCCACCAGCTGGATCTGATGGCCTACCCGACAGTCAGTTGCAGCGCGCCGTTGCTGGCTGATTGCGCAGATGAAAGCCACTTCGAGCGGTTCGTGCGCAACACCGACCCGGCCAGCAATCTGGCAGCACCGAGCATGACCGTACCGGTGGCCGCGAAAGGTTCGTTGCCGGTGGGCCTGTCATTCGATGCATTGCCGGGGCAGGACGGATTTCTGTTGCAGGCAGTGAGCCG
This sequence comes from Pseudomonas sp. GW821-FHT11D10, assembly GCF_058808435.1. Lineage (NCBI taxonomy): Bacteria > Pseudomonadati > Pseudomonadota > Gammaproteobacteria > Pseudomonadales > Pseudomonadaceae > Pseudomonas > Pseudomonas sp. GW821-FHT11D10. The sequence goes on along the minus strand of NZ_JBXARR010000001.1, from coordinate 146,405 downwards.
GTTGTCCCCCCTGCTGAACATCCGATGAGCACGGCTCGCTCCGGCAAGGAGCGAGCTGGATCGAATCCTCCATAACAATATCAATGCAGGCCCAGCCATGCGTGCCACGTCACTTGCTTCATCCACTTCCCCCTGCGCACTCGATCGCTCGCCCTCGGTGCTTGGCGGCGCCATGATCATCGGCGGAACCATTGTCGGTGCCGGAATGTTTTCCCTGCCGGTGGTCATGTCCGGACTATGGTTTTACGGTTCCGTCGCGGTATTGGTGTTTGCCTGGTTCTGCACCTTGCATTCAGGCCTGATGATCCTCGAAGCCAACCTCAACTACCACGAAGGTGCGAGCTTCTCGACCATCACCCGTGATCTGCTCGGGCGCACCTGGAGTCGAATCAACGGTCTGAGCATCGTCTTTGTCCTCTACACCCTGACCTACGCCTATATTTCCGCCAGCGGTTCAGTCATCCACCACACACTGCAGTCCATGGGCATCGCGCTGTCACCGCGCATCGGCGGGCCGGGGTTCACTGTGCTGGTGGCGTTCATCGTCTGGCTCAGTACTTCAGCGGTAAGCCGGATGACCACGCTGGTGTTCGGCGCAAAGATCCTTGCCTTTTTCCTGACCTTCGGCGGCCTGTTCGGTCATGTCCAGCCGGCCATGTTGCTCAACCAGAACAGCGGCGACAGCGCTTACTGGCCCTACCTGCTGGTGACCCTGCCCTTCTGCCTGACCTCGTTCGGTTTCCACGGCAACGTGCCAAGCCTGATGAAACATTACGGCAAGGATCCGAAGCGAATCCGCGCCTGCCTGCTGGGTGGCACGCTGATCGCCCTGGGCCTCTATCTGGTATGGATGCTGTGCAGCATGGGCAACATCCCGCGCGAGGCTTTCAAGGATATCGCCCAGCGTGGCGGCAATATCGACGTGCTGATCAGCGCGCTGGGATCGCGTCTGGACAGTGCCAATGTCGATCTGCTGTTGACCTTTTTCTCCAACTTCGCCGTCGCCTGTTCGTTTCTCGGTGTGACGCTGGGTCTGTTCGATTACCTGGCTGACGTGCTCGGTTTCGACGATCACCCGATGGGTCGCCTGCGAACCGCTGCCGTGACCTTCCTGCCACCGATGCTTTGCGGCTTGTTCTGGCCGGAAGGGTTCATTCACGCCATCGGTTTTGCCGGACTGGCCGCCACGCTTTGGGCAGTCGTGACACCCGCGCTGCTGGCCAGGGCCTCGCGCAAACGCTTTGGCAGCCCGCGCTACCGGGTCTGGGGCGGTAACGCGATGATCGTTCTGGTGCTGTTTTTCGGGGGGATCTGCGCGGTCTCGCATCTGCTGTTCACACTGGGCTGGTTACCGGTCTGGCGCTGAACCGACGGCATTCGGTTTTCCGAACGCGACTTGGCGGTCAATTCGGTTAACCGGATCAGATTGACGAAAAAAAACCATCACTAAACTTTAATAACGTTATAAATCAATGAATTAATCTGTACCGACTGGTCTGGCACGACTCATGCTCTACACTCCTTCGACGAATGCCTGTAGCGCCAACACAACAGGAGCCGTCAGGCATTCGAAGTACAAAGGGCCCGCTCAACCGGCTCCATAAAAAAAACAATGTCGAGGAAAATTTGATGCGCATCGTTCCCCATATCCTGGGCGCAGCCATTGCTGCCGCTCTGATCAGCACACCAGTTTTCGCTGCCGAACTCACCGGCACCCTTAAGAAGATCAAAGAGTCCGGCGTCATCACCCTGGGCCACCGTGACGCTTCCATTCCCTTCTCCTACATCGCTGACGCTTCCGGCAAGCCGGTCGGCTACTCCCACGATATCCAGCTGGCCATCGTCGAAGCGATCAAGAAAGACCTCGACCTGCCAAACCTGCAGGTCAAATACAACCTCGTGACCTCGCAGACCCGTATCCCGCTGGTGCAGAACGGCACCGTGGACGTCGAGTGCGGCTCCACCACCAACAACGTCGAGCGTCAGCAACAGGTCGACTTCTCCGTCGGCATCTTCGAGATCGGTACCCGTCTGCTGTCCAAGGCTGACTCCAAGTACAAGGACTTCGACGATCTGAAAGGCAAGAACGTCGTGACCACCGCCGGCACCACTTCCGAGCGCATCCTCAAGGCGATGAACGCCGACAAGCAGATGGGCATGAACGTGATCTCCGCCAAGGACCACGGTGAATCCTTCCAGATGCTGGAATCGGGTCGTGCCGTTGCGTTCATGATGGATGACGCCCTGCTGGCCGGCGAAGCCGCCAAGGCCAAGAAAGCCTCCGACTGGGCCGTGACCGGTACTCCACAGTCGTACGAAATCTATGGCTGCATGATGCGCAAAGGCGACGAGCCGTTCAAAAAGGCTGTCGACGACGCCATCAAGGCAACCTACGCCTCGGGCGCGATCAACAAGATCTACGACAAGTGGTTCATGCAGCCGATTCCACCAAAAGGCCTGAACCTGAACTTCCCGATGAGCGACGAGCTCAAGGCCCTGATCGCCAATCCGACCGACAAAGCGGCTGACGACAAGAAATCCTGATTTCTGACTAACCTTATCCCCTGAGGAGGCGCCTGCCTTTTCAGGGGATGGTCACTCCCTGCTGGCATTTTCTGGAAACACTCGAACCGGTGGCTGTCGAGCCGATCGCGTGTGCCTGATTTTCACAATCAGGGCGGGAACGGAGCTTCCCCAGGCGGGCACTTGTACATCGATCGAATCGAGGGGAGACCCTAATGAATTACAACTGGGACTGGGGCGTGTTCTTCAAGTCCACCGGCGTGGGCAGCGAGACCTATCTCGACTGGTTCATCTCCGGTCTGGGCTGGACCATCGCCATCGCCATCGTGGCCTGGATCATCGCCCTGATACTCGGCTCGCTGCTGGGCATCATGCGCACCGTGCCGAACCGCATCGTGTCGGGCATCGCGACCTGCTACGTCGAACTGTTCCGTAACGTGCCGCTGCTAGTTCAGCTGTTCATCTGGTACTTCCTGGTGCCCGATCTGCTGCCGCCGGATCTGCAGGAGTGGTACAAGCAGGACCTGAACCCGACCACCTCGGCCTACCTGAGCGTTGTCGTCTGCCTGGGCCTGTTCACCGCCGCCCGTGTCTGCGAACAGGTTCGCACCGGTATCCAGGCGCTGCCACGCGGCCAGGAATCCGCCGCCCGTGCCATGGGTTTCAAGCTGCCGCAGATCTACTGGAACGTGCTGCTGCCTCAGGCCTACCGGATCATCATTCCGCCGCTCACCTCGGAATTTTTGAACGTGTTCAAGAACTCCTCCGTGGCGTCCCTGATCGGTCTGATGGAGCTGCTGGCGCAAACCAAACAGACCGCCGAATTCTCGGCCAACCTGTTTGAAGCCTTCACCCTGGCGACCCTGATCTACTTCACCCTCAACATGAGCCTGATGCTGCTGATGCGCATGGTCGAGAAGAAAGTCGCCGTGCCCGGCCTGATCTCCGTGGGGGGTAAATAATGGAATTCGATTTCAGTGGCATCGTTCCGGCCATTCCCGGCCTGTGGAACGGCATGCTGATGACCCTCAAGCTGATGGCGCTGGGCGTGGTCGGCGGGATCATCCTCGGCACCATCCTCGCGCTGATGCGCCTGTCCCACAGCAAACTGCTGTCGAGCATCGCCGGCGCGTACGTCAACTATTTCCGTTCGATCCCGCTGCTGCTGGTGATCACCTGGTTCTACCTGGCCGTGCCGTTCGTGCTGCGCTGGATCACCGGCGAAGACACCCCGATCGGCGCGTTCACCTCGTGCATCGTGGCGTTCATGATGTTCGAAGCGGCGTACTTCTGCGAAATCGTCCGGGCCGGCGTGCAGTCGATCCCCAAAGGCCAGATGGGCGCAGCGCAGGCACTGGGCATGACCTACGGCCAGATGATGCGCCTGATCATCCTGCCTCAGGCGTTCCGCAAGATGACCCCGCTGCTGCTGCAGCAGAGCATCATCCTGTTCCAGGACACCTCGCTGGTCTACACCGTGGGCCTGGTGGACTTCCTCAACGCCTCGCGCGCCAGTGGCGACATCATTGGCCGCTCGAATGAGTTCCTGATCTTCGCAGGTCTCGTGTACTTCACCATCAGCTTTGCCGCCTCGGTGCTGGTCAAGCGTCTGCAAAAAAGGTTCGCCGTATGATCTCTATCAAGAACATCAACAAGTGGTATGGGGACTTCCAGGTGCTGACCGATTGCAGCACCGAGGTCAAAAAGGGTGAAGTGATCGTGGTCTGCGGTCCGTCCGGTTCGGGCAAGTCGACCCTGATCAAGTGCGTCAACGCACTGGAGCCGTTCCAGAAAGGCGACATCGTGGTCGACGGCACGTCGATTGCCGATCCGAAGACCAACCTGCCGAAACTGCGCTCGCGCGTCGGCATGGTGTTCCAGCATTTCGAACTGTTCCCGCACCTGACCATCACCGAAAACCTGACCATCGCGCAGATCAAGGTGCTGGGCCGCAGCAAGGAAGAAGCGACCAAGAAAGGCCTGCAACTGCTCGAGCGCGTCGGCCTGTCGGCTCACGCCCACAAGCACCCTGGCCAGTTGTCCGGCGGTCAGCAACAGCGTGTGGCGATCGCCCGTGCGCTGGCGATGGACCCGATCGTCATGCTGTTCGACGAACCGACCTCGGCGCTGGACCCGGAAATGGTCAACGAAGTGCTCGACGTGATGGTGCAACTGGCCCACGAAGGCATGACCATGATGTGCGTGACCCACGAAATGGGCTTCGCCCGTAAAGTGGCCGACCGCGTGATCTTCATGGACGCCGGCAAGATCATCGAAGACTGCAAGAAAGAAGAGTTCTTTGGCGACATCAGCCAACGCTCCGAACGCGCGCAGCATTTCCTCGAGAAAATCCTGCAGCACTAAAAACTGCTGCATTCCCCGACATCCACTGTCGGGGAATGCAGGTGGTTGACCCAAGGCATCTGTGATGAAATGCGACCCCACTCTCTATCGCGCCACGCCGCCATCACTTGCCGTGAAACCCCGTCTGATCCGCCACCTGTTCCTGCCGCCGCTGGTCATCGCCCTGATGATCGGACTGGGTTACATCGGCTTCTGGACCAGTGAACATTTCGGCATCCGCAGCCTCGGCGAAAACGGCCAGCGCCAGCTGGAACTGCACGCCCGCGCGGTCGAAAGCGAGATCAGCAAATACACCTACCTGCCCAGCCTGCTGGAACTCGAATCGAGCGTTTCGCAGTTGCTGGACGACCCGACCCCGGAACACCGGCAAACGGTCAACGATTACCTCGAAGGCCTGAACCGGCGCAGCCGCAGTCGGGCCATCTACGTCATGGACACCACCGGCCGCGTCATGGCCACCAGCAACTGGCGCGACGTCGACAGTTATCTCGGTGAAGACCTGTCGTTCCGCGCCTACTTCCAGAATGCCATTCGCGGCCAGCCCGGACGTTTCTACGGGATCGGCAGCACCAATGGCGAACCCGGTTATTACCTGGCCCACGGCCTCGAAGAACACGGCAAGATCATCGGCGTCGCAGTGGTCAAGGTACGCCTGGAAGCCATGGAAGAACGCTGGCAACGGGCGCGCCTCGAAGCCTTCGTCAGCGATGAAAACGGCATCATCATTCTGTCCAGCGATCCGGCCCGGCGCCTGAAATCGGTGATACCGCTGAGCGACGAGACCAAGGAAAAACTCGCCCGCAGCCTGCAGTACTACTGGTTCCCGCTGAACGAGCTGCAACCGCTGGCCCGGGAAACCCTGTCCGAAGGCGTGGAAAAACTCACCTTCCCGGCCAACAGCGAAGTGCCGAGCCAGCAGGATGGCGATGAGGAAAACATCAGCTATCTGGCGCAAACCCGACCGCTGAGCGATACCCCGTGGAATTTCACCCTGCTCACGCCGTTGCAAGACCTGCGGCGCGAAGCGATCAATCAGGGGATTCTGGTAGCGGTCGCCTTTGCCCTCGTGGCGTTCCTGCTGATCGCCTGGAACGAACGGCGCAAGGTCATCGCCACCCGCCTCGCCGCCCGCGAAGCCCTGCAGGAAGCCAACAATCAGCTGGAGCGTCGGATTACCGAACGCACCGCCGACCTGCGCGCCAGCAACGACCGGCTCAAGAGCCAGATCCGCGAACGACGTCAGGCCGAAGAGACTTTGCGCCGCGCCCAGGACGAACTGGTGCAGGCCGGCAAACTCGCGGCCATCGGCCAGATGTCCACCAGCATCGCCCACGAACTGAACCAGCCGCTGGCGGCGATGCGCACGCTGTCGGGCAACACCATTCGCTTCCTTGAGCGCGGCCAGCTCGATGTCGCCAGCACCAACCTCAAGACCATCAACGACCTGATCGACCGCATGGGCCGGATCACTGCCAGCCTGCGCTCCTTCGCCCGGCGCGGCGACGACAAGGGCCGCGCCAGCCTCGGCAAAGCGGTGGATGCCGCGCTGCAAGTGCTCGGCGCCCGTGTCGAAAGCGCTTCCCTGCAACTGCATCGCCAGTTCGACGATGTGCAGGTGCAGATCGACCAGACGCGGCTGGAACAGATTCTGGTCAACCTGATCGGCAACGCCCTCGACGCCATGCAGGCGCAACCGCTGCCGGAACTGTGGCTGGAAGGCGAAGAATTCAACGGCAAATATCGCCTGCGGGTGCGCGACAACGGTCACGGCATCGACGCCGAAGCGCGCAAGCACCTGTTCGAACCGTTCTTCACCACCAAGCCCGGCGAACAGGGCCTGGGCCTCGGTCTGACCCTGTCGGCCAGCCTCGCCGCCGCCACCGGCGGGCATCTGGGTGTCGAACACCCGGCCAGCGGTGGTACCACCTTCGTCCTCAGTTTACCGTTGGTAAGCCCTATTCCTGCCGAGCCAATATGAACAACGACCTTAGTGTGCTGATCGTCGAAGACGATCCCCATGTGCTGCTCGGTTGCCAGCAGGCGCTGACCCTCGAAGACATCCCGTGCATCGGCGTGGGCAGTGCCGAAGAGGCGCTGGAGCAGGTCGGCGACAACTTCGCCGGGATCGTCATCAGCGACATTCGCCTGCCCGGCATCGACGGTCTGGAACTGCTGACCCGGCTCAAGCAACGCGACCGCAGCCTGCCGGTAGTGCTGATCACCGGCCACGGCGACATCTCCATGGCCGTCGGCGCGATGCAGAAAGGCGCCTACGATTTCATGGAAAAGCCGTTCTCCCCGGAACGGCTGGTGGACGTCGCCCGGCGCGCGCTGGAGCAACGCAGCCTGAATCGCGAAGTCTCCTCCCTGCGCCGGCAACTGGCCGAACGCGATTCCCTTGAAGGTCGGATCATCGGGCGCTCGCCGGCCATGCAGAACCTGCGCGAGCTGATCGCCAACGTCGCCGACACCTCGGCCAACGTGCTGATCGAAGGCGAAACCGGCACCGGCAAGGAACTGGTCGCCCGCTGTCTGCACGATTTCAGCCGGCGTCACACCAAACAGTTCGTCGCGCTGAACTGCGGCGGCCTGCCGGAAAACCTGTTCGAAAGCGAAATCTTCGGCCACGAAGCCAACGCCTTCACCGGCGCCGGCAAGCGGCGGATCGGCAAGATCGAGCACGCCGACGGCGGCACGCTGTTCCTCGATGAAGTGGAAAGCATGCCGCTGCCGTTGCAGATCAAACTGCTGCGGGTGTTACAGGAGCGCACCCTCGAACGCCTCGGCTCGAACCAGAGCGTGGCGGTGGATTGCCGGGTGATCGCGGCGACCAAATCCGACCTCGACGAATCGAGCAAGGCCGGGGAATTCCGCAGCGACTTGTACTACCGCCTCAACGTGGTGACGCTGGAACTGCCGCCCCTGCGCGAGCGCCGCGAAGACATCCTGCAACTGTTCGAACACTTCACCCAGCAATCGGCCCTGCGTTTCGACCGCGCGCTGCCGGAGCTGGACAACCAGACCCTGTCGAGCCTGATGAGCCACGACTGGCCGGGCAACGTGCGCGAACTGCGCAACGTCGCCGAGCGTTTTGCCCTCGGTTTGCCGGCATTCAAGAAGACCGGCGCGGGTAGCGCAGGCCAGGGCCTGGCCTTCGCCGAAGCGGTGGAAGCGTTCGAACGCAACCTGCTCAGTGACGCCCTGCAACGCAGCGGCGGCAACCTGACCCAGGCCAGTCTGGAACTGGGCATGGCCAAGACCACGCTGTTCGACAAAGTGAAAAAGTACGGCCTGAGCCATTAAGCGAGAACGACGTGGATCTGATTTTCAAGGCAATGCTCGGTGCGGCCGTGGTGGTGATCCTCGCCATGCTGGCCAAGACCAAAAACTACTACATCGCAGGCCTGGTGCCGCTGTTCCCGACCTTCGCCCTGATCGCCCATTACATCGTCGGCAAGGGCCGTTCGATCGACGACCTGAAGACCACCATCGTCTTCGGCATGTGGTCGATCATTCCGTACTTCGTCTATCTGGCAACGCTGTACGTGATGGTCGACCGCATGCGCCTCGAAGCTTCGCTGGCGGTCGCGGCGGTGGCGTGGCTGATGGCGGCGACGGTGCTGGTGTCGGTGTGGGTGCGGATTCACGCCTGAGTCAGAGCAGGTTGTGTTCCGCCACCGGTTCGATCTGCGCCCAGTGCGACGTGTCTTCGCGATGCTCGCGCAGATACGGCAACACCGCCGCCAGCAACGGCTCCTTGAACGCTTCCTGAAAACGGTGCGCCAGCCCCGGAATCAGCCGCAGCTGACTGCCGCGAATATGCGCCGCCAGGTGCACGCCGTGCATCACCGGCAACAACGGATCCGCCGTGCCATGCACCACCAGCGTCGGGACACGTAGTTGATTGAGCAACGCCACCCGGCTCGGTTCGGCGAGGATCGCCATGATCTGGCGCTTCACGCCTTCGGGATTGAACGCTCGGTCATAGGACAGCGCCGCCTGATGCAGCAGCATCTGACGATCATCGGTGACCGTCGGACTGCCCAGCGCCGCCAACAAATCCGCCTGTTGCTCCAGCGCGATCTGGCGATTGGGAGCGCCGCGCCGTGACAACAATTGCACCAACGCCGCACTCGGCGCCGGCAACCCTTCGGCGCCGGAGCTGGTCATGATCAGCGTCAGGCTCTCGACCCGTTGCGGCGCCATCGCCGCCATGTGCTGGGCGATCATCCCGCCCATGCTCGCGCCAAGCACGTGGAATTGCTCGACGTGCAACGCGTCCATCAGGCCCAGTGCATCGTCGGCCATGTCGGTCAGGCTGTAAGGCGCCGCCACCGGCAGGCCGAGCTTGTAGCGCAGCACCTCAAAGGTCAGGTTGGCTTCCACCGGCGTCTGGCGCCAGGTCGACAGGCCGACATCACGGTTGTCATAACGAATCACCCGAAAGCCCTGCTGACACAGCGCAACCACCACTTCATCGGGCCAGTGGATCAACTGCCCGCCCAGCCCCATCACCAGCAACAGCGCCGGATCCGACGCACGGCCGATGCTCTGGTACGCCAGGCTCACCTGCTCCAGATCGACCCGTTCGGTCGGTACATTGACGTCGCAACGCGACGCCGCATAGGACGCCGGAACGAAAAAAACCGCGGCCAACAACGCCGCGATTGCAAAAAATCCCTTGAACATGAAAAACACCGAAACGCAGAACCCCAGTAGAGCGCGAGTCTGATGAAGTTTGTTCAAGCGCGCTGCCACAGTTCGATGACAGTTTGATGAAGAGTGCCGAGCGGTCGAATCACAATAACTATGTAGCACCCCTCCCCCTGGCAACTTTCCTTGAATGGCTGGCGAATCGAGCGGAGCCGCCGCTCTCACCATCGAGCTTTGCTGCCATGACTGAACCTTTGCTTTTCGATCTACCACCGCCTGCGGCGAATCCCTTGTCCGACGTGCTCGGGCTTTCCACACTGCCGAAATCCGTCGATGAAAGTTTGCTGCACGTCGCGACAATGAGCCGGCGCAACAGCAGCGAGGGCCTGCGTAAGCTGTGTGCCGGTGTACCTTCGGTCCGTGACACCCTCAACCGATTGCTCCATCGCCAGCTCGATCTGGACGAGCAGCGCGCGGGCCTGCTGTTTCATCCCGTCAGCGGGCACGCTCAGCGATTCGTCGGCCTGACCGAGGCCTGCGCCTTCGTGTTTCAACAGCCATGGATCGAGGAATGGCTGGACCGCCGATGTCGGGTGACAGGAGTAAGTCCATCTCACGCCCTTTACCCCCTCACCCCGTCGCAACTGCTCGAACGCCTCAAAGGCCTCGATCCGATCAGGGCGCTCAAAGAGCGCTGGAACGCCTACTGGAATGCCCGGGCACCCGGCACGCCCGTGTCGAGACACGAACGCGCCAGGCAGTTGTATGGCGAGCATATCGAGGCGGTTGCGCAAATGGCATTTGCCCGGCGTCAGCTCACGGCGCAGCAATTGCAACCGTTATGGTCGCTGCTGGGCCCGTCGGACAGGCAGCAAGGCACTGGCGAAACGTTGAAGATCGAACTGCCGAACTTGCTGTTCGACAACGGCGTACGGGCGCGACTTCCGGCGGCGTGGGTCATCAGCCATGCAGACACCGGCGCGCAATTGTTGTACCTGCCGAGCCGGCCAGATGCACTGCACGCCTTTGCACGACGTGATGACCTGTGTGCCTGGGTAGCCAGTCAGCCGCTGATGCCGACAGGGCTGACCAGCGAAAACGTACAGGTGGAGTTCGGCGGGGCTGGCCATTCTCTGACGAGTGCCTTCGATGAATGGCTATGGCAACAACAAATGGCCCAGGCAGCGGCGCTGCGCAGTGGTTCAAACACCCGGAGGACACTGGCCGAACACGGTGCACTGGCCCTCAGCGTCGCCGATCAGGTTGACCGGCAGTTGGGGATCGCTGTGTTCTCCACGGCCCCCGGCCTCGATACCGATCATGCTCCAGCGCTTTGGGAGGACGAAACGCCCCCTCGACTGTTCGACAGCCTGAGTGCCGATCTTCCGTGGTCATGGCGGCAGGCAGCGATAAGTCGCCAGCGCGAAGCACTTGAAGCCTGGCTCGCCGAAACGGGCAACTCGGTGGATTCGATCAAGGATCTGCACAGTGCGCTGGAAGACGCCGAGCAAGCGGCGAATACCGCCGCGCACGGTCTTATGGGGCAAGACACGACGGCATTCGATCGACACTTCACGGCGCTGCATCTGGCGCACAAGTCCGGTCTGCACGCCGAGGCCGAACTGCAACGGGCGCTCGGACAACTCGACGATGAAGACATCGTCCTGCTGAAGGCTTTGCTCGATACACCCGCTGAACCGGACGCAGGTCGGGTGGCCGCCAGCCTGACCCTGCAAATGAACGAGACGAATGGTGACACCACTCAGGCGCTCAACGGCCCGTTCGTGATGACCCATCCCCAAACGCTGCTGGATAACGATTCAACGCACAGCGTGCTGCTTTACTGGCCCGGTTACGGCGCAGGCCTGCAACGTTTCGCCAGCCGCCGGGCGCTGGCGCGGGAAGTTTTCAGGATGGCCGACAGCGACAGCGCAGTCAGCCTGCAACTCAGACCGATCACCGGCGATCCGTTGCGTTATTCACTGGAGCGGTTGACCGACGACTTCAGGCAACGGGCCGCGAGCATCCGCCAGAGCCACAACGGGACGGCTCAGGCCGAACGACTGGAGATCCTGCGCCAGCGCTCGCTCGCCGACTGGCAGTTCCCGGTCAACGCCGTCCGGGCACTGGTGATTGCGCAGTTGCAGGAGCAGGCACACAGCGCCACGCTCAGCACCCGATTGCCGGACTGGCTGAACCGCCTGCCCCCTGCTGAACGCAGCAACCTCAAGGCATTGATCGAAGCCTTCATCGTCGCCATGTACCGCAGTCATGAGCTGATGACCCTCAACCTTATCCCCCGCGATGACTTCACCCGCCAGCGCATCAACGCACGTCTGCGAATGGACTTCGCGCTCAAGGGCGACTTCACGATTTCGCTGACCCTGCCCGACTCGGTCACACAGCAAACCCGATATTCCGCAGGCCCCGGCGCAACCCAGAGAACCACGGTGATGGTGCCGAGCGCCGCTCGCAGCAGGATGACACTCGAGGAGCTGGCGCAACTCAACATCGACCCTCAGCGCAAGGTTCAAGACGATACCTTGTCGCAACGGCTGATCTTCATGCGTCTGGAAGTGAATGCCACGACTGCGCAGGAACGCATCACCCTGCTCAACGGCATCAATCTGCCCTACCTGCGCAAGATCCTGCCTGAACTGGATTTGCCCAAAGCCTACGAAAAACTGATCGTCGACACGTTCAGAGGCGCGCCTGACGAAGGCGCGTTCATCAAGGATCATCGGCGCGAATGCCTGCTCGAACCCTGGCGGCTGATGCTCCGGCTGCAAGGTCGGCGTGCCCGTCTGCAGAACGAACTGGGCGATGACGACCTGTCGGTTTTCGACATCGCCATCGACGCCGATTCAACCCAGGCCTGGCGTGTGCAGGGCAAGTGCGTTGTCATGCTGCCGGCGTACCTGAGCGCAGGCGGCAAAGACAACGAAGGCGAAGGCCCGAGTACCTTGTCCGGGGTGATGTTCATTGAAGAACAGGTCAGCGGCGTGACCCTGTTGTACCTGCCGGACAGCCCGGACGAACGCTTCCTGCGCCGTTACACCAGCCTCGAACAGGCACGCCGGGCACTGTTCAATCTGTGCCGGCAAGACGCGATGATTCAGTACCTCGCGCGTCGGGCGCTGCAGGGCGATGTGCGTGCCCACGAGCACCGTCTGCACCGCGCCGTCGAGCATGACTTCACCGGCATGATCGGGATCGGCGAGCGCTGGCCAGCCACCACGTCGCTGGCCGCGCACCTGCTGGATGCGCACATGGGCCGCCTGATCGAGGCCCATCGTGGCAGCTCTCGCTCCAACGCTGCGCTGTATGCGGAACGCTACGCGCTAAAGGGTCCGCGCGCGTTCCATTACATCAAAATGGCCATGGGCTTTTTGCCGTTCGTGGGCACGGCCATTGCACTTTACGATGCCTGGACGGCTGCCAATCAGGCGGTAGCTGCCTTTCTGCGCGGGCAGGTCGGGGATGGGGTTGCGGAGCTCGGCTCGGTGCTGCTGTCGTTTATCGACGCTGCCCTTGATCTGATTCCCGGACACGCGGCGAGCAGTTCGCTGCCCCAGGCCGCCCGCACATTGACCCGTACGCGCCAGTTGACCGCCTTGGCCGCCAGCGCAGCCACGCTGCAAAAAGCTTCGCGACGCCAGACGGCGCATGTCGTCGCCCGTTTCTCGGGTTACGAGTACACACGCCCTCTTTCCCTGGCCGGGCTGCAACCGGCAACTCACGGGATTTATCGCAACGTGTATCGGCATGCCGATGGCGATTTCATCGTCCGTCAGGGTCGTGTGTTTCAGGTGGAATGGAGCAAGGATTCGCGAAACTGGCGCCTGAGCGGTACGCCGGGCAAGACCTACAAGCAACCCGTCGCGCTGGATGAAACGGGCGAATGGGATACCTGGTTCGGCGTCTACGGCGCCACGTTCGAAGGCGGCGGACTCGGCGGTGGCGGTGTGCTCGGACATCTGGCCGATACCCTGCAACCGTTGTGGCCGGAGGCGATTCGCGTCCGCCTGCCACACTGGTGGACCGATCGCGCCCTGCGGCGTCATGTCCAGCTGACCGATACCGCCGACGATTTGATGGCGCAGATCCGGGTACAGATCCCCCGGCACGATGCCGCGATTGCCAGCTTTATCAATGACACAAGCAATGCACGGCTGCGAGAACTGGCAGACCTTTGCTGCATCAGCGACATCGCCCTGGCCCGTCGACGCTTCCAGACACTGACCGAACTCCAGCCACTGACCCACGGCAACAAACATCGCGAGACGATCCGGTTCCTCAGTGACAGCGCGCGGATTGTCGCGGACCGTTTCCGCAACCGCATCTATTATTCGAGTGACCGGGCCACTCGATTGCAAGACCGGATTGACGCGCTGACGCGTGAGCTCAATGAATTGCCGAAGGATGCCATCAGCCAGCGCCTGAACCATCTGAAGGCCGCGCGCAAGTTGCGTGCCGAATTTGTCCGGGAGCTGGAACACACCGAGACCCTGATGGGCGAACTCAATCAATGGTATGGACGCATCACCAATCCTTCGCAAAGGGCTGAAATCCGCCTGAAGGCAGATGTCGACCACTTCAACCGGCGCCTGAGTGACAGCAACCTGCAGTTTCTGAAAACCGGCAACAGAATGGAAACCGTCAAGAACTACTCCCGGGGCGATGAGTTGTCCTGGATCTATCTGCAACAGCAGGCCTATTCTCTGCGCCTCGCTGTAGACCGCGCGCTGTATGTTCAATACAACCTTGCACACACAGTCGTCACACGCCAACAACGCAATCAGATGCTGGTCGAGTGCCTGGAGGCCTACGCGACCTTCCAGCAAAAAATGAAAGCGTGGACCACCCGCCATCCCGACTATTTTCACCAGGAAGAGGTCGAGCCGCTACTGGCCGGTATCGAAGCCTTCGCCGAAAAGGCACGTGCCACTCTCGCTCAACCAGCCGTCAGCAAGCCCGTTGGAAAGTCGACAACGAAGGTATTCGTGACCGAGGACAATCAGATGCTGGTTGGCGTCGAACGGTGGGAGCCGAGAACCCGCAAGCGACAGTTCGTGCTCAGTGAAGAAGGCAAGGACGGTGAAGTCTGGGAACAGGCAGACAGTGGAAAATTTCGCCTGCGCGATCCCTCGCCACCGCAGCCGGTACCGAGGGATCCCGCCCGGCTGGTGACCGATGCGCACAAGCGACTGGGTGCTCAAAGCGCCTATCTGGCAAAAGTGCGTCGCTACGCCGAACAGAACATGTTGCCGGTCGATCTGGAGCACATGATGGTCATCGAGGCGGATGATCTGCTGCGTCGTGCACACGACATCGAAGGCCTGGCGAGTCGGGATCCGGTTATCCGGTTATTGCGGGACAAGGCGGCCGAGCTGAAAACCATCGGCCGGCAGTTACGCACCCGACAAGCCTTGAGCAGCCGCAAACCCACCGACGGCATGCTGGTCGACTTGCTCGATCAGGAGGCGGTGGACATTCGCAAACCTGCGTTGCTCAAACCACTCGGTAAACGCCCCGACGGCCGAAGCGATTATCTGCAGGAATACGAAGTCCGGGACCTGACCCGGAATCCGCCATCCTTGCTGTGGTATGCCCACTTTCACTACTCGAAAGCGATACCGGTATTCGGCGAGTTCGAGAAAGCCCATTTGAAACTGCCGGAGCATCGTTTCATGACCCACGCCGACAACCCCGATCTGCCGTACACCGACATCGGCAAACGGTCGGCGGTGCTGCCTTATTTCGAAGGTCTCTGAAACGTCAAAGGGGCGAGAGTTTCCCGCCCCTCTTCAGGGTTACGCCAACTGACTGCGCAGTTGCCGCGCCGCCGCGACCATGTTGACCAGCGCCGCTTCGGTCTCCGGCCAGGCGCGGGTTTTCAGGCCGCAATCGGGGTTGACCCACAGACGCTGGGCCGGGATGCGCTTCACGGCTTTGCTCATCAACTTGACCATCTCGGCGGTGTCCGGCACGCGCGGCGAGTGGATGTCGTAGACGCCCGGGCCGATGTCGTTCGGGTAGTCGAACGCTTCGAAGGCCTCGAGCAACTCCATGTCCGAACGCGAGGTTTCGATGGTGATGACGTCGGCGTCCATGTCGGCGATCGCCTTGATCACGTCATTGAATTCGCTGTAGCACATGTGGGTGTGAATCTGGGTTTCATCCTTCACGCCGGACGCTGTCAGGCGGAACGCTTCCACCGCCCAGTCGAGGTATTCCTGCCATTGTTCACGGCGCAGCGGCAGGCCTTCGCGGAACGCCGCCTCGTCGATCTGCACGATCTTGATCCCGGCGTTTTCCAGGTCCACCACTTCGTCACGCAGGGCCAGTGCCAGTTGTTGCGCCTGGATTTTGCGCGACACGTCTTCACGGGGGAACGACCACATCAGCATGGTCACCGGACCAGTCAGCATGCCTTTCATGACCTTGTCGGTCAGGCTCTGGGCGTAGGTGATCCAGTCCACGGTCATAGCGTTAGGACGGGACAGATCGCCATAAATCACTGCCGGTTTGACGCAACGGGAACCGTAGCTCTGAACCCAACCAAAGCGGGTGAACAGGTAACCGTCGAGCTGTTCGGCGAAGTACTCGACCATGTCGTTGCGCTCGGCTTCACCGTGCACCAGCACATCGAGGCCCAGACGTTCCTGGACTTGCACCGCGTGGCGGATTTCGCTGCGCATGGCGTCGTGGTAATCGTTGGCCGACAGCTTGCCCTGCTTGAACGCCTGACGGGCCAGGCGAATCGAACCGGTCTGCGGGAACGAACCAATGGTGGTGGTCGGGAACGTCGGCAATTTCAGACGCGCCTGTTGCGTGGCGATGCGTTTGGCGAACGGCGAATGACGCTGGCTGTCGCTGGCATTGATCGCCTCGATCCGGGCCTGCACGGCGGCCTTGTGAATGCGCGGCGAGCGGGCGCGGCTCTCTTGAATCGCGCGGCTTTCGGCCAGCGCGTTTTGCACTTTCGGCGCTTGCGGGTCGTTCAGCGCATCACGCAAAACCGAGATTTCGCTGCACTTCTGCACGGCAAACGCCAGCCAGCTTTTCAGCTCCGGATCGAGCTTGTCTTCACGCTCGACATCCACCGGGCTGTGCAGCAGCGAGCAGGAACTGCTGACCCACAGGTTGTCGCCAAAACGCTCCTGGGCCGGTTGCAGTTGTGCCAGCGCCTGCTCCAGTTCGCAGCGCCAGACGTTGCGACCGTTGACCAGACCGACCGAAAGAATCTTGTAGGTCGGCAGGCGATCCAGCACCTGACCGAGCTGTTCCGGCGCACGCACCGCGTCGATGTGCAGGCCTTGCACCGGCAGGCCGACGGCCAGACCGAGGTTGTCTTGCAGACCACTGAAATAGGTCGCCACCAGTTTCTTCAGCGGCGAGTACTGAAGGATGTGATAGGCGCGCTCGAAGGCGCTTTTCCAGGCTTGCGGCAGGTCGAGGGTGAGGATCGGTTCGTCGATCTGCACCCACTCCACGCCCTGTTCGGCGAGGCGACCAAGGATTTCGTTGTACACCGGCAGCAGGCGCTCAAGCAGATCAAGCTTGTCGAAGTCGTTGCCTTTCGCCTTGCCCAGCCACAGATAAGTCAGCGGACCGATGATCACCGGTTTGACGTTGTGACCGAGCGCTTTGGCTTCTTCGACTTCATCGAACAGCTGTTCCCAGCTCAGCTTGAATTGCTGGTCTGCGCTGAATTCCGGGACCAGGTAGTGGTAGTTGGTGTCGAACCACTTGGTCAGCTCTTGGGCGTATTGAGTCTTGCCGTGCTCGCCGCCGCAGCAGGACGAGGTGGCGCCACGGGCCATGGCAAACAGCGTGTCGAGGGTCGGCAGGCCGCGCTCGTCACGCACACCGTCGAAACGCTCGGGGATCACACCGAAGGTCAGCGAGTGGGTCAGCACCTGGTCGTACCAGGCGAAGTCGCCGACCGGCAGCAGGTCGATGCCGGCGTCCTTCTGCAGTTGCCAGTGCTTGGCGCGCAGTTCGCGGCCGACCTGATTCAGAGCGGCCTGATCGAGATCGCCTTTCCAACAGGCTTCGAGGGCTTTTTTCAGTTCGCGGTCGGCGCCGATGCGCGGGAAACCCAGGGTGTGTGCCACGGCCATGTCGAGTGTTCTCCATTGCGTAAAAGATGGCGCCATTGTCGACAGCCAGGGCAACATGAGACAAACTCAACCTTTTCGTGTTGATCACAAATTTTCCTCATGGAGCCTGCGGTGCTTGAAATCCGTCACCTGAAAACCCTGCATGCCCTGCGCGAAGCCGACAGCCTGGTCGATGCAGCCGACCGCCTGCACCTGACCCAGTCGGCGCTGTCCCACCAGTTCAAAGAGCTGGAGGAGCGCATGGGCATGCCGTTGTTCGTGCGCAAGACCAAACCGGTGCGCTTCACCAGCGCCGGCCTGCGCCTGCTGCAACTGGCCGACGCGACCCTGCCGCTGCTGCGCGCCGCCGAGCGTGATATCGGGCGTCTGGCCGGAGGCACCGCCGGGCGTCTGCACATGGCGATCGAATGCCACAGCTGCTTCCAGTGGCTCATGCCGACCATCGACCAGTTCCGCGACGCGTGGCCGGAAGTCGAACTCGACCTCGCTTCGGGTTTCTCGTTTGCCCCGCTGCCGGCGCTGGCCCGGGGCGATCTGGATCTGGTGGTGACATCCGACCCGCTGGAAATCGCCGGCATCACCTACGTGCCGCTGTTCACCTACGAGGCGATGTTGGCGGTCGCCAACCAGCACGCACTGGCAAGCAAACCGTACATCGTCCCCGAAGACCTGCTGACCGAAACCCTGATCACCTACCCGGTCGAACGCGATCGACTGGACATCTTCACCCGCTTCCTCGAACCGGCCGACATCGAACCGGCGCAGGTACGCACCTCAGAGCTGACGGTGATGATGATGCAACTGGTGGCCAGCGGTCGTGGCGTGTGCGGCATGCCGCACTGGGCGCTGCATGAATACAGCTCGCGCGGTTACGTGAAGGGCAAGCGGCTGGGCGAGAAAGGTCTGTTCGCGACGCTGTACGCGGCGATCCGCGCCGACATGCTGGACGCGCCGTACATGCGCGATTTCCTGCTGACGGCCAAGGACACTTCGTTCTCGACGCTGGATGGGGTCAGCGCGGTTCGTTGAGGCTGGCGGTTGGTACGAAAGGCGCGCACCACATATGGATCTTGTCGAAGTAGTCCTCGCCGACCCGCACCGCCATCGGCTCAAGGCCGAACTGGATAAAGCCGCAGCGCTGATACAACTTGAACGCCGCGTCATTGCCGGCGGTGACGGTCAATTGAATGACTTTCAGCGCCGGATGCTGCTGCGCTTCACCCAGCACCGCCTCCATCAATTTCAGCCCCAGCCCGCGCTGGCGAAATTCAGCCGACACATACATGCCGAAGACCGTTGCCTTGTGCCGGGCCTTTTCCCGAGGCTCGAACGCCAGGCCGACGATGCCCGCCAGCCGGCCGTCTTCGAACGCGCCGAACACCGCGTCGAGCTTGCTGGTCAGGCGTGATTCCCACCAGCTCAACGGCATCACTGCGCGCTCGCGCACGCTGGAGGTGAATGCCTGCGGATGCCGGTCATAGGCTTCCAGCATCAATTCGCGATAGGCCAGCGCATGACTGGCGTCCAGCCGTTCGATCCACATGCTCAGGCAGCCTTGCGCTGTTCAAGCATCAGCCGCACCGCCAGACCGCCCAGCACGAAGCCCATGAAATAACGCTGCGCCGCCAGCCAGGTCGGGTTGTTGACGAACCACGAGGCGATGCCCGCCGCGAACAGCGCGATCAACAGGTTGACGCAGAAGCTGACGCTGATCTGGGTCAGGCCGAGGATGATGCTTTGGGTGAACACCGAGCCGTGCTCTGGCGAAATGAACTGCGGAAATACCGAGAGGTAGAACACCGCGATTTTCGGGTTCAACGCGCTGGTAAGAAAGCCCATGGTGACCAGTTTGCGCGAAGAATCCGCCGGTAACTGTTGCGCTTCGAACGGCGAACGGGCGCCGGGCTTCACCGCTTGCCAGGCCAGCCACAACAGGTACAGCGCACCGGCCCACTTCAACACTTCATAGGCCATCGGTACCGCAAGAAACACCGCGGTCAAACCGGCGGCTGCCGCGAACAGATGCACGAAGAACCCCGCCACCACGCCGAGCAGCGAGGTCACCCCGGCGCGGCGCCCCTGACAGATCGAACGCGAGATCAGGTAGATCATGTTCGGCCCCGGCGTCAGTACCATCAGCAGTGCGGCGGCGGCAAAAATCAGCAGGTCTTGAAGCGGGATCATGACAAAGTCCTTTGCACGAATGATCAGGCGATCGCAGTCAGCGAGGCTCGATAAAACGGCAGGATCAGGTCACGTGTCAATGGGGCGAGAACCACATCGCCGTCGGTGGCAGGATCGATCCAGATCACCTCTTCGATCTCGGCAGCCGGGGATACTTCGGTGTCGATGGTCAGCTGAAAGATCTCGGCCTGTACGACGAATCCCGGCTCGTTGGCAGCGGGTGCCGAGAACTGGCCGAGAAAGCTCGCCTGCGCCGGATCGATCACCAGTCCCAGTTCTTCTTCCAGCTCACGGGCCAGCGCATGCACCGGCCGTTCATGGGCTTCGATCTTGCCGCCCGGTTGCATGAACGCCGTGGTGCCGCGCTTGCGCACCAGCAGGGTCTGGCCGTCGGGGTTAAGCAACAGCGCCGCGGCGATTCGAATGATGCGGGGGGAAACTGCGGAAACGGAGGTCATGGGTCAGCCATCGGCCTTGGGAAAAACCGCAAGGATCCCATGCCGCCCCCGCCAGCGTCATCAACCCTGAGCCGTGAGGGTCGCCTCAAGTTCCTCCGGCACTTTCACGAACACCTTGTATTTAGCGCCCTCCATGGCTTCGAAACTGATCAGTTTGTCCACCAGCAAAGCGCTCAGCACCTTGCCGGCATTAAGCAGCAACATGCCATTGTCGGCATTGAGGTTGCGCGCCAGGATCATCCCCGCTGCCAGCTCCCGGGTGCCCATGACCTTGACGTTCGGATCGGTCAGGGTGATGTCGCTGACCATTGCGCAGACCTTGATGAAATCCTCGATCAGTTCGGGATCGTAAAGTTTGCCGGCGTACTGGCGCAGGTACAGCAATGCTTCGTCGCTGTTCATCTGCCGCTCGAGAATCAGCCCGCGCTGCAACTCGACGAAATCCACCGCCAGTTTCAACAGCCGCGAGCCCAATGGAATGGCCTCGCCCTTGAGCCGGTCGGGAAACCCGCTGCCGTCCCAGTGCTCCTGGTGATGCAGGATCAGCCGCGCGGCATCCTTCATCGGGTCCAGGGTCATCAACAGCGATTCGCTCTGTTTCGGATACGCCCGGTAGCGGTCGCGCTCGGTGCTGTGCAGCAGGTCCGACGGCGTGGTCATCATGCTGTCGGTCCAGCTCAGCTTGCCGATGTTGTAGAGCGCGGCGGCCATGGTCAGGTCGCGGCTGGCGGCTTCATCCAGACGGTGCATCTTGCAGTAGCCGCGTACCAGCTCGATGATCTGCCGGTTGGTCTGTTTGGCCGGCGGAAGGCGCAGGTTGGCCAGCAACGAGAACATTTCGGTGCCCGTGAGGAAGCTGCGTTTGAGCTCTTCATACGCCAGATCGAGCATATCGGCAGTCTGCTGCAGCTCGGCGGTGCGGGCGCTGACATGTTTTTCCAGGGTGCTGTTGAGCAACTTCAATTGTTCGTTCTGCACCCGAGTCAGTTGTTCCAGACGCTCGCGCTCGCGCGCCAGATGCTGATGCTCCAGGGCCTGGCGCAAGGTCAGGAGCATTTCCTCGTCGTTCCAGGGTTTGCTGATGTAGCGCTCGATCTGGCCCTCGTTGATGGCCTTGATGATCGCCGAAGGATCGGCGTAGCCGGTGAGCATGATCCGCGCAGTCGCCGGGTACAGTTCATGAACACGAGCCAGCAGCGTGGCCCCATCCATGTTGGGCATGCGCGCATCGCTCATCACCAGATTCACCGGTTGCTGGTCGAGTATTTCCAGGGCCTGGGCGCCGCTGGTCGCCAGCAACACCTCATATGGCTGGCCGCGCAGCAGACGGCGCAGGCTGTTGAGGATCGATTCTTCGTCATCGACCAGCAATACCCTGGGCCGGGGCGGCGAAGTCGGTGCGGATTGCTCTTCCATGGCGATGCCTCACGGGAAACGGTAGACGTGGCTGGCGCGCCGACAGACCTCCCCGCTTGCCCGCGCCTGAATCAAAGGCTAGATGATTTTCGCCGGGGCCGTGTAAATCCTCTGTTACACCGCGACAGGCGAAGTTGCGCCCCTGCAACTATGCTCAAGTCGCTGGGCGACACCATCAGCCTGCGCGCAGGCATTTGATGAGGGGAAAGGGATGCTCCCGATGACGAATGTGCGTGAACAGACGGGTATTGCGTCATGAGTGCGCAACCCGGCCCCATCAACCGTCGTGTGCTGATCGTCGACGATACCGCGTCGATCCATGACGATTTCGCGAAAATCCTCAAGCCGGCCACGGTTGCAGACGATAGTCTGGACGAAACGGAAAACCTGCTGTTCGGCGACCCGACCTCCGCTCCCGCCGCCCCCAGGGACCCTTTCGAACTGGACTCGGCCTATCAGGGCCGCGAAGCGCTGGACAAGGTCGAAGCCGCCCTGGCTGTCGAACGCCCCTACGCCATGGCCTTCATCGACATGCGCATGCCGCCGGGCTGGGATGGCCTGGAAACCATCGAACGGCTGTGGCAAGTCGACCCCAAGCTGCAAGTGGCCCTGTGTACCGCTTATTCCGATTACTCCTGGGAAGACATCGACCAACGGCTGGCCCTGACCGATCGCCTGCTGATCCTGAAAAAACCCTTCGACGCGATCGAGATCCGGCAGATGGCCAGTGCCCTGACGGTCAAGTGGCAGATGACCGAAAACGCAGCATTGAAAATGAACCTGCTGGAGCAGGCCGTCGAGGAACGAACCCGCGAACTGTCCGACGCCAACATCATCGTGCAGAACAGTCCGACCATCCTCTATCGGTTGCGCGGCGAGCCCTCGTTTCCGCTGATGTATATCTCCCACAACATCACCCGCTACGGACATGTCGCGGCCGATCTGGTGGGTTCGGACACCTGGGCCCAGACACTGATCCATCCCGACGACCAGGCGGGTGTGGATACCGCCATGGGCCGGGTGCTCGATCGCCATGCAGAGGGCGCCTCCATCGAGTTTCGCCTGCGAACCGGCGAGGGTGGCTGGCGCTGGGTGGAAAACCGCTACATCCCGGTACGCGATCACGACGGCCGATTGCTGGAAGTAGAAGGGATCATTCTCGATATTACCGAACGCCGGGTGGCCGAGGAAAAGATGAACCTGCTGGCCCGCACCGACGGCCTCACCGGGCTGGCCAATCGCGCCACTCTGATCGAGCGCCTGCACCAGGCCTTTGCCGCCGCACGCCGGGGGGCGGCACCCTTCGCCGTGTTTTATCTGGATCTGGACCATTTCAAGCGGATCAACGACACCCTCGGCCATCCGGTCGGCGATCTGCTTTTGCAGGAAGTGGCGAAACGCATCAAATCGAATGTGCGGGAAAACGACGTGGTCGCACGTCTGGGTGGAGACGAGTTTGCGATCCTGCAACTGGACGTCAGTGAACCCACCCATTGCGCCGCCATGGCCGCCAAGATCCGTGATGCGCTACTGGCGCCTTATCACCTCACAGGCAATGCCCTGCACATCTCCGTCAGCATCGGTATCTGTCTTTACCGGCCGACCAGCCTGGACGCCGACAGTCTGCTGGCACAGGCCGACATGGCGCTGTATCGAGCCAAGGAAACGGGGCGCAATCAGTATCAGTTCTACTCGGAGGAAATCACTCGGGAAGTCGCCGAGCGCCTGGCCCTTGCCGAGGAGTTGGTAACAGCCCTCACGAAGGGAGGATTGAAGCTCAATTACATGCCGGAAACGGACATGCACAGCGGCAGGATTCTTGGCATGGCCGCGCAGGTCAGCTGGCAACATCCCAGGCTTGGCCTGCTGCCGGCGTCGGCCTTCGTACCGGCGGCGGAAAAGACCGGTGCAATCATTCCCCTCGGACGCTGGATTCTGGATCACGCCTGCTGGCAGATGCGCCAATGGCAGAACGAAGGGGTGGCGCCGCCGGTGATGGCGATCAGGATTTCCCTGGCTCAACTCAAGAGCGGTCCCGAACTTATCTACGACGTGCTGCGCACCACGGCCCGCTGGGAGCTTGCGCCGTGGGACCTGCGTTTCGATGTCACCGAAGCGACCCTGGCCCAGACCAAATGGACCCACAACGATGTGCTGCCACGCCTGAGCGAATTGGGGGTAAAGATCGCCATCGACGATTTCGGCACCGAATACTCATCGTTCGATTACCTGAAAACTTACCGGGTCAACCACCTCAAACTCGCCCAATCCCTGATCGACAATGCAGCCCAGGATGAAAGCGGCGCCAACACCCTGCGAGCGATCGTCAATTTCGCGCGGGATTTGGCGATCGACATCAGCGCCGAAGGGACCCTGCCGTCGGATCAGGACACGGCGCTGGCATCCGGCCCGACGTTGAAAAACGTGCAAGGCCTTTGCCCACGCGAGGCCGTCAGCCCGGAGCAGGCCGCCCGACTGCTGAAGGATGCGCGTGTGGCCGCCCCGCTGCCCAGGGAGGATGAAGGATGAAAATACCGTTCCCCCAGACCAACCGGCGCATTCTGATCGTCGATGATACCCCGGCGATCCATGCCGACTTTCGCAAGATCCTCACCCCGGACACCCACGGTGAAGCGGATCTGAACACGCTTGAACAAACGCTGTTCGGCAGCCGCCAATCACCGCATCTGACGTTCCAGCTCGATTCCGCCTACCAGGGGCAGGAAGCGCTGAAACTGGTGCAAAACGCCCTGGACGAAGGCCGGCCCTACGCCCTCGCCTTCACCGACATGCGCATGCCGCCCGGTTGGGACGGCCTGGAAACCATCGAAAGACTCTGGGCGGTCGACCCCAATCTGCAAATTGCGCTGTGCACCGCCTATTCCGACTACAGCTGGGAGGCCATGGCAGAACGCCTGGAGTTCGGCGATCAGTTGCTGATCCTGAAAAAGCCGTTCGACACCCTGGAAATCCGCCAGATGGCCAATGCCTTGACCTGGAAATGGCAGTTGGCCCAGGACGCGGCCCTGAAGATGCTCAACCTTGAACAGACCATCGAGGCCCGTGTGCATGAATTGCTCAAGGTCTCGCGTCTGTTGCAGTACGACAGCCTCACGGGCCTGCCCAACAGCACTTTGCTCGGTGACCGCCTGACTCAATCGCTGGCCGCTTGCCGGCGCCATGACAAACAACTGGTGGTGATGTTTCTCGGGCTGGATCGTTTCAAGCGCATCAACAATGCCCTGGGCCATCCGGCGGGCGACGAGATGCTCAAACGGGTCGGCCAGCAATTGCTGGCCTGCGTGCGCGAATCGGACTCGGTCTTTCGCTATGGCTCCGACGAGTTCGTGGTAATGCTCAGCGACATCAACCACCCGCAGCAGACCCGCAGCATCGCTGAAAAACTGCTGCTGGCCGTCCGTACTCCGCAGACGATTGTCGGGCATGACGTCAGTGTCACCGCCGGGCTGGGCATCAGCCTCTATCCCGATGACGGACTCGAGGCCATCGATCTGATCAAAAAAGCTGAAACGGCGATGCGCAACGCCAAGGAGAGCGGGCCGAACGAGATCGGCTTCTTCATCGAAGCCATGAACCAGCGCGCCCGGGAACAGCAAAGCATCGAGTCGGGCATTCGCCAGGCTCTGCAACGACAGGAATTCGTCCTGCACTACCAGCCGAAAATCGAGCTGGCCAGCGGCCGGGTGGTCGGTGCCGAGGCACTGGTGCGCTGGCAGAAACCGGGACATGGCTGGGTGTATCCCTCGGAGTTCATTCCGGTGGCCGAAGACAGCGGCCTGATCGTGCCGCTGAGCAAATGGGTGCTGGCCGAGGCCTGTCGTCAGACCCGGGAATGGCAACAGGCGGGATTGCCGCCGATCCGCATGTCGGTCAACACGTCGGCCATCGATTTTCGCCAGCGTCACTTCGTCGAGGGCATCGAACAGGTGCTGGCACAGACCGGGCTGGATCCCCGTCTGCTGGAACTGGAGATCACCGAAGGCGTGCTGATGCAGAATGTCGACGCGACGATGAGCGCGCTGAACCGGCTGAAGGCGCTGGGCGTCCGGCTGGCCATCGACGACTTCGGCACCGGCTATTCCAGCCTGAGCTATCTGCGGCGGTTTCCCATCGATGTGCTGAAGATCGATCAATCGTTCATTCGCGGTCTGAGCCATGACAGCAGCGATGCGGCGCTGGTCGGCGCGATCATCAGCCTGGGCAAGAGCCTGAACCTGAACGTCATCGCCGAAGGGGTGGAGACCGCGCAACAGTTGGCGTTCCTCAAGGACCACCACTGTGAGGAAGGCCAGGGATACTACTTCAGCAAAGCCTTGCCGGTGGACGCCTTCGCTCGATTGCTGGCGTCCGCTCAACCTGGTCCGTGGGGTGGTTCATGAATCGCCCGGCGTTGTTTCTACTGTTCGCTCTATGCGCAAACGCCATCGCCGCACCGCTGGACGAGCCACTGAAACCTTTGCCGGCCATACCGCAACTGGACCCAAAACGCGTCGAGCTGGGACGTCAGCTGTTCCATGAACCGAGATTGTCGATCAATAACACACTGTCTTGCGCCAGTTGCCATCAACTGGATAAAGGCGGCGCCGACACCCGCACCTTCTCCAATGGTTTCGATGGACAACCGGTGGCTGTCAACACACCGACCGTGTTCAACGCCAGCCTCAATTTCCGCCAGTTCTGGGACGGTCGCGTCGAAACCCTGGAAGAACAGAGCAACGTCGTCATCACTAGTCCCCACGAAATGGGCAGCGACTGGAACACCGTGGTGCAACGGATCGTCGACGATGCTGGCTATCGCCAGGCCTTCAGCGCCGCCTACCCCGACGCCGTGACCCGGGCCAATATCCAGAGTGCCCTGTCCGCTTTCGAGCGCACGTTGCTCACGCCCGATTCGCGCTTCGACCAGTACCTGCTCGGCAACACCGACATCCTGACCCTCGAAGAAAAGTACGGCTACCAGCGTTTCAAGGACTACGGCTGCATTGCCTGCCACCAAGGGGTGAACATCGGCGGCAACATGTTTCAGAAATTCGGCGTGTTCGGTGACTACATCGCCGACCGCGGCAACCCGACGGTGGCCGACCAGGGCCGCTTCAACATCACCGGTGACGAAGCCGATCGCGCCGTGTTCAAGGTGCCGAGCCTGCGCAATGTCGCGCTGACTGCACCGTACTTCCATGACGGCTCGGCGCCCACCCTCGAACGGGCCGTTGACGTGATGTTCCAGTATCAGTTGGGCCGCATGCCCAGCGAAGAAGACAAGACCCTGATCATCCTGTTTCTCAAGACCCTGACCGGCCGATGGGAGGGCAAGCCATGATGAAGGTTTCACGTCGTGTCAGTCTGCTGTTGCTCGGTCTCGTCACCTTACTGCTGGCCTCGATCCTGGTGTTTCTGTACCTCAAGTCCAGTTCAGAACAGACGACGGCCTATACCGAATCCCGGGATCTGATTCGCCAGATCAAGCAACAGGACTCACTCTGGGAAAACGAAATCCTCAAGGCCCGGGTGGCGCTTTCCCATAATTACGATCCGTTGATTTCGCCGATGAACGAGATGAACCGCCTGTGGGAGCGCTTCGACACCATGGAGTCCGGCCATGGGCGCAATGATTCGACGCAATGGGACGAAGCCCACGAAAGCTTTCTGAAAGCGATGCAGGAAAAGACCCGGCTGGTGGAGCAGTTCAAATCGCACAACGCTCTGTTGCGTAATTCCCTGGCCTTCCTGCCGACCGCCGAGGATGACATTCAGGCGCAACTGGCCGATCTGCCCGACCTCGACAAGATTCAGTTGCAGAACATCGCCACCGACACCTATGACCTGCTGCTCAGCGCCCTGGAGTTTTCCCAGGTCACCTCCGACGACAAGGCCGCCGACATCGTACTGGGCTTGAACAAACTGGCGGTGAATGCGCAACGCCTGCCCCAGGACTTCCAGGCCCCGATCCGGATCCTGAGCAATCACATCAGCCTGATTCTGCGCGAGCAGCCAATCGTCAACCGGTTGCTCGAAGAGATAGAGGCGATTCCCGTGGCCGAGCGCCTGGACAACATCACCAACATGCTCAACCGGGATCAGCAGCGGGTCGAAAAAATCGACCGCAAATACCACTTCTACCTGCTGCTGTTTTCCGTTCTGCTGATGCTGTCACTGTTGTGGCTCGCCATCCGCCTGATCCGCAGCTTTGCCGAAATCAACCGGGTCAACGCCGCTCTGCAAACCGCCAACGACGTGCTGGAGCAACGGGTCGAGGAACGCACCCGGGAGCTCAGGAACGCCCAGAGCGAACTGCTCGACGCCGCGCGCCAGGCCGGCATGGCCGAGATCGCGACCAACGTGCTGCACAACGTCGGCAATGTGCTCAACAGCGTGAACATCTCCTCCGACCTGATCTCTCGCAAACTGCGCAGCAGCAAGGCCCTGGGACTGGGCAAGGCCATGCAACTGATCAACGAGCACCCGGACGACCTCGGCCATTTCCTCAGCGCGGATGACAAGGGCAAGCTGCTGCCCGGCTACCTCAACCAACTGGTCGGCGCCATCGCTCAGGAACAGCAGGAGATGGTCGACGAACTGAACCAGATGAACAAAAGCGTCGATCACATCAAGGACATCGTCGCCACCCAGCAATCCTATGCCGGGGCCAACAGCCTGACCGAGCCGCTGTACATCAACGAGCTGCTCGAAGACGCCTTGCGCATGAACGCCGGCGCCCTCACCCGGCACCACGTCACGGTGGTCAAGGAATACGCCGAAGTACCCCAGGTGATGGGGGACAAACACCGCTTGCTGCTGATACTCATCAACCTGATCAGCAACGCCAAATACGCGATGTCCGACCTGAGCAACCGCCCGCGCACCATGACGCTGGGGGTGAAAATCGTCGATGACCATTTCCTCGAGATCAGCGTCAGGGACGATGGCGAAGGCATCGCACCGGAAAACATGACGCGGATCTTTGCCCACGGTTTCACCACCCGCAAGGAAGGCCACGGCTTCGGTCTGCACAGCTGCGCGCTGGCGGCCATCGAGATGAACGGCCACCTCACCGCCCACAGCGACGGGCCGGGACTGGGCGCCTTGTTCACCCTGCAGATTCCGCTGATCACCGTTACGGAGAACGCATGAGCGAGCTGTCGAACCGCCGCATTCTGCTGATCGATGACATGCCGTCGATCCACGAGGACTTTCGCAAGATTCTCGCCCCGGCTCCGGCGCACTCGGCAAAACTGGACGAGATGGAAGCCGCCCTGTTCGGCGTGCAGGCCAAACCCCGGCGAGCGCCCTTCGAACTGGATTCGGCCTACGGTGGCGAAGAAGGCCTGGCCAAACTCAACCTGGCCCTCCAGGAGCAATGCCCGTATGCGCTGGCCTTTGTCGACATGCGCATGCCCGACGGTTGGGACGGGGCGCGGACCATCGAAGAGCTCTGGCTGCAGGATCCGCAATTGCAGGTGGTGGTCTGTACCGCCTATTCCGACTATTCCTGGGACGAACTGCTGGATCGCCTGCACGCCCACGACCGGCTGCTGATCCTGAAAAAACCCTTCGACAACATCGAAGTCCAGCAAATGGCCAACACCCTGCTGACCAAATGGCAGATGACCGAACGCGCGTCGCTGCAAATGCATCATCTGGAACACCTGGTGGATCAGCGCACCACCCAGTTCCGGCAGGCCAGCGAAGCCTTGCAGCGGGAAATCGACGAACGCAAACAACTGGAAGGCCAACTGGTGCAGTCGGAAAAACTCGCCTCGCTGGGTCAACTGGCCGCCGGCGTCGCCCATGAAATCAACAACCCGATCGGTTTCATTTCCTCCAACCTCGGCACGCTCGACGGCTACTTCCAGCAGCTGCTGGCCATGCTCGGCGCCTATCACACCGCCGGGCAGAACTTGCCCGCCGAAGCCGCCGCGCAGTTGCAGCAATTGCGCGAGCACCTGGAACTGGACTATCTGCTGGAAGACATCCCGACGCTGATCCGCGAGTCCAAGGAAGGCATCGGCCGGGTCGGGCAGATCGTCCGCGATCTCAAGGATTTCTCGCGGGTCGACAGCCATCAGGAATGGCAGTGGGCCAATCTGCAACAGGGCATCGAATCGACCCTGAACATCGTCGCCGGCGAGCTCAAGTACAAGGCCGATGTGGTCAAGGAATATCAGGACCTGCCGGAGATCGAATGCCTGCCCTCGCAAATCAATCAGGTGATCATGAACCTGGTGGTCAACGCGGCGCAGGCCATGGGCCCGGAGCGCGGCACCATCACCCTGCGCACCGGCGTGCAGGGTGAAACGGCGATCATCGAAGTGGCCGACACCGGCTCGGGCATCGCACCCGAGACCCTGCAGAAAATCTTCGACCCGTTCTTCACCACCAAACCGGTGGGCCAAGGGACAGGCCTGGGCCTGTCCCTCTCGTATGGCATCGTGAAGAAACACGGCGGCGATATTTCCGTGCGCAGCACGTTGGGCGCCGGCACGACGTTTCGTGTGCAGTTGCCGTTGCGCCAGAACCGCCCGGCAGCCTGATGTAAGGTCAGGCGGTTTCCTGGAAATCCATCTCCGGCGGCTGCCGGCGGAAACCACCCGTGAGCACCGCCAGGTACACCACGCCAATCGCCAGCCAGCTCAGGCCCAGATACACCGCCAGGTGATCGAGGCTGACCATCAGCCACAAGTCAGCCGCCAGGCCGATGAACGGGAAGATCAGGAACAGGACCAACTCGCGCAGACCTTTTTTCTCACCACCGATCCAGTAGTGAAAAATCACCGACAGATTGACCAGGCTGAACGCCAGAAACGCGCCGAAGTTGATGAACGAAGTCGAGGTGGTCACGTCGAGTTTCAACGCCAGCAAAGCCACTACCGCACACAGCAGAATGCTGTTGACCGGCGTACCGAAGCGCTCGTGCAAGGTGCCGAAAAACGATTTCGGCAGCACACCGTCACGGCCCATCGCGAACAACAAACGCGAACCACTGGCCTGCGCCGACAGACCCGAGGCGAACTGACCGACGATCAGGCCGATCAGGAAAATCGACACGAACAGATCACCGCCGATGTTGCGTGCAATTTCGTAGGCCGCCGAGTCGACGCTGTCGAACTGGAACGACGGATGGGCGATCTGCACGAAGTACGAAACGCCGACAAAAATCAGCCCGCCGATCAGGGTGATCAACATGATTGCCCGGGGGATGGTGCGACGTGGATCGCGGGTTTCTTCGGAGAGCGTGCTGACCGCGTCGAAACCGAGGAATGAGTAACAGGCGATGGCCGCGCCACTCATGATCAGCGGCATCTGCATGTCGCCGTTGAAGAACGGTTTGATCGACCACAACGGCGTGCTGGCATCGCCACCGACGTAGTGCACGCACAGCGCGACGAAGGCGATCAGCACCAGGAATTGCACCAGCATCAGCAAGGCGTTGATGCCGTTGGCCAGTTTCAGGCCGATGATGTTGATCGCGCTGGTGATGCCGATGAACGCCAGCACCCAGATCCACTGCGGGATCGACGGGAAGGCCGAAGCCAGATACGCGGCGCCGATCAGCCAGATCGCCATCGGCAGAAACAGATAATCGAGCAGCACCGCCCAACCGGCGATGAAACCGAGCTTCGGGCTGATGGCCTTGCGCACGTAGCTGTAGGCCGAGCCGGCCACCGGGAACGCGGCGGCCATGCGCCCGTAACTCATGGCGGTGAAAAACATCGCCACCAGCGCCGCCAGATAAGCGGCCGGCACCATGCCGGCGGTGGATTGGGCGAGGATGCCGAACGTGCCGAGGACAATGATCGGCGTCATGTAGGCGATGCCGAACAGCACCACCGACCCTAGCGAAAGGGTGCGTTGCAAACGAGCCATGGGCGACTTACTCCGGATTTTATTGGATTTATGGCAGAGGCCGAGTTCGGCGAATGTTTCGGGTGTTGCGTTGTTGTTTTTTGGTAAGGCTTAAAGGTGCGTCAACGTCAAAATCCACCCCTCACCCCAGCCCTCTCCCCAAGGGGGAGAGGGGGAAAGGGAGCAGATCTCCATGCTTTTCAGATCCTGAGTTCGACTCGATCCCTCAGGTCGATGTACTTCGAATGAACAACTCGGTCAGTCCCCTCTCCATCCGGGAGAGGGTTAGGGTGAGGGCAGCAGTTCAACGGGCAGGAATCAAAAGCTCCCGAACACCGCCATCCCGCTCCACCACCTCCCCCGGCAACCTCAACCGCTGATCATCCAGATACCGATAATCCTTGCGCGCCAGCTCCAGCTGACCGAAATCCAGCTCGACACTGAACCGCCCTTCCTCTCGCCCGGCCTCGAACAGCACCGTGCCCAGCGGATCCACCAGCGCGCTGCCGCCGGCAAACATCAACCCGTCATCCCCGGCTTCCACCCGATTGACCATCAGCGCAAATGCCTGGTTTTCCTGGGCCCGGGCCATGATGGCGGTGCGGTGAGTCGGCCCGTACGGATCCATGTTGCCGTTGGTCACGATCAACAATTCGGCGCCCAGTTGCGCCAGGGCACGGGCCGATTCCGGGAACTCGATGTCGTAGCAGATCAGCAGACCGACCCATACGCCGTTCCACAGGCAGGTGGCGTAACGGTCACCGGCCTCGAACACACCGCGATCCGAGGCCCAGAGGTGGGTCTTGCGGTATTTCAGGGCGATGCCTTCGGGGGTAATCAGCAGCGTGGTGTTGTAGAAGCGGCCGTTGTCGTTCTCGGCCATGCCGATTACCACGGCGAGGTTGCGCTCGCGGGCGGCGGCCTGCACGGCGCTGACGGTCGGGCCGTCCAGCGGCTCGGCGATCTGCGCCACGGTGTCGGCGGTCGGGAAGCCCATCAGGTGGGTCTCGGGGAACACGATCAATTGCGTGTCGGCGGCGCAGGCCGCAATCGCCGCGAGGGCGCGTTCGAGGTTGTAAGCCGTGCCATTGTCACGGCCCGCCAGCTGGGCGAGTTCGACTTTCATGGGTAGTCCTTGTTATGAGCGCCGGGCGCCGAAAGATTGCCCGGCGGCTGTCTGTGGGCCAGTATGCTTCGCATTCGACCGGCCAGGGAATTACGCGGCCGGGGTAACCCGATAGGGGTAGAGGCATGACTCTTTCGTTTGACGACATCACCTGGCACCGCGCCGTCGGGCAGTTGATCGACGCCCTCGACAAGCCGAATTTCTGGGCGCAACTGGTGCGCCTGCTCGACCAGTACGTGCCGTTCGATAGCTGGGTGGCGCTGCTGTTCAGCGCTGACCGCCACCCGCAGGTGTTCGCTGAATGCCCCGGCGCGGATGGCAGCCCCGACCAGCTGTTTCAGGACTACCTGCGCGGTCTGTACCTGCTCGACCCGTTCTACATTGCCTGCCGCGAACAATCGCGCACCGGGTTGTATCGCCTGTCGGAGGTCGCGCCGGAGCACTTCGAACTGACCGAGTATTACCAGCGATACTTTCGTCTGAATGTGGTGGCCGACGAAATCCAGTTCAATTGCCAGCTCGAAGGCGACCGTACGTTGTGCCTGTCGCTGGGCAGCCAGCAACGCTTCACCGGCGAGCAGATTGCCCTGCTGTCGCTGATCCAGCCGTGGGTGCTCGGCCTGTTGCGTCAGCGCCTGCCCTATGAAATCAACGAAACCGTGGCCTTGGCCCCGGCGCCTGCGCAACCGGACTGGCGGGTGCAGCTCGAAGCGTCGGTGCAGCAGCTCAAGGGCGCGCAACTGACCGCCCGGGAACTGGACGTCGGGCGTCTGATGCTCAGCGGTTGCTCCAGTAAAGAAATCGCCCGTAAGCTGGAAATCTCTGTTGAAACCGTGAAAGTCCATAAGAAACACATGTACAGCAAGCTGGGGATCAAATCCCAGTCGGAGCTGTTTTCGATCTTTCTGCAGGCGCAGAACGCCTGACTGCCGCAAAAAACCGTCCGAACCAAGGAAACCGTATGAGCCTGTCACTCCTGAGCCGCTACGCCTTCTTTGCCGTCTGCGTGATTTTCACCCTCGCCAGCCTGCCCTTTCTCGAACATGACTGGCTGTGGCCGATCACCGCCGTCACCGGCGTATTGAGCCTGATCGGTCTGTTCGACCTGATGCAGAGCCCGCACGCGGTGCGCCGCAATTACCCGATCCTGGGCAACATCCGTTATCTGGTCGAGGGCATCCGCCCGGAAATCCGCCAGTACCTGCTGGAGTCCGACAGCGACGCCCTGCCCTTCTCCCGCGCCCAGCGATCGCTGGTGTACTCGCGGGCCAAGAATGAAACCGCCGACAAGCCGTTCGGCACCCTGATCGACGTCTACCAATCCGGCTTCGAATTCATCGGCCATTCGATGCGCCCGGCGCCGTTGAGCGACCCGAGCAGCTTTCGCGTCACCGTCGGCGGCCCGCAGTGCACCCAGCCGTATTCGGCATCGGTGTTCAACATCTCGGCCATGAGTTTTGGCTCGCTCAGCGCCAACGCGATTCGCGCGCTGAACCAGGGCGCCAAACTCGGCAACTTCGCTCACGACACCGGCGAAGGCAGCATCAGCCCCTATCACCGCGAACACGGCGGTGACCTGACCTGGGAGCTGGGCAGCGGCTATTTCGGCTGCCGCACCAGCGACGGCCGCTTCGACCCGGAACGCTTCGCCGCCCAGGCGCAGACTCCGCAAGTGCGGATGATCGAAATCAAGATGAGCCAGGGCGCCAAACCCGGCCACGGCGGGATCCTGCCCAAGCACAAGGTCACCCAGGAAATCGCCGATACGCGTGGAATTCTGATGGGCGAAGACTGCATCTCGCCGTCGCGACACAGCGCGTTCTCCACGCCGATCGAGATGATGCATTTCATCCAGCAATTGCGTGAACTGTCCGGCGGCAAACCGGTGGGCTTCAAGTTCTGCCTCGGCCATCCGTGGGAGTTCATGGGCATCGCCAAGGCCATGCTGGAAACCGGCATCCTGCCGGACTTCATCGTGGTCGACGGCAAGGAAGGCGGGACCGGCGCCGCGCCTGTGGAGTTCACCGACCACATCGGCGTGCCGATGCGCGAAGGCCTGCTGTTCGTGCACAACACCCTGGTGGGCCTGAATCTGCGGGACAAGATCAAGCTCGGCGCCAGCGGCAAGATCGTCAGCGCCTTCGACATCGCCAGCGTGCTGGCCATCGGCGCCGACTGGGCCAACTCCGCGCGCGGCTTCATGTTCGCCATCGGCTGCATACAGTCGCAAAGCTGCCACACCAACAAATGCCCGACCGGTGTCGCCACCCAGGACACCCTGCGTCAGCGCGCACTGGTGGTGCCGGACAAGGCCCAGCGGGTCTACAACTTCCATCGCAATACGTTGAAGGCCCTGGCGGAAATGCTCGCCGCCGCCGGCCTCGATCATCCGTCGCAACTGTCGGCCAAGCATCTGGTGCGGCGCATGTCGGCGACCGAAATCAAGCTGTTCTCGCAGCTGCACGTGTTCCTGAAACCGGGGGAATTGCTCACCGGGGAAGTGAACGGCGAGTTCTATTCGCGGATGTGGCAGATGGCGCGGGCGGACAGTTTTGAGCCGCAGGAAATCGCGGCGGCCTGATCGGTTTCAAAGCGCCAGCCGAGTCAGGCTGGCGCTTTCAGGTCCGAGAACGGCGAAACAACACAAACCGGAAAAAACAGTAGCCCAGTAGTGCATTCAACAGCGAGAACAGCGCGACCGTCATCAACCCTGGCAGATGGTGATCATCGCCAATCAGGCCGACGCCGTAACTCACAATGCTCACCACACCGATAAACGCCAGGTACAGCAACAAGGGCGTTTCAAGCTCGAACGTATACAGCGCATTCATGTAGAACGAGAATGCTGCGGCGAAACAGAATGCGGCGAAGTTGCTCGCTGACTGATCGAATTCAGCCGCGGTGATCAGGACGAAAAAGATCTGCCAGTGGATCAGGGTACTGGCGAGTCCGATGATCATTGGCGCGGAAAATCCCTTCCACAAGATATTCATCGCAGATCCTTGTTGCTGCTCGGGGCGGAGTTTCACGCTAGGGCAAGGCGCAGGGACACGTCTACTGTCAGAAATTACAGGTAGCCGCTGGTTTCTGACCAACGGTCACCATTGCAACAACCGCCCGTGGGGCGGCTCTTTCATGACGATGAAGCCGTAGTCACCGATCAGATAGAGGCGGTAATAAAGGCTGTCCACCAAGGGTGGATAGCCCATCAGACCGACATGGGTCGCGTTGCGCCGCTCGCGCTCGGCGACCACGTTGGTGATGCCGGCCGAGGGCAGATTTTCGGCGAGCATGAAGTAATCGATGTTCAGCAGATATTGCAGCACCGGCAACTGCTTGAACGTACCCACCGCCCCCGCCAGCCAGCGGTCGGAGTACGTCACCGAGATATAAATCCGTTTGGCTTCGCGCAGCTCGCGATGGGATGAGATGTCGTGGCTCAGGCTGTAGAGCGCACTGCTGGCGAAGGTTTTTTCCATCGTCAGCACCCGGCCATAAGCGAAGGACAGCGACAGCGTGGCCAGAAGCGGAATCGCCAACACCAGAGGCAACCGTTGATGCAGCGGCATCAACCCCAGCCAAGCCAGATAGAACAGCAACATCAACAGCACGCCGAACCCCATCAGGGTGCGTGCGCCTTCGTTGAAATCGCGAAACAACAGCGTCATGCCCGGCACCAGCAGCACAATCAGCGGCAGTGCCAGCAGGCAGCTGAAGCTCAGGAGCAAGCCCCTGGCGCGCGACATGTTGCGCTTGCCAATCTGCCGCCCCAACTGCACGGCGCCGAACACGGCGCACAGCACCAATACAATAAAAACCACCGTGTAGCCGCCGTGAAACAGCAGCGCAACCTTCTCCATCACCCGACCAATATTGATGCCGATCTGCAGCAACGGATCAGCGCTCATGTTTAGCAATTGCGTGCGTCCGTGGTCAGTGAACGGATAGGCCGTGACGCTGTAAATCAACGCCGCCAGCAGCAGTTGCGCCAGCCGCCAGCCCGACCGGCGCCAGAGCTCTCCCCACGGCACTCGCCGATGAACATTGCGCAGCAGCTCCAGGCAGCACAGCCCGAGAAACACATTGAGACTGATCTGATACAACCCGATCGCCAGCGCCAGCAATGCCGACGGCACCAGCCATCGCTGAATGCGTGAAGCGCCGCAAAAAGTGATCGCGTAAATCACCGCGACCAGACTCAGGGCCATGCCCGGCCCGTCGTATTGATAGGACAGGTTCTGCAACAGGAACGGGTTGTACCAGAGCGGCAACGGCACCAGACAACAGGCCAGCGTTGGTTCGGGAAAATAGTGGAAGGTCAGCCGGGTCAACGCGAACGACATCGCTACCGTGGCGAGTAACAGCGGCAATGGGAAAATATTCGGTGCAGCGCCGGTGAAGGTCAGCGCCTGATACAGCCAGTCCATGAACAATCGCCCCTGCCCCGCCCAGGCATTGCCGGCAGCCAGGGTGCGCCAGTTGTCGTCGATGTAGGGGAAGTCGGCGAGGATCAGCGGCAGGATGTACAGCAGCGTGGCGAGCAGGAAGAACAGCACGACCTGACGGCGGCCGAGTTCTCGGTCGACATAATCACTCATCCTCATGTCCGTGCCTCTGAATTGGTTGCCACCGATTCGATCACTAAACGTTGGAAAGCCGCTACTGTCAGGAATTACAGGTTAGCGGCCCTTTCAGACGAGCGGATGGGCATGTCCAGGCCGTTCAATATCTTTATCCCGGAAAAACAAAAGCCCCGGACTTTCGACCGGGGCTTTCATGTTTCAGCGACAACGAATTACGAAGCCGAACGCACCGCGCCCTGGGACGCATCGCTTGGTTGCAGCTTGAACACGTAGAACAAAACGGTCAGCAGCACCAGGAACGCCGGGCCCACATACAGCGCCACGCGAGTGTCCGGGAAGTACGCCATCAGGCCGACCACCAGCACCAGGAACGCCAACGCCAGATACGAGCTGATCGGGAACAGCCACATCTTGTACTTCAGGCCGGCCCGTTCGCTGGCGCTCAGGCCTTTGCGGAATTTGAGCTGGGCCAGCAGGATCATCACCCAGGTCCAGATCGCGCCGAAGGTGGCAATCGAGGTCACCCAGACGAAGACTTTTTCCGGCACCAGATAGTTGAGCAGCACGCCCAACAGCAGCGCGAAGATCGACAGCAGCAATGCGCGACGCGGTACGCCGTTGCTCGAGGTGCGAGCGAAACCGGCCGGTGCCTGGCCGTTCTGCGCCAGGCTGTAGAGCATGCGCCCGGTGCTGAAGATGCCGCCGTTGCAGGACGACAGCGCCGCAGTGATCACCACGAAGTTGATGATGCCGGCGGCAGTCTTGATGCCCAGACGTTCGAAGGTCATCACGAACGGGCTGCCCTGGGTGCCGATTTCATTCCACGGGTAGATCGACAGGATCACGAACAGCGCGCCGACGTAGAACAGCAGGATCCGCCAGAACACCGAGCCGATCGCATTCGGGATGGTCTTCTGCGGGTTCTTCGCTTCACCGGCGGTCAGGCCGATCATCTCCACGCCGAGGTAGGCGAACATCACCATTTGCAGGGACATCAGCACGCCCGTCACGCCGTTGGGCATGAAGCCGCCGTGGGTCCACAGGTTGGAAATCCCCAGCGCCACGCCGTCGTTGCCGAAACCGAAGGCAATGATGCCGATGCCGCCAAGCACCATGGCAATGATGGTGACGATCTTGATCAGGGCGAACCAGAATTCGAACTCACCGAAGGCCTTGACCGCGATCAGGTTGATCGAACCCATGCTGACCAGCGCCGCCAGCGCCCAGATCCAGCGCGGGACATCGGGAAACCAGATGCCCATGTACACCGCCACCGCCGTGATTTCGGCGACGCAGGTCACCAGCCACAGGAACCAGTAGTTCCAGCCGGTCAGAAAGCCCGCCAGCGGGCCGAGGTAATCCTGTGCGTAACGGCTGAAGGAGCCGGCGACCGGGTTGTGTACGGCCATTTCACCGAGGGCGCGCATGATCACCAGGATCGCCAGACCGCCGATGATGTAAGACAGCATGATCGCCGGGCCGGCCATTTCGATGGCCTTGGCCGAACCGAGAAACAGACCGACACCGATGCAGGCGCCGAGCGCCATCAGGCGAATATGCCGTTCACCGAGTTCGCGTTTGAGCGGACCGCCTTGAGCGGTTTCGCCATGGGGCGGGTGATTGCCGACTGGCATGGGGGACTTCCTCGTCTTGTTATTGGATGTGACCACCGAGTGTTCAAGCGTCGGCCGATAAGCCTGCGCCTGGGTAAAACCGGCCCTGCTTCGTGGGCAGGATCGTCCCGCAGAAGCAACCTGCGGGATCAGCGGGGCGTGCAGTATAAAAAGCTTGCGACAGGTTTTTTCACTCTATAAGGCATCTGATTCAGACGTAAACCTCGCCAAACGCAAGGTTTACGAGACAAACCATCCTGCATTTCGAGGATTATTCACCGCGCAAATGGGCGCCGAGTATTGCACAGCAATGGTGCAACGTCATGCCGCGACCAAAGTCGCAGCAGCCTCAAGACCTCTCTGTTCCGGCCTTTTAAGGCTTTCGATCATTCGCCTGCGGGTTGCAGCCGGATTTGCAGATTTGTTCAGGGTCCTACCTTCACAATTTTTTCACCCGCGCCAACCACCGACTAAGCTTCAGTCAAGTCCGATCAATCTGCGTGAATGGATCAATCGACTATGGGCGCTTTGTGGCAAACCGATTCGAGTGAAAAAGTGGTTCCGACTGAACGTGTGGATGAAGCGCCTGTACCTGAAAAACCCCGTCGTAACCGGCATGGGTGGAAGGCTTTCTGGCTCCTGTTGGTGATCATCGCGATTGTCGTGGGCCTGGCTGCGATGAAGGAAATGCGCACCTCGCGTTTTCAGTCCCGCGAGGTCAGCCAGTACGCCGCCAAGCTCAAGTACGAGTTGCAACCGGGGCCCAGCGAAGCGATCCGCTATCCGGGCAACGGGCCATTCGATCTGCGTCTGGGCTACAGCTCGCTGGACGAGTTCCTGCCACGGCTGATCAAGCGCAACTACGTGATCACCGAGCAGACGCGCTTCTCCCCGGCCCTGCTCAACTACACCGACAAGGGCCTGTTCGTGCCCTACTCCGAAAAGATCCAGGCCGGGCTGTCGATCACCGATTGCCGCGCCGCGCCGCTGTATCAGTACAACTATCCGCAGCAGCTGTACGCGAGTTTCGATTCGATCCCGCCGGTGGTGGTCAACAGCCTGCTGTTCATCGAAAACCGTTTTCTGCTCGACCCAAAGCAACCCATGGCCAACCCGGCAGTGGACTGGCCGCGCTTCGGCATGGCCGCGTGGTCGCAGGTCGCCAAGTTGTTGCACTTGCCGGGGCAGTCGGCCGGCGGCAGTACCCTGGCTACCCAGCTTGAGAAATACCGCCACTCGCCCGACGGGCTGACGGTGTCCGGCGCGGAGAAGATCCGCCAGATGATTTCCGCCAGCGTGCGCGCCTATCAGGGCGGCCCGGACACCTTGCCGGCGCGGCAGAACATCATTCGTGACTACCTCAACAGCGTGCCGCTGTCGGCGGTGCCGGGGCATGGTGAGGTGCACGGCATGGCCGAGGGGCTGCGGGTCTGGTATGGCGCCGATTTCAACGAGGCCAACCGCAAACTCGCGAGTACCGCCACAGATCCGAAGACCATGGCGGACAAGGGCCTGGCCCTGCGTGAAATGCTCTCGTTGATGATCGCTCAGCGCCGTCCTTCGCATTACCTGACCAAGGGCCGCGAAGAGCTGGTCGAACTGACCAACAGCCACTTGCGCCTGCTCAAACAGAACGGCGTGATCGACGCCGCCCTGGCCGATGCCGCGCTGGCCAGCACCATCAGCTATCGCGACTGGCAGACCCAGCCGACAATTCAACCGATCGAAACCAACAAGGGCATCAGTGTCGCCCGCAGCCGGTTGGCATCGATGCTCAACCGTCCGCTGTATGACCTCGACCGCCTCGACCTGTCTGCCACCAGCACCCTGCAAGGCGAGCTGCAAACCCAGGCCACCGCCTACCTGAAAAAACTGGCCGACCCGGCCTACGCGACCGAAGTCGGCCTGATGGGCGAACGCCTGCTGACGCCCACCAGCACCACTCAGGTGCGCTACAGCTTCACCTTGTTCGAGCTGACTCCGGACGGTTCGCGCGTGCGGGTGCAGACCGACAGCACCGACCAGCCGTTCGACATCAACGAAGGCAGCAAGCTGGAACTGGGCTCCACGGCGAAGATGCGGGTGCTGACCACCTACCTGCAAATCATCGCGGAGCTGCATGACAAGTACGGCGCCATGACCGTGCCGGAACTGAAGAAAGTCGACGTCCCGGATCAGGATCGCCTGAGCCAGTGGGTGATCGATTACCTGATCCAGAACAAGGATCACGACCTGTCGAAAATGCTCTCCGCCGCCCTCGACCGCAAATACTCGGCCAGCCCAGGTGAAGCGTTTTTCACCGGTGGCGGCCTGCATGTGTTCCATAACTTTCGCAAGGAAGACAACGGCCGCCTGCCGACCCTGCGCGATGCCCTGCGTGAGTCGATCAACCTGCCGTTCATTCGCCTGATGCGCGATCTGGTGCGCTACACCACCTACTCAGGTCCCAACAACAGCGCCGAATTGCTCAAGGATGACCGCGACCCGCGCCGTCAGGAATACCTCGCCTCGTTTGCCGACCGCGAAGGTACTTCGTTCCTGCTCAAGTTCTGGAAAAAGTACCGGAACAAGGACACCCAGGCCCGGCTCGACACCTTCCTCGACAGCATGCGCCCGACCCCGATCCGCATGGCCGCCGTGCACCGTTACCTGCTGCCCAACGCCAGCCAGGAAGACTTCAACACCTTCGTGCGCTCGCACCTCAAGGGCGTCAAAATCACCGAAAAACTCACCGACGAACGCCTGGAACGGCTCTATCTGGCCTACGGCCCCGGCACCTACGACCTGCCGGATCAGGGTTTCATCGCCAAGGTTCACCCGCTGGACCTGTGGATGATCGGCTACCTGCTCAACCACCCCGACGCGACCTTCAAGGACATCGTCAAGGCCAGCCAGTTCGAGCGTCAGGAAGTCTACAGCTGGCTGTTCAAGAGCAAGCACAAGGGCGCCCGTGACAGCCGCATTCGCACGATGCTGGAGATCGAGGCGTTCCTCGAGATCCATCAGCGCTGGCAGAAAGTCGGCTATCCGTTCGATCACCTGGTGCCCTCGCTGGCCACCGCCATCGGCAGCTCCGGCGACCGCCCTGCCGCGCTGGCCGAGTTGATCGGCACCATCCTCAACGACGGCGTGCGCATGCCGACCCTGCGTATCGACAGCCTGCACTTCGCCGCCGGCACGCCTTACGAAACCAAACTGGTCAATGACCCTCACGTCGGCAAACGGGTGATGCCGTCCGAAGTCGCCACCGCAATGCGCGAAGCCTTGTCGCAAGTGGTGGACTCGGGAACGGCCAAACGTGTTTCCGGCAGTTTCAAACTGAACGATGGAACACCGCTGACCATGGGCGGCAAGACCGGCACCGGTGACAACCGGATCGAGGCGATCGGCTCCGGCGGGCGGATACTCAGCTCGAAGTCGATCAACCGCACGGCGACCTTCGTGTTCTACATCGGCGACCACCATTTCGGCACGCTTACCGCGTTCGTGCCGGGGCGCTCGGCGGAGAACTTCAAGTTCACTTCGGCCCTGCCGGTGCAGGTGCTCAAGGGCATGGCACCGATCCTGATGCCGTATCTGCAACCGGGCGGTGATTCGCAATGCCGGCCGCCGCAACTT
Organism: Pseudomonas sp. GW821-FHT11D10; assembly: GCF_058808435.1. Classification (NCBI taxonomy): domain Bacteria; kingdom Pseudomonadati; phylum Pseudomonadota; class Gammaproteobacteria; order Pseudomonadales; family Pseudomonadaceae; genus Pseudomonas; species Pseudomonas sp. GW821-FHT11D10. The sequence continues at coordinate 103,877 of NZ_JBXARR010000001.1, read as the reverse complement.
CCTCAAGTGGCGCTGACGAGCCTGCCTCCGTTTAAAGCCGATTGAAGTTGTGGAGGCAATAACTATTTATTTTATGTATTCCAATATTCAATCTTTCGACTGCCAGGTACACCGTCGAACAGCAGGCTTTTGAACTAATTCTCCGCTGCCTTGAACGTTAGGCTGAACCTTCCTGACTTATTCAAGGCTGTACCCATGACCGCAACAACTGAATACAAAGGGCAACATTACGAATTAATCAAATCGCGGATCGATCCGGTATTTATCGATATGCAGCCGCACCACGGCGAAGCGTTGAAAAAGATCAAACCCCGCCGTGAGCCATGGATGACGTCGCAACTGGCCCGAGTCAACAAAAACGCCTGGTCAGCCCGAAACAGCGCCGACAAGACACTGACTCGACTGAAAGACATTCACTCGTTTGCCGCACCACTGCTGAAGGCCCGTTTGCGGGAAAAAACCGGCATCGACGTCGATATCGAGAGAACGGTTCTGATGCTGTATCGCGAAGCCAGATCGCCTTGGTACGTGATAGAAACGTTGAGTGGTTCAACCACAAGAAAAGTGTCACTGCTCGAAGCCGCGTTGAACAACTTTTCCTATAACGAAACTTACGCGTCGAACTCCACGTTTCTCGTCAGAAGAGAACATGTGAGCGATCAGTACGATATTTCACCACTTGATCGAATGATGACCGTTGCCCAGTTCCAGACCCTGTGTCGGGAACTGGATGTCGGCAGGCTTTATCAAGCGCACCTGCAGGAAATGCTGTTGAACGAGGAACCAGTGGCGCGCAGCCATGTGCAGTCACTGGTTTTGCAGAGTCACAAGGCCACGCTGCAGGCAGCCGCGCATATGGCATTGGCACGAAAGGAGATCAGCCGCGAAGGCTTTCAACTGATCCGTACGCTGCTCGATGGCCGCGTGGCGCTCAAGCTCGGCCAGCAGCCGATGCAGGCCTGCGAGCTGAACATCATGGATCTGAAGATGACCGGCATCCTGATCCTGCGTCCCGATCCCGCTCAGCCGCAGCATTCCTCGCGGGTCATCGCCTACGTTCCGCACGACCCCGAACACCCGTTGAAGGAGTACGACTCCCACCTCGCCTTTCTCAAGGAACTGTCTCGTCAGTTGCAGAGGAACGAAACCCTGGCCTCCACCAGTGGCAATTACTGGCAGTTCTTCAGCCAGTTCGTCGATCACCATGAGCGCGGGCACTTTTTCGCCGATCTCAAACAGCGTCTGACGCATGTGAAATGGTATCCACACGAACGCGGAGACTCGCGTCCGTCCTGGCACGAAACACCGGTCAGCAACCCGAACCTGCAATACGGCGCAACAGCCATCACCGGACCACTGTGGGAATCTCTCTATCAGCGCCAGCTCGACAAGATCCTCAACGATGCACGCAACATTGCCGTGCCTACCGCCGAAGCGGACAAGAGCGCGCGCGCAGACTGGTGGGCGAACGTCTTCAAGATTGTCCAGGACATCCTGAACGTAGCGGTAATGGTGGCTGCGCCCTTCGTGCCTGTCGTCGGCCTGTCAATGCTCGGCTACACCGCATGGCAATTGACCAACGAGGTCATCGAAGGTGTGGTGGATCTGACGCTGGCCCATTGGGAAGAGGCCGCGGAGCATGTGGTGGGGGTGGTCAACGATGTTCTGCAACTGGCGGCTTTTGCCATTGGCGGCGTCATCGCCAAGCCGTTGTTGCTGAAGCTGTCTCCGTTGATTGAAAACATGAAAGCGGTGCGTTCGTTCGATGGCCGCACGCGCTTGTGGCACCCGGATCTCAAACCGTACGAGCAGTCCCAACTGACGCCGCCGGGTGGCTCAAGGCCGAATGACCTGGGTCTGCATCAACATGCAGGCAAATCTGTACTGCCGCTGGAGGGCAGGCACTATGCGGTCAGGCTCGATCGCAACAGTGGCCACTATCGTGTCGAGCACCCTTCCCGAACGCAGGCTTATTCACCACGACTGCAGCACAACGGCCGGGGGGCCTGGACTCACGAGGCCGAGTCCCCCCATGAGTGGGAAGGCGCGCGCCTGATGCGCCGAATGGGTCACCCGGTCGACGGTTTGAGTGACGCCGAGCTGGAACGAATACGCCGCGTCAGTGGCACGCCGTTCGACTCGCTGCGCCGGATGCATGTGGAAAACAGCCCGCCACCGCCGTTGCTGGACGATACGCTCACCCGCTTCAAGACCTGGCAGGAAGCCAAAAACGTCGGCGAACTCATTCGTACCGGACAGCCGCTCTATCCCGAATCGCACTGGATTGACCGGATAGTCCCTGACATGCCGGGCTGGCCTGCCGACAAGGCCCTGAAGGTCTGGCAAAACAACGATCTGACCGGTGCTTACAGGCAATACGGCAACCCTCGGGCATCTTCCCGTCAGACATTGTCCATCGGCATTGCCGATGTAATGGACAACAAACTCCCTGAGCGGCTGGTGGACTTTCTCGACGACGCCGACACGCAATCCCTGCTTGGCGGGAACTACCCGAAAGCCCAACGGGTGCAAGTGTTGCGCAACCAGTTGGCCGAGCTCGCGGTTACCCGGCGAACGGAGATTTTCGAGTATCAGTACAACTTCAAGAATCGCACGCCCGATACCGGGGCCCAGTTGATCCAGCGCCACTTTCCGCGGTTGCCTGCACGGCTCGCCGAATCGGTGGCAGGCGAGGCGACAGCTGCCGAACACCGCATCATGACCGACCAGCAACGCATCCCGCTGCGCCTGAAGAGTCAGGCTCGCGAAATCGAATTCGAGGTTCTGGCGACCCGGGCCAATGAGGGCGTGCATGATCCGGCACTGCTGATACCCGACACCGAACGCCTCGCCCTGAATGCCTTGAAGGTCCACACCGACACTTACCAGGACTGGCGCATCGAGGTGCGCGAAGGCACGGACGACGGCCAGCTGCGCTGCAGCGCGGGCCCTGATGCTGCCACCATGGTGCGCAGGCTGATCAGGGACGAACACGGCCGCTATGAGGTGCATGACGCAAATCACAACAGACTGCACGAGGCTGCAAATTTCTACGACGCCGTACTGTCAGCCATCCCCGCAACCAAGCTCAGGGCGCTGGGTTATCGCATCGGTGAGGGGCAAATGTTCAGGCAATGGGTGATGGACATGAGCGAGACGCCGGCCGAACGCAGGACATTGCTGGCCCGCCCCTTCGTCCACCCATTCATCCCGCTGGAAACGGAACTGCTGGTGCGCGGCCCGAGGCTGTCCAAGGCGCCGCTGACCGTGGAAGAGAAAGTCAGAAATCTCTACCCGCATTTCAGCGAAACAGAAGTGACGGCGTTCACCCGGTCATTGCACTCCACGGGAGATGCGCACTGGAAAATCGCGCGGCTTGAAAGTGAACTCAAGACGTTGAAGGAAAAACTGGAAGCCTGGAGACAGAGCTACCTGAGCAGTTGGGACGCCGACAACCCTGATGCCAACCTGCCCCGTGCCTATCATGACTTTCAGCACAAAGGCGGTCGATTCATCGCCGACCGCCTGCTGGAGTGTTTCAAACGCAGATCCGAGGTGTTCCAGGAGCGCAGCACCAGCCTTGAGAGCGGGTACGCGCTGGACCTGTCGAAAGAGATGCTGCCCCATGACCTTCAACATTGGTGGGAGCAGTTGCCCGACGAACTCAAACCCTGGCTCGATCAGGTCACGACACTGAACCTGGACGGTCAGGGGTTCTCCTCGGCCTCGAACGGGCTGTTGAAGGATTTCCCTCAGCTGCGGCATCTGAGTGCCAGACATTGCGGTCTCAAGACCCTGCCGGCCAGCGTCGGTCAGATGCTGCGTCTGGAAACCCTGCGTCTGAGCGACAACCAGCTGCAACTGACACCCACCAATGCGCAGCAATTGAACACGCTGACACGCCTGGAAATCCTGAGACTGGACAACAATCCCGTCAGCATGCCCCTGTCGGTCGGGCGCATGCCAAGGTTGCGAATCCTGAGCCTGATCAATACGCAGATCGACGCCTGGCCGCTGGGCCTGTTCGATGTGCCCCGCCCCCGAGGGTTCTTTCTCGATCTGGGCAACAATCCGCTCAGGTACATCCCCGAAGTGGCGCCCGGTTCCAATGAAGCACGACTGATCGCCCGTACTCGCGTCCATCTGGATCAACTGACCAGAGGAGCCCGCTCCACCTACGAGCAATATCGAAGGTCAGTGGGTATGCGCCCTTCGCAAAGCTACGCGACCATTGCCGAAGATTTGCTGGAGCGATGGCCGGTTTCCGTGGACACCGAACTGGCTGATGAAACGCCCGGCATCGGGGCTCTTCGTCCAGAAGCGTGGCACGAACTGGCAAGCGAGCCTGGTTCCGATGGTTTTTTCAGGGTACTGCAAGACCTGACCCGTTCTGCCGACTACCAACAGGGTGGCGAGGCCCTGGATCAGTTGACCGACCGTGTCTGGCGAATGGTCGACGCCATGGACATCGACACCCGGCTGCGCGAAGAACTGTTCCTGATGTCCACTCATCCCGAAGGTTGCGAAGATGCCGGGGCCCAGCTGTTCAACAGCATGGGAATACGTGTACTGGAATCGGAGGCACGCACCTTTTCCAGCTCTCCCGAGGAGCTTGAACGCCGATTGGTGACACTGGCCAAAGGCGCTGCACGACTCAAGCAAGTGAAAGAGATCGCCCGAGCCGATATCGCCACCCGAGAAGGCGAACCGGACGAAGTTGAAGTCCATCTGGCCTATGAAACCGGTCTGGCCAGACGCCTTGAATTGCCCTGGCAGTCCGAAGCCATGAAATTCCGTCACGTTGCCGGGGTCAGCGATGAAGACATTGATGCCGCCTGCGAAAGCATTCTCGATGATGAAGCCGGTGACGGTCTGATCGACCAGATGCTCGACCAACCCTTCTGGGATCAGTATCTGCGTGAGACCTGGCCGGGAGAGATCGAAGCCAACACTCGTGCGCATCAGGAAAAGGCCGATCTGCTGATCGATTTGCGGGCAGCCCAGGCGAGTTGGGTCGAATCAGCGGATCGTTCACCGCCACTCAGGCGGGCACTCGCCGAACTGGCGCGCAAACTGTCCATACCGGACGCAGTGGTCTTCACGCCGGAAAAAATGAGCCAGAAAACTGACGACGAGTTGCTTGAAGGCATTGGCCGGCAGGAAAAAACGTTGAAACGAAGACTGACTCGCGAGGCCATGGCCCGCGCAAGGATCTGACCCGATCGGAGTCACCCGAAGGCAACCGGACCGGTTGCCTTCGGGGTGGGCGTCAGACCTCTGAATCCCAGATCACCGTGACATTGCCGGCGTAACGTCTGGCCTGGCCGGGCTGCAGCATCTGTTCGACGTAGTCCCTGGGTATTTCGAAATGCAACGTGCCCGCGGTCCGGTCCAGAAACCGGTCCGGTTGAAAGCCCGGTGCATTCGGGCTGGAGGTCAGCGGTCGACGGCGCACCGGCTGGCCTGCATCGTCGGTGATACTGTCGGGCAGGCTGACGCTCACGAACACCTGTGCATCGGCTCCTCCGCCCTCCGTATCCCGTAACCCGCAGGACTGCGCGCCGCCGTACTGGCATTCGACAAACATCTTGAACCGCGACGACGACGAAATGTTGAAGGTCTGGTCGCGAAACAATCGCACCGGTTTGCGCCCCTGTTGCAGCCAGGCCTGCCAGCCGCCTTGCGGCACCAGTACGACCTTGTTACCGCCGGGGGGGATGTCGACCTTGAGCACATGCTGCACATCCAGCACGAACCTGAAGGTCACGGCCGAATTGTCCGGCAACAGATTGTCGCCGGTGTCGATGTCCATACCGGGACCGACGCCATAAGTCAGTGCGCCGGTGTACAGGCCGGCCGACATCTGCAGCGGGTTCGGCGTACGCAGCTCATAGGCCACATCCAGATAACCGTAAGACATCCACGGAATCATGAATGCCGTCTGTTTGGCGCACGTCCCTTCGGCAGGAGTTTTCCAGAAGAAACGGTAGAAGTCCGGTCCGTAGGATGACATCGCTGCGCCGCGGCAAGGTAACGGCGCAAATCCCCAACTGGTTCCCCACAGTTTGTGGTGCGCCTGCTGATCGTTGGCTTCACCCGTCAGGTTGACCGCCGTGTCGCTCAGCACGTACTGGGAACCGAATCCTCCAATACGCATTTCCACCGTCGCCGACTCACCCGTGAACACATTGGTGACCACCAGACTGCGCCATTGTGCGGGCATGCTGAACATCGCACCGTTGCGCTCGGACGCCCCTGGTTCGACCGCCTGAACCGAGGCGAAACGCAACGGCAGCCTGACTCCGGACAAAGGTTTGCAATCGTTGGGGTATGTACCGCAATAACCGCTCTGGGGCGTCTGGTTGATGAAAGTGTTGGTCTGTGGATTGGCCGGATCGGGAATGTAGACTGCACGGATTTCCTGAGACACTCCGTACGCGGCGCTCGACAGCAACCACCCGCATACCCCGCCCCACCCAATTGCCTGATTGAATCTGTGGATCTTTCGCAACCCTGAAACCATTACCAGCTCCTTGCTCAGCAATCGGTCTGTTGTTTTTCAAGCGTTCAACCCGCCGGGGCCGCCACGTTGAAAATGATGTTGACGCTGCCGTAGTAGTCTCCCGGCGTATACCCGTCCGGGTGCACACGGGGTTCGATTTCAAGGCTCACCCGCTTGCCCGCCACCGCCTCCTCGCGGGACACGACCTGACGCGGTACCGGGTTGTGGTTCAGTTCGACGCCGTTGAAGGTGACGCGCAGGCTGATGTCATCCCGCGAGTCCTGGCCGCTGGAGAGAATGGCGAAACTTTCGAGACGGGCTTCGATGGCGCTGCTGTCGGTGCGCACATCGAAGTTCTTGCGCAAACCACCCAGGGTGGACGTCCTCAGGTCCCAGGGCAGCGTCTGCTGATGATGGATCCAGTCCGATTCGCTGGGTATCACATAAAACTCCAGGGTCGGAATGTCCACCGAGACTTCAAAGATGTGTTTCTCCTGCGCCGCGAAAACGCCTCCGGACATCGGCGTCGAAACGCCCACGGACACGGCAATGACCGCTTGCTTGATCATGTCACTTCCCTTTGTATCGATAAAAAGCCGCCTCCCTGGCGGCTTTGTGGCAGGTGTTGACTGCGACCTTTCATGTTCCGTAAACGAAGAACGGACGCCGGTCGTCACCACTTATTCGCCTGGGGCCCTGGCGTTGAACAGCACCAGGACGTTGCCGACGTATTCGCCGGTCTTGTAACCGCCCACCGGGGTGATCGGGTCTATCTCCAGCGGAACACGCTTGCCTGTCGCGGCCTCCTCTTTTGACAGCACCTGACGAAATGTCGGATCGGCACTCAGCTCTACATTGTTGAAGCGCACGCGCAGGTCGATATTTTCGCCAGGCCTGCCATTGGACAGGTACGGCGCACTTTCCAGGCGAGCCTCGATGGCACTGGTGTCATGCCGCACTTCGAAGTTCTTGCTGAAGCCGCCGAGGGTCGAATCCGGGTAGTTCCAGAGCAGAACCTGAGGCTGATGAATCCAGTCCGGCTCCGTAGGCATGATGTAAAACGATCGGCTGGGGATCGTCAGCGTAACTTCGAACTGCAGCGTTTCTCGCGCGGCCCAGGCCGAGGTGTCGACCCATGCGCTGATTGCCGCCAGAGCGGCGGCTATGCATTGTCTGTTCATCGGAGGTTCCGTGTGTCAGCGACTGACTATCTTGAGATCCTGCTTGCGCTCGCCTTCGACGAGCTTGAAGCGGTATTCGCGGCCTTTTTCCTTATCGAAACCGAACGTGCGGCCGGCCATGACGTGGTGTTTGACGGTCGCACCACAATCGGTCTCCTTGTCCAGCGAGCAGCTCTTGAACTCGTCGACCACCACCACCGTGTTGCCGTTGTTGCGCACTTCATACCGACTACCGGTGTCATTGAGGACGGTGTCGTAGCGGGCATCATTCGGGCGTACGAAAAACACCGTGCCGAATCCGGTCATCACATTGACGCCGGCCGACAGCGTCTTCTTGTAGTCTTCGCGCTCCTCGCTGGAAATCACGAAGTCGTCCTCCTTCTCCGGCACCACCGGCACGAATCGCACCCGGAAATAGCGCTCACGATCGCGCTCGCCCATGTACAGCAAGCGCGTACCCTGCATACCCTGGGCCGGGATGATCAGCCGTGCCGGGCTGGCCATCAGGCCGTTGCGCGACGCACCATCAGCGGCATTGGTGACCGGGATTTCCTTGGGCTGACCGTCGCTGTCGTAAACGATCTCCAGCACGTTGACCTTGACGAACGCAGTGCTGTCGCCACTGTTGAACACCCGTTTCAGGTAGGTGCTCTTCTCGCCGTCCAGGTAGTCGTACACCGTCCCCACATTGATCTGCGGCCCGGCGTTGGCCGTCGTCCAGAACATCGCGCACAGCAACAGAAAAAACAATCGTGTCATCGTTTCAACCTCATGAGAAACCGGAATGGCCGCGTGTCGGGCACTCATACTTCCGAATCGAAAATGATCGTGGCGTTGCCCGTCAGCGTGCCGTTCATGCCGGGCCTGAGAAAATCCATGAATCGGGGGGAAATGAAGAAGCGCAGCATTCCCTGCTTGCGGTCGATGTACCGGCTGGGTTCGAACGGCCCGATCCACAGGTTATGAACCAGAGTGCCGAACCAGCCGTCGTGATTGCCCGGGCCGACAACGCCCGGTGGCATCGTGAGTCGTACCTGAAACTTGGAATAGCCCACCTGGTTATTACCGATGTCGCAGTCCGAACCGCCCAGCGAACTGCATTGCAACATCACCTTGAAGCGCGATGACGAGGAAATGAAAAACGGTTGGTCGCGAAAAATCGAGGTCGGTCTTTGACCGCTGTCGATCCAGCGTTGCCAACCTCCTGCGGGCTCCAGCGCAATCTTGTTTCCACCGGGCGGAAGGTCGACTTTCAACGTGTGTTGCACGTCCAGAACAAAGTCCAGTGTCAGATTGCTGTCATCCGGCACCATCATCGAGCCCATCTGAAAATCACCGGTGGGACCGAGGGTGTAGGACAGCGATCCGGTGTACAGCCCGGAAGACATGGACAGAGGATTGGGTGTGCGCAATTCGTAGGCAAAATCGAGGGTGTCGAAGGACATCGACGGAATACGGAACGCAGCCACTTTGGTACAGGCGGCCTCTACGGGCGCTTTCCAGAAAAACCTGTAGCTCGCCGGGGTGTAGCCCCCCACTCCGCTGTATTCACAGGGGGACGGAGCATAGACCCAACTGTTGTTCGTCCAGAGTTTCTGATGACCTTCGAGGATGTCCGTCACCCCCACAAGACTGGCAGCCGAATCGCTCAGGAAAAAGTTGGACCCGATACCGATGATTCGCACTTCAACGGTTTCGGTTTCCTGTGTGTCCTGGTTCGTGACCGTCAAACGCCGCCAATTGGCCGGTGCCCTCACGCCCAAATCATCGCCAGGCGCAATGGCGCGTGTGGATTCGAACCGCACCGGAATCTGAATGCTGAACATGTTGTTCGCGGAGCACTGATCCGGGTAGTTCGCGCAATAACCACTGTTCGGCGTTTTGTTGGCGAACACATTTTTGTTCGGCTGCGAGGAATCGGGCTGGAACAGCGCCCGGATTTCCTGATTGACCGCCTCGGCCGAAGGCAGGCTCAGCGCGGCCAGCAGGCCCAGCCAGTACGGAGATCTTTTCATGGTCTCAACCCGCCTTCTGTTCGGTGGACGTGAGATCGGCCAGGGTGTCCGGCGTGCAACGCAGGTCGCCGATCATCAGCACGCTGTTTTCACTTCGGTGGTCTTTTTCGTTGAGGCGGAACTGGCACAGCAGGTTGTTATCGCGGCGCACTTCGAGGGTCGGGGAGCCGGCGTTCATTTCCATCGAGAAGAACCCGTCGACTTCCGTGACCCCGCGACTGGCGTGATTGATCACGTGATGGCCCTTGAGCGGCCGGCCCTGTTCATCGATCAGGCGGCCGAGCACGGTCAGGGTTCTCATCACCCGAATCTGCCGGTAATCCACGCCGCCCTTGTTCAGGTGATAACGGGTGCGCGGCGGGACGATGGTCGCGGCGGGCACATGGTTGCCCTCGAAGTCGAAACTCACGGAGCTGTTCTGGTACGCGGTCAACGGGATGAAGTTACGCCCCGGCTTCAAGGCCGCACCGCCACCACTGAGGTCATCGGCCCGCAGGACGATTCCGTCGATGTCCGACTCAACGTCGACAATCATGCCGGCGCCGCGCATCTCGTATTCACTGGTCATCAGCATCTTCTGTCCGCCCACCACCAGGGTGCTGTCGAGGTTGAGGCCACCGGTAAAATTGTTGTTGTAGGACGAACGCTGGACGAAACCGTCGCCATTGACCGTGTCGGTGCGGAAATTGGCCAGGCTCGACAGGCCCATGCCGTAGGTATCGCTCAGCGCGGTGACCGAGACGTTTTGCAGCACGTGTTCCTTGAAGTCCTGGCGCCACCCCAGAGAAGCATTGTTGTCACGACCGCCGTCACGATCGGTGCGAGAGCCGATGCTGCCGGTCAACTGCTGGCCCGGAGCGCCGATGGCCAGGTTCAGGCTCAGGTCAACGCCACGGCTGCGGTCATCTCCACTGCTGAAACTGCCAGGACGATCGAACAGCGACAGGCGCCAGTTGGCATCGTTGCCGAACAGTACCGCGCGCCGGTTCCAGCCCAGATCGATACCGACGCCTTCGACGTTCCCTTCGCTGTGAGAAACCCGGGCGTTGAGGGAGTTGCGCTGATCGACCCGATGGTTGATCGCCAGCGACGAGTTGCTGGTCTGGCCGACGAACACGTTGCGTTGTCGCACACGGGTGCCGTCAGGCAGGGTGTCGTAGAGATTGGTGGTGTCCAGCCAGCTGCGAGTGTGGCTGAGGATCAGGCTGCCGGCGCCATAGTTGTACAGACTTTGCAGATCCAGTCCCGTGCCGTAGTCCCGGGTCTGGTAGACGTTGGCATACAGGCTGAGGTGATTGGCCAGGGTCCAGTCGATGGACGTGCCGTATTGCAGTTTTTCCCGGATCTGTCTTGCCGACAATCCGAGAATCACCCGCGGATGCGACAGGTAGTTGATCGACGCTCCCGCCGTAGGACTGCCGCTGGCCTGTTGATCCCAGTTGCTGAGCAGTTTGCTCTCTTCACCGGCGAACAGGTTGTAGCGCCAGCGCTCGTCGAGGTTGCGCCAGTTGTTCGGTTTGTAGACCAGTTCCTGTGTGCTGGATGTTATCTGCCCGTCTTCGACCAGCCGCACTTCCACTTCATAAATGCCGCCAGGCAGTGGCCGGGTATCCAGGGTCTGCAATCCGGCAGGCACCGACTGGGTATTGATCAGCAGGCCGTCGCGATAGATCTCCACCGAACCCTGACGGTTGGCGGTGACATAAATCGGGTAGACGCTGGGCATCGCATTGTTGATGGCCAGGCTGTCGGAGCTGCCGTACATCACGCCGACCGCCGTGTCGGGGCTGGTGCCAAACGTACGCGGCTGGCGGGTCAGGCCTTCGGAATTGGGGGTGAAATAGCCCAGGCGAAAAAAGCTGCCTTGCAGCTCGCGCTGGGTGTAAAGCTCATGCACGGCGTGGTAAAGCTTGTCGTCGGGGCCGCCCATGCGTGCCAGTTGCATGTTGAACGCCTGGCTCCAGTTGCCCAGGCTGCCGCTGGCCTCCAGGCCAAAGCGTCCGCCCAGGTCCTGATCCTGGCCACCATTGAGATTGAGCTGGTTGCGCACCATCAGACCGCTGCTGCCTTCCACAGGCTGGTCGTGATAACGCTTGGCCTCAAATCCGCGCTCGGCATTACGGGTGAGGATCGAGACCAGGGAGCTTTCCAGGTTGTAGTGCACCGCCAGCACGTCATCGGGACAAGACCCGGAGCAATCTCCCAATGGAACACCTGGCTTGAGGAAAGCAGCCCACTTTTCCCGCTCGGCGGGGCCGTAGCGGTTTTCGCTGGTATCGGTGAATTCGAGCAGAGTGATGCGATCATCACGCGACAGCACCACCAGGGCCTCGCCCAGAGGTTGTTGATCAAGCTCGACCCGCACCGCCAGGGGTACGTCGAAGAAATGCTCCTCGAAATCCGCCGGCAAACCTTTGGCTTGCGCCAGCAGACTGCGGGGTGTCGTACCCGCAGGAGCAGGGGCCGCCATCGCACCGGCACAAAACAGCAGCGCAAGCGCGACTGCGATGGGTGTCATCGGGAACATGAACTCTTACTCTGATTTCGAACGGGGTAAGGTCCGGCGGGACAATCGGGGAGTGTTTGTCCCGCCGGGAAACGCTACTGGACAGTGAGCGCGAAACGCTTGATCAACGCGAACCACCAACTGGAGGCACGGCGTCGAAGGTCATCGCGACAGTTCCGGTGTAGTCACCCGGGTTGAACGTGGTGCCCTTGGCGCTGATCTTCAGCGGTGCACGGTAGTTCACGTCGGATTCGGATTCGCCCACGACCATTTGCGGAGTCTGGGTCAGTACCTTGTTGTTGAATGCCACTTCCAGAGGAATGACTTCATTTCCGTAGATCAACTGCGGAACACTTTCCAGGCTGGCATGAACCGATCCGTTATTGTTGCGGACATCGAAGAAACCATTGACATCGCGCATCTTGCCGGTACTTGGCTGATAGCTCATGTCCTGATCCTTGTTAACCAGATCCGCATCGGTCGGCACCACGTAGAATCCGTTGGTCGGCACGTGAGCAATGAGGCTGATGGAGTGACGCGCTTCACCGGCGGCGAACGTTACGGAAGAGCCGAGGGCCAGAGCGGCGAGGGAAGCGGTGATTGCGATTTTCTTGAACATCGGTCAGTACCTGTTTTCTTTTAAGGAATCGAAACATTGAAGTTCATGTCATACCGGCCGATAAGGCCTGAAACCATGAAAGTTCAACGCCGGGGCATGATCGACTCTTGAACCAAGAATGTAAGCAGGCAACTTCCCACGAACGCGTAGTTAAACAACCTCGCAGCTTGAAAGAAAAAATATCAAAATCAAGAAATATGAAACAGTGACTGTAAGCAACAACCTACCGACAGTTAAAAAGTAAAAACATTACAGCACTTTCAACAATACAAAGCGCCACTTTTTTCTATTTTTAGAATATAAGCTCGATCATCAATAGAGTGATAGCTTTAACTTTAAGGTTATTTCTTTATCGAATGAAAAATGACTCGAACTCATTGAAAAACCGGAGCCCACCTCCCCCACCACTCGTCAGCTGCCATTTCCTCTCAGGCAAAAAGGCCTTGCCCGGCCACAAAGATATATCTTAAGTTGTATCTAAACACGACGAGAGAAGACTGAAATGAGAGACCATCATTCCCCCCACCGCGACCACGGCGACAGTCGTGACGGCTTCGAAAAACGCCACGGCCGCGAGCGCGGCGGTCGCGGCCCACGGGTCTTTGCCCCGGGCGACCTGAAATTGCTGCTGCTGGCGCTGATCGCCGAACAGCCGTGCCACGGCTACGACCTGATCCGCCAGATCGAAACCATGTTCGATGGCGCCTACAGCCCCAGCCCCGGCGTGATCTACCCGACCCTGACATTCCTCGAAGAGAGCGAAATGATCACCGGCGACGCCGAAGGCGGCAAAAAGCGCTACGCGGTGACCGATGCCGGCCGCCAATCCCTCAGCGAACAAGCGGTGGCGCTGGACGGCGTGCGCATGCGCATCGACGTCAGCAAGCGCTCGTTGCGCGGCCACGACCGGCCGCCGGAAATCCATGAAGCGGTGCACAACCTGCGCCACGCCTTGCAGATGCACCACGGGCGCTGGAGCCCGGAAGAAATCCTGCGGGTGCGCGACCTGCTCAACGACACCGCCAAAGCCATCGTCGACGGCCCCGCCGTTCAATCTGCCCCGGAGAAAGCCGAATGACTGAAGTCGATACCCAAACCATTCACCGCGTCATGCATGAAATCAAACGTCGTCGCCTGGAAGTGTTGCGGGTGTTCGACCTGACCCCGCGCATGCGCCGCATCACCCTCGGCGGGCCGGAACTGGCCGGGTTCATCAGCCTGGGCACCGACGATCACGTCAAGCTGCTGTTCCCGCAGAACGCCGAACAGGCCGCCGCGCTGGAAACCCTGGTGCTCGGCGCCGGCAAGAGTGATGTGCCGATGCCCGAAATGCGCGACTACACCCCGCGTCGTTATGACCTCGACAAGCTTGAACTGGACATCGACTTCGTCCTGCATGGCGACGGCCCTGCCTCGACCTGGGCCGAACAGGCCAAACCGGGGCAGTTCCTGCACATCGGCGGCCCGCGTGGCTCGATGATCGTGCCGGACATCTTCGACAGCTATCTGTTGATCGGCGACGAAACCGCCCTGCCTGCCATCGCCCGCCGACTTGAAGGTCTGGCAGCCAATCGCAAGGCGTTGGTGGTGATCGAGGTGGAAAACGGCAAGGAGCAACAAACGCTGGAAAGCGCGGCGCAGGTCAATGTGATCTGGGTTTTGCGCGAGGGTGGCAAAGACAACCTGCTGACCACCGTCAAACAATTGCAGGTGCCCAAGGGCAATCTGTATGCATGGGTGGCGACCGAGACCAAGGTTTCGCGGCAGATCCGCCGGGTACTGCTCGATGAGCACGGGCTGGACGAGCAGTTCGTCAAAGCCGTCGGCTACTGGCGTGCCGAGGGCTCCGAAGAAGAGTAAATGCGCGCGGCGGCGCTGTTAACGGCGCCGCCCCTGCCAGCGATCAACCCCAATCACCAGCAACGCAATCAGCACAAACCCCAGCAGAATCCCCCCGGCATTGATGAACACCTGTGGATAACCCAGCAGCGCCACGTCAATGAACGGATAGGCGTAAGCCCCCAGCAAATGCCCGCGCAGCAGCGCATAGGCGAAGTACACCAGCGGATAGATCAGCCACAGCGGCAGGTACTTCATACGCAAAGTGCCCTTCGGCACACACAACCACCAATACGCCAGAAACAGCAGCGGCATCACGTCGTGGAGCAATTCGTCGGCGATAAACTGCCAGCCCTGCGGATGCCACAGATGTCTCAGCAGAATGCTGTAGGCCAGGCCGACCACGGCAATGCTGACGGCAATCCCGCTACTGACCCACGGCTGCAAAAACCAGCGCCGTGCAGCGGATTCGCGATCGGTCACCGCGCAGGTCAGCACCACCGCCACCAAAGTGTTGGTGATCACGGTGAAGTAACTGAAGAAACTCACCAGCCCGCCCAGCAGACTGGCGCCGACACTCAAGCGTGCGAAGAAAATCAGGTACAGCTGAATTCCCAGCCCGGCCCAGCCCAGCACCGCGGCAGAAGTGATCAGGCGTCGCCGCAGCTCGGCGTTCATCTCAGAGCGGACGCTTGGTGCGCATCAGCTTCACGTACAGACGCTCGACTTTCTCTCGTGCCCAAGGCGTCTTGCGCAAAAAGGTCAGGCTCGACTTGATGGTCGGATCGCTCTTGAAGCAACGGATGTCGATGCGCTCGGCCAGGCCCGACCATTCGTAGTGGGTCACCAGTGCATTGAGGATCTGTTCGAGGGTCACGCCGTGCAGCGGATCGGGGTTGTGGTCGTTCATGCCGGGCCTTTGGGCGAAGTGAAAATGCAGAAGCCGCGCACCTTAGCCGAGGGCATGGGCGGGTGGAAGGCCTTGGGTTAAATGTAGGCCAACCGGAGAAGATCGCAGCCTGCGCCAACGCCCGCAATGCGCTGTATTGCCGCACTGTTACCGAATCCGAAAGGGTTCATGTCTGCAAAAGCACTTTGTGTTTTTGTAACAGGACATTATCCTGCCGCCCTTCTGCTGAATCGCTTCACTGCCTGCGTCAAATCGTAGCGGCCAGCTTATCCCCCAAAAAGATCAAGAAAGACCCTATTCATGCCCGATTTTCCGTTCTCCCGAGACAGCGCTATCTCAACCCTGCGCCTGATCGGCGGCTGCACCGCCCTTGGCCTCGCCACCTGCACCCAGGCCGCCCCGGCCTTCGACAGTGAATCACCGTGGATGCTCGGTGACTGGAACGGCACCCGCAGCGAACTCGCGGCAAAAGGTATCGACTTCAAGCTCGACTACACCGGCGAAATGGGCAGCAACCTGCACGGCGGCTACGACCACGACCGCACCGCACGCTACAGCGACCAATGGGGCCTCGGCACTCATCTGGACCTGCAAAAACTGCTGGGCTGGAACGACGCCGAATTCCAGCTGACCGTGACCAAGCGCAGCGGCAACAATATCAGCAACGACCGCATCAACGACCCGCGCGTCGGAGGCTTCACTTCGGCTCAGGAAGTCTGGGGCCGCGGCCAGACCACCCGCCTGACGCAGATGTGGTACCAGCAGAAATTCCTCGACCAGAAGCTCGACATCAAGGTTGGCCGCTTCGGTGAAGGCGAAGACTTCAACACCTTCCCGTGCGACTTCCAGAACCTGGCGTTCTGCGGCTCCCAGGTCGGCAACTGGGTCGGCGGCATCTGGTACAACTGGCCGGTCAGCCAATGGGCGCTGCGCGTCAAATATCACCTGACGCCGGAGTTGTACGCGCAAGTCGGTGCCTATGAGCAGAACCCGTCGAACCTCGATCGCGGCAACGGCTTCAAGCTCAGCGGCAGCGGCACCCAGGGCGCGATCCTGCCGATCGAACTGGTGTGGAAGCCGAAGCTCAACGGCCTGCCGGGCGAATACCGCGCCGGTTACTACTACAGCAACGCCAAGGCCACCGACGCCTATAAAGACAGCAACGGCCAGCCGGCCGCCCTGAGCGGCGAAGCCTATCGCAGCGCCTCGAGCAAACACGGCGTGTGGCTCGGCGTGCAGCAGCAGATCACCAGCGTCGCCAGCGACAATTCCCGTGGTCTGAGCGTGTTCGCCAACGGCACGATGCACGACAAGAAAACCAACGCCATCGACAACTACGTTCAGGCCGGCGTCGTCTACAAAGGCCTGTTCGACGCCCGCGCCAAGGACGACATCGGTTTCGCCCTGGCCCGCGTTCACGTCAATCCGGCCTACCGCAAGAACGCCGAAGCGACCAACCAGGTCCGCGCCGTCTACGACTATGACGACCCGTCGTTCCTGCCACCGCAGGACACCGAATACAGCGCCGAACTCTATTACGGCGTGCACGTCACCAACTGGCTGACCGTGCGCCCGAACCTGCAATACATCCGCCATCCGGGCGGTGTGGACAAGGTCGACGACGCGCTGATTGGCGGGATCAAGATCCAGTCGTCGTTCTGACCCAATGCAGGCCGCTCAGGCCTGCAGATGAAATTCGATAGCTAGACAAGTTTTTATCTGAACCATGCCCGCGCCCGATCGTCATCTACAGTGACTACAGCGCGGGACTACTTGAAACGTCACGGAGAACCACACTATGAGCACTGAAGGTGCTTCGAGTCGAAGCCGTCTTCTGCCGAACCTGCTCGGCATTCTGCTTCTGCTGATGGGCCTGGCCATGCTGGCCGGGGGAATCAAGCTGAGTACGCTCGGCGGCTCGCTGTATTACCTGCTGGCCGGTATCGGCATCACGCTGACCGGCATTCTGATGCTGATGCGCCGTCGCGCAGCACTGGGCCTGTACGCCATCGTGCTGTTCGCCAGCACCGTCTGGGCGCTGTGGGAAGTCGGTCTGGACTGGTGGCAACTGGTGCCGCGTCTGGCGCTGTGGTTTGTCCTCGGTTTCGTGATGCTGCTGCCGTGGTTCCGTCGTCCGCTTCTGCTCGCTGGCCCGGCGCCGATGGGCACCGGCGGCCTGACCGTAGCCGTGATTCTGGCCGGCGTCACCGCCCTGGCCAGCCTGTTCACCCACCCGGGCGAAACCTTCGGCGAACTGGGTCGCGACACTGCCGACACCACCAGCACCGCCCCGCAAATGCCGGACGGCGACTGGCAGGCCTACGGCCGCACCGAGTTCGGTGACCGCTACTCGCCACTGAAGCAGATCACCCCGGCCAACGTCGGCAAGCTGCAAGAAGCCTGGCGCATTCAGACCGGCGACCTGCCGACCGCTGATGACCCGGTCGAACTGACCAACGAAAACACCCCGCTGAAAGCCAACGGCATGCTCTACGCCTGCACCGCGCACAGCAAAGTGCTGGCGCTGGACCCGGACACCGGCAAGGAACTGTGGCGCTTCGACCCTCAGATCAAAAGCCCGGAAGGCTTCAAGGGTTTCGCCCACATGACCTGCCGTGGCGTGTCGTACTACGACGAAGCCGCTTACGCCAAGTCTGAAAACGCGGCGTCCGCCGTCATCTCCGAGGCCGGCAAAGCCGTCGCCCAGGCCTGCCCGCGTCGCCTGTACCTGCCGACCGCCGATGCCCGCCTGATCGCACTGAACGCCGACACCGGCAAGATCTGCGAAGGCTTCGGCACCAACGGTGTGGTTGACCTGACCCAAGGCATCGGCCCGTTCACCGCCGGTGGCTACTACTCGACTTCGCCTGCCGCGATCACTCGTGATCTGGTGATCATGGGCGGTCACGTCACCGACAACGAATCGACCAACGAGCCGTCCGGCGTGATCCGCGCCTACGACGTGCGCGACGGTCATCTGGTGTGGAACTGGGACAGCAACAACCCGGACGCCACCGAACCCTTGGCCCCGGGCCAGACCTACAGCCGCAACTCGGCCAACATGTGGTCGCTGGCCAGCGTCGATGAAAAACTCGGCATGGTCTATCTGCCATTGGGTAACCAGACGCCTGACCAGTGGGGCGGCGATCGCACCCCCGGTGCCGAGAAATTCAGCGCCGGCCTGGTCGCGCTGGACCTGGCCACCGGCAAGGTGCGCTGGAACTACCAGTTCACCCACCACGACCTGTGGGACATGGACGTCGGCAGCCAGCCAACCCTGCTGGACATGAAAACCGCCGACGGCATCAAACCTGCGCTGATCGCCCCGACCAAGCAAGGCAGCCTGTACGTCCTCGACCGTCGTGACGGCACGCCGATCATTCCGATCAAGGAAATCCCGGTTCCGCAAGGCGCCGTGAAAGGCGACCACACCGCCCCGACCCAGGCCCGTTCGGACCTGAACCTGCTGGCCCCGGAACTGACCGAAAAAGCCATGTGGGGCGCCAGCCCGTTCGACCAGATGCTGTGCCGCATCCAGTTCAAGGAACTGCGCTACGAAGGCCAATACACGCCTCCGTCGGAACAGGGCAGCCTGATCTACCCGGGCAACGTCGGCGTGTTCAACTGGGGCGGCGTCTCGGTCGACCCGGTTCGCCAGATGCTGTTCACCAGCCCGAACTACATGGCTTTCGTCTCCAAAATGATCCCGCGTGCCGACGTACCCGCCGACAGCAAGCGCGAAAGCGAAACCTCCGGCATCCAGAAAAACACCGGTGCGCCGTATGCCGTGACCATGCACCCGTTCATGTCGCCACTGGGCGTACCGTGCCAGGCCCCGGCCTGGGGCTACGTCGCCGGTATCGACCTGACCACCGGCAAAGTCGTCTGGAAACGCAAAAACGGCACCAGCCGCGACAGCTCGCCAATCCCGATCGGCTTCACCCTGGGCGTGCCGAGCATGGGCGGCTCGATCGTCACCGCCGGCGGCGTCGGCTTCCTCAGCGGCACCCTCGACCAGTACCTGCGCGCCTACGACGTGAACACCGGTAAAGAACTGTGGAAATCGCGTCTGCCTGCCGGCGGCCAAGCGACGCCAATGACCTACACCGGCAAGGACGGCAAGCAATACGTCCTGCTCGTTGTCGGTGGTCACGGCTCGCTGGGCACCAAGATGGGTGACTATGTGATTGCTTACAAACTGCCGGAATAAGCTTTAGCGGCGGTAAAGAGAGAGGCGACGCCCTGTGAGGCGTGTCGCCTTTTTTTGTGGGCTGCGTTTTTTAAACGGGGTGTTTATGTCCTACAGACAGGGGGTTTGCAGGGAATGTTTCTGACATGTCGCGTCGGTTGTGGCTCGGAAATGGGGTGGATAGGCTTTGGGGGTCGCTGCAAATTCAGCGAACGGGCGTCGCGGCCCAACTTCTGAGGCATAATTGCCGCCGCTTAACAGCAGCACCTCAAGTGCTTGTTTATGGTGGCTGTGCGCGGGATACCTTCGGGTATGCCGAATGCCTCAGGTCGGTCCGCGAACCCGCGTACAGCTGCCACCCCTCTTTTTGCGTCGCGGCAATTAGAGGAATGGACCAATTCCTGAGGAGTAAAAAATGAAAAAGCCAACACCCAATCCCCCCGAATCAAACGACACCTCACCCTACGAATCCGCCGATTCAAAGAAACTCCACGACGCCGCCGAGCGCGCGCTCGACCATCACTTCAATCCTCTTCCGAAAAAATGCCCCGGTCGCCGACCGAGCCAGATGTTCCAGATCTCCCCGGACATGGACGACGAAACCCTGTTGGCTCATGCCTGTGAGTCTTTGGCCACAGCCAGTGTCATGGCCAGTGATGTGGCGGCTTTTGTCGATACGCCGCAGCGGCATCGGATCCTGGGGATTCAGCAAGTGATCATGCTGGCGGAACTGGCGGTGAATCGGGTGCTGGATAACGTCGAAGTGCAGCGTTACCCGACACCCAGCTAAGCCACCCTGACGAAATCGACTGCCAGCCACAGACTGCACTCGCTGGCAGATCGATTGGGACGCAGAGCGTCCCGGACTGCATTCCCACGCGGAGCGTGGGAACGATCAAAGTCGCCCTGACAAAATCGACTGCCAGCCACAGACTGCACTCGCTGGCAGATCGATTGGGACGCAGAGCGTCCCGGGCTGCATTCCCACGCAGAGCGTGGGAACGATCAAGTTACAGCCATGCGCGGGAGGGCCTACGCCCTGCCAGGTTCCATTCCCCGGTCGACCAACCCGCGCATGGCTCCCCAAAAACAGGATGAGCGTTAGCTCGACAAAGCTCTTGATCTTGATCCACCCGTCCCTTCGGAAGGCTGAGTGGAGGTGTTCATCCGGGGATTGGCGCGCAGCGCCGTTTGGCGAAGCCGAACTCATCGACGAAGTCGATGCCCCCGGAGGGACGCCGGAGCGAAGGAACCCGAGCCTGCGAGGGCCGAACGCCGGGACGAGCCTTTTTGGGTACTTTTTTGGCGTTTGAAAAAAGTGCCTCGCCGTAAGGGCGAAACCGCCAGCGGGCGCACCCGAAGAAACGGATATGTACTCGATAAATCCCCAGCATGGCCGGCCCAAAGGCCGCCAAGTCCAAAACCCAAAACCCTGTCAAAACCCTGAACACACAAGCAGAAACATCCCGACCCATTGAAACCACCCAAAGCCTGCCCCATCTAACACCCATACCCAATTGCGCAGGTGCCCCATGAGCGACCAGCAAGAATTCCCCGAGAACCCCGACGACATCACCGAAACCGACGCCGAACACATCGAACACCACGTCCCAGGCAAAGGCCTCGCCCTGCCCGGCCAGAACCTGCCGGACAAGGTCTACATCATCCCGATCCACAACCGCCCGTTCTTCCCGGCCCAAGTCCTGCCGGTCATCGTCAACGAAGAACCCTGGGCCGAAACCCTCGAACTGGTCAGCAAATCCGAACACCACTCCCTGGCCCTGTTCTTCATGGACACACCCCAGGAAGACCCGCGCCACTTCGACACCAAGGCACTGCCGCAATACGGCACCCTGGTCAAGGTGCACCACGCCAGCCGCGAAAACGGCAAACTGCAATTCGTCGCCCAGGGCCTGAGTCGCGTCCGGATCAAGACCTGGCTCAAACACCACCGCCCGCCCTATCTCGTTGAAGTCGAATACCCGCACCA
Source organism: Pseudomonas sp. GW821-FHT11D10 (assembly GCF_058808435.1). Classification (NCBI taxonomy): domain Bacteria; kingdom Pseudomonadati; phylum Pseudomonadota; class Gammaproteobacteria; order Pseudomonadales; family Pseudomonadaceae; genus Pseudomonas; species Pseudomonas sp. GW821-FHT11D10. The sequence goes on along the minus strand of NZ_JBXARR010000001.1, from coordinate 82,126 downwards.
GCCCACCGAGCCAACCGACGAGGTCAAGGCCTACGGCATGGCGCTGATCAACGCGATCAAGGAACTGCTGCCGCTCAACCCGCTGTACAGCGAAGAGCTGAAGAACTACCTCAACCGCTTCAGCCCCAACGACCCGTCGCCGCTGACCGACTTCGCCGCCGCCCTGACCTCCGCCACCGGCCCTGAATTGCAGGAAGTGCTCGACTGTGTGCCGATGCTCAAGCGCATGGAAAAAGTCCTGCCGATGCTGCGCAAGGAAGTCGAAGTCGCGCGCCTGCAAAAAGAAATCTCCGCCGAAGTGAACCGCAAGATTGGCGAGCATCAGCGCGAGTTCTTCCTCAAGGAACAGCTCAAGGTCATCCAGCAGGAACTCGGCCTGACCAAGGACGACCGCAGCGCCGACCTCGAACAGTTCGAGCAGCGCCTGGAAGGCAAAGTCCTGCCGACGCAGGTGCAAAAGCGCCTCGAAGAAGAGATGAACAAGCTGTCGATCCTCGAAACCGGATCGCCGGAGTACGCGGTCACCCGCAACTACCTCGACTGGGCGACCTCGGTGCCGTGGGGCGTGTACGGCGAGGACAAACTCGACCTCAAGCACGCGCGCAAAATCCTCGACAAACACCACGCCGGCCTCGACGACATCAAGGACCGGATCCTCGAATTCCTCGCGGTCGGTGCCTATAAAGGCGAGATCAGCGGCTCCATCGTGCTGCTGGTCGGCCCGCCGGGCGTGGGTAAAACCAGCGTCGGCAAATCCATCGCCGAATCCCTCGGCCGGCCGTTCTACCGCTTCAGCCTCGGCGGCATGCGCGACGAAGCCGAGATCAAGGGCCATCGCCGTACCTACATCGGCGCGCAACCGGGCAAACTTGTGCAGGCGTTGAAAGACGTCGAAGTGATGAACCCGGTGATCATGCTCGACGAGATCGACAAGATGGGCCAGAGCTACCAGGGCGACCCGGCCTCGGCGCTGCTGGAAACCCTCGACCCGGAACAGAACGTCGAATTCCTCGACCACTATCTGGACCTGCGGATGGACCTGTCGAAAGTCCTGTTCGTCTGCACCGCCAACACCCTGGATTCGATTCCCGGCCCGTTGCTGGACCGGATGGAAGTGATTCGCCTGTCGGGCTATATCACCGAAGAAAAAGTCGCCATCGCCAAGCGTCACCTGTGGCCGAAACTGCTGGAAAAGGCCGGCGTATCCAAGGGCAGCCTGAGCATCAGCGACACGGCGCTCAAGGCCTTGATCGACGGTTACGCCCGTGAAGCCGGCGTGCGTCAGCTGGAAAAACAGATGGGCAAACTGGTGCGCAAAGCGGTGATGAAGCTGATTGACGATCCGAAAGCGGTGATCAAGATCGGCCCGAAAGACCTCGAAGCGTCCCTCGGCCATCCGGTGTTCCGCAACGAGCAAGTGCTGTCCGGCACTGGTGTGATCACCGGCCTGGCCTGGACCAGCATGGGTGGCGCGACCCTGCCGATCGAGGCCACGCGGATTCACACGTTCAATCGCGGTTTCAAACTCACCGGGCAACTGGGCGATGTGATGAAGGAGTCGGCAGAGATCGCCTACAGCTACGTCAGTTCGCACCTCAAATCCTTCGGTGGCGATCCGAAATTCTTCGACGAAGCCTTCGTTCACCTGCACGTGCCGGAAGGCGCAACGCCGAAGGACGGCCCGAGCGCCGGCGTGACCATGGCCAGCGCCCTGCTCTCGCTCGCCCGTAATCAGGCGCCGAAAAAAGGTGTGGCGATGACCGGTGAATTGACGCTGACCGGGCATGTACTGCCGATTGGCGGCGTGCGCGAGAAGGTGATCGCGGCGCGGCGGCAGAAGATTTTCGAGTTGATTCTGCCGGAGGCGAATCGGGGGAATTTCGAAGAGCTGCCGGATTACCTGAAAGAAGGCATTACCGTGCATTTCGCCAAGAAGTTTGCGGATGTGGCGAAGGTGCTTTTTTGATGACGACTTGAGCTATTGAGGGGGGCTGGCATCGCTACCCCTCACCCCAGCCCTCTCCCGGGGGGAGAGGGAGCTGACCGTGCGATGCTTCAGCCATACGCCGACCTGAACGTTATGCGTTGAATCCATAATCAACTCGATCTTTCAGGTCGAAGTACCTCAAAAGACACCTCGGTCGGCTCCCTCTCCCTCCGGGAGAGGGCTGGGGTGAGGGCCGGCGATGCTGAAGAATGACCCCAAGCTTCGCGTTGTCACACTTTGTCTCATCTTCAGTTATGCTCGCCGTTCGTCGCCAACGCCGGAGCCACTGAATCCATGTCCCCCCTTCGCCTGTTTGTCCCTCTGTCCCTCGCCCTGCTGGCCGCCTGCGCCACGCAACCGAAAACCAACGTGACCGTGGAAAAACAGAGCGAATGCCCGGTGCGGCTGACCAACGGGCAAAACCTGATCGTCACCCTACCGAGCAACCCCACCACCGGCTACCGCTGGGCCATCCAGGATTCCGCCGGCGGCGTATTGCGCGCCCTCAGCCCCGAGGTCTACAGCAACCCGGAAGATGCCGGCGTGGTCGGCGCGGCCGGTCTCTCGACCTGGCGCTTCCAGGCTTTCGCCACGGGCACCGGACGCCTGCGCCTGACTTCGCAGCAACCGTGGGCGCCGGAAGTGTTGCCGGTGGAAACCTTTGACTGCGCCATTTCGGTGAATTGATCGTGGGCTGGCTGATCCTCGCGCTGATGGGCGCCGTGACCTTTCTCTATGGCGTCAGCACCCACGCGGCGTTGCTTTGCCTGCTGGTCAAACCGCTGCCGGTGCTGGCGTTGCTCGGCTGGTTGCACGATGCGCCGCCCAGCGACTATCGCCGCTGGATCAGTCTCGGCCTGATTTTCTCGTTGATCGGCGATGTGCTGCTGGCGTGGCCGGGGGATTTGTTCGTCTTCGGTCTCGGCGCGTTTCTGGTCGCGCATCTGGCGTATCTCAAGGCTTACCTCAGCGATTGCCGGCGCATGGCCCTGCTGCCGCTGATCCTGGCGCTCAGCGTGGGCGCCGTGCTGTTGGGCATATTGATCAGCAGCGGACTCGGCCCGTTGACCGTGCCAGTGATCGTCTACGGAACGGCCATCAGCGCCATGCTCTGGCGCGCCCTCGCCCGACTCGGCAGCGGCGTACCGCAACGTTCTGCGCTGCTCGCTGCGGGTGGTGCGGTGGCCTTCGTGTTCTCCGACAGCGTGATCGGCATCAACCGGTTTGTCTCACCGTTCAATGCAGCGCCTTACATCATCATCCTCAGTTACTGGTTGGGACAGTGGGGCATCGTCGCCTCGGCGTTCAAGCATCCGAATGACGCTAAAGCCGATTTGCGATAAAAAGCGTCGAGCTCATTAGAAAATCGCATTAAAAACTGTCATTTCCGACAGTTAAATCCGCGCATCCCTCAGCTTAAAGTGCAGTGTGAGACAGCAAACCGCCTGTCAACCGCCCGAGGGATCGACCATGAATAATCAGAAAAAAAACGCCGATACGAACAACACCTTCAAATGCCAGATTGATAGCGGCGAGGCCTTCTACTTCCCAATCGTGAATTGCTTTCTCAGCAATTTTTTAAGGATTACGGGAGCGCAGGAGGAGTTTGAGCAGCAAATTGAGAATCTCGAATTCAACTTTGCTCCCGACATCCAAAGTGGCGAATACAAACTCAATGATCCGGGCGTCCACGTTGATGTCAGAACAGGCTGGGCGAACACTCGATATACCGCGACATCTTTGACCCTGAAACTCACGGTAGATCACTCCTCCAAGAGCATCTCCGGCGTATACGCCATCCAGACCGTGCAGGACTATGGAGGGGTAGTTGAACCAGGAAACGATGTGAACGGAAATTTCGCAGCCATTTACATTATCTCGTAAGTCTTGCAGCAATCTGGACCCGAGAAGGTTTCAGGCTAAGTTGATCGAGTTTTGAACTTTAGCCTGACTCCGACCAGCACGGTTTATCAGACAACCCGCGCATCTGCGCGCCAGTTTGGCTAAAATGCCGGCCTTTTCATCGACACCGCCGGAACCGCCGTGAGCAAAGAACCCGATCGCATTTTCGCCCAGCCGATGGCACAGGTGCCTGACTTCGCCTTCAACGAAGACGTGGTGCGGGTGTTCCCGGACATGATCAAGCGTTCGGTGCCGGGTTACCCGACCATCGTCGAGAACCTCGGCGTGCTCGCGGCGCAGTTCGCCCAGCCGAACAGCGTGCTCTACGACCTCGGCGCCTCGCTCGGTGCGGTGACCCAAGCGCTGCGCCGTCACGTGCGCACCGACGGTTGCCGGGTCATCGCTGTGGATAACTCGGCGGCGATGGCCGAGCGCTGCCGCGAGTACCTCAACGGTCAGGATTCGATGTTCCAGGAGTTGCTGCCGGTCGAGGTGATCGAAGGCGACATCCTCGCCCTCGATTTCAAACCGGCCTCGGTGGCGGCGCTGAACTTCACCCTGCAATTCATCGCCCCGGATCAGCGCACGGCATTGCTGTCGCGCATTCGCCAATCATTGCTGCCGGGCGGCGCGCTGATTCTGTCGGAGAAGCTGCGCTTCAACGATGCCGAAGAACACGCGCTGCTGACCGATCTGCACGTCGCGTTCAAACGCGCCAACGGCTACAGCGAACTGGAAATCGCCCAGAAGCGCAGCGCCATCGAAAACGTCATGAAGCCCGACAGCCTCGAAGAACACCGCGAGCGCCTGCTGGCCGCCGGGTTCTCGAAAGTCGTGCCGTGGTTCCAGTGTCTTAACTTTGCCTCGTTGATTGCCTTGCCATGATTGATCTGTCCCCCCTCGCCCGCCGTCTGGCCGGCACGCCGCTGGCCGAATGGGCCAACACCCTGCAAGTGCAGCTCGACAAGAAAATGGAGAAAGGCCACGGCGATCTGGAGCGCTGGCAAAGTGCGCTGGACGCCTTGCCGAAGATCCAGCCGAGCGAAGTCGACCTGCTCGACGGCCTGAAGCTGGACACCGATTGTGACGATGAAACCCGTGCCCAGATGCGCACCGCGCTGATGGGCCTGTCGCCGTGGCGCAAGGGGCCGTTCGATCTGTTCGGCGTGCACGTCGACACCGAATGGCGCTCGGACTGGAAGTGGTCGCGGGTCGCTCCGCATCTGGACCTGAAGGGCAAACGCATCCTCGATGTCGGTTGCGGTAACGGCTATTACATGTGGCGCATGCTCGGTGCCGGCGCCGACAGCGTGATCGGCGTCGATCCGAATTGGCTGTTCTTCTGCCAGTTCCAGGCGGTGCAGCGTTATCTGTCAGAGCCGAATGCCTGGCACTTGCCGTTCCCGTTTGAAGACCTGCCGCCGAATCTGGAAGGCTTCGACACGGTGTTTTCCATGGGCGTGTTCTATCACCGTCGTTCGCCGATCGAGCATTTGCTGGCGCTGAAGGATTGCCTGGTCAAGGGTGGCGAGCTGGTGCTGGAAACGCTGGTGGTCGAAGGTGACAAGCATCAGGTGCTGGTGCCGGAAGACCGTTATGCGCAGATGCGCAACGTGTGGTTCCTGCCGTCCGTGCCGGCGCTGGAACTGTGGTTGCGTCGTGCCGGGTTTACGGATGTGAAATGCGTGGACGTGAGCACCACCACTGTTGAAGAGCAGCGTGGGACCGAGTGGATGAAGTATCAGTCGCTGAGCGATTTCCTTGATCCGGAAGATCACAGCAAGACGATCGAAGGGTTGCCGGCGCCGATGCGGGCCGTAATCGTCGCGAAGAAGTAAATCTTCCGAACACTAAAAAAACTGTGGGAGTGGGCATGCTCGTTCCCACAGTTTTTTATTCAGTCTGCAGGTTTCGCGCGTCGCGCCCTGAAGAACTCAGTCAGCACCGCCCCGCACTCTTCCGCCAACACCCCGCCTTCATACAGCACTCGATGGTTGAGAAAGCCCTGAGTGAAGAACTGCCCCTGGCTCTGCACAATCCCGGCCTTGGGCTCCAGCGCGCCGTACACCACCCGTGCAATCCGTGAATGCACGATCAGCCCGGCGCACATGCTGCACGGTTCCAGCGTCACGTAGAGCGTGCTGCCCGGCAGGCGATAATTGCTGACTGCCTGAGCGGCGGCACGGATAGCAACCATCTCCGCATGCGCGCTCGGATCGCTCCCCGTGATCGGGCAGTTGAAGCCGCGACCGATGATCTCGCCGTCCTGCACCAGCACCGCGCCCACCGGCACTTCGCCGAGGGCCGCGCCTTGGGCGGCCAACGCCAGGGCTTCGCGCATGAAATCGCGGTCACGGCTGCGGTCGATGATCGCCGCGGGGCGAATCTGGCGCATCACTTCACCTCGATGGCGGCCATCAGGCCGGTTTCCATGTGGTCGATCACGTGGCAGTGGAACATCCACACACCCGGGTTATCCGCCACCAGCGCCACTTGTGCGCGCTCGTTCTTGCCCAGCAGATAAGTGTCGGTGAAGTACGGCACGATCTTGTGCCGATTCGACGCAATCACCTTGAAGCTCATGCCGTGCAGGTGGATCGGGTGCTGGTACTGGGTCATGTTCTTCAATTCGAAAATATAGCTCTGGCCCAGTTTCAGGCTGGCAATCGGCCGGTCGGCGCAAGTCTTGTCGGTGATGTCCCAGGCCTTGCCGTTGATCTGCCACAGGCTCGGCGGCTTGCCGTTGTCGACATTCACCGACACCGAACCGACCCATTCGAAATTGAAGTTGAGTTTCTCGGCATTGGCCAGGTCCGGCTCGGCGACCGGGTTGGCGGGCAATGCCTTCGGCCATTCGGTCGGCGCGTCATTGTTGGCTACCGAACGCAGAGTGCCCAGACGCACCGGGCCGTTACGCAGCGACAGTTCCTCACCGGCCGGCGGTGCCTTGATCGCCAGGCAGATGCGCATGCCCGGGCCGAGCCAGTATTCCTTGCCCAACGGCCGCGGCTCGACCGGGTTGCCGTCCAGCGCATAGATCTGCGCTTCGACACCGGGAATGTTGATGCGATAGGTCAGGGTGTTGTCGAGGTTGAGCAGGCGCACCCGAGTGATCTGCCCCGCCGGCAACTCGATCACCGGCGAAGGCACACCGTTGATGGTCGACAGCCGCCCCGCCGTACCGCCACGGGCCGCTTCGCGCGGAATGCTGAACTCGACAAAGTTGCCCTCGTCATCGATGTGCCAGTTTTTCAGGCTCAGGGTCTTTTCATACTTGAACCCGGTCGGCTCGCGCTCCTCGACAATCAACGGCCCGACCAGCCCGCGACCGAGTTCTTCGCTGCTGCTGACGTGCGGGTGATACCAGTAGCTGCCCGCATCCGGCACACGGAATTTGTAATCGAAGTATTCGCCCGGCAGCACCGGCAATTGCGAGACATAGGGCACGCCGTCCATTTCCAGCGGCAGGCGAATACCGTGCCAGTGAATGGTCGTCGCCACCGGCAGATGGTTGATGAAGCGCACTCGCAGCCACTCGCCCTGACGCACGCGCAACTCGGTACCCGGCGCCGACGGGCCGAACGCCCAGGCTTCGGTCTTGTGCCCTGGCACCAGCTCGACATCCAGCGGCGCGGCGATCAGCTCATAGTCATGCCCCGCATCGGCATCAGCCATCTTGCCCAGCCAGTAACGCGACGCGCCCCCCGCTCCCACGCCAACGACAACAAGACCGGCCAGGCCACCGAGGATTTGGCGACGGGTAAAGGACATGAACTCAACTACCTCACGTATCTGCGGCGGGCCCGCAGGCCCGTAAAGGGCGAATACGATACACCTGCAATTGAGAAAGAAACAGCAAAGCGGCCGTGACCGCAGGCCGCAGGGGCAGCACTCCACTCCACTCGCGAAGCAGCTTGTTACTGTTGAAAAACGCAGCAACCTGACAAAAAGCGAAAACCTTCCGTAGAATGCCGGCGTGGCTATGGAACACCTTCCTTCTAAACCCTATGAACTAGGGGTTCCGCTCTCCACACCGCGCCTGCTCCCAGCAGGCGTTTTCATATCGGCTGTAGACATGACGCTGCAGCTCGCTCACGACGGCGACCCAGGGAGAAAATCAAGCATGAATCAGGAGCTGTTCCTGCGTCGCCGCAGCAAAGTTCACGTCCCGATGGGCACTGGTGGTGCCACGCGCGCTCAGGTCGCGTCGGCTGTCCGGGAAATCGCGGCGTTCCGCTGCGTACTGTCAGAGCCTCTGATTGAACAAATCGGCCTGTTGTCGGCGACAGAACTCAAGTCCTGGTTGCGTGACATTGTCAGAGTGCTTCGGCGCAGGAGTGGCGCTCATGTGCACCACAGGCCGTTTTATCCTGGCTTTCCAGAGCAGGTTCTGACGGCCTCGGAGGCCGAGCTGTACCTCAACGCCGTCATGCATTACCACACGCTTCGACGTTTACCCGCGACTGAAGAATCTCGACCTCCACTGCTTGAAGGCAACTTCATTTCCTGGGTTATCGAACCTGGAAGCATCCCTGAGTTCGAGTCACTGCTCGAGCCACTGGTTTCATCACGCACCTCGCTCTCCGCAGAAGAAGTGGCCGATGTCATCTGGTTTATCCGCGCATACAAAAGTGATGTGTTCCGTCTGCTGCCTGAGGTCGTCCCGTTCCGGGAGATCCGGGCACAAGTTGGCGGCACACTGATCCTGCATGTAGCTGGCGATGCTCGGGTGGATGCATTCCTGAAGCAAAACGTCGAAACGGCGACTGATGTGCTACGCCTTGCGATCGCGCTGAATGGAGGGGACGTGTCACTGGCGACCGCCACGACACGTTTCAAAGCGATGAAGCGCTCGATGCGCCGTCTGCTGTTGAGCCTGCTCGATCGAATACCCAACGCTACAGAAGACGTGATGCGGCAAGCCGAGCGATGGAAACGCCTGGCTGAAGTACTTCATCCGGGCGATTACGCCGATAAATACCCACGAGCGCTGGCCGCCATTACGGCGGCGCGTCGCAACGAAGCGCCTGCCTCGTTTGGTTCACGTGTCGAAACATTGTTCGCCCAGCGCGATATTGCCGAGCTTGTGCCCGTACTACAGAGTCGTCCCGGCGAGTTCGCACGACGGCTGGACGCGACCCTGCGGCGCGCGACGGAACCAGAGCCGGTTCTCGACGCGTTCAAGACTGTTGCCCCACAAGTGTCCTCGCCTGTCCTGCTGCAGTTGCTGGCCCAGTCACGTGCGCCGCGCCCCTTGCCTCTTCGGGCGTTCACACCCAAAGGTTCATTCGCCAAAGTCTATGGCATCAAGGATGACCGAGAGCCTCTCGCACCCGAGGTGCTGGCCCGTGCAGCCCGAATCTGCGAGGACGCTCTGGTAACGCGTTTTGCGACACTCCCGCCATTGGGTCGCTGCTACATCGATCCAGAATTGCACGAATACAGGGTACCGCTGGCACAACGCGCTTCTTCGAAATCGCTACGGACACTGGTGCGGGGCAGCCGTTTGCCGATGCCTGACACACGTTTCATTCGTCTGTTCCTGTGGTGGAAAAACGGCCGTTCACGCACGGACATCGATTTGTCCGCCGCATTTTTCGATGCCAACTTCGTGTTCAGAGAAACGGTTGCGTACTACAACCTGCGAGATTACGGCGGCTGCCACAGCGGCGACATCGTCGACGCACCCGAAGGGGCCTCGGAGTTCATCGACCTCGACCTTGACGTCCTTGTCGAGAAGGGAATCCGTTATGTCGTCACGTCCATCAACTCGTACACCCAGCAGCCGTACTGCGATCTTCCAGAGTGCTTCGCTGGCTGGATGGCCCGCACCGACACGGCATCGGGAGAAGTATTCGAGCCACGAACGGTCTTCGATCGTATCGATATCGCTTCCGACACACAGATCTGTCTGCCATTCGTGATGGACTTGCAGGAGCGGCGCGTGATCTGGGCCGACCTGGGACTGACCTCAGCTCCCCGGTGGAACAATGTCGGGAACAACCTCAGCGGGATTTCGTTGATGCTGCGGGCTTTGGTACATACACCACGGCCTGATCTGGAGACTTTGTTCGATTTGCATGTACGAGCACGAGGCGAACGAGTGGCTTCGCCGCAGCAGGCACAAGCGGTGTTTGCACCTGATCAAGGGATAACACCGTTCGATACGGATTTGATTCGGTCACAGTTCCTCTAATACCTGCGCCTGCCTCCGCACTTTCCGCCCAAAAACAAAAATGCCAGTCAGATTAACTGACTGGCATTTTTTATAACCCCTTTGCGCCTCCGCGAATCCAACCTCGAACTCTAGAGGGCGCGACGCGGGATCACTCCCACTCAATAGTCGCCGGCGGCTTGCTCGACACGTCGTAAGTCACGCGCGAGATGCCTTCGATTTCATTGATGATGCGGCCGCTGACGGTTTCCAGCAGTTCGTAAGGCAGGTGTGCCCAACGTGCGGTCATGAAGTCGATGGTTTCCACGGCACGCAGGGCCACGACCCAGGCGTAACGACGGCCATCGCCGACCACGCCAACCGATTTCACTGGCTGGAACACTACGAAGGCCTGGCTGACCTTGTGGTACCAGTCGGCCTTGCGCAGTTCTTCGATGAAGATGTGGTCGGCGCGACGCAGCAGGTCGGCGTATTCCTTCTTCACTTCGCCGAGGATCCGCACGCCCAGGCCCGGGCCCGGGAACGGGTGACGGTAGACCATGTCGTACGGCAGGCCCAGTTCCAGGCCCAGACGACGGACTTCGTCCTTGAACAGTTCGCGCAGTGGCTCGACCAGTTTCAGGTTCATCTCTTCCGGCAGGCCGCCCACGTTGTGGTGCGACTTGATCACGTGGGCCTTGCCGCTTTTCGCGCCAGCCGATTCGATCACGTCCGGGTAGATGGTGCCCTGAGCCAGGTACTTGATGTTGTCCAGCTTGCAGGATTCGGCATCGAACACGTCGATGAAGGTACGGCCGATGATCTTGCGCTTCTTCTCTGGATCGGCTTCGCCGGCCAGGTTGTTCAGGAACTGGTCTTCCGCGTTGGCGCGGATCACCTTGACGCCCATGTTCTCGGCGAACATGGCCATCACTTGCTCGCCTTCGTGCAGACGCAGCAGGCCGTTGTCGACGAAGACGCAGGTCAGCTGGTCGCCGATGGCCTTGTGCAGCAGTGCCGCAACCACCGAGGAGTCCACACCGCCGGACAGACCCAGCAGCACGTTGTCGGTACCGACCTGTGCGCGGATGTTGGCGATGGCGTCTTCGGCGATCTTCGACGGAGTCCACAGGGCTTCACAGCCGCAGATGTCGAGAACGAAACGCGACAGGATGCGACCGCCCTGCTTGGTGTGGGTCACTTCCGGGTGGAACTGCACGCCGTAGTAGGCGCGCTCGTCGTTGAACATGCCGGCGATCGGGCAGCTCGGGGTGCTGGCCAGGATGTGGAAGTCTTCCGGCATCTTGGTGACCTTGTCACCGTGACTCATCCACACGTCGAGGCCGAACAGGCCGTCGGCGTCGATGTGGTCTTCGATGCCGTCGAGCAGACGGCTCTTGCCGACCACGTCAACGCGGGCATAACCGAACTCACGCAGTTCGGAGCCTTCAACCTTGCCGCCCAGTTGCTCGGCCATGGTCTGCATGCCGTAGCAAATACCGAAGACCGGTACGCCCAGGTCGAACACCGCTTGCGGGCAGCGCGGGCTGTTGGCTTCGTGCACGGACTCGGGACCGCCGGCGAGGATCACGCCTTTTGGCGCAAATTCGCGGATCGCATCTTCGTCCATGTCGAACGGGTGCAGTTCGCAATACACACCGATCTCGCGCACGCGGCGGGCGATCAGTTGGGTGTATTGCGAACCGAAGTCGAGGATCAGGATGCGGTGAGCGTGAATGTCGAGGGCCATGATTCAGTCTCGTCTAAGTAATTCAGAAACAGTCTTTGATTCAGAAACGACTCGGGGCTGAATAAAACAGCCCCGGTCATTTAACGTTTTGCTTGAAGCCTCAACCTACGCGGTAGTTTGGCGCTTCCTTGGTGATCTGCACGTCGTGAACGTGGGATTCGGCCATGCCGGCACCGGTGATCCGCACGAATTCAGGCTTGGTACGCATTTCTTCGATGTTGGCGCTGCCGGTGTAACCCATCGAGGAACGCAGACCGCCCATCAACTGGTGAATGATCGCGCTCAGGGTGCCCTTGTAAGGAACACGGCCTTCGATGCCTTCCGGAACGAGTTTCTCGGCGCCTGCCGAGGAGTCCTGGAAGTAACGGTCGGAGGAACCTTGAGCCTGGGACATGGCGCCCAGCGAGCCCATGCCGCGATAAGCCTTGTACGAACGGCCCTGGAACAGTTCGATCTCGCCCGGCGCTTCTTCGGTACCGGCGAACATCGAGCCCATCATCACGCAGGACGCACCGGCCACGATGGCCTTGGACAGGTCACCGGAGAAACGGATGCCGCCGTCGGCGATCAACGGAACACCGGTGCCTTCAAGGGCAGCGGCAACGTTGGCGATGGCACTGATTTGCGGAACGCCGACACCGGCGACGATACGGGTGGTGCAGATCGAGCCAGGGCCGATACCGACCTTGACGGCGTCGGCACCAGCTTCGGCCAGAGCCTTGGCGGCTGCGCCGGTGGCGATGTTGCCGCCGATCACCTGCACTTCAGGGAAGTTCTCTTTGACCCAGCGAACGCGGTCGATCACGCCTTTGGAGTGACCGTGAGCAGTGTCGACCACCACCACGTCCACGCCGGCATTGACCAGGGCTGCAACGCGGTCACCGGTGTCTTTACCGGTACCGACCGCAGCGCCGACGCGCAGACGACCTTGGTCGTCCTTGCTGGCCAGCGGGTAGGCCTTGGCTTTTTCGATGTCTTTGACGGTCATCATGCCTTTGAGGGCAAACTTGTCGTCGACGATCAGGACTTTTTCCAGGCGGTGCTTGTGCAGCAGCTCGCGGACTTCGTTCTTGTCGGCGCCTTCGCGAACAGTGACCAGACGCTCTTTAGGCGTCATCACTTCACGAACGGTGGCATCCAGACGGGTTTCGAAACGCACGTCACGGGAAGTGACGATGCCGACCAGGTCGCCATCGTGCAGAACCGGAACGCCGGAAATGTTGTGCATGCGGGTCAGTTCGAACAGATCACGAACCGTGGCGTCAGCCTCGATGGTGATTGGGTCCTTGACCACACCGGCTTCGAACTTCTTGACCTTGCGAACTTCGGCAGCTTGCTGCTCGATGGTCATGTTCTTGTGGATAATGCCGATGCCACCTTCCTGAGCCATGGCGATTGCCAGACGGGCTTCAGTAACGGTGTCCATGGCGGCAGAAACCAGAGGAATATTCAGTTCGATGCCACGGGTGAGGCGGGTCTTGAGACTGACTTCGTTAGGAAGCACCTCGGAATAACCGGGCACTAAAAGAATGTCGTCGAAGGTCAGAGCTTCTTGGCTGATACGCAGCATCGCGGGGGCTCCCGAGCGGGAAAATGGAAGCGCGCCATTATAGTCAGACACCCCTTCGGGTTCAATGTAAAACTTGTCTTATATCAATGTTGCTGATGTACGGGAAAAGCGCCCCCTACAACTCGACCTTGACCCAGCTCACCGGTTGATCCAGCCAGTCGGCGAATTCGTCGATGAAGCTCTGCTTGAACCCCGCCTCCAGCCAGTTATTGAAGATGAAGCCGAGGTTGGAAAAACCGCACTCCTGCAAATACAGGAAGCCGTTGATGTCGTCTTCGTGCCCGCATTCTGGGCAAGTGAAATTGTCGGTGCGGCCCGGCATCCAGTCTTCCAGGCTTTCGAACAGCGCTTCGCCGACCTCCTGACGGCATTCGGCGCACCCGGCTTCTTCGAGAAATCCTTTGGCCGGGGTGTAGATGCAGCGCTTGGTGATGACCTCCAGCCCATTGATCGGCTCACCGAACGGCAGCGCCTCGGGGTGCAGCACCACCGCGCGAGCACCATCGGCGATGGCGTAGGCCATGCGATTGCCGGTACGTCCGCAGGTGCTCAGCTCTTCCTTGACGATGTTCTTGCGCACCAGCCAGCGCAGGATCGCCCGGGCCCGGGGCTCGTGCACGGGCAGGTTGGAGATTTTCGGGACGATGATGCTTTGGGAATTCATGGTGCAAGCCTGCTGCGTCAAAGGATGTTCTGCGACGAACGCGGCCGGCAGCTTAATCCCTGACAAAATCCGGTCAAGTGCTTAAATAGCGGCCGATCAGCGCAATCCCGCTCGCCAGCACCAGCCAGGTCACCAGCCGCACGAAGGCCTCGCGGGACAGGCGCATGGTCAACCGCCGCCCGACCCACAAGCCCAGCGCCATGGCCGGCAACAGGCACAGCGCAAGCATTAACAAGGGTAGCTCGGCATACACCCCGGCGATGGCGAACAGGCTCAAACGCACCACCGTGCTGCAACTGATCAGCGCACTTTGCGTGGCCCGCGCCGCGTCCTTGGGCAGTCGGCTGTTGAGGTAGATCGCATAAAGGAAGCCGCCGCTGCCGAACAACGCCCCGAACAAACCGCCCACCGTGCCCATCGGCAACGCCCACCCAGCGGACAACTGCGCCGGTCGCGCCTTTATCCACAAGCTGTAGATTGCATAAGCACTGATGAACAACCCCATCAGCAACAACAGCAGATCGGACTTGAGGTTAAGCAGGAAAATCACCCCCAACGTGCACCCCACTGCCATGCACGGCAACAGCCGCAGCAACTCCGGTTTCGCCACATCGCGCCGCGATGGCAGCAGGTTGCCGAACGCCGCGACGAAATCCAGCAGCACCAGCAACGGCACAATCTTCGACAACGGCATGAACAGAATCAGAATCGGCCCCGCCACCAGCGCCGTACCGAAACCGGCAATCCCGAACACGATGTAGGCCAGCGCGATGGCCAGTCCAATTACAACCCAACCCTGCGCGCCCCACGACCATTCGCTCAACAACCCCGCCACACTCATTCGCTCGCTTCCTTTATAAGCCTGCGATGACTTTAGCCAGCGCCGAGGGTTGCGACTAATATCATCGAAACCGCCAAGCCATCTCGAAAAGGCATGCCTCGTGCTTTCAACCCGCCAATTGCGCTACTTCGTGGAAATCGCCGAGAGCGGCAGCTTCAGCGCCGCGGCCGAACGGCTGTTCATCGCTCAGTCGGCGCTGAGCCGGCAGATCAAGGACATGGAAACCCGCCTGCAAACGCCGCTGTTCGAACGCACCGCGCGCCAGCCCCGGCTCACCGCCGCTGGCGAAGCGTTCCTGCCCCGGGCGAGAAACCTGCTCAATGAACTGAACAAGGCGAGCACTCTGGCTACGGAAATAGGCCACGGCCAACGCGGCACCTTGCGCGTGTGTCACTCCAGCACCGTGCCGATCAGTGGCCGGTTGTTGCGCGACATGAGCACTTATCTGGAGCAGCAGCCCGGCGTTTCGCTGGATATCGGCACCCTCTCCTCGGAGGCGCAACTTGAAGAACTGGCCGAGGGCCGGCTCGACATCGGCCTTCTGCGCCTGCCAGTGCTACGCCAGCGTGAGGGCGTTCAGGTTGTGCCGCTCTACACCGAACGTTTGCTGCTTGCCGTGCCGGCGGATCATCGACTGGCGTTGGCGGAGGCCGTCGATCTGGCACAACTGAAAGACGAAGCCTTCATCTCCATCCCGCACCCGCAGCGCGGCGGGCTGAGTTATTTGTGCGCCGACCTGTGCATGCGTCACGGTTTCTTCCCCCGGGCTGCACGAGTGATGTCGCGCAAGACCACGCAATTGCAGTTGATCCAGGCCGGATTCGGCATCGCCCTGCTACCGGAATCAATGCAGGACATCGCGCCCGCCGGCGTGAGATTTCTATCGCTGACCGGCGATTGCCAGAGCACCGTCGCCCTCGCTTCTCGGCAAAATCCCACACCTCTGGTGCAACACTTCCTCCAGACATTCACCGGCGAATGCCTTTAAACTGCGCCCCATGATTAAAGATCCCTTTGCAAGACTCGGCCTCGACCGCGAAGTCCTGACCGTCAGCCAGCTCAACGGCCGCGCGCGGGTGTTGCTCGAAGACGTGTTCAGCAACATCTGGGTCGAAGGCGAAATCTCCAACCTCGCCCGCCCGGCGTCCGGCCACGTGTATTTCACGCTCAAGGACAGCGGCGCGCAGGTGCGTTGCGCGCTGTTCCGCCAGAACGCCGCGCGGGTGCGTCAGGCGCTGAAGGACGGTCTGGCGGTCAAGGTGCGCGGCAAGGTCTCGCTGTTCGAAGGGCGTGGCGACTATCAGTTGATCCTCGACACCGTGGAGCCGGCCGGTGATGGCGCCCTGCGTCTGGCCTTCGATGCCTTGAAGGAAAAGCTCAGCGCCGAAGGCCTGTTCAGTGCCGAGCGCAAGGTACAGCTGCCGGCACACCCGCAGCGCATCGGCATCATCAGTTCGCCGACCGGCGCGGTGATCCGCGACATCATCAGCGTGTTCCGCCGCCGCGCGCCGCAGGTGCAACTGACGCTGATCCCGACCGCCGTTCAGGGCCGCGAAGCCACCGCGCAGATCGTCCGCGCCCTGAAACTGGCGGATGCCCGTGGTTTCGACGCACTGATCCTGGCTCGCGGCGGCGGCTCGCTGGAAGACCTCTGGTGCTTCAACGAAGAGGCGGTGGCCCGGGCGGTAGATGCCTGCGTGACGCCGATCGTCAGCGCGGTCGGCCATGAAACCGATGTGTCGATCAGTGACTTCGTGGCGGACGTTCGCGCACCGACGCCGTCCGCCGCTGCTGAACTGCTTGCCCCGGATTCCAGCCACCTGATCCGGCAGGTCGAAAGCCTGCATCGTCGACTGGTGATGCGCATGCGCGACCGACTGATGCGTGATCGCCTGCGCCTGGAAGGCATGACCCGCCGCTTGCGCCATCCCGGCGAGCGTCTGCGCCAGCAGGCACAGCGTCTGGATGATCTGGACATGCGCATGCGCCGGGCGTTCGAGCGCCAGCTCAATACCCGTCGTGAACGCCTGATCCGCCTGGAAACCCGCCTCGCCGGGCAGCATCCGGGACGCCAACTGGCCCTGTTGCGCCAGCGCCTCGACAGCCTCGCTGAACGCTTGCCGCGCGCCATGAACGAAGGCCTGAAACGCCGTCGCCTGCAGTTGCAAAGCCAGATGCAGACCCTGCACGTGGTCAGCCCGCTGGCGACCCTCGGTCGTGGCTACAGCATTCTGCTGGATGAGCGCGGCAACGCGATTCGCAACGCCGCGCAGACCCACACCGGCCAGCGCCTAAAGGCCAGACTGGGCGAAGGCGAACTGCAAGTGCGCGTCGAGGACAATCACCTGACGCCCGTCACCCTTTCTTTACTGGACTGATCCATGCCGCGTTTTCTCGCTCCGCTGCTGTTGCTGTGCCTGACCTCCTTCAATGCCCACGCCGACAGTTACATCACCCGGCTACTGAACAAACCGGTGCCGGGCGGCGTGGCTGTCGTCGATCTGGGGACCGCTGCGCAAGCGCCGAAAGCCACGTATCAGGGCAAACCGGTGCTGGTGGTCAAGGAACAGAACAACTGGCTGGCGATTGTCGGTGTTCCGTTGACCGTCAAACCCGGCGTTCAGCAGATCAGCAGTGGCGGCCGTAGCCTCAACTTCAATGTCGGCAACAAGAAATACCCGGAACAGCACATCACCCTGAAGAACACCCAGCAGGTCAATCCGAACCCGGCCAACCTCAAGCGCATCGAGGGCGAACTGGCCGAGCAGATCAAGGCCTACCGCAGTTTCAGCCCGAATACGCCGAGCAACCTGCTGCTGGACAAACCGGTCAACGGACCGCTGTCGAGCAAGTTCGGCGTGCGCCGCTTCTTCAACGGTGAAGAGCGCAATCCGCACGCGGGCCTCGACTTCGCAGTGCCGGCCGGCACGCCGATCAAGACCCCGGCGGCGGGCAAGGTAATCCTGATCGGCAACTACTTCTTCAATGGCAATACGGTGTTCGTCGACCATGGCCAAGGCTTCATCAGCATGTTCTGCCATATGTCGAAGATTGATGTGCAGAACGGCCAGCAACTGGCGCGCGGTGCGGTGGTGGGCAAGGTGGGCGCTACAGGTCGGGCGACCGGGCCGCACATGCACTGGAACGTCAGCCTGAACGATGCGCGGGTCGATCCGGCGATTTTCATTGGGGCCTTCCAGCCTTGATTTCAGGCTGAAGCCATTCCAGCAGGGATTGCGCACGACGAATGGTCCGCGCAATCCCCGCCAACAATTACAGCCATATCAAGAATAAAATCTCGGAAAAAACCGCTTTCCGGGTATTCCTCTCAATTTTTTTCGACTGCTTGCCATCCTCATCCCCCGCGGTTAGGGTTGAAGGCATGAAAACCTCTCACACCCTCATTCAGCTTCGCCAGCACCGCAGCCTGTGCCTCGTCAGCGCACGACTGCCGGGCTGAATCGCTGCGCCTCGTCCCACGCTTTTCCAAGAACGTTCGTTCCACCGGCAGGCCGCCTCTTTTCGGCCCAGACAATAAGGAATTTCCCGATGAGCATGCTCAAAGACCCGTCTTCGAAATACCGCGCGTTTCCTGTGATCAACCTGCCGGACCGCACCTGGCCGTCGAAAACCATCGATGCCGCGCCGATCTGGTGCAGCTCCGACCTGCGTGATGGCAACCAGTCGTTGATCGAGCCAATGGACGCGGTGAAAAAGCTGCGCTTCTGGAAAACCCTGGTGCAAGTGGGCGTGAAAGAAATCGAAGCCTCGTTCCCGGCCGCTTCGCAAACCGACTTCGACTTCGTGCGCACCCTGATCGAAGACGGCCACATCCCGGACGACACCACCATTCAGGTGCTGACCCAGGGCCGTGAAGACCTGATCGAGCGCACCTTCGAATCCCTGCGTGGGGCGAAGAAAGCCATCGTTCACCTGTACAACGCCACCTCTCCTTCTTTCCGTCGCATCGTGTTCAACCAGGACAAGGACGGAATCAAGGCCATCGCCGTCAACGCCGCCAAGCTGTTCGTCAAATACGCAGCCATGCAGCCGGACACCGAGTGGACCTTCGAGTACTCGCCGGAAACCTTCAGCGCCACTGAGCTGGAATTCGCCAAGGAAGTCTGTGACGCGGTGATCGAGGTCTGGAACCCGACGCCTGAGCACAAGATCATCCTCAACCTGCCGGCCACTGTTGAATGCGCGACCCCGAACGTCTACGCCGACCAGATCGAGTGGTTCCACCGCAACATCAACCGTCGTGACAGCGTGATCATCAGCCTGCACACCCACAACGACCGTGGCACCGGTGTGGCCGCCACCGAGTTGGGCCTGATGGCCGGCGCCGACCGCGTCGAAGGCTGCCTGTTCGGTAACGGCGAGCGTACCGGCAACGTCGACCTCGTGACCGTGGCGCTGAACATGTACACCCAGGGCCTCGACCCGCAACTGGACTTCTCCGACATCGACGGCGTGCGCAAAGTCGTCGAAGAGTGCAACCAGATTCAGGTTCACCCGCGTCACCCGTACGTCGGCGACCTGGTGCACACCGCGTTCTCCGGCTCCCACCAGGACGCGATCCGCAAGGGCTTCGCCCAGCAGAAATCCGACGCCCTGTGGGAAGTACCGTACCTGCCGATCGACCCGGCCGACATCGGCCGCAGCTACGAGGCGGTGATCCGCGTCAACAGCCAGTCGGGCAAGGGCGGCATCGCCTACTTGCTGGAACAGGAATACGGCATCAGCCTGCCACGTCGCATGCAGATCGAATTCAGCCAGGTCGTGCAACGTGAAACCGATCGCCTGGGTCTGGAGATGACTGCGCAGCAAATCCACGCGCTGCTGCACAGCGAATACCTGCAAGCCAACACCCCGTACGCGCTGGTCAGCCATCGCCTGCAGGAAGAAAACGGCAACAGCGCCGTCGAAGTGGAAGTGGCGAGCAAGGGTCAGGGCGAAACCAACCTGCACTGGCGCGGCAAGGGCAACGGCGCGCTGGAAGCGCTGGTGGCCGGTCTGCCGATTCCGGTGGAGATCATGGACTACAACGAACACGCCATCGGCGCGGGCACCAACGCCAAGGCGGCGGCCTACATCGAACTGCGTGTGAACGGCGAACGTGCGGTGCACGGCGTGGGCATCGATGAAAACATCACCACCGCCAGCTTCAAGGCCCTGTTCAGCGCGCTGAATCGCTCGCTGAGCCAGCCGGAAGCGAAAGCGGCGTAACTGACCGCTGCAAAGCAAAAGGCCCCGGAGTGCGAATTCCGGGGCCTTTTTTTGCCTGCCATTTTAGTGCTGTCTGTAATGACCCCTTCGCGGGCAAGCCCGCTCCCACAGGGGACGCTGGTGCACCCCAGACTCATGTACACCATAGAACACTGTGGGAGCGGGCTTGCCCGCGAAGAGGGCCTTGTAGACACTGCAAATGTCAGGTGAACTCGAAGGTGTCCGCATCCAGATTCGCCGGGAACCGCTCCCGGTAAGCGGCCAGCGAAGCCGCTTCCAGAACCACCTTGAACACCCCGTCCGCCTCCCCCGCCGCCAGCAAACTCTCGCCCTGGAAATCCAGCACCTGACTGTCGCCGGTATACGCGAAACCCTTGCCATCGGTGCCCACGCGATTGACCGCCGCCACATAACACAGGTTTTCGATCGCCCGGGCCGGCAGCAGCCGGTTCCAGTGCTGACGTCGCGCACCCGGCCAGTTGGCGGTGTACAGCAGCAGATCGGTGTCCTGGGCGTCGCGGCTCCACACCGGGAAGCGCAAGTCGTAGCAGATCAGCGGCCGCACCCGCCAGCCCTTGAGCTCGAACTGCACCTGGCGCTCGCCGGGGGTGTAGTGGTTGTGCTCGCCGGCCATGCGGAACAGGTGCCGCTTGTCGTAATGCAGCACTTCGCCGTCCGGGCGCGCCCACAGCAAGCGGTTGCGGTGACTGCCGTCGGCAGCCTGGATGATCACGCTGCCGGTGACGACCGCGTTCAGTTTCGCCGCCTGGATCCGCAGCCATTTGCTGGTCGGGCCGTTTTCGGCTTCGGCCAGGGTTTCGGACTCCATGGAGAACCCAGTGGTGAACATCTCCGGCAGGATAATCAGATCCGCACCGCGCGCCTGCTCCAGCAAGGCGTCGAAATGCTCGAGATTGGCCTGACGATCATGCCAGGCCAGGCTGGTCTGGATCAGCGCCAGATTGAGATCGGGTAACGCACTCAGATCACGCATAGCTTGGCCGCCGCTTCCCGCAGCGTCTCCTCACGTTTGGCAAAGCACAGGCGCACCAGGCGCTGGCCTTCGGGTGGATTCTGGTAGAACACCGACACCGGAATACTCGCAACGCCGTGCTCGCGGGTCATCCACATCGCCATCTCGACATCGTTCAAGTCAGGGCGAATTTGCGAGTAATCGACCAGCTGGAAATAGGTGCCGGTGACGCGGGTGAAACTGAATCGCGATGGCGCCAGCAGATCACAGAACAGATCGCGCTTGGCCTGATAGAAGCCCGGCAGTTCTTCGACATGTTCTGGATGCTCGGCCATGTAATCGGCCAAAGCGAACTGCAACGGCGTCACGCCACAGAAGCTGACGTATTGATGCACCTTGCGCAGCTCCGCCGTCAGGGCCGGCGGCGCCACGACGTAGCCGGTTTTCCAGCCGGTGACGTGATAGGTCTTGCCGAACGAGCTGACCACGAAGGCGCGCTGATACAGCTCTTCATGGGCCAGCACGCTGACGTGCGGCACGCCGTCGAATACCAGGTGTTCGTAGACTTCGTCGCTGATCACGTAGATGTCGCGATCACGAATCAACGCAGCCAACTGATCCAGCTCGGCGCGGCTGATCAATGCACCGCTCGGGTTGTGCGGGGTGTTGAGGATGATCATCCGCGTGCGCGGGCTCATGGCTGCGCTGAGTTTGTCGAAGTCGATGGAGAAATCTTTCAGCCCAAGTTGCACATGCACGCAGCGCCCGCCGGCCAGCTCTACTGCTGGCTCGTAGCTGTCGTAGGCCGGGTCGAACACGATGACTTCGTCGCCGCTGTGGATAACCGCCTGGATGGCGCAGAAGATCGCCTGGGTTGCGCCGGGGGTCACGGTTACTTCGGTATCGGCATCGACGTTGGCGCCATAACTGCGGGCGATTTTCGCCGCGATCTGCTGGCGCAGCGCCGGCAGGCCGGTCATGGGCGAGTACTGGTTATGGCCGCTGGCGATGTGTCGACCGACCGCGTCGCGCAGTGCCTGCGGGCCGTCGAAATCGGGAAAACCCTGGGATAGGTTGATCGCTCCGGTCTGCGCCGCGAGCTGAGACATCTGCGTGAAAATAGTGATGCCGACATTCGGCAGCTTGCTGGTGATCATCGGGGTTCCCTGCTCTGCCCCGGCTCTGACGACGGCGCGGGAGAGCCCGAGGATAGCCCATCCGACGTCCATAAAAAAAGGGCGCCAAACGGCGCCCCTTCTCTCTGTTCGCAACGACCTTACTTCTTGTCGCGACGCTTCTTGCTGGCCTTCTTGTTGTGCGACATCAAGCGACGCTTCTTGTTGACCTGGCGGTCGGTCAGCGTGTTCTTGTTGCCTTCGTACGGGTTCTCGCCGCCCTTGAACTCGATACGGATCGGCGTACCGACCAGTTTGAGCACACGGCGATAAGTGTTTTCCAGATAACGCACGTACGACTTCGGCACTTTCTCGATCTGGTTGCCGTGGATCACGATAATCGGCGGGTTCGCACCACCCAGGTGAGCGTAACGCAGCTTGATCCGGCGGCTGTTGACCATCGGCGGCTGGTGCTCGCTGACCGCGTCTTCGAGAATCTGCGTCAGGCGGCTGGTCGGCCAGCGGGTGACCGCCGACTTGAACGAGTTCTGCACCGAGGCGTAAAGGTTGCCCACGCCAGTACCGTGCAGTGCCGAGATGAAGTGGATATCGGCGAAGTCAACGAAGAACAACCGACGCTGCAGCTCGACCTTCACGAAGTCGCGCTCGCTTGGCGTCATGCCGTCCCACTTGTTGATCGCGATCACCAGCGCACGACCTGCTTCAAGGGCGAAGCCCAGCAGGTTGAGGTCGTGATCGACCACGCCTTCGCGGGCGTCCATCACGAAGATCACCACGTTGGCGTCTTTGATCGCCTGCAGGGTTTTGACCACGGAGAACTTTTCGACTTCCTCGTGGATCTTGCCGCGCTTGCGCACACCGGCGGTGTCGATCAGCGTGTACTTCTCGTCGTTACGCTCGAACGGGATGTAGATACTGTCGCGGGTGGTGCCGGGCTGGTCATAGACGATAACCCGGTCTTCACCGAGCATGCGGTTGACCAGGGTCGACTTGCCGACGTTCGGGCGGCCGATGATGGCGATCTTGATGCCATCCTTTTCGCTCGGGCCAGGAATGCGCTTGGCTTCCTCGCCTTCGGCGACCACTTCTTCCTCTTCACCTTCGGCCGGCTCGTCATCATCGCGCGGGAAATCGCTCAGGGCGGCTTCCAGCAATTGCGTGATGCCGCGACCGTGGGCGCCGGCGATCGGGATCGCGTGGCCCATGCCCAGCGGGGCGAATTCGGCACGGGCCATTTCCGGGTCGATGTTGTCGACCTTGTTGGCCACCACGTGGGAACGCTTGTTACGTTTGCGCAAGTGTTCGGCGATCATCTGGTCGGCGGCGGTGAAACCGGCCTTGGCATCTACCAGGAACAGAACGACATCCGCTTCTTCGATGGCCAGCAGCGACTGCTCGGCCATTTTTTCGTCCATACCATGCTCGTCACCGGAGATACCGCCGGTGTCGATCAGAATGTAGGAACGCCCTTGCCACTTGGCCTCACCGTACTGGCGATCACGGGTCAGACCGGACAAGTCGCCGACGATGGCGTCGCGAGTCCTGGTCAGGCGGTTGAACAAGGTGGACTTGCCGACGTTCGGTCGGCCCACCAGGGCGATTACGGGAACCATGCGGCTCTCCACTTCGTTATTTCAGAAAATACAAAAGCCGCTGCGAGGCAGCGGCTGGTGCTCGGGGCAACACCCATGGGTGCTGCAAGCCTTGTAAATACAAGGCCGCTTGGGGATTAACCCCAAGCATAGTTGTTACTTGATGGTCAGGGCTTCCAGTTTGCCGCTGTTGCCATACACATAAATCGTGTCGCCCACCACCAGCGGACGGGCACGCAGGCCGTCGCTGTCGATGCGCTCGCGGCCGACGAAACGACCGTCCACCTGACTCAGCAGGTGCAGGTAACCTTCCAGGTCACCGACTGCAACGTAGCTGGAGAACACTTCCGGCGCCGACAGTTGACGACGGGCCAGCGAGTCGTTGCTCCACAGTGCTGTGGTGGAACGCTCGTCGACGCCTTCAACGGTGCCCGACGACAGGCTTACGTAGACGTTGCCGAAACCCTGGGCAACACCGGCGTAGCTCGACGCGTCGCGCTGCCAGAGTTGACGGCCGCTTTCCAGATCCAGTGCCGCAACGCGACCCTGATAGCTGGCGACGTACAAGGTACCGCCGGACAGCAGCAGACCGCCGTCGATGTCGACCACGCGCTCCAGTTCCGAACGACCTTGTGGAATCGCGATCCGCTGTTCCCAGACCGGCACGCCGTTGGAAATGTCGAGAGCGACCACTTTACCGGTCGACAGCCCAGCCACCGCGAGGCGGTTGGTGACGATCGGTGCGCTGGTGCCGCGCAGGGTCAGCACGGCCGGAGTGCTGTCATACACCCAGCGCTGATTGCCGGTGGACGCGTCCAGACCGATCAGACGATCGTCCTGGGTCTGTACCACCACCACGTCACCGTTGTTGGCCGGTGGCGCGAGGACTTCGCTGTTGACGCGCGAGCGCCACTTCTCTTCACCGTTGATGGCGTCGAGGGCAACGACTTCACCGCGCAGGGTGCCGACCATGACCAGACCGTAACCCACGCCAACGGCGCCGGACACAGGCAGTTCGAGGTCTTTCTTCCATTTCACGTCGCCATTGCCGCGATCCAGGCCCATCACGATACCGGTCACGTCGGCCGCGTAGATGGTGTCACCGTCGATCGCCGGTACCAGCATGTTGTACGTTTCGCCCTGACCGTCACCGATCGAGCGGCTCCACTGCTTGTGCAGGACCACTTCTTCTTTGAAGTCGGTCAGCTCGGCCGGTGGCAGTTCTTTTTTGCTGTTGCTGCTGCAACCCGCGGCCAGAATGGCCAGAGCCAGCAATGCTGCATGCTTCCAACGGATCACGTCACGCATCCCCTTTGGCCAGGTCGTCCAGCTTGATTTGAAGGCCACCGACCGCCGCTTCATCCGACAGTGCCGCCTTGGCTTTTTGATACGCCGCGTTCGCTTCGTCGGTACGGCCCAGCTGTACCAGCAGGTCGCCCTTGAGTTCTTCGCGAGTGGCCAGGAACGACTTGTCGGCATCGCCTTCGAGCAGTTTCAGGGCTTCATCGGCCTTGTTCTGTGCACCCAGTACCTGCGCCAGACGCTGACGGGCGATTTCGCCCAGCGCCGGGTTGGCCGGTTTGGCAACGATGGCCTTGAGTTCGGTCGCCGCGTCGTCCAGCTTGCCGCTGTCGACCGCTACCTTGGCCACGAACAGGCTGCCGTACTGCGCGTAGGCAGAACCGCCGAATTCGCTGTTGAGCTTGCCGGCCAGATCCGCAACGCGCGCGGCGTCAGGCTTGCCGTCCGGAGTCAGCGTGGTTTCCAGCAATTGCTGATAGAGCACCGAGGCGCCTTGCGACTGGTTGCTCTGATACTTGTGAAAAGCCTGCCAGCCGAACACGATGACCAGCGCCAACAGGCCGCCGGTGACCAGAGGTTTGCCGTTGCGTGTCCACCAGTCCTTCAAATCCGCCAACTGTTCGTCTTCGGTACTCGACACCCCAATACTCCTTAATCGCTAAATCGGCTGTTTAGACAGCTTCAACCCTGCACGACGCAGGTGGCCAGGTGTGCAGCGAGCGCATCCCAGGCAATGCTTTGTTGTTCGCCCTGGCCACGCAGGGGTTTGAAACCTACCACTTGCTGGGCCATTTCGTCGTCACCGAGGATCAGTGCGTACAGCGCACCGCTCTTGTCGGCTTTCTTGAACTGGCTCTTGAAGCTGCCGGCGCCGGCATTGACTTGCAGGCGCAGGTTGGGCAGTTGGTCGCGTACACGCTCGGCCAGGGCCAGACCGGCCAGCTCTGCTTCTTCGCCGAAGGCGCAGAGATAGACGTCGACCTGACGGGAGATTTCTTCCGGGATCTGCTCCAGGGTTTCCAGCAGCAGCACCAGTCGCTCGATGCCCATGGCGAAACCGACGCCCGGGGTCGGCTTGCCGCCCATCTGCTCGACCAGGCCGTCATAGCGCCCACCCGCGCAGACGGTGCCCTGGGCGCCGAGCTTGTCGGTGACCCATTCGAATACGGTTTTGCTGTAGTAATCCAGACCACGCACCAGTTTCGGGTTCAGCACGTAAGGAATGCCGACGGCATCCAGACGGGCCTTCAGGCCTTCGAAGTGGGCACGGGATTCGTCGTCAAGGTAATCCGCCATTTTCGGCGCATCGACCAACACCGCTTGAGTGTCGGCATTTTTGGTGTCGAGCACGCGCAGCGGATTGGTTTTCAGGCGACGCTGGCTGTCTTCGTCCAGTTTGTCGTGGTGCGCCGAGAGGTACTCGACCAGCGCTTCACGATAACGGCCGCGGGACTCGCTGGTACCGAGGCTGTTGAGTTCGAGCTTGACCGCATCGCGGATGCCCAGCTCGCCCCACAGGCGCCAGGTCAGCACGATCAGTTCGGCGTCGATGTCCGGACCGTCGAGGTTGAACACCTCCAGACCGATCTGGTGGAACTGGCGATAACGGCCTTTCTGTGGACGCTCGTGACGGAACATCGGGCCGATGTACCAGAGCTTCTGCACCTGGCCACCGCCGGTGATGCCGTGCTCGAGCACTGCACGCACGCACGCGGCCGTGCCTTCCGGACGCAGGGTCAGGGAGTCGCCGTTGCGGTCTTCGAAGGTGTACATCTCTTTTTCGACGATGTCAGTCACTTCACCGATCGAGCGCTTGAACAGCTCGGTGAACTCGACGATCGGCATGCGGATCTGCTTGTAACCGTAGTTATCCAGCAGACGCGAAACGGTGCCTTCGAAATAACGCCATACCGGCGTCTGTTCCGGCAGGATGTCGTTCATGCCACGAATGGCTTGCAGAGACTTGCTCACAGAAATTCCTTAATTCGTTCGATCAGCCGCGCGCGATAACCGCTGCGTCAGCTTCGACCTTCTCGGCCGCTTTCTCGCGGATCAGCTTTTCCAGCTCGTCCACCAGATTGTCATTCGTCAGTTTCTGCGACGGCTTGCCGTCGATGTAAATCAGGTTTGGCGTGCCGCCGGTCAAGCCGATATGGGCTTCCTTGGCTTCGCCGGGGCCGTTGACCACGCAACCGATCACCGCGACATCCAGCGGCACCAGCAGGTCTTCAAGGCGCCCTTCCAGCTCGTTCATGGTCTTGACCACATCGAAGTTCTGCCGCGAGCAGCTCGGGCAGGCGATGAAGTTGATGCCACGGGAACGCAGATGCAAAGACTTGAGAATGTCGTAACCGACCTTCACTTCCTCGACCGGGTCGGCCGCCAGCGAGATGCGGATAGTATCGCCAATCCCCTCGGCGAGCAGCATACCTAGGCCCACGGCGGATTTCACTGTACCGGAGCGCAATCCACCGGCTTCGGTGATGCCCAGGTGCAGCGGCTGGACGATTTCCTTGGCCAGCAGACGGTAGGCTTCAACGGCCATGAACACGTCGGAAGCCTTCACGCTGACCTTGAAGTCCTGGAAATTCAGGCGTTCGAGGTGTTCGACGTGACGCAGGGCGGACTCGACCAGCGCGGCCGGCGTCGGCTCGCCGTATTTCTTTTGCAGGTCTTTTTCCAGCGAGCCGGCGTTGACGCCGATGCGGATCGGGATCCCGCGGTCACGGGCGGCATCGACCACCGCACGCACGCGGTCTTCGCGACCGATGTTGCCCGGGTTGATTCGCAGGCAGTCCACACCCAGTTCGGCCACGCGCAGAGCGATCTTGTAGTCGAAATGGATGTCGGCAACCAACGGCACCTTGACCAGTTGCTTGATCTTGCCGAACGCCTCGGCGGCGTCCATGTCCGGTACCGAAACGCGGACGATGTCGACGCCGGCGGCTTCCAGACGGTTGATCTGTGCGACGGTGGCAGCGACGTCATTGGTGTCGCTGTTGGTCATGCTCTGCACAGCGATAGGGGCATCGCCGCCCACGGGCACGTTACCGACCCAGATCTTGCGCGATTCGCGACGTTTGATTGGAGATTCGCCGTGCATGACTTATTGACCCAACTTCAGGCGAGCGGTCTCGCCACTGGTGAACGGAGCGACATCGACCGGCTGGCCGTTGTAGCTGACCTGCGCGCCACGGGCAACGCCCAGACGCACGGCAAACGGAGGCTTGCCGACGACAGACAGGCTGTCGCCCTTGCGCTTGAGGCCGCTGTACAGCACTTTGCCGCTGCCATCGGTCACTTGAGTCCAGCAATCGGCGATGAACTGCACCTGAACCTGGCCCTGACCTGCAGCCGGAGTAACCGGAGCTGTCGGCACGGGTGCAGCGACGACCGGGGCTGCCGGTGCAGTGACGGTCGGTGCAGGCGTGGCCGGAGCGGCAGGTGCTGGAGTTGCCGGAGCAGCCACCAGAGGCGCTGGCGTATGAGCCGGTGCAGCCGGAGTCGCGGCTGGCGCAGCAGGTGCCGGAGCAACCGGTGCGGTGGCTGGAGCTGCAGATTCGGTCTCGGCACCGGTCGATTCAGCCGTGGTTTCCGATTGAGGCAGCGCCAGAGCGGTCGAGCCCTCGGCCTCGCCTTCCGCAACGGCCTGGTCTTCCGGCTCGTCCAGCGGATGAATCTGGGTGGTGCCGTCGGCGCCTTCGACTTCGACGTGCTCCGGCGCCAGGCCGATCAGGTCCTTGGTACGCAGCGAGGTCTGATCCTGCCACCAGACGAAACCGCCGCCGATGACCGCGATCAGCAGCAACAGGCTGACGATACGCAAAATGGTGTGGGAAACCCGTACCGGCTCTTCGATACGACCCAGGGCGTGAACGTTGCTGCCCTGGGAGTCGGTGCCGGTGGACTGGTCGAATTGCTGGAC
The DNA here is from genome assembly GCF_058808435.1 of Pseudomonas sp. GW821-FHT11D10. Taxonomy (NCBI): domain Bacteria; kingdom Pseudomonadati; phylum Pseudomonadota; class Gammaproteobacteria; order Pseudomonadales; family Pseudomonadaceae; genus Pseudomonas; species Pseudomonas sp. GW821-FHT11D10. The sequence continues at coordinate 53,101 of NZ_JBXARR010000001.1, read as the reverse complement.
CAGAACGGTCTGATCCATGCCGAGCAATTTGGCGTAGGCGCGAATGTAACCGCGAGCGAAGGTATGCCCGGGCAACTTGTCGAATGCGCCGGCTTCAAGATTGCTCAGGGAAGTCACGGTGAGGTTGAGCTTGAGGGCCACTTCGGCCAGCGACCAGCCATTGCTTTCGCGGGCCTGGCGCAGGGTCTCACCGGGGTTAACGCGATTCGCTGCTACAACTTCGGGATGCGCCGCTTTCATCATTGCTCCGACAGGTATTGCTGATATTCCGGCGTACCGGGATAGAGTCGTTTTAATTGCAGGCCCGCACTGGCGGCCTTGTCGCGATCTTCAAATACTTTTGCCAACCGAACGGCGAGCAACAGACTACGTGCATTTTGCTCGGAGAGCTGGCTGAAACGGTCGTAATAGTCACGCGCGGGCACATAATGCCTGTCTTCGAATGACAACTCAGCCATTTCCAGCAATGCGCGTGGCTGCTGACGGTTCAAACGCAGCGCCTTTTCCAGCTGCTGCTGCGCCAGATCACGCTGCCCGAGCTTCGCCGCCGTCATGCCGAGGTTCTCGAACACTCGCGAACGCTCAGGATACAGGGTATCGGCGGCCGCCTGTTCAAAACGCTCGTAGGCTTCCTTGTAACGCTGTTCTTCGTAGAGAAAACTGCCGTAGTTGTTGAGGATGCGCGCATCGGCGGGACGGGAGGACAAGGCTTTGCGGAAGTGTTCGTCAGCCAGTTTTGGTTCCATTTCGGCCTGGAATACCAGCCCCAGCGCGGCATTGGCGTCGGGATCCGAACCGTCCAGCTCCAGGGCCTTCTTCAGTGGAACCTTGGCCCGCTCGGTCATGCCCTGCTGCAAGTATCCCAGCCCCAGCTGCACGTAGGCAGCCCGCGCTTCGTCACGGCCCTTGCTGGTCTTCATCGGGTTGTAATCGCCCGACAGGACACAACCAGCACACAGGCTGGCCAACAGCAACAGCAGCGCAAAGCGCAGGGACATAGAGATCCTCTCTTAGTTAGTGTTCGCGGCGTTCTGTGCCAGATCGCTGTCGGCGCTCAATTCGCGCACGGCGATGTAACGTTCGCTGCGACGGGTGCGATCCAGCACCTGCCCTACCAATTGACCACAAGCCGCGTCGATGTCTTCACCACGAGTGGTGCGCACAGTGACGTTGAAACCGGCCTGGTGAAGCTGATCCTGGAACCGGCGGATGGCGTTGTTGCTCGGCCGCTCGTACCCGGAATGCGGGAACGGGTTGAACGGGATCAGGTTGATCTTGCACGGAATGTTCTTCAGCAGCTCGATCATTTCCACGGCGTGCTCAAGCTTGTCGTTGACGTCCTTGAGCAAGGTGTACTCGATGGTCAGCACGCGCTTCTCGCCCAGTTCGGACATGTAGCGCTGGCACGACTCGAGCAGCATCTTAAGCGGATATTTCTTGTTGATCGGCACCAATTGGTTACGCAATGCGTCATTCGGTGCGTGCAGGGACAACGCCAGGGATACGTCGATGTGCTTGGCCAGCTCATCGATCATCGGCACCACACCCGACGTGGACAGGGTCACGCGGCGCTTGGAGATCCCGTAGCCCAGGTCATCCATCATCAGATGCATGGCGGCCACGACGTTGTCGAAGTTCAGCAGCGGTTCGCCCATGCCCATCATCACCACGTTGGTGATGGCGCGGTCGATGGTAGCCGGAACACTGCCGAAGGATTTGTTGGCAATCCACACCTGACCGATGACTTCGGCGGCGGTGAGGTTGCTGTTGAAGCCTTGCTTGCCGGTGGAGCAGAAACTGCAGTCCAGGGCACAGCCTGCCTGGGACGAAACGCACAGAGTGCCGCGTTTGCCCTGGGGAATGTAAACGGTCTCGACGCAGCTGCCGGACGCCACGCGCACCACCCACTTGCGGGTGCCGTCGCTGGAAATGTCCTCGCTGACCACTTCGGGACCACGGACCTCAGCAACAGCCTTGAGCTTTTCGCGCAAGGCCTTGCTGACGTTCGTCATGGCGTCGAAATCATCGACGCCAAAGTGGTGAATCCATTTCATTACCTGACCGGCACGGAAACGCTTCTCCCCGATTGAGTCGAAGAATTTTTCCATTTCCGGCTGGGTCAGACCCAGCAGGTTGGTTTTAACAGTCGATGTAGTCATGGATTCACCTTCACTCTTTAAGCCAATGCTTAGCGAGTGGTTACTTCAGTAGCTGCGAAGAAGTACGAGATTTCACGAGCAGCAGCGGCTTCGGAGTCCGAACCGTGTACAGCGTTGGCGTCGATGGAATCAGCGAAGTCAGCACGGATGGTGCCGGCAGCAGCTTCTTTAGGGTTGGTAGCGCCCATCAGCTCACGGTTCAGAGCGATAGCGTTTTCGCCTTCCAGAACCTGAACAACAACAGGACCGGAGATCATGAAGGCAACCAGGTCGCCGAAGAAGCCACGAGCGCTGTGCTCAGCGTAGAAGCCTTCGGCTTCGGCTTTGGACAGTTGCTTCAGTTTCGAAGCTACAACGCGCAGGCCGGCTTTTTCGAAACGAGTGGTGATCTCGCCGATCACGTTTTTAGCAACGGCGTCAGGCTTGATTATGGAGAAAGTACGTTGAACAGCCATGGTGTAACTCCAGAAACGGTAATTTGCGAAAAATTAAACCCGCGAATTATACGCGGGTTCTTGGGTATTGCCTAACCTGCGAGGACGATCAGTCTATTTCATCATTCCAGAGCTGCTGAACCGCTTCCAACACCTTCTCGCCGACCCGGCCAGAGTTGTTGTCGAAGTCAGGCAGCTCCATGATCCATCGCTGCAGGTCGACGAAATTGACAGAAAACGGATCTACACCCGGCTTGGCTTCCGCCAGCTCTTCTGCAATACGTTGAACATCATTCCAACCGTAGCTCATGACAGTCTTACCAGTCAGTGCGGCGCTTCGGCCGCATGGTTAAGCGAATATTTCGGAATTTCTACGGTGATGTCTTCTTCACCGACGATCGCCTGACAAGCCAGGCGCGACTGGGCTTCCAGACCCCAGGCACGATCAAGGAAATCTTCCTCCAACTCGTCGGCTTCTTCCAGCGAGTCGAAACCCTCGCGAATGATGCAGTGACAAGTGGTGCAGGCGCAGACGCCGCCGCAGGCGCTTTCCATCTCGATGTGGTGTTCGTGAGCCAGTTCGAGGATCGACGTGCCAGGCGCAGCGTCAACGACCATGCCTTCAGGGCAGAACTTCTCGTGGGGCAGAAAAATGACCTGCGGCATCAGATATCCTCGATTTCATTCAGATTGCGCCCCGACAGAGCGGCTTTCACCGTCTGATCCATACGACGGGCTGCAAAAGCATCGGTCACTTGCGACAGACGCTTGGTCTGCTGCTCGATGGCATAACCATCGGTGCCTTTCATCAGTTCGGTCAGTTCCTGCACCTGCAGATCGATGACCATGCGCTCTTCGGCGTCGAGCAAACGCTCGCCATCCGCCTCAAGAGCACCCTGCACCGCTTCGATCAGGCGTTGGGCATCGACTTGCTGCTCGCGAAGAACGCGGGCGACTTTGTCGTCATTGGCGTGCTGGAACGAATCTTTCAGCATCTTGGCGATTTCGCCGTCGGTCAGGCCATAGGACGGCTTGACCTGGATGCTCGCTTCAACGCCCGAACCCAGTTCACGGGCAGAGACGCTGAGCAGACCGTCGGCATCGACCTGGAAGGTCACGCGAATTTTCGCCGCACCGGCCACCATCGCCGGGATGCCGCGCAATTCGAAGCGAGCCAGAGAGCGGCAATCGCTGATCAGCTCACGCTCGCCCTGCAACACATGGATCGCCATGGCCGACTGGCCGTCTTTATAAGTGGTGAAGTCTTGAGCGCGAGCGACGGGAATGGTGGTGTTACGTGGAATCACCTTCTCCATCAGGCCGCCCATGGTTTCCAGCCCCAGTGACAGCGGGATCACGTCGAGCAGCAGCAGTTCGCCGCCATCGCGCTTGTTGCCGGCCAGCGTATCGGCCTGGATCGCGGCACCGATGGCCACCACTTGATCCGGATCGATTTCGGTCAGCGGCTGACGACCGAAGGCTTCGGCGACGGCTTCGCGAACACGCGGAACGCGAGTCGAACCGCCAACCATGACCACGGCGTGCACGTCTTCCAGCTCGACGCCGGAATCGCGCACGGCGCGACGGCAGGCTTTCAGGCTGCGGGCGACCATTGGCTCGATCAGCGCATCAAAGACTTCGCGGGTCAGTTGTGCTTTCCAGTCGCCGTAGGCAACTTCAACACTGTCGGCAGCCGTCAGGGCTTCTTTGGCTGCGCAGGCGGCTTGCAGCAGGCTGCGTTGTGCGCCCGGATCGAGGTCGGCGGACAAACCGGCGCTCTCGATGATCCAGCCGGCAATTGCGTGATCGAAATCATCGCCACCCAGCGCGCTGTCGCCGCCAGTAGCCAGGACTTCGAAGACGCCGCCAGTGAGGCGCAGAATCGAAATATCGAAGGTGCCGCCGCCCAGGTCGTAAATCGCGACCAGGCCTTCGGCATGTTGATCCAGACCGTATGCCACCGCTGCTGCGGTCGGCTCGTTTAGCAGACGCAACACGTTCAGGCCGGCAAGTTTCGCCGCATCCTTGGTAGCCTGGCGCTGAGCATCGTCGAAATACGCCGGCACGGTGATCACCGCGCCCACCAGCTCACCACCAAGGGTGGCTTCAGCGCGCTGGCGCAATACTTTCAGGATATCGGCGGAGACTTCGACCGGGCTTTTCGGGCCCTGCACGGTGTCGATGAACGGCATGTGCGATTCGCCGCCGACAAAGCGGTACGGCAGCTGATCGCCCAATTGCTTGACGTCGGACAGACCACGACCCATCAGGCGCTTGACCGACAGCACGGTGTTCAGGGGATCGGAGGACGCAGCCAGTTTGGCTGACTCGCCGACTTCGACGCGATCGGCGTGATAACGCACGGCGGAAGGCAGGATGACCCGCCCTTCGGCGTCGGCCAACGGCTCGGAAAGACCACTGCGCAATGCAGCGACCAGCGAATTGGTAGTACCCAAGTCGATCCCCACAGCCAGACGACGCTGGTGCGGTTGAGGACTTTGGCCGGGTTCGGCGATCTGCAGTAGGGCCATCGTGATCAGGACTTATCTGTATATCAGGCGTGCGACCGGAGCGGCACTGGGTTAATCGTCGAGGCGCTCTTCTAACTGGCGCACTTCGTAGGTGAGCTTGTCGAGGAACTGCATGCGCCGCATCAGGCGCTCGGCCTGTTCGCGTTGCGCTGCATCATCCCAACAGGCTGCGAAGCTTTCGTTGAGCTCTTCCTGGGCGGTTTTCAGGCGACGCTTGAACGTCGCGACACCGTCCAGATCGGCACTGTCCTGCAGATCTTCGAGCTCTTCGCGCCATTGCATCTGCTGCAAAAGAAACTCGGGATCGTGGACGGTGACTTCCATCGGCACTTCATGCCCGCTGATGGTCAGCAGGTAGCGTGCACGCTGGGCCGGACTCTTGAGCGTCTGGTAGGCATCGTTGAGCCGCGCAGACTGCTCGAGCGCCGACCGCTGCTCGCGCTCGGAAGCATCGGCAAAGCGGTCAGGATGAACGCCGCGCGCCAGCTCGCGATAGCGCGTGGCCAACTGCTCGAGATCCAGACGAAAGCCCGGTTGCAGCTCGAATAAAGCGAAATGACAAGGAATACCCACGACAAGCCTCAGATGTTGAAGCTTTCGCCGCAGCCACATTCACCGCGTACGTTGGGGTTGTTGAACTTGAAGCCTTCGTTCAACCCTTCCTTGACGAAGTCGAGCTCGGTGCCGTCGAGGTAGGCCAGGCTTTTCGGGTCGATGATCACTTTCTCGCCGTGACTTTCGAACACCTGATCTTCTGCAACCACCTCGTCGACAAACTCCAGCACGTAGGCAAGGCCGGAACAGCCCGTGGTGCGAACACCCAGACGAATCCCTTCACCCTTGCCGCGCCCGTCGAGGGAGCGCCGCACGTGTCGAGCAGCCGCTTCTGTCATGCTGATAGCCATCGTTGACTCCTTACTCGTCGCCAAATCTTGAAAGTCAGATCAAGCCTTTCTTCTGCTTGTAATCGCGAACGGCGGCCTTGATGGCGTCTTCAGCGAGAACCGAGCAGTGGATTTTCACTGGCGGCAGGGCCAGTTCTTCGGCCAGCTGAGTGTTCTTGATGGTTTCAGCTTCGTCCAGGGTCTTGCCCTTCATCCACTCGGTGGCGAGGGAACTGGAGGCGATAGCCGAACCGCAGCCGTAGGTCTTGAACTTGGCGTCTTCGATAACGCCCTGATCGTTGACCTTGATTTGCAGACGCATCACGTCGCCGCACGCCGGGGCGCCGACCATGCCGGTGCCGACATCAGGATCTTCCGCGTTCATCTTGCCGACGTTGCGCGGGTTTTCGTAGTGGTCGATGACCTTTTCGCTGTAAGCCATGATTCTCAATCCTCACTCATCAGGGCCGCTCTTGAGACCCTGCAACTGCGCTGCGTAAACCGCCGCGTCGCTACAGGATCTGTATCCGGCGGCTTCTATATTTAGTGTGCCGCCCACTCGATCTTCGAGATATCGACGCCGTCTTTGTACATGTCCCACAGCGGCGACAGAGCGCGCAGCTTGGTAACGGCCTCGCAGACTTTCTGCGCGGCGTAGTCGATTTCTTCTTCGGTGGTGAAACGGCCGAAGGTGAAACGGATCGAGCTGTGTGCCAGTTCGTCGTTGCGGCCCAGGGCGCGCAGTACGTACGAAGGCTCAAGCGACGCCGAGGTGCAGGCCGAACCGGACGAAACCGCCAGATCCTTGAGCGCCATGATCAGCGACTCGCCTTCAACGTAGTTGAAGCTCAGGTTCAGGTTGTGCGGAACGCGGGCGGTCAGGCTGCCGTTGACGTACAGCTCTTCCAGGTGCTCGACCTGCTTGTAGAAGCGGTCGCTCAAGGCCTTGATGCGGACGTTTTCGGCAGCCATGTCTTCCTTGGCCACACGGAACGCTTCGCCCATGCCGACGATCTGGTGAGTCGCCAGGGTGCCGGAACGCATGCCGCGCTCGTGACCGCCGCCGTGCATGGTCGCTTCGATGCGCACACGCGGCTTGCGGCTGACGTACAACGCGCCGATGCCTTTAGGGCCGTAGGTTTTGTGGGCGGAGAACGACATCATGTCGACTTTCAGTTTCTGCAGGTCGATTTCGACCTTGCCGGTGGACTGAGCGGCGTCGACGTGGAACAGGATGCCCTTGGAACGAAGCAGCTCGCCGATGGCGGCGATGTCGTTGACGGTGCCGATTTCGTTGTTCACGTGCATCACCGACACCAGGATGGTGTCTTCGCGCAGCGCGGCTTCGATCATGGCCGGGGTGATCAGGCCATCTTCTGTCGGATCGAGGTAGGTGACTTCGAAACCTTCACGCTCCAGTTGGCGCATGGTGTCGAGGACAGCCTTGTGTTCGATCTTGGAGGTGATCAGGTGCTTGCCCTTGGAGGCGTAGAAATGTGCCGCACCCTTGATTGCCAGGTTGTCGGACTCGGTGGCACCGGAGGTCCAGACGATTTCACGCGGGTCGGCATTGACCAGATCGGCCACCTGACGACGGGCGTTTTCGACGGACTCTTCGGCTTTCCAGCCGAACACGTGGGAACGGGACGCCGGGTTACCGAAGTTTCCGTCGACCAGCAGGCATTCACTCATTTTTTGCGCAACGCGCGGATCGACCGGGGTGGTCGCAGAGTAATCAAGGTAAATCGGCAATTTCATGGACTATCTCCTAAATCAGGCTGGCTGGCGTGCCGCTAGCTCTCTGGCTGTCATTCGACGGCGGACGCTTCAATCTTGTCCAGGCGCGGCGCCTTGCCATTGCAACGACGCTGATCCTGACGCTGGGCCACTTCCTGCACCTCACGGCGAGTTACGAGGTCGGCCAAGCTGATACCGCTGAGAAATTCGTGAATCTGCAGGCTCAGGTCGCACCACAGGTGATGGGTCAGGCAGGTGTCACCGGAGTGGCAGTCGCCCTGGCCCTGGCATTTTGTTGCATCGACCGATTCGTTCACCGCATCGATCACCTGAGCCACCTGGATGCCCTGCATGTCGCGGGACAACTGGTAGCCACCGCCCGGACCGCGAACACTGGAAACCAGGTTGCTGCGGCGCAGCTTGGCGAAAAGCTGTTCGAGATAGGACAGGGAGATGCCTTGGCGCTCGGAGATATCGGCCAGGGACACCGGCCCGTGTTGCGCGTGCAACGCCAGGTCAAGCATGGCGGTCACGGCGTATCGGCCTTTTGTAGTCAGTCGCATGGACAATTACCACGGAGTTCGGAATGGGCGGGAGTATGCAATTCCCGAGCATTTAAGTCAACTATAAGACCTAGTGCTTTAGTCGGGTTTACCCGCAAAAGAGCGCGCGAATGATAGCAGGGTCTGCGGCCTAATGGCACACCGGTCGGCAGCAGCCCTGCAAGTGCGTCAGTGGAGCTTGGATTCGTCCTTGCCCTTGACGCAGGCGAAGTCTTCTTCACGCAGCTCGGGCAGATCTTTCGCACAGTAATTACTGCCCAGATCCTTCAGCGCGCCGCACATTCCCTCCAGACGCCCGTCCACCGCTTGCAGGTGATCGAGCAACTGGCCGATGGCGCGCGCCACCGGATCGGGCATGTCTTCGCTGACGCCGTAGGCATCGAAGCCGATCTTCTCGGCCATCGCCTTGCGCTTGGCGTCGGCCTCATCATCGGACTTGACGATGATCCGGCCCGGAATCCCCACCACGGTGGCGCCCGGAGGCACTTCTTTGGTGACGACAGCATTGGAACCGACCTTGGCGCCGGCCCCCACAGTGAACGGACCGAGCACCTTCGCGCCCGCCCCCACTACAACGCCATCGCCGAGCGTCGGGTGACGCTTGCCCTTGTTCCAGCTGGTACCACCCAGGGTCACGCCCTGATAGATCGTCACGTCATCGCCGATTTCAGCGGTTTCGCCGATCACAATGCCCATGCCGTGGTCGATAAAGAAGCGTCGACCGACCTTGGCACCCGGATGGATCTCGATCCCGGTCAGCCAACGACCGAAGTTCGACACCAGCCGCGCCAGCCATTTCAGATCATTGCGCCAGAGCATGCCGGCCAGTCGATGAATCCAGATTGCATGCATGCCGGGGTAGCAGGTCAGGACTTCAAAAGCGTTACGCGCCGCCGGGTCTCGGTGGAATACGCTCTGGATATCTTCACGCAAACGCTCGAACATCATTAATCCTTCCGCTTAAGGAGCTCGCCACGGGCCGCTTTCTGGGTTTCCGTGAGGATGCCACGCAAAATATTCATTTCCGCCCGGCTGACCGAGCTGCGTCCGTACAACCGGCGCAGGCGCGCCATCAAGTGCCGCGGCTTTTCCGGATCGAGGAATTCGATGGCCACCAGAGTCTGCTCCAGGTGTTCATAGAACCGCTCCAGCTCATCCATGGTCGCCAGTTCGGCGCTTTTCACGGAAGCCACTTCTTCCTTCTCGATCTTGGTCGGCTGACCTTGTGCAGCCAGCCACGCCATGCGCACTTCATAACTCAACACCTGCACCGCCGCCCCGAGGTTCAGCGAGCTGAACTCAGGATCGGAGGGGATGTGCACGTGATAGTGACATCGCTGCAGCTCGTCGTTGGTCAGGCCGGAGTCTTCACGGCCGAACACCAGCGCGATTTCCGCGCCCTGCCCGGCCTCCTCGACCACTTTGGTCCCGCACTCGCGCGGGTCCAGCAATGGCCAGGGAATGCGCCGATCACGGGCACTGGTGCCAAGCACCAGGTTGCAACCGACCAGGGCGTCTTCCAAGGTGGCGACGACTTGCGCGTTTTCAAGGATGTCACCGGCACCGGAAGCACGGGCATCGGCTTCGTGATGCGGAAAGACGCGCGGATCGACCAGCACCAGCCGCGACAGGCCCATGTTTTTCATGGCGCGCGCGGTCCCGCCGATGTTTCCCGGATGGCTGGTATTGACCAGGACGACACGAATATTTTGCAGCACGGCGGGCGCTCTCGGACTCGGCAAAGGGGTGCAAATCTTACAGAACAGCCTACCGTTAAGCTATGAAAGCGAACAGCGACCTTCACCTGAAGAAAAGTTCTGATAGAATGCGCGGCTTTCTTTAACAACCTTAGGTGACACATCCATGCAGCCCATGCTGAATATCGCGCTGCGCGCCGCCCGCAGCGCCAGTGAACTGATCTTCCGCTCCATCGAGCGCCTGGATACCATCAAGGTCGACGAAAAAGACGCCAAGGATTACGTATCCGAGGTCGATCGCGCCGCCGAACAGAAAATCATCGACGCCCTGCGCAAGGCTTACCCGAATCACTCGATCATGGGTGAAGAGACCGGCCTGCACGCCGGCACCGGCATCGAAGGCGAAGAATACCTGTGGATCATCGATCCGCTGGACGGCACCACCAACTTCCTGCGCGGCATTCCTCACTTCGCTGTCAGCATTGCCTGCAAATACCGTGGTCGCCTGGAACACGCCGTTGTACTGGATCCGGTTCGCCAGGAAGAATTCACCGCCAGCCGCGGTCGCGGCGCTCAACTGAACGGTCGTCGCCTGCGTGTCAGCGGTCGCACCAGCCTGGACGGCGCTCTGCTCGGTACCGGTTTCCCGTTCCGTGACGACCAGATGGACAACCTCGACAACTACCTGGGCATGTTCCGCGCCCTGGTTGGCCAGACTGCCGGCATCCGCCGCGCCGGCTCGGCAAGCCTGGACCTGGCTTACGTGGCCGCCGGCCGTTTCGACGCGTTCTGGGAGTCGGGCCTGTCCGAGTGGGACATGGCTGCTGGCGCCCTGCTGATTCAAGAAGCAGGCGGCCTGGTGAGCGACTTCACCGGCGGTCACGACTTCCTTGAAAAAGGCCACGTCGTTGCCGGCAACACCAAATGCTTCAAGGCAGTTCTGACGGCGATCCAGCCGCACCTGCCGGCCTCGCTGAAGCGCTAAGCGTTTCGCGAAACCAAAAAAAACACCCTTCGGGGTGTTTTTTTATGGGCATGAAAAAGCACCCCGAAGGGTGCTTTTCTTATAAGCCGTCAACCAGTCACTGGCCTGGCTCGTTCTGCGACAGGATCAGCTTGCCTTCCTTGTCGACCGGGATCTGGTTGCCCGGATCACGATCCATCCGCACTTTGCCTTCCTTGCCGTCCAGCGAATACCGGACGTCATAGCCCACAACCTTGTCGCTGATGTCATTCACCGTGTTACAGCGAGTCTGAGTCGTGGTGTAGGTATCACGTTCCTGCATACCCTCCTGAACCTTGTTACCGGCGTAACCACCACCGACCGCACCGGCCACCGTGGCAATCTTCTTGCCGGTGCCGCCGCCGATCTGGTTACCCAGCAGACCACCCGCCAGCGCACCAACCACGGTGCCGGCGATCTGGTGTTGATCTTTCACCGGCGCCTGCCGGGTCACCGTCACATCCTTGCACACTTCACGTGGAGTCTTGATCTGTGTTTTGACCGGTTCTACGGCCAGCACTTGCGCATACTCAGGGCCGCTTTTAACCAGGCTGTAGGTGGCAACAGCACCCCCGGCAGTCACACCGACAGCACCCAATACCGCACCAACCAGCAACGACTTGTTCACATGAACCTCCTGACCATCACATGCGGGACGCGCCCGCGCTTCTCCCAGCCTTGGAGCAAAAAAAAAGACGCGAGTTCAACTCGCGTCTTTTTTGACTGACAACCGGGAAAACGATGGCCGTTATGGACGGTCGTCGACTTCCTTCTCGGTGTTGACCGGCGGAATCAGGTCCTCGGTCGACAAGTTCAGCCAGATCAGCACCACGTTGGCGATGTAGATCGACGAGTAGGTACCCGCCAGAACACCCACCAGCAGCGCCAGGGAGAAGCCGTACAGATTGTCACCGCCGAAGAACAGCAGTGCCGCGATCGCCAGCAAGGTCGAAACCGAGGTCGCGATGGTCCGCAGCAGGGTCTGCGTGGTCGAGATGTTGATGTTCTCGATCAGCGTAGCCTTGCGCAGTACGCGGAAGTTCTCACGCACCCGGTCGAACACGACGATGGTGTCGTTGAGCGAGTAACCGATGATCGCCAGTACCGCCGCCAGCACCGTCAGGTCGAAGGTGATCTGGAAGAACGACAGGATACCCACGGTCACGATCACGTCGTGAATCAGCGACACGATGGCGCCGACCGCAAACTTCCACTGAAAGCGGAAAGCCAAATAGATCAGGATGCCGCCGAGCGCCAGCAGCATGCCCATGCCGCCCTGGTCGCGCAGCTCTTCACCGACCTGCGGGCCGACGAACTCGACGCGCTTGACGGTCGCCGGGTTGTCGCCGCCGACCTTCTGCAGCGCTTCCGCCACCTGATGGCCCAGCTGCGGGTCTTCACCCGGCATACGCACCAGCAGATCGGTGGTTGCGCCGAAGTTCTGCACGACGGCTTCGTGATAACCGGAAGAAACCAGTTGCTCGCGCACCTTGGTGACATCGGCCGGACGCTCGTAGGTCAGCTCGATGAGCGTACCGCCGGTGAAGTCCAGACCCCAGTTCATGCCCTTGTGGAACACACTGAAGATTGCCAGCAAGGTCAGGAATACAGTGACGCCGAACGCAAAGTTGCGGACGCCCATGAAGTTGATTGTACGTAACATGGCAGCCCCTTAAATCCACAACTTCTTGAAGTCACGACCGCCGAAGATCAGGTTGACCATCGCGCGGGTGACCATGATGGCCGTGAACATCGAAGTCAGAACCCCGAGGGACATGGTTACTGCAAAGCCCTTCACCGGGCCGGTGCCCATGGCGAAAAGGATGCCGCCGACCAGCAAGGTGGTCAGGTTGGCGTCGAGAATCGCAGTGAATGCCCGACCGAAGCCTTCGTTGATTGCACGCTGCACGGTCATGCCGGCGGCGATCTCTTCACGAATCCGCGAGAAGATCAGTACGTTGGCGTCGACCGCCATACCCATGGTCAACACGATACCGGCGATACCCGGCAGGGTCAGCGTGGCACCCAGCAGCGACATCAGCGCCAGCAGCAGCACCATGTTCACCGCCAGAGCAACGGTGGCGATCAGGCCGAAGAAACGGTAGATGGCGATGATGAACAGCGAGACGAACAGCATGCCCCACAGCGATGCATCGATACCCTTGGTGATGTTGTCCGCACCCAGGCTCGGGCCGATGGTGCGTTCTTCAGCGAAGTACATCGGCGCAGCCAGACCACCGGCACGCAGCAGCAGCGCCAGTTCGGACGACTCGCCCTGGCCGTTCAGGCCGGTGATACGGAACTGAGCACCCAGCGGCGACTGAATGGTCGCCAGGCTGATGATCTTCTTCTCTTCCTTGAAGGTCTGCACCGCGACGTCTTTCTCGACGCCATCGACCACTTGCTTGGTGTAAGTGGTGACAGGACGCTGCTCGATGAAGATCACCGCCATGCTGCGACCGACGTTGCTGCGGGTCGCGCGGCTCATCAGCTCGCCACCGTGGCCATCCAGACGGATGTTCACTTCAGGGGTGCCGTGCTCGCCGAAACCGGCCTTGGCGTCAGTTACCTGGTCACCGGTGATGATCAGGCCACGTTCGATCTGGGCAGGAGGACGTTTGCCTTCACGGAACTCGAAGGTCTCGGAAGTGGCTTTCGAAGCGCCCGGCTCTGCAGCCAGACGGAACTCCAGGTTGGCCGTCTTGCCGAGGATACGCTTGGCTTCAGCAGTGTCCTGCACGCCCGGCAGCTCAACCACGATACGGTTGGCGCCCTGACGCTGGACGATCGGTTCGGCAACACCCAGCTCGTTGACGCGGTTACGTACCGTGGTCAGGTTCTGCTTGATGGAGTATTCACGGATTTCCGCCAGCTTGGCCGGGGTCATCGCCAGACGCAGCACCGGTTGACCGTTGAGGTCGGCCGGAACAATGTCGAAATCGTTGAAATTCTTGCGGATCAGCGCACGGGCCTGTTCGCGGGAATCAGCATCGCTGAAGCCCAGCTGAATGGCGCCATTGAGTTGCGGCAGGCTGCGATAACGCAGTTTCTCTTTGCGCAACAGGCTCTTGACGTCGCCTTCGTAGACTTTCAGGCGGGCGTCGAGGGCTTTGTCCATGTCCACTTCCAGCAGGAAGTGCACACCACCGGACAAGTCCAGACCCAGCTTCATCGGGTGCGCGGCCACGCTGCGCAGCCATTGCGGGGTGGTTTGTGCCAGGTTCAGCGCGACGACGTAGTCATCACCCAATGCCTTGCGGACAACGTCCTTGGCCGGCAGCTGGTCTTCAGCCTTGGTCAGACGGATCAGACCGCCCTTGCCGTTCGCAGCCAGGCTCGAAGCCTTGACGTTGATCCCGGATTCCTTGAGCGCGGTGCTTACGCGATCCAGATCGGCCTGATTGACCTGCAGGGCCGTGCTGGCGCCGCTGATCTGAATGGCCGGGTCATCGGGGTATAGATTCGGAGCGGAATAAATCAGACCGATCGCCAGCACCGCCAGGATCAGAATGTATTTCCACAGAGGATATTTGTTCAGCATCACGCCGCCCGTTATGAACGCGGGGCGCCTTGCGCGCCCCGTCGATTGAGTAGAAGTTGGAACCTTAGATCGCTTTCAGCGTGCCTTTTGGCAGCGTGGCGGCGATGGCGCCCTTCTGGAACTTCATTTCCACGGTGTCGGAAACTTCCAGAACCACGAAGTCATCGGCCACTTTGGTGATCTTGCCGGCGATGCCGCCGGTGGTGACCACTTCGTCGCCCTTCTGCAGGCTGCTCAGCAGGTTCTTCTGCTCTTTGGCGCGCTTGGCCTGTGGACGCCAGATCATCAGGTAGAAGATGACCAGGAAGCCGACCAGGAAAATCCACTCGAAGCCGCCGCCCATAGGCGCTGCAGCCGGTGCAGCCGCGTCAGCCATGGCATTAGAGATAAAAAAGCTCATTTAGCACTCCAGTTGCAAATGTTGAATCTTGGGGTCAGAAAACTCAGTCCAAAGGCGGAACGGGAAGCCCGCGTTTGGCGTAGAAGGCATCGACAAAGGCGGCCAATGTACCCTGTTGAATAGCCTCGCGCAAACCAGCCATCAGCACCTGATAATGGCGCAAATTGTGGATGGTATTGAGCATGCTGCCGAGCATTTCGCCGCACTTGTCCAGATGATGCAGATAAGCGCGGGAGAAGTTCTGGCAGGTATAGCAATCGCAGGTCGGATCCAGAGGCGAATCATCATGGCGATGGAACGCGTTACGGATCTTCAGCACGCCTGTATCAATGAACAGATGCCCGTTGCGGGCATTACGGGTTGGCATCACGCAATCGAACATGTCCACACCGCGGCGCACACCCTCAACCAGATCTTCCGGTTTGCCAACGCCCATAAGGTAACGAGGTTTGTCAGCCGGCATCATGCCCGGCAGGTAGTCCAGCACCTTGATCATTTCGTGCTTGGGCTCGCCCACCGACAGACCGCCGATGGCCAGGCCGTCGAAACCGATCTTGTCCAGGCCTTCCAGCGAGCGCATGCGCAGGTCCTGGTGCATGCCGCCCTGAACGATGCCGAACAGCGCCGCCGTGTTGTCGCCATGGGCATTCTTCGAACGCTGGGCCCAGCGCAGCGACAGCTCCATGGACACACGGGCGACGTCTTCGTCAGCCGGGTACGGGGTGCATTCGTCGAAGATCATCACGATGTCGGAGCCCAGATCACGCTGGACCTGCATCGATTCTTCCGGGCCCATGAACACTTTCGAGCCGTCGACCGGGGAGGCGAAGGTCACGCCCTCCTCCTTGATCTTGCGCATGGCGCCGAGGCTGAACACCTGGAAACCGCCGGAGTCGGTCAGGATCGGGCCTTTCCACTGCATGAAATCGTGCAGGTCGCCGTGTTCCTTGATCACTTCGGTACCCGGGCGCAGCCACAGGTGGAAAGTGTTGCCCAGAATGATCTCCGCGCCGGTGGCGACGATGTCACGCGGCAACATGCCCTTGACCGTGCCGTAGGTGCCCACCGGCATGAAGGCCGGGGTCTCGACGGTGCCACGAGGGAAGGTCAGACGACCACGACGAGCCTTGCCATCGGTGGCAAGCAACTCGAAAGACATACGACAGGTGCGACTCATACGGATTCCTCTGGGCCGCGGGGAGCGGGATTACGGGTGATGAACATCGCATCACCGTAGCTGAAAAAGCGGTATCCGTTATCGACCGCGGCTTTGTAGGCAGCCATGGTTTCCGGATAACCGGCGAATGCCGAAACCAGCATCAACAGCGTGGATTCGGGCAAATGGAAATTGGTGACCAGCGCGTCGACCACATGGAACGGCCGGCCCGGGAAGATGAAGATGTCGGTGTCGCCGCTGAACGGCTTGAGCACGCCATCGCGGGCGGCGCTTTCCAGTGAGCGCACGCTGGTGGTACCGACAGCAATCACTCGACCCCCGCGCTCACGGCAAGCGGCGACTGCATCGACCACGTCCTGACCGACTTCCAGCCACTCGCTGTGCATGTGGTGATCTTCGATCTTCTCAACACGCACCGGCTGGAACGTGCCGGCGCCGACGTGAAGCGTGACGAACGCAGTCTCGACGCCCTTGGCGGCGATCGCTTCCATCAGCGTCTGATCGAAATGCAGCCCGGCGGTCGGTGCCGCCACCGCGCCGAGTTTCTCGGCATACACGGTCTGATAGCGCTCGCGATCCGAACCTTCGTCCGGGCGGTCTATATAAGGAGGCAACGGCATGTGCCCGACGCGATCGAGCAGCGGCAGCACTTCTTCGGCAAACCCCAGCTCGAACAGCGCATCGTGACGCGCCAGCATCTCGGCTTCGCCGCCGCCGTCGATCAGGATCTTCGAACCCGGCTTCGGCGACTTGCTGGAACGCACATGGGCCAGCACGCGGTGAGTATCGAGCACGCGTTCGATGAGGATTTCCAGCTTGCCGCCGGACTCCTTCTGCCCGAACAAGCGCGCCGGAATCACCCGGGTATTGTTGAACACCATCAGATCGCCGGGGCGCAAATGCTCCAGCAGATCAGTGAATTGACGGTGTGCCAGGGCGCCGCTGACCCCATCCAGGGTCAACAGGCGACTACCGCGACGCTCGGCCAAAGGATGGCGGGCAATCAGCGAATCAGGAAGCTCGAAGGTAAAGTCAGCAACGCGCATGATGGGGTTCGTCTAGCAGGGCCGGAAAGTCTAGCGGAAATATCGAAAATTGACCATGAAACGTGATTGACCAACGGTAGGCACCTCTCTATACTTCGCCGCCATTGAGCCCTGATGGCGGAATTGGTAGACGCGGCGGATTCAAAATCCGTTTTCGAAAGGAGTGGGAGTTCGAGTCTCCCTCGGGGCACCAAAATCAAGAAAGGTCTTGCTTAGCAAGGCCTTTTTTTTCGTCTGTCGGAAAGTGCCGCCGGCTCTCCGGCGAGATCTCACACAGGTTCACCGCATGGAAACGTCACTGGAAACCGTCGCCCTGTTCTCCCTCAAAATCGCGTATGAGGAAGAAGGCCTGAGCCCGATTCTGCGCGATGACATGGTCATGGGCGACTATCAGAAAGACGTGTTCGAACTGCTGGTGCGCCGGGGTGATGTCGAGACGATCCAGTTCAAGATGAACGAATGCCTGGCGCTGGCGATGGATGCGTTGGGTGGCGTCGAGAAACCGTTGGGGCGGGAACTGCACAGGTTGTCGACCGACTTCAGTCAGGCGCAGTCGCTGGAGCAGCTGGATCAGCCGCTCCTCGCGCTCAAGGGTTATTTGAAGGACATTCTTTAAGCTACGCAGATGAAGAAAGTGGCGCGAGGCTTCTATTTTGATATCTTGCCGTCCACTCGCTAGAGGCCTGTCAACCGCCTCTGTTATCGCGCACTCGGGAATAAACCAAAATGGATGCTGTGTTGTGCTTGCTGGTGATGGCTGGAACCTGGCTGTGGGTAGTGAAGCAACGGGGTGAGTGGAACCTGTTGCTTGCCAACCTTGCCGGCGCCGGCAGCGGCGTGGTTACCGGCATTGTGTTCACGCTGATTTACGACGCAGTCATTGGTACGTCGATGGCGACACCCAACCTGAATCGCAGTCTGGTGGTGTTCATCACTAGCGCGGGCGTTCTGGCGGGGGTATGGCTTTGGATTGCCAATCGCCGCCAACCCGAACATCCGGTTGCACGTCAGTTGCTCGGGGCGGTGTGTGGCTTGGTCGCCGGCATGGCGACCCTGCTGTTTCTGGCGGTGAATTACTTCCCCCACACGTGACTGGACGGCGTGACTGTTTTGCAGTCAGCGCCGAGCCTTCAACACCCGAATATCCGACGCAAACCCGTCCGCACCGACAATCTTCTTCCAGCCCACATACTGAAACTCGCCCCGCTCATCGATGTAATCGCCCTTCTCCACCGACCTGCCGCCGACAATCGCCACGCGCTTCTCCTCACCACACCCGCCATCTGACGGCCGAACGGTGTAGATCACATACGGCTTCACATATTGCGTGGCGCGAAAGTATTGGCCGCAGACTTCATCGACGGTAATCATCATGGTTTTCAGGCGTGCTTCGCCGTCCATGTCTTCGTGGAGTTTGAGGAAGGAGATTTCGCCGACATCGCTGTAGCCGAGTGAACGGGCACGTTGGTATTCGGGGGAGTTCTGGTGGGCGATCCGGCCTTGCTCGGCGGCCTGGTTCATTCTGTCGGCGAACTCGGCTTTGCCACGGGCAATCATCGCATCGGCCTCGGCCGCCACGTTTTCGCATTGAGCGAATTCCCGGGAGGCGAGGTATTGGGGCGGCAGGTTCGTGCGGCGTTCATTCATGCTCCCCTGGCTGTTCTCCAGATCGCCCATCACTTCAAAGGCGCCGGATACGCGACCGCTCTGGACGTCGGCCATTTTTTCCTGCATTCGCTGACAGTTGGCGAGGTAATACTTCCAGCTGTTTTCCGGGTGCTCTTTCCAGGCGGCGAATGCCGGGGTCATGGCGCTGGCGAAAGTGATTGCACACAGCAAGCGCACAGCAGGGGCGACTTTTGACATGAGTAGTCCATTACAGGAATCAGGAAAGTGGCGCGAAGCTACTATTTTGCTATCTTGCCGTCCACTGTCGGCCCGGGAGCCACGGGCCTGACGAAACTGATTCAAAAGGAGGGGTGCGATGGATGCAGCGTTTTGTCTTTTAGCCTGGGTGGCCATGTGGGTGTGGGTGGTCAAACATCGTGGCACCTGGAACCTGTTCCTCGCCAACCTGCTGGGCGCTGCCAGCGGCATGCTGGTAGGTCTGGTGGTCTCGGAGTTCTACATCGGTCTGTTCGGGTCGAGCCGACCGCACGTAACCGGTCTGACGACCACATTGCTGGAAATGATGACGACCGCCGCGGCGCTGGTCGGCGTATGGATGCTGGTCGCCCGACGCTCGCAAGTCGAGCCCCTGATTGCGCGGCAGCTGCTGGCAGGCCTTTGCGGCACAGTGGCCGGCATTACCGCTCTGGCGTTTTTTGCGCTCAAGTGATCTGTATCGACACGACGTGTGAAGGTTCTTGTGGCACCAGAAATCTATTTTGATATCTTGCCGCCCATCTTTCAGTGCGCGTCATCGGAATGGCACTGATATCCGGCTTCAGCAGGTTTAAGGAAAGGATCAAATGGAGTTTCTGCGTTTTCTGGCATTTGTCGCGGCCTGGGGTTTCATGTGGCGCTGGGTGGTGAAAAACCGCGGCAGCTGGCATTTGTTTTACGCCAACCTGGTCGGTGTAGCAGGCGGTTTCATTGTTTCGATGGTGGTGTTGGCGATCACTTTTTCACTGTTCCCGTCGGCGCATCGCTACGACGCCGCGCAGACTGAAAACGTCGTGGCACAGCAGGAAGCCGAGCCGACCTCATTGCTGCCAGAAGCCGAGGCCATTGCAAGCCCTGCTGCGCTGAAAGATGCGCCGGTGTTTGCCGCTATCGAGCCGGACAGCAAGCCCTCTCCAGCGGATTCCGCGTTGCTGCCGAATTACGCCAGTCGCGCGCCGAAGACGATGTCGGTGCAAACCGTGATCGACCAGAGTGACAATGAGGGTCGCAAGGCCCTGACGGCGCTGAGCAAAAAATTGCGCGCCGACGCCCAGGCCGACAAGTCGATGCTCGCGTATGTCATGTGCAGCCCGTTCGTGACCAGCACCTTGCGCTTCCCCGCATCTGCCCGTTTTGCCGACAGCAAAAGCCTGACACCGCAACGCTTCAAGGATCAGGTTTACACCTTCAGCAACACCGTCACCGCGCGGAACATGAATGGCGACGATGTGACGTACCGCTTCGACTGCTCCGTACAGGAACAGCCAAGAGTCGACGCGACACCTGCCGAATGGCGCCTGTTGGCACTGAAGCTGGAAAAAGCGGGCTCTTAAGCCTGGTTTAAGGGTTCGAGGCGCCGGCTGCGCTATCATCGCCGGCCTGTGCGCCTTGAGCTTTCCCCCCGATGCCTCCGACACCTGATGACCTGAGCCCGTTGCCTGCTGTTCTGGCCGGGCCACTGCTGCGCCGACTGGAACCGACGCGCTTAGTGCTTTGGCTGGTCGGCAGCCGCGAACTGTCGTTGACCTTGCGCCTGCAAGGCGTAGGAGACATTCCACTGGATGCCGGGAAATGCGCGGTCATTCCTGTGGGCATCCGGGCGTTTGTTCACCTGATCGACGTTCCGCTGGAAACCGCCCTGCCCTGCGACACCCGTATCGACTACGACCTGTTGATCGATGGCCAGCAGCCCATCGCCGACTGGGCGCCACACCTGCTCTACGACAACGCCACCGGCCCGAACTTCGTCTTGCGTTCGCGCATCGACCAGTTGCTCCACGGTTCCTGTCGCAAACCCCATCACCCGGCCGCCGACGGCCTGCTCTGCGTTGACCGGTTGCTGGCCGCCGAAACCGATCCGCAGCAACGTCCCGCCCTGTTAATGATGAGCGGTGATCAGGTTTACGCCGACGACGTTGCCGGCCCGATGTTGCGGGCGATTCACGCCCTGATCGAGCGCCTCGGCCTGTTTGGTGAGCACCTCGAAGGCGCGGTAGTCAGCGACAGCGCGAAACTCTACGAACACCCCGCCAGCTACTACCATCGTGCGGATTTGCTGCCGGCACTGGAAAGCAACGAGACACTGCGCGAGCGTTTCTTCGGGGGTGCGCGCAAGCCGATTTTCACCAGCAGCAGCGCCGACAATCACCTCGTGACGTTTGCCGAAGTCATGGCGATGTATTTGCTGGTGTGGTCGCCAACGCCCTGGGCACTGGTCAATCCGCAGCCGCCGACACTGACGCCGGAGCGCCTCAAGCGCTATGCCCTCGAACAGACCCGCATCGACGGGTTCAAGGCCGGCCTCGGCCAGGTGGCCCGGGCCTTGGCGCATCTGCCGAGCCTGATGATTTTCGATGACCACGACATCACCGATGACTGGAACCTGTCCGCGCAATGGGAGGAAACAGCCTACGGCCACCCGTTCTCCAAGCGCATCATCGGCAACGCGCTGATCGCCTACATGTTGTGTCAGGGCTGGGGCAACAATCCGGATGCATTCAGCGCAGTGCTGGAGAAAACCCGAGGCCTGAGCGCCAGCGGTGACGACCGCTATCTCGACGCTCCCGTGCAGGACGAACTGATTGACGAACTGCTGCGCTTTCAGCAGTGGCATTTCGTATTGCCGACCAGCCCGGCGCTGGTGGTGCTCGACACTCGCACCCGGCGCTGGCGCAGCGAGATGGCGCTCAAGCAACCGTCGGGTTTGCTGGACTGGGAAGCCTTGAGCGAACTGCAGCAGGAGCTGCTCGACCATCCTTCGGCGATCATCGTGTCGCCGGCACCGATCTTTGGCGTGAAGCTGATCGAAACCGTGCAGCGAGTATTCAGCTGGTGCGGTTATCCACTGCTGGTGGACGCGGAAAACTGGATGGCCCATCGCGGCGCGGCCCAGGTGATCCTGAACATTTTCCGACACTCGCGTACACCGGGCAGTTACGTGGTGCTGTCAGGCGACGTGCATTATTCCTTCGTCTACGAAGTCCTGATCCGACACCGCAAGGCCGGCCCGCGCATCTGGCAAATCACCAGCAGCGGCATCAAAAACGAATTCCCGCCGACCCTGCTGGAATGGTTCGACCGCCTCAATCGCTGGCTCTACTCACCGCGCTCACCGCTCAACTGGCTGACCAAACGCCGCCGCATGCGCATCGTCCCGTACGTGCCGGAACACGCCGAAGCGGGTGAACGGTTGTGGAATTCGGCGGGGATTGGTCAGGTGTTTTTCAATCAACAGGGGCAGCCGAACGACATCATCCAGCACAACGCGAACGGCGCACCGAAGACCCGGATGCTGGCACCGGATTTGTCGGACTACCCTGATTAGAAAAATCTCACGTAGAGAGTGAGAGGGATGGCAGGCTCGTCGGAATCAGCTTACAGAAGACCCAGAAACGTCTCGATGAGACTTCGGTGATACTCAACACACCGCAGGCAGCCCGTCTGTGACAAAACCACTGGTAGGTATCGCCTTGTCATCCTGTACTCATTTCTGTACGTTCTTTGCATCAAGCGAGGACTACAACATGGACACTATCAACTACACCACGGCTCGTGCGCATTTGGCTGAAACCATGGATCGTGTGAATGAAGACTGCGCCCCGCTTCTGGTAACCCGCCAAAAAGGCGAGCCTGTAGTGATGATGTCTCTGGCCGAATACAACGCGCTGGAAGAAACTGCCTATCTGCTGCGTTCTCCGGCCAATGCCGAGCGCTTGATCAAATCGATTGGCGAAATGCGCGCTGGAAAAGCCAAAGCCAGGCAACTGATCGAAGAATGAAAATCCAGTTCACGCCAACGGGCTGGGAAGACAACTTATGGCTTCAGCAAAACGATAAGACCGGTCTCAAACGAATCAACCCTTTGAAGGCTTGGGTAAACCGGAGCCGCTCAAGCACAACATGAGCGGCTTCTGGTCACGGCGGATAACTGCCGAGCATCGCCTGGTCTATGCAATCGTAGACGGCGAAATCTGCGTCATAACTTGTAGATTTCACTACTGACCGAGGGATGAGACATGGCTCAGGGAACGGCCAACCCCTCTGACAATCATCCCCACCTCCCGTTCATCAATCGTCAGCGGCGGCAGCAGCCGGATCGTCTTGCCGCGAGTGACGTTGATCAGCAGCCCATGATCCCGCGCGGCAATCAGTGTCAGGTCGCGGATCGGCTGTTTGAGTTCGATGCCGATCATCAGCCCTTGCCCACGAATCGCCAGCACATTCGGATTGTCCGCCAGCTCTGCGCGCAAGCGGGTCAGCAGGCGCTCGCCCTGGACCCTGGCATTTTCCAGCAGGCCTTGCTCCTCGATGATCTCGAGCACGGTGCAACCCACCCGGCACGCCAGTGGATTACCGCCGAAGGTGCTGCCGTGGCTGCCGGGGGTGAACAGATCCGCCGCCCGGCCCCGTGCCAGGCAGGCGCCGATCGGCACGCCGTTGCCCAGGCCCTTGGCGAGGGTCATGACGTCGGGAACGATGCCTTCGTGCTGGAACGCAAACCAGCGGCCGGTACGGCCGATGCCGGTCTGTATCTCGTCGAGCATCAGCAGCCAGGCGTGGCGATTGCACAATTCACGCAGGGCCTTGAGGTAGCCGGGCGGTGCAGGTTGCACGCCGCTTTCACCCTGGATCGGCTCCACCAGAATCGCCACGATCCGCTGGCCATGTTTGCGCTGCACCTGCTCCAGCGCTTGAAGATCGCCGAACGGCACTTTGACGAAATCCCCGGGCAAGTCATTGAAGCCGAGGCGCACCGCCGGGCCATCGCTGGCGGACAAGGTTCCGAGGGTGCGGCCATGAAACGCGTTGGCCATCACCACCACCAGCGGCTGTTCGATGCCTTTGCGCCAGCCATACAGTCGCGCCAGTTTCAGCGCGGTTTCGTTGGCCTCGGCACCGGAGTTGTTGAAGAACGCCCGCTCCATCCCCGCCAGTCGCGTCAGCTTCTGCGCCAGCGATTGTTGCCAGTCGATGCTGTAGAGGTTGGAGGTGTGCAGCAACAATCCCGCCTGCTCGCTGATCGCTGACACGATGCGCGGGTGCGAATGGCCGACATTGGTCACCGCCACGCCCGCCACCGCATCCAGGTATTCGCGGCCAGCCTGATCCCAGAGTCGAGTACCCAGGCCTTTGATGAAGCTCAAGTCCAGCGGTTGATAGGTGTTCATCAGGGCGGCGGTCATGTCGGCAAACTCCAGCGAGGTGAGAGGTGCTGGCAGTATGGTTATCCACCTGAACTGGATAAACTCGGCAAAACTTCAATCATTTAAAAGCCGGGCTTGATAATGGATTTGTTCCAGTCGATGAGCGTGTACGTCAAGGTTGTGGAGTCCGGCAGCATGACGGCGGCCGCGCTGCAGTGCGAAATGTCCACGACCATGGTGGGCAATCACCTGCGGGCGCTGGAGCAACGGCTCGGTGTGCAACTGCTGCAACGCACCACCCGCCGCCAGCGACTGACCGAGTTCGGTAGCGTTTATTACCAGCGCTGCCTGGAGGTGCTCGGTCTGGTCGCCGACTCCGAACGGCTCGCCGAGCAGACGCTGGATGAACCGCGCGGCATTCTGCGGGTTACCGCGCCGCTGACCTTTGGCGTCGAACGCCTGGCCCCGGCGCTCAGTGAGTTTTCCCTGCAATGTCCGCAGGTCAAACTCGACGTGATCCTGACCAACCGCCGCCCTGATCTGCTGGAAAGCGGTCTCGACGTGGCCTTCCGACTGGGCCACTTCGACCAGTCCAACCTGATCGCCCGCCCGCTGATCGACTACACCCTGACCGTCTGCGCCTCCCCGGAATACGTGGCCCGACGCGGCATGCCGCTCACGCCTGAAGAACTGCGCCAACACGACTGTCTGTCCTTCGCCTACCCCGCCGGCGATGACTGGCAATCGGTGGAAAAGCAGTGGCGCCTCAGCGGTCCGGACGGAGAAATCATGGTCGACGTCAAAGGCCCGATGCTGATAAACAGTTCCGCCGGCCTGCATCAGGCCGCGCGCACCGGCATGGGCATCGTGATGCTGCCGGACGCGCTGGTGGAACAGGATCTGCGCGATGGCAGACTGGTGGTTGTGATGCCGGACTACCAGCCGCCGAACCGCCCGATGCACCTGCTCTACGCGCCGGATCGCTATCGGCTGCCAAAACTGCGCCGCTTCGTCGAGTTTGCCATGCAGATGTGGGGCAGACCGTAGGCAACATGACTACTGTTGGAAATACACCAGGGACGGGATCAACGAATGAACAAAGACATTTCAATACGCGACCTCCTGCCCACGGAAGTCGCGGCGACAAGGCAATTTCTGGAGCGGCACGGCTGGGCTCATCGCACCGGTACCGCCGAACATTTCGCACAGCTTGTTCAGAACTCTCAGCGCACCGCCGTGGCATTGAGCGGCCAGCAGATTGTCGGTTTCGCCCGTGGCATCACCGATGGCTTGTCCAACGGTTACCTTTCGATGGTGGTGGTCGACGGGCAACATCGACGCGCGGGCATCGGGCGGGCGCTGGTCGAACATGTGATGGGCGATAACACCGACATTACCTGGGTCCTGCGTGCCGGGCGCGAAGGCGCGGAAGCGTTTTTCGCCAGCCTGGGATTTGAAACATCGGTGATTGCGATGGAGCGTTTGCGGCTGAAATAGCCGACGGTTACTGTGACCCCGGCTATGCTCCACCCTCCTCCTTTTCCAGCATGGATGCTGCGCAATGCTCACGATTCTGCAAAACACTCCGATACGGGTTTACCTGATTTTTCTGCTGCTGGTTTATTTCGGCATCAAGGCGTTCTCTCCCCGCCGCGAGAGCCGTGCCTCGATGCTGATAACACCCCCGGCGTTTTTGGCGTGGTCGCTGTATTCCCTGAACCTGTCGATCAACCCGGTCTTGTTTTTCAGCACATGGTTCGGCGCGCTGTTGCTCGGCGGTCTCTCGGCCTGGCTGGTGTTCTCCCGCCGGGGCGTGGTGCTCGACGACTCTGGAAAGGGGCTAATCATGCCGGGTACGGTAAAAATCCTGATCATGTACCTGATGTTCTTTTCCGCGAACTACTACTTCGGTTACCAGAATGACGTGAATCCGGAGCTTTCCGCGTCCCCGGACATGCTGCTGCTCAAGGCCGGCATTGCGGGTTTCATGTGCGGCCTGATCAGCACCCGCTCGCTGAAGCTCTACTGGACGCTGCGTGGCCTGACATCCCGGCGACTACCGGAGAACGCTGTTGCCAATGAATGAGCCAAGGCACGCGCGGTGCCTGGTTGCCCTTCACAAATCATCCGGATAAATAATCGGCACCGCCGGCCCCTTGCTCCGTGACAACGCCGTCGCGCTCCCCTAAATTAGTCGGCCTGAAAAAGCCCCCAGCGCTTTCTCGTCTCATCTCAAGTTAAAAAAGTAGTGAAATTTCAATGTCCGATTTCAACACCGCTGAATCCGTAGTCACTCTGTCGTCCAAAGCGGAATACGAAAACTCCATCAATCTTTCACAACACATTCCACAGGCGAAGATCATCAGCGAGATGGTGCTGGACGCGTTCCAGTCGAGCCGCGAGAGCGATCAGATCCGCGAACTGCGCGCCGCGATCCGTCAGGCCCACGACCGCTTCGATGACGACCAGGCTTACGAGCTGATGGGCGAACTCAAGCGTCTGAAGGACGCCGAGGCCGCCGACATCGCCGCCCTCGAAGACCTCAGCAGCAAATTCCCGATCAGCCGCATCCTGTCGAGCTTCAAGGACGATCCGGCGTTCCAGGAAATCGTCTACGGCCTGGCCCTCAAGGTTCTGAACCAGACCCATCAGGCGATCAGCAGCCCGAGCGGCGGCAAGAGCAAGGCCGCACGCGCCAAGAAAGATGTCGAAGTGTTCAGCATCAGCAAGGACGGCATCAGCGTCACCCTGCCACTGCGCACACCGCGCTCGCGCCTGAGCGTGGATCGCGAGGCGCTGGAATTCCTCGGTTTCACCTTCGTCGGTGAAGGCGACGAGGCAGAAATCGAAGGCGAAACCTTCGTCGACAACGCCGGCACCGAGCACGCGATCAACCGCAAGAACATCATCACCGCGCTGCAACAGCAGACCGCGTTTGATGGCTACAGCATCGCCGCCCAGTAATACCGGCGCCGACGAAAAAGCCCCGCTCTGACATTCAGGCGGGGCTTTTTGTTGTTCGGTGATCGGCAGTTATGCCGATGGGTGCACGGCGGCAATCATGTCGACTTCGATGGCTGCGTTCTTCGGCAACTGATAGACGCCGACGGTGGTGCGAGTGTGTCGCCCGACATCCCCCAACACATAACTGAATACATCGGACGCGCCGTTGGCGACTTCGCTGAGGTCGACGAAATCCGGCGTGGACTTCACGTACACCGTGACCCGCAACAACGACCGGACCTTGTCCAGCGAACCGACCGCATCGACGATAAAGGCCAGACACCGCATCGCGCTGATGCTCGCCGCGGCCTGCGCATCCTTGAGCGTCAACTCCTGCCCCACCCGCCCCGGATACTGAATCTTGCCCTCGGTGCGCGGCACCATGCCGCTGATGTAAATCTCATCGTGATGACGGATCAACGGCGCGTAATTGCCACCCACCGTGTTCTCACCGTTGATGTCGTAATTCAGCTCTTTTGCCAGGGCAATGAAGCGCTCGTCGCAGGTCATCCTCTCAGTCATTTCGCCCAGCCTCTTGATCGATGCATTAAGTGCAGCAGGTTCATGAAGGATGAGCGCCGGACATCGGGATTTCGGCGGGTCATCGACATGGCTGGATCCAAATCTAGGGCTTTTGCCCATCGACCGCAACCTGTCGATTTCTAGCTAATTATTTGCGGTTATGCAGCCGTCATCGACAACTGATTGACGGCGACAAGCAACAAAAAACCCCGCTCATCTCTCGATGAACGGGGTTTCTCGTACAACGTTCGAACCTTACGGTGCGTACGTCAGCAGCAGCTCGGTCGGCACCTTGAAGTCCAGGGACATCATGACGCTCAACGCGGTGATGGTGAAGATCGAGAACACGAACAGCTTGCGTGCCCAGACCGTGTCATCCACCGCCTTGTAGCCGGTCCAGGCCATGTACAGCCAGTACATGCCCATGGCCGCGGCGACGGCGAGGTAGCTCATGCCGGCGTAACCGCTGAAGGTCAGCATCAAGGTCGCCACGAGGAACGCCAGGATGTAGATCAGGATGTGCTTCTTGGCCACCTGGATCCCGCGCTTCACTGGCAGCACCGGAATCGATGCGGCCAGGTAATCGTTGAAGCGGAAGATCGCGATGGCGTAGGAATGCGGCATCTGCCACAGGCTGAACATCACCAGCAGGGTCAGCGCGGCCATGTCGAAGCTGTTGGTCACGGCCACGTAACCGATCACCGGCGGCATGGCGCCCGACAGACTGCCCACCAGCGTGCCGTGAACCGACTTGCGCTTGAGGTACAGGCTGTAGAAGCCGACGTAGATGATGAAGCCGATCACGGCGAACAGGGCAGCCAACGGGTTGGCCACCTTGTACAGCAACGCAACGCCGGCGACACCCAGGACGGTCGCATAGACCAGGGCCAGTTTCAGGGAGATCAAGCCCTGGACCAGCACCCGGTTCTTGGTGCGTTCCATCTTCAGGTCGATGTCGCGGTCGATGCAGTTGTTGAACACGCAACCGGAGGCCACAACCAGGGAAGTGCCGATCATGGCTGCCAGAAACACGGCCAGATCGACATGCCCTTTCGAGGCCAGGAAGAACCCGCCTGCCACAGAAAGCACGTTACCGAAAATGATCCCCGGTTTGGTGATTTGGATAAAGTGCTTGAGCGACATCGGGTTTACCTCACTTCGCCATCATGTAGGTGTGGATGCTGAACATGATCCACAGCGACAGACCGACCAGCAGCACGATCACGATGGCCGTAAAGACGAACGCAATCACGTTGTTACGTTGAGCGATGGAACGGTCCAGGTGCAGGAAGTAATACAGGTGAACGATCACCTGGATCACGGCGAACAGCAGGACGATTGCCAGCGTCGTCGACTTCGGCAGGGTCGGGAACATCACCAGGCCGAACGGGATGACGGTCAGGATTACCGACAGGATGAAGCCGATGGCGTACGACTTTACGCTGCCGTGGCCAGCATCATGGCTGTCATGGGAGTGTGCATTAGCCATTACAGGGTCCCCATCAGGTAAACAACGGTGAATACGCAGATCCACACCACGTCCAGGAAGTGCCAGAACAGGCTCAGGCAGCTCAGACGGGTCTTGTTGGTCGCCGTCAGGCCGTGCTTGTTGACCTGGTACATCATGATGCCCATCCAGATCAGACCGGCGGACACGTGCAGACCGTGGGTACCGACCAGCGTGAAGAACGCCGACAGGAAGCCCGAACGGCTAGGACCGAAGCCCTCGGAGATCAGCAGGTGGAACTCGTTGATCTCCATGGCGATGAAGCCTGCGCCGAGCAGGAAGGTCATGAACAACCAGCCCAGAACCTGCTGCTTTTTACCTTTGTACAACGCCAGCATGGCGAAGCCGTAGGTGATCGAACTGAACAACAGCAGAGCGGTTTCGCCCAGCACGTATGGCAGTTCGAAGATGTCGTGGCCCGATGGGCCACCGGCGACGTTGTTTACCAGTACCGCGTACACCGCGAAGATCGACGCAAACAGAATGCAGTCGGTCATCAGGTAGAGCCAGAAACCGTATACGGTCATCTCGCCCGAGTCGTGGTGATGGTCATCGTGCCCATGGTCATGACCATGGGCGTGTCCAGCATTGGTCACTAAGTTCGACATTGTTTAAGCCTGTTCCAACTTGGTTTCAACACGGGTTGCGGAAGCAGGGATCTTCCCGGCCGCTACCAGACGCTTGTGCTGCTCGGCTTCGATGCGCTCGATCACGTCGACCGGCACCATGTAGCCCTGATCGTCACGTGCTGCGTGGATCACGAAGTAGATGACAGTGCCGGCCAGGCTGGCGATCGCCAACCACCAGATGTGCCAGATCATCGCGAAACCGAACACGGTCAGCAGTGCGCCCATCACCACGCCAGTGGCGGTGTTGTTCGGCATGTGGATCGGTTCGTACTTGGCTGGTGCCTTGTACGCGGTACCGTTTTCCTTGGCCTCGGTGAACGGATCGATGCAGTCTGCTTTTGGCAGTACAGCGAAGTTGTAGAACGGAGGTGGCGACGAGGTCGACCATTCCAGGGTATGGGCATTCCACGGGTCACCGTGTTCGCACATGTTTTCCGGCTTGTTGCGGTCACGCACCGACACGTACAGCTGGATCAGCTGGCAGGCGATACCCACAGCGATCATCACCGCACCGAACATGGCAACGTACAGGTACGGTACCCACTCAGGGTTGGTGGTGGCGTTCAGACGACGGGTCATGCCCATGAAGCCCAGAGCGTAGAGCGGCATGAACGCAACGAAGAAGCCCGAGATCCAGAACCAGAACGCTGCTTTACCCCAGCCTTCGTGCAGCTTGAAGCCGAACGCTTTCGGGAAGTAGAAGCCGAAGCCTGCGATGTAGCCGAATACCGCGCCGCCGATGATCACGTTGTGGAAGTGAGCGATCACGAACAGGCTGTTGTGCAGAACGAAGTCAGCACCCGGGATGGCCAGCAGTACGCCGGTCATGCCGCCGATGGCGAAGGTCACCATGAAGCCCAGGGTCCACAGAACCTGGCTGGTGAAGCGCAGACGGCCCTGGTAGATGGTGAACAGCCAGTTGAACAGTTTCACACCCGTCGGGATGGAAATCAGCATCGTCGCCAGACCGAAGAAGGCGTTGACGCTGGCACCCGAACCCATGGTGAAGAAGTGGTGCAGCCAAACCATGAAGCCCAGTACCGAGATCGCGCCCGAGGCGTAGATCATCGAGTGGTGGCCGAACAGTTTCTTGCCGGTGAAGGCCGAGATGACTTCCGAGAAAATGCCGAATGCCGGCAGGATCAGGATGTAAACCTCAGGGTGGCCCCATGCCCAGAACAGGTTGACGTACATCATTGGATTGCCACCAAGTTCATTGGTGAAAATGTGGAAATCCATGTAACGGTCAAGGGTCAGCAGTGCCAGGGTAGCGGTCAGGATCGGGAACGAAGCCACGATCAGAACGTTTGCCCAGGTGCAGGTCCAGGTGAAGATCGGCATGTCCATCAGTTTCATGCCAGGGGTACGCATTTTCAGCACGGTCGCGAGGAAGTTAACCCCGGTTAACGTTGTACCCAGACCGGATAGCTGTAGCGCCCAGATGTAGTAGTCCATCCCCACGCCAGGGCTGTATTGCAGACCCGACAGCGGTGGATAGGCAACCCAGCCGGTCTTGGCGAATTCGCCGACGCCCAGGGACAGGTTGATCAGCACGACGCCGGACACCAGCAGCCAGAAGCTCAGGGAGTTCAGGAACGGGAACGCAACGTCACGCGCGCCGATCTGCAGCGGCACTGCAAGGTTCATCAGGCCGGTGAAGAATGGCATCGCCATGAAGATGATCATGATCACACCGTGAGCGGTGAAGATCTGGTCATAGTGTTCAGGTGGCAGGTAGCCAGGCGAACCCTCGGTGGCCATGGCCAGCTGGGTACGCATCATGATGGCGTCGGCAAAACCGCGCAGCAGCATGACCATGGCGACGATGATGTACATCACGCCGATTTTCTTGTGGTCGACCGACGTCAGCCACTCGGTCCACAGGTAAGTCCACTTCTTGAAGTAGGTGATTGCAGCGAACAACGCCAGACCACCGAGCGCGATCATCGAGATGGTGACCATCACGATCGGCTCGTGGAAAGGGATCGCTTCCCAACTTAATTTACCAAACATCGTTTACTCCTCTGCCCCGGCAGCTGAATGCGAATTCGAGTCCATATCCGTTGCCGCCACTTCTTTCTCTTTCTTCTCGTGCTTCAGCGGCTTGCCCGGTTTCATGCCTTCGTACTTGTCGACGATGGTCTGGAACAGGTTCGGCGTGACCGAGGAGTAGAGCTCGACTGGATTGTTCTGGCTTGGCTTGGCAAGGGCTGCGTATTCAGCTGGTTCAAGCTGTTTAGGTGCCTTTTTGACTTCACTTACCCAGGCGTCGAAATCTTCCTGAGAAGTTGCGATCGCTTTGAATTTCATACCGGTGAAACCAGCGCCGCTGTAGTTGGCGGAGATACCGTCCATTTCAGCGTTGCGGTCAGCGATCAGGTGCAGCTTGGTGGTCATGCCCGCCATCGCGTAGATCTGGCCGCCCAGGCCCGGGATGAAGAACGAGTTCATCACCGCGTCCGAAGTGATCCGGAAGTTAACTGGCGTGTGCGCCGGGAACACGATCTTGTTGACCGTAGCGATGCCTTGTTCCGGGTAGATGAACAGCCACTTCCAGTCCAGCGCGACCACTTCGATGGTCACAGGCTTGACGTCGGATTCGATCGGACGATACGGATCCAGCGAGTGGGTCGACTTGTAGGTGATGTAACCCAGGGCAATGATGATCAGGACCGGGATGGTCCAGACTGCCACTTCGATCTTGGTCGAGTGCGACCATTTCGGGGTGTAGACGGCGTTCTTGTTCGAGGCGCGGTACTTCCAGGCGAACAGGAAGGTCATGACGATGACCGGCACAACGACCAACAGCATCAGCAGCGTGGCGGTGATGATCAGGTTGCGCTGTTCCAGGCCGACCTGGCCCGTTGGATTGAGCAAGGTCATGTTGCAGCCTCCCAGCAACAACGTGCCGAGCAGCGGCACTAGGCCTAGTAATCTGGGGTACCTGTTTTTACTCATCTCACGACCTCTAAAGCAGCTTGCGCAATGCAGTTGGGTTTTGATCGCCAACACTTCACCCTGCCAAGGGTTGGCATTTTCTTTGGATTGAATAAGGGCCGCCCGTCGCGCGTCAGACGCTCGACAAAACCTGGGACAGCGGTCAGTTCTTATTCGAATTCGTGGTCAAAGGCCTTGTTACAGACCAATTCCATTTGGTGCGGAAAGTTGGAAGGCACCGACACCTGGGTGTCTCGCAAGCCTCTCGACTGCTCGACACCCGACTTCCTGCTCGCCTCCTTAATAAAGGCTGAACAGTGCCGGGAATTCAGTGCGGGCGATTGTAGATAGGTAGCGCCCTATACACCATGTCTTATCCCGAAATAATTTTTATCGCTCTGAGCAACAATCCATCACCGTTTTTGCAAAAGTTCCGCATGTTATCGAAATCGATTCTCAACAAAAACACCAAAAAATGTAGGTCTATCGGCCTCAGTTCAGACAGCTCCGAGGGCTTTTTCCCACGGCGCGATCCGCGCAAAGCCCGATATGCCAAGGCTTTTGGCCATCTGCCGGAGTCTGTTAAAACTGCCTGATCCGGTACACCCGTGCAAAAACCGACAAACGCTGAAACAGACCAATCCTTTTTTGTAACAGCACTCCAATCCGGGCCGGTGAAACGCGCTGCGACACGGCCTGTGTGACAACATGTCGCACACCTGTCGCACCCTTCCTTGCCGTTCGTCACGGTGTTTTCACACAGACCCTGAAATGCAAAACGCCTCGATCTGCGTCACCGCAAATCGAGGCGTTTGTTTTATCGGCGCAGGCGCCGAAAAGTTGATTCAGCGCAACGCTTTTCGGTTACGCGAGGTGAGCAGCGGCACCAGGATCACCACCAGCACGAAGGCCACCAGTGCCCATTGCGCCAGCGACAGGCCGAGGATCGGCGGGTACGGCGTCGAGCAGAAACCGTCGACCTGGAAGCCCAGCGGGAAGATCTTCGCCAGCGGCAGGTCATCGACGATCGGCTGCAACACATCGATGCCGCAGCTCACCGCCGGATAGAACTGGGTGTACACGTGATGCCCGGCGACACCGGCCCCGGCGATGGCACAAATCACCACCAGCACCTCGAACACCGTGATGCTGCGCCGGGTGCGCATGGCCGCGCCGATGAACGCGAACAGCGCGATCAGCAGCAACGCATAACGCTGCAGGATGCACAGCGGGCACGGTGCCTCGCCCAGCACGATCTGCATGTACAGCGCGCCGCCGATCAGCGCCAGGCAGATGATGCCCAGCAACACCAGATAGCGCCGCTCACGTCCCAATCGAATCGTTTCCTCGCTCATCGCGTTTCCCTTTCATGTCCATGGTTCAGCTGGCCGGCGGCTGCGCTTGCAGTTGCGCCATCAGGCTGATGTTGTCTTCGATATGCCAATTGGCCGCGATGCGACCGTTGTCGATCTGATAGATATCGGTTGCCCGGAAGTCTACACGCTGGCCCTGCCCTTTGAGAGCCTTGAACGTGCCGGTGAAATGCCCGCGAAAGTGCAGATGCACCACCACGCGATCCCCGGCGACGATCATTTGTTCGATCTCGCAACTCAAGTCCGGCACCGCCGTGCGAAAGAACTTCGACGCCAGCAACGGCCCGGTCGGCCCCTGCACCCGACCTTCCGGCGGGGTTTTGTCGACGAACTGCGGCGACAGGGCGGCGGTGGCCAACGCCTCTTCACCCGTGTTCCAAAAACTGCCGTAACGCCGCGCCGCCAACTCCATCGCATCACGCTGGGCCTTGGGCAGGCTCTGATCGACGATCAGGGTCTGGGGTTCGATCAAGGCGGATTCGGCGAAGGCAAACGGACTGGACAGCAAGGCAACCGACAGGCCCAACGAGGCCAGACTGAAACGACGGGAAGAGGCGAAGTGCGACATGGGGGCGATCCTGATCATGTAAACGAACGAGCGCCTATCATCAGCATCGGGGAATAAACGATAAACCGGTTAAGAAACGATTAACCTTTAAACACTTTTTAAGAATCAGAACAGCTCAAAAAGAAGCGACCCGATTGAATCGGGTCGCTCATGAGGCTTATTCCAAAGCAGCAGCCGGCCCGAAGAACTCATAACGGCTCTGCTTCTCCGGCACACCCAACGCCTTCAGATGACGCTTGATCGCCCCCATGAAACCTTTCGGCCCGAGGAAGTAAGCGTCCACATCACGCTCCGCCGGCAGCCACTCGCCCAGTTGCTCTTCACTCAACAACCCGACCTTATCCGCCGCCGGGCTCACGCCGTCATCTTCGGCGTAGCAATAAAAGCGCTTGAGCTGCGGATGACGTGCGGCCAGACCATCGATCCAGTCACGAAACGCATGCACGCTGCCATTGCGCGCACTGTGGATGAAGTACACCGGACGCTCGGTTTCCAGCGCCGCTTCCAGCATCGCCAGCGTCGGAGTGATGCCGACGCCGCCGCTGATCAGCACCAGCGGTTTGTCGCTGGCAGTCAGGGTGAATTCGCCCGATGGCGGGAACAGCTGAATGCTGGCGCCGACGTGCAGTTGATCGTGCAGGTAATTGGAGGCGCGGCCGCCCGGTTCGCGTTTGACGCTGATGCGGTACTGGCCTTTGTTGGCCAGCGCTGACAGTGAGTAGTTGCGGCGGATTTCTTCGCCGTCGAGGATCAGCTTCATGCCGATGTACTGGCCTGGCTCGGCTGCGAGGATCGGGCCCTTGTCCGCCGGCTCGAAGTAGAACGAAATGATTTCCGCGCTCTCCTCGACCTTGGCCGCGACGATGAACTCCCGCGCCCCGCGCCAGCCGCCGACGGCTTGCTCTTTCTGGTCATAAATGGCGGTTTCGGCGCCGATCAGGATTTCGGCCAACTGACCGTAGGCTGCGCCCCAGGCGCTCATCACTTCCGGCGTGGCGATCTCTTCGCCGAGCACTTCGGAGATCGCGCGCAACAGGCAGGTTCCAACGATCGGGTAGTGTTCCGGCAGGATCTGCAGGGCCACGTGCTTGTTAATGATCTTCGCCACCAGATCGCCCAACTGGTCGAGTTGATCGATGTGACGGGCGTACATCAACACGCCGTTGGCCAGGGCGCGGGGCTGGTCACCGCTGGCCTGGTGGGCCTGGTTGAACAGCGGGCGGACCTCCGGGTACTCGGAGAGCATCATGCGGTAGAAATGGGTGATCAGCGCTTCACCGCCGCTTTCCAGCAGAGGCACAGTGGATTTGACGATGGCACGATCCTGGACGCTAAGCATAAGGGTGACTCCTGAGCTTTCTCTAAAAGTGCCTTATCCACTCCAGTAATCATGCCAACAATTTTTTCCATATAAATCAATAGCTTGAAAATTATGTAGTCAGATCGACACAAGCACCTCTATAGTCGCTTCGACTACAACGTGTCTCTTTGACTACAAGCCTATGTCCGCCAAATCATTGCTCACCGCCCTGCTCCCACTGGTCTCCGACCTGTCCCGCGAACTGCCTGAAGGCGAGCGCTACCGGCGCCTGCTCGAAGCCATGCGCGCCCTGCTGCCCTGCGATGCCGCCGCACTGCTGCGCCTAGACGATGAGTGGCTGGTGCCGCTGGCGGTGGATGGCTTGAGCACCGACACTCTTGGTCGACGCTTCAAGGTCAGCGAGCACCCGCGATTTGAAGTGCTGCTGGCCGGCGAAGGACCAACCCGTTTCGCCGCCGACAGCGATCTGCCCGATCCGTATGACGGGCTGGTCGACGGCCTCGACGATCACCTCGAAGTTCACGATTGCCTCGGTTGCCCGTTGTTCGTCGATGAAAAACTCTGGGGCCTGATCACCCTCGACGCCCTCGATCCCGAGCGTTTCGAACCGATCGAGCTCGACGCCCTGCAAGCCTTCGCCAGTCTCGCATCGGCCACTGTGAATGCCGCCGAACGCATCGAACGCCTGGCCATCCGCGCCGAGGACGAACACCAGCGCGCCGAGGTCTATCGTCAGGCCAGCGGCCAGCAGAACCGCGAAATGATCGGCCAGAGCAAGGCGCATAAACGGTTGGTGGAAGAGATCAATCTGGTCGGCGGCAGCGACCTCACCGTGCTGATCACCGGCGAAACCGGGGTCGGCAAGGAACTGGTGGCCCAAGCCATTCACGCCGCTTCCAAGCGCGCCGACAAACCGATCATCAGCCTCAACTGCGCGGCCCTGCCGGACACGCTGGTGGAAAGCGAACTGTTCGGCCACGTGCGCGGCGCCTTCACTGGCGCCACCAGCGACCGGCGCGGCAAGTTCGAACTGGCCAATGGCGGCACGCTGTTTCTCGATGAAGTCGGCGAGTTGTCGCTCACCGTCCAGGCCAAGCTGTTACGGGTTTTGCAAAGTGGCCAGTTACAGCGTCTGGGTTCGGACAAGGAGCATCAGGTCGACGTGCGCCTGATCGCCGCGACCAACCGCGACCTGGCCGAAGAAGTGCGCAGCGGCCGTTACCGTGCCGACTTCTACCATCGCCTCAGCGTCTACCCGTTGCGGGTGCCGGCGCTGCGTGACCGGGGTCGCGATGTGCTGCTGCTCAGCGGGTATTTCCTGGAACAGAACCGTTCGCGCATGGGCCTCAACAGCCTGCGCCTGAACAGCGACGCCCAAGAGGCGCTTCTGGCCTACACCTGGCCGGGCAATGTGCGGGAACTGGAACACTTGATCGGACGCAGTGCGCTGAAGGCGCTGGGCAACTGCAAGGTGCGGCCGAAGATTCTCAGCCTGAGCGCGATGGACCTCGATCTGCCGCGCGAAATTGTGGATAACTCGCCGGCGCCGGCAGAAGCGACTGCCGCGATGCCATTGATCAGCGGCGACCTGCGTACAGCCACCGAGCAGTATCAGCGGCAGTTGATCAGTGCCGCGCTTGAGCGCAATCAGGACAACTGGGCCAGTGCCGCGCGTGAATTGGGACTGGATCGGGCGAATCTGGCGCGGATGGCCAAGCGCTTGGGAATGAAATAAAAGTCCCGCCGTCGGATTGGCGCCAGAATCTCTAAAGCCTGCCGGTTACAAGTCGATAACCCGGCATCGATACCTGCTGGCGATCCGTGTGATCGCCGCTCACCTTTTTCCACAGAAGGTTTTTATGTCTTCCAACAAAGCCCGCGCAGATTCACTTTCGCTTCTGCTGTTTACCTTGCGCAGCGGCAAGCTGATGGCGATCAACCTGCTGAAGGTCAGTGAAATCATCCCCTGCCCGCCGCTGACCAAGCTGCCGGAGTCGCACCCGCACGTCAAAGGCATCGCCACTTTGCGCGGTGCTTCGTTGTCGGTGATCGACCTGAGCCGCGCCATCGGCGAGCGGCCGCTGGAAGACCCGAACGGCGGCTGCCTGATCGTCACCGACGTCAGCCGTTCGAAACAGGGCCTGCATGTGCAGGCGGTGAGCAAGATCGTGCATTGCCTGACCACCGACATCAAACCGCCGCCGTTCGGTTCCGGCGGTTCGCGCGCCTACATCACCGGCGTGACCTCGGTCGACGGCACGTTAGTGCAAGTGCTGGATATAGAAAAAGTCATCCACGGCATCGCCCCGGCGCAGATCGAAATGGCCCCGACCGAGCTGAGCATGGAAGACGCCGAAGTCTTGGGCAACGCGCGGATTCTGGTGGTCGACGACAGCCAGGTGGCGTTGCAGCAATCGGTGCACACCCTGCGCAACCTCGGCCTGCAATGCCACACCGCCCGCAGCGCCAAGGAAGCCATCGACTGCCTGCTGGACCTGCAAGGCACGGCGCAGCAGATCAACCTGATCGTCTCCGACATCGAAATGTCCGAGATGGACGGCTACGCCTTCACCCGCACCCTGCGCGAGACCCCGGACTTCGCCCACCTCTACGTGCTGCTGCACACTTCGCTCGACAGTGCGATGAACAGCGAAAAGGCCCGCCTCGCCGGCGCCAACGGTGTGCTGACCAAATTCTCCTCGCCGGAGCTGACCCACTGCCTGATCGAAGCGGCCAAACACGTCGCCTCCCAGGGTTACTGAGTCTTGAGCGAGACGTTCTGCTTCCTGATGCGGCGCGACCTGAGCCAGGACGTGCCGGCCATCGAATGGCCGAACGGCATCGAACTCACGACCTACAGCGCCGAACGCGCATCCGCCGTGCATGAACTGATGCAAATCGGCTACCGCGAAGGCGGTGGTCGGGTGCCGGCGCTGGACGCCTGGCAACAGCAGTTCGAGAACGATCCGGAATACGATCCGGCACTGTGCTTCATCGCCAGCGATGCCGACGGCGTCATTGGTGTGGTGCAGTGCTGGACCAGTTCCTACATCAAGAACCTGGTGGTGCATCCTCGCGCCCAGGGCCGTGGATTGGGTCGGGCGTTGCTGCTTCATGCGTT
This sequence comes from Pseudomonas sp. GW821-FHT11D10, assembly GCF_058808435.1. Lineage (NCBI taxonomy): Bacteria > Pseudomonadati > Pseudomonadota > Gammaproteobacteria > Pseudomonadales > Pseudomonadaceae > Pseudomonas > Pseudomonas sp. GW821-FHT11D10. Next base: position 13,920 of record NZ_JBXARR010000001.1, on the reverse strand, counting down.
CAAGGTGTTTCAGGATCGACGCGAAGGATTTGTCGACCTGAAGGTGCTGGAAGACAACCGGCGAGCGCAGCGCTTGTACGAAATGTCTGGAATGTATGTGGTTCGCCGGGAATGGGTGCCGGACTGAAAAACTAAAATCCTGCGGCATACTCCAACCTTGGCGATCAACCCTCCAAGGATGCCCGAACCATGAAACGCCTCGCCCTCTCCGTGCTTTGCCTCATCGCCCCGTTGGCCCACGCCTCCAGCCCCGACGCCTGGGCGGCCTACGACAAAACCGTGCTCGCCAATTGCACCAAGGCCAGCGGCCTGAAAAACGCCAAACCGGTCGGCAACGCCGCGCAATTCGATGACCGCGTCGGCTACACCGCGCTGTTGCTGCAAGGCCAGTACCCGCAAAAACACATGAAGGGCCAGCAAGGCACCGAGCTGTGCCTGTACAGCAAAAAGTCGAAAACCGCGTTCGTCACCGAATGGGACTCGATCCGCCCGACCGCCAAACCCTGAGCGAATGGCGCACAACTTGCTTCACTCCGGGCCTGTACGGCGGCTTTATGTCGCCGATTCACACCCTGATTGAAGATTGCCTGCTCAATGAACACGACCTTTTCCTGCGTAGGCTGCGGCAAATGCTGCACCGATCACCACGTGCCCCTGACCCTGGCCGAAGCTCGCATGTGGGCGGCCGACGGCGGTCAGGTGATCGTGCTGGTGGAGGCGTTTCTCGCCAACGGCCTGGGCCTGCCGGAACAGCAGCGTGAACACGCACAGCGGCGTTCGGCGGTGGTGCGCAGCGGAATGTCCGACGCCCATGTGGCAATCACCTTCGCCGCCTACAATGTTGGCCCCTGCCGGAATCTTGACGAAGACAAGCTGTGCCGCATCTACGAACGCCGACCGCTGGTGTGCCGCATCTATCCCGCCGAAATCAATCCGCACATCCCGCTGAACCCTGCGGCCAAGGACTGCCCGCCGGAGTCCTGGGAGCAAGGGGCGCAACTGATCGTCGGTAATGAACTGGTGGATCAGGAACTGGTGACGCTGATCCAGCGCTCGCGCCAGGCGGATCGCGATGACATCCGGATCAAGGATGCGATTTGCGGCTTGCTCGGCATCCGCACCACCGCGCTCAAGGGCGACGGCTTTACCGCGTACCTGCCGGACATGGGTGCGTTTGCCTCGGTGATCGATCAGGTCACGGCGCAACCATTGAGCGAAGTTTCCAGCGAATGGTTGTTCCATGTCTCCGGCGACGACATCGCCGGGCAAGTACGGGCGGCCGGGGCACAAGTGGTGTCCGAACCGCCGCAGACTTACGCGTTCATTTCGTTGCGAGCGGCCTAAGCACCCTGCCGCCGGCCCCAGAATTCCCGCGCCAGCGAACGCAAATCCCCCGCCAGCCCCGCCACATCCTGTGAGTTGAGCTGGCTCTGGCGCCCCTCATCCACCGTCAACTCACACGCCGTGCGAATACTGACGATGTTGCGGTTGATGTCCTCGCTCACCGCGCTCTGTTCTTCAACCGCTGCCGCAATCTGCAGACTCATCTCGGTAATCTGCTCGACCCGCCCGCTGATCCCGTCCAACGCTCGGGCCGCACGCTGGGCCTGTTCGACGCTGTTATCCACATGCTCGCTGCTCTGCTGCATCACCAGCACCGCATCCCGCGCGCCGTTTTGCAGGGTGCTGATCATCCGCTGAATCTCATTGGTCGACTGCTGGGTGCGCTGGGCCAGCCCCCGCACCTCATCGGCCACCACCGCAAACCCGCGCCCGGCATCCCCGGCCCGCGCCGCTTCGATCGCCGCATTGAGCGCCAGCAGATTGGTCTGCTCGGCAATGCTGCGAATCACCTCGAGCACCCCGGAAATCTCGCTGCTGTGGCCTTCGAGCTGATGAATCACCTCGGTCGCCCGGCCCAACTCCTCGGCCAGCCGCAACACCGCACTGCGACTCTCGCCGACCAGCAGATGTCCCTCACGGGTTTCCGTCCCCGCCATATCGGCCGCCACCGACGCCTGCTGCGCATGGCTGGCGACCTCGGCCACACTGGCCGCCATCTGATGAATCGCCGCCGCCACCTGATCGGTTTCCGCCTGCTGCGCCAGCGTGCTGGTGTGACTGCTGTGCAAATGATCCACAAGCTGCGCCGCATGTCCGGCCAATCGCTGCGAGGCATCACCGATCCGCCCCACCACCGCGCCGACCTGCGCTTCGAGCATCTGCAACGCAAACTCGATCTGCCCGAACTGATCCCGCCGCCCGGTATAAATGCCCTGACTCAACGGGTTGTCGGCAATCGCCCGCGCACGCTCGGTCAGACGCTCCAGCGGCCGCAGTAACCAACTCACGCCCAGCGCACAGGCGCCACTGCCGGCCACCAGCGCAGCGGCTTCGATGCCCATGGACTCCGGCCGCAGCCAGGCTTCAATCCCCAGCACCACCGCCAGCACCGAACTGGTCAACGCCACGATCCGCGCCCGCAAACCCAACACCGGCAGCCACTGCCACCGCGCCACCCGCCCCTCGCGCAACTGCGCATAGGCCCGCTCCGCCGCCGCAATCTGCCGCGCATCCGGCCGCGTACGCACCGACTGATACTCCACCGCCGCACCGTTCTGCGTGACCGGCGTGACATAGGCACTGACCCAGTAGTGATCACCGTTCTTGCAACGATTCTTCACCAGCCCCATCCACGACCGCCCGCGCTTGAGCGTCCGCCACATATGGGCAAACGCCTGCGCCGGCATGTCCGGATGGCGCAGCAAATTGTGCGGCGCACCCAGCAGCTCGTCGCGGCTGTAACCGCTGATCTTGATGAAATCGTCGTTGGCGTAGGTGATCGCGCTGGTCAGATCGGTGGTCGAGAGAATGTTTGCATCCGGCGCAACATCGACATTGCGCCCGGTCACCGGGAGATTGATCTTCATGGAAAGCGCGCTCGTTTTATTGGAAAGAGTCGGCAGGGCTGCTGACTCTAAGCGCACTAACTGGTTAAACGTTGATCTGGCTCAGGAACTGAGCAATTAGCCATCACTGTGACCGAAAATCACAGCGACGGCCGAGGCGGGAATGAATCAGCGCTTGCCCATCGAACGGCGAGTACCCGAAGGCGCCACACCCGGAATCTTGGCGTGACGATCACCGTCCTTGCCCTTGAACTGCGGCTGCTTGGCCGCTTTGGCAGCCGCCAGCTCACCTGGCTTGAACGGAAACTTGAACGCAGGAATGGTCGGCTTGGATTCACCGGCCTCGGCCAGCTCTGCCGGGACATCGCTCACAGCGTTGTCGATTGGGGAAGTCATGAAAGCTCCGGGAAGCAAAAAGTCCGGCCCGGTGGATGAGCCGCGAAGGCGCGCAGTATACCTGCGTGAGCGGAGTTTAAAGAGTCCCAAAAAGGATACGACCAGTGCCTTTTTGGGACAGGTCGACTAACGGATCACCTCTCCCGATCACCCCAAAAGCACTACAGCAACAAACAGTACACCCCACACATTTTCAAACATCCGAAAATGGAACGCGGAGCGTCCCGGGCGGCATTCCCACGCGGAGCGTGGGAACGATCAACAAAAATCAAAAGCCAACCGCACGCTCTTCACCACTCAACACAATGAGCGTTAGCTCGAGTACCGCTTTTGACGTGCCGGCCCCATCGGAAGGCTGAGTGGAGGGATTTATCCGGGGGTGGGAGCGCAGCGACCGTGCGGCGCAGCCGCATGCATCGAGAGGAGGTGCAGCGAAGCAAACCGTAGGCGATGCCCCCGGATGAATCCCGGAACGAAGGAACGCCGAGCCACAGCGAGGCGCCGAACGCAGGGGCCAAGCCTTTTGCTTACTTTTCGGCGTTTGGAAAAGTGAGCCGCTGTAAGAGCGGAACCGCCAGTGGCAACACCCGAAGAAACGGATATTCACAAAGAACACCCAAAGCATGGCCGGCCCAAAGGCCGCCAAGTCAAAAGCCGAAACTGACAGCGCCGTCAGCTAGCCGTCACCCTCCTGACCCCCAAACAAGTTTATAAAGAACCAACCTGCCCAAACCCCGTCCCCCTGGCGCCCCACAAGCATGCAAACCCAGAAGAAAAAGGCCCTGCTCGCCACCCTGCTGATCGCCCTCGCAGCCGCCGGCCTGTGGTATGCGATAAAACCCGCACCGGCCAAACTCGCTGCCCCGACTGCAATCCCAGTCAGGGTCGTCGCCGTCAGCGAAAAAGACGTCCCCCGCTACACCAGCGGCATCGGCTCGGTCCTCTCACTGCACAGCGTCGTGGTACGCCCACAAATCGACGGCATCCTCACCAAGCTTTTGGTCAAAGAGGGCCAACTGGTGAAGCAAGGCGACCTGCTCGCCACCATCGACGACCGCTCGATCCGCGCCAGCCTCGACCAGGCCCGGGCACAACTGGGCGAAAGCCAGGCACAACTGCAAGTCGCCCTGGTCAACCTCAAACGCTACAAACTGCTCAGCGTCGACGACGGCGTGTCTAAGCAGACCTACGACCAGCAACAGGCACTGGTCAACCAGCTCAAGGCCACCGCCCAGGGCAATCAGGCTTCGATTGACGCGGCACAGGTACAGCTTTCCTACACCCAGATTCGCTCCCCGGTCACCGGCCGCGTCGGGATTCGCACGGTCGACGAAGGCAACTTCCTGCGCATGACCGACACCCAGGGTCTGTTCACCGTGACCCAGATCGACCCGATCGCCGTCGAGTTCTCCCTGCCCCAACAAATGCTGCCGACCCTGCAAGGCCTGATCAGCGACCCGCAGCGCGCGCAGGTCAAGGCCTACATCGGCGCCGACACCGACGGCGAAACCGGCAACCTGCTCGGCGAAGGTCACCTGACCCTGATCGACAACCAGATCAACGCCAACACCGGCACCATCCGCGCCAAGGCCGAGTTCGACAACCCCAACCAGAAGCTCTGGCCGGGCCTGCTGGTGACGGTAAAGATTCAGACGGCACTGGATAAAGATGCGCTGGTGGTCCCGCCTACCGTCGTACAACGCGGCCTCGATCAACACTTCGTGTACCGGGTCAACGGCGACAAGGTTGAAGCGGTGCAGGTGCAGATGGTTTATCAGGGCAGCGGTCAGGACATCATCAAGGGCGTGAAACCCGGCGACGTACTGGTCAGTGACGGCCAGTCGCGGCTCAAGCCCGGTTCGACCGTGCAGGTCATGAGCGAACCGCCGCAGGTGGTGCAAGCGGAGCCCAAGCCATGAAGCAGCACAAAGGCGTTTCGACCTGGTGCATCGATCACCCGGTGGCGACGATTCTGCTGACCATCGCGCTGGTGCTGGTCGGGGTGATTGCCTTCCCGCGCCTGCCGATTGCCCCGCTGCCGGAAGCGGAATTTCCTACGATTCAAGTTTCCGCACAGTTGCCCGGCGCCAGCCCGGACACCATGGCTTCGTCCGTGGCCACGCCGCTGGAGGTGCAATTCAGCGCCATCCCCGGCATGACCCAGATGACCTCCAGCAGTGCGCTGGGCTCCAGTCTGCTGACCCTGCAATTCACCCTCGACAAGAGCATCGACACCGCCGCCCAGGAAGTGCAGGCCGCGATCAACACCGCCGCCGGCAAACTGCCGAAAGACATGCCGACCCTGCCGACCTGGAAGAAGGTCAACCCGGCCGACAGCCCGGTGCTGATCCTCAGCGTCAGCTCCACGCAGATGCCCGGCACCGAGCTCAGCGACCTTGTGGAAACCCTGCTCGCGCGTCAGATCAGTCAGATCGACGGCGTAGGCCAGATCAACATCACCGGTCAGCAACGTCCGGCAATCCGCGTGCAGGCTTCGGCGGACAAACTGGCGGCTATCGGCCTGACCCTCGCCGACATTCGTGTGGCGATCCAGCAGACCAGCCTCAACCTCGCCAAGGGTGCTTTGTACGGCGATTCGAGCATTTCCACGCTGTCGACCAACGACCAGTTGTTCCACCCCGAGGAATACAGCCAGCTCATCGTTTCCTACAAGGACGGCGCCCCGGTTCACCTCAAGGATGTCGCCAAAGTCGTCAACGGTTCGGAAGATGCCTACGTGCAAGCCTGGGCCGGTGATCGGCCGGGCGTGAACCTGGTGATCTCCCGCCAGCCCGGCGCCAACATCGTCGAAACCGTGGACCGGATTCAGGCCGCCCTGCCCGGTCTCGAAGCCATGCTGCCGGCCTCGGTACAGGTCAAAACCCTGATCGACCGCACCCAGACCATCCGCGCCTCGCTGCATGAAGTGGAAATCACCCTGCTGATCGCGATCCTGCTGGTGGTGGCAGTGATGGCGCTGTTCCTGCGCCAGCTGTCGGCAACGATGATTGTCTCGGCGGTGCTCGGCGTATCGCTGACCGCCAGTTTCGCGTTGATGTATTTACTCGGCTTCAGTCTGAACAACCTGACGCTGGTGGCCATCGTGGTGGCGGTGGGATTCGTGGTCGACGATGCGATCGTGGTGGTGGAAAACATCCACCGCCATCTGGAGGCCGGCGACAGCATGCGCGACGCCGCGATCAAGGGTGCCGGCGAGATCGGCTTCACCGTGGTCTCGATCAGTTTCTCGCTGGTGGCAGCGTTCATTCCGCTGCTGTTCATGGGCGGCGTGGTCGGGCGTTTGTTCAAGGAATTCGCCCTGACGGCCACCTCGACCATCATGATTTCCGTGGTGGTATCCCTGACGTTGGCGCCGACGCTGGCAGCGCTGTTCATGCGCAAACCGGTGCATCACGCCCATGACAAACCGGGCTTCAGCGAACGCCTGCTCGGCTGGTACGAAAAAGGCCTGCGCCGCGCTCTCGCCCACCAGAAACTGATGATCGGCGTGTTCGGCATTTCCGTCGCGCTGGCGATTGGCGGCTACGTGTTTATCCCCAAGGGTTTCTTTCCGGTGCAGGACACCGGTTTCGTCCTCGGCACCACCGAAGCCGCTGCGGACATCTCCTACAGCGACATGGTGAAAAAACACCTGGCAATGGCCGAAATCGTTGCCGCCGACCCGGCAGTGCAGGCGTTTTCCCATTCGGTGGGCGTGTCCGGCAGCAACCAGACCATCGCCAACGGCCGCTTCTGGATCGCCCTGAAAAAGCGCGGTGACCGCGATGTCTCGGCCAGCCAGTTCATCGACCGCATCCGTCCGCAACTGATGAAAGTCCCAGGCATCGTGCTTTACCTGCGCGCCGGCCAGGACATCAACCTCAGCTCCGGCCCGAGCCGTGCACAGTATCAATACGTGCTCAAGAGCAACGACGGGCCGACCCTCGCCACCTGGACCCAGAAACTCACCGAAAAACTGCGCAGCATCCCGGCGTTCCGTGACATTTCCAACGACCTGCAACTGGGCGGCAGCATCACCCACATCAGCATCGACCGCAGCGCCGCCGCGCGATTCGGTCTGACGGCGAGCGATGTCGACGAGGCGCTGTACGACGCCTTCGGCCAGCGGCAGATCAATGAGTTCCAGACCCAGGTCAACCAGTACAACGTGATTCTGGAGCTGGACACCAAACAGCGCGGCAAGGCCGAAAGCCTCAACTATTTCTACCTGCGCTCACCGCTGAGCGGAGAAATGGTGCCGCTGTCGGCGCTGGCCCGATTCGACGCGCCGACCATCGGCCCGCTGTCCATCGCCCACGACGGCATGTTCCCGGCTGCCAACCTGTCGTTCAACCTGGCGCCCGGTGTGGCTCTGGGCGACGCGGTGATTCTGCTCAATCAGGCCAAGGCCGAGATCGGCATGCCGACCGCGATCAGCGGAAACTTCCAGGGCGCGGCCCAGGCGTTCCAGAGTTCGCTGAAAAGTCAGCCGTGGCTGATTCTCGCGGCGCTGGTGGCGGTGTACATCATCCTTGGCGTGCTCTACGAGAGCTTCGTCCATCCGCTGACGATCATTTCGACCTTGCCGGCGGCGGGTCTCGGCGCGGTGATCATGCTGTGGATCTGCGGCCAGGACTTTTCGATCATGGCGCTGATCGGGCTGGTACTGCTGATCGGTATCGTGAAGAAGAACGGCATCCTGATGATCGACTTCGCCCTTGAAGCGCAGCGTCATCGCGGGCTGTCGCCGCAGGATGCGATTTTCGAAGCGTGTATCACGCGGTTCCGGCCGATCATCATGACCACCCTCGCCGCCCTGCTCGGCGCCCTGCCGCTGATGCTCGGTTACGGCACCGGCGCCGAACTGCGCCAACCATTGGGGATAGCGGTTGTGGGCGGCCTGCTGGTCAGCCAGATGCTGACGCTGTTCACCACGCCGGTCATATACTTGTGGCTTGAGCGGCTATTCCACAAGCCCAAACCTGCGCCCATCGCGGCGCTGGCAACGACAGACTGAGGCGGGTCATGCGCGTTCTGATTATCGAAGACGAAGAGAAAACCGCGGACTACCTGCACCGCGGCCTGACGGAACAGGGTTACACCGTGGATCTGGCCCGCGACGGCGTCGAGGGCCTGCATCTGGCGCTGGAAAGCGACTACGCGGTGATCGTCCTCGACGTGATGCTGCCAGGCCTCGACGGCTTCGGCGTATTGCGCGCATTGCGTGCGCGCAAGCAGACGCCGGTGATCATGCTCACCGCCCGCGAGCGGGTCGAAGACCGGATCCGAGGCCTGCGCGATGGCGCCGACGATTACCTCGGCAAACCGTTTTCCTTTCTCGAACTGGTGGCGCGCCTGCAGGCGCTGACCCGGCGCAGCGGGGGCCATGAACCGGTACAAGTGAGCATCGCCGACCTGTGGATCGACCTGATCAGCCGCAAGGCCACCCGCGCCGGCACCCGGCTGGATCTGACGGCGAAGGAGTTTTCACTGCTCAGCGTGCTGGCCCGGCGTCAGGGCGAAATCCTCTCGAAAACCGCGATTGCCGAGATGGTCTGGGACATCAATTTCGACAGCGACGCCAACGTGGTCGAGGTCGCCATCAAGCGCCTGCGGGCCAAGCTCGACGGGCCGTTCGACGAGAAACTGCTGCACACCATCCGCGGCATGGGTTATGTGCTGGAGAGCCGTGGTGTCCAGTAATTCCATCGCCCTGCGCCTGAGCGGGATGTTCACGCTGGTGGCGCTGCTGGTGTTCCTGTTGATCGGCGGCGCGCTGTATCAACAAGTGGACAAAGGCCTCGGCCTGCTGCCGGAAGCGGAACTGGATGCGCGTTATAGCGTGCTCGAATCCGCGCTCAACCGATATGGCACACCGGAGCATTGGGTGAAGATCAACGCCAAGCTCAAGCTGCTCGGCGAAGAAGACAAGCGCATCCGCTTCTGGGTGGTCAGCGGCAATCCGGGCTACGAGTTCGGCGAGCCGGATGCCTTGATCCGCGCGTTTGCCCAAGGCCCGCTGGGCATGCGCGACCTGCAATTGCCCAACCACCCTTACCCGCTGAAAGTACTGCTGACTGAACTGCCGGCCAAGGATCAGCGCCCGCCGCTGCGCTTCATGATCGGCATCGATACCGAGACCTTTCACCAGACCCAGCATCAGTTGCTGATCGCGCTGGTGAGTCTGGCGGTGATCGGCGTGCTGCTGGCATCGGCCTTGGGTTACTGGGTGGCGCGGATCGGCCTCAAGCCGCTGATCAAACTGTCCCACGAAGCCCAGCGTCTGGCGCCGCCGTTACGGGCCGGACGCTTGCGTCTGTCGCCACTGCCGCCGGAGCTCGAGCAGTTTGTCGACTCGTTCAACTCGACACTGGAGCGGGTCGAACAAGCCTATTCACGGCTGGAATCCTTCAACGCCGACGTCGCCCATGAACTGCGCTCGCCGTTGACCAACCTGATCGGCCAGACCCAGGTCGCACTGACTCGCGGGCGCTCTGCCGAGCATTATTTCGAAGTGCTGCAATCCAACCTCGAAGAACTGGAACGCCTGCGTTCGATCATCAACGACATGCTGTTCCTGGCCAGCGCCGATCAGGGCAGCAAGGCCACCAAACTGACCTCGACTTCGTTGGCCGATGAAGTGGCGACTACCCTCGAATACCTCGACTTCATCCTCGAAGATGCGCAAGTCCAGGTTCGGGTAAGCGGCGATGCGCAGGTGCAGATAGAGATCGCTCATCTGCGCCGGGCCTTGATCAATCTGCTGAGCAACGCGGTACAACACACTGCGCCCGGTCAGGTGATCGAAGTGCAGATCGCGGTTGAGGAGCATCAGGTGAGTATCGGTGTGGCCAACCCCGGCTCGCCGATTGCCAGCGAGCATTTGCCTCGGTTGTTCGAGCGTTTTTACCGAGTCGATGCGTCGCGCAGCAACAGCGGCAACAATCACGGGTTGGGGCTGGCGATCGTCAAGGCGATTGCGCTGATGCACGGCGGCGACGTGTTCGTGCGCAGTGATCGCGGAATGAACACCTTCGGGATTCATTTGCCGGTCTGAGGACCGGGATTATTGCCATTCCCGCAACAGTCATTTATGAAAATCACGCTGTTTCCCAACGCCCGGCAACCTTATCTTTGCCCGCACCAAACAGCACTTGCCAAGCAAGAAGGTTTTCAAGATGTCCAACAGTATGGGTATTGCCAGCGCTTTCGTTTTGTCCTCATTGATCCTGTCGCCGATGGCGATGGCTGAAGAATCCCAGACGTTCGTAGCGCAAAACGCCGCTCGCGCTCACGCATTCGAACAGCATCAGGCAGAAGTGATGGCCAAGGCTCAAGACGCCACGCAAGCCCCTCAGGCCGCAACTTCCCGGACTCAGGCTTCAGAGAAAGACAGCTGAGTCGCGCACCGCACAACGTTTCCCTCGACGCGGTTGTTTGGCTCTTCCCGTTCAACCGTCGTCCTTGCAGGCCGCTGATTTTCAGCGGCCTTTTTTCGTTGTGGTCTGTAAGCTGTCCGGTTCGTCTTTAACAATTAGAAACATCCCGCACCTCAAGACATTGAAGTGTCAGTTGACCCCAAGGAGCTTTACCGCACGTGCGTTACCCAGTTCGCTTCACCCCGCTGTTCATTGCAATTGCCGCAACGATTGCCCCCGCCGCCCACGCTGCCGAAGCCGGGCAACAAGGATTCGTCGAAGGCTCGAGCCTCAACCTCAACGCCCGCAACTACTACATGAACCGCAACCGTCTGCAGCAGACGGATGACAACATCGAGTGGGGCCAGGGTTTCCTCGGCAAATTCGAGTCGGGCTACACCGAAGGCACGGTCGGTTTCGGCATTGATGCCCACGCCATGCTCGGTCTGAAACTCGACGGCGGTGGCGGCACCGACAACTCCAGCATCCTGCCGGTCAGCGACGGCAACGGCAAAGCGCCGGGCTCGTTCTCCACGGCGGGCGGCACCTTGAAAATGCGAGCGTTCGATACCGAGCTGAAGGCCGGCGACCTGTTCCTCGCCAACCCGGTGATCGCCGGTGGCGAGACGCGCATGCTGCCGCAGACCTTTCGCGGCCTCAGCCTGACCAATCACAGCTTCGACGGCTGGATGATCGAAGGCGGCCAGGCCAGTTTCACCAAGCCCTACAACCAGAGCGGCCACAAACGCATCGGCACCTCTTACGGCACCCTCGCCGACGGCGACAAGAGCCAGCACCTGAACTGGGCCGGCGTGGCCTTTAGCGGCGTCGAAGGCCTGACCAGCAGTCTCTATGCCTCCGAACTGAAAGACATCTGGAACCAGTACTACTACGACCTCGACTACACCTGGGCGCTGAACGATCAGGTGACCCTCAACCCGGGCCTGCACTTCTATCACACGCAGGACACCGGCGACGCGCTGCTGGGCAACATCGACAACAACACCTACAGCCTGCATTTCACCGTGGGGATCGGCAGCCACAGCGTTACCGCCGCGTATCAGCGGGTCAACGGCAACACGCCGTTCGATTACATCAGCCAGGGTGACAGCGTTTACCTCGACAACTCGCAGCAGTACTCGGACTTCAACGGCCCGAACGAGCGCTCGTGGAAACTCAAGTACGCCTACGACTTCGCCGGCGTCGGCCTGCCGGGCCTGACCTCGTCGCTGTCCTACTCGCGCGGCACGCTGGACCTGACCAAGGTCGATCCGGACAGCAAGGGCTACGCCTCGTGGTACAGCGCCGAAGGCCGCAACGCCAAGCACTGGGAGCGCGACATCGACCTCAAGTACGTGGTGCAAAGCGGCCAGGCCAAAGACCTGGCGGTACGCCTGCAATGGGCGACCAACCGTGGCGGCAACGGTTACGGCGCGCTGGATACGGACACAGATGAATACCGTGTGATCATCGACTACCCGATCAACGTCTTCTAAGATCGGCGCTACAGTAAAAGGCCAGCCTGATGCGCTGGCCTTTTTCTTGCCTGTGGCAGCGAAGCGGGTACAACTACGCTTACAAGAATCCCTTACCGAAACCGAACCATGATCGCGAGCCGCACCCCTACCGTTCCCGGCACGACCGGACGCTCCGAGCTGCTGCTGATCCTCGGCAGCCTGCTGAGCGTGATCGCGATTGTGTGCATCGTCACGTTCCTGCTGATCCGCGAACACGCCAACGCTCAGGAATCGGCCACCCGCGGCGCCACCACCATCGCCCAGTTGATCGACGCCGACGTGCTGCGTACCGTCGAGCTGTATGACCTGACACTGCAAGGGCTGATCGCCGCCGCGCAGCGTGACGACCTGAAAGACGTGTCGCCGCAGATCCGCCATCTGGCGCTGTTCGATCGTTCCACCACCGCGCGTTTCAAGGGCGACATCCTGTTGCTCGACAAGTATGGCGACGTGATTGCCGACTCCTCGCGGGTCGATCCGCTGCCGGGCAACTTCGCCGACCGCGACTACTTCCTCGCCCACGCCTTCAAGCGCGACACCGGCATGTTCATCAGCCGTCCGTTCAAACCCCGCTGCGACTGCGATGACGCGAACCAGTGGCGGATCAGTTTCAGCCGGCGCATCTCTTCGGAAACCGGCGAATTCCTGGGCGTGGCCGTGGCGTCGATGAAACTCGATTACTTCGATCAGCTGTTCAACAGTCTCGACATCGGCATCGACAGCACCCTCAACATCATCAACAACGACGGCATCCTGCTGGCACAGAAGCCTTATCTGCAGAGCGATTCGATCGGCAAGAGCTTTGCCGCCCGGCCCAATGTGGTGCGGATCCTGCGCGACAACAACGGCAATGGCAGTTTCAACAGCATTTCGAGCATGGATTATCAGCAACGGCTGTACACCTATTCGCGGGTCGGCAATCTGCCGCTGACGGTGATCGTTGCCCTGTCCAGCGAGGAAGTGTTCGGCGCGTGGCGACGCACGGCGATCCTGATCAGCGGCGCCACCGGCGTGCTGTGTGCCGGGCTGCTGTGGCTGACCTGGCTGCTGGCCCGGGAGCTGCGCCTGCGCCAGCGGGCCGAGCGCGAACTGGCGCAACTGGCGGCGACCGATGCACTGACCGGGGTCGCCAACCGGCGGATGCTCGATCAGTCGCTACGCCACGAGTGGTTCCGCGCCCAGCGCTCGGGCAAGCCGCTGTCATTGCTGATGATCGACGCCGACCACTTCAAGGCCTTCAACGACCGGCACGGGCATCAGGGCGGGGATCAGGCGTTGCGTGAGCTGGCGAGGGTGATTACCGCCAACGTGCGGCGTCCGGCGGATCTGGTGGCGCGTTATGGTGGTGAGGAGTTTTCGGTGATCCTCGCGGAAACCGACAGCGTCGGGGCGCAGCAGATCGCCGAGCACATTCGCGCAGCGGTGGAACAACTGCCAAGCTTCAATGAAGACCAGTCACCGATGACCGTAAGTATCGGCATCAGCACCTGGACGGCAACGAGCGAGATCAGCCTGGAGCAGCTGTTGTTCGCGGCGGACAGGGCGTTGTACCAGGCCAAGGAAGGTGGGCGAAACCGGGTCGTCGTGGCCTGAGAACAGGCATAAAAAAGGTTCTTCACGGATTACCGGGAAAGACGCTCTTGATCTTCATGAAAAAGAATTCGCTATCCCGGTAACCGT